>NZ_FSRE01000007.1 GCF_900141795.1 Sulfurivirga caldicuralii
CCAAGCAAGCCAAAAAGGAGATCAATCATGGCATTGGTAATCAACACCAACATGTCGTCAGAAAACGCTGTACGACTGCTGGATCAGACTTCCCGTTCCCAGAAGGTATCCATGGAGCGTCTGACGTCTGGTCTGCGTATCAACCATACTGCTGATGATGCGGCCGGCAAGGCCGTGGTCACCATCATGGACTCTCAGGTCCGCGGGACCGACATGGCGATTCGTAATGCCAACGACGGCATTTCCCTGACTCAGACCATGGACGGTGCCTTGGAAGAGGCAGTGAACATGATGCAGCGCATGCGCGAGCTGGCGGTGCAGATGGCCAACGAAACCTATACCTCTGCTCAGCGTGCCGATGCCCAGAAAGAGGTGTCTCAGCTGCAGATCGAGATCAGCCGTATTGCGGTAACGACCAAGTTTAATGGCCGCACCTTGCTGGATTCCACCAGCGCGATGAGTTTTCACGTAGGTTGGGAGCAAGGCGCTGTAAACCAGATTAATCTTAGCAAAATTAATCTGACTACTACGGCTCGCCAATATGGTTCGGTTGATGTAACAACTCAGTCTGGCGCAGTGAGTGCTCTGAGTCTGCTCGATAAGGATATTTCCCAGATCAATATCGCACGTGCGAAACTGGGGGCGGTACAGAACCGTTTCGAGCATACCATTTCCAACCTGCAGAACGTTAACGAAAACATCAAGGCCGCGCGCAGCCAGATTCAGGATGCTGACTTTGCTCGTGAATCTGCCAACCTGGCACGTACTCAGGTACTGCAGCAGGCTGGTATGGCGATGCTGTCGCAGGCGAATCAGAACTCTCAACAGGTCCTCAGTCTGTTGCGTTAACACGCAGGTTCAAACTTAGTTGACCTTAGAGGGAGAAACCTATGAGCATGGAAATCAAATCCACCGGACTCATGGCGAATCTCCCTCAGTCTGCTTCAACCAGGCCGGGGGAGGTTCCCGAGGAGCCTGTAGGTAGGCAGCAAGGTTCTGGTGAAATCCGGAGCGATTCCGTGTCATCTTCACCGGAGCGTCTGCACCAATTGGCTGAACGACTGAATGAAACCCTGTCGTCCAGTGCCTTGAAGTTTGAGGTAGATGCCTCTCACCAGACAGCCATTATCAAGGTGGTGGATACGCAGGATAACAAGGTCATTCGCCAGATCCCAAGCGAAGAAGCTTTGGCCAGGCTGGAGATGATCCAGCGCTATCTGGAGCAGAGTGATTATGGGGATGGT
>NZ_FSRE01000006.1 GCF_900141795.1 Sulfurivirga caldicuralii
CGTTTGTGACGACCGGGGTTTGGTATTTAATGCCTGGGGATGACCTACTCTCGCATGGGACCTCCCACACTACCATCGGCGCTGGCGCGTTTCACTTCTGAGTTCGGGATGGGATCAGGTGGTTCCACGCCGCTATGGTCCCCAGGCAATTCTGGAGCCAGTGCTGATTGCTCAGCACAGCAAATTCTGGAACAGATCTCGTCGCATTGTCGCAACTCAAGTTCTTTTTGAGTTGTATGGTTAAGCCTCACGGGTCATTAGTACCGGTTAGCTTCACGCATTGCTGCGCTTCCACACCCGGCCTATCAACGTCCTAGTCTTGGACGGCCCTTCAGGGATCTCAAGGATCCAGGGAGAGCTTATCTTGGGGCAGGTTTCCCGCTTAGATGCTTTCAGCGGTTATCCCTTCCGAACGTAGCTACCCGGCAGTGCCGCTGGCGCGACAACCGGAACACCAGAGGTTCGTCCACTCCGGTCCTCTCGTACTAGGAGCAGCCCCCCTCAACTCTCCAACGCCCACGGCAGATAGGGACCGAACTGTCTCACGACGTTCTAAACCCAGCTCGCGTACCACTTTAAATGGCGAACAGCCATACCCTTGGGACCGACTTCAGCCCCAGGATGTGATGAGCCGACATCGAGGTGCCAAACACCGCCGTCGATATGGACTCTTGGGCGGTATCAGCCTGTTATCCCCGGAGTACCTTTTATCCGTTGAGCGATGGCCCTTCCACTCAGAGCCACCGGATCACTAGGACCTGCTTTCGCACCTGCTCGACGTGTCTGTCTCGCAGTCAAGCACCCTTTTACCCTTGCGCTCAATGCACGATGTCCGACCGTGCTGAGGGTACCTTCGCGCTCCTCCGTTACTCTTTAGGAGGAGACCGCCCCAGTCAAACTACCCACCATACACTGTCCCTGGGCAGGATAACTGCCCGAGGTTAGAACCCAGATAATACCAGGGTGGTATTTCAAGGACGGCTCCACCAGAGCTGGCGCCCTGGCTTCACAGCCTCCCACCTATCCTACACAAGTATTACCCGAGTCCAGTGTAAAGCTGTAGTAAAGGTTCACGGGGTCTTTCCGTCTAGCCGCGGGTACACAGCATCTTAACTGCGATTTCAATTTCGCTGAGTCTCGGGTGGAGACAGCGGGGCCATCGTTACGCCATTCGTGCAGGTCGGAACTTACCCGACAAGGAATTTCGCTACCTTAGGACCGTTATAGTTACGGCCGCCGTTTACCGGGGCTTCGATCAGGAGCTTCGGCCCGAAGGCCTAACCCCATCACTTAACCTTCCGGCACCGGGCAGGCGTCACACCCTATACTTCCTCTTTCGAGTTTGCAGAGTGCTGTGTTTTTAGTAAACAGTCGCAGCCCCCTGGTCTCTGCAACCGGCCTCAGCTCCACCCGCAAGGGGCTTCACCTACCGCCGGCGCACCTTCTCCCGAAGTTACGGTGCCATTTTGCCTAGTTCCTTCACCCGAGTTCTCTCAAGCGCCTTGGAATTCTCGTCCAGCCCACCTGTGTCGGTTTCGGGTACGGTCACGCGTTACCTGAAGCTTAGAGGCTTTTCCTGGAAGCATGGCATCAATCACTTCGCTCCCGTAGGAGCTCGTCATCACCTCTCGGCGTTAGCGGCGCACCGGATTTGCCTGGCACGCCCGCCTACAGGCTTGAACCAACTATTCCAGCAGTTGGCTGACCTAGCCTTCTCCGTCCCCCCATCGCAGTAACGCGCGGTACAGGAATATTAACCTGTTTCCCATCGACTACGCCTTTCGGCCTCGCCTTAGGGGCCGACTAACCCTGCGCCGATTAGCGTTGCGCAGGAACCCTTGGGCTTTCGGCGAGGGAGTTTTTCACTCCCTTTATCGCTACTCATGTCAGCATTCGCACTTCCGATACCTCCAGCATGCCTTGTCGACACACCTTCGCAGGCTTACGGAACGCTCCTCTACCATGCCTTGCGGCATCCGCAGCTTCGGTACCATGCTTAGCCCCGTTAAATCTTCGGCGCAGGCCGACTCGATCAGTGAGCTATTACGCTTTCTTTAAAGGGTGGCTGCTTCTAAGCCAACCTCCTGACTGTCTAAGCCTTCCCACTTCCTTTCCCACTGAGCATGGTTTAGGGACCTTAGCTGGCGGTCTGGGTTGTTTCCCTCTCGACGACGGACGTTAGCACCCGCCGTCTGTCTCCCGTGATTGCACTTGCCGGTATTCGGAGTTTGCCATGGGCTGGTAAGCCTTGACGGCCCCCTAGACCATAACAGTGCTCTACCCCCGGCAGTGAGACACGAGGCACTACCTAAATAGTTTTCGAGGAGAACCAGCTATCTCCGAGCTTGATTAGCCTTTCACTCCTATCCACAGCTCATCCCCTAATTTTTCAACATTAGTGGGTTCGGGCCTCCAGCTGGTGTTACCCAGCCTTCACCCTGGCCATGGATAGATCGCCCGGTTTCGGGTCTAATCCCAGCGACTGTGCGCCCATTTAAGACTCGGTTTCCCTACGGCTCCCCTAGTCGGTTAGCCTTGCCACTGAGATTAAGTCGCTGACCCATTATACAAAAGGTACGCCATCACCCATAAAGGGCTCTGACTGCTTGTAGGTGCACGGTTTCAGGTTCTATTTCACTCCCCTCCCGGGGTTCTTTTCGCCTTTCCCTCACGGTACTGGTTCACTATCGGTCGGTAGAGAGTATTTAGCCTTGGAGGGTGGTCCCCCCATCTTCAGACAGGATTCCACGTGTCCCGCCCTACTCTTTGCACGCTTAGTTCCACCAATGGCTTTTCGCATACGGGGCTATCACCCTGTATCGCCGGACTTTCCAGACCGTTCTGCTAAGCCAATGGCTAAATCGTGCGGGCTAATCCCCTTTCGCTCGCCGCTACTTAGGGAATCTCGGTTGATTTCTTTTCCTCCGGCTACTTAGATGTTTCAGTTCGCCGGGTTCGCCTCCTGCAAAGCAGGATACCGCTAATGCGGTGGGTTTCCCCATTCGGAAATCCCCGGATCAAAGCTTGTTGCCAGCTCCCCGAGGCTTATCGCAGGCTACCACGTCCTTCATCGCCTTCTACCGCCTAGGCATCCACCGTACACCCTTAGTCGCTTAACCATACAACTCAGAAAAAACCTGAGTCGTGCGACCTTGGTTGCTGAATGCTCGCGCTTGAGATACTCTCCAGTTCATCGATTGCTCGATGCCTGGCTGTGTACCTCAATCTCGTTGTGTTGAGATCTGTTCCAGATTGTTAAAGAGCTCCGGTTTTATCAACCGGTGAGAAGTGGAATTTTAGCATTCCGCACTCTCTCCGGCAATATAAACCGCTGATGATTTTTTAATGCTTCAAAAACCATCAGCGGTTCGTATTGCGTAAGGTGGTGGAGCTACGCGGGATCGAACCGCGGACCTCCTGCGTGCAAAGCAGGCGCTCTCCCAGCTGAGCTATAGCCCCATGTCTTTGCTATCCTCAGTTGGTAGATGGTGGGTCTAGGTGGATTTGAACCACCGACCTCACCCTTATCAGGGGTGCGCTCTAACCAACTGAGCTATAGACCCGTACTCGGTTATCTTCGGTTTTCAGAGTTAATTTATGTGGACGCGCGTCCTGGCTTGCGGGTCGCTTTGTCGTCTTAAAGGAGGTGATCCAGCCGCACCTTCCGGTACGGCTACCTTGTTACGACTTCACCCCAGTCATGGACCACACCGTGGTGACCGTCCTCCCGAAGGTTAGACTAGCCACTTCTGGTGCAGCCCACTCCCATGGTGTGACGGGCGGTGTGTACAAGGCCCGGGAACGTATTCACCGCGACATAGCTGATTCGCGATTACTAGCGATTCCGACTTCATGCAGTCGAGTTGCAGACTGCAATCCGGACTACGAGCAGGTTTTTGGGATTGGCTCCCCCTCGCGGGTTGGCTACCCTTTGTCCTGCCCATTGTAGCACGTGTGTAGCCCCTCCCATAAGGGCCATGATGACTTGACGTCGTCCCCGCCTTCCTCCGGTTTATCACCGGCAGTCCCGTTAGAGTGCCCGGCATGACCCGATGGCAACTAACGGCAAGGGTTGCGCTCGTTGCGGGACTTAACCCAACATCTCACGACACGAGCTGACGACAGCCATGCAGCACCTGTCACCCGGTTCCCGAAGGCACAGCGCCATCTCTGGCGCCTTCCGGGGATGTCAAGGGAGGGTAAGGTTCTTCGTGTTGCATCGAATTAAACCACATGCTCCACCGCTTGTGCGGGCCCCCGTCAATTCCTTTGAGTTTTAACCTTGCGGCCGTACTCCCCAGGCGGTCGACTTAACGCGTTAGCTACGCTACTGAGCCCTTAAATGAGCCCAACAGCTAGTCGACATCGTTTAGGGCGTGGACTACCAGGGTATCTAATCCTGTTTGCTCCCCACGCTTTCGCACCTCAGCGTCAGTATCGGTCCAGGTAGCCGCCTTCGCCACTGGTGTTCCTCCTAATATCTACGCATTTCACCGCTACACTAGGAATTCCGCTACCCTCTACCGTACTCTAGACTTGCAGTCTCGGATGCAGTTCCCAGGTTGAGCCCGGGGCTTTCACACCCGACTTGCAAATCCGCCTACGCGCGCTTTACGCCCAGTAATTCCGAATAACGCTCGCACCCTCTGTATTACCGCGGCTGCTGGCACAGAGTTAGCCGGTGCTTCTTCTGCAGGTAACGTCAAGACGCAGGGGTATTAACCCTACGCTTTTCCTCCCTGCTGAAAGTGCTTTACAACCCTCAGGCCTTCTTCACACACGCGGCATGGCTGGATCAGGCTTTCGCCCATTGTCCAATATTCCCGACTGCTGCCTCCCGTAGGAGTCTGGGCCGTGTCTCAGTCCCAGTGTGGCTGATCATCCTCTCAGACCAGCTACGGATCGTCGCCTTGGTGAGCCGTTACCTCACCAACTAGCTAATCCGCCGCGGGCCCATCCTCTGGCGTGAGCTTGCAAGCAGAGGCCCACTTTCCTCCGTAGAGCTTATTCGGTATTAGCCTGGGTTTCCCCAGGTTATCCCCAACCAGAGGGCAGGTTCCCACGTGTTACTCACCCGTTCGCCGCTCGTCAGCAGGGGAGCAAGCTCCCCTCTGTTACCGCTCGACTTGCATGTCTTAGGCCTGCCGCCAGCGTTCATTCTGAGCCAGGATCAAACTCTTCAGTTTAAATCCTAAACAAAGCTGAACTCGGAATTGACAGGGCTTCAATTACTGATAAATCAGCAACCAAAGCTTACTGTCTGAGTTCATTTATGCGGCCCACGCACCAGGCGCGCGCCCACATAAATTCCCTCTGAAAACCATGTTGTTAAAGAACTTTTGCTGTGTTGTTTCTTGCGAAACGAGAGCTCAACATTATATAAGAGCTCTTGGTTTTTTCAAGTCCTTTTGGAGACTTTTTTCACTCGCCAACTCAACCTCTGTCGTCGTTGGCGGAGCGCGTATTATAGTGACTCCAGAAGAACTTTCAAGAGGCTTTGAGAAGTTTTTT
>NZ_FSRE01000005.1 GCF_900141795.1 Sulfurivirga caldicuralii
CGTTACACTTGATGCATCAGACAATGCAGCAGAGCTGACTGTTGATCAAGCTAACAGCGTGCGCACGAATGGGACTACGTTCGCTGCCGACGATGCGCTGACTGTGACTGGTGATGGTGATGATCTGGCTGCTCTGAACCATCGCGACTATTCTACGGTTGCACTGGGAGGCGCTAGCGTTACACTTGATGCATCAGACGATGCAGCAACGCTGACTGTTGATCAAGCTGACAGCGTGCGCACGAATGCGACCAAGTTCGCTGCCGACGATGCTCTGACTGTGACTGGTGATGGTGATGATCTGGCTGCTCTGGACCATAGCGACTATTCTACGGTTGCACTGGGAGGCGCTAGCGTTACACTTGATGCATCAGACAATGCAGCAGAGCTGACTGTTGATCAAGCTGACAGCGTGCGCACGAATGGGACCAAGTTCGCTGCCGACGATGATCTGACTGTGACTGGTGATGGTGATGATCTGGCTGCTCTGGACCATAGCCTCTATGCTACGGTTGCACTGGGAGGCGCTAGCGTTACACTTGATGCATCAGACAATGCAGCAGAGCTGACTGTTGATCAAGCTAACAGCGTGCGCACGAATGGGACTACGTTCGCTGCCGACGATGATCTGACTGTGACTGGTGCAGGTAATGATCTGGCTGCTCTGGACCATAGCCTCTATGCTACTGATGAACTGGGAGGCGATAGCGTTACACTTGATGCATCAGACAATAAAGCAACGCTGACTGTTGATCAAGCTGACAGCGTGCGCACGAATGGGACTACGTTCGCTGCCGACGATGATCTGACTGTGACTGGTGCAGGTAATGATCTGGCTGCTCTGAACCATAGCCTCTATGCTACCGATGAACTGGGAGGCGATAGCGTTACACTTGATGCATCAGACAATAAAGCAACGCTGACTGTTGATCAAGCTAACAGCGTGCGCACGAATGAGACCACGTTCGCTGCCGACGATGCGCTGACCTTGGATGGAGAAGGTGATGATCTGGCTGCTCTGAACCATAGCCTCTATGCTACGGATGAACTGGGAGGCGCTAGCGTTACACTTGATGCATCAGACAATAAAGCAACGCTGAGTGTTACGCAAGCTAACAGCGTGCGCACGAATGAGACCACGTTCGCTGCCGACGATGCGCTGACTGTGACTGGTCAAGGTTCTGCGCTGGCTGCTCTGGAGCATAGCGACTATTCTACGGTTGCACTGGGAGGCGCTAGCGTTACACTTGATGCATCAGACAATAAAGCAACGCTGACTATTACGCAAGCTGACAGCTTGCGCACGAACGCGATCAAGTTCGATAGCAGCGACACGCTGACTCTCGATAGTGCCGGCAACTATGGTGACATCTCAGCAATTGGCGGCAATACGATCCTGAACCTGGGTTCTACCGACTCAAACAATGCAGTACAGGTGATACTGGGTACCTCTGGTGTGACGACTGTCAACCTGAACGGCACTGGCAACCATGATGTGACTGCCAATGCTGCTACAGCTGAAACTTTTGTGGTCGATGGAACTCAGGATGGCGGCTTGTTCCTGCGTGGTTTGACTACAGGTGACAAGCTAAACCTGGATGCTCAGATAACTGCAAATTCATCAGATGATGTTCTGAATGGAGTCGCTGTAGAGTCAGCTGCCTATGTAGATGCTGCTGGTGAATGGCATTTTGCCAATGGCATTCTGACGTACGCTGCAGACAACGAACAAGATGGCCAGTACGTTGCTTACACGATTGCTTTGGCTGGTGTTACATCGATCATTGCAGACGGTGCAAACGGCTTTACAGTTGTCTGACCAACCAAAGCCAAGGCTGAAAATCCGTTCCGGAGAATAAAGCCCTAAGCCCCCAGAACACCGGGGGCAAACCCTTCCAACCCCATTCCGTAACAAACGGGATGGGGTTTTTTTTACTAGCGCACTGGCCAATTTCGTGTCCCGACTTGCAATCTGTATGCGCGTTAATCGCCGAAGATAAATTGCTGGAGCCCGCCTATGTCGCACCCGCAGGGCCGATTGCGCCGCTGGACATTCTCAATGGGTATCGCCCCGCCATGTCAAAAGGCAATCTGTTCAGAATAATAGGGGACAGACCACGTTTATTAAGCGGTTTCTGCAAATAAAAGGGGACAGACCATGGTTTCCAGTTAGAATACGCATCCCCCTTGCCGTTGGAGGCCATATGCCGCGCCGCCGACGTGTCGTGTTGCCCAACACGCCATTACACCTGATCCAGCGTGGCAACAACCGCCAGGTTTGCTTTGTGGCGGAAGAGGATTACCGCTTCTATCTCGATTGGCTGAAGGTTTCTGCCGGCCAGGCGGGCTGCCAGGTTTACGCCTACGTATTGAGGACCAACCACGTGCATCTCTGGTGAGCGGCGATCATGCTGAATCGCCAGGAAAGATGATGAAGGCGCTGGGGCAGCGCAATGTGCTCACCCATACTCCAGCTCAACACAAAACGGCCATGACAGAAGGGCTCAAGCGCATCTTCAGAGCGGAGACGGCACAGGAAGCACGACAAAAGGCCTATGCCCTGATAGAGGAGATGGAAAATGCAGCCCCCAAGGCAGTGGCCTGTCTGGAAGAAGGGTTGGAAGACGCCCTGGCGGTGATGGCCTTGCCGAAGAAATACCGCCGACGGCTCAAATTAACGAATGGTGGGAAGCGCAACAGGCTTCCGAGCGAAAGACGGATAAGGTGGTCGGTATTGATCACTGAGACCGGAGCAATGTCAAACCTGCTGAAGGGAATTTACAGCAGATTTGGGGCTTGACCGTTCGTTGGAAAATAACTATAAAGAAATTGTGAAAAGAGCAAGGGCTTGAGCTGGCAGTGCGCTGCATTAAGTCGAGCCGCTCAGCGCCATTCATATGGCGATGGTTTTCCAATCCGCAATTGCCATACAGGAGGGAGTTATGATTGATGTTGAAGGCGTACTTGCGAGGTTGCAGGCGCAGGGATTTGATGAAACTATAGTTCAGACCTATATTCTGGAAAATCAGAATAATCCTACAGTGCTGATGCAGGGGGCCGCTCAGGCGGGATTGAGTAAGGATGAAATCATGACACTGGCGGCGCACTATGGGGTGACAATGAATGTTACGCCGAGTGATTTGCTGGCCTATCTGTCCGTTTTTAACATTTCGCAAAATGATGTGAAGACATTTCTGATGGATCATATCTCATCGCCGCAGGTGGCCTATTCGCTTGCCGCGCAATTCGGCTTTAGTGCAGCGGATGTCGGGGCACTGGCAAGTTACATGGGTCTGGATTATTCAAATACCGATGCCCAAACGGTATTGGCGAACCTGGAGCAGATAGGGATACCGGAAAGCGAGGTGTACAATTACCTGCAGGCCTATTCTTCTACGCCGGATGTGATCTATCTGCAGGCCGCGTCTCTGGGACTGACCCAGGTGCAGGTTAACAACTTAGCGGAAGCGCTGGGGGTAAACCTTGAGGCGGGAACAACGGTGCAGCTTGCAGGCGTGCCCAGCGGCGACAGCGGCGAACACCTTGAGGCGGAAACAACAACAACGGTGCAGCTTGCAGGCGTGGCCTCCTCCGACAGCGGCGACAGTGGCGATATGATGATGTAAGCAGGCGGTTACCAACTTCACGCGGCGCTTTCAAAGTGCCGCTTACCAACTCCTCGCGGCGCTTTCAAAGTGCCGCATCGTTGTCTTGGATGGTGCGCATGCCGATCAATTCTGTAGCACCGTCGGGAAAGGTGCCACCGACAGGGTCGTAGATTTTCAGATAGAAGGTCTCGTTGCTTTCGGGGATGTCGTCGCCGATGATCTCCACCGGGATGGGCACGGCCTGCTCACCGGGATAGAACACCAGGGTTCCTTGGGTGGCGATGTAGTCCTGCCCCGCTGTGGCGGTGCCGTCGAGGGTGGTGTATTTCACTTCAACCGGCTGATCGGCGGTGACGGTGCCGCTGTAGTTCACCAGAAACCATGCGGTGGTGATCTGGCCGGCATTGCCTTCGGTGATGACTGTTTTCACCTGAGCGGGCGCATGGGGGGCATCCGTCCAGCTCTGGCGCAGCGCCTGATCGATAAACTGCTGTTCGTTACTTACACGGGTCCATGCAGCAATTTCACCAAAGGATGCATCGGTACGATAGGGGGTGACATCGGGAGTGATGCCCGCTTTGGCCAGTGAGGTGACGTAGCTGGCCACGCCCGCAATCTGACCGTTGATAAAGGCAGGCCCGCCGCTGTCGCCGGGGGCGATGAGCCCTTCCGCCGCGCCGAGGCCGGTGTTGTACAGGCCCATCAGGCGGCCCAGGGCGTCGTGGGCAACGCTGCCGTCGTCGAAGTCGGCCACCAGCGTCATGTCCCCGTGGGGCGTCCATGCCATGGCGCTCTCAAGCGCATTTTTGAGTTGGGTGGCGGTGGTGTCGAAGGTGTTTTGCGCGTCGTGACGGTAGGGGGTAGACTGGGACATCGCGCCGGTGGTGCCGGTGCCGATATCGCCATAGCCCACCATGGTGAAGGTCTTGCCCAGTTCGTCGTTACTGCGGTAGAGGTGGTAGCGGTCGGCCGCCGCCGGTGCGGGTTGATCGAGAATGATCAGCGCCGCATCGTGCAGAGAATTGGTGGCATCGTAGCTGGGGTCGATGATGACCTGTGTGGCCTTGCGCCATACGACGCCGGCGGCTGTTTCGAAGCGCACTTCGATGTCGCCGCTGGGGGCGTGGCGCACCACATGAGCGGCGGTGAGGATGGCACGGCCGTCGAACAGCAGCGCACCGCTGCCGGCGATGTACTCCTGTCGGTTGGACACATACACCACGCCGTCATAGCGGCTGTCGGTATCGGCATGCAGCTGCAGTTCGCTCCAGCTGGTGCTCATGACCATGCGTCTGTCCTCCCAGCGGCGGAATGTCCGGACTGATTAGAACTGAATGGTGCCGCTGTCTTCCATGGCTGCGGCGGTCTGGGTGTCCGTGGCGTCGGTCTTTTCTAGCTCTGCTTTCAGCGCTTGTGCGTAGGCGTTGCGGGCGGTCAGCACAATGGCAGTTTTCTGCTGCAGCTGGCGCAGTTCGTTCTCGGCCGCCTGCAGCATGCTCAGCTGGGATTTGGCGTTTTCCGGCAGGCTGTCCAGGTCGTATTTCTTGCCGTCGATGTTGATGGTTGCCATGATTGCTTACTCCTTTAGTGTTGTTGTATGAAAGTGTGAACGGTTTTCAGCGCCTGGTCAATGGTCACATCCATGTCCAGATACTGGAATGTGCCCAGCCGCCCGATGAATGTGACCCCTTCGGTTTCCCGGGCCAGCGTCTGGTAGGCTTCAAGCTGCGTCTGACCCTGTGCCAGACGGACCGGATAGTAGGGGATGTCGTTTTCTTCGCAGTGGCGGCTGAACTCGGTATAGATCACGGTGCCCCGGTGGCGATCCTGTTCCCATGGGGCGAAATGCTTGTGTTCGGTAATGCGGGTGTAGGGAATGTTCGCATCCGGATAATTCATGACGGCGATGCCCTGATAGTCCTGTGTATCGGTCAGGATCTGCTTTTCAAAATCGAGCGTGCGGTAAAGCAGCCGCCCGTGGCGGTAGTCAAACCAGGCATCCAGCGGGCCGGAATAGAACACATGCTCGAAGTCCTTCGCCTGCGCTGGCGTGAAGGGATGGTTGAGGTGAACGTGGATGTTGTCATGATCCAGCAACTTTTCAAACAGGGGGGTGTAACCTTCCTTGGGAATGGCGATCCATGGATGGTTGAAGTAGCTGTCGTCGTAGTTGAAGCGCAGCGGCAGCCGCTTGAGAATACTGGCGGGCAGCTGATCCGGCGCCATGCCCCACTGCTTGGTGGTATAGCCTTTGAAAAAGGCTTCGTAGAGGTCCTTACCGACAAACGCCAGTGCCTGTTGTTCGAAGGTTTGCGGGTTTTCCATGGGCTCGGCCAGTGCCTGAATGAAGGCGCGTGCCTCGTCTGGGCGCATGGCCTTGTGAAAGAACTGGTTGATGGTGTGCAGGTTGACCGGCAGGCTGTAGACTTCGCCCTTGACGGTGGCCTTGACGCGGTGCTGATAGGGCACCATCTCGAGAAAGCGGCTGATGTAGGCCCACACATCCGCCTTGTCGGTATGAAAGATATGCGGGCCATAGGTGTGCACCATCACGCCGGTATCGGGGTCGCGCTGGGTATGGCAGTTGCCGCCGATATGGTCGCGGCTTTCAAACACTTCGCATTGGAAGCCGGCGTCTGCCAGTTCATGGGCAATGACGCAGCCGCTCAGGCCGGCGCCGACAATGGCAATGGGCATGGTTCTATTCTCCGTCTGAGTTGAGTTGCAGCAGTTGCGACAGGGCCTGGTTCGCCGGGTAGACCAGCGCATAGAGCTGGCCGATCTGCACCAGCAGGGCGGCGCGAGTGTCCGCCAGCTGGCCGTTGACCTGACTGAGATCCTGCTGGGCGTTGAGCAGGTCGATGGTGTTGCGGGTGCCGGCGGCGAGCCCTTTCTGCGTGGCGGCTACCGCCTGTTCGGCGGAATGGCGCGTCTGCAGCAGCGCGGCCAGCTGGGCGCGCAGGTGCACGATGCGCAGATAACTGTCAGTAAGTGCCTGGTTGAGCTCGCGCAGGCGCGCCTGATAGCGGGCGCGGGTCTGCTGTAGATCGGCTCGCGCTGCGTCCACGCTGGCGCTGACGCCGCCGCCGCTGTAGAGGGGTATGCTCACCTGAATCAGCGCGCTGGTGGTGTCGTACTCGCGCCCGATGGTGGTTTCCGAGTCGCTTTTGTTCTTGCGGCGGCTCAGCGAGACGGTTGCGGTGGGCAGGTGGCCGGCCTGTTGGCGGCTTACCTCCAGCGTGGCGGCGTCGATCTGGGCCTGCATGGCGTGAATTTCTGGATTATGCCGCTGTTGCGTCTTTTTCCAGAAATCGAGAGGATGCTTGAGCACCTGTTCTGCCAGGGTCTCTGCGCGCGGCGGCGGCTGGATGTCGTCGGCCTGCACCGGCTTGCCGGTCAGCAGAGCAAGTTGATTGAGCGCCAGCGCCAGTTCCCCCTGCCGCCTGACCCGTTCGGCGTGTGCCTGATCGCGCTTGGCGCGGGCGTCGTCTATGTCGGTGCGGGTGCCCTGTCCTTGGGCGAAGGCCGCTTCGGCCTGCTTGAGCACCTGCCCGTAACGCGCCTCGTCCTGTTGCGCCACCTTGATCTGTGCCTTGGCGTTGACGATCTGCACATAGGCTTTGATGACGCGGGCGAGCAGGTCGTCCGCTTGCGCCTTGACCCACAGCGCGCTGGAGCGGGCGCTGGCTTCGGCCTTCTTCCAGTCGCGCCAGTCAGCTGGAGCATAGAGGGCCTGTTGGGCATTGAGGCTCCAGTTGAGTGGTTCATATTCGTCATGGCTGTCTGGATAGAGGCCACTCAGGTAGTGGGTGCTGGTCCACTGCTTTCCTGCCGTAAGACTTGCGGAAACCTGCGGCAGCAGGCGGGATTTGGCGATCCGCGCCCGCGCCTGGTCGCCTGCGGCGGCGGCGCGCGCGGCGGCTAGCTGGGCATCGTAGTCCCGTGCCTGTTCAAATGCCTGCTGGAGCGTAAGTGCCTGGCCGGGGACTGTGCTCAGCAGGCCGGCGATAGCGAGGGCGATCCGTGCGGTGCGTTTCATGCTTACTCCTCCGTCAGCGCCATGTGAATGCGGCGCAGCAGCGGGTGGACGATGTATTCCAGCAGGGTGCGTTCGCCGGTCTTGATCACCACTGAGGCGGGCATGCCTGGCATCAGCGGCTTGTCTGCGCCCAGTTCATTGCGACCTTTTTCAGTTAGGACCACATAGGCGATGTAGTAGGGTGGCGTGTTGGTATCCTTGGTTTTGATCAGGTCGGCTGATACGGAGACCACCTCGCCTTCAATGGCAACCGGGGCATCAATGGCATAGTTCTGCAGCTGCACATCCGCTTTCTGACCCGGTTTGACCCGGTCGATCATGTTGGAGGGCACATGCACTTCAATTACTAGCGGCGCACCTCCGGGGATAATCTCCATCAGCGGCTCGCCGGGGCGTATGGCGCTGCCGATGGTATGCACATTCAGCGCATTGATGCGGCCACTGACCGGTGCACGAATGACCATGGCGTCCAGTTTGTCTTTTGCGGCCAGCAGTTTTTCCCGCAGCACGGCTAATTTCTGGCTGGTTTCTGCCAGTTGGGTGGCCACTTCCTTGCGCGCCTGCTCGATTTCGTTTTGCGCGTTCAGGTGGGCATTTCGCGCCTGATCCTCGGCGCGGGCAATGGCATTACGCAGTTCCAGTGCGCGGCGCTGCAGCTCCAGATACTTGTCCCTGGCCACATAGCCTTCATCCGCCAGAGACTTCATGCCCTTGAGCTGCTCCTCCACCAGCTTGAGCTGTTCCCGCTTGCTCTCTGCATCAGCCTTGGCGCTGTACTCGGTCTGGCGATATACGTTCAGCTTGGCCTGCATGGCCGCGCGGCGGCTGGCGAACAGGGCCTGCTGATGGGCCATCTGCAGGTCGGCCTCCCCTTGTGCGCCGTATTGCTTGAGCTCCTCCGGAAAGTCGATATGGTCCAGACCTTTTTGCTCTGCTTCCAGCCGGGACTTTTCCGCCAGTGCGGCCACATACTGCTTGAGCAGGCTGTCGTAGTCGGCGCGGGCCTGGGTGTCGTCCAGCTCGATGAGCACCTCGCCCTGCTTGACCGGCTGCAGGTCCTGCACATGGATGGCCTTGACGGTACCGCCATAAAGGTGGGAAATCACCTTGGGCTTGCCCTTGACGATGACGGTGCCCGGCGCCGGCACGCCGGCGTCCAGCGGCATGGTGGCGGCCCAGAAAGCAAAGCCGCCGAAGAGGATGAGCAGCATCAGCAGGCCGATGCGCATGAAGCGGTGCGCTTCCCTGGGCAGGTGGTGTTCGGCCTGGGTCACATGCTCAGGCTCATCCTCCACCTTGCGGGCCTTGGGAAGCTTGTCCTGGGTGTCCGGCAGAGGGGGGGACGCCTGATTTTTTTCCGCGCCGGTTTTCGTTTCCACTTCCGCCTCGTGGGGGGCGTTTTCCGCCCCTGGCGCGGCGCCTTGCGTCTCGGCTGCGGTGTTTTCTGCCTGCTTTGCGGGGGTGTCTGGCTGTGTTGTGGGGTTGAGCGCGCTGTTTTTCTGCATGGTTCTGATCCTTATGCGCTTTTTTGAGAGGTCTGTTGCTGCTGTTGCTGCAGGGCCTGCAGCACCTGTTCGCGCGGACCGAAGGCCTGGCTGACGCCGTCGCGGATCACCAGAATGTTGTCCACCACCTTGAGGATGTTGGTGCGGTGGGTGATGACCACCACGGTGCGGTTCTGTTCTTTCAGGTGCTGCAGGGCGGTCAATAGGGCGCGTTCGCCGGCATCGTCCAGGTTGGAGTTGGGCTCATCCAGCACGATGATGCGGGCATCGCCGTAGATGGCGCGGGCAAGCGCGATGCGCTGGCGCTGACCGCCGGAGAGGGCGGCGCCGCCGGGGCCGATGGGGGTGTCGTAGCCCTTGGGGAAGTGCAGGATCATCTCGTGCACGCCCGCAAGCTGGGCTGCCTCCACGACCTTGCCCGGGTCGATCTCGCCAAAGCGGGCGATGTTTTCAGCGATGGTGCCGTCGAAAAGTTCGATATCCTGCGGCAGGTAGCCGAGGTAGGGACCGAGTTCTGACTTGTCCCATTGCGCTACATCGGCGCCGTCGATGCGCACCTTGCCGCCGTGGGAGGGCCATACGCCCACCAGCAGGCGCGCCAGGGTGGATTTGCCTGAGCCGGAGGGGCCGATAATGGCGGTAATGGTGCCGGGCGCGAAGCCGCAGTTGACGCCGCGCAGAATGGGGACCTGTCCACCGGGGGGCACCGCCACCACATTTTCCACCTTGACCAGTCCTTTTGGTGCGGGCAAGGGCATCTGCTCGGGCTTTTTCGGGAACTGAGCCAGCAGCTTTTTCAGGCGGTGGTAGGCCAGGCGCGCCTGGGTGAAGCCTTTCCAGTTGGCGATCAGCTGATCCAGTGGCGCCAGTGCGCGGCCCATCAGGATGGAGCCGACGATCATTTCGCCGGGAGTGATCTGATTGCGGATGGCTAGATAGGCGCCCAGGCCGAGAATCAGGGACTGGGAGGTGAGGCGGACGAATTTGGTGAGACTGGTAATGAAGCCGGCCTTGTCGCTGGCACGCGCCTGTTCCACCAAATGTTTGGCATGCAGATGCTTCCAGCGGGCGCGCAGGGCATCCAGCATGCCCATGGCCTCAATCACCTCGGCATTGCTCAGGTTGTTGTGGGCGAAGTTGGTGGCCTGATTGGCCAGTCTGTTCGCCTCGGCAAGGGGCTTTTTAGTGCTCACTTCGTTCCAGATGGTCAGCGCCACCAGAATGAGTGCGGCTGCGATGGAGAACCAGCCCAGCCACGGATGCAGCACGAAGATAACGGCGATGTAGATGGGGAACCAGGGGGCATCGAAAAAGGCGAATGGCCCGTTGCCGGTCATGAACTGGCGCAGTTGGGTCAGGTCGCTCAGCGCCTGGCGGGCATTGGCACCGCCGCGGCGCAGGGTGGCCTCGAAGGCGGCATCGAACACGCGGCTGTTGAGTTTGGCCTCGATGGCGGCACCCACCCGCACCAGCACCCGCGAGCGCACAAATTCCAGCAGCGCCATCAGTAAAAACAGCCCCACCACCAGAATGGTCAGGGCGATGAGCGTCATGTCGTTGCGGCTGGCCAGCACGCGGTCGTACACCTGCAGCATGTACAGGGGGCCGGTGAGCATCAGCAGGTTGATGAAGAAGGAGAAAATGCCCACCCCCCAGAAGTAGCGTTTCATGGAGAGCAGGATTTCGGCCAGCTCGGAGCGGGCGTCGTTTGGATTGGCAGGATTGGGTTGTGTCATGGTAAGTCCTTCACCTTATACCGCTTGAATACGGGGTTGTGAGTCGACATTGAGATAGAGGGTGTGGTCGTGCACTTCCGGCAGAAGATGCCCTGGCATGCTGCGGTCCTTGGCTTCCAGATAGAACGACAGCTGATAGCGTGAACCGTCGCCGTGGAGGATGGCTTCCTTCACTTGACCTGCGCGCAGGGTGTCGATCACATCCTCAGAGACATCCAGCTGAAACTGCAGCCGCCCTTCAAGAGTATAGAGCGAGAGGGCGTTTGGTTTGAGTGTCAGGGTGTGGCGATCGAAGAATACCGGTGCGGTTGGGGAGAAGCGCAGAATGGGCTGCGTGTCATCCGGGAGCCGCAGCGCCACCTTGACCTTTTGTGCCTGCTTGTAGCCCCGCGCCACCGCGTAGATGGCGTTGCAGGCCAGCTGCGCGCCCAGATCGGGAAACTGGCTGCGTATTGTTTCATAGGCGAGATGGTGCAGCGCGACCCGTGCTGTGACCTGGTGCCGATGGGCGATGTCCGCCACCGCATTGCACGCTTGTGCAAAGCGCTGCTGCAGCTGCTGCAGAAAGTGTGCCTGTGCGGGCGTCAGGTTGAGCGGGCAGTGAATAATTTTCATATATGAAGTTTTTCATATGTCCTTTGTCGAGGCGCGTATTATGCGGGCAGATGTTCGTTTGCTGTGTGATATATGACACATTGCGCTGAAAGTGCGTTCTTTGCAAGACGGTGTCAGGGGCATGTCTGTGCGCTGGCCGGGGTCGTGAGCAGGTGTCTCACCTTTGCCTTTTATACTACAGGTGCTGTTCGGCTGATTGTGTAGCCTATTCAAGGGGAGGCTAACGGGCGAGCGCAGAAGGCATTGTCTCTTTTTGCGCTTTCCAAGGAGTGTGCTTAAGGGTTGGCGTGCCGGTCAGGATCGGCTCGCCTTCCCGCGCCACGTTTTTGAGGGCGTTCATGAGGTGTAGCGAGTAGTCCAGCGGCACGCGGCCGGGTTCAAAGGGCTCGTCCGGCTTGATGTTGCGGAACCAGTGCAGCTTGATGTGATCCGGCGCCTTGGGTGACGGCGTCAGGCTGGATGGCGGCGGCCAGCTGGCGGTGGCGTGGCAGCTGAGGCAGGCCGAGCCACGTTTGTCCGTAGGGCCGTTGAGCCGCCCGGCCCAGCCGAGCCGTGCTAAGGCATAGGCGGGTGCATCGTTGAAAATGACGGTTTCACGCAGTGTCCTTCCGGCCTGAATGTCGGCAGGGGTGATGCCCGGATCGTTGCCCCACTGTATGCCCACTGGTGTAAAGCGTTGCCATGGATCGGCTGCGTTTTTGTTGCGGTCGTACACGAATGTCGTCATTACCCATGAGGTGGTGTCGCTGACCTGTTCGTCGCGCACGGCAATGTCGATCTGGATCAGCCGCACCGGGCGCAGGCACTTTTGCCCATCGCGCCTGATGGTGCAGTTGATATGTGCCTGCCAGGTGGGGGCGCCCTTGAGCATGGGCAGCTGCGTGTCGTCGCCGGTGACGAAGATGTATTTGGCCACCAGGGTGCCGGGCGGCATTTCTGCATAGCGCAGGTCTGGCTGCCCGGATTGCCACAGGCGTCCCTGCTGCCAGGCCATGGTGGCGTTGAAAAAGGTCAGCTCCCACTTCTGCTGAGGCGCTGTCTGGTTCGGGCTCAGGTCGAAGGGTTGAATATCTGCCTGCCGGCTCAGACCATGGGTGGCTTCCCGCGCACGACGGCCCGTGTGATGCCAGGGCATGTGATACCACCTGTGCACGCGGTTTTGCCCCGGAATGTAATCGGCTTGCTTCATGCCGGCCATGAGATAACGCCACAGCGCAGCCACGTATTCCCGTGGCTGCTTGCGTACATCAATGCTTTCCCACGGGGCATCCTTGGGCGGCTGCTTGTTGGGATAGTCCATGTTGCGCTGGAAAACGGGTCCCGTGTAGGTGGGCGGCAGCGCATCTGCAATGGGCGGGAACTTGTCGGGTGCGCACCAGGCTCCACCAGCAATCAGGGCCGTGCTCAGCAGAAGGGTTGGTAGAGGCCGGATGCGCATGGGTCGTTTGCTGTCTAAAGTGATGAGGGGCTTTGATTCCGCCGTGGGTAAAGCAGCGGGCAGTCAGGCAGTAGTATGCCCGATACGGGCGGGTAAATCGAGCCGCTGGATGATACTTTCAGATTTCAGACC
Source organism: Sulfurivirga caldicuralii (assembly GCF_900141795.1). GTDB lineage: Bacteria > Pseudomonadota > Gammaproteobacteria > Thiomicrospirales > Thiomicrospiraceae > Sulfurivirga > Sulfurivirga caldicuralii. The sequence goes on from NZ_FSRE01000005.1 coordinate 13,074, forward strand.
ATGGCCCAGGGGTGAAGGCGGTGCCAGGCACGGCCCCGCTGAAGCGGAAAGTGATGCGGTGCCAGCGTATAATGACGCGTTTATGGGTGAAGAGAGGGTGTCATGCAGCTGTGTCAGGCGAATCCGGCGCTGTATGAAGCGCAACTGGCAGACAAGCAGGCGCGCCTGAGCGCGCTTTTGGGCGTGGCGCCCACGGACGTGCGCGTTTTTCCTTCGCCGCTCGCGCACTTTCGTCAACGCATCGAGTTTCGCGTCTGGCACGAGGGGGATGACAGCTACTATGTGATGTTCCCGCCGGGCGATCCGAAAAACCCGCAGCGCATCGATACCTGCACCATTGCCGCAGAACCCATCGCCGAGCTGATGGAGCCCTTGCGTCAGGTGATTCTCATGGAGCTGCTCCTGCGCCGCAAGCTGTATCAGGTGGATTTTCTCTCCACCCTCAGCGGCGAGATGCTGGTGACGCTGATCTACCACAAGCCGCTGGATGAGGAGTGGATCGCCTGCGCCGAAGTGCTGAAGGCGCATCTGCCCATCGACAGCATCATTGGCCGCAGCCGCAAGCAGAAGATTCTGCTGGAGCGCGACTATGTGGTGGAGCGGCTGGAGGTGGACGGCCATACTTTCACCTACCAGCAGATTGAAAATAGTTTCTCCCAGCCCAACGCGCAGGTGGCGCGGCAGATGCTGGGCTGGGCGCGGCGCTGTGCCGAACAGGTTGAAGCGGGCGATTTGCTGGAGCTGTATGGCGGCAATGGGCATTTCTCCATCGCGCTGGCAGAATACTTTCCCAGGGTGCTGATGACGGAGATTTCCGGCGCCTCGATTCGCTCGGCGCGCTGGAATCTGGCCGCCAACCGGGTAGAAAATATCGCGGTGGTGAAGGCATCTGCCGAGCAGGTGAGCGAGGCTTTGCATCAGAATGCGGCGACCTTGAAGCAGGTGCCGCTGCGGGATTACCACTTCTCCACCCTGCTGGTGGACCCGCCCCGTGCCGGGCTGGATGAATTGACGCGGGCGCTGGCAGCACGCTTCGAGCATGTCATCTACATATCCTGCAATCCAGAGACGCTGGCACGGGATCTGGTTACCCTGCGCCAAAGCCACGAAGTGGTGGATGTGGCCCTGTTCGACCAGTTTCCCTATACGCATCACATTGAATCCGGTGTTTTTCTGAGGAGAAAGGCATGAGTCTGTTTACCTGGATTGGTGCACTGGCCATTGGCCTGAGTCTGGGTCTGCTGGGCTCCGGCGGCTCCATTCTGACTGTGCCGGTGCTGGTTTATTTGGTGGGCCAGGATCCCAAGGTGGCCATCGCCGGCTCGCTGATGATCGTCGGGTTGATTTCCCTCTTTTCCGCGCTGCCCTACTGGCGCAAGAAGCTTATCTCGTGGCGCACGCTGGCGTGGTTCGCACCCCCGGGCATGGCGGGTGCCGTGGCCGGTGCGTGGGCGGCGCATTTCGTGTCTGCACAGTTGCAGATGCTAATCTTCGCCGCGCTGATGCTGTCGGCGGCCTATCTGATGTGGAAACCGCTGAAGCTGAACGATGAGGCGCCCCATGAACCGCGGGCGTGGTGGAAGATCATTATCGACGGCTTTGTGGTGGGCGCGGTCACCGGCATGGTGGGCGTAGGCGGCGGCTTTCTCATTATCCCCGCGCTGGTGCTGTTGGGCGGGCTGCCCATGCGTCTGGCCGTGGGGACCTCGCTGGTGATCATCGCCCTCAAGTCGTTTGCCGGCTTCTGGGAATACCTGCATGTGCTCGAAAGCCTGCATCTTTCCGTGGACTGGACAGTGATCTGGCTGATTTCAGCCGTGGGCATCGCCGGCGGCTGGCTGGGGCACCACATCAGCCACAAAATGAATCAGGCCACGCTGCGACGCGTATTTGCCGTGTTCCTGGTGTTCATGGGGGCCTTTATCATCTACAAGAACTGGCCTTTTTAGCCCATGGGCGGCACAATGAAACCCCTCGAAAAAACCGTTTGTGAAAAAGTCGGGGACCCCCCTTTGCACGACGCCGATTTCACCCCGCCCAAACCGCCCAAGGCGATTCTCAAGCCGGTGGGGCGGGCCATTGCGCAGTTCGGGATGATCCGCGAGGGCGACCGCATTCTGCTGGGACTGTCCGGCGGCAAGGATTCGCTCACACTGCTGGCGGTGCTCAAGCATCTGCAGCGCCACGCGCCGGTGAAGTTTGAGCTGGCGGCCTGCACCGTGGACCCGGAAATTCCCGGCTTTGACCCTTCGCCCCTCAAGGACTATCTGGCCAAACTGGGCGTGCCCTATTTCTACCACGGCGAGGATTTTATTGCCCAGGCCGAACAGCAGATGAAGGGGGATTCCTTCTGCAGCTTCTGTGCACGCAAGAAGCGCGGCATTCTCTACACCGTCTGCCGACGCGAAGGCTACAACGTGCTGGCGCTGGCGCAGCATCTGGACGATCTGGCAGAAAGCTTTCTCATGAGCGCCTTTCATTCCGGCGACCTGCGCACCATGAAGGCCCACTATCTCAACAACGAGGGCGATATCCGCATTATTCGCCCGCTGGTGCGCGTGCGCGAGAACCAGTGCCGTGCCTTCGCTGAACAGGCAAACCTGCCCGTCATTCCCGACAACTGCCCTGCCTGCTACAGCAAGCCCACCGAGCGCGAGCACTTCAAGCAGCTGCTGCATGCCGAAGAGCAGCGCAATCCCCACCTGTTCGCCAACCTGTGGCGTGCCATGCAGCCGCTGATTGCGGACGACAATCAGGGAGGCCGACTCCTTGGCGGTTAAAGCGTGGCAGGATCGGCTGGTCAGCGGCCTGTTTCTGCGCACGGCCCGCTGGCTGGCGCGCAGGGATCTGGCCGCAGTGCATCGCTTCGGCGAACGATTGGGTGCGCTGCTCAATGCCGTGCCCAATGAGGCGCGCGCCATTACCGAGCGCAATCTGAGCTGGGTCAACCCGCAACTGGAGCAGCCGATCTCCACCCGCGAAGCGCTCATTGAACTGGGCAGGACCGCGGCAGAATTCGGCCCCATGTGGCAGTGGGAGGCAGCCCGGATGGAGCCTCTCATCGTGGACATTCAGGGGCAGGCGCACATGGATGTCGCATTGGCGGCAGGGAAGGGTGTGCTGCTGCTGGCGCCGCATCTGGGCAATTGGGAGCTGCTGGGCTGGTATCTGGGCAGACACTATCCCACCACCTCCATGTACGAGCCCCCCTATTTTTCTGGCATCGATGGTTTCATGCGCGCCGGGCGCGAGCGCAGCGGTGCCAGGCTGGTGCCGACCGATGTCACCGGCGTGCGCGCGCTGTTGCGGGCATTGAAGCGCAATGAGATCGCCGCCATTTTGCCCGATCAGGCACCGGACAGCGGCTATGTGTTTGCCGACTTTTTCGGCCGCCCGGCACGCACCATGACGCTGGCGCACAAGCTGGTGCAGCGCAGTGGTGCCACCACTATCATGGCCTTCATGGAGCGCCTGCCGGATGCGCAGGGCTATCGGCTGCACTATCTGCCCGGACCGGATCTGACCCATGGCAAGCCGCATGTGGCGGCACGGGCATTGAACGAAGCGGTGGAGCGTTGCGTGCGACTTGCGCCGTCGCAGTATCAGTGGAGCTACAAGCGCTGGCGCAAGCCGCCAGCGGATGTGCCCGATCTGTATGCATCTCGAGCATAATAAGGCGGCAGATATAAACGACTTGGATCAGAGGAGTGGGACATGAACAGGCAACAGGGCAGCGCCCTTAAGATTTTTCTCATCGTGCTGGCCATTGTGGCCGCGGTGGTGGTCATCGGCGTCAAGCTGATCGCACCGCCCATCGTCAAGCAGAAGATCGAGCAGGAAGGCAGCAGGAACTGGGGCGCGGAGGTGAATGTGGCTGATGTGGACATTCACCTGTTCCCCATCGCAGCCACGGTTTCAGGCATTGAGCTGACCAACCCGGAAAAGCCACAGGAAAACCTGGCCACCATCGCAAGCGTGTATGGCGATCCCGATATCATCGCCACTCTCCAGCATGACATGAAGCCCATTCTGGAACGGGTGGATGTCCATGGCGTGAAGCTCCATCAACCGCGCAAGACCCCCGGCAAGGTCACCCAAAAGCCCGATCAGCTGGTAATCAAGACCAAGGCATTGGCGGCGCAGGGGTTGCCCGACTTTGACCATCTGAAGGTGCCCGATGCGCAGACCATTCTGAAAAACGAGAAGCTGCAGACGCTGGAGCAGGCGGAAAAGCTCAAGCAGCAGATTGCGGACCTGCAGAAACAGTGGCAGAGCATTCAGAAAAGCCTGCCGTCCGCCGACGTGATCAAGCAGTATCAGCAGAAGCTGGGTAGCCTGCAGAAGGGCGGCCTCAATCCGCAGGCGCTGCAGGAGATTCAGGCCATCAAGGCGGACATCGAAAAGCAGAAGCAGAAACTGGAGCAGGCGAAAAAGCTGCTTGCCCAGGTGAACGACCTGAAACGACAGCTGGCGCAGTTGAAGTCACTGCCGCAGAAGGATCTCCGCCGTCTGCAGCAGAAATACAGCTTTAATATTACCGGGGCCAGCAATCTGGTGCAGACCCTCATTGGCGGCACGCTGGCGCAATATCTGCAGGTGGGCGCCGGCTGGGCGCAGCGTCTGAAGGCGAGGACGGCGCACAAGCCCGACCAGGGGCCCAGTCCGGCGCAGGACGTGCTGGTGCGCCTGTTTACACTGGATGGTCAGCTGCCCAGCGGCCAGCTGCAGGCCCGTGCCGACAATGTCACCCTCAATCAGGCACTCTATGGCGTGACCACCGGTTATGAGGTGGATTTCCGTCACAAAGCAGCCGACAAGCCGGTGGTGGTCAAGGGTGTGCTTGACCTGCAGAATCCGTCGCTGGCCCAGCTCAAGGCTTTGCTCGAGGGTGTCGACATTCGTTTCAGCGACCTGAAGCTGTTTGAGTCGCCCACGCTGGCGCTGGCGATGAAGCAGGCGGCGGCCTCCATCAACGGCAAGGTTGATGTAATCTCCTGGGAGAAGATTCAGGGCGAAGTGGGCGCGCACTTTGAGCAGGTGTCCATGGATCTGCTCAAGGCGCAGTCGCCCGAAGTGCAGCGCTATCTCAAGCCGGTACTGCAAAGTCTGAAGGCGTTTGATATCAGGGTGGCGGTGTCCGGCAGTCTGACCGCGCCGAAAATTCAGGTGAAGACGGATCTGGACAAGTATGCCAGCAAGGCATTGCAGGCGGTGCTGCAGAGCGAGTTCAAGGCGGTGCAGGCCCAGTTGAAGGATGAGCTGATGAAGCGGGCGCTGGGCGAAAATCAGCAGCTGATGCAGCAATTGCAGCCATTGCTAGGCGCGCAGGGGCAGGTGGCCGATCTGGACAAGCAGCTGGACAGTCTGTTGAAGACCCAGCTCAAGCAGAAACTGCCAGGTGGCGTGAACCTGCCGGGTGGCATCAAGCTGCCTTTCTGAGGGGGTAATCATGTGTGGAATTGTAGGCGGCATCGCCGAGCGCAATGTGGTGCCCATTTTGCTGGAAGGGCTGCGGCGGCTGGAATACCGTGGCTATGACTCGGCGGGCTTGGCGGTTATTGATGCTCAGGGTCGGATTGCACGCCGCCGCGCCGTGGGCAAGATTGCCGCGCTGGAAGAGAAGCTCCAGGCGGAGCCGCTCTCGGGTCAGATTGGCATTGCCCACACCCGCTGGGCGACCCACGGGGTGCCCGCTGAGCAGAATGCCCACCCGCACGTGTGCAACCAGCGGGTGGCCGTGGTGCACAACGGCATTATCGAAAACTATCAGACCCTGCGCGAACAGCAGCGCGCGGCCGGGTATCGCTTTACCTCCGATACGGACACCGAAGTCATCGCGCACGCTGTGGATGCGGCGCTGAGCGCGCATGGGGGGGATCTCAAGGCGGCCGTGCAGGCGGTTACGCGTGAACTGGAAGGCGCCTATGCGCTGGGTGTCATCGCCAACGATGACCCCGAAACGCTGGTGGCGGTGCGGTGCGGCAGTCCACTGGTCATCGGCGTGGGCATCGGCGAATACTTCATTGCCTCCGATGTCTCTGCGTTGCTGCCGGTGACGCAGGAATTCATATTTCTCGACGATGGAGACCTTGCGGTATTGCGCCGTGATGCACTCGCTATCTACGATGCCGCCGGCGCTCAGGTGGAGCGGCCGGTCAAGGCTTCTTCCCTGTCGCTGTGCGCCGTGGAGCTGGATGGGCATCGCCACTTCATGCACAAGGAGATTCACGAGCAGCCGCAGGCAGTGAGCGATACGCTGGAGGGACGCATTGCCGGTGATCAGGTGCTGGTGGAAGCGTTTGGCCCCGAGGCGCGCAGCGTGTTTGCCGAGGTGGAGCGGGTGCAGATCGTAGCCTGCGGTACCAGCTATCATGCCGGCCTCACTGCCCGCTACTGGCTGGAAGATATCCTGCGCTTGCCCTGTGGGGCCGAAGTGGCCAGCGAATTCCGCTACCGCAACCCGGTGCTGCAGGACAATACCCTGTTTGTGTTTATCAGTCAGTCGGGGGAGACGGCGGACACGCTGGCGGCTATGGAGCAGGTTCGTGCGGAACGGGACAGCCAGGGACTCAATTTGCCCATGCTGGCCATCTGTAATGTGCCGGAATCCAGTTTGACCCGTGGCGCGGACCTGACCCTGCTCACTCATGCCGGGCCGGAAATCGGCGTGGCCTCCACCAAGGCGTTTACTACCCAGCTGGTGGCACTGGCCCTATTGCTGGTTTCGCTGGGCAAAGTGCAGCAGCGGTTGTCACCCGAACGGGAAGCCCGCATCGTAGCCGGACTCAAAAAGCTGCCCCGCCTGATCGAAGGGGCGCTGGTGCATGAGCCGCAGCTGGAAGCGCTGGCGCGGATATTTGTGGACAAACACAATGCGCTGTTTCTTGGGCGCGGCACCCATTATCCCATCGCCATGGAAGGGGCCCTGAAGCTCAAGGAGATCAGCTATATTCATGCCGAGGCCTATCCGGCTGGCGAGCTCAAGCACGGCCCGCTGGCACTGGTAGATGAAAATCTGCCCATCGTGGCGGTTGCGCCGGCCGATGACCTGCTGGAGAAGCTGAAGTCCAACCTGCAGGAGGTGCGCGCCCGCGGCGGGCGCATGATTATCATTGCCGACGAGCGTGCCGGCATTGCGTCGGAGCCGGGTCTCGAGGTGGTGCCGGCGGCGACCCACGTGGGGCGCATTACCGCCCCCATTACCCTGAACATTCCGCTGCAGCTGCTGGCCTACCATGTGGCGGTGCTGCGCGGCACCGATGTGGACAGACCGCGCAATCTGGCCAAGTCGGTGACGGTGGAGTAGTTACAGCGTGTGCTGGCTGCTTTCCAAGGACTGGCTGATTTATCGCGCCAGATGCTCGCTAAAACTGTCGGCTGACCTGAGTCAGCCGTGGTATGGGGTAGGGCGCTCTATTCCACGTCTTCCACGCCCTTTTCCTTCTTCACATTGGCACCCTCCTCCTGAATGGCGATGCCGGGCTGATGTGGGCGCGAGTGGGCTGCTGCGGTGCGCTGTCCCGCGCTGACGGTGCGGCCCCCTTCACGGATCGCGGGGGTGTGCCATGTTGCGAGGATTCCTGCTTGCCGACCAGCTGCTCGGCCAGCTGTTTCAGATCGGCCCCCTGGGTCGCCGGGGGTGAGAAAAAGGTTCATTCTTTAGCGGTGTCTGAATAGACTTGTTGTAGGCAACAATCCCAAAGGAGCGAAACCATGACATTCTGTACCGATTCTCAGGCCCTCGATGTAATGCACTTTCGCCACGCCTGCAAGGTGATGGACGAAAACAGAAAGATTCCGGAGGAGACCTTTCAAACCATTCTGGAGGCAGGACGCCTCAGCCCCAGCTCGTTTGGCTATGAGCCGTGGAAGTTTCTGGTGGTGCAATCGCCCGCGCTGCGCGAGAAGCTGCTGCCGATCACCTGGGGTGCGCAGAATACCCTGCGCACGGCCAGCCACTTTGTGCTGATTCTGGCGCGCACGGCGAAGAGCATGCGCTATGACAGTGACTACATTCAGCACATGATGCGCGACATTCATCATCTTCCGCAAGAACATATTCAGAAGCGTGAACAGTTTTATCGCATCTTTCAGGAAGAGGATTTCCATCTGCTCGAATCGGAGCGCGCCATGTTTGACTGGGCCAGCAAGCAGACCTATATTGCCCTGGCCAACATGATGACCATCGCCGCCAGCCTGGGCGTGGACAGCTGTCCCGTGGAAGGCTTCAAGATGGATGCGGTCAATGAACTGCTCGCCAGCGACTTCGGCATCGACACCACAGAGTTCCGTATCAGCGTGATGTGCGCCTTCGGCTACCGCGTCAATGAAGCGAAACCCAAGACGCGCCAGCCCCTCGAAGATATTGTGCAATGGCATTAAGATAGCGCCATGCCTTAAAGGGGAGGTGAAAACCATGGGCGCCTTAAAGCTGTCTGATCTTGGCTATACCTATGCTGATTATGCCGCCTGGCCCGGTGACTGGGAACTGATTGAAGGCGTGCCGGTGCCCATGTCGCCGGCGCCAACCTTGAAGCATCAGCATATAGCCGGTGAGATCTTGTTTCAGTTTCGCAATCAACTGGAAAAGTGCCAGCAGTGTCAAGTGCTTCATGAAGTAGATTGGAAACTCAGTGAAGAGACGGTGCTGCGTCCGGATGTGGTGGTCACCTGCAAGCGTCAGCATGAGCAGTATCTGCTCCATGCACCGGAAATCGTCGTGGAGGTGGTCTCGCCCTCCACCGTGCGGCGGGACGAAGGGGTGAAGCGTCAGCTGTACGAGCAGGAAAAGGTTCTGTATTACGTGCTGGCCTATCCGGAAGATGGCCGCGCCAAGATTTTCCAGCTCCGTGACCGCACCTATGACAAGTTGGGCGATTTCATGGAAGAAACCGCCCGGTTTGATCAGCTGCCGTGTCCCTTGGCGCTGGATTTTGAGCGCGTTTTTTCAAGTCTTCAAGCCCCTCCTGATTAAAAGCTTGAAAATAACTATGTGCCCAGTAGGCGGAAGGGCAGGCTCACGGTTCCGCCTGCCGCCGGTCAGATGCGGGCAACGCCGCTGGCCACGGCGGCATCGTACACCGCTTTGGGCACCACGTCGAGCAGACGCGGATCGGTGGGTTTGGGGATGATGTAGTCGGGGCCGAATTCGAGGGATTCCAGCCCATAGGCATCCAGTACTACCTGTGGCACCGGCTGACGCGCCAGTTCGCTCAGGGCCTTGACGGCGGCGATCTTCATGGTCATGTTGATCTCGCTGGCGCGTGCATCCAGCGCGCCGCGGAAGATGAACGGAAAGCCGAGGACGTTATTGACCTGATTGGGGTAGTCCGACCGACCCGTGGCCATGATGACGTCGTCCCGTGCGGCTAGCGCCACTTCCGGGCGGATTTCCGGGTCGGGGTTGGCCATGGCAAACACGATGGGTTTCGGTGCCATGGTCTTGAGCCATTCCGGCTTGAGCAGGTCCTTTTGCGATACGCCGATAAAGACGTCGGCATTCTTCAGCGCATCTTCCAGCGTGCGCAGCGAGGTATCCAGTGCGAATTCGGCCTTGTAGGGATTCAGGTCGTCACGACCGCTGTGCACCACGCCCTTTGAGTCCACCAGGGCAATATTTTCCTTGCGCGCACCCAGTGCCAGCAGCAGCTGCAGAATGGCAATACCGGCCGCGCCGGCACCCACGCAGACGATACGGCTCTCCTCCAGCGTCTTGCTCTGAATCTCCAGCGCGTTGAGCAGGCCCGCCGCGGCGATGATGGCGGTGCCGTGCTGATCGTCGTGAAACACGGGAATGTCCAGCTTTTCCTGCAGCTGGCGCTCCACCTCAAAGCACTCCGGCGCCTTGATGTCTTCCAGATTGATGCCGCCGAAGGTGGGCGCCATGCGCGCCACGGTCTCTACCATGGCCTCGACCGTGGGGGCGTCGATCTCGATGTCGAAGGCGTCCACATTGGCGAAGCGCTTGAACAGCATGGCCTTGCCTTCCATCACCGGCTTTGAGGCCAGTGCACCGCGGTTGCCAAGGCCCAGAATGGCCGAGCCGTTGGAGATGACACCCACCAGATTGCCCTTGTTGGTGTATTCGTAGGCAGCAAGGGGATCCTTTTCGATCTCCAGCACCGGCTGGGCGACACCGGGCGTATAGGCCAGACTTAGGTCCTCCTGCGTTTCGCAGGGCTTGGTCAGGGCAACTTCAATCTTGCCCGGGCGGGGCAGGCGGTGATAATCCAGTGCTTTGCGTTTCAAGTCAGTCATGGGGGTTCCTTTCTGGTGCGGGGATTAAAACTTCATGGTGTTGACAAATATTTTCCTGCATTGTGGGGGGAAGGGTTGGCCAACTCAGCAAGTCCACACGAAAAGGCAGAGCACTGTTTTCCAGTGCTTCCTGGGCAAGAAAAATCGCCTGCTCATTATCGCTCATGGCAACCAGATCCAGATCTGATCCGGGGTGGGCTTTGCCGGTTACGCGGGAACCAAATGCCCAGATCTCCGTATCAGGGAGGTGGCTTTTCAAGAGGCGGATGAGGGTGTCCCTATCTTGTGGGCGAATAAGCATCAGGTGTTGTTCCGGTCAGCACTGAAAACAGTTTCTCAGCATCTGCAATAAAACGCGCCATTGCCTCAAGGGCCTCTTGCGCCTTCTGTTCGCTGTAGTCATGCGCCGTTTGCACCCGTAGGCGGGCGTAATACAACCATTCATCAATGGAGGAAGGCAGCAGCTGGTTTTCATTGGCCAGGCGCAGGATGGGATTAGGGCCATTGGGGACTTCGGCCAGCCCCACTTCATCCTGCAAGTAGCGTTTGAGCCCTTTCCAGAGGGCATCCCACGCTGTTTCAAAGCGGTGGATGACTGACTCCTGCACTGCCTCGCGGATAAGCGCAGGCGTTGATTCAGGCAGGGTACGCCAGTTGTCATATTGTGCCCGCAGATGAATCAATGCCCGGGCCAGTTTGCTGTAATCCGTCATGGCATGGCGCCTGTGTTAATGGAGGAGTGGGTTCAAATAGAATGAAAAACGCCCCAAAGGGCGTTTTGCATGGCCAGTGTGGCCGGTTTAGTGGGGGGCCGAAAAAATCGGCCCTGTAAAAAGTCGGGGACCCCCCTCCCTGGTTACACCTCGAGGTAGTTGAGAATGCCCTCGGCGGCCTTGCGGCCCTCGTGCACGGCGTGCACCACCAGGCTGGAGCCACGCACCATGTCGCCGCCGGAGAAGACTTTCGGGTTCGAGGTCTGGTAGGGGTAGTCGCTGTCTTCCGCAGCCGTCACCACGCCGCCCCACTCGTGCACGGCGATGTGGAAGTCCTTGAACCACTGCGGCGGGTTGGGCTTGAAGCCGAAGGCGACAATCACCGCATCGCAGGGGATGATTTCCTCCGAGCCGGGGATGACTTCCGGGCGGCGGCGGCCATTTTCGTCCGCTTCGCCCAGACGGGTCTGCACCACCTTGATGCCTTCCACCTTGCCGTCACCGATCACTTCCAGCGGGGTGCGGTTGAACATGAACTGCACGCCTTCTTCCTTGGCGTTGCGCACCTCGGCCGGTGAGCCGGGCATGTTGGCTTCGTCGCGGCGATAGACGCAATAGACTTCGTCCGCGCCCTGACGAATCGCGGTACGGGTACAGTCCATGGTGGTGTCGCCACCGCCCAGTACCACGACGCGCTGGCTCTGCAGGTTGATGTATTCGGATTCGTCTTCCAGCCAGCCTTCCAGCTTCTTGATATTGCCGATCAGGTAGTCCAGCGCCTTGTACACGCCCGGCAGATCCTCGCCGGGGAAGCCGCCTTCCATGGCCTTGTAGGTGCCCATGCCGAGGAATACGGCATCATATTCGTCCAGCAGCTGCTGGAAGGGGATGTCCTTGCCGATTTCGGTTTTGAGGCGGAATTCCACGCCCATCTCTTCCAGCACTTCGCGGCGCTTGCGCACCACCTTTTTCTCCAGCTTGAATGGCGGGATACCGAAGGTGAGCAGGCCGCCGATTTCGGGATGGCGGTCGAACACCACCGGCTTGACGCCGTTGCGGATGAGAATGTCCGCACACGCCAGGCCCGCCGGGCCGGCGCCGACGATGGCCACTTTCTTGTCGGTCATGGGCACCTGCGACAGGTCCGGACGCCAGCCCATCTCGAAGGCGGTGTCGGTAATGAAGCGCTCCACCGCGCCGATGGTGACGGCACCGAAGTTGGTGTCTTCCAGCGTGCAGGCCTTTTCGCACAGGCGGTCCTGCGGGCAGATGCGCCCGCACATTTCCGGCAGGCTGTTGGTCTTGTGGGAGATCTCCGCCGCCTCGAGCACATTGCCTTCCGCCACCAGCTTCAGCCAGTTGGGAATGTAGTTGTGCACAGGGCAGGCCCATTCGCAGTAGGGGTTGCCGCAGTGCAGGCAGCGATCCGCCTGCGCCATGGCGTGTTGCAGATCGAAGCTGCCGTAGATTTCACCGAAATCCTTGCGGCGCTCGTCGGCCGGCTTCTTGGGCGGCAGCTGGCGGTCAACTTCCAGAAATTGTCTGATATTTGGCATTCCAGTGTCCTCTTAGGCGGCTTTCTTGGCGAACATGTCCAGCAGTTTTTCCTTCGGAATGGCGCGCGGTTTCACCAGCCAGAACTGACCGATGTAGCGGCTGAATTGGCCGAGCACCTTCTGCCCGAAGGCACTGTTGGTTTTTTCCACGTACTCTTCCAGCAGCTGACGCAGATAGACGCGGTAGGCTTCCGTCTCTTCGGTATCGATGCGGATCGCCTCCACCATCTCACTGTTGAGATGATCGTGCAGTGTGTTGGCTTCGTCCAGCACGAACGCCATGCCGCCGGACATGCCGGCACCGAAGTTGACGCCCACGCTGCCGAGGCTGACGATGGTGCCGCCGGTCATGTATTCACAGCCGTGATCGCCGCAGCCTTCCACCACGGCGATGGCGCCGGAGTTGCGCACGCCGAAGCGCTCGCCCGCCGTGCCGACGGCCAACAGTTTGCCGCCGGTGGCACCGTACAGGCAGGTGTTGCCCACGATCGGGGTCACGTGCGGATCGAATTCACCGCCGGGCGCCGGGGTAATGACGATCTCGCCGCCGGCCATGCCTTTGCCCACGTAGTCGTTGGCGTCCCCCTCCAGATGCAGGTTGAGACCGTCCACGTTGAACACACCGAACGACTGTCCGGCGATCCCCTTGAACTTGACGGTGATGGGGGTGTCCTTCATGCCGTAGTTGCCCCAGCGCTCGGCGATTTCACCGGCGACGCGGGCACCGATGGAACGGTCGGTGTTTTTGATGTCATAGTGGAAGATGCCGCCGGACCTGGCTTCGATGGCGGGCAGCATGTCCTGCACCATGCGTTCTGCCAGCATGCCCTTGTCCCACGGGTTGTTGCGACTCACCTGACACACATGCGGCTTGTGTTCTGGCACGCCAGCATCGGTGATGAAGGCGGACAGGTCCACATTGCGCATTTTCTCGGTGGGCGGATTGTCGATCTGCTCCAGCAGATCCACGCGGCCCACCAGCTCCTCCAGCGAGCGCACGCCCAGTTTGGCCATCCATTCGCGCGTTTCTTCCGCCACGAAGCGGAAATAGTTCATCACCATTTCCGGCATGCCGATAAAGTGCTCCTTGCGCAGGCGCTCGTCCTGGGTGGCTACGCCCACGGCACAGGTATTCAGATGACAGATGCGCAGGTACTTGCAGCCCAGCGCGATCATAGGCGCAGTACCAAAGCCGAAGCTTTCCGCACCGAGGATAGCCGCCTTGACCACGTCCAGGCCGGTCTTGAGTCCGCCGTCGGCCTGCAGGATCACCTGACCGCGCAGGTCGTTGGCGCGCAGCACCTGGTGAGCTTCGGCAATGCCCATTTCAAAGGGATTGCCGGCGTATTTCACCGAGGTGAGCGGGCTTGCGCCGGTGCCGCCGTCGTAACCGGAGATGGTAATCAGGTCGGCATAGGCCTTGGCTACACCCGCGGCGATGGTACCCACACCGGGTTCTGCCACCAGCTTCACGGAGATGAGCGCATTGGGGTTGATCTGCTTCAGGTCAAAGATCAGTTGCGCCAGATCCTCGATGGAGTAGATGTCGTGGTGCGGCGGTGGGGAAATCAGCGTCACGCCCGGCATGGAGTGGCGCAGCTTGGCGATGTACATGTCCACCTTGTGGCCGGGCAGCTGACCGCCCTCGCCCGGCTTGGCGCCCTGGGCGATCTTGATCTGAATCACTTCCGCGTTGCGCAGGTAGTGGGCGGTGACGCCGAAGCGACCGGACGCCACCTGCTTGATCTTGGACATCTTTTCGGTTCCGAAGCGGGCTTCGTCTTCGCCGCCCTCGCCGGAGTTGGAGCGGGCACCGAGGCGGTTCATGGCGGTGGCCAGCGCCTCGTGCGCCTCGGGAGACAGCGCGCCCAGGGAAATGCCGGCGGAGTCGAAGCGCTTGAGGATGTGCTCAACAGGTTCCACTTCGGCCAGCGGGACCGGCTCAAGATCCTTCCTGAAGGTGAGCAGGTCGCGCACGGTCATGGGCGGACGGTTGTTCACTGCATCCGCAAACTTCTGATAGGTGGCCTTGTCGCCGGTGCGCACGCACTCGCGCAGGTGGGTCACCACCTCCGGGTTGAAGGCGTGGTATTCGCCGCCGTGCACGAACTTGATCTCGCCGCCCTGTTCCAGAGTGCGGCGTGGATTGAAGGCGCGCTGGGCCACCTGCTTCAGGTCGTTTTCAATGTGTTCGAACTTCGTGCCTTCGATGCGGCAGGCGGTGCCGGTAAAGCACAGATCGACGATTTCCCTGCTCAGGCCGACCGCTTCGAACAGCTGCGCACCGCGGTAGGAGGCGATGGTGGAGATGCCCATCTTGGAGAGGATCTTGAACAGCCCCTTGTTGATGCCCTTGCGGAAGTTCTTGATGTAGAAGCTGAGGCTGTTGTTCTTGGACAACTCGCCGGTGCGCATCAGGTCTTCCAGGGTTTCGTAGGCCAGATAAGGGTAGACGGCGGTGGCGCCGTAGCCGATCAGCACCGCGAAGTGGTGCGGGTTGCGCGCCGTGGCGGTTTCCACCACGATGTTGGCATCCGGGCGCAGCCCCTCGTTCACCAGGCGATGGTGCAGTGCACCGGTGGCCATCAGCGCCGGAATGGTCAGCAGATCCGGCTCGATGCCCATGTCGGAGAGCACCAGAATGGTGGTGCCGTTGTGCACCGCTTCCACCGCGATATCGCACAGGTCGATGATCGCCTGCTTCAGATCCTTTTCCTTGGGATCATAGTGCAGGCTCAGCACAATATGACGGAAGCCTTCGTCGGTGGTGTTCAGCAGCTGGTTGAACTGCGACGGCGTCAGCACCGGCGAGCTCACATCCATGCGCCTGGCGTGTTCCGGGCCCTTTTCGAACAGGTTCTGCTCGCGGCCGAAGCTGGTGGCCAGCGACATGACAATGCTTTCCCGCAATGGGTCGATGGGCGGGTTGGTCACCTGCGCGAACATCTGGCGGAAGTAGTCGTACAGCTGACG
Source organism: Sulfurivirga caldicuralii (assembly GCF_900141795.1). Classification (GTDB taxonomy): domain Bacteria; phylum Pseudomonadota; class Gammaproteobacteria; order Thiomicrospirales; family Thiomicrospiraceae; genus Sulfurivirga; species Sulfurivirga caldicuralii. Next base: position 28,573 of record NZ_FSRE01000005.1, read on the forward strand.
CGGGCGCTTGGAGAAGACCGGCAGCGGTGCGTCGTCGCCCATGGACATGGTGGGCTCCTGACCGTCTTCGGCCAGGGTGCGCAGGATCATGTCGCGCTCTTCGAAGCTGACCATGAAGTATTTCTGATACAGCTCGGCGGTGATGTCGTCGAAACCGATGACCTTTTCGGATAGGTCGGGACGGTCCTCGATCGCCTTCATGCCGGCATCGAGCCAGTCGCGGTAGGGGTAGGCGTCCTTGAGCTGATCGTCGATATCCTGTGGACGCAGCAGCGTGCCGGTTTCCAGATCCACCGCCATCACCTGGCCGGGCTTGAGGCGTCCCTTCTCCACCACATCGGCTGGATCGTAGTCGTACACACCGATTTCGGAGGCGAAGGTGATGTTGCGGTCCTTGGTAATCACGTAGCGGGTGGGGCGCAGGCCGTTGCGATCCAGCGCGCAGATGGCGTAGCGGCCGGTGTTGAGCACCATGCCGGCCGGGCCGTCCCACGGCTCCATGTGCATGGAGGCGTATTCAAAGAAGGCACGCAGATCGGGGTCCATGTGCGGCACATTCTGCCACGCGGGCGGAATCAGCAGGCGCAGCGCTTCGAACATACTCAGTCCGCCCATGGTGAGCACTTCCAGCATGTTATCCAGCGAGCTGGAGTCGGAGCCTTCTTGCGATACCAGCGGGCGCAGGGTGTGCAGCTCGGGAATCAGCTCGGTTTTCAACTTGCTCTGACGTGCACGTGCCCAGTTGCGGTTGCCGCGGATGGTATTCAGCTCGCCGTTATGGGCCAGGAAGCGGAACGGCTGCGCCAGGCGCCACTGCGGCAGGGTATTGGTAGAGAAGCGCTGGTGGTAGGACACCAGTGCAGACTCGAAGCGCGGATCGTTCAGATCCAGATAGTACTCCGGCAGCTCCCTCGGCATTACCAAACCCTTGTAGGAGACCAGCTGGCTGTGCAGTGAGGCGATGTAGAAATCCTTGTCGTTGGGCTCAATGGCCATTTCCGTCTGACGGCGGGCCACGAACAGGGCACGGTTGAAGCTGTCTTCGTCCATGTCCGCAGGCGCGTTGACGAAAATCTGGCGGATGTCGGGCTCCATGCTCGCGGCCTGTTCGCCCAGCACCTCGGAACGCACCGGCACCTTGCGCCAGCCGGCCACCTGCAGCCCCTTGGCGGCGAGGTTTTCTTCCAGCGTCTTGATAGCGGTATCGCGCTTGGCGGCATCCTGACTCAGGAAAACCATGCCCACCGCCCAGGTGTCGCCGAGCTGGATGCCCGCGTCTGCCGCCGCATCCGCAAAGAAGGTGGCGGGTTTCTTGATCAACAGGCCGCAACCATCACCGGTGCAGCAGTCGGCGGCGACGCCACCGCGGTGGGTCATGCGCGCCAGGGATTCGATGGCGGTTTGAACCAGGCCGTGACTGGGCTGGTTGTCCATGTTGGCGATCAGGCCAAAGCCACAGTTGTCTTTTTCGAACTCGGGGCTGTAGAGCCCGGCAAGGGACTGCAGTGTGTTCATAGGGCACTGTTTCCTGTTTAGATCAATGACGCGACCGCCTGTCGGCGGCCGGACACAAGGGCGCAGCATTATACAGCTGCGCGCCACCCTTTTCAAATCAAACGCTTAGTCGCGTTCGGCGTGCATGCACAGGCTTTCGCCGGTCATTTCTTCCGGCTTGGGCAGCTCCATCACATCCAGCAGCGTCGGCATCACGTCGGGCAGGCCGCCGCCTTCGCGCAGGGAGCACTTCTTGTGGCCCACATAGATGAATGGCACCGGGTTGGTGGTGTGCGAGGTCAGCGCCTGACCGGTGAGCGGGTCGCGCAACTGCTCGATATTGCCGTGGTCGGCGGTGATGATGACTTCGCCATCGGCTTCACGCAGGCACTCCATGATCTGTCCCAGCGCCTTGTCCACGGCCTCGACCGCCTTGATGCAGGCGTCGATATTGCCGGAATGGCCGACCATGTCGGGGTTGGCGATGTTGCATACGAAGGTGTCGTATTTGCCGGAACGGATCGCTTCGCACAGTTTCTCTGCCAGTTCAAACACACTCATTTCCGGCTTGAGGTCGTAGGTGGCCACCTTCGGGGACGGGATCAGAATGCGGTCTTCGCCTTCGAAGGGGGCTTCGCGACCGCCGTTGAGGAAGAAGGTGACGTGGGCGTATTTTTCCGTCTCGGCGATGCGCAGCTGGCGCAGGCCCAGCTTGCTGATCCACTCGCCGAAGGTGTTTTTCAGTTTCTGCGGCGGGAAGGCGACCTTGACGTTGAAGTTCTTGTTGTATTCCGTCATGGTGACGAAATCGGCCAGTTGCGGTGCCACACAGCGGTGGAATTCCGCGAAGTCCTTTTCGATGAACGGGCGTGTCAGCTGACGGGCGCGGTCGGCGCGGAAGTTGGTGAAGATGACGGTGTCGCCGTCCTTGACCTTGGTCACCTTGCCCTTCTTGTTGCGGATGGCGGTGGCGTGAATGAATTCGTCCGTTTCGCCGCGGGCGTAGGCCGTTTCCACCGCTTCGCGGGCGGAATCCGCCTTGTATTCCGCTTCGCCACAGGCAATCACGTCGTAGGCTTCCTTGATGCGCTCCCAGCGATTGTCACGGTCCATGGCGTAGTAGCGCCCGACAATGGAGCTGATGCGCACGCCTTTGAGCGGCTTGATGAATTCCTCCATCTCCTCGATGTAATTGAGCGCCGACCTGGGGGCCACGTCGCGGCCATCGGTAAACGCGTGGATGCGCACTTTGGCGCCCCGGTCGACAGCCATTTTGACGGTGGCCTTCATGTGGTCGATATGGCTGTGTACGCCGCCGTCGGAAAGCAGCCCAAGCACGTGCACGGTGCGGCCGGCTTCTGCCGCCTTGTCGATGGCTTCGGCGAGCACGGGGTTGTAGAAGAAGGAGCCGTCCTTGATGGCCAGGCCGATGCGGGTCAGTTCCTGATAGACCACGCGGCCCGCACCCAGGTTGAGGTGCCCCACTTCGGAGTTGCCCATCTGCCCGTCGGGCAGACCCACGACACCGCCGCTGGTGTTGATCAGCGTGTGCGGGTGGTTGTTCCACAGTTCGTCAAAAACGGGGGTGTTGGCCAGCGAGATGGCATTGTCGTCCGCCGGTTCGCGATAGCCCCAGCCATCCAGAATGATCAGGCCGGTGGGGCGATGCTTGACGGTGTACTTCTTCTTTTTGCTCTTGGACATGCGTTTGGTCCCGTATTCCTGTTTAATCGCTTTATTGTATAGGCTGGCACTGCTAAAATCAGCCGCTTGAGTGATTGGGCTGAACAAGGGAGCCACATGTTTCTGGAATTTGTGCAACAACAGTGGCCGCTGTTTGCGGCGCTGGTCATTATCGTGCTGTCGCTGGTGTACAGCTATATTGGCGACAGGTTGGCCGGCTATGAAAATGTCGACGCCAACCGCGCCACACGCCTGATCAACGATGGGGCTGCCGTGCTGGATGTGCGTACCGACAAGGAGTTTCGCGATGCGCGCCTGTTTGATACCGTGAACATTCCTGTCAGCCAGCTGAAAAGCCAGATTGAAAAGCTGCCGTTTGACAAGGATCAGCCTGTGGTGGTGTATTGTCAGACGGGGTCGCGTTCGGCGCGTGCAGCCGCCCAGCTGGCCAAGGCTGGCTACCAGCAGGTCTATAACCTGGCCGGTGGCATCATGGCGTGGCAGAGTGCCGGCATGCCGGTGGAGAAGGGTGTACCCAAAAGGGGCAAGCACAAGGGAAAAAAGTCGTGAGCGATACCAAACCCGGCGTAGTTGTCTATGCCACGCAAACCTGTCCCTACTGCACCATGGCGCGCCGCCTGCTGGATGACAAGGGTGTGCAGTACACGCTGATCGATGTGGGGCGTGACCGTGCGCTGTGGCAGGAGATGGAAGCATTGAGCGGGCGCAGTACGGTGCCGCAGATTTTCATTGGTGAAACGCACGTGGGCGGCTGCGATGATCTGCATGCACTGGAAGCCCGCGGCGAACTGGACAAGTTACTGGAACAGGAAGGCATATCTCATGAGTGAAGCAACCACGCAACAGCCCGAGCAGATTTTTACCATTAACAAGATCTATACGCGCAACGTCTCGTTCGAGTCGCCCAATGCGCCCGGCATTTTTACCGTCGAGTTTCAGCCGCAGCTGGAAGTGGACTTGAATGTTTCCAGCGAAGCGCTGGAGCCGGAAGAGGGCGTATTCAACGTGATCGTGCGCGTAACGGCCACGACGCGCATCGATGAGCATGTGGCGTTTCTGGTGGAGGTGGAGCAGGCTGGCATTTTTCAGATCAAGGGCTTTACCGACGCCGACATCAACTATCTGCTCGGTGTGCACTGCCCCAACATTCTGTTCCCGTATGCCCGCGAAGCCGTCAGTGATCTGGTCATCCGCGGCGGCTTCCCGCCGTTGCTGCTGGAACCGGTCAATTTCGAGGCCATGTACGCCGAGCACGTGCAGCAGCAACAGGCCGAGGCAACGCAGCAGTAAACGATGACGCGTCGCCTGGCGGTCCTCGGCGCAGGGGCATGGGGCACAGCGCTGGCCATTCATCTGGCGCGTGTCGGTCACCGTGTCTGCCTGTGGGCGCATAGCACCAGTCATGCCGAGCAGCTGAAGTTGCAGCGGGAAAATACGCGCTACCTGCCGGGCGTACCCTTTCCGCCCCCGCTCGATTCCACCGCCGATCTGGAAGAGGCCTTGGCGGAGGCGGACGGCGCGCTGATCGTGGTACCCAGTACGGCATTTGCCGGGTTGCTCGAGCGCATTCCCGATCAGCTGCTGCCCGCGCATCTGGCGTGGGCCACCAAGGGATTCGACCCGGCCACGCGGCGCATGCTGCACCAGGTGGTGGAGGCGCGCTGGCCCGCGCACCCCTATGCCGTTGTGTCCGGGCCCACCTTCGCCGAGGAGGTGGCCAAGGGGCTGCCCACTGCCATGGTGAGCGCTTCCCCGCGGCAGGATGAGGTAGAGTGGTGGGCCAGAGCCTTTCATCACGACCGCTTCCGCGTCTATTTTCAGGATGATGTGGTGGGGGTTGAAGTGGGCGGCGCCTACAAGAACGTCATGGCCATTGCCACCGGCCTCAGTGATGGGCTGGGCATGGGGGCGAATGCGCGGGCAGCGCTGATCGCCCGCGGGCTGGCGGAGATGATTCGATTCGGCACGGTGCTGGGTGCCCGCGCGGAGACCTTCATGGGTTTGGCGGGCGTGGGCGACCTGGTGCTGACCTGCACGGACAATCAATCCCGCAACCGTCGCTTTGGCCTGTTGCTGGCGCAGTCATCGGGCGATGTGGTCGAGGTGCAGCGCAAGATCGGGCAGGTGGTCGAAGGCGTGCGCGCCGCGGACATCATTTTTGCCCTGGCGCAGGAGAAAGGGCTGGAACTGCCGATCCTGGAGCAGGTGGAGCGCGTGGTCAGCGGCAAGACGACGCCGCAACAGGCGGCAGAGGCCCTGTTTGAGCGGGATTTGAAGGCGGAACGCATTATTTAGGCCGTTTTGCGCCCTTTTTATGGCATTTTGGCGGCGTGAAAAAACGGCGTGTAAAAAAGTCGGGGACCCCCCTATAGGGGCGCAAAATCCAGCTGGCGCCAGGCTTCATAGGCCATGACGCTGACGGCGTTGGCGAGATTGAGGCTGCGCGCGCCGGGCTTCATGGGCAGGCGCAGGCGGTGCGCGGAGTCGAAGCGTTCCAGCACCTCGTCCGGCAGGCCGCGACTTTCCGGGCCAAACAGAAAGGCGTCGTCGGGCACAAAGCGGGGCTCGGTGTAAAGGCGTGCCCCTCTGGTGGTCATGGCATAGACCGCGTGCGGTGAGATGGCCTCGATGCAGGCCTCCAGGGATGGGTGTACGCTAACGCGTGCCAGCTCGTGATAGTCCAGCCCGGCGCGGCGCACGCGTTTTTCGCTCAGATCGAACCCCAGCGGTTCGATCAGGTGCAGCCAGGCACCGGTATTGGCGCTGAGACGAATCAGTGCGCCGGTGTTCTGGGGAATTTCAGGTTCATAAAGAATAAGGTGAAGCATGGCGGATCTGTCGCTGGAGTTGTGCGGCGTCAAGTTTAACACGCCGGTGGCTATGGCCTCGGGCAATGCGGGCTATGGGCTGGCGTATCAGCGCGTCGCCGGCTTTGACCTGCGCGACGTGGGGGCGGTGTTTCTGAAAGGCACCACGCTCGAGCCCAAAAAGGGGAACAGGCCTGAGCGGGTGTGGGAGACGCCATGCGGCCTGCTGAACTCGGTGGGGCTGGAGAACCCGGGCGTGGATGTAGTGGTCAATGAACTGCTGCCCCAGCTGGACGTGGATGCGACCCGTTATATCGCCAATGTCTCCGGTTCGTCGCTGGAAGAGTATGCCGAGGTGACCCGTCGATTCGATGACTCGCCCGTGGCGGCCATCGAAGTGAATATTTCCTGCCCCAATGTGAAAAAGGGCGGGGCCGCGTTCGGCAATGATCCGGATATGGCGGCGCGGGTGACGGAGGTATGCCGTGCGGTCACCACCAAGCCGCTCATTGTGAAGCTGTCGCCCAATCAGACCGACATTGCCGAGGGCGCTCGTCGTGTGATCGATGCGGGGGCCGACATGCTCAGCGCCATCAATACGTTGATGGGGATGGCCATTGATATCGACACCATGCGCCCCACGCTGGGGAACAATCAGGGCGGCCTGTCCGGCCCGGCCATCAAGCCAGTGGCATTGCTCAAGGTGCATCAGGTCTATCAGGTGGCCAGGCCCCACGGCGTGCCCATTATCGGGCTTGGTGGCATTGCCACGGCTGAAGATGCCATTGAGTTTTTCCTTGCCGGCGCGAGCATGGTGGCCGTAGGGACCATGCTTGCCAGCGACCCGCTGCTGCTGAAAAAGCTCAATCGCGGCATTGCGGCCTATCTGGACAAAAAGGGGCTTGCCAGTGTGTCCGAACTGACCGGCAGGCTGCAGCTTAATACCGACACCGTATTATGTTGAGGGGACGCCCATGAAACCTGTGGAAGAACAACTGCAATTGATCAAGCGCGGCGTCGAGGAGATCATTCCCGAAGCCGAGCTGGTGGAAAAACTGAAGGAAGGTCGCCCCTTGCGCATCAAGGCCGGCTTTGATCCCACGGCGCCCGATCTGCACCTGGGGCACACTGTGCTGATCAACAAGCTTAAGCAGTTTCAGGATCTCGGGCACGAAGTGCTGTTTCTGATCGGTGACTTCACCGCCATGATCGGCGACCCTACCGGCAAGAGCGCCACACGCCCGCCGCTGTCCGAGGAGCAGGTGAAGGAAAATGCCAAAACTTACACCGAGCAGGTGTTCAAGATTCTCGACCCGGAAAAGACGCAGGTGGTGTTCAACTCCAGCTGGATGAATGACCTGAGCGCGGTGGATCTGATCCGTCTGGCCGGCACCACCACTGTGGCGCGCATGCTGGAGCGTAATGATTTCGAAGAGCGCTACAAGTCCGGCTCGCCCATTGCCATTCACGAGTTTCTCTATCCGCTGCTGCAGGGGTACGACTCGGTTGTGCTCGAAGCAGACGTGGAGCTGGGCGGTACCGACCAGAAATTCAATTTGCTCATGGGGCGCCATCTGCAGCAGCACTTCGGCAAAAAACCGCAGGTAACGCTCACCATGCCGATCCTGGAAGGGCTGGACGGCAAGCAGAAAATGTCCAAGTCGCTGGGCAACTATATTGGCATTCAGGACGCGCCCAATGAGATGTTCGGCAAGGTGATGTCCATTTCCGATGAACTGATGTGGCGCTATTTTGAATTGCTCAGCTTCCGCAGTCTGGAAGAGATCGAGCAGTTCAGGCAGGCTGTTGCAGCGGGAGAGAACCCGCGCAATATCAAGATCAAGCTGGCCATGGAGCTGGTGGCGCGCTTCCATGACGAAGCAGCTGCGCAGGCAGCCCTCAAGGACTTCGAGACGCGCTTCAGAAAGAATGCCATTCCCGAGGATATCCCGGAAGTATCCGTGCAGGGCCCGCTGCCATTGGCCAATCTGTTGAAGGAAGCAGGTCTGGTGGCCTCCACCTCCGAGGGGCACCGCATGGTCAAGCAGGGCGCGGTAAAAAAGAATGGCGAAAAGCTGACCGATAGCCGAGAAGCCGTCGCGCCCGGCACCGAGGGTGTCTATCAGGTGGGCAAGCGCAAGTTTGCCCGCGTCAAGGTGACGGCTTGAGGGCCCACTTCCGTAATAATTTATATAGAAATGTAGAGGCAAGGGCGCACATTGCGCCCTTTTTGTTGGGCGATCAGCCCCTCTGCAATAAAAAGTTACACATTCTTCTTGAACATTGAGCTGCTGTCCCTATAATACGCCTTCCCGACGAGCCGGGTCTGCACTGCGAAGTACTTGCCCCGGCTTTTCGGAAAAAAGATGCGAAAGGGACTTGAAAGCTTCTGACTGATCCCTATAATACGCATCTCGCTTCAGGGGGTAGCCTCTGGGGCGAACAAGCAGGATTGAGGCGCACCGGACGGTGCGAAAAAACTTCTCAAAGCCTCTTGAAAGTTCTTCTGGAGTCACTATAATACGCGCTCCGCCAACGACGACAGAGGTTGAGTTGGCGAGTGAAAAAA
>NZ_FSRE01000004.1 GCF_900141795.1 Sulfurivirga caldicuralii
TCTGCTGCATTGTCTGATGCATCAAGTGTAACGCTAGCGCCTCCCAGTGCAACCGTAGAATAGTCGCTATGGTCCAGAGCAGCCAGATCATCACCTTCACCAGTCACAGTCAGCGCATCGTCGTCAGCGAACTTGGTCCCATTCGTGCGCACGCTGTCAGCTTGCGTAATAGTCAGCGTTGCTGCATCGTCTGATGCATCAAGTGTAACGCTAGCGCCTCCCAGTGCACCCGTAGCATAGTTGCTATGGTCCAGAGCAGCCAGATCAGCACCTTCACCAGTCACAGTCAGAGCATCGTCGGCAGCGAACTTGGTCGCATTCGTGCGCACGCTGTCAGCTTGATCAACAGTCAGCGTTGCTGCATCGTCTGATGCATCAAGTGTAACGCTAGCGCCTCCCAGTGCAACCGTAGAATAGTTGCTATGCGTCAGACCAGCCAGCGCAGAACCCTTAGTACCCGTTACCGTTAGAGCGTCGCTGCTATCAAACTTCAAGCCCGCGTTGCGCGCATTGTCAGCCTGTGTTCTCGTGAGCGAAACAGCATTGTCTGATGCATCAAGTGTAACGCTAGCGCCTCCCAGTGCACCCGTAGCATAATCGCTATACGTCAGAGCAGCCAGCGCAGAACCTTGACCAGTCACATTCAGAGTATCGTTAGCAGCGAACTTCAAGCCTTCGTTGCGCGCATTGTCAGCCTGTGTTTTCGTGAGCGAAACAGCATTGTCTGATGCATCAAGTATAACGCTAACGCCTCCCAGTGCAACCGTAGTATAGTCGCTATACGTCAGACCAGCCAGCGCAGAACCCGTATCCGTTACCGTTAGAGCGTCGCTGCTATCGAACTTCAAGCCTTCGTTGCGCGCATTGTCAGCCTGTGTTTTCGTGAGCGAAACAGCATTGTCTGATGCATCAAGTGTAACGCTAGCGCCTCCCAGTGCACCCGTAGCATAGTCACTATACGTCAGAACAGCCAGCTCAGAACCCGTAGCCGTTACCGTTAGAGTGTCGATGCTATCGAACTTGGTCGCATTCGTGCGCACGCTGTCAGCTTGCGTAACAGTCAGCGTTGCTGCATCGTCTGATGCATCAAGTGTAACGCTAGCGCCTCCCAGTGCACCCGTAGCATAGTCGCTATGCTCCAGAGCAGCCAGCGCAGAACCTTGACCAGTCACAGTCAGAGCATCGTTGGCAGCGAACTTCAAGCCTGCGTTGCGCACATTGTCAGCCTGTGTTGTCGTGAGCGAAACAACATTGTCTGTCGCATCCAGGAAATCTACTCTCTTGGCCTGGAGAGTCGCAAAGTCTGCAGCCGCGATGTTACTGCCACTATCTGTCACGATTACCGTGTCAGCCTCAGCATAAGCAGCATGGGCCATTGCCGTTGCCACATCCGGTGTCAGCGCATTGGTCTTAGCAAAGTTGTTTACGCTCAGCTTGTCGAGGTTGGTCGCGCTGTCGAGCTTGACCACGAGTGTGTTGTCTGAGCTATAGCCGCCAGCCGTGCCATTGTTGGTCATGATGTAGGTGCCTGCGGCCGTACCGTTGGACACCGTCACCACAGCCACGCCACCTGTCTGAGCCAGTGCGGTCGTCAGGTTGCCGCTGGCCTTCATATCGTCACTGAAGGTCGCCAGGTTGGCCGATCCTACGGTCACCGTGGAGATCGTCGTGGCAGTCCAACCGTACGGCAGTTGAATCCTGTCAACCACACCCGCTGCTGTGCCATCGCCTGCGTTAAAGCCCACGATGGTGTCACCTGCGAACGACGAACCCATGTCCATGGCCGACTCGTTCTGAGCGTAGTAGCGGAAGGTGTCGTTGCCTTCACCACCGGCCAGGCTGTCAGCACCAGCGCCGCCAGTGATGTTGTTAGCGCCGTTACCAGCAACGATCGTGTCGTTACCATCACCGCCATCGATCGTGTCGTCGCCAGCACCAGCGGTGATGATGTCATCATCAGCGCCGCTATCGATCGTGTTATCGCCATCGCCAACCGTGATGGTGTCAGCACCAGCGCCACCAATGATGTCGTTCGAGCCGTTACCAGCAACGATCGTGTCGTCACCAGCGCCGCCATCGATCGTGTTATCGCCATCGCCAACCGTGATGGTGTCAGCACCAGCGCCACCAATGATGTCGTTCGAGCCGTTACCAGCAACGATCGTGTCGTCACCAGCGCCGCCATCGATCGTGTTATCGCCATCGCCAACCGTGATGGTGTCAGCACCAGCGCCACCAATGATGTCGTTCGAGCCGTTACCAGCAACGATCGTGTCGTCACCAGTGCCGCCATCGATCGCGTCATTGCCATCGCCAACCGTGATGGTGTCAGCACCATCGCCGCCGATCACGTCGTTATCACCATCGCCCACGGTCACAGTGGCGTCGTTGGCATTGCCCGTCAGATTAACGGTCAGACCAGCGTCGAAGTCAGCAGCAGCAACGGTTTCAACCGAAGTCAGGGCGGTATCAATCTCCAGTTTCGCATCACCGGTCACATTCAGCGTTTCGGCAGCGGCGATGGTCAGGCCAACGGTGTTGGTCACCGTGGTCGGATCAGCAGCAGTAGTGGTGGACTCGAGGTTCACCGTTTCAACGTTGGCAGCTTCGATTTCATCGAAGTCAGCCGAGTCATCTGCATTCAGCACGATATTGATGACGTCAGCCGTACCGGTCAGCGTGCTCTTGCCGGTGTTATCAGCACCGTAGGTCACCGTCGCGTTGCTGTTGATGCCGGAAATCGCGAAAGCGCCAGAACCAGCAGCCAGAACGACATTCTGGATGTCATCGAAGTTGGCAACGTCCAGGTCGTGAGCAAGCGCATCGGTCACTTCAAGAACTTCGAAGTTGCTAATCACGTCAGAGTGGTCGGTACCAACATTTGCGGAAACGACAGCGATGGTGTCTTCACCGTCGCCACCGTCAACCGTAGCGCCAGCAGTCAGAGCATCACCCAGCACAACGCGGTCATTGCCAGCACCTGCAGTGAAATCAACGGCAACAGCGCCAGTGGTATCAATGTCCACAACGTCATCGCCCGCGCCTGCGTCAGCAGTGACGGTAACACCGGTCAGACCGTTAGCATCAACTAGAATAGACAAGGTGTCATCTCCGTCACCGGTGGAGACGGTAGCTGCTTTAGCGCCAGCGATAGCAGCGTAGTTCAGATCGATATCATCTTCGCCTGCACCGGTAGTGATGGAGGCCACGTCTGTATCCCCGGCGAATGTGATACTGCCAGTAGAAGCAGCGGCATTGATTGCGTTCACATCTGCGTTTTCATCAACCGTCACGGTGGCATCGATCGCGGTGTTCAGGGTGACGGTCTTCACGTCCACGCCACCTTTGACGTTGATGTTCAGCGCCTGAGTAGCCGACTCATCGGTACCTGCAGCGATGGTACCCGTGACGTTGACGGTAGTCAGCGCATCACCAGCGACTTTGAGAGTAATCTCGTTGCCGTCCGACAAGTCACCGTCAGCCACTTCATCCAGCGCAACGTTAACAGAAGCAGCGGTAGCAGCGGCAGTCACGTCAAGCGCAGCATCGGTGACCACTTCGGTGAAGGTTGCGGTAGTGGTGGCAGCCAGATTGGTCATCGTGGCTGAAGCCAGACCGACTTGGTTAATGTTGGTAGCGCCAGCGAACTTGGAGGCGTCGATGTTACCAGTGCCGTCGGTACTGAAAGCAGTGGTGTCGTTGTAAATGTTGATGATTTCAACATTGGACACGGTCGCGCTGGTCGGCAGGGATTTGTTGTGAGTGCCGTCGCTATAGATGTTCAGAGTGTCGGTGCCAGCACCGCCGTCGATAGCGTCGAAAGCGCTCAGGGTGGTGGCACGAGCGCCGGTGCCGTCGATGATCAGGGCGCGAATGGTGTCGTTGCCGGCGGTGCCAACGATGTTGTCCTCACCAGTAGTGAGCGTGAAGGTCTGACCTATCACTGCGGCGAGGTTGCTGTTGATCACGGCAGCGGGATCGGACACATCGGTGGTGGCGTCAACATCCGCAACCGCGGCGCTGAGCACACCCAGGTCGGTGGATGTCGCGGCCATTGTGATGGTGTAGTACTCGGCAACAGTCACCTTGTTGCTCAGCGCCAGCGCTGTAGCGTGGAATGGGTTGTTGGGATCGGCTGCCGCCACATTGTTCAGATAGTCATTGGCCTGCACGAACAGCTCGCCGATGGTGTCGTAGATGTCGCCGGTGGCCCCATTCAGCTGCGCCAGGAAGAAGTTGTAGGCATCCGCACCTGGTGTATTATCACCATCATCAGCATCAGCATCATCATTCGGATCCAGACCATAGGCCTGGGTCATCTTGGCTGCGATTTCTTCTACGGCCAGATAGTTGGGATAACGGGCCGTATCCTGGAATACAGGCGTGTGCGCCAGATCCTTGGCGAACTGGGTCAAATTCTTGCCTGCGGCTTCGTACATATTGACCAGGTCGTCCATATAACCACCGGGGGCCGCGCCGAACATGGCAACGGTTACTTCGATGATCGCCTTTCTTTCTGCTAAGGTAATAGCCATTGCTATTGCTCCTTTCTTTGTTGACAGATTTGCAGTTAATGCACTTGCATTATCGATAATGCGCCAAATTATGGCAGTTGTAATTCTATAGCACACCGCCCCCCTTATTGTGACACAAATCACAAAAAAGCACGTTCTCCCTCGGATGCGTCTATCATCGGCTGCGCGCACCCAGGCTGATTTCGACTGCCTGCCAGTCAAACAGCGGAATATTGCTCATCTGCCGCGCCCAGCGCGCCGACAGATACCACTGCCCTGAGGGTGATCGCGGCATGACAAGTCTTGCCTCAAGCGCCAGTATCAGGCTCTCTCTTGCGCCGTAACCCTGCAGCAGGGCGCTCCAGTCCTGCAGATCCCGTTCGCCCTGCAGCTCGGTGCGCAGCTGAAGCGTCGGCCCCAGCGCAAGCGGTCTGCTCATCTCCACGCCGCCCCCCAGGCTGAAGGTGCCTCGCCCGGGATAGTCTGTATTGATACCGTGGGTAAAGCCGATGCTCGCGAAGTCGTGCACGGCCCCATGCCGGTCATCATACACCAACGCTGCCTGCAGATTGTCAAAGGCGTGGTTGTCGGCATTGCTTTCTGCGCCGAACCAGGCGGTCAGCCTGTGCGTGCCCGAGAGCGGATGGCCCCAGCCGATGTGGAGGCTGCGCACATCATACAGCCGCATCGCCTGCAGGCGCCACATGCCGCCAGCGAGCCGCCCGCCCAGGCGCAGGCGGAAGTCGGGCGAATAGCCGTTGATCTGGCGCAGCATCAGCACACCAAAGCGCTGGTGGGTCACATCCTCAAAGGCAAAATCCAGCCGCAGCGCCGGCTGCGCGGGGGGCGGGGTGGGCAGCTGCAGCCGTATGCGCTGCTGCGTCGTAGTAAGCCAGATACGCCCCCCCTGCGGCAGATAGTAGGGGTTGGAGAGCCACTGCAGAGCAAGGGCGGCGGTTTTGCGTAGCAGCGCCGGCGGCGTTGCAGGGCGCGCATCCGGCCGGCAGCGGGGGCTTTGCAGCAGCTTTTCCAGCAGGGCTTTGGCGTTGCGGTCGTTGGGATGGGTAAAAAGATGGGCCTCAATCCGGTCGATACGGTCAAGACAGTCGGCCCGCGCTGCGGCGCCAAGGAGTAGCCCTGCCAGAAATGCGGCAGTGATGCGCGCTAGCGGCCTTGCCACAGCAGTTTGGCGTCCAGACGGTCCTGCCCCCACGGCTGTTGCACAAAGTAGCCGGCCTGGCGGCCGTCATGGGAAAGGGCGCCGGCGATGCTGCCGCCCGCATCCGTCTTGCCCACGAATATGCCCGAAACGCTGCTGACCGGCACACTGGCCGACACCGTGGTCAGCTCACCGTTGTCATGCCGCTGGGCCTGAAAGCGCGTCTGCATGCTGCTGGAGACAAAGTCCACCTGCAACTGGGGGTGACTGATAAGCGCGCTCACCTGCCGTCCCGCAAGCGTGGTGACACGCGCTTCGGACTTGCTCAGGCTGAATTTCACCGTGCCCTGTGGGGGGCGGTAGGGCCCCTGCGCACGCCAGAGGGCGCCTTCGGCATTGCCCACGGTCACCTCGCGCTGCTGCTGTGCTTGCGCATAGGGCAGGCTGATTCCGTCCGCGGCGGTCGTCCAGGTTGCGAACACCATGTCGCCATAGCGGGCAAGGGAGTCGTCGCCGTTGCCCGCGCCGCTACCATCGGCGGGACTGAGGCCATGCTGAGCCAGAAAGTACGCCACCCGCTCGGGATTCTGGGACAGGTCTGCAAGCGTGAGGTCATCATTGTGGTGAACGGGCGGGTGCGCCAGCGAGGCACGTTCGCTACTTACTAGGATGCGCCTGGCCGCTTCGCCGCGGCGGACCTGCAAAATGGCGTGGTCGCCCGCAGCCAGACTGGCAGCCAGCGGCGTGTTGCACGGCCCCAGTCCGCCCGCCGTGCAGGCACCTCCCAGCGGTGCGGCCACCACCTCACCCTGTATCACCCGAATGAGGGTTTCGTTCCGGTAGGCGCGCGTGACAAAGTCCGTACCGCGGATGCCCACGGCGGCCACCGGCGTGTTGAGACGAAAGCGGCTTTTGTGAGCCTGACCAATGGCGCCGGTGCGCTCGCGCATTTCGCCCCGGATAAGGTTGAGGCGGATGCAGGGGCGGGGTTCGGCACGATAGCACTGTATCTGCAGGGTTGAGTCTGGGCGCAAACTGATATAGGCGCCGTCGCTCATGCTCAGGTGCGCAACAGTGCCCGCCGCGGTGCTCAACACCATGCCTTCCAGGATGGCATCTCCCTGGTGCAGGACGCTTTCTGTGCCGGCGGCGGTTTTTGCCTGAACGGCCTGCCCGATCAGAAGCTGCACGCGGCCCACCACCTCATCCGCCGCCCACGCCCGGGTGGCCAGCAGCAGCACCATGCAGCATCCAATCCACCATCCCCTCATCCACTTTTCCTCGGATTCACTCGTTATTACCAATTTTACATATTCCCTGCACGAAAATGTGACCTTCGTCACCTTACTCAGGTTCAAGCGGCAACCAACGGCGGGGCAGCAGTACGCGCCCGATTTCCGGCGTTTGCTGGCGGACTTCAAATTGAGCTGCATGCTCGGCCTGATCGATCACCAGCACTGTGTTTTCACACATGAGATAGACGCTCACCGTGTAGACACCCTTAAGCAACGGCAGGCGCGCAAAGACCAGCTGCACGCCCCCCCTGCCCCGGGCATCGCAGCACAACGACACGCCATCATAGGAGGTGGCGCAGCTGGAAATGGGCTGCATGAGCTCGTCGTTGATCACCACCGCGATCACCGGCGGCTGCCCGGCAGGGTCATAGCTGTAGTGGATGTCGACAATCAGGTCGCTGCGCTCAGGCAGGCAGAGCACGGCGCCATCCTGCGCCGCTGCGCCCTGGCAGCGCAGCGCCACCCGTTCGATGCGTGCGCGCACATAGGCCCCTGAAGAGGGCGCGCCGCCACCCTCCTCTCTTGGCGGCTGGTCGGAAGATGCGCGAACCTGGGCCTGCTGCTGCGCCTCGATAAAGCGACTGTAGGCGCCAATCACGCGCTGCGGATCGCCCTGCTGGCGGATGCGCCCCTCATGCAGCCAGATGACCTGATCGCTCAGCACCTCCACCTGATAGAGCATATGGGAACAGAAAATAATCGCCGCGCCCCGCTCCTTCAGCGCCATGATACGCTTGAAAGACTTTTGCGCGAACAGGCCGTCGCCGACGCTCAGCGCTTCGTCGATGATTAGCACATCCGGCTTCAGCGCCGTGGCGATGGAAAACGCCAGACGGACGAACATGCCGCTCGAGTAGGTATGAATCGGCTGATCGATATATTCGCCGATTTCTGCAAATTCGATAATGGCATCCAGCTCGCGGGCGATTTCTTCTCGCCGCAGGCCAAGAAGCGCACCATAGAGCCAGATGTTTTCCCGGCCGGTGAGGTTTGGATTGAATCCCGCACCCAGCTCGAGCAGGGCGGCTATGCGACCACGGCGCTCGATGTGCCCGCCCGTGGGGGCCAGCACGCCTGCCATCAGCTGCAACAACGTGGACTTGCCGGCGCCGTTGAGCCCCACCAGCCCGAGCACCTGCCCGGCAGTAAGGGTCAGAGACACATCCTGCAACGCGGTAAAATGGGGCACCCGTGCGCCGATCAGGCGGGGGAAGGCATAGGCCAGCAGCTTTTTGACAGGGTGGGCTGTGGCAGGATAAGTCTTGCTGAGATGCTCGCAGCGCATGACAGGCTGATTCATGGGCGCACCGCGAAAAAGGGGAGTTGCTCAAACACGAACCATTTTTCCGGCTGACGCTCGATCTGCTCGATCGGGGCGCGCAAGGCCGCCGCAACACCTGCTTCATCGTCTGCCGCCACCGCTTCGCCGCACCAGATGCGCACCCGATCCCTGCCGAGATAGTCTACCCAGTAAGGATGAATCCTGTAGCCGTAGCGGCGGGCCATTTTCAGCGCACCGCCGGAAAAGGCCCGCATCTCGCCAAAAAAAGGAAGATAGACAGCCTGAGAGGCTTTCGGCGCAGGCAGGTCGAACAGGACAACCATATCCTCACCGCGGCTGAAGGCTCTGGCGATCTCGATCATGGACTGTTCCTTGAACAGCACCCGCCCACCGTGAAAGCTTTTTTCGAGCACATGGTAACGCCGGGCAAGGTGCCGGCGAAACCCTTGCGGGACAACGGGATCAATCGTCGCCGCCGTGGCGATGGCGTTGACTCGTCTGCCGCGCCGGGCAGCGATGAGGGCAAAACCGGGTATGGACATGCTCCAGTGCATGCCGACCCACAGGCGGGGCCGGGGGTCAGGCTCCGGCGCCTGACCCACCCACTCGACCCGAAAGCGCTGCAGCCTTTGCACGCGCAGATCCAGCACGTCCAGCAACGACTTGTGATAGCGATAGCCATAGATGAGCGCCTGCTCGGAGCGCTGCACGCGGGGGGCCAAGTATTGCGCGGCCTGGACAACTCGCTGCGCAGCCGTCGGCGGTGACTGAATGATGTAGTCCAGTACATCCCGCTGCAGACAGGCGTTGAAACGGGCCCGCAGACGGCTCAGCTGATCACACAGGGGTTGCGGCAACGAGGAAAGCCATGGAACCAGGCGCTCATAATCTGCGTCAAAGGCTTGCGGCGTACAGGTTTTTGCGCGCAGAAAAGCCTCATGACGATGACACAGGTTCGACAGCATACTCATACCAGATCCGCAACGCCCTGTTCTACTCTGCGAAAAAACCAGTAGGCGAGCCCTGCAAAAAGCGAGATCCCGACTGCATAGGCCACCAGCGTGTTGACATCGTACAGGCGATGCTCAAGAAGCAGGGCGCGGATGGACTCGATGGGGACTGTCAGCGGATTGAACCAGGCAAGGGGGCGGACGCTTTGCGGCAGGCGGTCCACCGTGTAGAACACCGGCGAAAGAAACAGCGCCGCTAGGATCAGACCGGGGACAAGCTGCAACAGGTCGCGCACATAAACTGCAAGCGGCGCAAGCAGTAGTCCAAGGGCGATGGCACCCACATAAAGCGGGAGCAGCAGCAGAGGAAGCAGCAACACGTGTGGATCAAAGCCCGCCATCCAGAGCGCAAAACCAAGCACCAGCAGCCATATGACCAGATTATGAAGAATAATGCCTGTCAAGCGCACCAATACAAGATACAGCCGCGGGACTGCGACTTTTTTGACCAGATGCGCATTCTGCAGAAAAACATGACTGGCGCCATCCATTGTTTCAGCAAATAAGGTATGAACGCTCAGGCCGATAAAGATGGCCAGCGCATATGCATAAGGATCGCCGCTATCGCCTCCCCACTTTGACTGCAGCACCACACCGAAAACGAAGGTATACAGCACAAGCGCAATCAGCGGTAGAAAAACCATCCACAACATGCCCAGCAGAGAATTGCGATAACGGGATGCCAACTCCTGCTTGAGCAGTTGCACAAATAGCAGGCGGTTCATGGGCGGATAATGTTGTCGCGGATCTGTTCCAGGGTGGGCCAGCGTTGCAGCAGCGCATCGCCCAGTGCACGCCAGGTGTAGCGCAGATACCTGCCCCAGTCCCTGACGGGATAGCGCAACATGGCCACATGCCAGCTGACAAGGCGGTACAGCACGACAAGCGGATACCATCCGCCCGCTACCTGGCGGGCCACCTGCAGATTGTTGCGGTAGGTGAAATAGGCCTTCCACAGGGGTCGATAGATCTTTTTGCCGTCCTGCAGGGTATGACAGTCGTGCACATAGCGTATGCGTGGGTCAAACTCCAGACGAAACCCTTTGCTGCGAATGCGCAGGGTGTATTCTAGATCGTCGCCATACAGAAACCACCTGGCATCGGGATAGCCCACTGCCTCGATAACGCGCCGGTGAACAAAAAGCCCTACGAATGAGGCGAAATCCACAGGCTGCGGCTGGGCGGTAGCGTAATCCGACGGGGTGACATGAAAGCCTTTCGCTCCCCTGAGCAGCGTGCGCAGGGTCTGGCGCGCCCCCTTGAAAGGGTGGTAGCCCGGAATATTCATGGGGCAAGCCTGACCGTTGGGGTAGTAGACCGCTGCAATCACGGCATCGGGTCGATCGTGGCGCCGACACAGTTGCTCGACCACATTGGATTCGGGCCAGGCGTCGTCATCCTGAAAGAGCAGGTAATCATAGTGCAGGTTTTCATGGGCATAGCGCACCCCGGCATAAAACCCGCCGGCGCCGCCGGTGTTCTCCGGCAAATGGAGGACATGCACACGCCTGTCCGTCTGCGCGAGCGCGTCGAGATAGGCTCCGCTGCCATCCGTGGAGGCATTGTCCACCACCACAAGGTGCGCAAAGGGCTGCGCCAACAGGCGATCCATGACGCCCTGCAGACTCTTGATGCGGTTATGCGTCACCACGACGGGCACGATGGTACAGGAAGTAGCGGTCATGCATCCTCTTTGGAAAATTGTTCTCGCCAGAACGCTTCGTGCATCAATGCGGGCGCTTGAGCGGCATAAGCTCTGCGCAAGGCAGGCGCAGCCAGCGTCATTCTACCAGTGAGGCGCACCGCCTGCCAGAGAATGGCCAACAGCCGCATGCGGTCCTTGCACAGCCTGACTGCTCCCTTGATGTGGGGGGACACCAGGAAGACACAGCGGTAGGGCATGAACTGCTCCAGAATATGACTGCCTTTTTCAATGGTGACGGGCGTCTCCTTCCACATCGAGCTGGGCAGCAGGTGGCCGTTCAATGTCAATAGCTTCATCAGACGCCGGCGCAACACCTTGCGATTTGAGCTGAATCCACTCGGCGGTACCAACACCTGCCCGCTTGCCACTGGCCTTGCGGCTTCCTGCGCGTTGAGAGCGCGGATCGTCGGCCAGACACACTCCAGAGCAGGGTTCTCCTTCCAGAATGCGGGGCCCTGCAATACATGCCGCACCCCCAGTAGTTGCGCTTCGGCAGTGGCATAGCGCATGGTGAGCGTGGCCCGCAGAACCGGCGGAAGAATCACGCGCGCCCAGCGCCACCAGGGCTGACGGTCTTTTGAGTCGAGCAGGTATTGCATGAGGTGATGGCGCATATCCAGATAACGGGTCATGGGGGACTCTTTGGCGCTGAAGTCATCCCCCCAGGTACTGACGCCGGCAAGGGTGATTTTGGTAAAACGGTTGTAGCGGCCGAAAAGCACATCATCCCCACGAACAAAAAAGGGGAAGGGATAAGCCACATGCTCAAGCGGAAAGGCGAAAAACCACCAGCCACCATAGTCGAATGACTGCGGCTTTTCGTTGTTAAACAGTTGCCGCGCGGCGCGCAGATCCCGGTTCTTTCCCAAGCTGACACAGTGATTTTCGAAACGTGCACCCCGCTCCTTCTGCAGATAGGGTGGCTGCTGAGCGAAAAGCGTGCCCGCAACGGCCAAATCGGCCTCACGGGCATGACGCAGCAGCTGCAGCGTCCGCCAGATGGACTCCGTTTCGCAGGCGGCGTCATCATCCATGAACAGGCAGTGCGTGAAGCGGCGCTCTTCCTTGAAATGATAGAGCCCCCGGGCAAACCCGCCGCTACCGCCCAGGTTGCGGTTGGGAATATAGGTTACATGGGGCAGAGGGGGCAGCTCAAGATTACGGCCATTGTCAACCACCGCCAGGGCCAGCTCGGCATCATCAGGCAGCAACGGCGCCACTTGCTGAATGAAAGCACTGATGCGCTCGGCAGAGGCGCGCGCAGCCTGCTGGCGGTTGAAGGTGGTTATGGAGAGTCCAAGCCGCACCGCCCGGGCAGGCGTCTGGGAAACGCCTTTCCAACTTAGGGCATAAAGCACCGATGGCTTCAGAGACCGCACACGTACGGATAGAAGCCCTGAAAAAATCTCGTCCGGGATGTGGAGATCAAATGTCGTGCCGTCCTCACTCTTGACATGACGCCGCATCAGACAATACGCACTGACAGGGCCTGTATGATGCCAGATCTCCACGACCAGTTCGCCCCGCGCTTCACCCTGAAGGATAAAATGCTCATAGGTTGTGTGATTGCGCCAGGCATCAAGATTGAACAGCCCGAACCATGTAAAGAAATTGACCTGTGCGCCCTGCCCAAGCCTGAGTCCTTCCGCTTCGCAGACATAGTCCCCCTGCGCCCGAAAATAAAGGGATTCGTCTGATACGACCTGCGGCACCAGCAGAATATTTTGCAGCACATCTCCCTGCAGAACTTCGCTCATTGGCTTACGCGCCCCTTGAACACAATAAGAAATGTTTTCAGCATGATTTTTACATCCAGCCAGAAAGACCAGTTGGCGATATACCACAGGTCATGCTTAATACGCGGCTCAAGCGGCGTATCGCCTCGCCAGCCATGAATCTGCGCCCATCCGGTCAGCCCCGGCAAAACCATATGGCGCTGCATATAATGGGGAATCTCATTGTTGAATGTTGTGACAAACTCCACGCGTTCAGGTCGCGGCCCGACCAGGGACATATCCCCTTTCAGCACATTGAACAACTGCGGCAACTCGTCCAGACCGGTTCGGCGCAGAAAACGCCCGACAGCCGAAACGGTCTTCTGCTCTGCCTGCCCCCACACCAGTTCCCTGTCCGCATTTACAGGCATGGTGCGGAATTTGTACATGGTAAAGCTACGCCCGCGCAGCCCCACCCTGTTCTGAACGTAAATGATCGGCCCGGGAGAAGATAGCTTAATGGCCAGCGCGACTGACAGCAAAACCGGCAAGAGAAAAATCAGCGCTAACAGAGCGGCGGTGAAATCAAAAAAACGCTTTCCATAACGAAAACCGGGGCGCCAGGCCGGCGTCGTAAGCAAGGGAATCAACAGCGCTTCAGGCGAAAGCCAGGCACCGCTCCAGGAATGAAGACGCGCAAACGCCTGTGGCAACACCCATACACTCAAGGTTGTGCGTTCCAGTGCATGCAGGCAGTCCGTATCATGATCCGGTGCCAGAATCACGCCATCATACAGATGCTCGTTTTCAAGCAGAAAGGCAAACGAAATGGATTTGGAAATGGCACTATCAGATTGAAAGCCGCATATTGCAGCCGGCTGCTTGCCGCCCGCCTGCAACCATGTATCCAGAGCGTGATGGGACTTCCCGAGCCAGACCAGACGAAGGGCTTTCACAGCAGGGTCTGTTGTTTTGAGGTGTGCACACACCCCTGTTGTTCTCTGCATACGCAATAGGCTTCCGATTCGTACGCCATCTGCAATCTGGCCTCGGTGTTGACGGAGATGACAACCGAACGCTGCGCATCGCGCGCGCAGCCGAGCAGCCTGTCTGCCTGGTTGACCGTATGACCAATGGCCGTGTAGGTATGGCGCAACGGCGTGCCCAAATCCCCGACCATGGCCTCGCCTGTGTTGATGGCGATGTGTATTCTAATATCCGGCCACTCGGGATGGGCGATATTCCACTGTTCCAGCGCCGCCACCATGGACATGGCGCAGCGCATGGCCCGGTCGGCGTGATCCGGCTGCTCCAGCGGCGCGTTCCACAGCGCCATGACGGCATCGCCGATGTATTTGTCCAGCGTGCCTTCAAAGCGGTGCACCTGATCAGTGAGCAAGGCCAGCACCTCTCGCGTCAGCTGTGCCAGCTGGTCCGTCGGCATCTCCCTGGAAAGCTGGGTAAAGCCCTCGATATCGGCAAACATGACGGTGATTTCCCGCTTCTGCGGGGTGAGGACAGCCTGGCCGGCATCATCGGCCTGTAGCAGACGCTCTACTACTGCCGGCGCAAGATAGCCGCGAAACAGCCGCGCCAGACGCCAGTGACGGCGCAGCACCCAGCGCCATTCGAATGGCAGCAGCAGTACCAGCAGCAGCGCGGTCGTCATTAGTGGCGCAATCACGGCAAAGTCCACGCGGGCTCGCCAGAGCCCATAGGCCAGTCCAAGCCAGAGCCCATTGAGGGCCAGCAGCACAAGCGCACCCTTGAGCAGACTTTCGTGGCGCAAGGCCCACAGCGTACCGACCACCAGCAGCAGGCTGACCAGCCAGGGCCAGACCGTTAGCAAAGGAGCAGGTGCAGGCAGCGGGCGCAGCCGCGCATCCAGCAGTTCGGCATGGAGCACGATGCCCGGCGTCCAGTTACTCAGCGGCGTCACCACGGCATCGTTCAGCCCCAGAGCGGTGGAGCCGATCAGTACCCAGGCGCCATCCAGCGCTTGGGGTGCAAGCGCTCCGGAAAGCAGCGCATACGCCGGTACGGCCCGCCAGCTGCCCACGCTGTGACGAAAGGGGATGGGCTGCCAGCGGGCTGCCACGGCGGTTGGCACTTGGTGCGAGGCCAGCGCGCCAGCCAGCCAGGGCCAGGTCTGTCCCTCCAGGCGGAATCCGGACGGCATACGCCGCACGATGCCGTCTTCATCCGCCTGCGGGGTGATGTGACCGCTGCACCGTGCCACCTGCGCCAGCGCCGCGTAATTACCCACATAACCACTCGCCTGCAGCGGATGCTGCACGCTCAGGGGGCTGGGCGACGCCAGATAACCGATGCGGCGGCCCGGTGGCTGGGTGTCGAAGGCGTGGGCGATACAGACACCATACCGCTCAACCACTTCGGCAAGGCGCGCATCCGCTGCCCGATCCTTTTGCTCTGGAAACACAATATCCAGCGCCATACCTTTGATATGGTGCTGCTGGTAAAGCTGCTCGATCAGCGATGCCATCAAATCCCGCGGCCAGGGCCAGGGCGCCACCTGCTGCAGGGAGGCATCATCAATGTCGATAATCACGATATCGTCTGGTGCATCGGAAACGACCTGCCAACGGGTAAAAACGTCCAGCACGGCATGATTCAGACGCTGCCCGGAGGGAGCCTGAACGAAAAAAAGGGTGGCTATAATAGCCAGCAGGGCCAGAATACGACGATACCAGGCAAGCTGCGAGGGTTTCATAGAAAGTTATGATAAGGGCAAAACTGGAAGACTTTGAGCTTTTGCAGGGCCTGGATGAGACGGATCTGCAAAGACTCAGAAATCAGCTGCGCATCCAGACCGCCCAAAAGGGCGACATCCTCATTCACAAGGGCTCGCCCAGCCGCCATCTCTATTTTCTGTTCAGCGGCCTGGTCAATATCGTCGACTTCGATGACGAGGGCAATGCCACCTGGATCGCCACCATCGAGCCCGGCCACATTTTCGGCGAACTGGGGCTGATCCTCGAAACCACCCGCTCAGCAGATGCCGTGGCGATAGAAACAGCCGAATTTGCACGCCTGCCGCGGGAGGAGGCCATGAAGCTGCTCACGCAAAACCCGACGGTAGCGCAGCGCATGCTCCAACAGCTGGCGCGCACTATCAAGCAGCAGAACCAGCACCTGCACATGCTCAACCGTCCCAGCGCAGAAGAGCGCCTCAAGGCACTGCTGATGATGAAGGCGAAGCATTACGCCTCCGGGTTGGTTGCCGTGGAAAACCTGCCTTCCCAGGCACAATTAGCGAGCATGGCCAACACCAGCCGGGAAACTGTTTCGCGCACATTAGCGCGCTGGTGCCGCGAGGGCATTATCGAAAAGGATTACAAACGACTCATTATCCGCAGGCCGGAAGCGCTGCAGTCGTAAACAACCAAGCGCCGAAACCCGTGCATGTTCCCACTCCTCCTTGGCGTTGAGGCAGAAGTCATTCATATCTCAAGCTATTGATTTATCGAAACTATGCCACAAAATGCCTCCCCATCTCTCTGGTAAAATGCCTTTTTCTGACCAGGAACATGTCATGTCCAATCGCCTGACCCGAATTCAACAGCTCAAGGACCTGCTCAAGCAGCGCGTCGTCGTGCTCGACGGTGCCATGGGTACCATGATCCAGGGACTGAACCTGTCCGAAGAAGACTTCCGCGGCGAGCGCTTTGCCGACTGGCACATGGATATCAAGGGCAACAACGATATCCTGTGCATGACCCAGCCGCAGCTGATCAAGGACATTCACCTGCAGTTTTTGCGCCGCGGTGTGGACATTATCGAGACCAATTCCTTCAACGCCACCACCATCGCCCAGGCGGATTACGACATGGAGGGGATCGTCACCGAGCTGAACATTGCTGCGGCGAAGGTGGCGCGCGAAGCGGCCGATCAGGCGCAAGCGGAAGACGGCAAACCGCGTTTTGTGGCCGGGGTGCTCGGCCCCACCAACCGCACCGCCTCCATCTCGCCGGACGTGAACGATCCCGGCTACCGCAATGTCACCTACGACGAACTGGTCGCCGCCTATGACGAGGCGGTACGCGGTCTGATTGAGGGCGGCGCGGATGTGATCCTTATCGAAACCATCTTCGACACCCTCAACGCCAAGGCGGCCATCTTCGCCGTCAAGCAGTATGAGAAGGCACTGGGCGAAGAGCTTCCCATCATGCTGTCGGGCACCATTACCGACGCCTCCGGCCGCACCCTTTCCGGCCAGACCACCGAGGCCTTCTACAACTCGGTGCGTCACGCTGAACCCCTCTCCATCGGCCTGAACTGCGCCCTGGGGCCGGAAGAGCTGCGCCCCTATGTGGAAACCCTCGCGAAGGTGTGCGAAACCTATGTGTCCGTGCACCCCAACGCCGGCCTGCCCAACGAGTTCGGCGAATACGACGAAACCCCGCAGCAGATGGCCGCCGAAGTGAAGCACTGGGCCGAGCAGGGCTGGGTCAACATCATCGGCGGCTGCTGCGGCACCACCCCAGACCATGTGGCCGCCATGGCCGAGGTCTGTCTGGCGCACCCGCCGCGCAAACTGCCCACTTTGCCGGTGGAAACCCGCCTCGCCGGCCTCGAACCGCTCAACATCGGCGACGACTCCCTGTTCGTCAATGTGGGCGAACGCAACAACGTCACCGGCTCGGCCCGCTTCAAGCGCCTGATTCTGGAAGAAAACTACGAGGAAGCCATCGAGATCGCCATTCGTCAGGTGCATGACGGCGCGCAGATCATCGATGTGAACATGGACGAGGGCATGCTCGACGGCAAGGCGGCCATGGTGCGCTTTCTCAATCTGCTCGCCGGCGAGCCGGAAGCCGCGCGCGTGCCGGTGATGATCGACTCCTCCAAGTGGGAGGTGCTTGAAGCCGGCATGAAGTGCGTGCAGGGCAAGGGCATCATCAACTCCATCTCGCTCAAGGAAGGCGAGGAGAAGTTCCTTGAGCAGGCAAAAAAGATCCGCGAGTACGGTTTCGCCGCCATTGTCATGGCCTTCGACGAAGAGGGGCAGGCGGACACCTTCGAGCGCAAAATCGAAATCTGCAAGCGCTCCTATGATCTGCTGGTGGCCAACGGCTTCCCGCCGGAAGACATCATTTTCGACCCCAACATCTTCGCCGTGGCCACCGGCATCGAGGAACACGACAACTACGCCGTGGACTTCATCGAAGCGGTGCGCTGGATCAAGCAGAACTTGCCCCACGCCAAGGTCTCCGGCGGCGTCTCCAACGTCTCCTTCTCCTTCCGCGGCAACAACCCGGTGCGCGAGGCCATCCACGCCGTATTCCTCTATCACGCCATCCAGGCAGGCATGGACATGGGCATCGTCAACGCCGGCCAGCTGGCGGTATATGACGAAATCCCCGAAGAACTGCGCAATGCCGTGGAGGATGTGATCCTCAACCGCTATGCGGGCGCCTCGGAAAAACTGCTGGAAATCGCCGAGAAATATCGCGGCGACGGCTCGGTGCAGAGCAAGGAGCAGGACACCGAATGGCGCAACGCGCCGGTTGAAAAGCGCCTTGAGCACGCACTGGTAAAAGGCATTATCGATTACATCGACGAGGACACCGCCGAGGCACTGGAAAAGCTCAAGTCCCCGCTGCAGGTGATCGAAGGCCCGCTGATGGACGGCATGAACGTGGTGGGCGACCTGTTCGGTGCCGGCAAGATGTTCCTGCCGCAGGTGGTCAAGTCCGCGCGGGTGATGAAAAAGGCCGTCGCCTGGCTGCAGCCCTATCTGGAAGCGGAAAAGGTGGGCTCCAGCGCCCAGGGCAAGATCATCATGGCCACGGTCAAGGGCGACGTGCACGACATCGGCAAGAATATCGTCGCCGTGGTGCTGCAGTGCAACGGCTTCGAGGTGATCGACCTGGGCGTGATGGTGCCGGCGGAAACCATCCTCAAGGCGGCGCAGGAGCACAATGCCGACATTATCGGCCTCTCCGGCCTCATAACCCCCTCACTGGACGAGATGGTGAACGTAGCCAAGGAGATGAAGCGCCAGGGCTTTACCCTGCCGCTGCTCATCGGCGGCGCCACCACCTCCAAGGCGCATACCGCCGTCAAGATCGAACCGGAATACCCTCACGGCGTGGTCTATGTGAAGGACGCCTCCCGCGCCGTCGGCGTGGCGCAGAACCTTATCTCCGACGAACTGAAAGGCCCCTTCCTGGAAGAAGTGCGCAAGGAGTACGAGCAGATCCGCATTGAGCGCAAGGCGCGTGCGCAGCAGACCCGTCGCGTGCCCATCAAGAAGGCACGCGAAAACAGGGTGCCCATCCAGTGGGACGGCTATACGCCTCCCAGACCCAATCTGCTCGGCATCAAGGTGTTCGACCACTATGACCTCGAAGAACTGCTGGAACGCTTTGACTGGTCGCCCTTTTTCCAGGCGTGGGAGCTGCACGGTCTGTTCCCGCGCATTCTGGACGACAAGGTGGTGGGTGAGCAGGCGCGCAAGGTGTATAGCGATGCACAGAAGATGGTGCGCCAGATCATCGACGAGCAGTGGCTCGAAGCGCGTGCCGTCATCGGCTTCTGGCCGGCCAATACCGTCAATGACGACGACATCGAACTCTACAGCGACGACAGCCGCAGCGAGGTGCTCACCACCCTGCACATGCTGCGCCAGCAGATGGAAAAGCGCGCCGATGCGCCCAACTACTGCCTGAGCGACTATGTGGCACCGAAAGAGAGCGGGCTGGCCGACTATGTGGGCCTGTTCGCCGTCACCGCCGGCATCGGCATCGACGAGCACCTCGCCCGCTTTGAAGCCGCCGGCGACGACTACAACAGCATCATGCTCAAGGCGCTGGCAGATCGCTTCGCCGAGGCCTTTGCCGAGCGCATGCACGAGCGCGTGCGCAAGGAATTCTGGGGCTATGCGCCGGATGAAAATCTGAGCAACGAAGAGATCATCAAGGAAAAGTACCGCGGCATCCGCCCCGCCCCCGGCTACCCCGCCTGCCCGGATCACACCGAAAAGGGCACCCTGTGGCAACTGCTGCAACCGGATGCGCGCATCGACCTGCATCTGACCGAAAGCTACGCCATGACGCCCACCGCGGCGGTCTCCGGCTACTACTTCAGCCATCCGCAAAGCCGCTACTTCGGCGTCGGCGCCATCGGGCGCGATCAGGTGGAAGACTACGCCCGCCGCAAGGGCTGGACCATCGACGAGGCGGAAAAGTGGCTCGCCCCCAATCTGGGCTACGACCCGGAAGACTACACCACCTGAGCTTGCAAACCCTGCCGCGGGCATGCCATGATAAGCCTTCATCGCAGGAGTGATCGCCATGCCCGCACTGCCTTACCTTCACTACACCGTCAAGGATTACGAGCAGTGGCCCGGCGACTGGGAACTGATAGAGGGGCATCCCGTAGCCATGTCCCCAGCACCCACGCTCGCCCATCAACGGCTCAATTTTCTGATCATGATGGCGCTGGAAAACAGCCTTGCAGCGTGTGAAGCGTGTCAGGCCATACCCGACGCGCAATGGCGCATTGACTCCGATACCGTCCTGCGTCCTGATGGCGTCGTCATCTGCTATCAGCCTCAACAGTATCTGACCCGGGCGCCGGAGGTTGTGGTGGAAATCATTTCCCCGTCCACGGCTGCCATCGATGAACATTACAAGTTCGAGCGCTACGCCATTGAAGGCGTGCGCCACTATCTGCTGGTTTACGGTGAGGAAAAACGCGTGCGCCATTATGTGCGCAACCAACAAGGCCAGTTCGTGCTTGCCAATGATCGGCCGCAGGGCGTGTTGAAGCTGCCCCTGTCGCAAGGCTGCGAAGCACAGATTGACTGGGATGAAATTTTCAAAAGCTTTTCCAAGGTGCTATCCAGCGCCCGCTGATGGGACGAAGGAAGCGGGTGACTAAACCTCGTCGCCCTCGCGCACCCAGTGGCCGGACTTGCCGCCCTTTTTCTCCAGCAGCTGCACGTCGGTGATGCGCATGCCGCGGTCCACCGCCTTGCACATGTCGTAGAGGGTCAGCGCCGCCACCGACGCGGCGGTAAGCGCTTCCATTTCCACGCCTGTCTGCCCTTTCAGCTTGCAGGTGGCGACGATATGCACTGCCGCAGGATCGCCCGGCTCAGGCGTCAGCTCCACCTTGACGCCGGTAAGCAGCAGCGGATGGCACATGGGGATCAGTTCCCAGGTCTTTTTCGCCGCCATGATGCCGGCGATGCGCGCGGTGGCGAGCACATCCCCTTTCTTGTGGCGGCCTTCGGTAATCATGGCCAGCGTCTCGGGCTGCATGAGGATGCGCGCCTCGGCGCTGGCTTCACGGAAGGTTTCCGCCTTGTCGGTGACATCCACCATGCGCGCCTGGCCGCGGCTGTCGATATGGGTCAGTTCACTCATGGCAGCAGTCTCCTGAAGGGATAAAAGGCAATGGCATCTCCCACCTCAACGGTGGTATCTTCCGGAATCACGGCAAAGCCGCTCGCCCACGCAACCGAGGTGAGCACGCCGGAGCCCTGATTGGGAAACAGCACGGCGAAGCTTTCCTGCCCGCGGTTTTCCAGTCGCGCGCGGGCAAAATCGCGGCGGAAATTGGCTCGGTTACGGCTGAAACCGGCCCTGACCCAGATCGGCTCGGGGAAGCTGACCCGCTCGCCCGCCTGCGCACGCAGGAAAAAACCGGCCAGCAGGTGAAAGGTGGCAAAGGCGGACACGGGATTGCCTGGCAGACCTATAAAGGGCGTCTCACCAATGCGGCCATAGGCCAGCGGCTTGCCCGGCTTCATTTTCACCTTCCACATGTCCAACGCGCCCAGCTGCTCCACCGCCGGCTTGAGGTGATCCTCCTCGCCCACGGAGACGCCGCCGGTGGTCATGACCACATCCGCCTGCTGCGCAGCATTTTTCAGCGCCGCCACAGTGGCATCCAGCGTATCTTGCACCTGTCCCAGATCGACCACTTCCACCCCCAGGCGTTCCAGCAGACCGTGCAGGACAAAGCGGTTGGAATTGTAGATCTGTCCTTCCTCTAGCGGCTGGCCCGGCATCACCAGCTCGTCACCCGTGGTGAATGTGGCCACCTTCAGGCGGCGCAACACCCTGACTTGCGCAATGCCGAGGGAGGCGATCAGGCCCACGTGTTGCGGCACAAGGCGCGTGCCGGCAGCCACCACCACATCGCCCTCGGCGATGTCCTCGCCGGTGCGGCGGATGTTCTGCCACGGCTTCACCGCCGGCGGGGTGAAGGAGACGGTGCCATCGTCGTGCACCTCGGCTTCTTCCTGGGGAATGACCACAAAAGCGTTATCCGGCACCGGCGCACCGGTAAAGATGCGCGCCGCCGTGCCCTTTTTGTGCGGCTCGGGGGTGCTGCCCGCCGGCACGCGCTGGCTGATCTCAAAACGGCGCCCAGGGGCGTAGTCCAGTGCGCACAGGGCATAGCCGTCCATGGTGGAGACGGGACGCGGCGGCACATTGATGTCGGCCACCACATCCTCGGCCAGCACGCGGTTATACGCCTCGTCGAGTGCAACGGTTTGCGTTTCAGTAAGCGGCTGCGCCGCGTCGATCAGCGTCTGCCAGGCCTGTTCAAATGTCAGCATGATTACTCCTTTTCCCAACGGGCGGCGGCGGCCTGATCCGTCTCGCGCGCATCTACCCAGCGGCTGCCTTGCGGCGTGGTTTCCTTTTTCCAGAAGGGTGCGCGCGTCTTCAGGTAGTCCATAATGAACTCGGCCGCCTCAAAGGCATCACCGCGGTGGCGCGCTGCCACAGCCACCAGCACGATCTGGTCTTCCGGCTGCAGCGGCCCGACACGGTGAATGATAAGGCTGTTTTCAATGGGCCAGCGGGCATGGGCCTGCTCGCGGATCTCGGTGAGCGCCTTTTCGGTCATGCCCGGGTAGTGCTCCAGTTCCATGGTGGAAACGCTGTCGCCCTGATTGATGTCGCGGACGGTGCCCACAAAGGCCACCACCGCGCCCACGTCGCGGCGGCCGCCGCGCAGGCGTGCCACTTCGGTGGAAAGGTCAAAATCCGCTTCCTGTACCCGCACCCATTCGCTCATGTCAGCCTCCGGTCACCGGCGGGAAAAAGGCTACTTCGTCGCCGTCGTTGAGCACGGTATCCATGCCGGCCACCGCCTGGTTCACCGCCACCTGCAGGTGCGGGTTGTCGCACAGCGCCAGCTGCCACGCATCGCCGCGGGCGCACAGTTGCTGCAGTAGATCCTGCACGCGCAGGCCCGCTTCGATGTCCAGGGTTTCTTCGCTGGTTCCCAGCTGCTCACGCAGGCTGGCAAAGTAGAGAATCTTGATTGCCATAATGCCTCTCGAAAGGGGGGTCCCCGACTTTTTAAAAGGTGATTTTTTCGCAGATTTTCAGGCCATAGCTGAGAAATATATCCTATTCAGCCTGTGCTGCTCGCTCATGGTTACGGGG
Source organism: Sulfurivirga caldicuralii (assembly GCF_900141795.1). Taxonomy (GTDB): domain Bacteria; phylum Pseudomonadota; class Gammaproteobacteria; order Thiomicrospirales; family Thiomicrospiraceae; genus Sulfurivirga; species Sulfurivirga caldicuralii. Next base: position 23,114 of record NZ_FSRE01000004.1, read on the forward strand.
TCAGGTTGCCCTAGGGCTTGCAGCGGGCGCGGCAGAACTCGCTGCGCTCAGACAACTGCCGCGCTAACGCCGTTGCTTGCGCCAACAGCAATCCAAGACGCCTCCACAAATCGCTGTGCGCACAGGCTGAACATCGAGATAACGCGTTAGAAAAACCGAACTTTTCACCCGCCCAGATTGACCATTTCGCGGAACTGGATATTGTGCACATTCTCGTTGAAGAAGTGGCGCTCCGGCTTTTTGGCGATGGCGTCGATGATGAGCTGCCTGAGCTCATCGTCGCTGATGCCGTCGCGCAGCGGGTCACGCAGATTGACACTGTCTTCCTGACCCAGGCAGAGGGCCAGCACGCCGCGGGCAGTGAGGCGCACGCGGTTGCAGGTCTCGCAGAAGTGCTGCGACACCGCAGAAATGACGCCGATGGTGGTGTCACTGTTGCCCAGGCGGAAGTTGCGCGCCGGGCCGTCGTGGCTGCGGCTGGTCAGCGGCACCAGTTCATCGCCCACATGGGCGCGCACGCGCGCGAGAATCTTTTCCATGGGATAGTGCTGATCCATGACGCCGATGCCTGCCTGGCCGATGGGCATGGTTTCGATAAAACGCACCTGCACGCCCTGCTCGCGGGCGAAGTCCACCATGGCCTCGATTTCATCGTCGTTGGTGCCTTTCATCACCACTATATTGATCTTGACCGGATTCAGCCCCGCTTGCTGAGCGGCTTCGATGCCGGCGAGCACCTTGTTCAAGTCGCCGCCGCGGGTAATGGCTTCAAAGCGCTCCGGCTTGAGGGAGTCCAGCGACACATTGATGCGCTGCAGACCGTAGGCTTTCAGGGTTTCGGCATGGCGGGCCAGATGATGGGCGTTGGTAGAGAGCGCCAGATCGATGATCTCGTCCATGGCGCCGATACGGCGCACGATATCGGGCAGATCCTTGCGCACCAGCGGTTCGCCGCCGGTGAGCCGGATCTTCTTCACCCCCAGCTCGGCAAAGGCGCGCACGATACGTTCGATCTCGTCGGCGTCCAGATACTCGGTATGGCGTCCGTCCGGGTGCACACCCTGCGGCGGCATGCAGTAGCCGCAGCGGTAGTTGCACTTGTCGGTCACCGAAACGCGCAGATACTCGATTCTGCGGTTGAAGGGGTCGATCAGCTCAGCCATGACGTTATTTCCCGTCGAACATAACGCGCAAGTTTACTTCATAAAACCCTGCAATGCCAGCATTGAATCGGCCACAATATCTCAATGGAACAGACACTTACTGTCGCACTCATCGCCGGCGGCCGCGGGAAGCGCATGGACGGGCAGGACAAGGGGCTCATATGTCTTGACGGCAAGCCGCTGGTGCAACGCATCGCTCAGCAGCTGCGCGCTCACCTCTCCCCTTTTGAGGTCATCGCCGTCGCCAACCGCAACCAACCCCGCTATGCGGCTTACGTCAACCGCGTCATCAGCGATGATACCCCCGGCTATCTGGGCCCAATGATGGGCATCTATACTGCGCTGAAAAACAGTCAGACCAATCGCATTTTCGTGTGGCCCTGCGATGCCCCCATTGTGTGTGAGTCGCTCATCAAGGGCATCTGTCGCAGTGTAAGCGACAACCGCGAGGCGCTGATTCATGTCCCTGTAGATAATGAGGAAAAGCTGCAGCCACTTTTTGGCGTTTATCATCAGGGGCTGCTGCCCGCGCTGGAGGAGGCCATCGATGCCGGCCATCTGGCGCTGGGACGCTGGGTACGCGAGCAGCGCCATGCCGTGGTGTCCATAGAAGATGATTATTGTTTTACCAACCTGAACCGCCCGCAAGAGCTGGACGCTTTCAGGGCCTTGGGCGATTAACTTTTGGTCATCTCGTCGCGGAAGGGATAGTTGCCCCGCGCGATCAGGCCGCCGTCCACGGTGAGGATGCTGCCGGTCATCCAGGCGGCACGGTCGGAGATCAGAAAGGCCACCGCCTCACCCATTTCGTCGGTGGTGCCGTAGCGGCCCAGCGGCGTGCACTTCATCCAGCGATCCTTTACAGGGGGCTGGCTGAGGATTACTTCGGTGCGCTCCACCGGCACCACGCCGGGGGCGATGCCCACCAAGCGGATGCCGTGCGGCCCCCACTCGATCGCTTGCACTTCAGTGAGTCGATCCAGCCCCGCCTTGGCGGCACCATAGGCGCTGAACCACTCGCAGCTTTTCTGCCCGTGGATGGAGCTGTTGTTCACCACCACGCCGCCGTGGCCGGCTTCAATGCAGTGCTGCGCAAAGGCAGTGGCCAGTCGATAGGGGGCCTGCAGGTTGACGGCAAGCACCTCATCGAAAGCTTCGCCGTGGGGATCCTTCAGACTGGTGACCTTGCTGACGATACCGGCGTTATTGATCAGCGCATCGAGGCCGTTAAACGCCTGCCATGCTGCCTCAAAAAAGGGCACGACGCGGTCCAACTCGCGAAAGTCACAGTGCAGCACTTCGGCTTCAGCGCCCAGCGCCTGCACATCGCTCAGGGTCTTTTCAATCCCTGCCTCATTGCGGTTGTAGTGCAGCACCAACCGACACCCTTCCCGCGCAAGCACCCGCGCGATGCCAGCGCCGATGCCGGACGAAGCACCAGTAATCAGTACACGCTTGTTGTTCAGCTCAGGATACAGCACCGTCATGCGATTCCTCCACACAGTGTGAGTTTTTGGATTCCAGCTGCAGGGTGACGTGGTGCACCCCGTGCTCATCGTTGAGGTATTTTTTCACCTTCGCCAGGGTGGCGTCGTTGATGTGATTCAGATCCGTCTTGGCATGCAGACTCATCATCACCTGGTCTTCGGCGATGGCCCACAGGTGCAGGTGGTGAATGTCGGTCAGGAAGGGAAATTTTTTCTGCAGATCATCCTTGATCGCCTCCAGCTCATAGCCCGCCGGCACGCCCTCCATGAGAATATGACCAGACGCCATCAGTAGATGCCAGGCGTGATAGCCAATCACCAGGCTGACGAAGATGGACAGAATGGGGTCCAGCGCAACCCAGCCGGTGTAGTAGATGACAATCGCAGCGATAATCACTGCCACCGAGTTGAGCGTATCGCCAAGAAAGTGCAGTGCCGCACCGCGCATGTTCATGTTGTGCTTGTCGCCGCTGTGCAGAATCAGAAACACCACCAGATTGTTGATCAGACCGATCAGCGCAATGATGAACATTTCCCTGCCCATAATCGGTTCAGGGTTAAAGTAGCGCTCGATGGCGTACGCAATAATCCCCACCACAATGACCAGCAGAAACAGCGCATTGACGAAGGCGGTGATGATCTGAAAGCGCTGATAGCCAAAGGTATAGCGATCATTGGGTGGACGGCTGCCGACATAAAAGCCCCACCAGGCAATCAGCAGCGCGGCCGCATCGGTGAGCATGTGCACGCCATCGGCCATGAGCGCCAGCGAACCCACCCACCAGCCGCCGATGATCTCCACCAGCATGTAGGAAGCGGTCAGCAGCGCGGCGATCATCACCTTGCGCTGGTTTTCGGTATCCACCGCTTTCACATGGTTGTGATGGGGCGATACCGGCTGCACGGGGGTGCAGCTTTCCGGATTCGCGTCGCAATCGGTATTGAGATTAATACGCATTTCTCTTATCAAACTATTATTTTTAATAGCATTATTTTATCATCGGTGTGCGCACCGCCGTCCAAATTTCTACGACCAGATCGGGATTCGCTGCTTTCAGGGCAGTGGCGGCTGCGTCAGCGGTACTGCCTGTGGTGAGCACATCATCCACGAGTGCCACAATCGGCGGAAGATCAATGTTGTCATCTGCAAGGCAGAATGCACCCTGCATGAGGCGTTGCCGCTGCTTTCGAGCCTGCCCCGCCAGCTGTCCCGTATCCTGGGTGCGCACCAGCACATCTTCCCGCACCGGCAGGTCAAATGCCCTCCCCCAGTCCCGCGCCAGAAAGGCGGACTGATTGAAACCGCGCTTGCGATAACGCTCGGCATGCAGGGGGATCGGAATCAATGCCATGGCGTCCGACGCCTGCTGCTGCAATGGTTCGATGGCAAGACTGCTCAACAGCCGCGTGATAGCCAGATCGCCGCGGCCGTATTTCATGCGGTGCAGCAGCGTCTTGAGGGTGTCATCCAGAAAATAGGCCGACAGCACCCGATCAAAGGCCGGTGGGTGCTGCAGGCAAGCCGGACAGACGCCATTGGTCGGCAGATTGACCGCGCAGCGGCTGCAGTGGGGCTGTGCCGACACCGACTGCAGGGATGCGACGAGATGGTCCGCCAGATCAAACCGGCTGGCCGGCCCCGCGTCCAGCACGCATCTGGGCGGAAACAGCCAGCGGGTCAGCGCTGATATAATGCCGTTAAACATAGCCACAAGGATACCGAAAATGGCCGCTCTGGGTGATATCCGCCACGACTGGACCCGCGACGAAGTGCAGGCATTGCTGGACATGCCGCTCAACGACCTGCTGTTTGAAGCGCAGCGCATTCACCGCCGGCACTTCGACCCCAACGAGATTCAGGTGAGTACCCTGGTCAATATCAAGTCCGGCGGCTGCGCCGAGGACTGCGCCTATTGCAGCCAATCCTCGCGCTACAACACCGGCCTGGTCAAGGAGCCCATGATGACCCTGCAGGAGGTGCTGGACAAGGCCATGCAGGCCCGCGACAAGGGCGCCACGCGCCTGTGCATGGGCGCCGCCTGGCGCAATCCCAACAAAAAGGACTTCCCTGTGGTGCTGGAGATGGTCAAGATGGTCAAGGCGCTGGGCATGGAAACCTGCCTGACGCTGGGCATGCTGGACGACGAGCAGGTGCAGCAGCTCAAGGACGCCGGCCTCGACTACTACAACCACAATCTGGACACCTCCGAAGCCTACTACCCCAAGGTCATCACCACCCGCACCTATGAGGATCGCCTAGACACCATCCGCCGCGTGCAGGAAGCCGGCATTCACGTCTGCTCCGGCGGTATTATCGGCATGGGTGAAAAGCCCGAGGACCGCGCCGAGCTGCTGCGCACCTTTGCCAATCTGCCCGCCCACCCCGACTCGGTGCCCATCAACCTGCTGGTGCCCATCGAGGGCACGCCGCTGGCAGAGATGCGCGGCAGGACCGACCCCATCGAACTGGTGCGCGTCATCGCCGCCGCACGCATCATGATGCCCAAGTCCTATGTGCGCCTGTCGGCCGGGCGCATGGAGCTGTCGGACGAGGCGCAGGCGCTTTGCTTCATGGCGGGGGCCAACTCCGTCTTCTACGGCGAAAAGCTGCTCACCACCGACAACCCTGACGCAGACCACGACCGCGCCCTGTTCGCCAAGCTGGGGCTGCGCATGCAGCAGAGCGCCCACGCCCATCTGGACGAGGACAGCAGCGCCAGCGTCGCCTGAACATGCGCCTGCGCGATCGTTTTGAGCCGCTTCTGCAACAGCGTAAGCAGGCAGAGCTGTTCCGCCGCGTGCCGCTGGTCACCAGCCCCATCGGCACGCGCATCCAACTCAACGGCAAAACCCTGGTCAACTTTGCCGCCAACGACTATCTGGGCCTGAGCGAAGACCCGGATATCCGCAGGCAGGTCTGTGCCGCAGACGACGCCACCTTCGGCAGCGGTGCCGCACATCTGATCAGCGGCCATCACCTGCACCACCACCTGCTGGAAGACGAACTGTCCGACTGGCTCGGCGTGGAACGCGTGCTGCTGTTTTCCACCGGCTACATGGCCAATATGGCGGTGCAGCAGGCGCTCATGCAGCGCGGCGACACCCTGATTCACGACAAGCTCAATCACGCCTCGCTGCTGGACGGTGCGCGCCTGTCCGAGGCAGAGCTGAAACGCTATCCCCACCGCAACATGGCGATGCTGGAAAAGCGTCTGCGGGCTGCAGAAGGTCAGGCCATGATCGTCACCGACGGCGTATTCAGCATGGACGGGGACATGGCGCCATTGCCTGACATCCTCGAACTGAAGGAAAAACACGACGCCTGGCTGCTGGTGGACGAAGCGCATGCCTTCGGCGTGCTGGGCGAACACGGCCGCGGCAGCTTCGAACACTTTGGCCTGCAGGCGGATGACGACACCCTGCGCGTAGGCACACTGGGCAAGGCCTTCGGTGTATTCGGCGCCTTTGTAGCCGGAAGCCAGATCGCCATTGATGCCCTCATCAATCTGGCGCGGCCATGGATCTACACCACCGCCCTGCCGCCGGCCAATGCGCTGGCGGCGCGCATTGCGCTTAAAAAGGTGCAGCAGGCCGATGCGGCGCGCGCCCACCTGCGTGCGCTGATCCAGCACTTCCGTGCAGAAGCCGAAAGCCTCGGCCTCACCCTGTGGGAGAGCGAAACGCCCATCCAGCCGCTCATTCTCGGCGATGCCGCCACCGCTGTGGCCTGGAGCCGCGCCCTGTTTGAACAGGGCTTTCACGTGCCCGCCATCCGCCCGCCTACGGTGCCAAAAGGCAGCGCCCGCCTGCGCATTACCTTCAGCGCCTGCCACACGCTGGAAGATGTAGCGCGCCTGCTGGAGGCACTGGCCGCTCTTTATCCTTGCAAATCGTGACTCTACCTCCCGATTTGCAAAGAAAGGGGTCGATGACCTGGACAATGGTCGTTTTTCGGCATTCGACTCGCCCGAAGCGCTGCGCAAGCATCTTGATGCGCTGAAAAATGTCCTGGACAGTCCGCCTGACACAGGCTGCAGAGGAAGACTATCAGGCCATTGTGGCGTGGCGTCGCCAACAGTTTGGACAGACATGTGCACACTGAACCATGAAACCCTCGGCCAGGGGCCGAATCTGACGCTCATCCACGGCTGGGCGGCGGACAATGCCGTGTGGCGCCCGTGGGTGGAAAGCTGGCTCGCGCCCCATTTCACCTGCCATCTGATCGAGCTGCCCGGCTTTGGCAACAGCCCACCCATCGAGGCCGACACGCCCGAGCAAATCCACACCCGCTGGCGTGAAGCCCTGATCGACGCATTGCCGCCGCAGCCCACCGCACTGCTGGGCTGGTCACTGGGCGGGCTCATGGCGCAGGATATCGCCCTGCATGCACCCGAGCGCATCACCCACCTGATCGGCCTGTGCACCTCGCCCCGCTTCGTGCAGGCGGAAAGCTGGCGCCATGGCGTGCCGCCGGAGCTGATTCAGGAGTTTCTGGAGACGGTGGTGCGCGACACCGCCGCGCTGCTGAAGCGCTTCTGGGTGATGCAGTGGCAGGGCGATCCGCTGGCGCGGCAGCTGATGCGCCAGTTCGTGGCGGAGATGAAGGGCCGCCGGCTGCCCACGCTCTCCGGCCTGAAACAGGGGCTGGCGCTGCTGCGCACGCTGGACTTCCGCAACGACCTGCCCCACATTCACCAGCCCACCCTGTGGCTGCTGGGGGAAAAGGATCCGCTTATCCCGGTAAAGTGGGTGCAGACACTATCCCAACTGCAGCCCCATGCGCAGGTACGGGTCATCGAAAACGCCGCCCACCTGCCGTTTCGCAGCCATCCGGATCAGACCGCAGCAATCGTAAGAAGCTTTTTAGAGTGCGCTTAAAGACACTCTGTATAATACACTCCTATAACAACGGAGAGCAGTCATGGCCCATACCCTCCAGACCCGCATTATTGCCAGCATTACCGAGTTGAAACGAGACCCCATGGGAACAGTCGCCAGTGGCGAGGGCGAACCGGTGGCGATTCTGAGCCGCAACGACCCGGCCTTTTACTGCGTGCCGGCGGATACCTTTGAAGCTATGCTAGAACGTCTTGAAGACCTGGAACTGAACGCCATGGCCGAGCAACGGGCTCAGGATGGCAGCCAGCCCATCAAGGTTTCTCTGGATGAGCTATAAACTGGCCTTCCATCCTCAGGCGCTGCGCGAGTGGAAAAAACTGGATGGAACGCTGCAAACCCAGCTGAAAAAGAAGCTGGCTGAACGACTGAAAAACCCTCATGTGCCGTCCGATAGACTGACTGGGCATCCCTGCCGTTATAAGATTAAATTGCGCCAGAGCGGTTATCGTCTGGTCTATGAGGTAAAGGATCAGCAGTTGATCGTTGTGGTGCTGGCCATCAGAAAGCGCGAACGCAGTCAGATCTATCGACAGGCGCACAATCGTCACTGAAAAAGGAGACTTCATCATGCGCGAAATCATCTCAACCGACCAGGCTCCGCAGGCCATTGGCACCTATTCCCAGGCGGTGCGTGTAGGCGACACCGTCTATCTGTCCGGTCAGATCGGCTTGGATCCTGCCACCATGGAACTGGTGGACGGCCCCATCGAAAACCGCATCCACCGCGTGTTTCAGAACCTGCGCGCCGTGTGTGAAGCGGCCGGCGGCGACCTGAAGGACATCGTCAAGCTCAACATCTACCTGACCGATCTCAGCCACTTCGCCACCGTCAACGAGATCATGGCGCAGTATTTCGACCAGCCCTATCCGGCACGCGCCGCCGTAGGCGTGGCCGAACTGCCCAAGGGCACCGACATCGAAGCCGATGGCGTGATGGTCATCAGCAGCTATTGATGCTCGCCCAGCAGCGCCTAACCAGCCTGAAGGGTGTGGGCGACAAGCTGGCGCAAAAGCTGGCGGGCCTTGGCCTCACCACTGTCCAGGATCTGCTGCTTCACCTGCCCTACCGCTATCAGGACAAGACGCGGCTGACGCCGCTGCACGCCCTGCGCCCCTTTGCCGAACAGCTGGCGCAAGGCACCATCACCAGCCAACGCTTCACGCAGGGGCGCAGGGCCAGCCTACTGGTAGAGCTGGACGGCGGGGCGCTGACGCTGCGCTTTTTTCACTTCAATCACAATCAGGCGCGCCAGTTCCTGCGCGGCAAGCAGGTGCGCGCCTTTGGCGAGGTGCGTCCCGGTCCCACGGGGCTGGAAATCGTGCACCCCCAGTACCGCATTTTCGATCCGGACAATCCACCGCCACTGCAAAGCACGCTCACGCCCGTTTACCACTCCACCGAGGGGGTGGGGCAGAGCACCTGGCTAAAGCTGACCGAGCAGGCACTGTCGCTGCTGCGCCAGCACCCGCTGGAGGAGCTGCTGCCCCACGCGCTGGTGCAGGAACACGCCCTGCCCAGCCTCAATCAGGCACTGCATACGGTGCACCGCCCCGAGCCGGACGACGATCTGGACGCGCTGATGAACCACACCCACCCGGCGCAGACCCGACTGGTTCTGGAAGAGCTGCTGGCCCACCAGCTGGGGCTGGCGCGGCTGCGCGCCCACAAGGCGCAGCTGAATGCCCCGGTGCTCCCGCCCTCCAATCTGGTCAATGCCCTGCTGGTATCCCTGCCGTTCCAGCTGACCGGTGCGCAGCAGCGCGTGCTGGAGGCGGTGCAGGCCGACCTGCAGAAGCCCCACCCCATGCAGCGACTGGTGCAGGGCGACGTGGGTTCCGGCAAGACCATCATCGCTGCCCTGGCCGCCCTGCAGGCAGCCGATGCCGGCTATCAGGCTGCGGTCATGGCGCCCACGGAAATCCTCGCCGAACAGCACCGCAACCATTTTCTCGAATGGCTGGAACCGCTCAATGTGCCTGTCGCCTGGCTCAACGGCCGCCTGAGCGCTGCGCAACGGCGCGAACAGCTGGCGCGCATTGCATCGGGTGAAGCGAAAGTAGTCATCGGCACCCATGCCCTGTTTCAGAAGGAGGTCGAATTCGCCCGCCTCGGGCTGGTCATCATCGACGAGCAGCACCGCTTCGGCGTGCATCAGCGCCTCGCCCTGCATCAGAAGGGGCAGGCGGCGGGCCTGCATCCCCATCAGCTGATCATGACCGCCACGCCCATCCCGCGCACGCTTGCCATGGCCGCCTACGGCGATCTGGACGTTTCCGTCATCGACGAACTGCCGCCCGGGCGCAAGCCGGTGCACACCGCAGTGATGAGCATGGACAAGCGCCTCGAGGTGATGGATCATCTCGCCGAGCGCTGCCGCGAAGGCGTGCAGGCCTACTGGGTGTGCCCGCTGATCGAGCAGAGCGACGCACTGGATGCCCAGGCTGCCGAAGAGACCTTGAAACTGTTTGCGCAGCGCCACCCCGACCTGCAGGTCGGGCTGGTGCACGGGCGCATGAAAGCACAGGACAAGGATGCCATCATGCAGGCCTTCAAGGCAGGCGACCTGCAGCTGCTGGTGGCCACCACCGTCATCGAAGTGGGGGTGAATGTACCCAATGCCAGTTTGATGGTGATTGAAAATGCCGAACGCCTCGGCCTGGCGCAACTGCACCAGCTGCGCGGACGCGTCGGCCGCGGCGCCAAGCAGAGTCACTGCGTGCTGCTCTATCAGCCGCCACTGTCTGACACCGCCAGACGCCGCCTGCAGATCATGCGCGAAACCACAGACGGGTTTAAGATTGCAGAAGAGGATCTGGCCATCCGCGGCCCCGGCGAAGTGCTCGGCACCCGCCAGACCGGTGGGCTCACCTTCCGTCTCGCCGAACTGCCGCGGGATGAAGCGCTGCTGCCCACGGCGCGCCAGTGGGCGCAGTGGCTGCTCCACAACAGTCCCGAACTGGCCGATGCGCTGCACGCGCGCTGGCTGCACAACCGACAGGATTACGCGCTGGCATGATCTGGCACAAGCGCACCGACTACCCTGCTGCTCTGGCCGACTGGCTGCTGGAAACCGGCAGCCTCACCGCACGGCTGAATGCCCTGTGCGGCGCGCCCATTCGCGTGGTGCGCCAGCGCGAAGGCATCGGCCGCATCTGCGAGCACGAACAGGCAGCCTACGGACCACTGGCCGCGAAAGGGTGGGTGCGTGAAGTGATCCTGCACCATCCCCGCACCGATGACCCCCTGCTGTGGGCGCGCACCTACATTCCGGACTTCAATCCGGGAAACCCCTGGTATGAGCTGGCAAAAATCGGTGAAAAACCACTGGGAGAGGTGCTTTTTACCCTGCAGGGGATTACACGCAGTCCGCTGCAGACCGGTAAAATTTTCGCCGCCGAAAAAGTCGGGGACCCCCCTCTCTGGCACGGCCGCTGGGGGCGGCACAGCCGCTTCGAGCGCAACGAAGCACCACTTATCCTGACGGAGGTATTTCTCTTTGAGCCAGACGCTTGAGCAGATTCAGATCGATTTCGTAGCCAACGAGGACCGCCTGCTGCTCAAGTTGCGCAGTGGCAATCAGCTCTACCGCGCCTGGCTGACGCGCCGCTTCATCAAGCTGTGGGTGCCCATCCTGCAGGGGGTACATCCCCAGACCGGCGAACGCTTTGCCGACACGCCCGCCCTGCCGCTCGAGCAGGCTGACGCCATTCAGCCGGTGGAGGATACGCCGCTGGAAAAACAGGCTGAAGCCTACGAGTATCCACTGGGTGAAGCGCCGATTCTAGCGGTGGAGATCACCTACAACACTGCCAGTGCAGAGAAACCAGCGCAGATGATCATCAAGCCCGCCAGTGGGCAGGGTATCGTGCTGCCCTATCAGCCCCAGCTGAACCACACGCTGCTCAAGCTGCTGCAGACGGGAAGCGACAAGGCGCAGTGGGATCTGCATGCTCTCTTTCATGCCGAAGCGGAAATCCCCGGCGGCCGCCTGCAGTAATGGCCATGTATTAAGAAAAAGAAAACAAAGGGTTATAAAAAGGTAATTCTGGGTTGCCTCCCGAATAAACTCGACTTTGGCCATCTCCCGTCGCCGAGATGGCCTAAAAGCTTTCCTTCCAGGGCTTCCTTGCGGATCTCGGCCATGAGCCGCTCTTCGGCGTACATTTTCTTCAGACGGCGGCTTTCCTCTTCAAGTTCGCGCAGACGCGGTCAAGTCCCAAATCTGCTGTAAATTCCCTTCCGCAGGTTTGACATTGCGCCAGTCTCAGTGATCGATACCGACCACCTTATCCGTCTTTCGCTCGGAAGCCTGTTGCGCTTCCCACCATTCGTTAAACTCTCTCATGTCCAGGTATCGCCTGTCCTGCCAATCCTCATGTATCTCGGCCAGCAGTGCCCCAATTAGCCGTTCGGCCGATGCCTCTCCTGCATGTTGGTTGATTTGAGCCGTCGGCAGTATTTCTCCGGCAAGGCCATCACCGCCAGGGCGTCTTCCAGCCCTTCTTCCAGACAGGCCACCGCCTTGGGGGCTGCATTTTCCATCTCCTCCATCAGGGCATGGGCCTTTTGTCGTGCTTCCTGTGCCGTCTGCGCTCTGAAGATGCGCTTGAGCCCTTCTGTCATGGCCGTTTTGTGTCGAGCTGGGGTATGGGTGAGCACATTGCGCAGAAAGTGCACCTGACAGCGTTGCCAGATGGCACCCTGGAAACAGCGCTGAATGGCATTCACCAGGCCCTTGTGTTCGTCCGAGACGACGAAGGTCACACCCTCAAGACCCCGTTGCCTGAGCCCGTTGAACAGGTCAGGCCAGAAGCCTTCCGATTCGCTGTCGCCCATGGGGATGCCGAGCACCTCGCGATAGCCTTCGGCATTAATGCCCGAGACCAGCAGGGCCGCCTTGGTCACAACCCGCTGCTGTTCGCGCACCTTGATTCTTCGGCCTGTGCTTCAAGCATTTGATTGAGTACGCTCTCCACCAGTTCTCCCAGTCCCTGTCTGTCACCTGTGAGCAGATTGGACAACAGGGTGTCGTTTACCGTAATCTTGTACTCGGCCATCGTGTTTTCTCCTCTCGGTTGGTTAATGCTTTGCAACATCAATCCTACGGTGAGGAGGCCACGGTGGCCAATTCAATTTACAGCACTATAGGGACATAACCCAGGCGATCGCGCTGATCCTTTCTCCTGCTTTCTTCAGCGCCCAGATCTGGTATCTTTCCTCTTGGGTCAGTCGTTGGTAGTTGGCCATTGGACCCCTCTTTCGTGGTGGTTAGAAGGCGCACAGTCCATGCTATCCCGGCTGGCCCTTCTTGTCACCTCAAGGTGTTGCACTGGCTAGTTTAATCCGCGCTTTTACCTTAACTGCAGGGCGATACCGATCCAAATGGTGAAGGCGACCCAGTGGTTGCGCAGAAAGGCCTCGAAGGGGCGGCCGCTGGCTGCGAGACGCTGATGCCAGACAAACTGCGCCGCCGCCAGCAGCACCGCAGCGAAATACCACGGCCCAAGACCAAACGCCATGCCGGCGAAAATCAGCAGCAGAATCATCACCCATTGAAGCACCGCCACCACCTGCAGTACCCGTTCGCCCAGCAGCACCGCCGGCGACTTCACGCCAATCTTGATGTCGTCCTCCCGATCCACCATGGCGTAGTAGGTGTCGTAGATCAGCGCCCACACCAGTGTGGCGGCATACAGCAGCCACGCCTCAGGGGGCACCTCGCCGCGCGTGGCCGCAAAGCCCATGGGGATCGCCCAGGCAAACGCCGCGCCGAGAAAGGCCTGCGGCCAGTAGGTCCAGCGCTTGGTGAAAGGGTACAGTGCCGCCAGCACAAAGGCGCCCAGCGACCACAGAACCGTTTCGCGATTGAGGGTCAGCACCAGCGCAAACGCCAACGCGATGAGGAGCGCAAACAGCACCAGCGCCTCTTTGGGCGAGACCTCGCCACAGGCGATGGGGCGCGTGCAGGTGCGCTTTACATGGGGGTCGAAATTGCGGTCGGCGTAGTCGTTGATGACACAGCCTGCCGAGCGCATCAGCACCGCCCCCATGACGAAAACGAACAGCGTCCACGGATCGGGCGTGCCGCCAGCGCCAAGCCACAGCGCCCATAGCGCCGGCCACAGCACCAGCCAGATGCCCACCGGGCGATCCAGACGCATGAGACGAATATAGGCGGAAAGCTTCGTAACCATGGCGTCAATCCTCGGCGCACTTGGCAAGCAGTGCGTTCACCTGTACCAGCGCTTTCGGGTTGGCCTCATAAGTGTAGTAGGCCTGTCCGGCACGCTCCCCCTGAATCAGGGTCAGGATGGCACCCTCCTTTTCATAGCGCAGGTGCGCCTCCCAGCCGACAAACTGATTCTGGCCGCCATCTGAGGCAGTATGCGTCCAGCCCAGTTGCGGCAGCGTCTGCTGCAGGCAGGCAAACTGGACTTCTGAGAGCGCGCTCTCGTCTATCATTCGTCTCCCTTGCAGCGCTGTTTGGGCGATAGCCAGTTTTTCAACGTCACCTGTTTGGCGCGCGACAGCGTCAGCTGCTGCGCCGGTGCATTCTTCACGATGGTGGAGCCGGCGCCGATGGTGGCACCCTCGCCCACTTCCACCGGCGCCACCAGTTGCGAGTCGGAGCCGATAAAGGCGCCGTCTCCAATAACGGTGCGGTGCTTGTTGACGCCGTCGTAATTGCAGGTAATCACGCCAGCACCGATATTCACGCCCGCACCCATGGTGGTGTCGCCAATATAGGCGAGATGATTGACCTTGCTGCCTGCACCGATGGCAGACTGCTTGATCTCCACGAAATTGCCCACGCGCGCGCCTTCCGCCAGCGTAGTGTCCGGACGAATGCGTGCATAGGGGCCGATGCTTACATCCGGTTCGGTTTTGCACCCCTGCAGATGACTGAAGGCATGCACCTGCGTATTTTCGCCCAGTGAGACATCTTTCAATACGCAGTTGGGACCGATGTGCACGCCATCGGCCAGGTGCACATCCCCTTCCAGCACCACATTCACATCAATGAACACATCCTGCCCCACGGACACGCTGCCACGAATGTCCAGCCGCGCCGAATCCGCTACGGTCACGCCTGCCGCCAGCAGCCGATCCACCTGATGGCGCTGCCAGGCGCGCTCCAGCTGCGCCAGCTGCGCCTTGTCGTTGACCCCCATCACCTCCAGCTGCAACGATGGCGAGGTGGTGTGAATCTCATGGCCGTCCTCGACGCAGAAGCGGATAATGTCGGTCAGATAATACTCGCCCTGAGCGTTGTCATTATCCAGCCGCGCCAGCCAGCGCTTCAGCTGACGGCCAAAAACCGCCATCATGCCGGTGTTCACCTCGCGGATGGCCAGTTGCTGGGGCGTGGCGTCCTTCTGCTCCACGATTGCCACCACCTGATGATGCTGATCGCGCACAATGCGCCCGTAGCCGGTGGGATCCTCCAGCGCCACCGTCAACAGCGCCAGTGGATGGTTCTCATCCACCAGCGACACCAGATCCTTAAGCGTCTGCGGCTGCACCAATGGCACATCACCATAAAGAATCAGCGCAATGGCTTCATCGGCCACATGCATGGCGGCCTGCTGAACAGCATGCCCCGTGCCCAGCTGCTCGCCCTGCAGCACCCAGCGGGGGCCGTCAAAACGTGCCTGCACCTGACCGGAACCGTAACCGATCACCACAAGTGGGGGAACATCCGCCACGGCCTGGGCCGCATCCAGAACATAGGCCAACAGAGGACGGCCCGCCAGTGGCTGCAGCACCTTGGGCAAGCGCGATTTCATGCGTGTTCCCTTGCCGGCCGCAAGGATAATGGGCTGAATCACTTCACTTCTCCCGGGATGATTCTTCATTTTACCCGGCCAAGCGCATCATGGCAGAGGCCTGTAATGGGCACCTGTGCCTAAAAAAAAAAAAGCGCCCGGAGGCGCTTTTGTATTGAAGCTGTCGAGGGGGAAATCAGTGGGAAACGGTGAGTCCCCGTTTCCCCAGGCGCTCGCGCAGCTTGGAGATGGCTTCCAGCTGAGCAATGGCTTCGCTAAGCTCCGCCTGCGCCTTGGCAAAGTCCACTTCGGACTCGGCCTTTTTCATCGCCTCTTCGGCACGCTGCTTGGCCTCCAGCGCCTTGGCCTCGTCCAGATCATCCGCACGGATGGCGGAGTCGGCCAGGATGGTGACCACCTCGGGCTGTACTTCCAGAATGCCGCCGGCAACGAAGAAGTGCTCTTCTTCATCACCGCTGACAATGCGCACCAGCCCGGGCTTCAACGTGGAAAGAAACTGGGTATGGTGGGGCAGGATGCCCACCTCACCCTCGGCAGCCAACGCAAACACCTCGTTCGCCTTCCCGGAGAAAAGCGGTTGCTCGGCGCTTACGATGTCGACTTGCATTGAGACTGCCATGACTGATTACCCCTTATCTTTGAGCTTCTGCCCTTTCTCGATCGCTTCGTCGATACCGCCCACGTACAGGAACGCCTGCTCCGGCAGATCATCCAGTTCACCGCTGAGGATCATTTTGAAACCGCGCAGGGTTTCCTTCAGCGGTACGTACACACCGGGCTGACCGGTGAAGACTTCTGCAACGTGATAAGGCTGAGACAGGAAACGCTGAATCTTACGCGCACGAGCTACGGTCAGGCGGTCTTCTTCAGACAGCTCGTCCATACCCAGAATGGCGATGATGTCCCGCAGTTCCTTGTAGCGCTGCAGGGTCTTCTGCACATCGCGTGCGATTTCGTAGTGCTCGGTGCCCACAACCTGCGGATCCAGCTGACGAGAGGTGGAGTCCAGCGGGTCGATCGCAGGGTAGATACCCATTTCGGCGATGGCACGGTTCAGTACCACGGTCGCATCCAGGTGAGCAAACGTGGTCGCAGGAGACGGGTCGGTCAGGTCATCGGCTGGTACGTATACCGCCTGCACGGAGGTGATGGAACCTTTCTTGGTGGAGGTGATACGCTCCTGCACCATACCCATCTCTTCCGCCAGCGTAGGCTGATAACCTACCGCAGAAGGCATACGACCCAGCAGGGCGGATACTTCAGTACCGGCCAGCGTGTAACGGTAGATGTTATCGATGAACAGCAGTACGTCACGGCCTTCGTCACGGAAGTATTCCGCCATGGTCAGACCGGTCAGAGCTACACGCAGACGGTTACCTGGCGGCTCGTTCATCTGACCGTAAACCAGGGCTACCTTGTCCAGTACGTTGGACTCCTTCATTTCGTGGTAGAAGTCGTTACCCTCACGGGTACGTTCACCCACACCGGCGAATACGGAGTAACCGCTGTGCTCGATGGCGATGTTGCGGATCAGCTCCATCATGTTTACGGTTTTACCTACACCGGCACCACCGAACAGGCCGACCTTACCACCCTTCGCGAAGGGGCAAACCAAGTCGATAACCTTGACGCCGGTTTCCAGCAGCTCGGTCGCAGGGGCCAGTTCGTCAAACGCAGGCGCCTTGCGGTGAATGGGCCACTTGGCTTCGGCGTTGACATCGCCCGCGTGGTCGATGGCTTCACCCAGCACGTTAAAGATGCGGCCCAAAGTGGCCTTGCCCACGGGAACAGAAATGGGGTTGCCCGTGTTGCTTACGCTCATGCCACGCTTCAGGCCATCGGACGGACCCATGGCGATTGCGCGAACGACGTGATCACCGACTTGCTGCTGAACTTCCAGCGTCAGGTTGGCGTCGTCGACAATCAAAGCGTCATAGATGTTTGGCAGGGCTTCGCCGTCGAACTCGACGTCGATAACCGGGCCAATGATTTGTACGATTTTTCCGCTCATGATCTTGTACCTTTGTCTTTAAATTCCAAACCCTTAGCCTTCGATTGCCGCAGCACCGGACACGATCTCGGAAATCTCCTGCGTAATCGCGGCCTGACGGGCCTTGTTGTACGCAAGCTGCAGTTCCTTGATGATTTTGCCGGCATTGTCGGTCGCGTTTTTCATCGCGATCATACGTGCAGACTGTTCGCACGCGGCATTTTCCACTACAGCCCCATAAACCAGCCCCTCGATATAGCGGTTCATGAGGGTGTTCAGGGCTGTCTTGGCATCAGGCTCGTAGATGTAATCCCAGTAGACCGGCATCTTCTCCTGCTGGGCCGCATCGGCGACAACGGGCACCAGCTGCTCGATCTTCGGCTGCTGAGTCATGGTGTTGACGAACTCGTTGGAAGCGATATAGAGCGTATCCAGCTCGCCACTGTCCAACTTGTCCAGCATGACGCGGACTTCACCGACCAGATCTTCTGCATGGGGTGCATCACCCAGGTCCACTACGGAGGCAACCACATTGCCGCCCACGTGTTTGAAAAAGGTCTCGGCCTTGCGGCCGATCAATGCCAGTTCCACGGTTGCACCGTTTTCCTGCCATTCCTTGATGCTACGGATACATCTACGGAACAGGTTGTTGTTCAGGCCACCACACAAGCCACGGTCGGAAGATACGACGATCAGGCCGATCTTCTTGTGTTCGCTTGGCTGAGTATAAGGATGCTTATACTCAGGGTGCGCATTGGCCACATGGCCGATAACGCGCTTGAGCTTTTCCACATAGGGGCGGCTGGCTTCCATGCGCTGTTGTGCACGGCGCATTTTTGCCGCAGCCACCATTTCCATGGCTTTGGTGATCTTCTGGGTATTCTTGATCGAGTTGATCTTACCCCGGATTTCCTTACTTGCACCTGCCATGGCTAAACCCTCTTAGTAGACACCGTTGGCCTTGAATTCCTCGATCGCCTTGCGCAGTTCCGCTTCGATCTCGTCGTTCCAGTCACCGGTTTCGTTAAGTTTAGCCATCAGGTCAGCGTTGTTGCTGTTCAGGTAGGCATGCAGGGCACGCTCGAAGTCGCCAACCTTCTCGACAGGGATATCGTCCAGGAAGCCTTCATTGGCAGCATACAGAGATGCGGCCATTTCACCAATGGACAGCGGTGAGTACTGAGGCTGCTTCATCAGCTCAGTTACACGCTTGCCGCGCTCCAGCTGAGCACGGGTTGCCGCGTCCAGGTCAGAGGCGAACTGCGCGAAGGCTGCCAGTTCACGGTACAGTGCCAGGTCAACACGGATACCGCCACCCAGCTTCTTGATAACCTTGGTCTGCGCAGCACCACCAACACGGGATACAGACAGACCGGCGTTGATGGCAGGACGGATACCCTGTGCAAACAGAGAAGTCTCCAGGAAGATCTGACCGTCGGTGATGGAAATCACGTTGGTCGGAACAAATGCAGAGATGTCACCGGCTTGCGTCTCGATGATCGGCAGCGCGGTCAGTGAACCGGTCCTGCCTTTCACTTCGCCATTGGTGAAGTTTTCAACATACTCGGCGTTCACACGCGCCGCACGCTCCAGCAAACGGGAGTGCAGGTAGAAGATGTCACCCGGATAAGCTTCGCGGCCCG
Source organism: Sulfurivirga caldicuralii (assembly GCF_900141795.1). Taxonomy (GTDB): domain Bacteria; phylum Pseudomonadota; class Gammaproteobacteria; order Thiomicrospirales; family Thiomicrospiraceae; genus Sulfurivirga; species Sulfurivirga caldicuralii. Next base: position 42,084 of record NZ_FSRE01000004.1, read on the forward strand.
GCGGACGACGCAGCAGCAGAGAGATCTGACGGTAGGCCCAGGCCTGCTTGGTCAGGTCATCGTAAACAATCAGGGCATCTTCACCGCGGTCACGGAAATATTCACCCATGGCACAACCCGCATAGGCTGCCAGATACTGCTGAGCCGCCGGATCGGAGGCGTTGGCCGCCACAACAGTGGTGTACTCCATCGCGCCATACTCTTCCAGCTTGGTCACAATATTGCGAACGGTGGAAGCCTTCTGACCGATGGCCACGTAGATACATTTAACACCGGTACCCTTCTGGCGGATGATAGCGTCGATAGCAATTGCGGTCTTACCGGTCTGACGGTCACCGATGATCAGCTCACGCTGGCCACGGCCGATCGGAATCATGGAGTCGATCGCCTTGATACCGGTCATCAGCGGCTGGTCAACGGACTGACGGTCGATAACGCCCGGCGCAATACGCTCAACCGGCGAAGTTGTCTTGGCGTCGATGGGACCCTTGCCGTCGATGGGACGGCCCAGCGCGTCAACGACGCGGCCCAGCAGCTCGGGACCAACCGGCACTTCCAGAATCCTACCAGTACAACGTACGGTGTCACCTTCGGAAATGTGTTCATATTCACCCAGAACAACGACACCCACGGAATCGTGCTCAAGGTTGAGCACCATGCCGTAGGTGTTTTCGTCGAACTGGACCATTTCGCCGTACATGGCGTCGGACAGACCGTAGATCCGTGCGATGCCGTCGGCGATGCTGATGACAGTGCCTTCACTGCCTTTCTCGGCAGTGACTTCAAAACCTTCGATGCGGTTTTTGATCAGGTCACTGATTTCAGAGGGATTCAGTTTCATGCTTTCCTCTCCAGAATTATTGGGCGATTGCTGCACGCAGCTTCTGCAGCTGGATGCGGGCGCTTCCGTCCGCAACCCAGTCGCCGATACGAATACGCATGCCGGCGATCAGATCAGGGTCAACGCTGTAGTCGATGTCCACATCGGCGTTGAACTTGGCTTTAAGTGCAGCAGCGATTTTCTCTTTTTGCTCGACCGTTGGCTCCATGGCCGAAACGGCGTGCGCTTGAATGCGGCCTTCGGCCGCCGCACGCATGGATTCGAACACTTTGGCCACTTCTGGCAGCAACAGCAGACGATCGTGATCCGCCATGGTCTGCAGCAGCGCAAGGCCGTCCTTAGGCAGCTTGTCGCCCAGGACGTCCGCGAACAGCTGCACCTTGACACTGCGCTTGATCTCAGGGTTTTTCAGTACCTTGCGTACCGTTTCTTCCTGCGCGATCAATGCCAGGGTTTCCAGAAGTTCTGACCATTGCGAAAGCTGATTGGCCGCCTTGGCGTGCTCAAACGCCGCTTCGGCATAAGGTCGAGCAATGGTCAATGTATCTGCCATACCGTTGTTCCCTTAGATTGATTGAACCAGGGAATTGAGCAGCTGCTCGTGTGCCTTGGCATCCACCTCTTTCTGCAGAATCTTCTCTGCACCGGTGACAACCAGTTCTGCAACTTCCTTGCGGAGCTGCTCACGTGCGTGCGCAATTTCCTGTTCGATTTCGGCCTGTGCGGCTGTCTTGACCCGCTCGGCTTCTTCCTGTGCCTTGATCTTCGCGTCTTCCACGATTTCATTGGCACGTTTTTCAGCCTGGGCAAGAATGTTCTGAGCCTGTGCCTTGGCGTCCTTCAGGACCTCCTTGGCGCGCTGTTCTGCCAGCTCCAGCTCATGCTTACCCTTTTCGGCGGCTGAAAGGCCGTCGGCAATGCGTTTCTGCCGTTCAGCCATCAGCCGTGTCAGCGGGCCCCACAGCACCTTGTTCACAAACCAAATCATAAGGATGAACGCTACGATTTGGATGAGAAGGGTGGCGTTAATATTCACTGTGGTGTCCTCGTTAGTGGTTTAAACAATCGGGGTGACGTGCACTCCGCTTGTAATCAAGCGCCCAGAGCCGCTTTCATTGCGCCAACGAACGGGTTGGCAAACAGGAACCACATTGCGAAAGCCAGAATGATGAACGGGAAGGATTCCATCAGACCCGCGAAGATGAACATGTTGGTCATCAGCTGAGGGCGCATTTCAGGTTGACGTGCAATCCCTTCCAGTGTCTTGGAACAGATCAGACCCCAGCCGATTGCAGAACCCAAGCCTGCAGCAGCCAGAATCACACCTACACCAATTGCAGTCGCAGAATAGATATCAGCGATCATAGCAGCGGTTACTTCCATGGTCTTACTCCTAGTTACAAAGTTAAAGTTACAAAGTTAAAAAGTCGGTTTGGCCCTTGGCAGGGCCGCCTCTGTTTGCGCCTGTGGCGCCGTGTTTATCCGGGCCGGCGAGCCAGCCCTCACGGATCAGTGATCCGTGCTGTGTGCCATGCCAAGATAAACGATGGTGAGCACCATGAAGATGAAGGCCTGCAGGGTAATGACTAGCAGGTGGAAAAGCAGCCAGCCAAGATCCAACACAGCCTGCAACGGCGCCCAGAACAGTGCAGCGGCACCCACTGCCAAGGTTCCGCCGATCAGTGCGATCAGCATGAACACGAGCTCCCCTGCGAACATGTTGCCGAACAGTCGCAATGCCAGGGAAATGGGTTTGGCGATCTCTTCGATCAGTGTCATCACAACATTGATCGGCGCCAGATACGGTCCGAAGGGATGGGTCAGGAACATCTTGATAAAACCACCCACGCCTTTCGCTTTAAGGTTGAAGACAATGATCAGACCAAATACGGTGAAGGCCAGCGCCAGTGTGGTGTTCAGGTCGGTCGTCGGTACCACACGCATGTGCTCGATACCCACCAGCTGACCCAGCCACGGCAGCAGATCCACCGGAATTAGGTCCATAAAGTTCATCAGCCAGACCCAGGCGAAAATGGTCAGCGCCATGGGGCCGATAAATTTGGGTGCGCCCGGGAAGGCGTCCTTGATATTGGTCTGAACGAATTCGATCAGCATTTCAAAGAAGTTCTGCAGGCCGCTCGGGGTGCCATCGCTGGCTTCGGCAACAGCCTTTTTGCCAACCCACAGCAGGAATACGCCCAGCAGAATGCTGTAGATGACGGTATCCACATTGATGGTCCAGAACCCTTCACCGATGTGCGCATTGGTGAGGTGGTGCTGGATGTATTCGACGGTGCTTAACTTCTCCGCGCTCAAGGTCCACTCTCCTTAGTCAGTCAAACGGCGCTTGCCCCGCAGACTCAGCGCCGAGCCCAACTGCATCACCACAAAGGTGAGCACCATCGGCATCGGCTTGAGTGCGAAGAGCGCCAGCCCTAATGCAAAAAACACGGCAAGCAGGATAAACCTGATTACCGCACTCATATATAAGACGGTCATGCCCTGCTTAGGGTTGTTCGCCGCCTGTCGATTGGCGATGCGGAACGTGCCACCCAGCAGCAGCAGGTTTGCCACACCGATCGCCCATCCATACAGGGCCGACAGCAGCATTTCACTGCCTTGCGTGGCAAACGCGGCGACGACAATCAGGCCCAGTATCAGCTGGATCGCAATGGCCTTCTGCGGTCCGTTCATGTGCGTGGCGTATCCTTGTCCCGGCTGTCGTCACCCGGTTGTTCGTTTTCATCCGCCGCAGGCACCTGGTCCTGCAGTCGGGTCACTTCGTGAACCTTCATCATCCCGCCGATCATGCCCAGCACGCCGCAGATCAGCATGGCAATCGGTCGGGTGTCCAGCAGCTCGTCAAACACATAACCCACAAGAAAGCCTGAAATCACCATGGCGGTAAACATGGTGCCGGCCCCGATGAGGAGAAAATTGGGCCCTTTGGGGCGCGGGCTATCGTGTGGTTCGCTCACGTGTCCTTCTCAGTTCAAAAGACCAGACAAATTCACCATATCTTATACCGATTAACCCCCCATCAGCAATTGAAATGGGAGGATAAATGGGCTTTTATCATCTGGGCGGCTATAGCACAGCAGGTAGCCACAACATATGGTGCTCAGTCGCCCTGAACCCCCAAGGCATCCAAAATGCGCTGCAGGTCATCGAGATCGCTGTAGCGGATTTCCAGCTTACCGCGCCCCTTGGCACCGTGGTGAATGGCCACCTTTGCACTCAACTGCTCGGCCAGTCGCTGCTCCAGCGCGGTAATATTGGGGTCCTTTTTGGTGCGCTTTTTCGGTTTTTCCTCCTGCTGGCGCTGCACTGCTGCCTCCAGCTGGCGCACGCTCCAGCCTTCGTCGATAGCGCGCTGCCCCAGCGCCAGCTGCGAACTTTCCGGCAGGGTCAGCAGCGCCCGGGCATGCCCCATGGACAGCAGGCCGTCGTGCACCCAGGCCTGCACCATCTCGGGCAGTTTGAGCAGGCGCAGCAGGTTGCTCACCTGCGCCCGGGACACACCTACCGCTTCGGCCAGTTGCTCGTGGGTGAGGCTGAACTCGTCCAGCAGGCGCGCCAGCCCCTGTGCCTGTTCTATGGGATTGAGGTCTTCGCGCTGCAGGTTTTCGATCAACGCCATGGCCAGCGTGGCCTGATTGTCCGCCTGACGCACGATGACCGGGACAGTCACCAGACCCGCTTTCTGCGCCGCGCGCCAGCGCCGCTCGCCGGCAATGATTTCGTAGCGATCGTCCTCAAGGCGGCGCGCCACAATGGGCTGCACCATACCCTGAGCACGGAGGGAGTCCGCCAGCGCGTCCAGCGCTACCTGATCGAACTGCTGGCGTGGCTGATACTGGCCGGGCTGCAACTGCTCCACTGGCAGCTGCTCGATGCGCTGGTCACCGCCGCTGGTAGCGCGTACCGCCTTTTCACCCAGCAGCTTGTCGATTCCTCGGGCGTTGCCCAGTCCGCGTCGTTTCTTTGCCATCTGCGTTGTCCTAAATTCCGGTTCGTCGGGTGAGTTCGTTGGCAAGCGCCAGATAGGCCATGGCGCCAGTGGAGCTGGCGTCGTAGTCGAGAATGGATTGACCGTAGCTGGGCGCTTCGGCCAGGCGCACATTGCGCGGCACAATGGTGGAAAGCACCTTCATGCCGAAATGGGCCAGCAGTTCATTGGAGACGTCGTTGGCCAGGTTATTGCGCCGATCGTGCATGGTGCGCAGCAGCCCGTCGATCTGCAGGTCGGGGTTGAAGCCGGCCTGCACCTTCTCAATGGTATCCATCAGCGCCGACAGCCCTTCCAGCGCAAAGTATTCGCACTGCACCGGCACCAGCACGCCATCCGCCGCCACCAGTGCGTTGAGGGTAAGCATATTGAGCGTGGGCGGACAGTCGATAATAATGGCATCGTAATCGCCGCGCACCTTTTCAAGCACCTTGCGCAGGCGCTTCGGCCCAAGGGTTTCCTCGAGCAGGTCCACCTCGGCGGCAGTAAGATCACCATTGGCGGGCGCCACATCCACACCCGCCTCCTCGGCTGGCACCAGTACCTGCCTCAGCTTGGCCTCACCGATGAGCGCATCATACAGCGTCCGTTCAAGGGCATCCTTGTCCACGCCAAGAGAGACGGTGGCGTTGCCCTGCGGGTCCATGTCCGCCAGCAGAACGCGTTTGCCCAGTCGCGCCAACGCGGCGGCCAGATTGACCGCGGTGGTGGTCTTGCCCACCCCGCCCTTCTGATTGGCCACTGCAATGACGCGTCCCATGCCTCAGCGTTTCCTCAGTTCGATCAGACTGCGCCGCGCCGTCTCAAACGGCACGGCAAGTTCAATGATACGCACCACCGCCACATCGTCCGGCAGGTGGTCCAGCTCGTTTTCCACGTGGCCCTTCATGCCCCACCAGCGGCCGTCATCGGCAAGCAGGTGGCGGGTCAGGCACACAAAATCGCCCAGATCGGCAAAGGCGCGCGAGATGATGCCCGTAAACGGCGTGTCCACTTCAAACTGCTCCACCCGCGCCTGCGCCACGTGCACATTCTGCAGCCCCAGTTCGCGTACTGCCATGCGCACGAAGCGTGCCTTCTTGCCATTGCTGTCCAGCAGGGTCAGCGCGGCGTCCGGCCACACGATGGCGAGAATAATGCCAGGGATGCCCGGCCCCGTGCCCACATCCAGCAGGTGCCGCTGCGGGATATGCGGCACCACCGCCAGCGTGTCGAGCACATGGCGGCGCAGCATCTCCACCGGCTCGCGCACCGCGGTGAGATTATAGGCGCGATTCCACTTGTGCAGCAGAGCAACATAGTCCAGTATCTGCGCCTGCTGGGTTTCGGAGAGCGTCAGCCCCAGCTGTGCAGCCCCCTGCAGCAGATCGTGCTGGGCCTGTTCGCGCCAGTCAGCCATTGACCGCCTGCTGCGCCTTGCGCTTTTTCAGGTGGATCAGCAGGAGGGAAATGGCCGCCGGCGTCACCCCGCTGATGCGACTGGCCTGCCCGAGTGTCGCTGGTCGATGTGTCTTCAGCTTCTGCTTCACTTCGTTGGACAGGCCGCTGATGGCGTCATAGTCCAGATCCTCCGGCAGCGGGGTGTTTTCTGCCTTGCGCAGCCGCTCGATCTCCTCCTTCTGGCGCGCGATGTAGCCGGCGTACTTGGCCTCGATCTCCACCTGCTCCACCACCTTCTCGTCCGCCAGCGGCTCACCGAATGCATCCAGCTGCGCCAGTGCCTCATAGCTGACGCCGGGGCGCTTGAGCAGATCGAACAGACTCTGCTCCTTGGACAGCGGCAGCTCCATGAGCTGTTCCGCCTTTTTCGCTTCGGGGTGATGGGGGTGAATCCAAGTGTCGCGCAGCCGCTGCAACTCCCGTTCCAGCGCCTCCATCTTGCCCTCGAAGGCGGCCCAGCGTGCGTCATCCACCAACCCCAGCCGACGACCGACGGGCGTAAGGCGCTGGTCGGCATTGTCCTCACGCAGCATCAGGCGGTATTCGGCGCGGGAGGTAAACATGCGGTAAGGCTCCTGCGTGCCGAGGGTGATAAGATCGTCCACCAGCACGCCGATATAGGCTTCGTCGCGGCGGGGATACCACGGCTCGCGCCCCTGGGCACGCAGCGCCGCATTGGCGCCTGCCAACAGCCCCTGTGCCGCCGCCTCTTCATAACCGGTGGTGCCGTTGATCTGGCCAGCAAAATAGAGTCCCTCGAGGGCGCCCGTTTCCAGCGTCGGCTTGAGGTGGCGCGGGTCGAAGTAGTCGTATTCGATGGCGTAGCCCGGACGCACGATACGGGCATTTTCCAGCCCTTTTATGGAGCGCACGATCTGCACCTGCACCTCAAAGGGCAGACTGGTGGAAATGCCGTTGGGATAGAGTTCGTTGGAGGTGAGACCTTCCGGCTCGATAAACACCTGATGGCTGGGCTTGTCGGCAAAGCGCACCACCTTGTCCTCGATGGAAGGACAGTAGCGCGGTCCTACGCCTTCGATTACGCCGGCGTACATGGGCGACTGGTCCAGCGCGCCCTGAATGATCTCGTGGGTGCGTTCGTTGGTGTGAGTAATCCAGCAGGGCACCTGCGCAGGGTGCATCTGCGGCGAGCCCATGAAGGAGAATACCGGCGGCGGTTCATCGCCGGGCTGTTCGGTCATCACGGAAAAGTCCACCGTGCGCGCGTCCAGCCGTGGCGGCGTGCCCGTCTTGAGGCGACCCACCGGCAGATCCAGCTCGCGCAGGCGCTCGGCCAGCCGATTGCTGGGTTCGTCACCGGCGCGCCCGCCCTCGTAATTGTTCAGACCAATATGAATGCGCCCGGCGAGGAAGGTGCCCACGGTCAGCACCACCTGCGGCGCGTAGAACTTCAGCCCCATGCGGGTGATGACGCCGGTGACGCGGTCGCCTTCCAGAATCAGGTCTTCCACCGGTTGCTGAAACAGATCCAGATTGGGCTGATTTTCCAGACGGGTGCGGATGGCCTGACGGTACAGCACGCGGTCGGCCTGCGCCCGGGTGGCACGCACCGCCGGGCCCTTGGAGGCATTGAGAATGCGGAACTGAATGCCGGCTTCGTCAATGGCCAGCGCCATGGCCCCGCCAAGCGCATCCACCTCCTTGACCAGATGCCCCTTGCCGATGCCGCCGATGGCGGGGTTGCAGCTCATGGCACCAAGGGTGTCGATATTGTGGGTGAGTAGCAGCGTGCGCACGCCAATGCGCGCCGCCGCCAGCGCCGCTTCCGTGCCGGCATGACCACCGCCGACCACGATCACGTCATAGTGCTGAATGTCTCGATCCATGGCTCACCCGTCCCAAAACATTGAATTTTAGCAAAAAACGCCCCGCTGCCGCCCGAAGACGGCAGCGGCGAAACGGGCAAAAAAAATCGCCGTCAAAAAGTCGGGGACCCCCCCTCATTGACGCAACAGACGGGAGGTGTCCGGCTCGAAGGGATGGGTGCTGCGGTAGGGGTTGATGTCGAGACCGCCGCGGCGCAGATAGCGGGCATACACCAGCAGCTCTTGCGGCTGACAATGGCGCAGGATGTCCACAAAGATGCGCTCGACGCACTGCTCGTGAAACTCCCAGTGATTGCGGAAGGAGACGATATAGCGCAGCAGACCGGCGTGATCGATGCGCGGGCCTCGGTAATGGATTACCACCGTACCCCAGTCCGGCTGGCCGGTGACCAAACAGTTGGACTTGAGCAGGTGGGAATAGAGGGTTTCTGCCAGGGTTTCGCCACCGCTGCGCAGGTGCTGCGGTGCCAGATCATAGTCCGAACAGGCGATATCCAGATCATCCAGACGCATGCCCTCTGGCGCCGGCGCGCAGGGTGGCGCCGCTTCCACATCGTACAGCGCCACCTGTACCGGCGCGCCACTGGCCTCTGACAGATCGCGTGCGAGGGTGTCGCGCACCGCTTCCTCGCTGGCAAACACGGTATTGTTGAATGAGTTCAGATAGAGCTTGAACGACTTGGACTCCACCAGCATGGGACTGGCGGCATCAAAGCTAAAGCGCCCCACCGCCACCTGCGGCTTGCCCTGGGCATTGAGCCAGGAGAGCTCGTAGCCGGTCCACACATCCACGCCCACAAACGGCAGCGCTTCGGCCTGAATGCCCAGCTCGTCGCGCTTGGCCTGTCGTGGCAGCGGGCACAATAGCGTGGGGTCATACTGACTGCAATAGGCGGTAGGCTTGCCAAGCGGCAGCTGTGCATAGGGATCGGTCATGGCGTGGTCCTGATAAGCTAATCCCGATAGCATAGCGAAAATGACGGGATAAATGCATCAGCTCTGCAAAGTCGGGCACCTGCCCACGCCCACATCATGGGCGTCGAGCCAGGCGAGGAAATCGTCAATGGGCATGGGGCGGGCACAATAATAGCCCTGGATCAGGTCCACACCGGCCTGTTTGAGCCAGCGGTACTGTGCTTCCGTTTCAACACCTTCCGCCACGATGCGTTTATTCAGTGCCCGGCCCATGCCGATGATCGCCCGCGCAATCTGACGATCTTCTGCATCATCCGGCAGGCCATCAACAAAAGCCCGATCCACCTTAAGTTCACCCACCGGTAGCTGCTTGAGCAGCGCCAGCGACGAATAGCCGGTGCCGAAGTCGTCCATGGAAAGCTCAAATCCAGCCTCGGTCAGTTGATCGAGGGCGCGACGGGCCGGTCCTTCCTGCCAAACGGGTGAGCTCTCAGTGATTTCCAGGATGAGGCGCGAGGGCTCTATGCCGGCAGCCTGAACCTCGTGCAGCAGGTCACCCGCAAAAGTGGGCTTCACCAACTGGAGAGGGGAAATATTGATGGCCAGACGGAGAGGATGGCCATGCGCATCCAGCCTTGCGAGATGTTCGCATGCCTGCTGCAGCATGATGCGAAAGAGGCGGTCGATCAGGCCCTGCTCTTCTGCCACAGGGATAAATTCCGCCGGACTGACCCAGTTTTCATCATGGCGCCAGCGCGCCAGCAATTCAGCGGTAGCCACCGCATCCGTATGCACGCACACCTTGGGTTGCAGCCAGGCAGAAAATGCCTGCGGCTGCGCGTCCAGGTCGTGGCGCAGCGCCGCACCCAGCTGATAGAGGTGCTCCACGTGGCGCATGTGTGCCGTATCGCAGTTTCCGATGCTGCTGCTGGGGGACTTTTTGGCAGCCGTCATGGCCAGGTCGGCACAGCGCAGCAGTGCTTCCCGCTCGTACAGTTCGGTGGGCGTCGCCTCGGCAACACCAATCGCCACCGACATCGGAATCGTCGTCCGCCCTACGGTAATGGGGGCATCAAATGCCTCCACAATGCGCTGCGCTTTCTGCTGTACGGCCGCTGCATCCAGCTCGGTGGAGCAGACCACGCCGAATTCGTCCGCGCCCAGCCGCGCCAGAAAACAGACTCGTCCCAGCGCCTGCTCCAGACGCTGCGCGGCCGTCCGCAGCACCTCATCCCCCATACGCTGCCCCAGGCTGTCGTTAATCTGGCGAAAGCGGCGCAGATTGATGAGCATGATCCAGAAGGGCAGGCGATCGCGCTGCACCCGCGCCAGGCGCTTCTCCAGATACTCCATGAAATAGCTGCGGTTTGGCAGACCGGTAAGACTGTCCTGATAACGCAGATCCTGAATGGTGCGGCGGGCGCGCTCTAGCGGTGACAGATCCGAAAAAACGCCCAGATAATGCTGCACCTCGCCTTGATGGTTGGTAATGGCGGTGATGCGCAAACGCTCCAGGTAGATTTCGCCGTTCCTGCGGCGGTTATAGAGCTCACCTTCCCACACGCCCGTATTATTCAGCTGCGCCCACATGCGTTCGTAAAACGCCTTGGTCTGCAGGCCGGACAGGAGAATGCGCGGCGTCTTGCCCTTGACTTCCTCTTCGCGATAACCGGTGATTTCGGTAAAGGCGGGGTTCACCATCAAGATGCGCTGGTTGGCATCGGTGACCATCACCCCATCCAGACTGGCGTCGAGCACCTCACGCGCCAGCTCCATGCGCTGCAGCTCCCAATAGCGTTCGGTGACTTCTTCAAGAATCAGCAGCTCGCCCTGCTCACAGCCATCAACGGCAACCGGCTTGACCTCCACCTGCAGCAGGTAGTGCCGATCACCTACGTTAAAGGGGGCAAATTCCAGGGGGGCAGCGCTGGCGCGCGCCATGCGATGGAGCTCGAGCAGGTTCTGCGGGCACTGCTGGATGGAAGAGGTGGCTTCACACCCAGTGAGCTGGTAAAAGGCACGATTTGCATAGGCCAGTTCTTCCTTGCAGATCAGTGCCACCGCCATGGGCATGGCGTCGATCAGCGGAGCATATTCTTGAAACATGGTCGGTTTTTCGTCGGGTTGTCAGAACCACCCCTGGCGCGGCATTTTTCTATTATTGAGGCTAAAAATAATTTTGCAAATTTTATAGATAGAAAAGAACTGTTTTTTATAAATTTTTATAAAGTTGATTTGTATCAACTTTTTACTTGCCAATACAAAAACTTGCGAAGATTTCTCCCAATAAATCGTCCGATGTAAAACGCCCGGTAATGCCTTCCAGCGCCTGCTGTGCCATGCGCAAATCTTCTGCAAGCAGTTCGCCCGCCGCAAATTCCTTGAGGTTATGTGCCCCCTGTTGCAGGGCGGTGAGCGCTTCGCGCAGGGCATCCACGTGCCGCTTGCGCGCCATAAAGACGCCTTCCGTGGTCTGGGCATAGCCCACACTCTCCTTGAGATGCCGCTTGAGCAGGTCCAGCCCGGCACCCTGTTTGGCCGACAACCACACCACGGTGCGCCCTTCAGCGTCTTCTTCGATGCGCGGCGACTCGCCCACAAGATCGATCTTGTTGCGCACCAGCGTCACTGGCAGGTGGGCGGGCAGGCGCTCGAGAATGGCCTGATCCTCCGGCGCAATGTCTTCATCGGCCGGCACCACCACCAGTACGCGATCCGCCTGATCGATCGCCTGCCAGGCGCGCTCAATGCCGATGCGCTCCACCGTATCGGCGGTTTCGCGCAGACCGGCAGTGTCCACCACGTGCAGCGGCAGGCCGTCCACCTGGATGGCCTCTCGGATCACATCGCGGGTGGTGCCAGCAATGTCGGTGACAATGGCGCTCTCGCGGCCGGAAAGGGCATTGAGCAGACTGGACTTGCCCGCATTGGGGCGCCCGAGAATCACCACCGTCATGCCCTCGTGCAGCAGTGCGCCCTGCTGCGCGCGGTCGAGCAGATCCAGCAACTGGTCGATGAGCTGCTCCAGCTCGCCTGCAACGCGACCGTCGCTGAGAAAGTCGATCTCCTCTTCGGGAAAATCGATGGCCGCCTCCACATACATGCGCAGATGAATCAGCCCATCCACCAGCACGTCCACGGCGGCGGCAAATTCCCCCTGCAGACTTTTGAGCGCACTTTTCGCCGCCTGCTCGGTGCTGGCGTTGATCAGATCTACAATGGCTTCGGCCTGGGTGAGATCCAGCTTGTCGTTGAGAAAGGCGCGGCGGGAAAATTCGCCCGGTTCCGCCAGGCGCGCGCCCAGCGCCACCACCCGCTCCAGCAGCCACTGCAACACCACCGGGCCGCCGTGGCCCTGCAGCTCGAGCACATCCTCACCGGTAAAGGAGTGCGGTCCCGGGAAATACAGCGCGATACCCTGATCGAGCAGCTGACCCCCTTCGCCATAAAAGGGGCCGTAGTGGGCGTAGCGAGGCTTGAGCGTACGCCCGGTGACCGCACTGGCAATCTCGCCGGCTTTGGAGCCGCTGACGCGCACAATGCCGATGCCGCCACGGCCGGGCGGGGTGGCGATGGCGGCAATGGTGTCCTGATCGCGTAAACTCATGGTGTCCATTCCCATTCTGTCGTGAGGTTAGTTTAACGGCTCGGCCCTTTTCGCTGCCGCAACAAAAAAGCCCCCGCCGAGGCGAGGGCTTTTTCTCGAACAGTCAGCGCGGTCAATCTTCCTGTTCGATCTTACGGGTGATGTACCACTGCTGCGCAACGGTGAGGATATTGTTCACCACCCAGTAGAGCACAAGACCGGACGGGAACCACAGGAAGAAAATGGTGAAGATGAATGGCATCAGCTGCATCACCTTCTGCTGGGTTTCGTCCATCATGGCAGTGGGGTTCAGCTTCATCTGCAGCCACATGCTGATGCCCATGATCACCGGCAGGATGTAGTAGGGATCCGGTGCGGACAGATCCTGAATCCAACCCAGCCACGGCGCCTGACGCAGTTCCACCGAGTAGAGCAGCACCCAGTAGAGGGCGATGAACACCGGCATCTGCACCAGTATGGGCAGACAGCCGCCCATGGGGTTGATCTTCTCTTCCTTGTACAGCTGCATCAGCTTCTGCTGGAACAGCTGCTTATCGTCGCCGTAGTTTTCCTTCAGCTGCTGTAGCTTGGGCTGGAACTTGCGCAACCGCGCCATGGAGCGGTAGCTGGTTTCCGATAGCTTGTAAAAGGCCAGCTTGATCAGCACCACCAGCAGGATGATGGACCAGCCCCAGTTACCCACCACGCTGTGGATCGCCTTCAGCACCCAGAAGATGGGTTCTGCCAGCCAGGTGAGCATGCCGAAGTCCTTGGTCAGCTCAAGACCTTCCGCCAGCGGCGCCAGGTTCTCTTCGATAACGGGGCCCACATAGTAGGTATGGCTGAACTGCACACTGCCATTCACCGGCGCCTGCTTCAGCGGGCCCACCACACCGGCCACGTAAATATCGTTGGCCAGCGGCTTGGCGTAGTAGGTATTGATCGCCTGCTGATCCGGCACCACCGCAGAGAGGAAATAGTGCTGGATCATGGCCACCCAGCCGCCCTGCGCCTGTTTGGCGGTCACGGGCTGCTTGAGCAGATCGTCAAAGGAAACCTTGTGATACTTGTTTTCCGGATCGTAGAAGGCGGGGCCGGTATAGGTCCAGATCAGACGGCTCTTGTTGGGCTCGTAGCGATTGCGCTTGAGCTGACTGTAGAGCGAGCCCTGCCATGGCCTGGCAGTATGGTTCTCCACCGTATAGGTGACAGTCAGGTCGTAGTGGCCCTTCTTCAGGGTATAGACCTTGGTGACCTTGAGGCCATTGCCTTCCCACACGAACGGCACCTGCAGGGTGTCGCCCTGCAGCGTGTAGTCCTTCTTGAGCGTGCGCCAGGTCATCTTGTGCGTGGGCGCAGGCGCGTCCTTGTCCGGCGTGGTCAGACCATTCTGCAGAATGTGGAACAGCGGCCCGCTGTCGGACATGAGCAAAAACGGCTTGTCCTTCTCCTCGCTGCTGTGCGCGTACTTGAGCAGCTTGACGACACGCAGATCGCCGCCCTTGAGGTCGAATTCCATGTCGAGCACATCGGTTTTCACGTGCACGCGGCCCGCACTTTCGGCACCAGCCTGTACGCTAGGTGCGTCTGCCTGCACCGCACCACCGTTGCCACTGCCTGTGGGCACGGCACCCGCCTGCGAAGCAGCCGGCACATCCTGCTGCATCTGAGCAGCGGGCTGAGCGGGCGGCTTGGGTGCAGTGAACTTCATCCACTCCATCCAGATCCACATCAGGGTAAAGGCGAGCGCGATCCACCAAAGGGCTCGGGTATTCATTGCGTGTCCTTCGTCTGAAAATGTTTTCGTATCTTGCGCACCAGATGCTCGAAGCTGCGCACCAGCGTGGCGTTATCCACGTCGGCGACCCCCTGCCGGGCCAAAATCACAATATCATAGCCCACCAGTGCCCGCTTCTGCTTGCGAAAGCACTCGCGCGCAATGCGCTTGATGCGGTTGCGGTCGTGGGCCTTGCCGGCCTGCTTGCGGGCGATGGCCAGCCCCATGCGCGGAATCGGCAGGCCGTTTTCGCGCACCAGAAAGGTCCAGTGCCGGTTGGCAAAGCGGGTGGCATTGGCAAAGACGTGGCGAAACTCGCCGGGCTTGCGCAAGCGCAGCGCCTTGGGAAAGGTTTCGCCGGCAAGCAGGGCATCATAATCAAGCAAGCCGGAAGCGCACTCTGCAGTCTGGGACTGCGCTGCCTGGGCAGCTGAGGCGTCTTCCGGCTTGTCTGGAGAATCAGCGTTCTGGCGTGATGCCATCAAGGCTGGTTCGACTTAAGGTGTCAGGCGCTTGCGGCCTTTTGCACGACGGCGCGCCAGAACCTTGCGGCCATTCTTGGTGGCCATGCGCGCACGGAAACCGTGAGTGCGCTTGCGCTTGAGCACGCTGGGCTGGAATGTTCTTTTCATGGGTTAAATCCTTGTCTGTCTGCAGATCAAATTCGGGGAAAAGCGGAATGATACCCAAATGCCGCCAAAAAGCAAGCACTTACCTACTTTTTACCCGACGACATATGTCACTTCCGGCCCGAGTTATCCGTGATCCGCTGCACCGATACAAAAAACCCCGCACGGGGCGGGGCTGCCAAATGGCGGATTCAGCTGGCGATCAGTTTTCCAGCTTGAAGGCCACGGTCGGCTTTTTCTTCAGCGTCCAGATGTTCATGGAACCGTCGTAGAGCTTGACGTCCTTGTTGCCCAGGATCTCATGCAGGATGAACCAGCTGCCTGCAGCCAGATGGCCGGAGTTGCAGTAGGTGATGGCTGGCTTGGCAGGATCGATATTCAGCGCCTGAGCCGCCTTCTTGTAAGTGTCTGCATCGAAGAACTTGGAGGACTTGCCCGGGGTGAACACCGTCAGCGGGAAAATCTTCGCACCGGGGATATGACCCGGGGCAAACACGTAGTTCTTGTGCCAGGTACCCAGATACTGCCCCATGTCGCGGTTGTCCAGAATCTGGGTGCCGTTCTTCATCGCCGCTTCCACGTCTGCGCTCTTGGCGATCAGATCGGTGCGCGGCTTGCCCGCCTTCCAATTGCCCGGCTTGGCTGCAACCGCCTTCACCGCTTTCTTGTTGTAGGGCAGCTTGGCCTTGGCCCACACCATTTCACCACCATTCAGGATGGTGACATTGTCATGGCCGAAGTACTTGAACTGCCAGTAGAGACGTGCCGCATTGGACGCGTCGGACGCCCCCTTGCCGGCATCCACAATCACGACGGCGTCACCTTTGTTCACGCCCGCAGCCTGCACCAGCTTTTCGAACTGCTCGGCGCTCGGCACCAGACCCTTGCCCTTGACACCCTCTTCCATGCGCTTGACGCGCATTTTTTTGCTGTCGAACGCAACGGCACCGGGGATATTGGCCTTGTCGCTCTTCTTGGTCAGCTCCAGAATCTTCACTTCACCCTTGTGGGCATTCACCCACGCCGGATCCACCAGCGGGCCGGGCACGTTCAGCGCATAGGCATTGCCTGCAGCAAACACAGCCGCTAGACCGATTGACTTCCACATCATCTTCATGAGGTAACTCCTGTTGCTTGAATTTGATTGATACTCGCAAATTGATTGTAGCGAGCGGATATAACAGTAAACAATAAAATACTTATATGCAAAATAAACAAAACTAATCAAGCGTCAGCTGGTCGGTCCAGCGCAAAATCTGACGGCGCTCCCGCTTGGTGGGGCGGCCACGCCCCTTTTCGCGAAAGCCGGCCAGCGCCTGTTCGGGCGAAGGTTTGCGCTGGTTGAGCAGCTCCTTGTCGATACGGTAGAGTTTTTCCGCCTCCGCTGCCGGGCCGCGCCTGTCCGACAGAGCAACGACCTCGATCCACACCTTGCGATGCGCCTGGGTGATTTCCAGCCGGTCGCCCGGCTGCAGGGTTCGGCTCGGCTTGGGGGTCGCACCATCCAGCTTCACCTTGCCGCCCTTGACCGCCTCGGTGGCCAGAGCGCGCGTCTTGAAAAAACGCGCCGCCCACAGCCACTTGTCCAGGCGCACCCTGTCAGTCATTCAGCCAGTCCCGCGGCTGGCGGAGAACCTCGAGCAGGCGGGCTTCTTCCGAGCCTGGCTCGGGATGATGGTCGTATTTCCACACAGCCAGCGGTGGCATGGACATGAGAATGGATTCGGTGCGTCCACCGGTCTGCAGACCGAAGATGGTGCCGCGGTCATAAACCAGGTTGAACTCCACATAGCGCCCACGGCGAATCAGCTGCCACTGGCGCTCGCGCTCGCCGTATTCCATGTCCTTGCGCCGCGCCAGAATGGGCTCGTAGGCGCGGATATAGGCCTCGCCCACCGCCTTGATGAAGGCGTGGCAGGTGTCGAAGTCCCATTCGTTCAGGTCATCGAAGAACAGCCCGCCGATGCCGCGCGTCTCGCCGCGGTGCTTCAGGTAGAAATAGTCATCGCACCACTTCTTGAATCGGGGATAGACCGCCTCGCCAAAGGGCGCGCAGGCCGCGCGGGCCTCTTCGTGCCAGAAACGGGCATCGTCTTCGAACAGGTAGTAGGGCGTGAGATCAAAGCCGCCGCCAAACCACCACACCGGCGCCTCGCCGTCCTTTTCCGCCACGAACAGACGCACATTGGCATGACTGGTGGGCGCGTAGGGATTGCGCGGATGGATCACCAGCGACACACCCATGGCCTGAAAGCTGCGCCCGGCCAGTTCGGGTCGGTGCGCCGTGGCCGAGGCGGGCAGGCGCGCGCCATGCACGTGGGAGAAATTGACGCCCCCCTTTTCGATCGCATTGCCGTCTTCCAGCACACGGGTAATGCCGCCGCCGGTGAGCTGCATCTCGCCCTCGGGCGCCGGCCGCTCCCATTCATCAGTGATGAAATCCTTACCATCCACCGCGCTCAGGCGTGCGCAGATATGCGTCTGCAAATCCAGCAAAGTCTGTTTGACTGCTTGCAAATCCATGGTGTGCTCCTAAAATCGCATTAGTATTAGTACAGGCACCGCCGTAAAGCCTCTAAACGGTCGCGACAGTGATGATTCCGATTCAAGTCAAGGCGCATCGAGCGTGGCATGGTCATTCCATGCGAGCGAGATGTAACACCGCATTGAGCCGGAATCACCCTGTCCCTGCTGGTTGCGGCGCAATGGCCGGCTCACGCCCCGCCCTGTCGCCACCACAGGTGGCGCTTGCTGCCCGCATCGGATGCGATTGCGCCGGCAACGCGAGTGCATTCAGAGGTTTTGCGGCGGTGTCTCAAATTGTAGAGGGGTTTTGCCATGGCCACCAAGGGGGGTCCCCGACTTTTTCGCGGCCATGTTTTTGCCGCGCTGAAAAATGCCCTGCTGGGCGGCACGCTGGGGCTGTTTCTGGGCCTGAGCGGCTGCGCCACGGTCAAGACCACGCAAAGCGGCGCCGTGGGCGTGCAGCGCAGCCAGTTGATGCTGGTGTCCGAGCAGGAACTGGAAAAAGCCGCACAGCAGTCCTATGCGCAGGTGCTGGAAAAGGCCCGCAAGGCGGGCAAGCTGGATACCGACCCCGCCATGGTGGCACGGGTGCGCCGTATCGTGCAGCGACTGATCCCGCAGACCCGTGTCTTCCGCCCGGATGCACCGCGCTGGCGCTGGAAAGTGCACGTGATCGATTCGGACGAACTCAACGCCTGGTGCATGCCCGGCGGCAAGATCGTAGTCTATTCCGGCCTGATCAAAAAGCTCAGGCTGACCGACGACGAGCTGGCTGCCATTCTCGGCCACGAAATCGCCCACGCTTTGCGTGAACACGCCCGCGAACGCACCAGCCAGGCACTGGCGGCCAATCTGGCACTGGATCTGGGTGCTGCCTTTCTGGGTCTGGACAGTGGTTCGCGCCAGCTGGCCGGCACCCTGTATCAGGTCACCGTCGGGCTGCCGTTCAGCCGCCTGCACGAGCAGGAGGCGGACCGCATCGGCGTGGAGCTGGCGGCACGGGCGGGCTACGATCCCTATGCGGCCGTGCGTGTATGGGAAAAGATGACGCGCCTCAGCAAGCGCAATCCGCCCGAGTGGCTCAGCACCCATCCCAGCCACACCAGCCGCATCAAGGACCTGAAAAAGTACGCGGCGAAGGTTTATCCACTGTATTTGCAAGCGAAAGGATTGAAAAGCTGAATCCATGCCTCCATAACTTGTAAGGCACCCCCGCAAAACCTTTGAACGGTCGCGACAGTGGCGATTCTGGTTCAAAGCAAGGCGTGGCGAGCGCATGCAGAGGTTTTGCGGGGTGCCTAACAAATCAATCCAAAAGGAGGTGCGCCATGCTGTCGGTTTCCATTTATCAACTTCTCAACCGTCAGGTCACCGAAGAACAGATCGCAGCCTACAAGTATCTGCAAATGGCTGCGTGGGCGGAAAAGGAGGGCCTCGAAGGCGCCGCCAGATTCTTCCGCATTCACAGCCAGGAAGAAGAAGCCCATCGCGACCGCCTGTTCGACTATCTGAACGAATGCGACCAGGAAGTCATTCTCGGCGACATCCCTGCACCGAAACACGACTATGCCCACCTGCTGGAAGTGGTGGAAGCGGCTTACGAACACGAGAAAAACGTGACCCGCATGATCAAGAACATCGCCGAGAAGAGCTTTGCCGAGCAGGATTTCCAGACCTTCAATTTCATCCAGTGGTTCGTGGCCGAGCAGCACGAGGAAGAGACCCTGTTCATCAAGGTGCTGGACAAGGCCAAAGTGCTGGGCTACACCGGCCAGAGCAGCGGTGAGGCGCTGTATCTGTTCGACCAGTATCTGGCCCGCGCCCACAACGAGGCCGAAGGCAAGGAAGATGGCGGCAAAGACAACGCCTGAGCCTTCACCATCAATCCCCTTCTCAAGCCAGCCCCCGTGCTGGCTTTTTTGCATGCGACAGAAGGTGTCGCACGCCTTTCGCATCATTTGGAAATGCGCGCGCCCTTTGAGTATAGTGGCCGCATGCAAACACACCACCTGTTCATCCATACCGGCAACCGCTCCGAACGCCTGCTCGAAGGGCTGATCAACCTGCTCGAGGCCGCCCCGCCGCTGCCGTTCGAGCGCATTCCATTTCTGATTCAGGGGCGCGGCATGGAGCGCTGGCTGCAGCAGCGCCTGAGCGAGCATTTCGGCGTCTGGGCCAGCGGCGACTTTCTCTTCCCACAGCACTTTTTTGACCAGCTGGCACAGCAACTGAGCTTGACCCTCTCCAACGATGCGCTGGCGCGCGAGTCGGTGCGCTGGCGCATCGAGAAACTGCTGCGCGCGCCCCGTTTTGCCGAGCAGCCGCAGCTGAAGGCCCTGCTGCAGGGTGACGGCCACGCGCGGCGCCGCTTTCAACTGGCCGAGCAGCTGGCCAACTTGTACGACCAGTATCAGATCAGCCGCATGGACTGGCTGGAAGCCTGGACCCATGACCAGCAGCCGCAGGAACTGATCGGCAATCCCCATGCCGACTGGCAGAAGGATCTGTGGCGCGCACTGGATCTTAACCCCCATCGCGGCCAGCTGTGGCAGCGGCTCATCGACCGGCTCGAACAGATCCACACCCCGGACACCCTGCCCACACAGGTGTTTGTGTTTGGCGTCAGTTTCATGCCGCCGCTGATGCTGCAGGTGCTCAAGGCGCTGAGCCGCCACTGCGCCGTGCATCTGTTCACCCTCTCGCCCAGCGAAGTCTTCTGGAGCGACCTGCCCAGCCGCGCACAGCGCCTTGCCCTGCTGTCGCAGCCCGACAGTCTGCCGGATCTCGACCATCACCCGCTGCTGCTGGCGCTGGGGCGCCAGGGCGCGCACTTTCAGCATCTGTTGCTGGAAGAAGAGAGCGCCCTGCATCAGGACACCCCCTATTTCGCCACAGCACCCGAACAGACCCTGCTTGGCCATATTCAGAACGACCTGCGCCACAATGCGATCACGCCGCTGCCGGACGGGACGCAGACCAATATCCACTTCCACCGTTGCCACACGCCCCAACGGGAAGTAGAAGTGCTGCGCGACCGCATTGTGGCGCTGCTGGCCGACAACCCCGAGCTGAGTGCCAACGATATTGTGGTCATGTCGCCGCAGCTGGAGCGCTACCGCCCCTTTATCGAAACGCTATTCGCCGAGCTGCCCCATACCATCGCCGACCGCACCCTGGCCAACGACGCCCCTGCGCTGCAGCTGCAGGCCGACTGGTTCGCGCTAGCGCAGAGCCGGCTGGAGTGGGACGCCGTGTTCGCCTTCCTGCAGCAGGAATGGGTCAGTCAGGCCCTGCATCTTTCGCCCGCCCAGCTGGACACCCTGTATGAAGCACTGGTGGAACAGGGTCAGGTCCGCTGGGGACTGGACGGCGAAAATCACCGCAACCACTGGCGCAACGGCTTCGACCGCATCCTGTTGGGCGGACTCATGCACGCCCCCGATGCCCTGTGGCACGACACCGCGCCCATTACCGCACTGGAAGGCCAGTCGCTTCAGCAGCTCTCCCCGCTGCTGGCGCTGTTTGAACAGCTGGAGCACTGGCACGCGCTCGCCCGCCGCAATGAGGGGCTGCCCATGGCGCAGTGGCTTGAAGAAATCAACCAACTGGCCGACTTCTTCTTTGCCGATCACCCCGAGCGCCTGCCACTGGACGACGCGCTGGACCAACTGCAGCAACAGAGCGCGCCGCTGGGCGATACACCCATTACGCTGGATACTCTGGCTGCATGGGCACAAACACTGGGCGAGGAACGCCGTGCCTCCAGCGGCTTTCTCTCCAACGGCATTACCTTCTGCGATCTGCTGCCCATGCGCGCCATTCCGGTGCGCGTCGCCTTTCTGCTCGGCATGGACGACCGCACCTATCCACGCCCACGGCCCACGCCCACCTTTAATCTGCTGCAGCAGCATTTCCGAGCCGGCGACCGCGACCTGCGCGCCGAAGACCGCTACACCTTCCTTGAACTGCTGCTAGGCGTACGCGAACGGCTAGAGATCTTCTGGCAAGGGCTCAGTGCCGACAAGAACCAGCCGCAACCGCCCGCACAGGTGGTGCTGGAACTGATGGACACGCTGCAGAATCACTACGGCGTGGAGTTGGACGTCATCACCAGCCTGCATCCCGCGCAGCCCTTCAGCCCGCGCGCCTTTTCCAAAGACACGCCGCCACACCGGCGCGGGCGCATGCCCGCCGACTTTGCCGTGTGCGAAGCCCTGCAGGCGCAGCCCGCGCCGCCAGAACCTCTGTGGCAGCAACCACTTGAGTGGCCCGAGGACACTTTGCCGCTGGAAACGCTGGCGAATGCCCTGGCCAGACCGGTGCACTGGGCGCTGCAGCAGGCCAATATCCGCCTGAATGAACCGCAAGAGCCGCCACAGCCACGGGAAAAACTAAGTGTCAACGCACTGGATGAATGGAAGCTGCGCGAAGCCCTCAAGGACGCACCTGCCGAAGCGGTGCTGGCCCACTGGCAGGCGCTGGGGCGCTGGCCCGGCAACAGTGCGGGGCAGCTGGTCGCCCAAAGCACCCTCAACGAAATGGAACGCCTGCGCAGCAAGCACGCCAAAGGGGTGCTGCCGCTCGCCGACGAAGCCGATCCGCAGCCGCTTGCGCTACAGCTGGGACGCTGGACACTGACCCATGAAAGCCAAAGCCTGCACCGCCACGGCGCCGCCCATTTTCATCCCCACAGCCTGAAGGGGTCGCAACGGCTGCGCTTCTGGCTCGAGCACCTGCTTATCAACGCGGTGCTTGGCCCCCGCAGCAGCTGGATCACCTATCGCGAAACCCCCAAATCCAGCAAGCAGCAGCGCTATCCCGCCGTGCTGCATTTCCGGCCGCTGAAACAGGAACGGGCCCTTACCCTGCTCAACGGCTGGCTGGCGCTGTTCGAGCAAACGCTTAAGCAGCCGCCGGTTTATCACGCCGACTGGCTCACCCCGCTGTTGCGGGAAGACCCGCCCAAGGATGAGGAGCAGTGGTGGCACACCGCCGAACTTGCCTGTGGTCTGCGACCCGCTGACGATTATGGTGGCGGCGGGCCGGATGCCACACTGCTGCACGCGCTGCGCCATCTGGACGATGCGGCAATCCGTGCGCAACTGCAATCGGCGCTGAAACAACTGACGACGCTTATCACCCCATGGCGTGCACACGAGGAGATGCTCAAATGACCGCCATGCCCCTTGATCTTTACAACGTCCCCCTGCCCCCCGGCGTGCACAGCATCGAAGCCAGCGCCGGCACCGGCAAGACCTATACGCTGGCGCAGCTGGTGGTGCGGCTGGTGGTGGAGCAGAACGTCCCCATCGAGCAGATTCTGGTGGTCACCTTTACCCGCGCCGCCGCCGCCGAACTGCGCGAGCGTATCTATCAGCGTCTGGGCGAAGTGGAGCAGGCGCTGCAGTGCGGCACCACGGACGACGCCAAGCTGCTCGCCTGGCTGCAGAGACAGGATCCCGAACAGGCACGCACCGCGCTGCTGCGCGCCAAAATGATGCTAGATCAGGCCGCCATCTATACCATCGACAGCTTTGCCATGCAGGTGGCGCGCGAGCATGCGCTGGCGCTCGGGCTGGCATGGGATGCGTCGCTCATAGACGACCACAAGGCGCTGGACAGGGCGCTGGTGGATCAGCTGTGGCATGGCATCGAACAGCTCGATGACCCGGCACTGCGCAGGGAAATCGTCAATACCTGGCAAAACCCCGACAAACTTTATGAGCGCTTTGATAATTTGGGGGAAGGGGCCACTTTTACTTTAGATTCTTTGCAGACCCTGCAACAGCGCCGAGCAAAGATTTTAAGCAGATGGACGCCTGAAAGACTGAAAGCGCTGGGGGAATCCGTCGCCGAGTCCCTGTATCAACACTGCGATCGATACAACAAAGGCCCGTGTAACAAGGCCGTGCTGACCCCTCTTAAAAACGGCGAGTTTCCTAAACTTCCCGCCAAGGAGAAGACAACACTAGAAACTTATCTAAGAATCCGCCTTGAAAAAGCCGGGCACACCTTGGAAGAAACCCTGTCATCCGAACACCTTGAGGAGCTGCTCAATTTAAGTCAGGATTTAGCTTCTCTCCCCGACTTGCACCAATTTGTGCAAGCCTGGTTCCGCGACCAATACACCGCGTGGCAGCGCCTGCGCGAACAGGAACTGGACCGCCGCGGCGCCTTTACCTACCATAGCCTCAAGCACCGCTTGGCTGAGCGCGTCGGCACGGATGCGTCGCTGCACGAGGCGCTGCGCCAGCAGTATCAGGCCTGCCTCATCGACGAATTTCAGGACACCGACCCAGATCAGTGGCGTCTGTTCAGCACCCTATTCAGCGACAGCGATGCACACCGGCTGTTTCTTATCGGCGACCCCAAGCAGGCCATCTACGCCTTCCGCGGCGCCAATCTGGAAACCTATTTCGCCGCCACGCAAACGGCGCAGCACCGCCACACGCTGGATACCAACTATCGCTCCCACCCCACCCTGATCGACGGCTTCAATGCCCTGTTCGCAGGCAAGAACACCTTTATGGATGACCGCTGCGTGTATCAGCCTGTCAAAGCAGGTCAGTCCCAAGAAAAAACCGCCTTTGCCCTCAATGGCGAACCAGCAGAAAGGATACGCATTGTCATCGGCGAAGCGCTGTCCGACCGCAAGCAGGCCACCCTTGCACAGCTGGCGCGGGATGTGGTTCATACCCTTGAAAAAGGTCAGCTGCGCGGCAAACCGCTGCGCCCCGGCAACATCGCCATCCTCGCCAAGAGCAACAGCGATGCCGCCGCCATCCAGCAGACCCTGCGCAAGGTGAATGTGCCCAGCGTGCTCACCAGCCGCGACAGCGTGTGGCAGAGCGACAGCGCCGTGGATCTGCTGCGCCTGCTGCAGGCCATTCTCACGCCAACCCACCGCGACCTCGTGCGCGCCGCACTGATCGGCCCCTACTTTCAGCACACGCTGGCGCAGCTGGACGACCCGCAGCACTACGCCGCCATGCAGCAGGCCTTTGCCCACGCCCATAGCCAATGGCAACAGAACGGCCCGCTCGCCGCGGTGCTGGATCTGTTTCAAAACGCCGACACCTGGCCGCGGCTGGCGCGCCTGACGGACGGCGACCGGCGCATCGCCGACACCCGCCACCTGCTGGAGCTGCTGCACGAGCAGGCGCAGCTCAACCGCTGCACGCCACAGGCGCTTTTGCGCTGGGCGCTGCAGCAGCATCATGGCGCCGGTGACGAGGCCGTGCTGAGGCTGGAGCGGGACGACGACGCCGTGGAAATCGTCACCATGCACAGTGCCAAGGGTCTGCAGTATCCGGTGGTGTTCGTCTATGGCGCGTGGAAAGGCTCCGGCACCAACTCAAAATCCTTCCCCATCGGTGTGCCCACCCCGCAAGGCACCCGCGCCAGCTTCAGCGGGGACGACAAGGAAACGCTCAAGCAACAGGAAGAACAGCAGCTGCGCCGCCTGTTTTATGTGGCCTGCACCCGTGCCGAAAGCCACCTCACGATTTACTGGCCAAACCCCATCCAACCCGAAGAAAGCGACAAGGCCGGCAATGCCCTAGACGGCATCCTGCCGCCCAAGGAAGCACAGCTGCGAACGCATCCCGCGTTTATCTTTCACAAATACGACAATGCACCCCTGCGCCCGTGGCAGCGCCCGCCGATGAAAATCGATCTTGAGCCGCCACCCGCACCGGACTTTGCCGCCATGCGCCGCAACAGCCGCCGCCTCACCAGCTACAGCGCGCTGACGCGCCACAGCGACGACGACACCCCGTGGTCGCGCTGGTTGGACGAAGGCCCCAGCGCGCCGGTGCAGGACAACCTGCCCGCCGGTGCCGTATTCGGCCAGCTTGTGCACGACTTTCTCCAAAAGACCGACTTTCAACAGCCCGACTGGTCGCGTCTGAAAACCCTGTGGCAGCGCTACGGCTTTGGCAAACAGGCGCCTGCAGAACTGCGCACCCTACTCAGCCACACCCTGCACGGCAACTGCGATCCCTTCGCCCTCGCCGAGCTGCCCGCGCACCGCAACTGGCGTGAACATCACTTCGTGCTGCACACCCCCCGCATCGACAGCCACGCGCTGGACGCGCTGCTGGGCCACCGTCCCGACTGGGCGCCGCTGCCTGCCCAGGCCGTGCGCGGCTATATGCAGGGCTATATCGATCTGATCGCCGAGCATGAGGGGCGCTACTACATTCTCGATTACAAGACCAACCGCCTGCCCGCCTACGACCCCGACACCCTCGCCGCGGCCATGGCGGAACACCACTACACCCTGCAAGCACTCATCTACACCCTCGCAGTGGACGCTCACCTGCGCGCCACCCTACCCGGCTACGACCCGGCACAGCATCTGGGAGGCGTGCGTTACTTGTTCGTGCGCGGCATGCGCACAGGTGAACAAAATGGCGTCTATCGCATCCAATTTACGCCAGATGAGCTTAAAAACGCGCAAAATGCGCTCAATATCAAGGTTAGGCAGGCATGAACGAACACCGCGAAAAAATCGCCGCTGAAAAAGTCGGGGACCCCCCTTTCTCCAGCCCCGTACTCACTGCGCTGCTCAAAAGCCTCAGGCCTGCGGATCGCAGCCTTGCCCGCAGTGTGCTTGGGCAGTTGCTTGAGGCACAGCAGCGCGGCGACACCGCCATCCCCGTGGATGAAACCACCGCCGCTGCGCTACGCAACGAGCCGTGGGTGAGCGACGGCAGCGAACCCGCGCCGGTGATCCTGCACCACAATCTGGCACAGTTTCATATCTACTGGCAGGCCGAGCGCGACATCGCCGAGGCGCTGGCACCGCGGCTCCGGCACACAACGCCCGCTCAGCTGGATGATAACTTTCTCGCGCAGGCGGATGCCCAGGCCCTCGATCCCGAAAAGCTCACCCAGATCGAGCGCGCGCTTGGCCAGTCGCTCACCCTGCTCACCGGCGGCCCCGGCACCGGCAAGACCACCACGCTGGCATGGCAGCTGGCTGCCCTGTTGCGCGGGGAGCCCAAGCTCACCATCGCCCTGGCCGCACCCACCGGCAAGGCCGCGCAGCGCATGAAAGAGTCGCTGGACAAGGCCATTGCTCATCTGCCACTTTCCGATGCACAGAAAGCCCACCTGCAGCGGCTCATCCCCAGCACCCTGCACCGCCTGCTGGGCATTGGCCGCACGCCACAGCCGCGCCATGATGGCGACAATCCACTGCCCTACGACCTGATCGTGGTGGACGAGGCCTCCATGGTGGATGCGCTCACCCTGGCCAAACTGTGCCGCGCACTCAAGGCCGACACGCGCCTGATTCTCATGGGCGACCCCAACCAGCTTGCCTCGGTGGAGGCGGGCAATGTATTGGGTGATCTGGTCGCCGCCCTGCCGCAGGTGCACTGCAGGCTGCAACGCAGCCACCGCTTCAACCGCACCATCGGCGCACTGGCCGATGCCGTGCTAGCAGGCGAGGCCGAGGCCGCCTGGGCGCAGCTGCAGGCGGGCGATGAGGCCCTGCAGGTTCTGCCGCCGCAGCGCAGGGAACTGCTGCAGGCCATCGATGACGGCTTTGCCGACTATCTGGCGCAACTGCAGCAGCTGCAACCGGCAGACAGCTTCGATGCCGTTGCCGCACAGGCACAGGCCCTAATGCAGGCGTTGAGCCGGTTCCGTATCCTCACCGCCCTGCGCCACGATCGTAGCGTCGGCGCCAACGCCCTCAACGAGCAGCTGCTGCACCACTGGCGCACGCACCTGTCCCCGCTGCAGGACGGCATCCACACCGGCCAGCCCATCCTGATTCAGGAAAACGACTACAGCCTCCGCCTTTACAACGGCGACATGGGCATCGTTCTGCCCTGGCGCGGCACCCCCATGGCGTGGTTCGAAGACGCGGACGCGCCCACCGGCCTGCGCGCCATCCCCGCGAGCCAGCTGCCCGCATGGGAAACCGCCTGGGCCATGACCGTGCACAAGGCACAGGGCGCCGAATTCGAACGCGTGCTGCTGCTTTTGCCCGACGAGAACAAGCCACTGCTCACCCGCGAACTGGTCTATACCGCCCTCACCCGCGCCAAAAAAGGCTTTATCATTTTTGCCCAACAGAATGTATTCGAAGCCGCCGTGCACAACCGCACCCGGCGGCTGTCCGGCCTTACGCACACTCTGAATGCACTGCATAAAAAGGCGTCAACATGACCAACACCCGACAACGCGCCGAACTGCTGCGGCGCATCTGGCAGATCGCCAACGAAGTCCCCGGCTTGGTGGGTGGATGAGATTTCAACCCAGATAATTCCTTGCCAAACGAAAAACCGCTCGAAAGCGGTTGAGTCGTATCAGCGCAAGGTTCGGCCCGTCAACACATCAATAATCGGCGTCGGGCCCTGCAAATCGCCGATTGCACCCGCCACGCAGCCGGCAAGGTGTTGCAACAGCTCGGGCGAGAGTTCGTCGCAGGCACGCGCCGGGGCTTCACCGCTGAGGTTGGCGCTGGTGGAGACGATGGGGCCGCCAAATTCGCGGCAGAGCCGCTGCACCACGGGATGGGCGCTGGCGCGCAGGGCGACGCTGACGAAGCGGCCGCGAATCCAGGCGGGCACCCTTTCACTGGCGGGCACCACAAAGGTGACAGGCCCGGGCCAGCCGGCCGAAAGCCGCGCCCAGTGATCGGCTTCGATGCGTGAGGCATCCATGAGCGGGCGCAATTGCTCCAGATCGGCGCCCACCAGAATCAACCCCTTTTCGATAGGGCGGCGCTTTAGGGCCAGCAGGCGCATCACCGCCGCTTCGTTGCAGGGGTCGCAACCCAGACCCATCACCCCTTCGGTGGGATAGGCGATGATTTCGCCCGCCTGGAGCGCTGCTGCGCCCTGCTCGCAGCTGAGCCTGTTCATGCGAAATGGGGCAGCGGTTCGGTGCGGTGGTGCAACAGCACCTGCCTGAACACATCCGGGTTTTTGATCATGGTGAGCGCGCCCTCCCGTGGCAACACCTTGTCCTTGAGACGCGACAGCCAGAACCGCAACGCCGCCATGCGCTGCGCCGCCGGCCATTCCGCCTGCTCCAGTTCGGTCAGCGGACGCACCTGCTGATAGGCCTGCATGATGGCGCGGACCCGCTCCAGATCGTAACGGTTTTCTTCATCCCGCGCCCAGTCGTTCACCATCACTGCCAGATCGTAGAGCCACGGCGCATTGCAGGCGTAATAGAGGTCGATAATACCGGCCAGTTCGTCGCCGCGGAACAGGGCATTGTCGGTAAACAGATCGGCATGGATCACCCCCTGCGGCAGATGCGCCCAGTCCTGCGCCTGCTGATAGGCCAGCTCGTCCCTGAGCAGTGCCTTGTCTTCCTCATCCAGATAGGGCTCAATCTCGGCAAAGGTGCGCTCGGCCCAGCTCAGGTCGCGGTCGTTGGCGCGGTAGCCGTCGAAATCGCGCCCGGCCAGGTGAAAGCGCGCCAGGGTTTCGCCCATGACGGCGCACTGGCGCACATTGGGCTGCTCGACACCGCAGCCATCGAGACGCTGCACCAGCGCCGCCGGTTTGTCGTGCAGGCGGTTGAGGTAATTGCCTTCCCTGTCGGCAATGGGATGCGCAGTAGGAATGGCGTGCTCGGCCATGAAGGCCATGATATTGAGGAAATAGGGCAGCTCGTCAAAACTGTGCTGTTCGAAAATGGTGAGCACGTAGCGCCCCGCTTCCGTGTCCACGAAATAGTTGGTGTTTTCGATGCCTTCGGAAATGCCCTCGAAGCTGCGCAGGGTGCCCAGATCATAACGGGTGAGAAACTGTGACAGCTCGTCTTCGGTAATAGTGGTGTAAACGGACATGATTTCCTGCCGTATCGTCGATCAACAGGATTTTACTGCAAATCGACAGCGAGCCCCCAGCGGGGATTTGCCAAAAGGCAGCGATGGTGCCATTATTTCAGCCTGATCCAGTCTTTCAGGAAGGCCCCATGCAAAAACCCGACCTCATTCTCGTTGACGGCTCCAGCTACCTGTTCCGCGCCTATCACGCGCTGCCGCCGCTGACCACCTCCGACGGCACCCCCACCGGCGCCATGTACGGCGTGATCAATATGGTGGGCAAGCTGCTGGACACCTATCAGCCGCAGCGCATCGCGGTGGTATTCGATGCCCGCGGCAAGAACTTCCGTCACGAAATGTACGAGGCCTACAAGGCGAACCGCCCGCCCATGCCGGACGACCTGGCCCAGCAGATCGAGCCGCTGCACCAATTCATCCGCGCGCTGGGCATTCCGGTGGTGGTGATCGACGGCGTGGAGGCGGACGACGTGATCGGTACGCTGGCCACGCAGGCCGCCAGGGAAGGCAAGCAGGTGCTCATCTCCACCGGCGACAAGGACATGGCCCAGCTGGTGAACGATCACATTACCCTGATCGACACCATGAAGGATCAGATCCTCGAGCGCGACGGCGTGATCAAAAAATACGGCGTGGCACCTGAGCAGATGGTGGACTATCTGGCGCTGATGGGCGACAGTTCCGACAATATTCCCGGCGTGCCCAAGGTGGGGCCGAAAACCGCCGCCAAGTGGCTGCAGCAGTATGGCGATCTAGACGCCCTCATCGCCCACGCCGACGAAATCAAGGGCAAGGTGGGCGAAAACCTGCGCGCCCACCTGGATCAGCTCAGGCTGTCCCGCGAGCTGACCCGCATCCGCACCGATCTGGACCTGCCCATCCGCTGGCAGGATCTCGTCAAGCAGCCGGAGGACGACGAAAAGCTGCTGGAACTGATCCGCCGCTATGAATTCAACAGCTGGCTCAACCGCAAGCTGGCCGGGCATCCCCTGTTCGGCGGCAGCGAGGACGAAAAGAACGCCCCGGCGCAGACCAATACCACGCAGGATGTGCCGGTCATCCTTGATGACGCTGCACTGAATGTGTGGGTCAAGCGCCTCAAAAAAGCCGAGCTGTTCGCCATCGACTGCGAAACCACCGCACTGGATCCCATGCGCGCCAGACTGGTGGGCATCAGCTTCGCCGTGGCCGACGATGACGATGTGGAAGCGGCCTACCTGCCGCTGGCCCACGACTACCCCGGCGTGCCGGAGCAGCTGCCCATAGATCAGGTGCTGGAAACGCTGCGCCCGCTGCTGGAACAGGCGCCCAAGGCGGGACAGAACCTCAAGTATGACTGGCATGTGTTCAAGAATGCCGGCATCACGCTAGAACCCATTACCCACGACACCATGTTGCAATCCTATGTGCTCAACAGCACTGAACGCCACGGGCTGGACGAGCTGGCGCTGAAATATCTGGGCCACCGCACCACCCATTACACCGACGTGGCCGGCAAGGGGCGCAAGCAGATCAACTTCGCCCAGGTCCCGCTCGAACAGGCCGCCCCCTACGCCGCCGAGGATGCCGAGCTGGTGCTGCGCCTGCACAAGGTGCTATGGCCGAAGCTGGAACAGGACGAGAAGCTGCGCCACATCTATGAAGGGATCGAAATTCCGCTGGAGCCGGTGCTGGCGCGCATGGAGCATACCGGCGTGCTGCTGGACGCCGAGCAGCTCAAAGCCTATTCCAAGGAGCTGGCCAAAAGGCTCAAGGAACTGGAGCAACAGGCGTGGAAACTGGCGGGCGAAGAATTCAATCTCAATTCGCCCCAGCAGCTGCAGACGATTCTGTTCGACAAGCTGGGGCTGCCGGTGCTCAAGAAGACCCCCAAGGGTCAGCCCTCCACCGCCGAAAGCGTGCTGCAGGAATTGGCCGAGCAGGGCCATGAGCTGCCGAAGCTGATTCTGGAATACCGCGGCCTGGCCAAACTCAAGTCCACCTACACCGATGCGCTGGTGAAGCAGATCGACCCCGACACCGGGCGGGTGCACACCAGCTACCAGCAGGCGGTCACCGCCACCGGACGCCTCTCCAGCACCGACCCCAACCTGCAGAACATCCCTGTGCGCACGCCGGAGGGTCGGCGCATCCGCCAGGCCTTTATCGCGCCGCAAGGCTCAAAAATCCTCGCCGCCGACTACTCGCAGATCGAGCTGCGCATCATGGCCCATTTCAGCGGCGACGAAAACCTCATCAAGGCGTTTGAACAGGGGCTGGACATCCACAGGGCCACCGCCGCCGAAATCTTCGGCGTGCCCGTGGATGAGGTCACGCCCGAGATGCGCCGCCACGCCAAGACGGTTAACTTCGGCCTCATCTACGGCATGAGCGCCTATGGCCTCGCCCAGCAGCTGGAGATCGACCGCAAGCAAGCCCAGGCCTACATCGACACCTATTTCGAGCGCTACCCCGGGGTGAGGCGCTACATGGACGAAATCCGCGAAAAGGCGAAGCAGCAGGGCTATGTGGAAACCCTCATGGGCAGACGCCTCTATCTGCCTGACATCCACAGCAAAAACCCGCAGGTGCGCCAGTATGCCGAACGCGCCGCCATCAACGCCCCGCTGCAGGGCACTGCGGCCGATATCATCAAGACCGCCATGATCCGCATCGACGCCTGGCTGCGCGAGGATCTGCCGGCGGATGCCCTCTATGGCGACACGCGCATGATCCTGCAGGTGCACGATGAACTGGTGTTCGAGGTGCCCGGCGAGGTAACACTGGAACACCCCATCGCCAGAACCATCAGGGAAACCATGGAATCGGCCATGACGCTGCGCGTGCCGCTGGTGGCCGATGTGGGCATCGGCCCCAACTGGGAAGCCGCGCACTGAAAGAGCGCGCCGGCGCCTGAAGCGGCGTCAGCCCACGTGCGCGTGGATAGCCAGGTCAATGATCTGAAATGGGCGCCACCCGCGCCCGTGCCTTTTCCAGCGCCGCCTCGGCGGTTTCCGCCTGGGCCAGCACCACTGCCATGCGCCGACCGCAATGGGATACCGGCTTGCCGAATACGCGCACCAATCCATCGGCGGAAAAGAGATTTTCCGGGATGTCCAGCACCGGCGCGCTGCTATGTCCACTGGCCTTATAGGCCGCCGAGGCACCCGGAGTCATGAAGGTAAAGTCCAGCGGCAGGCCCAGCACCGCCTGCACATGCAAGGCAAACTCGCTCTTGTTCTGGGTAATCAGCGTCACCATGCCGGTGTCGTGTGGGCGCGGGCTCACTTCCGAGAAATAGACTTCATCGCCCTTGACGAACAGCTCCACGCCGAAAATGCCACGACCGCCCAGGCCGTCGGTAATGGTACGGGCGATCTGTTGCGCCTGCGCCAGCACGCTGTCCTCCATGGGGTGCGGCTGCCAGCTGAAGATGTAGTCGCCATCCTGCTGAATATGCCCGATGGGCGCGCAGAACACCGTTTCGCGGCCATTGCGGGCAGTGAGCAGGGTGATTTCATAGTCGAAATCGATAAAGGCCTCCACGATTAGTTCGCTGGCATCGCCACGGGCGTCTGCCTGCGCAAACTGCCACGCCTTCCCTACCTCATCGGCAGAATGAATCACGCTCTGGCCATGGCCGGAGCTGCTCATCACCGGCTTGACCACGCAGGGCCAGCCCAGTTCAGCCGCCGCCTGTGCCAGCTCCGCTTCGGAGCGCACAAAACGGTAGGCACCAGTTTTCAGCCCCAGGGTTTCGGCCGCAAACTGGCGGATGTGTTTGCGGTTCATGGTCTTGTTGACCGCTTCCGCATTGGGAATGACAGTAAAGCCCTTGGCTTCGGCGGCAAACAGCGCCTCAATGCTAATGGCCTCGATCTCCGGCAGAATCCAGTCGGGCTGCTCGCGACGGATCACTTCCAGCACCGTATCGGCATCGCGCATGTCGATCACATGGGCGCGGTGTGCCACCTGCATCGCCGGCGCGCCTTCGTAGCGGTCCACAGCGATCACTTCCAGTCCCAGCCGCTGCGCCTCAATGGCCACTTCCTTGCCCAGCTCGCCGGCGCCCAGCAGCAGCATGCGGCGGGCGTTGTGTCTCAAGGGTGATGAAAACTGCATGATGTGCCTCTTTTAACGATTTTTAGTGCATTTTCGCTGCAAATAGCGCCTTTTTTTCAGCCGAAAAAAATCAGCTCTGTAAAAAGTCGGGGACCCCCCTCTCTGTCGATTCAGTCAGCCTTTTTGGCTGGGCGTTCATAGTGCAGCCATTTATCCAGTTTGGCCCATACCTGCACCAGGCCCTCGCGCTTGAGGCTGGAGAAAGTCTGGGCGGTTGCGTGGGGATAGTGTTCCTGCAGATACTTCTGTACCTTGAGCACAGTGGCCTTGGCCGGCCCCCGCTTCAGCTTGTCTGCCTTGGTAAGCAGCACGTGCACCGGCAGCTCCAGTCCCTGCGTCCAGCCGAGCATGAGCTCATCCACCTCGGTAAGCGGGTGACGGATGTCCATCAGCACGATCAGCCCGGCGAGGGATTCGCGCTTTTCGATATATTCGCTCAGATGCCGTTCCCATTCGCGGCGCATGGCCTCATTCACCCTGGCGAAACCATAACCGGGCAGGTCCACCAGACGGCGCTGATCGTCCAGCTCGAAGAAGTTGATCAGCTGGGTGCGCCCGGGCGTCTTGGACACGCGCGCCAGTGACTTTTGCGAGGTGATGGTGTTGAGCGCGCTAGACTTGCCGGCATTGGAGCGCCCGGCAAAGGCCACTTCCCAGCCTTCATCGGGCGGGGCCTGCTTGATGCTGGGCGCGCTTTTGAGAAAACGCGCCTGCTGATAGAGCGGATGCTGCATGAAATTGTTCCTGTGATAATGAAGCCTATATGGTAGCGCAAGGCGTGTCGGTATCCCCATGATCGACGGTGATCTTTTTGCCTTGAAGGCGTGCTGCCCGTATACTTGCTGATTCTTATCAATCGCAGTGAACCGATATGGCCAAACCCGTTTCCCGCGCCCGCGCAGTCTACGACTTCTTCAGCTCCATGAGTCTGGCCGTCACCCTGCTGGTGATGCTGGCCATTGCTTCCGTCATCGGCACAGTGGTCAAACAGGGCGAGCCCTATCAGAACTATGTGGTCAAGTTCGGCCCCTTCTGGGCAGAGCTGTTCGAGAAAATCGGCATCTTCCACATCTACAGCACCTGGTGGTTCGTTCTTGTCATCCTCTTTCTGATTGTCTCTACCACCACGTGCGTGATCCGCCATGTGCCGGTTTTCCTGCGCGACATGAACAGCCATGCGGAAAACCTCTCGCGCACGGCGCTGCTGCACCAGCCCAACCACGCCGAAGTGGCCTGCACTCAGTCGGATGTCGCCCTGCAGACCATGGAAGCGGCGCTGAAACAGGAGGGCTTCAAGCTCAAGCGCAAAGAAAGCGAACGGGGCGTGATGATCGCCGGCATGAAAGGGCGCTGGAACCGCCTTGGTTATTTCCTCACCCATATCGGCATCGTGGTGATCCTGCTCGGCGCGGTGGTGGATTCCAACCTGATGCTGAAGTACAAGGTGATGACCGGCCAGGCCGTGCCGGAAACCCGCGATGTGCCCATCAGTCAGATCAATCCAAAGGCCGTGCTGCCGCAGGACAACATCTCCTTCCGCGGCTCCGTCACCATTCCCGAGGGCCAGAAGGCCGACTTTATCTTCCTGCCCTACGACCGCGGCTACTTCCTGCAGCAGCTGCCGTTCGAAATGATCGTGAAGAAATTCCACATCAACTATTACGACACCGGCATGCCCAAGGACTTCATCACCGATCTGGTGGTGCGCGACAAGGCAACCGGCAAGACCGTCGAACATACCCTGCGAGTGAACCATCCTCTCATTCTGGGCGACATAGCCATCTATCAGTCTTCCTTTGAGGACGGCGGCACCCAGCTGCAGCTCAAGCTCTATCCGCTCACCGGTGCAGAAACACAGCCGATGGAAATGACCAGCCGCATCGGCCAGAAGGAAATTCTCGAAACCACACAGGGCAAGCTGCGCTTCGAATTTGACGACTTCAAGCTGCACAATGTGGTGCCGACTACACCGGAAGAAGAGAAACAGACCGGCCGCAAGATGCACAACAACGGTCCGAAACTGGTTTACAAGATCCGCAACGAGCAGGGCACCGCCAAGGAGTATGAAACCTACATGCTGCCACTCAAACAGCAGGGACGCGAATTCTTCGTGGCCGGCGTGCGCGACTCGGTAGCCGAGCCCTACCGCTACCTGTTCATTCCGGCCGACGAAAAACGCAGTCTCAAGCGCTTCATGGCCTTTATCGAACTGCTCAACAACGATCAGAAGCGGCTGGCAATCTTCGCGCAGTACATCAAAAGCGATCCGCAGTTCAGCAAGCTGAGCGTGCGCGAGCAGGCGCTGCAGATTCAGCTGTGGCAGAACCTGATCCGCCTGTTCCGCGACGCCGGCTTCAAGGGCATCGAACATTTCATCAAGACCAATGTGCCCGAGGACAAGCAGAAGTCGATCAAGGACTTCTACCTGGCGCAGCTCACCGACGGGCTGCAGGTGCTGTATGTGGAAATGCTCAAGCAGCAGGGCAGGATCAAGTCCCGCGACGAGTTGACCGATTTCGACAAGACCTGGTTTGAGGACGCCATCAACGCCGTGCTGGCGTTGCCGAAGTTCGGTTATCCCATCTTCGTCAAGTTGGAAAGCTTCAAGCTGCTGATGGCCACCGGCCTGCAGGTCACCAAATCACCGGGCAAGGACATTGTCTATTTCGGCAGCCTGATGCTGACGCTGGGCGTGTTCCTGCTCTTCTACGTACGTCAGCGCCGGGTTTGGGTATACTTTGACAAATCAACCACTTCAGACAATGGTCATACTGTGGTGATCGCGGCGAAAGACAATAAAAATACGCCGGAAATGGAAAAGGAATTCAAACGCCTGTTGGCGCGGCTACAGCAAACCTGCGGAGGGACCCCGTGAATACCGTTAATGACACCTATGCAGAGCATATGCAGACCAACCCGACCCTGAAGGAACGCTTCAGCCTGTTCGGCATTGTCTGGAGCCTGCTGGTCATTGTGACCGGTGTGGCTGTCTGGCTGGATCTGCACACCTACATGGATGTCTATGAAAAGGCCATCCTGATCGGTGCCGTGCCAGGCCTCATCGCCCTGGGTGCCTTCTGGCCCAGTATCCGTCTCTATCTGCTTGGCGTCGCGGCGCTGACGCTGCTGGGGGTGTGGCAGTACAGCAGCCATGGCAATGACGTAAAGGTGCAGGAGCAGCTCTTCCTGCTCAAGTACCTGCTCTCCAGCCAGAGCGCCTTCATGTGGATGAGCGCCCTGTATGTGCTGGCCACGGCCGGCTATTTCTTCGCCCTGTTCATCCGCTCCGAGTTTGCCGGCAAGGTAGCCACGGGCCTGACCTGGGCGGGCGCCACCTTTGGCCTGACCGGCATGATGATGCGCTGGTACGAGTCCTATCTGATCAATCCGGACTACGGCCATATTCCCATCAGCAGCCTGTATGAAGTATTCATCCTTTTCTCGGTGATCACCGCACTGGTGTACCTCTACTTCGAGCAGAAATACCGCACCCGCGCACTGGGCGGCTTCGTCATGCTGGTGGTCTCCGCCGCCGTGGCCTTTCTGCTGTGGTACACCTTCGACCGCGAGGCGTATCACATCCAGCCGCTGGTGCCCGCACTGAAGAGCTACTGGATGAAGCTGCACGTGCCCGCCAATTTCCTCGGCTACGGTGCCTTTGCGCTGGCGGCCATGGTAGGGGCCGCCTATCTGATCACCGATACGCTGGCGCGCAAAAAACCCGACAGCACCTTTGTCAAGGCGATGCCGTCGCTGGAGATGATGGACGAGCTCATGTATAAGTCCATCGCCTTCGGCTTCGCCTTCTTCACCATCGCCACCATTCTCGGCGCGGTGTGGGCAGCCGAGGCCTGGGGCGGCTACTGGAGCTGGGACCCGAAGGAAACCTGGGCGCTGATCGTGTGGCTCAACTATGCAGCCTGGCTGCACCTGCGCATGACCAAGGGCTGGCGCGGCCGCCCCATGGCGTGGTGGGCGCTGGTGGGTCTGCTGGTCACCACCTTCGCCTTTCTGGGCGTGAACATGTTCCTGTCCGGCCTGCATTCCTACGGCAAACTGTAAGGAGCCGATGATGAAACTGACCCGACGCCATTTCACCACCCTGCTGGGTGCCGCCGCACTGGCGCCGCTAGCCCATGCTGACGAGATCGAACCTCCCATGGAAGGGGTGGAATACAAGAAGGTACCCCGTCCGCATCCCAAGGCGAAGCACGTCACCGTGTTTTTCTTCTACGGCTGCCCACACTGCTACCATCTGGAACCCAGCATCGACGCCTGGTTGCAGCGAAAGCCGGCTGACGTCACCTTTGAACGCTACCCCGCAGTCATCGACAGCCCGGCATGGATCTTCTTTGCCCGCGCCTTCTTCACGGCAAAAAACCTCGGCGTGCTGGAGCAGTCCCACAAGGCACTGTTCGATGCCCTGCACCGCGATCGCCTCAAGCTGTTCAGCGTAGAAAAACTGGCCGCGTGGTACAGCCAGTTCGGTGTGGATCCCAAGGACTTTGATACCATGTTCAAGTCCTTCAAGGTGGACACGCAGGTGAAGGAAGCGCGCAAACTGACGCAGGATTTCGGCATCGATGGCGTGCCGGCCATCGTGGTTAACGGACAGTGGCTCACTGACGTGGTGATGAACGGCAGCCGCACGCGCCTGTGGCAGACCGTCGACTGGCTGCTGGCCAACAAATAGGACACCCCCTTGCAAAACGCCGCACAACTGCTGGTCCAGTGTCTTGAAGCGGAAGAGGTTCGCTTCATCTTCGGTATTCCCGGCGAGGAAAATCTGGACCTGATCGACGCCCTCGCCGACAGCCCCATCCAATTCATCACCACCCGCCACGAACAGGGTGCCGCCTTCATGGCGGATGTGTATGGCCGCCTGACCGGCAAGGCGGGCGTGTGCATCTCCACTCTCGGTCCCGGCGCCACTAATCTGGTCACCGGTGTCGCCGACGCCAACATGGACCGTGCGCCCATTGTGGCACTGGCGGGGCAGGCTGCTACCACGCGCATGCACAAGGAATCCCACCAGGTACTGGATCTGGTGAGCCTGTTCAACCCCATCAGCAAGTACGCCGCGCAGATTCTGGAACCGGAAACCGTACCGGAAGTGGTGCGCAAGGCGTTCAAGGTGGCGCAGAGCGAAAAGCCGGGTGCGACTTTTATCGACTTCCCGGAAAACATCGCCAAGATGCCGGTGCCGAATACACCGCTGCCGGTGCGGCGTGAACGCTTGCCCATGGCACCGGAAAGCCATCTGAAAAAGGCGGCGGAACTGATCGATGCGGCGGAAAATCCGCTGATTCTCGCCGGCAATGGCGTCATCCGCACCCATGCCCATCTGGAATTGCAAGCCTTTGCCGAAGCACTGCAGATTCCGGTAGTGAATACCTTCATGGCAAAGGGGGTAGTGCCCTTCTTCAAGAACCCGCTGGCGCTGGGCACCGCAGGGCTGCAGGCGGGCGACTACGAAAACTGCGGCTTTCGCGATGCCGACCTGGTGATTACAGTGGGCTTCGACATGGTGGAGTATCACCCCTATCTGTGGAACCCGCACCACAGCCACCGCATCATCCATATCGACACCACCGCCGCAGAAGTGGATCAGGATTACCTGCCCGACATTGAACTGGTGGGCAATATCGCCAAGAACCTGCGCCGCCTGACCCATCTGGGCATCGCGCCGAAACATAGCCGTATCGGCCGCCAGCTGCGCCATTCGCTGATCGAAGAGATGAACCGCTGCAGCCATTCCACCGCCTGGCCGCTGAAACCGCAGAAGATCATCTGGGACCTGCGCACCGTGCTGCCGCGGGAAGGCATCACCGTGGTGGACGTGGGCGCCCACAAGATGTGGATGGCACGCATGTTCCGCGCCGAACAGCCCAACACCTGCATCATCTCCAACGGCTTTGCCAGCATGGGCATTGCCCTGCCGGGCGCCATTGCCGCCGCGCTCACCTATCCTGAACGGCCGGTGGTAGCCGTCAGCGGCGATGCCGGTTTCATGATGAACGTGCAGGAGCTGGAAACGGCGGTGCGTCTGGGCGTGAACATGGTCGTCCTTATCTGGAACGATGGTGGCTACGGCCTGATCGAGTGGAAACAGCAGCGTCAGTTTGGCCGCAGCGCCTATGTCTCCTTCGGCAATCCGGACTTTGTACAGCTCGCACAGAGTTTCGGTGCACAGGGCACCCGCATCGACCGTGCAGAAGCGCTGCAACCGGCGCTAAAATCGGCCCTGGAGGCAGGCGGTCTTCACGTGATCGACTGTCCGGTGGACTATAGCGAGAACGACCGCCTGATCGAGCTGCTGGGCCCGGTGCTCAGCGAAGCGGAAGAGTAGTCCGCACAAAGGAGGTGTCATGCTGTATGTGAAATGGGGGGCGGACGGCACGCTGGAAGACTTTTCCTTTGTGTCCAGGCCTGGCTATGAATCCACTACGCTGAGCGATCCCCGCGTGCAGGCGTGGCTCAAGAACGAAGCCAATCAGCACAAGATCGACGCCGTGCTGGAGCAGATGGACCTGGAGATGGTCCGCGTGGTAGAAGACCTGATCGATATTCTGATCGACAAGGGGCTCATTCTGTTTACCGACCTGCCCGAAGTGGTGCAGAACAAGATTCTGTTCAAGCGCAGCCTGCGCAGCAGCCTGCAGCCCTCGCTGCTGTACGAAAGCGACGACGAACTGCTACTTTAGAAATTTCGTCACGGTCTCCCAGCTGCGTTCACGCGCCGGCGGCATGCAGGCCGGCTCGCCACAGTAAAGCGCTGCCTGCAGACGCGCCTGGGTCGAATCGATGCCAAGCAGGGCATAGGTGCGTAAATCGCGGATCACCGGACCGGTACTCCACTGCGAGCCAATATCCTGGCACCACAACGCCAGCAGGAAATTCTCGATGGCCGCCGCCACCGCCGCATAATCCTCTTCCCGCTGCACCAGATCCTCGGCCAGCACCTGACCCACCAGCACCACACAGGGAATTGCTGCAAAGCGCGCATACGCCTTGTCGTAGGCCTTCTGCCAGGCTGCATCCCCTCGATCGAAACGCTTGCTGGCGCGCAGATCAGCATAAATCTCTGCCACGGCCCCTTGCGTTTCACGACCCAACACGTAAAAGCGCCATGGTTCGGTCAGACCATGATTGGGCGCGCTCACCGCCGCCAGCAGGGCCCGCTCAATCACCCTATCATCGATGGGCGTTGGCTTGAAATCGTAAACGCTGCGGCGCGTCAGAATTCTGTTCAAACAGTCGGTCGTCATGGGTATAAGTCCTGTGAATGCTTGAGTGAATTTTGTGGATAAATTGGGCTAAACTATATCAATATGATTTTATCCACAAATGATCCCCAACGACTACCGCGCAGGTCATGGGACTTTGCACACGGTTTAACCACACGCCAAGCCACTGAAAAAAAAGAGAAATCGGATACTGTCAACAGCCGGGTTACTGGCAAAGAAAAACAGAAAGAAACAAAAACTTAAATACCCTTATATAGACAACAGGACCCACACTCCATGACTCTAAACGAACTGCGTTACATCGTCGCTGTTGCAGAACACAGACATTTCCGCAAGGCAGCGCAGGCATGCAATATCAGCCAGCCCACATTGAGTGTTGCCATTCGCAAACTGGAGAACGAACTCAATGTGGTGCTGTTCGAACGTCGCAAGAGCGAAATCCTCATTACCCCCACGGGGCAGCGTATCATTGAAATCGCCAGGGAAATCCTCGCGCGGGTGCACGATATCGAGGAAATCGCCCGCGCCGATCAGGACAGCCTCTCATCCGAACTGCGCGTGGGCGCCATCTACACCATCGGCCCCTACCTGTTGCCACGCTTTATCCATACTGTGCATCAGCAGGTACCCACGCTGCCACTGATCGTGGAGGAGGACTATACCTATGGTCTAGCACAGAAGCTGGCGCAGGGCACACTGGACATGGCCATTCTGGCGTTGCCGTTCAATGAGCAGAACATGGAGACCATTCCACTCTACGAAGAACCCTTCGTGGCGGCACTGGCCAAGGATCACCCCCTGGCTGAAGAGCCGGTGATTACCAAAAAGCATCTGAAACAGAATACGGTGCTGATTCTGGGCGCCGGTCACTGCTTCCGCGATCAGGTGCTGGAAGCCTATCCCTTCCTTGCGACGCAGGACAGCCAGCTGCAACACACGCTGGAGGGCAGTTCGCTGGAAACCCTCATGTACACGGTAGCCACGGGCGTGGGAATCACCATCCTGCCGTGCACCGCATCTCAGCACCACCTGGAAGACATCGTCATCAAGCCGCTTCAGGGCCCCGTGCCGGCACGAACGGTTGCGCTGGCATACCGACGCAGCTTTCCGCGCGTAAAGGCGCTGGAAGTGGTTGTGGACGCGCTCAGAAGCATTCAGTTGAACTGTGTAACCCCGGTATCCGCCCAATGAGGGCCCTGCTTTTGTTCGGTCTGCTGCTGGTTTCGATCGGCAGCTGGGGTGCGCAGCCCGCTTCCCAGCCCGAGCCGTTTGATCAGAGTGACCCTTACGAATCGTTCAACCGCAGCATGTTCGATTTCAATATGGGCGTGCATCGCACGCTCGGGCGGCCCATAGCCAGGGCTTATGACAGCCTGCCGGCACCCGCCCAGAAGGGGCTGCACAATTTCTTTACCAATCTGTCCGTGCCGTGGACGTTTCTGAACGATGTGCTGCAGGGCAAAGGGGGAAAGGCAGCGACCGACTTCATGCGCTTTGCCATCAATACGATGTTTGGTCTGGGCGGCCTGCTGGACATTGCCACGGAAGCGGGCATGGACTACCAGAAGGAGGATCTGGGCCAGACCCTGTATGCCTGGGGCGTATGGCCCCGTGCCAATTTCCTGATTCTGCCGCTGCTGGGACCCTACACCACCCGCGAAGCCGTGGGGGCCGGCGCGCAGATGGCTTGGGATCCGGTCTATGATGCGCTGCTGGAGGCGGACGGCGATGTGGAACTGGCCATGCGCCTGCTGGATACCACGCGCAGCTATGCGGAAAATGCCGTGCTGCTGGATCAGCTGGAAAGCCAGCCGGACCCCTATATCTTCATTCGCGAAGCCTACTACCAGCACCGTCTGGATCTGATCTACGACGGCCATCCACCTGTACCGCAGGATATCGATGACATCGATCTGTAAGGCGCTGCTGCTTCTGCTGCTGACGGCCGTTCAGGCCGCGCACGCGCAGCAGCTCTATCTGGCCACGGAAAATGACCTGCTGGCCGGTCGTGACGGTCACTATACCGGTGGGTTGGATGTAGGCTGGCATGCCGGTGCGTGCCGCTGGCTCGATCGCGACTGGGTGCAGGTTTTCCAGCTCAAGGGCCTGGTATTTACCCCGCTGAACACGCAGACAGTGCCGCCGCCGGATGATGATCTGTCCTATGCGGGGGTGCTCGTGCTCAACGGCGTGTTGTTTCAGCAGCAGCATGGCCGTCTGAACATGCTCGGCGTGCAGCTGGGCTGGCTGGGACCCAGCACCCGCAT
Source organism: Sulfurivirga caldicuralii (assembly GCF_900141795.1). Taxonomy (GTDB): domain Bacteria; phylum Pseudomonadota; class Gammaproteobacteria; order Thiomicrospirales; family Thiomicrospiraceae; genus Sulfurivirga; species Sulfurivirga caldicuralii. The sequence continues at coordinate 85,084 of NZ_FSRE01000004.1, forward strand.
GGGAGAGATCCAAAATCAGATCCATCGCTGGGTTGGCAACGATGTACTGCGCGGCTGGCATTATCAACTCAAGGATCAGCCGCTCTTGGGCGTCATGGCCGGACAGGGGCGCATGCTGTGGCACGATGCAACCCTGCCGCTCAGTCTGCAGGCGGGGATGGGGGCTGAAGCCGGGACACTGCTGAATCGAGGCTGGGCGTCCCTGTTGCTGCGCATGGGCCCGCAGGCGCTGCATGTGCGCCTGTATGACCAGATGGTGGGCACCAGCGCCAGCGATGCGCTGGAGCCGCTTTCGACCGGCTGGCAGGCGGATCTGGGGGTGCAGCTTAACTGGCTGCCGCACCTGCTGCTGATCGAAGAGGGAGGTGTGGCGCTTCGGCCGAGAAGCTGGCAGTGGAAAGGCTTGTTGCGCATCGCTTACGGCTGGTCCCACTGGCAAGTGGCCTGGGTCGGGCAGATCGCCCAGTTTCCGGCAGCCAATCGGGACGAACTGGACAGCTGGGGCGGCTTTGTGCTGCGTCGCCAGCTGTAGTATTCGCTAAAATAACGCGGTTAAAACCTTAAAACCTTAATCTGAGTCGTGTGAATCTTATGAATACCCCGATCAAGTCCCCCTTGGGCGCCTGGAGTGCGCTGTCTCTTGTGTTGCTGCTGCCGTTTGCGGCCATTGCAGCGGAGATGAGCGGTCATCACCTTGACCTGTCCCATCACTGGGTGGGGTACGTGTCGCTGGCGATTTTCGTGATTGCCTATGCGGTGGTGATGGTTGAAGAGGTGACCCACCTGCGCAAGTCCAAGCCGGTGGTTCTGGCGGCAGGATTGATCTGGGCGCTGATTGCATGGGTCTACAATCAGCACGGCATGGGGCATGTGGCCGAGGAGGCGGTGCGCCATAATATCCTTGAATACGCCGAGCTGTTCCTGTTTCTGCTGGCGGCCATGGCCTACATCAACGCCATGGACGAGCGCAATGTGTTCAACGCGCTGCGCGGCTGGCTGGTGGCCAAGGGCTTTACCTACCGCCAGCTGTTCTGGATTACCGGCTTTCTGGCGTTTTTCATCTCGCCCGTGGCCGACAACCTCACCACCGCGCTGCTGATGGGTGCGGTGATTCTGGCGGTGGGCAAGGACTCGCCCCAGTTTGTTGCGCTGGCGTTTATCAATCTGGTGGTGGCGGCCAACGCCGGTGGCGCCTTCAGCCCGTTTGGTGACATTACCACGCTGATGGTATGGCAGAAGGGGGTGGTGCAGTTTCATGAGTTCTTCGATCTGTTTGTGCCTTCGCTGGTGAACTTTGTGGTGCCGGCAGCAATCATGCACTTTGCCATTCCCAAATCCAATCCGAAAAAGCTGGACGAGCACATTCAGCTCAAGCGGGGTGCACTGGCGGTGGTGGTGCTGTTCTTCGTCACCATTGCCATGGCGGTTTCCTTTCACAACTTCCTTTCCATGCCGCCGGTGTTGGGCATGATGACCGGTCTCAGCCTGCTGATGTTCTACGGTTATTACCTCAAGGTCACAGGTGAAAAGGAAGTGATCGAATGTGTCACTACTGAGGGCACGAAAACAGAAGTGGTGCATCCGGTCACCTTTGACATCTTCAACAAGATCGCCCGGGCGGAGTGGGACACGCTGCTGTTCTTCTTCGGCGTCATTCTGGCGGTGGGTGGTCTGGGAACCATTGGCTATCTGGACAGCGTCTCTCACCTCATCTACGACCAGTGGGGTGCGCTGTGGGCCAATGTTTCCGTGGGGATTCTCTCTTCCCTCGTCGATAACATCCCGGTGATGTTTGCGGTGCTGACCATGATGCCCGACATGAGTCACGGCGACTGGCTGCTGGTCACCCTGACTGCCGGCGTCGGCGGCTCATTGCTGTCCATCGGCTCCGCCGCAGGGGTGGCGCTGATGGGGCAGTCGAAGGGCATGTATACCTTCATGAGCCATCTGAAGTGGACGCCTGTGGTGGCGCTGGGCTATGCCGCCAGCATTCTGGCGCACCTGTGGATCAATGCGGATCTGTTCCGCATTCCGGCGGGGGGTTAAACCATGAAGATTCTGGTGACCGGCGGGGCCGGCTATATCGGCGCCCACATGGCCAAGTGGCTGGCGCGCGCAGGTCACGAGGTGGTGATTTTCGATAATCTCAGCACCGGATTTCGCTTTCTCGCCCGTTATGGCACCCTGTTTGAAGGGGACTTGAATCGGCCGGAGACGATTGAACGCTGTCTGGAAGGACAGGCGTTTGATGCGGTGATCCACTTTGCGGCCCGCTCGCTGGTGGGGGAGTCGGTGCAGAATCCGCTGCTTTATTACCAGAACAATGTCTCCGGCACCGTGAATCTGCTGGCGGCCATGGACAGGGCGGGCGTCCGGCGGCTGATCTTTTCTTCTACCGCAGCCACCTACGGCAACCCGCAAAGCGTGCCCATCCCGGAGACGGCACCCACCCGGCCCATCAACCCCTATGGCCGCAGCAAGCGCATGATGGAGCAGGTGATCGAGGATGCGGTGGCGGCCTACAGCTTCGACGCCGTTTCACTGCGTTATTTCAATGCGGCCGGCGCCGATCCGGAGGGAGAGCTCGGCGAGTGTCACGATCCGGAAACCCATCTGATCCCGCTGGTGCTGCAGGCAGCATTGGGCAAGCGACCGGCCGTCACCATTTACGGGGAAGACTATCCCACTCCCGACGGCACCTGCGTGCGCGATTACATTCATGTATGGGATTTGGTGGCCGCCCATGATGCCGCCTTGAGTGCGCTGATGGAAGACCGCGTGAAGGGCTATGATGTCTTCAATCTGGGCATCGGCCACGGCTACAGCGTGAAGGAGGTCATTGAGGTGTGTCAGCGGGTTGTGGCGCAGTCGGGCTGCCGCATTCCAGTCCAGGTGGGGCCGCGGCGACCGGGTGATCCGGCGGAACTGGTGGCGGACAGCCGCAAGGCCCAGCGGGTCCTGCAGTGGCGAGCGCACCATTCCGATCTGGAAACCATCGTGCGCCATGCCTGGGCCTGGACACGCCGCTACCTTGGCTGATCACGCGCCGTCCGAAACAATGAGAAGCCTTCCAGACGGTCTTCCAGTGCTTCGATGGCCTTGAGCGCGCAGGCTTCATCCTTTTCACCGCCGGGCGCGCCGCTGACGCCAATGGCGCCGATCATGACCCCGTCGCTGGTCAGCGGCACGCCGCCGACCATGGCGATCAGCTCGTTGATATTGTTCTGTTCGGGGCGGATATCCTCGCGGCGCTGAGATGGCCTTAGCGCTTTCCCTCCAGGGCTTCCTTGCGGATCTCGGCCATGAGGCGCTGTTCGGCGTACATCTTCTTCAGACGGCGGTTTTCCTCTTCAAGTTCGCACAGATGCTTCATAAGGAGTGCATCCATGCCACCGTACTTGACTCGCCATTTGTAGAAGGCAGCACTGCTCATGCCGTGCTCACGGCACAGTTCGGCCACGGGGGTGCCAGCCTCCGCCTGCTTTAGAATGCTGATGATCTGGCTGTCACTGTAGCGGGATTCTTTCATGTGGAATCTCCTTGTCATCTCTTATCGGAAAATTCCACTGCCGGCTGGTACCTTTTTTCGGGGGGGGAATACATTGCAGCCTTGATCTTACTCTCCGTGAATGGTCACGACCACCTTGCGGTTAAAGCGTCCGGTGCGATGCTCATAAATGAAAATTCCTTGCCAGGTTCCCAGCGCAAGACGCCCCTGGCTGACAGGAACGCTCAGGCTTGTTTCCGTCAGCAGGGTGCGGATGTGTCCGCTCATGTCGTCATCGCCTTCATAGTTGTGTTCGTAGTGGGGATCGCCGTCAATTACGGTTTTCTGCAGCCAGTATTCAATGTCGCGCCGCACGGAGGGGTCGGCATTTTCCGTGACGATCAGCGAGGCGGAGGTGTGCTGAATGAACAGATTGCACAGGCCAGTACGAATGCTGCTCGCGGCTACCGCAGCCTCGATCTCGCGGGTAATGTTGTAGGTGCCGCGGCGGGGAGTTGAAAATGTAAGGGTATCCTGCCAGATCATGGGTTTACCTCATGAATAAATTTCATGTTAAATTAAATAATCATCAATTTTTATTGTTGTGGGTTCATTATCCTGTTCATCACCTAAAACAGGAGATGAACACATGATACATAACCTCGGATTTCCCCGTTTTGGCGCCCAGCGTGAACTGAAGTTTGCGCTGGAGCGCTACTGGCGTGGTGAGCTGTCGCAGCACGAGCTGTTGGCGGTGGGACATGAACTGCGTCTGCGTCACTGGCAGCTGCAGCAGGATGCCGGTGTGGCGCTGATCCCGGTGGGGGATTTTGCCTACTATGATCACATGCTTAACATGAGTACGCTGCTGGGCCATATCCCTGCGCGACACCGCAACGAAGGCGGCAGCTATGATCTGGATTGCTATTTCCGCATGGCCCGTGGTCGTGCCCCCACGGGGACGCCGGCGCCCGCCTGTGAAATGACCAAGTGGTTCGATACCAACTACCACTATATCGTGCCGGAACTGGAAGCGGATACCACCTTCGCTATTACCGACGAGAGTCTGTTCAATCAGGTGGCGGATGCGCAGCAGGCTGGGTTTCACGTGAAACCTGTTCTGGTCGGTCCCGTGACCTATCTGTATCTGTCCAAGGGGGAAGGAGATCGGCTGGCATGGCTTGACAGGCTGCTGCCGGTATATCAGCAGATTCTGCAGCGTCTGAAAACCATGGGCGTGGAATGGGTGCAGATCGACGAGCCGGCGCTGGTGATGGAGCTGGATGCCGACTGGCAGGCGGCCTATGCCCGTGCCTATGAGGCGTTGAGCGGGCAGGGGGTGAAGCTGTTGCTGACCACCTATTTCGATGACGTGCTGGCCCACAGGGAGTTGATCGAAGCGCTGCCGGTGGAGGGTGTGCACATCGATGTCACCCGTGGTGACGATCAGTGGGAATGGCTGGAAACTTTTCCGCAGGACAAGTTGCTGTCCGTCGGCGGGATTGATGGGCGCAATATCTGGAAAACGGATCTGAATACCCTGCGGGGCCGACTATTGAAGCTGCATGCAGACCGTGGTGAAAACCTGTGGCTGGCACCCAGCTGTTCGCTGCTGCATGTGCCGCTGGATCTGTCGCTGGAAGACAAGCTGGATCCCACCATCAGGCAGTGGATGGCCTTTGCCAGACAGAAACTTGATGAACTGAAACTGCTGCACGACAGCCTGAAGGATGCTGCCGTGGTGGACAGTGAGATCTGGCAGACCCATGCCCGGGCGGTGGAAAGCCGAAAAACAGCTGCTTTGATTCACGACCCGGCCGTGCAGGAACGCCTGAAGGAAACGAAAAATCTAAGCGTGGAGCGCCAGTCACCGTTTGCCGTGCGCAAGCAGGCTCAGCAGGCCTGGATGAAGCTGCCGCTGCTGCCCACCACCACCATCGGTTCCTTCCCGCAGACGCCGGAAATCCGCAAGGCGCGCCGCGACTACAGGCAGGGCGTGCTGCCGGAGCATGATTATGTGGCCGCCATGCAGGCGGAGATTGCCCATGTGGTCAAGGTGCAGGAAGAACTGGATATCGATGTGCTGGTGCACGGCGAGCCGGAGCGCAACGATATGGTGGAATACTTCGGCGAGCAGCTGAAGGGCTACACCTTCACCCAGCATGGCTGGGTGCAGTCCTACGGTTCCCGCATGGTCAAGCCGCCCATTATTTATGGGGATGTGAGCCGTCCGGCGCCCATGACGGTGGAATGGTCGAAATATGCCCAGAGCCTCACCAGCCGCCCCATGAAGGGCATGCTGACCGGGCCCATCACCATGCTGCAGTGGGCGTTCGTGCGCGACGATCAGCCGCGCTCATTGACGGCGCGTCAGATCGCCCTGGCCATCCGCGACGAGGTGCAGGATCTGGAGGCGGCTGGAATCAAGGTGATTCAGATCGACGAGCCGGCGCTGCGCGAAGGCCTGCCGCTGAAAAAATCCCGCTGGGCGGCCTATCTGGACTGGGCGGTGCACGCCTTCAAGCTGAGCGCCAATGGGGTGGCGGATGACACGCAGATTCACACCCACATGTGCTATGCGGAGTTCAACGACATTATCGACGCCATCGAAGCGCTGGACGCGGATGTGATCTCCATCGAGACCAGCCGATCGCGCATGGAGCTGCTGCAGGCGTTTGTGGAGCATGCCTATCCCAACGACATCGGGCCGGGGGTATGGGACATTCATTCGCCCAATGTGCCGGAAACCGACGAGATGATTGCGTTGCTGGAAAAGGCGATCGAAGTCATTCCGGTAGAGCGCCTGTGGGTGAACCCGGACTGCGGTCTCAAGACCCGTGGCTGGGCGGAGGTGAAGCCGGCCTTGGTCAATATGGTGGCCGCGGCCAAAACCCTGCGTGCCCGTTACGACAGCTGAGTGCCGCTTTACGGCTTAGTCTTTTGACCCGTCCTCAGGACGGGTTTTTTGTGCCTGCAGAAAATCGATCAACGCCTCCAACGGCATGGGCCGGGCGTAGTAGTAGCCCTGCACCAGTTCGACACCGGCTTCGCGTGCGGCAGACAGCTGTTCGGCCGTCTCCACCCCTTCGGCGACCACATGCATATCGCTGGCGCGGGCAATGTCCACAATGCCCCGCAGGGTTGTGCCCCCCTGCGCCTTGGCGTGAAACATGGCCTTGTCGGCAAAGGACAGCAGCGCTTGCAGCGTGTCGCTGTCATCAGGATAGCAGGCGATGCCGATACTGGTGGAAATACTCAATTGCTGGCCACCGATGGTAAAGGTAGTATTAATGGCATGGCGGAAAGAGAGGTTGCTATCGCTTGAATGGTTGGCAACATCTCCGCCCCGCCAATAAACGATAGTGCGTTAGGCTTTTTTGAAATAAACGCTATTCAATTTTTTTGATTTTTTAGTCTTTCAGCCTGGCAAAGAATGCAAAGCCTTAGTGTATGCCTTGTTCGTTCAGGATTCTGTAATTGTCGCATCCGAGTTGGAAGCCATTGTCGCAGGCCTGCCCAAAAAGCATTTTCGCTTTCGACTTGTCCTGCCTCACTCCCTGGCCTTCAACATACATAACCCCCAGGTTATTTTGCGCCCCGGCATGCCCCTGTTCAGCAGCTTTTCTAAACCACTTTACCGCTTCTTTGTAATCTTGCCTCACTCCCTGGCCATTAGCGTACATAAGCCCCAGGATGTTTTGCGCCTTGGCATGCCCCTGTTCAGCGGCTTTTTTGTACCACTTTGCCGCTTCTTTGTAATCTTGCCTCACTCCCTGGCCATTATCGTACATAAGCCCCAGGAAGAATTGCGCCATAGCATCCCCCTGTTCAGCGGCTTTTTTGTACCACTTTACCGTTTCTTTGTAATCTTGCCTCACTCCCCGGCCTTTAGCGTACATAACCCCCAGGTTGATTTGCGCCTCGGCATCCCCCTGTGCAGCGGCTTTTTTGTACCACTTTACCGCTTCTTTGTAATCTTGCCTCACTCCCTGGCCATTAGCGTACATAACCCCCAGGTTGTTTTGCGCCTCGGCAAGCCCCTGTTCAGCGGCTTTTTTATACCACTTTACCGCTTCGTTGTAATCTTGCCTCACTCCCTGGCCGTTCTGGTACATAAGCCCCAGCTCGTATTGCGCCCAGTCATACCCTTGTTCAGCGGCTTCTTTAAACCACTTTGCCGCTTCTTTGTAATCTCGCCTCACTCCCTGGCCATTAGCGTACATACCCCCCAGGAAGAATTGCGCCATAGCATCCCCCTGATCAGCGGCTTTTTTAAACCACTTTACCGCTTCGTTGTAATTTCCATTCGCGTAAGCCTTGAGACCATTCTCATATGGGCCTGCATATACTAGTTCCGCCAGCAGTAGGAAGGCTATCGCTATCGCTATCCTTTTCATTTTTAACTCCTGTCATTATTCACGGATTCAACTAATCAGTGCAGCACCTTGAGGTGACAAGAAGGGCCAGCCGGGATAGCATGGACTGTGCGCCTTCTAACCACCACGAAAGAGGTGCGCCATGGCCGACTACCAACGACTGACCCAAGAGGAAAGATACCAGATCTGGGCGCTGAAAATAACAGGAAAAGGGATCAGCGCGATCGCCTGTGAACTCAACATCCATCCACCATCAGTCGGAAATTAAGACGCAACACAGGACTGAAAGGCTACCGCCCAAAACAGGCCCACAGACTGGCACAACTTTTCTTGATTTGTTAAGGGGTTTATTTTGTGTTTCACGTGAAACCGCAGAGTGCCTTCTGGAGCCTGTTTACCGTGCAGTTTCTGGGCGCGCTAAATGACAATCTGTTCAAGAACCTGCTGGTTATGTGGCTCACCTTTGAGGCGACGCTGCCGCACAAGGGGGTGTGGGTGAGCGCGGCGGCGGGCATCTTCATTCTGCCGTTTGTGGTGCTCTCGCCGCTGGCGGGTCAGCTGGCGGATAGTCTGCCAAAGCACAGGCTGATTCGCTGGATCAAGGGCGGCGAAGTGTTCATTATGGCGCTGGGGGTAGTGGGCTTCATGTTGGGATCGCCCTGGCTGCTGCTGATGGTGCTGTTTCTGATGGGGGCACAGTCGGCCCTGTTTGGACCGGTGAAATACAGCATCCTGCCGGATTTCTTCCGAGATGAGGATCTGGTGGCGGTCAATAGCTGGTGGAGCGGCTCGACTTTTGTGGCCATTCTGCTGGGCACGCTGGCCGGCACCGCCGGCTATGCCCATTGGGGTGTACAGCCCTGGCTGGTGGGGGTGGTGGCCCTGTCCGTGGTCGGTTGGCTGGCTGCGTTGTGGGTGCCGCCCGTGGCGGCTGCGGCGCGGACGTTGTGCCTGCAGTGGAATCCGTGGCGGGCGGTACACACCAGTCTGCGTTTTGCCCGAAGTCATCACGCCTGGCCGATCATGCTCTCCATCAGTCTGTTCTGGATGCTGGGCGGCATTGTGCTCAGTCAGATTCCACTGATGGCGGATGCGCTGGGTGCGCCGGCCAGTGCCGCCTGGTTGCTGATGACTTTTGCCATTTCCCTGTCTGCAGGTGCTGGCCTGGCTTATCTTCTGCACCGTGAGCACATCCGTTTGCCATGGGCATGGTGGGCACAGGCAGCGGCGGCGTTGGCACTGACAGGGGTGTGGCTCGTCTTTCCCGAGCACAATACGCTGTGGTGGGCGCTGTTTGCGCTGGCGGCGCTGGCGGGGGGACTGTGGATCGTGCCGCTGTATGTGTGGCTGCAGCGCTATACGGATGCGGCGCATCGGGGGCAGCTGTTTGCCGCACTGAATGTGATGAATGCGCTGTTCATGGTGCTGGGTGCGGGACTGGCAATGGGATGGCACGCGCTGCACGGCAGTTGATTGGATACAGGCGTGGTATCCTTATACGATTGGAAGATTGCATGAGGTCAAGCCGGTGAAATTTCTTGCCAAGCTGTTGTTCAAGCTCTTTTACCGTGTGGAAGTGCGCGGGCTGGAAAATTACCACGCCGCCCGTCAGAGCGAGCGCCCCATTCTGCTCATCGCCAACCATGTCTCGCTGCTGGATGGTCCGCTGATCGATCTTTTCATCCCCGGCAGGACCACTTTCATGATCGACAGCCGGCAGATCGTCGGCCTGCGCAAGTGGCTGCTGAAGCTGGCGGATTACGTGGCGGTGGACATGCTCAATGCCATGGCCACCAAACATCTGATCAAGGCGCTGAAGGCGGGCAAGCAGTGCATGATATTCCCGGAAGGGCGTATCACTACCACCGGCTCGCTGATGAAGGTGTATGATGGCACGGCGATGGTGGCCGAAAAGACTGGTGCGATTGTGGTGCCCATTCATATCGAAGGGGCACAATTCTCCAAATTCTCTTATCTGGACGGTACGCGAGCAGCGTGGGTGCGTCAGCGCTGGTTCCCGAAAATCGTGCTGACGGTGCTGCCGCCAAAAGAGATTGCAGCGCCGGCGGACCTCAATGGACATCAGAAACACCGCTATCTGCAGAACAAACTGTTCCTGCTGATGCGCGACAACGCCTTTTATGCGCGCTATCAGCCGCGTTCGCTGTTTGCCCAGCTGGTCCATGCGGCGGATTTCTACGATGGCAAGGGAATCTGTCTGAACGACATCAACCAGGCGCAGATGTCGCGCAAGAAACTGATCATCGCCAGCAAGGTGCTGGGTCATGCCCTGGAAAAGGAAATCGCCGGGCAGAAACGGGTGGGTGTGCTGCTGCCCAACGTGAGCGGGCTGGTGGCCACCTTCTTTGCGCTGCAGGCGTATGGCCATACGCCGGCCATGCTCAACTTCACCGCCGGCGCCGGGCCCATGTGTTCCGCGTGCCGCACGGCCGAAGTCGAGACGGTGGTTACCTCGCGCAAGTTCGTGGATGCCATGGCGCTGCATGCCGTGGTAGATGAACTGGCCAAGGTGGTTCGGATCATCTTTCTGGAAGACGTGCGTGAACAGATCGGCGGCCTGAGCAAGGTGCTGGGCGTGTTGCGTTCGGATTCCAGCGTGCCGGGTTTTTATGCCGAGCCGGACGATGAGGCGGTGGTGCTGTTTACCTCCGGTTCTGAAGGCGCGCCCAAGGGGGTGGTGCTATCCCATGCCAACATTCTCGCCAATATTGAGCAGGTGAGCGCCATGTTGCAGATGCTGCCCCATGAAACTGTGTTCAATGCGCTGCCCACCTTCCATTCCTTCGGTCTGACGGCGGGGCTGCTTTGGCCGCTGCTTAAGGGTGCCCGCTGTTTCCTCTATCCGTCGCCGCTGCATTACCAGGTGATTCCGGAAATGGCCTATCAGGTCAATGCGCGCTACATGTTTGGCACCGACACCTTCTTTACCGGTTACGCGCGCAAGGCCCATCCCATGGACTTCTACAACATCGCCGCCTTTGTGGCCGGCGCTGAGCGTCTGCGTCCGGAGACGCGACAGTTGTACGCGGACAAGTTTGGCAAGCCGATTTACGAAGGCTATGGCGTTACCGAAACTTCGCCGGTGCTGGCGGTGAATATTCCGCAGTCGCACAAGTCGGGTACAGTGGGCCAGTTCATTCCGGGCGTGGAATATCGCCTCGAGCCGGTGCCGGGCATCGCCGAAGGGGGTCGCTTGTGGGTGAAGGGCCCCAATGTGATGAAGGGCTATCTGTTCAACGACAACCCGGGTGTGCTGGTACCACCCAAGGATGGCTGGCACGATACCGGCGATATCGTCAAGGTGGACGAGGAAGGTTTCGTCACCATTCTTGGTCGTGCCAAGCGCTTCGCCAAGATCGCTGGCGAGATGGTCTCGCTGACGGCGGTGGAAAATTACATCAACAAACATTCACCAGAGGGACACCATGCAGTGGTCTCTGTGCCGGATCCGAAGCGCGGCGAACAGCTGGTGCTGGTGACCGATGACGAGACGCTGAGCAAGCAGACCATCAAGGAGGCCGCACGCAAGGCGGGCGTGGCCGAGATCATGATTCCCAAGACGGTTATTCTGGTGGAGCAGGTGCCGATTCTGGGAACCGGCAAGACCAACTACCCGGAAGTGCAGAAGATTGCTGAACGCCATTTCAATGGCAATTGATGTTTCACGTGAAACACATCGCCGAATTGCTTCGCATTGTTCTGCTTGCCATCCTTTTGCTGATGGTATGGTTGAGCCTTGCCTGGCAGCCGCTGCTGCGCATGGGGTTGGAAACGGCTCTGCATGAGCTGGGATTCACACACGCTCGGGTCGGCGATGTCGGTGGCAATCCCCTACGGGGGCAGCTGTGGATTCGCGAACTTCGCTTTGACCAGCATCAATATCTTGAACAGGTGCATTTGGCGGTTGATGTTGCGGCCGCATTGAAGGGTCGCTTAGCCGTCCATGGTATCGAGATCAACGGCGGTGCGGTGTCCCTTGCCTTTGACAGGGATGCGCTGCACTGGGGGCATGTTACGGTTCCGCTGCAGTCCGAGCCCAACACCCCTGCGACTGCGCCGGCCTTGCCGTTTCCCTTTTCGCTAAAACGGGCGGTGGTTAAAAATCTGCGCGTCGAGCTCAAGCCCGGCACCACAACGCAATCTGTGCGCATCCAGAATGTCCGTCTTGCTGCTATTCATCTGCCCTTCGAGGATCAGCCGCTGAAGGCAGACTGGGATCTGTTCTGGGAAAACAGCCGCATTTCCGGCGAAGCCACTGTCGACGTGCCCGCGCAGCACGCCCAGGGTTTTATTGGCATTCAGCAGCTCAACGCCGCTCAGCTCGAGCCGTGGTTGAAACACTATGCGCCAGACGCTGCTGAGCTGGCGTTTGAAACGCTGACGCAGAACTGGCGCTTTGACGCAACTGGGCTTGATCCCGCTCACTTTAAGTTGTGGGGCAGTGGCTCGATTCAGGCGCTAAAAATAAACAAGCAGCAGGCTGGCCGCGTTGACATCAAGGGTACGCTCCGAGGGGAATACACTGACAAGAAGCTGAGTGTGAACTTTGCGGGCACAGGTAGCGCGCACGACCTGCGCACGCCCGAGGTCCTGCTTGGCCGGGCGACCTTCAATGCAACCGCTCTGCAGGTGACGCGCTCAGGCAACACATTCAATGCGCATTTCAAGGGTGCGACGCGCCTTGAAGGCCTGGCGGCGATGCAGGCCGACACGCGACTGCATCTCAACACCCTGCGCGGCGATGGGCTGGATGTCCAGGTGAAGGCGGACCCGCGTTCGCACGTGCAACTCAGTCTTGGTGGTCAGCTCCGTGCCGAAGCGCTAAAAATTCAGACTGAAGCCACGCGTCTCAAGGTGGCGGAAATGGCCTTTTCGGGGGGGGTCCCCGACTTTTTGCGGGCGACAGTTTTTGCCAAGGGGAACAAGCCGCCTGAAATCGGGCTTGCAGGGCTTTCCGGACAGCTAAAGGGCGTGGAGGCGACCTCTGTGGGGCAATCGCTGCAAGTGGGTTCAGTGGCGCTTGCCGAGGCGAGTTATGACAAGACGGGCGTGCAGTGGCAGGCGATCGTCGTCGATCGGGCCGATGCGCGTAACGGAGAAGATCGGGTTCTGGTGAATGCGTTGCGTGTGGCCGCTGGGGATGGGGATTTGTCGCAGCGGCGCCTCAACGTGCAGAAAGTGGCTATCGATGGCGCACTGTTGCACTGGGAGCAGCCACAGACGCCCGATACAAAATCGTCATCCCAGCTCAATACGCCACACCCGGCAGCCAGCAGCGGGGAAACGTCGCCAGTGTGGGGCGTGTCCGTGGGTCAGTTCCTACTGCAACAGGGGGTGCTGGACCTGCACTTGCGCGCGCCGGCGCCGGCGGCGGAGCGGTTGCTGGTGCGCCGACTGCAACTGAATGACTTTTCCACGGTCTCAAGCAGATCAGCAACCTTTTCGATGGATGCCGTGCGGCCGCCATTTGGAAAGATTACCTCGGCAGGTTCGTTGCAATGGCTGCCTCAACATGCGCTTGACGCCACCCTGCAGGCTCGGGATCTGGACCTGACGGCTTGGACCCCATGGATTCGTCAGGTGCTGGAGGTGGGGCTCAACAGTGGCACGCTGAATGTGGATGCCAAGGGGCAATTGCGCGGCAGTCGGCTCAATGTGGACACGCAGCTGACACTGTATGGTGTGGAATTTGATGACACTACGGCTGCGAACTCGAGCAAACCTGCGAATCCGCTGGCGTCCTCCCAAACGGCAGGCGAGGCACTGGCCCTGCAACAGGCACTAAAACTGCTGGAGGAAGACGATGGCATAATTCGCCTGCGGCTACCCATCAGTGGCGATCTCGACGATCCCCAGTTCCATTTCATGGACGTGTTCCGCATTCTGTTCAAAAAGGCGGTGCAGCAGGCAGCTGTAACCGGCCTGTCGCAACTGCTGCAGCCCTATGCCACCTATCTTACCGTTGGTAAGTTTCTCTACGAGCAGATTACCGCCATTCGGCTGGCTCCGATTGAATTCGTTCCAGGCAGCACGCGTATGAAAACGCCTTCCGCCTATCTGGACAAGATAGCTACGCTTGTGAAGAAACGTCCGAAACTGGTGGTGAAACTGTGCGCTCAGGCTGCGAGGGCGGATCAACAGGCGTTGCAGAAGGCGGGTCAGTTACCGAAGGGTGCTGCTGGTGACAAGGTGTCTGCAACGCTGATTTCGCTGGTGCGGCAGCGTCAGGTGCAGGTGAAGCGGGCGATTTTGCAGCGAGCTGGCAATATTGATTCGGCGCGCCTGGTGCTGTGTCGTCCGCTTGCCAGGCTATCCGAACAGCCGCCGCGTATCGAGCTGCTGGTCGAATAAGACTGCAGGCATGACCGGAGTGGCCACCGAACGGGGTGATTCTGATTTGGAACAAGGCGAGCGCGTCAGGGTCATTTCATGGGGACGAGCCACTACGCTGCATTGGACGAGAATCACCCTGCCCCTGCAGGGTGCGGCGCAATGGCGATTTCTGCTTTGTGGATCGCCTTGCATTTGACCCTGTCAAACCCAGCGGCTCGCGCCAATCCTCTGCCGCCAACTCCTGCAACGCGCGCGTTACAGCCCGACGCTCTTGCCCAGTTGATCGAGAAAGCGCTCCGCTTCGGCGGGGTCGCGCATCATGCGCGTGGTGGCGTACAGCGACATGAGCTGGCCAAAATCGCGATAGGGGAGCACAGTTTCGTGGCCGACAGCCCGCGGCACGGTGTTGAGGCGGGATTCCGTTTCCACCATGGCTGCCTCTGAATCGGGCAGGGCGGTGCCTTTCAATTCCGCGTAGATTTCATCGATGGTGCGTGCTGCATCGGCACTGGTGACGCCGCGGGTAAAGACCAGTTCACGCGTGATTTCGTGCGCCAGTGCGCTGGTCAGATCAGCCAGGTGCTCCAGCTCGCTTTCGCAATGGCCACGGTAGTTGGAGAGCAGCGCGGACAGGTGGGTGGTAAGGCGTCGCGCAAACACTTCCGGGAAGTGGGCCACAAACTGCTCACCGGCAAAGGTGAACAGCAACCCGAACTGGGTGACTTCCTCCACCAGCACGCACACCGGGACCTGCTTGCCGTCGACATCATCCACGGCGCGCACCTCGACACTCCAGTTGAGGCTGTCGCGGGGCAGTTCTGCGGGCGTGGCTTCCAGAGGAAAGCGTTTTTCAAACAGCGCCTGGGCGCGATCACTCAGATAAAACAGCATCATTTTCGTCCACTCATTCAACCATCAGCTCAGCGTGATTTCGCCGAGGGCCACTACAAACCACTTCAGCGCCTGACCGCGGTCGGTCTTGCGCCACACCAGATACTGTTCGCTGGTGGGTTCCGGCTCGCCCAGCACAACCAGTTCACCCCGTTCCAGATAGGGGGCGGCGAGCCACTGCGGCAGCCAGCCGTGACCGAGCCCGGCCAGCTGGGCCTGCAGCTTGTCGTCCAGGGTACTGACCCGCAGGTTGTTGCGGTGATCGTTCGTCTTGGCCTTGCGCCGCGGCAGCTGACAGGCGGTATCTTCCAGAACGATGATGGGATAGTCGTCCGCATTGTCCTGATCTTGCAGCACGGGGTGATCCGGTGCGACGCAGTCCACCATCGCCGTCTTGCCCAAGGCTTTGGTCAGCAGCTGCCGCTGTTCCGGCATGGGTGCGGGTGCACCCACGACGATATCGCAGCGTCCGGTCATTACCGCATCCCATGCGCCTGCCAGCACTTCGCGCTGGATATTAATGCGCGTAGGCGTTTCCAGCGCCTGGAACTGCCTGATGACATCCAGTACCGGCTGGATTGGCACCATGGCTTCGATGCCGATGGTAAGCTGCGCTTCCCAGCCGTGGGCCACTTGCTGCACATGATGGATGGTCTGCTGCATCACATCCATCAGCTCGGGGATCTCTTTCATCAGTGCCCGACCCGCCGGGGTGAAGATGACGCGCTTGCCCGTCTTTTCCAGCAGCTTGGCACCCACCTGTTTTTCCAGCTTGCGGATCTGATAGCTGATGGCGCTGGGCACGCGATCGAGGGAATCAGCTGCACCCTTGAGGGTGCCCTTTTCTCCCACGGCCTTGAGCGCAATCAGCGCATCCCAGTCGAGAAGTGTCTTGTCATTCATGGGCAATCTTTATAGTTAATCAAATTTTTTATTAAAATAGTTTACCACTATCCACTTTTGCGCGTGCTGCTTTGTTTAACAAAAAGCGGCTACAGACTTCATTTTTTTGCTTTACATCTATTCTGATGGGGCGTGTATCCGCGGTTTTCAACCCATTGTCCCGCCGTGTGCCTGAAAACAAAAAGCCCCGCAGGAGCGGGGCTTGGAGCATGCAGGTTTTAGCCTGGGTTTACCAGCCGTAGCTCACGGCAATGGAGACATTGGGGTAAACCACATCGCCGATATCGTTTCTGGCTTTCTGCTCTTCCTTGCGGATTTCCGTATCAGGATCTTTGCCTTGTGCCTGAATTGCCGTACGCACAGTGTTTGATGCACTCAGGGATACATCGGCTTTTCCGAGGAACCAGGCACCCAGATCAAAGCGGAACCCCCATCCCTTGGGTGCTGCGTTGCCCCAGCCAATGCCCAGATAGGGTGCAGAGTCAAAATTTGCTTTGCCTCGAAGGTCGCCCGGATTAATCGATACAGTTGCATCACCTACTGTGGTCGTTTCTGTGGAGGCGTTTTTTACGCGCAGTTCATTTAGGTTGTTGGCAAACCCGGCGCTGACGCGGAAGTTACCGGCAAAGGGGTGCCAGTCCAGATAGGCGCCAACGGAGCCCAGATCCAGATCCACGTCGTAATCCACGTCGTCGATGGTCTTAGTATCACTCAGGCGCCATTTGGTGAATTCGCCGCGCAGGGTAACCTTGTCGTTAATTCTGTAGCCCAGCGCAATCCCGGCGCCTGCGGTGCCGCCGACAATGCCGACACCTACATTATTGACTGTGTCCGCCGCCTGGGCGGCGATAGGCGCCGCAACCAGCATTGCCAGGGCAAGTGAACGCATCTTCATTAAATGATCCTCCTCGTTGTTTTGGTGAAAAACCTTCTGAACTATATGAAAGCTAAGCGTCGGGATAAAGGGGCTTCAGCGTCGAGGCGGGTGGCGCTTTTTTGGCAGGGATTTGTTCAATCAGACGACAAAGGGTCTCTTTGGCCGCTTCGGCCTGATGGGTATCGGGCTCAACCAGCAGTGCCCGCTCCAGTGTATGCATAGCTTCGGTAAAGTTGCGGTCCTGGGGCCAGCGGTCCCGCTGTTGCAGCAGAGTACGATAAAAGGCCTTGGGCGCCAGATGACACAGGTCGCTCTGCTT
The DNA here is from genome assembly GCF_900141795.1 of Sulfurivirga caldicuralii. Classification (GTDB taxonomy): domain Bacteria; phylum Pseudomonadota; class Gammaproteobacteria; order Thiomicrospirales; family Thiomicrospiraceae; genus Sulfurivirga; species Sulfurivirga caldicuralii. The sequence continues at coordinate 102,291 of NZ_FSRE01000004.1, forward strand.
TCGGCCCGTCGGGTGGCGCGTGGCCTGAGTGTCGCCGGTCTCCGTCTGATGGGTGGTGCGGACGCTAAGGCGTCGCTGCCGCCACCACAGGCCCATGAAAACCAGTGCCAGCAGCGTCGCTGCGGCGGTGGCCAGCTGCCAGCGCTGCAGAGCCGAACTGTCCTGGGGCGCGCCGGGATGGACTACCGGGGCCTTATTTTTAGGTTCGATGGCTTTCAGCGTCTGACGGCTGGCTGCCGGCTCAATATGGAAGGTGCGTGCCGGCAGGGTTGCCTTGCGTATATGCTTCGCGTTCACGTCCCACCACGCGAGCGCCAGCGCCGGCAGGGTCAGCTCACCGGGCTTTTCAAACAGAAGCGTCCAGCGCAGCACCTTGCGGCCATGCACGCCATCCGTGCGCAGATCGTTATCCAGCTGCGGCGGCTCTGTGTAGAAGCGGATACCGTCCACCTTGGGCATGGGCAGGTCGGGAATGAGGGTGGCCCGCTGTCCATCCGCGTCGATGGTCAGCTCCAGGGTAGCGGTATCGCCTGCCTTGAGGGGCTTGTCGATGCCGATCCAGCGGGCCTTGAGGGTGAGGTTGTGTGCAGGCAACCACGGCGTGCCATCTGGCCAGCTGTTCGGAATCGGCAGCACTTTCACCGAGAGCGGCTGCGTGTTGCCGCTTACCTGGCGCAGACGCTGATCCAGATAGAGCTGGCCCTGAAAGCCCTGCGGCGGAATGGTGAGTGTGCCGGCCTCCGTGGGGAAAAAGGCATAGCGCCATTCGAATACGGTGTAGGGCAGCCCGTCCACCAGCTTGCGGTAGGTGGCCTGGTTGGCCAGCCTCAGAACCTGTGCCGTGCCGAAGGTGGGCGGTGCCACTGCACCGTTGATCAGATCGCCGCGGTAGTAGAAGCGTAGCATATAGAGGCCCTGCTGCTGCACATAAAGCGTTTGCGGGCTCACGCTGTTGTCGAGGAAATAGGCAGGATGATCTTTCAACGAGTTGCTTGCCGGTTTGACGTTGACCGTGAGCGGCCGGGTGGACATTTTTCCCACCCTGATGGGCGGGATCGTGAGTATGCCCGTGCGTTTCGGCGAGAGCTGCACGCGCCACTGCTCAAACTTGCGCATGGCGCCATTGGCCACCATCAGCTGGGTGTTGTTCTCCTGCGCCAAGCGCCTGAAATCCTGATCCAGCACGGAAAAGTCCGGCGCCGGCAGGGACTGGGTGACGGACAGATCGCGGGCGGTAACGGTCAGCGTAATCACATCGCCCATCTCCACCTGCGCGCGGTCCACTTCGGCCTCCAGCGTCGTGGCCAATGCGCTGGCCGAGAGGATGAGCAGTCCCATGAGGATCAGTCCACGCAGTGCGCTTACCATGCCTTGTCTTCCTCCTGCTGCAGGCCCTTTTGCTGCAGCTGATATTCAAATTTCCGCTGGAAATAGAGACCCGGCTCATCCGGGACCTGTTGCAGCCAAGGTTCGATCTTGCGTGTGTCAAGCTGTTTGCTGTTGTCGGCTTTCTTTGCCGAGGGATTGGCCGGCACGGTAACCGCTTTATCCGGGCTGCCGTCCTGATTGGCCTTCCTGGTTGACCTGGTGCCAGGCTGAGCCGGTGCCTTTTGTCCGCCGGCAGGGGGGGTCCCCGATTTTTTTTCGGGCGGTTTTTTTGCTGCCTGCGGGCTGGGTGTCTGCGCTGGTTTTTTTGCCGGTTGTGGGCGGTTTTGTGGTGGTGGGGGCCGTTTTTCCGGTTTTTGCTGTGGGGTGTTGGGATTGGACTGCTGTGCCGATGGCGTGTTGCCGTTTGTCTGGGATTGCGGCGCCTGTTGCTGGCGCAAGAGCCTGCGCATCAGTTCGGCATTGGCCTTGGCATCCCCGAAATCGGGACGCAGGCTGAGGGCCTTTTCATACTGCCGCAGCGCTTCGGCGTAGCGGTGCTGACGGGCGAGAATATTGCCCAGATTGTAGAAGTCTTCAGCGCTTTTCGGGTTGCGCAGGGCGCGTTGCGCATCCTTGAGCCGGCCGGCACGATAGCAGGCGGCGGCTTTCCAGCGCGGGTTTTCAAACAGGTCGCAGGCCAGATCGTAATGCTTGAGCTGCCACTGCTGATACGCCTGTTGATCGGGCGTGCGGAAAATGTCGCGCCAGTCGCTGCGGCTGGTTTCGCGCCTGTCGTTGTCAGCCTGCGCGAAGACAGGGAGGGGGTGCAGCACCGGCAGGGCGGTAAGCAGCACGAACACCCAGCCACGGCGGAACAGCAGGGCACTGCCCAGCGCGACCAGCAGCACGAGCCATGGGCCTAGATCCTGCCACTGTCGCACGGTTTCGGCGGCATCCTGCGCCTTGCCCACGGCAAACGGCGGGCGGATGCGTTCGATGTCGCTGTCATCCAGCGTCAGCGGCGTCAGCACGGCATTGACTTCGCGGGCAAAGGCCTGCAGTCGCGCCCACGGCAGGCGGGCGATGACCAGCTTGCCGTCACGATCCTTGAGCATCTGCCCATTGGGCAGCGGAATGGGCGCCCCTTCAGGCGTGCCCACGGCCAGAATCGCCAGTGAATAGTCGTGTGATTTGAAAAAGTTGCGCAGCGCTTGTTCGCGATCAAGATCGTCGGTGATCCAGATAATGTGGCCGCGCTCGATCTGTGCGCCACGCAGCAGCGCATCGGCCTGTTCCATGGCCAGATCGGGCCGGCTGCCGAGACGGGGCATCAGCGTGGGGCTGAGGCTGGGCACCAGATTGTGCAGGGTGGCGGTATCATCGCTGATGGGCAGCATCACATGGGCGGAGCCGGCATAGACCACCAAGGCGTACTTCTGCTGCGGGGTGCGCTCCAGCAGATCGAGCAGCTTGTAGCGGGCGCGCACCAGCCGCGAAGGCGGCACATCCTGTGCCAGCATGGACAGGGAAAGATCGAACACGATCACCGTGCCGGTGCGTGTCTTGTGGGCGGGCACGCTCACCTGCGATACGGTGGGGCCGGAAAGGGCCAGCACTGCCAGCGTCCACAGCACCAGCAGGCCGTGCAGCGGCCAGCGTTGCGGCGGGGTACCCGTTTCCAGCTGCAGCAGGCGCAGAATGCGTTCCTCGATTACCGCAGCCCAGCGTCCCAGCGGATGCTGGCGCCGCAGCAGGCCCCACCACAACAGCAGCGACGGCAACAGGGCGATCAGCCACAGCGGTCGCAGAAAGTGCAGGCTGTCCCAACTCATGTGCGCTGCCTCCGCAGGCGGCTGCCTGCGATGAGAAAGCTGATGAGCAGTACGATCCCCAGCGGCCACACGAACAGTTCGCTGTGGGCACGCAGGCTGTGAATGGCGTAGGGGGCGCTTTCCAGCTTGTTAATGGTGTCGTACACCTGGGCCAGCGACTGGGCATCGCTGGCGCGGAAAAAGCGACCGCCGGTCTGGGTGGCGATCTTTTTCAGGATCTCTTCGTCGTAGTCGTAGCCGCCGCCCAGGAGCTTGCCGAGGGTGTTGTCGCGACCGATGGCGATGGTGTAGATCTTCAGACCCTGTTTCTTCGCCTGCCGTGCGGCCGCTAGCGGGTCGGTGATGCCGTCGGTGTTGGCGCCGTCGGTGAGGAGGATCAGCACCGGCTTGTGCGCATCCTGTTCCACCGCGTGTTTCAGGGCGATGGCGATGGCATCGCCAATGGCGGTATTGTTGCCGGCCATGCCGATTTCCGATTCATCCAACAGGGTCTGCACCGTGTTCAGGTCGTAGGTGAGCGGGCTGATAAAAAAGGCGCGCGAGCCGAACACGATCAGGCCGACGCGATCGTGCTTGCGCTTGGCGATAAAGTCGCGCACCACCTGCTTGACCACGGTGAGACGATCCGCCGGCTGGCCGCGCACGCGCATGTCCGGCTTTTCCATGGAGCCGGACAGATCCACCGCCAGCAGGATATCCTTGCCGCGCTGGGTGAAGTCGGTGGGCGTGGCGTACCATACGGGTCGCATTGCCGCCAGCACCACCAGCGCCCACAGCCACCACGCCCAGATGGGAATGCGTTCGCGGCGGATGCGCTGTTGCAGCAGGCCCTTTTCACCGCCCACGGCGGCCTTCAGCCCCTCCATGAGCGTGGGTGCTTCGATGGGGGCTTCCTGTGGGGCGGGCGGCAGCCACTGACGCACGAACCAGGGTAGCGGCAGCAGGGCGATCGCCCACGGCCACAGAAAGTCCAGCTGTTTGATTGCGTCCAGCCACACCGTCACTGGTGATGCCTCCGTATCCACTCGCGGGCGAAGGTGAGCAGGCGTTCGATCTTTTCCGTTTCACGTGACACATCCGCCTGATAGGCCAGCGCCAGCAGTTCGTCCAGATCGTCCGGGGCGATGACACGTACCGCATTGTTGCGCAGAAAGGCCGCCCACGCCTTGCCGTGCAGGGGCGCGATGCGGTCGCGCGTATAGGCGGTGACTGCCACTTGCCGCAGCAGGGCGTTGACGGCTTCCACGGGGTTGTCCAGCTCGCCGTCCCGCCAGCGGCGCTCGATGGCGTTCAGTTGCTGCAGCGCTTCGCGGCGGTAGGCGTCCAGCTTCCAGTTGCGCCACAGGAACCACACGAACCAGGTCACAAAGCCGATGGTACCGACGATAATGAACCACCATACCTCCGCCAGCGGCCACCAGCCCACCGGTGGCGGCAGCACGATGTCGCGCAGACTGGCGAGCGGGTCGTTCATCGCACCACGCCCTGTTGCATCAGCTGGCCGAGGGGCTCGGCGTGGGTGTGCAGGCGGAGCACCGGAATGCGCAGCTGGGCGAGGCGACTGCGCAGCTGCTGCCAGCGTTCGGCGGCGTGCTGGGCATAGCGCTGGCGCAGGCGGGCATCGTGGGTGTCCACATACAGCGCCCGTTCGCCCTGGCGCACACCCACCACGCCGATGTCGGGCAGGTGGTTCTCCAGCAGGTCTTGCACGTGCAGCAGGACGATATCGTGATGGCGGCGCAGCTGGCCCAGCAGCTTGAAGGCGGACTCGTTGAGCGCCAGCCCGTCGCCGACGAGAAATACCTTGCTTGCCGTGGGCGCCAGCCGTGCCGTCTGTTCCAGTGCCTGCTGCCACGCCTGCGGGCTGCGCGGGGTCGGTCGGGCGGCCTGTTGCAGGGCGCTGGCGTGGCGCAGCAGTTCCAGCAGGGCGCGTTCATGGCGCTGTGGTGCAATCCAGGCGTGGCGCTGCTGATCGAAGGTAAGCCCGCCGATGCGATCTTTCTGCGCCAGCGTGAGCCAGCCGAGGATGCTGGCTGCGTGCAGCGCCAGCGTGGATTTCAGTTGCCCCTGGCTGGCGAAGCAGAGCGCGCCGGTCTGGTCGAGCAGCAGCAGGGTGGGGCGCTCGTGGGCTTCGGTAAACACCTTGGTGTGCAGCTTCTGGCTGCGCGCGGTCACCTTCCAGTCGATGTGGCGCACTTCGTCTCCAGCCTGATAGGGGCGCACTTCGGCAAACTCCATGCCGCGGCCCTTGCGCGGGCTGCGCTGCTGGCCACCCAGTTGTGCGATCAGCTGCTGCTGGTGCGCCAGCTTGCGATGCGCCAGCAGCGTGCGCCAGCGGGTCAGATCCTGCAGGCTGGGGTAGAGGCCGTCCATGGTCAGAGCACGGGCACCGTCGCCAGCAGTTTCTCTACCACGGCGTCAGGGGTGATGCCGTCGGCTTCCGCCTCGAAACTGAGCAGCAGGCGGTGGCGCAGCACATCGGCGGCCACCTGCTGCACGTCGTCGGGGCTGACGAAGTCCTTGCCGGCCAGCCAGGCATGGGCACGGGCGGCACGGGCCAGCGCCAGCGTGGCGCGCGGGCTGGCGCCATACTGCAGCCACTGCGCCAGCTGGGCGTCGTAGTCTGCCGGGCTGCGCGTGGCGAGAATCAGCTGCACGATATAGGTTTTCACACTGTCGGCCAGGTGCAGATCGAGCACGGCACGGCGCGCCTCGAACAGTTGGGTCTGCGTCAGCGGCTGCGGCAGGGGGTCGTCGCTGTGGCGCGCCTCGCTTTCCACCAGCTCGAGAATGCGCCGCTCGGCGTCGGCGTCGCGGGGATAGTCGATATTCACCTTGAGCATGAAGCGGTCCAGCTGCGCTTCCGGCAGCGGGTAGGTGCCCTCCTGCTCAATGGGGTTCTGAGTGGCCATCACCATAAACAGCTCTGGCATGGGCAGGGTGCGGTTGCCCACGGTGACCTGATGCTCGGCCATGGCCTCCAGCAGGGCGGATTGCACCTTGGCGGGGGCGCGGTTGATCTCGTCGGCGAGAATCAGGTTGTGGAATATCGGGCCGGGCTGAAACTCAAAGGTGCCGGTTTGCGGACGGAAGATTTCCGTGCCGGTAATGTCGGAGGGCAGCAGGTCGGGTGTGAACTGGATGCGGTGGAAGTCGCCCTCCACCAGCTGTGCCAGGGTGCGCACCGCCTTGGTCTTGGCCAGTCCGGGGGGACCTTCCACCAGCAGATGGCCTTCGCCCAGCAGGGCGATGAGCATGCGGCTGGTCAGGTGTGGCTGACCGATGATGTGGTGGTTGAGCGCATCGACAATTCGATTGAAATGTATCTGCATGATGGCGTCCAAAATTGGTTACGCTTATTTTACAGGGGATCAGCGTTCAGCCAGCACAATGGCGCGCAGGGGGGCGGGGTAGCCTTCCACGGTGCGGGTGGGATCGGCGGGGTCCAGGAAATCGCTGAGGGACTGGCCCTTGGTCCACGCGGTGGTGCGCTGCTCGTCCGCTGTGGTGGGTGTTTCATCCACGCAGCGGATATTGTTGAAGCCGCAGCGCGCCAGCCAGCGACTCAGTTCGGCCACGGAGGGGATGAACCAGACGTTTTTCATCTGCGCGTAGCGGTCCTGCGGCACCAGCAGCTGGCCGTAGGCTTGCGGCACGACCAGTGTCTCCAGCACCAGCGTGCCGCCGGGCTTGAGTTGCGCCTTCAGCTCCAGCAGGTGGTCGATGGGGCTGCGGCGGTGATAGAGCACGCCCATGCTGAACACCAGATCGAAGGCACCGCCCTGCGGTTCGGGCAGGGCTTCCAGCGGCAACGGCAGAAACCACACGGGGTGTTCACCCAGCAGGTTGCGGACCAGCAGAAACTGCGCCAGAAACAGCTGCGTCGGGTCGATGCCGATCACTGCCTCGGCGCCTACGCCGCGCATGCGCCACAGGTGGTAGCCGGAACCGCAGCCCACATCGAGCATGCGCTTGCCCGCAAGGGGTGGCAGGTGGGGCACGAGGCGATCCCACTTGGCATCCGAGCGCCATTCGGTGTCGATAAAAATGTCGAACAGTCGATAGGGCCCCTTGCGCCACGGCATCAGCTTTTTCAGCGCGGCCACCAGCTGCGTGCGCTGTGCTTCGTTTAGTGTGCCGTGGGCCGTAATCGCTGCCATGTCCAGTTCCACTCGTTCCGCCTGGGGCAGTGCCTGCGCCGTCACGACCGCTTCGCTGAAGCGGGGCAGATGGCCGTTGCTATCCGGGTCCATCGCCTCGGCCAAGCGGCGCGGCAAGCGGGTAAGCCACGGTTTGAAGGCCCTGTCCTGCTCCAGCAGGGGCCACAGGGTGGCAAGGTGCTGATAAAAAACGGCGATCATGGGGCCTCACCCTTGATACACAGCAGCGAGGCGAAGTTGTAGGCCTGAAACCACGGCGCCACATGGGCAAAACCGACGCGGTGCAGCCGCGCAAGATGAGTGTCCAGCGTATCGGTGATCAGCACGTTTTCCAGCGCGGAACGCTTCTGGCTGATCTCCAGCTCGGAATAGCCGTTGGCGCGCTTGAATTGCAGGTGCAGGTGCTCAATGGCGTCCTGAATGGCCGCATCGTCAAAGTGTATCTTTTCCGACAGGATGAGTACGCCGCCAGGGCGTAGGCCGTCGTATATGCGCTGCAGCAGGGCTTCGCGCTGGGCCGGGTCGATAAATTGCAGGGTGAAGTTCATCACCACCACCGAGGCGTTCTCGATGGGGATGTCGCACACGTCCGCGCACACCAGTTCGATGGGGATGTCCGAGCGATAGGCGTCCACATACTCGCGCGCGCGCACCAGCATTGCCTCGCTGTTGTCCACCGCCACGATGGTGCATTCCGCCTCTTCCGGCAGCTGGCGGCGCATGGTCAGCGCCGCCGCGCCCAGCGAGCAGCCCAGATCGTAAAGGCGGCTGCCCGGCTGCCAGTATCGCGCCGTCAGCTCGCCGATACCTGCCAGGATGGTCTGATAGCCGGGCACAGAGCGGCGGATCATGTCAGGAAAGACCGCCGCCACCGACTGGTCGAACTGAAACGCGCCCAGTGCTTCAGCGGGCTGAGCAAACAGGGTGTCGCGGGGCGTGTTGTGCGGGTCAAAGGTGTCCATGCAGGGCATTTTAGCGGCTTTGGCGTAGCGGCGAAAAATCGGCCGCGCAAAAAGTCGGGGACCCCCCTTAAAACAGCATGAAGCCGAGCACAATGGTGAGCAGACCGAGAATGCCCAGCCACAGCGCGCTGAGCAGCCCACTATCGCGGTGGCCGAACCAGACGGCATAGGCCGCCTTGAGCAGGTTGTTGGAGCCGGCGGCGAGGACGATGGCGCTGGCCAGCTGCGCGGTGCTGGCGTGGAACTGGCCGTTGAGGATGGAGAGCACGAACGGATCAATGTCGGTAAAGCCCACCACCAGCGAGAGGATGCTGAGCCCCATTTCACCGAAATGCTGGGTGACCAGCTGGGTGATCACCGCCATGAGCACGAACAGGCCGGCAAAGACGAATGCCACCTTCAGTTCCAGCGGATTGGTGTGGCTGTGCTCGATCGCCACCGGCTTGAAGCCATCACGCCGCTCTATCCACAGCAGCCCGGCCGTCACAATAAGGGCCAGCAGAGCCATCGCCGCCAGCGGCACGGCGATCAGGCGGGCGATGGCAAGATCGAACAAGGCGGCGATGGCGATCAGGCGCAGATACATCATCCCCGTGGCTAGCACGATGCCGGCCGCCCACTTGCGGTAGGGGCGCGGCAGCTGATTGGACTGGCGCGCCAGCACCACCGTGGTGGCGGTGGAGGAGTAGATGCCGCCGAACAGGGCGGTAATAAGCACGCCCTTGTCGGGGAACAGATAGCGCTGCGCCACATAGCCCAGATAACTGATGGCGGAGACCACCACCACCGCCAGCCAGGTCTTGAACGGCGTGACCGGCAGCCACGCCGCCACCTGATGGTCCGGCAGCAGCGGCAGAATGACCGCCGAAAGCAGCAGCAGCTTGGCAAGGGTGAAGACCTCTACCGGGGCCAGCGCGCGGCTGACGCGCACGAACTGCTCGCGCATGTGCAGCAGAAACACGATCGCCACGAACACCGCCACTAGCAGCCACAGCGGGTATTTGTCCACCAGCATGCCGTAGTGATACACCAGCACAGCGATGATGAAGGTGAACATACTGGTGAACGACAGGCGCAACTGCCGCCAGTAGAGCAGCGCATACAGCAGCGTCAACGCCCCAAGCCCGGTATAGAAACTGATGGGCGTCAGCTTGTAGAGCACCCAGCCCGTTAGCGCGATAAAGGTATAGGTGCGCGTGCTGCCCAGGTAGAGCTGCGGCTCCTCCTTACCGAAATTGCGACGGTATTCGCGGATTTCGAGCCCGGTAAGGAAACCGAACACAAGCACCAGCAGCAGCTGGAACCACAGTTCATGCTGCAGGTGACTCAGCAGCATGGGAAAAGCCGTAATTCAATCATGGGTTCATCATACGAGCCGTGCGGCAAACTGCAACCATTTTCACGGCAGAGCAAGATTCCGAGAGGAGCTGCAACCTGGCAGTGCGCTTGCCGGCTGCGGGGTCCGGGACCATAAACCCGGGGGTTGTGAGTAAGAAGGCGGATCCTCTTAACAGCCTTTGACGGCCCTTTGGGCCTGCGCCGTCGCCTTGCTCCGGCGCCCACCTGGTGGTTGTGACGCCGTCGCGTTGATCCGGTGCCCACCTTGTGGGTGTGACGCCGTCGCGTTGCTCCGGCGCCCACCTGGTGGTTGTGACGCCGTCGCGTTGCTCCGGCGCCCGCCTGGTGGTTGTGACGCCGTCGCGCTGCTCCGGCGCCCACCTGGTGGTTGTGACGCCGTCGCATTGCTCCGGCGCCCACCTGGTGGTTGTGACGCCGTCGCATTGCTCCGGCGCCCAACGGCTTCGCCGTTGTCGGCTAAGGGGTCCCGGGACTTTGGAGTGTCGATTGACACTCGAACAGTACAGTCTTAACAGCTGCTTGCAAGGGGTTTTGGAACGGTCGAAACGCCATTTTGAAAATGATTATCAATAATAGCGTTTTTCTGTGGATAACTCTGTGGATTAAATTTTGAAAGTGCTTTATTTTCAATAAGTGCCCCATCGAAATTAAAAAACCTTGCAAGGTTGTCTGTGCAGGCATATGTTAGCAAAGTTGTTTTAGAGTGTCGCGTTTTTTCGGATGGTGGTGCTTTTGGCGACCGTTCGCAGCGGGGTTGCCGTGAGTCAGGTTATTTTAATATTTCGCCGCTGGGGTAGTAGGGGCTGAAAGGTGGCCAACAGGTTGAGCGTTCATTCAGGCGTATTTGCGCTGGGCGGCGACTACCTTCTGCACATAGCGGCGTGCTTCGGCATGGCTCAGGTGGCGGCGCAGGTGGGCATACACCTGTGCGGGTGTCATGGCGTTGATGCGGGCGAGGGCGTGGCTGCGGCGGCTACTGAAGGCGCGCAGCACATTGCCGGCGCCGGTGTTGTAGGCGGCGATAATGCAGTAGCGGCGGCTGGTGGGGTTATGGATTCCGGCCAGATAGCGGCTGTTGAGCAGGTGCAGGTAGGTGCTGCCGTATTCGATGTTGCTGGCGGGTTTGAACAGGGTGGTGCGTGAGGGGATGCCGTCGCGCCCGGTGAGGTAGCGGTGCGCGTCCCGTCCGGCGGTGCGCGGCACCACTTGCATCAGGCCATAGGCGGGCGCGGGGCTGACCGCGTAGGGGTTGAAGCTGCTCTCCACTTCGATAATGGCCCAGATAAGGGAAGCAGGCAGGTGGTAGCGGCGCGCGTGGCGCAGCACGTAGGCGGCGTAGCGGTGCTGTTGCACGCCGGGAATATTGTCCACCATGGCGAACTGCACACGCAGGCGCGGTTTGCCATTGATGGTGACCCTTTGCAGGCGGTGGGCGATGAGCCAGTCGGCGTAGCGGCGCGCCCGCCACAAAGTGCGGATGGGCTTGCGGTCCTGGTCCAGCACCAGCTGGTAGAGAAACGGCTCGCTTTTCAGCGTAATGGGTGGCGCGTCGCTGAATAGGTCGAACTGGGTCGGGTCTTGCGGTGCCAGCAGGGTGGCGACGATGGCCTGCCTGAGGGCGGCGCGGTCGCGCTGCGTCTCCACGGTGATCTGCCCGCGGCTGAAGTCGATCAGGGCGCGGGACTGGTAGTGGTCGGTGTATTTCACCACTTCGCGGCGGCTGGGCACCTTTTTGTCGCCCCAGACGATGCCGGCCTGTTTCAGCAGCTGCGCTAGCTGGCGGCGCAGCAGGCTGTCCACCACAGGCACGCCCACGCTGGGGACCTGGCTGGTAATGGCGCCGGCCACGTCCTTGCGCGCCAGATGCTGTGCGGCGGAAATGCCGCGGCGGATTTCACTGGGCGTGCAGCCGCTGAGCAGCCCGCCGCCGAGCAGCGTCAGCAGTGTGCGCCGTTTCATGCCGTGCGCCTCGCCAGCAGGTGGATGTAGCGTCCCATATTGCGAAAAGTGGGTTCGCGGCAGTATTTCAGTTCCACCTCGCGCAATTCGTTGAGATCGGTCTGCACCAGCACGCTTTCGTCCATGTAGTCGTGAAATACGCGGATGCCGGTGTGGGCAATAATCTCAAATCCGTGCGCAGCGAGCCAGTCGCACAGCGCTTCTGGCTTTTGCGGATGGGGCGGGGTGAGCTTTTTGCCCTTGCCGAGCCACTTCTCATCCAGAATGTAGCGCAGCCGCCAGGTGCCGCGCAGGGCGTTGCGGTAAATGAGCGCATGGTGGTTGAAAAACAGCAGCGACAGGTGGCCGCCGGGTTTGACCTTGTCGGCTACGGTCTGCAGCGTTTCCAGCGGTTGCGCCAGCCATTCGATGACGGCGTGGAACAGCACCAGATCCTGCGGCGGTAGCTTCGGGGCGATGGCCTGCGCCGGGGCGTGATGAAAGGTGATGGGCAGGTCACGTTCTTGCGCGCTCTGCTGCGCCCGTTCCAGCATGCGCTGGGAGATGTCGCAGCCGATTACCTCGTGCCCCGCTTCGGCAAACCAGCATGCCATCTGCCCCAGCCCGCAGCCGGCATCCCACACGTGCAGGGGCGGGCAATTGCGCAGGGCGCCAAGATCCTGCTGCAGCAGTTCCAGCCGCAGTTGTCCCTTGAAGGTGCCGTAAATGCGGCGTTCGAATTTATCGACCAGGTTGTCGAAATTGCGGTCTTCCAGCATGGGGTTTATTGTAGTCGGGATAGGCCTTATGGCCAGATGGAAAAAGTTGATGGCAGCAGCCCTGTGACCGCAATAGAATGCAGGGATTCAAATAGGGAGTATTGTCCATGTCCGACACCTTGCGGCAACAGTTCGAGCAGCTGCGCACCCAGTTGAGCGAGCAGGTTATTGGCCAGGCGGCCATGGTGGACCGCATGATCATCGCCCTGCTCGCCGGCGGACACGTGCTGCTGGAAGGTCCCCCGGGGCTGGCCAAAACCACCGCGGTGAAGGCGCTGGCGGCGGCGGTGCACGCCCGCTTTCAGCGCATTCAGTTTACCCCGGATCTGATGCCGTCGGATCTGACCGGTTCCGAGATCATCGACCCGGAAACGCACGAACTGCGCTTCGTGCCGGGGCCGCTGTTTCACGAAATGGTGCTCGCCGACGAGATCAACCGCGCCCCGCCCAAGGTGCAGGCCGCATTGCTGGAGGCCATGGCGGAGCATCAGATTACCGCAGGGGGCGAGACACGTCCGTTGCCGGAACTGTTCATGGTGCTGGCTACGCAGAACCCGCTGGAAAATGCCGGCACCTATCCGTTGCCAGAGGCACAGCTGGATCGTTTCATGTTTCATGTGAAACTGGATTATCCGGATGAGGAAGCGGAGCTCGCGATTCTGCGCCTCGACCGTGCGCGGCATTTCGAGGAAGACGCGCCGCTGGTGGACAGTGATCAGTTTGAGATTCTGCCGGCGCAGGTGCTGGCGGCGCGCAAGGGGCTGGCCGACATTCATATCGCTGAGCCGGTGGAGCGTTATCTGGTGAGTCTGGTGGTGGCCACGCGCGATCCCGAGCGGTATGACGCGGAGCTGGAGGGTGTGCTTGCCTTTGGCGCCTCGCCGCGGGCAACCCTGGCATTGATGCACGCCGCCGCCGCACGGGCCTGGCTGGACGGTCGCGATTATGTGATTCCGGACGACATCATGATGCTGGCGCCGGACGTGCTGCGCCATCGTATCGCCCTCAGCCACAAGGGGCGCGCGACAGGCTGGGACAAGGACCGCCTGATTGCCCATCTGTTGGACAAGGTACCCGTCCCCGTCGAATGAACCCGGCCACCGACTCCATCCTTTCCACTGATGATCTGGCGCAACTGAGCGTCGAGTGCGATCAGGCGTGCCCGACGCTGGCCGACGCGCTCATCAGCCTCAAGCAGCGGTTGGGGCCCTACGCCTCACCCTATCTGGGCAGCGGCTTCGAGTATCAGGAATCGCGCCCCTATCAGCCGGGCGATGCGCTCAAGCAGCTTAACTGGCGCTATTTCGCCCGCAGCGGTGAACTGTTTACCCGCTTGTACGAGCAGGAGCGGCAGGCACGGCTGCTGCTGGTGGTGGATCAGCGGCAGGTGATGCGATTTGGCACCCGTGTGCGCCTCAAGGTGCAGCAGGCGGTGCGGCTGGCACTGGGGCTGGTGCGGCTGGCGAGCGCGGAAGGCATGGCCGTGCAGCTGCTGCCGCTGGCGGATCACGGTGCGCTCTCGCCCTTGCTGCAGGGACGCACGGCGCTGGATCAGGCCGAAGCGTTGCTCAATCAGCCGTGCCCTCCGGGTGAGCCTACGCCTGACGATTGGGAGGCGGTACGGCTGCCGGTGGAGCAGCTGCCGGCGGGCAGTCTCATTGTGCTGATCGGCGATCTGATGGACCTGGAAGCAAACACCGCCCGCTGGTTCACTGAACAGGCACCCTACAAGGCTACGGCGGCCGTGTGGGTGCAGGATCAGGCCGAATGGCAGGTGCCCCCCGGGCGCTACGAACTCCATGACCTGCAGGGGCAGACCGGTGCACCCGTGGATGCGGCGCGGGCGCAGGGGTACGCCGCTTGGGCACAGGAACGCTTTGGAGCACAGCAGCGGCAGCTGGCGGAGCAGGGGATGATCCTCTATCGCCTGTGGGGCCACGCCCGCCTGCACGAGTTTGAGGTGCTGAGCGATGGATGAAGCCCTGCGCGGTCTGAGCGATATTGTGCTGGTGCCGCCGTCTTGGCCGGCGGTCCATGAGGCCGCGCTCTGGCCGTGGCTTGTGGGGCTGGCACTGCTGATCGGCGTGCTGCTGTGGCAGCGCCGCCGCCTGATGCTGCTGTGGCTGCGCGCCCGGCTCCGGGCCGAAAACGCGCAGCCCTGCGCCTGCCGTCTGTATGCCTGGCTGCAGGGCTGGCACACGCCGTTGACACGGGACCAGCGGGTGCAACTGGAACAGCTCTGCTTTGGCGGGGACGGTGACGCAGACACGCTCAAGGTGCTGCTGCGGGAGCTGAAACCGTGAACATCACCTTTGCCCATCCCGAAGTCTTTGCGCTATTGCTGCTGCCGCTGCTGATGGCGTGGTTGTGGCGGCGTTACGGTGGTGAAAACGACCTGCAGGCGGCGAAAAACAGCCTGATTCAGCGCTTTCGCCATCCCTGGTGGACCCTTTTTGCCGGGGCGAAAAAATCCGCCGTGAAAAAAGTCGGGGATCCCCCTCACTGGGCGAAGGTTTTGCGTGTGGCCATTCTGCTGGCGCTGGCGGTGGCGCTGGCCGAGCCGGGTCGCGAGCAGGTGATCACACAGAAAAAGGTGGTGCACAGCCAGCATCAGCTCATGGTGGTGATGGAAGATTCCGTTACCATGCAGCTGCATGATTACGGCACGCCGGATGCACCGCAAACGCGGCTGGACGCCATCAAGGGTGCGCTGGCTGGTCTGATCGACGGGCTGGACAAGGCGCGTCTGGGTATTGTGCTCTATGGCGACCAGGCGGCGACCTTGCTGCCGCTCACCTTTGATCTGGTACTGGCAAAACAGACCATTGGGCGCATTCAACCAGCCCTGCTGGGCAGGACCGATGAGGCGGTGGGCGAGGGGCTGGCGCTGGCATTGCGGCAGCCGCATCTGAATGGCGTGATTCTCATCAGCGATGGGCTTGATCGACCCAGCCGCATGCCGTTGCTGCAGGTGCTGGCGCTGGCCAAACAGAATAAGGTGCCGCTGTTTGCCATTGGCGTGGGCACCGGCGGCGGCTATGTGGCGAAAACGGCGGGTCTGCTGTTTCAGCCGTTGGATCCGGCGCCGCTCAAGCGACTGGCGCAGCTGAGCGGCGGGTCCTACTTCGGCATTCACGATAATGCGGGGCTGCACGCCGCCCTGCAGACCATTACCCAGCGCACCGGTCAGCAGTGGACAAAAACGCAGACGCGGCGCGAATGGGTGAGCTATGCCCGCTGGCCTGCCGTGGTGGCGCTGCTGCTGGCGTTGGTCTATATCGGGCTGGGTCTGCGCTGGGCCACGCGTGCTGAGGCGATAACCGATGCTGCGCATTGAGCAGCCATTGTGGCTCGGCCTGCTGGCAGGGCTGGCACTGCTTGCGCTGTGGCGTCTGTGGCGTGCCCGGCTTGAGCAGCGGGCGTATGCGGATGAAGCGCTGCTCCCGTGGGTGGCGCTGGGCCGCACCCAGCGCTGGCGCCCCACGGCGTGGACGGTGCTGCAGCTGGGCACGGCGCTGCTGATTGTGGCACTGTCGAACCCGCAGTGGGGTGAGCGGCGTACCCAGAGTGCGACGCAGGTGGCGGCGGACGTGGTGTTCCTGCTGGACCTGTCCCGTTCCATGGGGGTGGATGACATTCCGCCCAGCCGCTTTGATGCAGCGCGCACGCTGATCGACCGGCTGCTGGCGGCGCTGGGGGAAAACAGCCGCGCAGGGCTGCGCGTCTTCGACGGTCAGTCGCACTGGGTAGTGGGGATTACCAAGGATCACAGTGTGGTGCGCTATTTTCTCAAGCGGGCCAGGGTGGACAGCCTGCCCACGCGGGGCAGCCGCGTGGAACTGGCGCTGGGGCAGACGGCGGCAGCGCTGCAGCGCGATGGCGTTAAGCAGGCCACTGTGGTGCTGCTGAGCGATGGCCATGCGCCCTATTGGGCGCAGCAGCCCAGACCGCCAGCGCTGGCTGCTTATGGCAAGGCATATCAGCTGCTCACCGTGGGCATGGGCACGCCGCAGGGCGGCTTTATTCGTGACGACAAGGCGGCAGATGGTGTGCTGTACTTTCGCAATGAGAAGGTCCGTGCGCCGCTTTATGAAACGATGCTGCAGGGGCTGACCACGCCACTGGGCGGCACCTACTGGCGCTATGATAGCGGTGCTGGGTTAGTGGATGCGCTCAAGCAGCGCATTCAGGCCTTTTCTGCCGAGCATGCCAGTGCCTCGGAAGAATGGCAGTGGCACTCGCTTCGCCCCTGGTTCCTCGGGAGTGCCTTCGTGTTATTTGTGTTGGCATTCTGGTCCGTGCGCTGGAGGCGGCGATGAGGCGTTGGCTGATTTTGATTCTGGCCATGAGTGTGCTGCCGGTGTGGGCAGACGATCTGTGGCAGCCCTATCGTCAGCACGACTGGGTGGTGGCGGAAAAGACGTTGGCCGGCGTGGAAAATTGGCGGGCACAGATGGCTGCCGGCGCCGCGGCGTATCGTCTGCACGCCTTTGAGCGGGCCATGGCCTATTTCCGCCAAGCAGCCTGGCTGGCTGAAAGCGACGCACAGCGGGCGCAGGCGCTGCTGAATCTGGGCAATACTTTTTACCGCCTCAAGCGTTATGCCGAAGCGGTGGAAACCTTTCAGCAGGCGCTGGTGTATGCACCGCAATGGGATAAAGCACAAAACAATCTGAAGGTGGCGCAAAACGCCTATGTGCACTGGCTCGCACAGCAGAAAATGCGCGGGAGTGGCGAGGCGTTAGGCACCCAGCAGGTGGCGGACAATTTCGCCTTTGCCGGTGGGCGCAAGCCCAAGGCGAGCCAAGGCGGGGGCGGTTGGTCGGATAATGCCGGCAAGCCGTCGAAGCGCAACGGCCAGCCGTTGGCGCGCACATGGGGCTTGGAAACTGGCAGTGATAGCCGTATTCCGCCGCTGATGGCACCGCAGGCAGAAACTTTGCTGGCCGATGCGCTCACCCGCAGCCGCTGGGTGGAAGCGCTGCGCCCCACAGTGCGTAAACTGGAGGACAATCAGTGGGCGCTGCAGCAGCGGCTATTCGAGCGTGAGGAGAACTTTCCTGCGGCGCAGAAGCAGCCGCACGCCATTGAGGGGGCTGCGCCATGGTAAGGCTTGTCTGGTTGCTATTTCTTGTGGCGCTGGCGAGCACGGCGCAGGCCAAACGCATCAAAATTTATCCCGCGGAACCCATGCTGGGGCAGGCGGTGACCCTCTCCATGCCGGCGGATATTCCGTTTATCGAAAAGCGCTTCAACTGGGCGGCGCTCAAGCACTGCTTTGCCGTGTATGGGGCCGACTATGGCAGCGAGCGGGTTCGCTTTACTCTGTATCCGCGGCGTGTCGGTGCGTGTGACATCAAGAGGGAAAAGTGGGAAACCTGGGAGGTGCCGAGCCGTTTTGTGGTGCGGCCCAACCCGGATGTCAAGGTACAGTGGACCCCGCCGGGCAATACCGCCTGGGTGCGGCAGGGCGTGCGCTGGCAGGCCCAGGTGTCGCTGAAATCCCAGAGTGGCTACAAGGCATGGCTGGAGGCGGCGCAGCAGGACAAGCGCCGCTGGATATTCAGCCCTCTGATAAATGACCAGTTGCAGGCATTGTGGTGGCCGACCCGAGCAGGCACGGAAACCCTGGAGTCCCTGTTCGTGGCGGTCAAGAACCCGGGCGGGCAGATCTGGCGCTTTCCCAGCGATGCCATCTCGCTCAAGGTTCAGCCCTTGCCGGTCTGGCTGCCGGCGGATGTGCTGGTGGGACGCATTGATGCGTTTGTTTTCAAGCCGTCCATGATGATCGCAAAGGGAAAAGCCGAGCCGGTCCAGCTGGTGGTGGGTGGCCTCAATCTATATCCCGATCTACCACCCCAGCCGGAAACCCTGCTGCCAACGGTTAAGGATATTCGCGGGGGCTATGGTCAAACGCATGTCAAAACGGACTGGACACCGGTGGGGCAGGTTGTGCAGGTGACATTGCAGCAACCTCTGATTGCCGAAGCCTACGGCCCGGTGCGGTTGCCGGAAATGGCCCTGCAGAGTTTTGATCCGATTAGTGGCCGGGTGGTCCGGGTCAGTGTGCCGGCGCAAACCCTGTGGGTGCTGCCCGCTTGGTTGATCACTGCAGGCAAGTTTGTGGCGGTGATATTGATTTTAGGACTTGTTGGCGTCCTTGCGCGGGCGACCTGGCAGCTAGGCTGGGATGCCTGGCTGGCCTGGCAGGCACGACAGCAGCAGGGCGCTGCACTCTGGCACGCCATGCTGCGTTGGTACCGCTGGCGTATTGATCCCTTCAAGCGGCATCACCTTCCACGAACACTGAGGGAATGGCTGGCCTCTCACCCAAAGCCAGAGGTCTGGCAGCCCATCATTCAGCAACTGGAAACTACATTTTTTGCCAAAAATCCTCCTTGAGGAGGATGTTTTGCCCGTCTCCGTCCTTATAGTAGTAACTAACAAAAACTCGATAAGGCAGGAGATTTCACCATGGCGGCAGTACTCGGCACCGTTCAGTCACTTCAGGGCATTGTTCAAGTTCTGGATCCTATTACTGGTCAAATCCGCCAACTTCAGGTGGGTGATCAGGTTTATGCCGGAGAAATCATCCTCACGCAAGGTGGTGGCTCGGTTGCCATTGAGCTGAAAGATGGCAGTATGCTGACATTGGGTGAAAACAGCAAGATTCTGCTGAGCGAGGATTTGCTGCAGGAAGGTGAAGATGCACAGTCCAATGTAGCACTGCAAAGTGCAGAAGCCCTGCGTCAAGCGCTTGCCGAAGGAATCATTACACCTGAAGAGCTGAACAAATTGGAAGCCACTGCAGCCGGTGGGCCTGCTTCAAGCTCAATCAGCGGTGATGTAGGTATTCTTACCATTTCCAACCAGACCGGTGAGATCAACGCCGGCTTCGATACCAATTTTGTACTTAATAATCCGCAAACTGCGACAACATTTACTCCGTTGGCTGCCGAGACGGGCAATAATGCCAGCCCGAGCCCGAGCCCGAGCCCGAGCCCGAGCCCGAGCCCGAGCCCGAGCCCGAGCCCGAGCCCGAGCCCGAGCCCGAACCCGAACCCGAACCCGAACCCGAACCCGAACCCGAACCCGAACCCGAACCC
>NZ_FSRE01000003.1 GCF_900141795.1 Sulfurivirga caldicuralii
TTTTTTCACTCGCCAACTCAACCTCTGTCGTCGTTGGCGGAGCGCGTATTATAGTGACTCCAGAAGAACTTTCAAGAGGCTTTGAGAAGTTTTTTTCCGCACCGTCCGGTGCGTCTCAATCCTGCTTGTTCGCCCCAGAGGCTACCCCCTGAAGCGAGATGCGTATTATAGGGATCAGCCAGAAGCTTTCAAGTCCCTTTCGCATCTTTTTTCCGAAAAGCCGGGGCAAGTACTTCGCACTGCAGACCCGGCTCGTCGGGAAGGCGTATTATAGGAACAGCAGCTCAATGTTCAAGAGGAATGTGTAACTTTTATTGCAGACTTCCTGACTGGGGATCTTCTGGGGCTTCCACCGGTTGGGGCGATACCCAGTAGCGCTGCGAAAGAATCATGGACAGCTGGGTAGAACTTTTCAGCGGATCATCGATCTGTACCACCTCTCCCTTGCTGCTGGTAAGGCTTCCCTGCCTTTTAGCCTCTTCTATCAATGGACGTACCCAGTCCACACCCTGTCCCTGCAGCTCCCCGGTCTCGATATTCCAGAACACAACGGTTTCCGGGATTTCATTTTCAAATTGTGGCAATGGGGTCAGCCCCATGCGAATCCAGGCCAATGGCTTCTTCTCACTCACAGCAGCATATCCCTTGCTTCATTGATGGAGGCAACAAGACGGTCGATGTCCTCCTTGGAATTGTACACGCCCAGCGAGGCACGTACGGTTGCGGGTACATTAAAGTGCTGCATGACCGGCATGGTACAGTGATGACTGGCACGCACGGCAATGCCGTCCTGATCCATGAGTGTGGCCATGTCGTGAGGATGCGCGCCGTCCACAATAAAGGAGATCACACCCCCCTTGTGCTCGGACGTACCAATAATGCGCAACCCTTCAATTTCCTGCAGCTGCTCTGTGGCATAGGTGAGCACGTCATGCTCATAATGAAAAATAGCCTGCCGCCCCAACTGCTCCATCCATTTGGCCGCCTCTGCAAGTCCGATGGCGCCGGCGATATGGGGTGTGCCTGCCTCGAATTTATAAGGCAGAACGTTATATTCCGTCTTTTCAAAGGTGACGGAATAGATCATGTCCCCACCGCCCTGATAGGGCGGCATTTTTTCAAGCAGTTCCTCACGCGCATACAGCACGCCAATGCCGGTGGGCCCATACATCTTGTGGCCGGAGAGCACATAGAAGTCACATTCCAGTGTCTGCACATTCACCGGCATATGAGGTACAGCCTGCGCCCCATCCAGAAGCACTTTTGCACCTGCAGCATGCGCCTTGTCCACAATCGCCTTGACGGGATTAATCGTCCCCAGCGCATTGGACATGTGGGTAATCGCCACCAGCCGTGTGCGCTCGCTCAAGAGTGCATCCAGCGCATCCAGCTGCAACTCACCGACATCATTGATGGGCAACACCTTGAGCACAATGTCAAATCGATCCCGCAAAAGCTGCCACGGCACAATATTGGAGTGGTGTTCCATTTCGGAGATGATGACTTCATCGCCGGGCTGCAACAGCTGACCAAAACTGCTGGCCACCAGATTGATGCCTTCCGTAGCACCGCGCACAAAGACGATTTCACGGGTTGAGCGTGCATTAAGAAAGGCTCGCAGGGTTTCCCGGGCACCCTCATAAAGCTCGGTCGCCCGTTCGCTGAGACCATACACCCCACGGTGCACATTGGCATTCTGTTCTCGGTAATAGCGATCAAGCGCTTCAATAACGCATAGCGGCTTCTGCGCGGTGGCGGCACTGTCCAGATACACGAGGGGGCGGCCATTTTCCTGCTGCTGCAGAATCGGAAATTGTGCGCGAATGGCTTGAACGTCCAATCTTTTCTCCTGTCTCATCTTTCAAATACAGAAAGGCCCGCATGACACGGGCCTTTCGTTGCCATGCAGATCCGGTCAGGGATTCAGCTTGGCTGCCAGCAGATCGTGCAACCAGTGGCGCACGGCATCGTTACTGATACTTTCCACCGGCTCGGTCAAAAACGCGGTGGTAATAAGCAGGCGTGCATCGGCCTCGCTAATGCCGCGGGCACGCAGATAGAATACCTGATCCCGATCCAGCTCACCGGTTGCGGAACCGTGGGAGCACTTGACGTCATCGGCGTAGATTTCCAGACGCGGCTTGGCGTCCACCTTGGCCTTCGGACCCAGGAGGAGATTCTTGTTATCCATGAGCCCATCGGTCTTTTGCGCACCGCGCGCCACGCGGATCATGCCATCAAAAACACCACGGGCAGCATCATCCACCACCAGCTTGTGCAGCTGGCGGCTGGTACAGTTGGGTACATCGTGCCCGGTATAGGTACGCGAATCCATCACCTGCGTGCCTGTCGCCAGGCCGGCGCTGTTGATATCGGCATTGGCATTTTCGCCCAGCAGGCAGGTATGCGTCATGTGACGAGTAACCGAGCCGCCCAACGCCGCATAAACACTGGCGCTGTCGCTGCCATCCTGCTGGCGCAGGAAATGGTGCGCCATATGAAAGGCCTGCTCACTCACCTGCTGCAGCTTGACGTGACGTAGAATGCCGCCGCTGCCCACATCCGTTTCCATCACCGGCACGCTCAGGGCCGCACCATCCCGCAACGTCGCATGGATTTCAATCAGGCTCAGCTGCGCCTGCGGCTCGACCCGCAGCAAATGACGCGGCGCTGCAATACCAT
This sequence comes from Sulfurivirga caldicuralii, assembly GCF_900141795.1. Classification (GTDB taxonomy): domain Bacteria; phylum Pseudomonadota; class Gammaproteobacteria; order Thiomicrospirales; family Thiomicrospiraceae; genus Sulfurivirga; species Sulfurivirga caldicuralii. The sequence goes on from NZ_FSRE01000003.1 coordinate 2,683, forward strand.
TGGATTGCGTATAGAGGTGCAGCAGCACAACCGGCAGATCTACCATGCCAGTTGCGCTCAGCTGAGCGCCGCGTTCCAGCAGCGCCAGATTCATCAGTTCAAACGCATCGCGCTCCACCGTGGCCAACTGCTGCCAGCGCTTCAGCGTCAGCTCATCCACCTGCTCGATGGAAGCAAGCGCCACACCTTTTGGCAAGGGATCCGAAAGGTCGGGCTGCCAGACGCCATCCACAAGCACCTGCACACTGGCAGCAAACGGCGGGCGCATCGTCTCAACCTGGGAAGCATCGACCGAACCTGCGGCTGGCGTGGCATAGTCTGCCTTGAGCACATCGTTTAGCGGGGTATACTGCCAGTCCTCGTCCTTGCGCGAGGGAAACCCGCGTGTTTCCAGAGCCTGCAGCGCCTGCATGCGCACATCACGCCGCAACGGCCGAGGATCACTGGCATTCAGCGCTTCAACCGCGCTGCGCACCCACGCCAACAGCTTGTCGGACTGGGGATGACGCGGAAAGTCCTGCTTAGCCAAACTGGCGGATGAGGTCGTCATAGCCTTTCTCCTCCAGTTCATGAGCCAGCTCAAAGCCGCCGGACTTGATAATGCGGCCGTTGTAAAGCACATGCACAAAATCCGGCTTGATGTAGTCCAGCAGGCGCTGATAGTGGGTCACCACGATAAAGCTGCGCTGCCCGTCCCGCAGACTGTTCACGCCGTCGGCCACGATACGCAGCGCATCGATATCCAGTCCGGAGTCAGTTTCGTCCATTACGGCCAGCTTGGGCTCCAGCATCGCCATCTGGAAAATGTCGTTGCGCTTTTTCTCACCACCCGAGAAACCCACGTTTACGGAGCGCTCCAGCATGTCCGGGCGCATCTTGAGCAGCTTCATCTTTTCAGCCGCCAGTTCTTCAAATTCGTGCATTTCCAGCGGCGGCAGGCCGCGCGCTTCACGTACCGCATTGACCGCGGTAAACAGGAACAGCTTGTTGGACACCCCCGGTATTTCCACCGGATACTGGAACGCCAGGAACAGACCGGCGCGAGCACGCTCTTCCGGCTCCATCTCCAGCAGGTCTTCGCCGTCGAACAGTACGCGCCCGTCGGTCACTTCATAGTCCTCGCGACCGGCAAGCACGTTGGCAAAGGTGGACTTGCCCGAGCCATTGGGGCCCATGATGGCGTGCACCTCGCCCGGGTTCACCTGCAAGTTCACGCCCTTGAGAATTTCCTTGTCCGTTTCCGCCACCTTGGCGTGCAGATTGTTTACGTCCAGCAACATTGTCTTGTCCTCAAATTCCGATTAACCGACCGAGCCTTCCAGGCTGATCTTGAGCAACTCTTCCGCTTCCTGTGCAAACTCCAGCGGCAACTCCTTGAATACTTCCTTGCAGAAACCGTTCACCATCATGGAGATGGCATCCTCTTCGTCGATGCCGCGTGCCTTGAAGTAGAACAGCTGATCCTCTCCGATGCGACTGGTGGTCGCTTCGTGCTCCACCTGCGCAGTGGGGTTTTCAATTTCGATATAGGGGAAAGTGTGCGCGCCGCACTTGTCGCCGATCAGCATGGAGTCGCACTGGGTATAGTTGCGCGCGCCCTCGGCACCCGGCATCACCTTCACCAGTCCGCGGTAGGTGTTGTCGGACTTGCCGGCACTCAACCCCTTGGAAATGATGGTGGAACGGGTGTTCTTGCCGATATGGATCATCTTGGTGCCGGTATCGGCCTGCTGACGGCGGTTGGTCAACGCCACCGAGTAGAACTCGCCGATGGAGTTGTCCCCTTTCAGAATACAACTGGGGTACTTCCAGGTGATCGCCGAGCCGGTTTCCGCCTGGGTCCACGACAGCTTGCTGTTGCGCCCTTCGCACAGGCCGCGCTTGGTCACAAAGTTGAGAATGCCGCCTTCGCAGTCCTCGTCGCCCGGGTACCAGTTCTGCACAGTGGAGTATTTCACCTCCGCGTCCTCGTGCACCACCACCTCGACCACCGCGGCGTGCAGCTGGTAGCTGTCGCGAATGGGCGCGGAGCAGCCTTCGATGTAGCTGACATAGCTGCCCTTGTCCGCAATCAGCAGCGTGCGCTCAAACTGGCCGGTCTTGGCCTCGTTGATGCGGAAGTAGGTGGAAATGTCCACCGGGCAGCGCACGCCGGGCGGGATATATACGAAGGTACCGTCGGATGCTACCGCCGCATTGAGTGCGGCGAAGAAGTTGTCGTGATACGGCACTACCGAGCCCAGGTACTTGCGCACCAGATCCGGATACTCCTGCACCGCCTCGGAGAAGGAGCAGAAGATAATGCCCAGTTCCTTCAACTTTTCCCGCTGCGTGGTACGCACGGAAACGGAGTCGAAGATGGCATCCACAGCGATGTCCGCATCATCGTTCAATGGCACGCCCAGCGCCTCGAAGGCCTTGGCCACTTCCGGATCAATCGCCTCCTCGGTTTCCTCAGTGGCGCAGCCGTCGGTCGCACAGCTGGCGCACTGGGGTGCGGCATAGTAGCTGTAATCCTGATAGTCCAGCGGTTCATATTCCGCCTTGGCCCAGTGCGGCTCCTTCATGGTGAGCCAGTGACGATAGGCTTTCAGGCGCCACTCCAGCATCCACTCCGGTTCGTTTTTCTTGGCGGAAATGGCGCGGATAACATCCTCGTTGATGCCCTTTTCCAGCTTGTCCACCACCGTCTGGGTATAGAAGCCCTCCTTGTAAAAGGAGCTCTTTTCCAACAGGGTGTTGATTTCCTGATACTGCGTTTCAGACATGGCGATTCGCGTCCTGTTATCAATCCCGAGCATTCTACTCGGAAATTACCTCAATGTCCACGTCTTCACCGGGTGCGCGCACCGCCTGCAACGCCTCCGAAAGCCGCTCCAGATCCAGATTTTCCACCTGCATGATCAGCCGCCCCACCGGGCCGTCTTTTATTGCTGCGGCATGGGTATACAACCCGCTCAGACTGCCTTCAATCGCCACCGCATTGGCATATTCGAGCGTCTGCACCACCCCCTTGATACGCCAGAAACGCATGGGCGTGCTCTGCTCCAGCCCCTGAAATACAAACAGCAGATGATCCAGCACCACGGTGGGCAGCTGCACGATAACCCCTGTTCGACGTGGCCACCCGCAACTGCAGGCAGCTTTTGAAGAAGTCCTTGGAAAGTCGGGAGGCGGTGGCTGCAGAAAATGACTGAAATAAAGGGGGGTCCCCGACTTTTTCAACGGTGCCAAAAATTCACGCCAGCGCATCTGTGTTTCAATGGGGCTTTCTTCGGCAAAATGGCCTATTAGGGCGTCTGCCCGCTGCAGACAGGACGTCAGTACTGTTTTGATGGTTTCATCCAGCGGTTGGCGCAGATCCAAGACCCACCACACGGCCCGCGCTGCGGGCAACGTGTCGTCGTGCCATTCCTGCAACCAGGACGGCTCGGGCTGCGCCGCAATCCAGCGGCTTTTGCCGCTGCCGGGCAACCCCGCGATCAGGACGGGCTCAGACATTGCACGTAGCCTTTCACAATGCTGCTGAACCAGTCATCCAGTGCATTGTGTTGCCAGCCGAGCACATCCACCGCCTGCGTGCGCACTGGCAGGCCGCGCACCAGCTGACGAAGCAGACGGGGATTTTTGTGTGCCGGATAGAGAACGCAGCGCACATTGGCCTGCTGGAGCCGCTCGCGCATCGCCAGCAGGCGTTTAAGACCGATGCCACTGGCAGGCGGCTCGATTACACCCACCTTGTTCAGGCGATAGGTTTCGTCGAAATAGGCAAAGGCATCGTGCAGCACCATATAGGGCACATCTCGCAACGGTTTCAATGCAGCATCTGCCTGTTCATCCAGCTGCGTCAGCTGGGCAAGCGCCGCCTGCTCACGCGCCTGCACGGCCTGGCGTTGCTGCGGATGCAGGGTCTGCTGCACGGCAGCAACCGCCCGAACCAGGGCACGGCCGTTTTGCGGCGACAGCCACAGGTGGGGGTTGAGATGCAGTGCGTCCTTTTCCGCCGGCGCGTCTCCGTCAACACCGTGAGCATCTCCATGCTCCGCTTCACTGTCGTGATGGTGGCCCTCGCCATACAGCAACTTCACCCCCTCCAGCGCAGACCAGACCAACAACGGGCGTTGATGCGCCCGCGCCCAGCGGTACAAGGGGGACTCCAGTGCGGGGGCAACCAGCACAATATGGTCAGCCTCGGCCAGCGCCCGGATCTGGGAAGGCTTCAGCGCCCAGTGATGGGGCGACTGACCGGGCGGCAGCAGCACCGTCAGCGTATCCTCCGGCAACAGCATCGGTCGCACCCAGTGGGCCACGGCCGGCAGACTGACGACCCAGTGCGAAGCCCAGCTTGGGAGCGCCATGCTCCACAACAACGCTCCGAGCAGCAGCCACTTCCTTACAATACCCCTATGCATACGGAACTCCTTGTTCAACTGAAACGGATCACCTTCGGCTATCAGCCTGCGCAGCCGGTGCTGCAGGATGTGAGTCTGACCCTGCGCCGTGGCGAGATTTTAACCCTGATCGGCCCCAATGGCGCCGGCAAATCCACGCTGCTGAAGATCATGCTCGGCCTGTTGCAGCCGCAGGCGGGCACGGTGTGGCGCCGCGACGGATTGCGCTTCGGCTATGTGCCGCAAAAACTGCACGTGGACGCCAGTCTACCCATGACCGCACGGCGCTTTATCGAACTGGGGCTACCGCCGGGCACGCATACACTGAGCAACCGCTGGGTAGAGCTCACACGCGTGAGCGCGTTGCTGGATAAACCGCTGCAGGGACTGTCCGGCGGTGAATTGCAGCGGGTGATGCTGTGCCGTGCGATTCTGCGCCAGCCGGATGTGCTGGTGCTGGATGAACCGCTGCAGGGCGTGGATGTGCAGGGGCAGAAATTTCTCTATCAACTGCTGGTGACCATCCGCGATGAACTGCAGTGCGCCATTGTGCTGATCAGCCACGATCTGCATCTTGTCATGGCGCAGACCGACCAGGTCATCTGTCTCAATCACCACATCTGCTGCAGCGGCACGCCACAGAGCGTCGCGGAGCATCCGGAATACCGCCGCCTGTTTGGCGAGGATGCCGGCCTGTTCGCCATTTACACCCACCATCACGACCCGCACCGCTGTGCCGAACACGAGGGCTGCACCCATGAATGATTGGCTGCTCTGGATCGGGCTGGCGGGGATCATGCTGGGGCTGACGGCCGCTCTGCTCGGAGTGTTCGTCGTGTGGCAAAAGCAATCTTACTTCGGTGCCACACTGGCCCATACCGCCCTGCTGGGGGTGGCACTGGGGCTGCTGCTGCGCATTGACTGGCAGTGGAGCGTGATTGCGGTTGCCCTGCTGACCGGCTGGGCGGTGCATGCCCTGATGAGACGCACGCGCCTTTCCAGCGACACCCTGCTGGGCATGCTGGCCCACTCGACCCTTGCCATCGCGCTGGTGCTGTTGAGTTATACGCCGGTGCAGATCAGCCTGGACAGCCTACTGTTCGGTGACCTGCTGGCGATCACGCCTCAGGATGCGTGGTTATTGAGCGGACTGACACTCCTGACCGGTTTGTTCTACTGGCGCCACTGGCGAGATCTGCTCAATATCACCCTCAATCGTGAACTGGCGTTTGCCGAAGGCGTGCCGGTTCAACGCGTGGAGCGGCTGTTTATCCTGCTGCTGTCGCTGGTGATCGCCCTGTCCATCAAACTGGTCGGCGTGCTGCTGATCACCTCACTGCTGATTTTGCCACCGGCTGCAGCCCGCCATCTGAGCCGCACGCCGGAACAGATGCTGGCAGGAAGCGTCCTGATTGCGGTTGTCAGCGGGGTAGGCGGACTGGCGCTCTCGTGGCAGCTGGACTGGCCCAGCGGCCCCGCCATTGTCGTGGTAGCCACCGCCGGCTTTTTGTTGCTGCTGCCGCTTCGGCGTGGCCAGTAATCAGGTCCCGCAGGACGCCAGCCCGCGTTTCGGCGTCCGCCGCCCAGCGGTCAAGGCCCAGTTGTTCGGCAAGAGTGTCATTCCACACCACCAGATCTGGTGCACGCACCGGCTCCGGGTCGATGCGCACCCACAGGTCCCGCGGCAGATTCGTATAGGTGTATTGAAAAGGCCAGTCGCTTGACTGGCCTTTCTTGACTTCAGGCACGCTTGCTCCCGCCCCGACACGGTGGTGATGGCGGCGCACCGGTACGCTGCGCCCACTCCAGCGGTGTATAGGTGTGCAGCGCCAGGGCATGAAACTGCGCCATCAGATCACCCAGTGCCTCATGCACGGCGCGGTGGCGCTTGATCAGCGGGAGACCGTCAAATTGATCACTCACGATCACCACCTTGAAATGGCTTTCCGTCGCCGGGCCGCTGTGCTGATGGCTTTCGTTTTCCACCTGCAGTAGCGCAGGTGTCAGATGTTCGGCAAGACGCTGTTCAAGCTGTGCCTGCAGGCTCATCAATAGTTCTCCACAATGCCTTCGATAATGTCGCGCAGCAATTTTTCCACAGGTTTGAAAGCCGGCTCATTCTTCGGCCCAATACGATAGGCGAGAAAGACCTTGCCCGGTTCGCCCGCCACATCGTAAACGGAAATCGCGTAGGGGCACAGCACGATATTGTGCGGGTTGGCACGCACCAGCTTGTTGGAAATGTCCGACTTGCAGAACAGGAAGATTTCCGCCCCACCGGGATAGACGGAATCCTTGAAGCCGATGTCCTTGCCGGTGCGCTCCAGCATCGCCTTTGCATGACTGATATAGCTGATGACCATGCCGCGGGATTCGATTGCATCCTTCAGGTCATCACGCACATCCTGATAGTCAGCCTCGACGGCCCAAACCATGGCTTCGCCCATCTGCTTCGGCCAGTCACTGCCCCCTGCCCATACACTCAAGCTCAGGGCCCAAAGTACGATCAGCAACCCTTTACGCATCGTCTCATCCTCCTCATTTGCAGACGCAAAAGAATGTTTAATTTACGCCCCCTGCCCGCAAATTGCATCCCTGATAGAATATTTTTGTTTTTGAGCAACCTCAATAAGGAAACTGATATGAGCAAGATCATTGTCAAGGGTCAGGGCGAGTGCGAGTTTGACGGGCAGTTTTCCATTCTGGAGTGTCTGGATGAAGCCGGCTTCGACGTGCCCTACAGCTGTCGTGGTGGCAGCTGCGGCGCCTGTGAAGTGAAGCTGGTGCAGGGCGAAGTGGAATATGTGCAGGATCATGCCTACGAGCCGCAACCGGGCCACATCCTCACCTGCTCCACCATTCCCAAGTCTGAAATTGTGGAGATCGAACTGCCCTGATCGCAGAAAGGCTGTTACGTACCTCAAAGGCCCCGTTTTTCGGGGCTTTTTTGTGCCGGCAGAAAATGGGCCTGTAAAAAAGTCGGGGACCCCTTCCGAAAACCCCTTAAAGTTCGCTCAGCACCTTGAGTGCGTCCTGCAGGGTGCGCACCGGATACACCTGCATGCCGTCAGTGGCATGCTTTGGCTGGTTGGCATAAGGAACGATGGCACGGCGAAAGCCATGCTTGGCCGCCTCTGCAATGCGCTCCTGACCCGACGGCACCGGGCGGATTTCCCCAGCCAGCCCCACCTCCCCAAACACAATCAGATCCTGTGGCAGAACCTGATTGCGCAGGCTGGAGACAATGGCCGCCAGGGTAGCCAGATCCGCGGCCGTTTCGGTCACCTTTACGCCGCCAACCACATTGAGATACACATCCTGATCACCTGCCTGAACACCGCCATGACGGTGCAGCACCGCCAGCAGCATGGCCAGTCGATTTTGCTCAAGCCCTACGCTCACGCGCCGCGGTGCACCAAATGGGGCGCTGTCCACCAGCGCCTGCAGTTCCACCAGCAGCGGACGCGTACCCTCCCATACCACCATCACCACCGAACCCGGTGCAGGCTCGCCACGACTGAGGAAAATGGCAGAAGGATTGCGCACCTGCTTCATGCCGCCTTCAGTCATGGCGAACACGCCCAGCTCATTCACCGCGCCAAAACGGTTTTTCAACGCGCGCAGGGTGCGAAAACGGCTATCACTACGCCCCTCCAGAAACAGCACGGCATCGACAATGTGTTCCAGCACGCGCGGGCCGGCCACTTCACCGGACTTGGTGACGTGGCCCACTAGAAAGATGGCCGTTTGCGACTGCTTGGCATAGCGCGTCAACACAGCCGCGGCTTCACGCACCTGCGACACGCTGCCGGCAGCAGACTGAATCTCGGGGACCTCCATGGTCTGGATGGAGTCAATCACCATCACCTGCGGTTTGGCCTGAGCCGCCTGTGCCACAATGGCCTCCACGTCGGTTTCCGCCAGCAACTGCAGCGCGTCGGTTGGCAGCTTCATCCGCTGCGCCCGCAACGCCACCTGCTGCAGGGATTCCTCTCCGGTGACATAGAGTACCGGCCTTTGCTGGCTCAGCAGCAACAGCGTCTGCAGCAGCAGTGTGGATTTGCCTACACCGGGATCGCCGCCCACCAGCGCCACTTCGCCCGGCACCAGGCCGCCGCCCAGCACCCGATCCAGCTCGCCCAGGCCTGTGGGCCAGCGCGCCACATCCTGCGCCTGCACATCGCTCAGGCGCTGAATGCCGCTGCCGCCCACGCCGGCATACCCGCCCGCACGAACGGCGCGGCGCGCCTTGCCTGTGCTCAGACGGATCTCCTGCAGGCTGTTCCAGGCACCACACTCGGCGCACTGGCCTTGCCACTTGCTGAACTCCGCGCCACACTCGGTGCAGACATAGGCACTTTTGGCTTTTGCCACGCTCACGACTCCCTGAAACAAAAAGCCCTGCACAAGGCAGGGCTATTGGTAGCGTCCGACGCGATTATTTCACGTCGCGCCAGTATTCCTTCTTCAGCAGGTAAGTAATGATGAAGAAAATAAACAGGAACAGCAGGACCTTCCAACCCAGATCCCAGCGCTTTACCTTGATGGGCTCACCCACATACTCCAGGAAGTTGGTGAGATCCCGTGCGAGCGCTTCCCGCTCATCCACCTTGGCAAAACGATACTTGTCTTCCAGCACGTTGGGCATGGCGGTTCCGGGCAGGTAGTGGTTGTCCCATACACCCTTTTTCGGGTCCTTTTCAAAGTAACCCAGCAGGAAGCTGTAGATGTAGTCCGACCCTTTCAAGCGCGCCACCAGCGACAGGTCGGGCGGCGTGGTGCCCAGTACCTGATGAATCGCCTTCAGATCGCCGCGCGCCATGACCGGGTCGACCGGTTTGCTCAGGCCTTTGGCCATCTTGGCCACCACTTCCTCATCCGTCCAGCTCAGATCACGGGCGATACGGTTATAGCGGATATATTTGAGAGTGTGACAGGCCATGCAGTAGTCGGAAAAGGCAATGGCGCCACGACGCAGGGAAGCCTGATCACGCAAGTCATTGTTGGCCTTGTGCAGCTCCACCCCGCTGTGGCCGCCCCCTGCCACGGCAAACAGGGGGAGAAGCAGGCCAACCGTTATCGCAAAGAATTTCTTAACCATGATATGTCACCCTCGTTGGCACCGGTTTGCACTTTTCCCGCGCCGATGTAAACGGCAGCAGAATAAAGAACGAGAAATACCCCAGCGTAAACAGCTGTGCCAGACGGGTCAGGGTTGGCGTGGCCGGCTGTGTGCCAAGATACCCCAGGGCGATAAAGCTTACCGTGAACACCGTCAGCAGAATCTTGAAGGACAGCCCACGGTAACGGATCGAGCGCACCGGACAGCGATCCAGCCAGGGCAGCAGGAACAGCACACCAATGGCACCGCCCATGGCCATGACACCCAGGAACTTGTCCGGGATGGCGCGCAGAATGGCGTAGAACGGGGTGAAGTACCACACCGGTGCAATGTGTTCCGGCGTCTTCAGCGGATTGGCCGGTTCAAAGTTGGGCGGCTCGAGGAAGAAACCGCCCCCTTCCGGGAAGTAGAAGATTACCAGCGCAAACAGGAAGGCAAAGGCCACTGCACCAACGCTGTCCTTGACCGAATAGTAGGGGTGGAATGGAATGCCGTCCAGCGGCGTACCGTCAGGCCCCTTGACCTTCTTGATATCAACCCCGTCCGGATTGTTGGAGCCGACACGGTGCAGGGCCACGATATGCAGGAAAACCAGGATCAACAGCACCAACGGCAGCGCAATCACGTGCAGAGCGAAGAAGCGGTTCAGCGTGGCATCGGAGATCACATAGTCACCACGAATCCACACAGCCAGATCGGGCCCCACAAAGGGGATGGCACCAAACAGGGAGATGATGACCTGCGCCCCCCAGTAGGACATCTGCCCCCACGGCAGCAGGTAGCCCATGAAGGCTTCACCCATCAGCACCAGGAAGATGAGCATACCGATGATCCACACCAGTTCGCGCGGCTGCTTGTAGGAGCCATACAACAGCCCCCGGAACATGTGCAGATAAACAACGATAAAGAAGGCCGAAGCACCGGTAGAGTGCATGTAGCGGATCAGCCAGCCCCAGTCCACATCACGCATGATGTATTCGATGGAGTTGAACGCCTCCGCCGCGCTGGGCTTGTAGCTCATGGTCAGCCAGATGCCGGTGACGAACTGATTCACCAGCACCAACAGCGCCAGTGAGCCGAAGAAGTACCAGAAGTTGAAATTCTTGGGCGCGTAGTACTGGCCCACATGCTCATTCCACGTCTCCACCAGCGGCAGGCGCTTGTCGAGCCAGTGCAGCAGCGAGCCCGGCTTGGCAAAATCCGGGGTGTCGCCACGCTCCGGCATGGGTTTGTTCACATCGCTCATGCCTGGCCTCCTTCCTTGGGATCTTCACCCACGCGGATCAGCGTGGCACTGCGGTAATGGTGCGGAGGAATTTCCAGATTGGTGGGCGCCGGCACCGCCTTGAATACGCGTCCAGCCAGATCGAAGCGGGAGCCATGGCAGGGACAGAAGAAGCCGCCGGGCCAGTCGCTGCCCAGATCCGCATCGCCAGGATCCGGCTTGAACAGTGGCGCACAGCCCAGGTGCGTACATACGCCCACAGCTACAAACATTTCCGGCTTGATGGCGCGGTAGTTGTTCTTGCAATAGGGCGGCTGGATGGACTCATTGGAATCCGGATCACGCAATTCAGACTCAACCTTGTCGAGGGTCGCCAGCATCTCCGGCGTGCGTTTCAGCACCCATACCGGCTTGCCGCGCCAGTTCACGGTCAGCAGCTGGCCATCTTCCAGCTTGCTGATATCCACATCCACCGGGGCCCCCAGCGCCTTGGCACGCTCACTGGGCTCCCACGAGGCCACAAACGGCGTCGCCAGAAAGGTGGCACCGATGGCGCCCATGACACCCGTGGCGGCCACCAGCATGCGCCGGCGCTTGATGTCCACATCCACTGTTTTCTGTTCCCGCATGGCTTGCGCCTCTTTTGTTCAATCTGGCCTATTCTACCGATGCGCAGCGGGGCACCGCATTAATGTTGCTTCGCACATCATTAGATTATTTTATAAGTTCAAATTATGAGCAGCCATAAATAAAACTCATACTGGATTGGGGATATCAACGAACCGCACCTTCAACTCCGGGAAAACCGCCTGCAAGTGTTCGCCCAGCGCCTGAACCCCGACCCGCTCTGTGGCATGATGACCGGCCGCCAGATAATGAATGCCCAGCTCCCGTGCCTGATGAGTGGTCTGCTCGGAAACCTCGCCACTCACATATACGTCTGCCCCCCAGTCTGCAGCGCGATCAATGTAGCCCTGCGCTGCACCACTGCACCAGGCGACGATCTGAACGCGCTCTGGCCCGCCTGGCAGATGCAACGGCGCGCGCCCCAGTGTTCGCTCTACCGTCAAGACGAATTCTTCCAGTGGCACCGCCGCTGGCAGGCGTCCCAGTCGCACAAGACTGTCGTCGTCCGGTGTGATGTCATGCAGCTCCCACAGTTTGCCCAGCTGCGCGTTATTGCCCAGCTCAACGTGGGCATCCAGCGGCAGGTGGTACGCCACCAGGTTGATGTCATGCTGCATAAGGGTGCGAATGCGCCACCCCTTCATGCCGGTCAGTGTGACCGGCTCGCTTTTCCAAAAGTAACCGTGGTGCACCAGCACCATGTCCGCCTGCCAGCGTACCGCCATATCCAGCAGCGCCTGACAGGCGGTAACCCCCGTTACGATCCGTGTAACCGTCTCCGTCCCCTCAACCTGCAGACCATTAGGCGCATAGTCGTTGAAAGCGTCCGGCTTCAGCAGGCCATTCAAATAGGCCAGCAGTTCATCCCGCTTCACTGACAATCTCCTCCAGCGCTGTCAGCAGCGCATCATTTTCGTGCGGCGCACCGATAGTGATGCGCAGCCAGTTGCGAATACGCGGCGCCTTGAAGTGGCGCACGATAATGCCCCGCTCACGCAGTGCCTGCATCACCACCTCGGCAGGACGGGGCGGACGGGTAAAGACGAAGTTGGCCTTGGACGGCAACACTTCGAAGCCCAACCCTGTCAATGCCTGTGTCACCCGCTCGCGCTCGCGCATGACCCGATCGCGCACATCCTGAAAATAGGGCTCGTCCCCAATGGAGGCGATCCCGGCCGCTTCCGCCAGCCGATCGATGGGATAGGAATTGAAACTGTCCTTGACCCGCACCAGCGCCTCGATAAGCTCGGGCGCACCCAGTGCATAGCCCAGACGCAACCCTGCCAGTGAACGAGACTTGGAGAAAGTTTGCACCACGAGCAAATTGTCATAACGGGCGATCATAGGCACGGCACTCTCGGCACCGAAGTCCACATAGGCCTCGTCCACCACCACCACACTGTCAGGATTGCGCTGCAGCAACGCCTCGATATCCGCACGGGACACGGCCCGCCCCGTGGGTGCATTGGGATTGGGGAAAATAATGCCGCCATTGGGCTGATCGAAATCAGCCAATACCAGGGAAAAGTCGTCTCGCAATGGAACGATGCGGTAATCGATCTCAAACAGGTTGCAATAGACGGGATAAAAGCTGTAGCTGATATCCGGGAACAACAGCGGCGCGTCATGCTTGAGCAGGGCCTGGAAGGCATGCGCCAGCACTTCATCGGAGCCGTTGCCCACAAAGACGTTTTCCACCTTCAGCCCGAAATAATCGGCCAGTGCCTGCTTGAGCCGGGTGGAATCGGGATCCGGATACAGGCGCAGCCTGTCATCCGTGGCCGCCGCAATGGCCTCAAGCACCTTGGGCGACGGCGGCCATGGATTTTCATTGGTGTTGAGCTTGACCAGATTGGGGTGCTGCGGCTGCTCTCCCGGCACATAGGGGGTCAGCCGATGCACCACCTCGCTCCAGTAGCGGGGCACGGATCAGTCCTTCAGACGATAGCGAGCCGACTGGGCGTGGGCCGGCAGCCCCTCACCGTCCGCGAGGATGGCAGCCACTTCGCCCAAGGTCTGCGCGCCCTCCTCGGACACCATGATAATGCTGGAGCGCTTGACAAAGTCGTACACACCCAGCGGTGAACTGAAGCGTGCGGTGCGACTGGTGGGCAATACATGGTTCGGGCCGGCACAATAGTCGCCCAAGGCCTCGGAGGTGTAACGGCCCATGAAGATGGCCCCTGCATGGCGGATGTCGGGCAGCAGCACTTCCGGTGCTTCCACGGAAAGCTCCAGATGCTCCGGCGCAATGATATTAATCATCTCTACCGCCTCGTCCAAATCGCGCACGGTAATAAGCGCACCGCGGGCTTCCAGTGCCTTCTGAATGATGTCTCTACGCGGCATGGTGGGCAGCAGTTTTTCGATGCTGGCCGCCACCTGGTCGGCGAAAGCGACATCCGGCGTCACCAGGATCGCCTGGGCATCCTCGTCGTGCTCGGCCTGTGAAAACAGATCCATGGCGATCCAATCCGGATTTGTCTTGCCATCGCACACCACCAGAATTTCGGACGGACCCGCGATCATGTCGATGCCGACCGTGCCATACACATAGCGTTTGGCCGTGGCGACGAAAATATTGCCGGGGCCTACGATCTTGTCCACCTGCGGAATGGTTTCGGTGCCATAGGCCAGTGCAGCCACCGCCTGTGCACCGCCAATGGTGAAGACGCGATCCACGCCGGCAATGGCGGCCGCCGCCAGCACCATGTCGTTCACTTCGCCATGGGGCGTGGGCACCACCATGATGAGTTCTTCCACACCCGCCACCTTGGCCGGAATGGCATTCATCAATACGGAGGAAGGATAGGCCGCCTTGCCGCCCGGCACATACAGGCCGACACGATCCAGCGGGGTAATTTTCTGACCAAGAATGGTGCCGTCTTCTTCCTCGTAGTTCCAGCTCTTTTCCACCTGGTGCTCGTGATAGGCCTTGATGCGATCGGCAGCGAATTCCAGTGCTTCACGCAGCTTAGGGTCGATGGTGCGCAGCGTCATCTGCAGACGCTCCTGCGGAATTTCCAGCTGCTCAGCGGACTGTACATCCAGCTGGTCGAAACGGGCGGTGTACTCCAGTACCGCAGCATCACCACGGGTGCGCACGTTGTGCAAAATTTCGCGCACGATATCATTTACCTTGTCGTCGGATACGCTCTCCCAAGCCAGCAGCGCGTCCAGTTGCGCGCGAAAGTCGGGCTGGGCGGCATCGAGTCTGCGGATATTAACCATTGTTGACGGCCTCCTGAATGTGCTGAACCAGTTCACGAATCATGTCGTGCTTGAGCTTGTAGGCGTGCTGATTGACGATCAGCCGCGAGGAAATGTCGGCGATGTGTTCCATGGGCGCCAGCCCATTGGCCTTGAGGGTGTTGCCGGTGTCCACCAGATCCACAATCACGTCTGACAGCCCCACCAGCGGGGCCAGCTCCATGGAGCCGTACAGTTTGATCAACTCCACCTGCTCGCCCTTCTCGGCAAAATAGCGCTGTGCAGAGCGCACGTACTTGGTGGCGACACGCAGGCGGTGTCCCGCCGGCGTAAAGCCTGGCTGTCCCGCCACCATCAGACGGCACCTGGCAATGCCCAGATCCACCAGCTCATAGAGGTTTTCGCCCTCGATCTCCATGAGCACGTCCTTGCCGGCCACACCCAGGTCAGCCGTGCCGTAGTTGACATAGGTGGGTGCATCGGTGGCGCGCACTGCCAGCAGCTTGATATGGGGCTGGTTGGTATCCAGAATCAGTTTGCGGCTGCTGTCCGGATCGTCCAGCGGATGAATGTCCGCCGCCGCCAGCAGCGGGAGGGTTTCCTTGAGAATGCGCCCCTTGGAAAGCGCGATGGTAAGTGTATTCTGAGCCATGTTTCAGTCCGTCAGGCGCACGATGTCGGCGCCAAGTTTGTGGAATTTTTCTTCAATACATTCGTAGCCGCGGTCGATATGGTAAACCCGGTTGACCACGGTTTCACCCTGTGCTGCCAGACCCGCCAGAATCAGGCTGGCGGAGGCACGTAGGTCGGTAGCCATCACCGGCGCGCCCACCAGGTGATCGACACCCTTGGTAATCGCCTTGTTGCCCTGCACGCGAATGTCCGCGCCCATGCGCAGCAGTTCACTCACGTGCATGAAGCGGTTTTCAAAAATGGTTTCCTCGATCACTGCACGCCCGGGTGCCAGACAGTTCATCACCAGAAACTGGGCCTGCATGTCGGTGGGAAACAGCGGATAGGGCGCCGTTACGATATCCACCGGCTTGAGTTCGCGATCGCGCATGTCCAGCGTGATGCGATCCTCTTCGATATCCAGTTTTGCACCCGCTTCCACGAACTTCTCTAGCACAGCCGTCATGTGCCTGGGCTCTGCATGGGTCGCCGTAATGCGGCTTTTGGTCAGCGCGGCAGCCGCCAGGTAGGTGCCGGCTTCGATCCGGTCCGGAATGATGGCATGTTCGCAGCCTTTCAGTTCATCCACGCCCTCGATGGTCAGCGTCGAGGTGCCGATGCCGCGGATGTTAGCGCCCATCTTGTTAAGGTAATGACAGAGATCCTGCACTTCCGGCTCGGTGGCGGCATTTTCCAGCACGGTGACCCCGTCCGCCAGCACGGCAGCCATGAGCAGGTTTTCCGTGCCCGTCACCGTCACCGTGTGCATGAGGATGTGCGCCCCCTTGAGGCGGTCGGCACGGGCATGAATATAACCCTGCTCCACGCGAATCTCCGCGCCCATCTTCTCCATGCCGTGGATGTGTACATCCACGGGACGTGAACCAATGGCACAGCCACCTGGCAGGGACACGCGCGCCTCGCCAAAACGGGCCAGCAGCGGGCCGAGCACCAGAATCGAGGCACGCATGGTTTTCACCAGCTCGTAGGGCGCTTCGCGGGAATGGATGTCGGAGGTATCCAGCTCGATATTGAGCTTTTCATCCACCACGATGCGTGTACCCATGGAGGCCAGCAGCTGCAGTGTGGTGGTCACATCTCGCAGGTGGGGCACATTGCTGAGACGCACCGGCTCCGGGGTCAGCAGGGCACCCATCATAATGGGTAGCGCAGCATTCTTTGCGCCGGAAATGCGCACCTCCCCCTCGAGCTGCGAGGGCCCATGGATGACGAGTTTATCCATCCGACGGCACCCGCGTCTTGATGGACAGAGCGTGCAGCGCGCCGCTGGTCAGTTCATTGCGAAAAATGTCGTTCACCATGCGGTGGCGCTGCAGCGGGGACTTGCCTGCAAAGGCGGCGCTTTCAACCTCAACTGTAAAATTGCACTCTTCGCCGCTCACCTGCACCCTGGCATCCGGCAACACGGCACGAATTTTTTCTTCAACCTGTTCAGGCGTCATGATGGCCTCTTGTTTTCAAGACTAATTTTTTATTTTAACCCCGCGCACCAGCAAATACAGGTTGATCGCGGACACCACCAGCAAAAAGGACAGCGTCACGGCCAGGCTCGTCCATACCGACACATCGCTGTGCAGGAAAAAGCCGTAGCGGAAGCCGTCCACCATGTAGAAGAAGGGGTTGAACTGCGACAACTGCTGCCATAGCGGCGGCAAGGAGTGAATGGAATAGAACACCCCGGCCAGAAAGGTCAGCGGCACCACAACAAAATTCTGAAAGGCGGCCAGATGATCGTATTTATCCGAGAGGATACCGGCCAGCAGCCCCAGCCCACCCATTACGGCGGCACTGAGCACGGCAAAGACAAGCACCCATGCAAGTGACTGCCAGTACAGATCATACCCCAGCCATCCGACCACGAACACGCCCAGCCCCACCACCAGCCCCCTCACGATGGCGGCCGCAACGAAGGCCAGGTAAATCTCCAGTGGCGACAGCGGCGACAGCAGAATGAAGGTCAGGTTGCCGTGCATTTTCGACTGGATCAGGCTGGAGGAACTGTTGGAGAAGGCGTTCTGCATCAACGTCAGCATGACCAGCCCCGGAATCAGGAAGGTACCATAGTCCAGGTTGTCGAACTGCACGCCCCCTTCGTCCAGCAGATGGCCGAAAATGAGCAGATACAGCAGCGTCGTGACCACCGGGGCCAGCACCGTCTGAATGAATACCGACCAGAAACGGCGCACCTCTTTGTAGAGCAGCGTCCAGGTTCCCGCCCAGTTCATGTGTGCGTCTCCTGAGTAAGGGAGAGAAACACCTGCTCGAGACTGGCACGCTGGCTGCGCAGATCCTTCACATCCAGATGACTGCGCTGCACCCAGTCGAGAAAATCCGCCATGGGCACATCCCGCTCAACGCGAAAACGCAGCAGGTCGCCTTGGCGCTGCTCCAGTCGCGCGCTCAGTTCCGAGCACAATTCGGCCACCTCATTCGTTTCCAACTCAATATAGCGCCATGGATGAGCCGCCAGCAGTTCTTCCTTGGAAGCCACCGTCAACAGCTCGCCGTGATCGATAATGGCGATGCGATCGCACAGCGCCTCGGCTTCCTGCAGGTAGTGGGTGGTCAGCACGATGGTCATGCCCTGCGCATGCAGCTCCTGCGCAAACGCCCACAGACTCTGGCGCAGGCCCACATCCACGCCTGCCGTCGGCTCGTCCAGCACCAGCACCTTGGGATGGTGCACCAGCGCCATGGCGATGAGTACGCGTCGCTTCATGCCCCCGGAGAGCTGATGCGTCTTCACGTCCGCCTTGTCCGTCAGCGCCAGCCGCTCCAGCAGCTCATCGATCCATGCCGCCTGAGCACGGCCCCGCAAACCGAAATAACCGGACTGAATGCGCAGCAACTCGCGCACCGAGAAAAACGGTTCGTCGATCAGTTCCTGCGGCACCACCCCCAGCAGGCGGCGTGTGTGCCGATACTCGCGCACCACATCGTGGCCCAGCACTTCGATGCAGCCGTGCGTCAGATTCACCAGCCCCGCCATGGCATTGATCATGGTGGATTTACCGGCGCCGTTATGCCCCAGCAGACCGAAGAAGCTGCCCTGCGGGATTTCAAGCGTGATCTCCTTGAGCGCGCACAGATCACCGTAGCACTTGCGCACCCGCTGAAAACTGACGGCCGCGGTCATGAGGCAGGTTCAGAAGGACTAAAACGCAGGAAATCCAGCTCGTAGAGGCGCGCAAGCGTGCGCAGGTTTTCAGGCGGGTTTTCAAAAGTCGGGGACCCCCCACCCGCCAGTGGACATAGCGCCAGCAGCCAGGCCAGCGCACTGCTGTCCACGCGTTCAACCGCCTGCAGATCCACGCGGCGCAAGGGCGGTGAAAGGTTTTGCAGCGCGGCATACAGCGACGGCACAGTTTCCAGCGTCAGCGGGCCGCTCACATACAGGCGATCCGCCACCTGCGCAAGCTGATTACGCACGGGTTCACTGGCCATGGTCTTGCGCGGACTGCGCATCGCTCTGCTCGAGGAAGGCACGATTCTTGATCTCCATTTCCTCGATCACCTCATCAATACCCATCTTCTGCAGCTCGCTGTTGAATACCTTGCGGTAGTTGAGCAGCAGGCTGATGTTTTCAGCCACCACATCGTAAATTTTCCAGGCATTGGCATCCTTGTCCCAGTAAACACGATAGACCACCTTGGCATCAGTGCCATCGGCCCGGCGAACTTTTTGCTCTACTGAATAGCGGCCACGCTGGCCGGGCACCACCTTTTCCACTTGCATTGCCTGAATCTGCAGATGCAGCAGGGTATTGGCATAGCTGCGCAGCAGCATGTCCTGGAAAGCCTTTACAAAACGCTGCTGCTGTTGCGGCGTGGCACTGCGCCAGTGGCGCCCCATGACATATTTGGCCATTTTGGCCACCGCAACATGGGGCAGGACCTCCTTTTCGGCGAAGGCCTTGAGCGCGCGGTGATCCTGTTTGAATATTTCGCGGTTGGCTTCTAGCTTTTTCCACAGGGTGTGGGTAAGCTGATCAATGAAAGCACCTGGGTCCTGCTGCGGCTGCGCCTGAGCAATGGATACCAGCAGCAGCCCCAACCCGATCACCCATGTCTTCAGCCAGTTTTTCATTGCTTGTCTCCACTGTCCGTAAGCTTGACCATCAGCTGACCGATAAGGTTTTCCAGCACCAGAGCAGACTGCGTCATCTCAATTTCATCTTCATCTGCCAGATACTGGTCATCGCCTCCCGGCTCAAGGCCGATGTACTGATCCCCCAGCAGGCCACTGGTGAGAATTGAGGCCGAGGTATCCAGCGGCAACTGATAGGCCTTGTCGATCTTCATGGTCACCAGCGCGCGATAATTGCTCTTGTCGACGCCGATACTGGCCACCCGCCCGATGACCACACCGCTGAGTTTCACCGGTGCACGCACCTTCAGCCCGCCGATATTGTCGAAATGGGCCTTGAGCGTATAGGTCGGCCGATCCTGCGCCATGTCAGCAAAATTGCTTACCTTCATGGCGATCACGAACAGCGAAATAATGCTGAACAGCACCAGAATGCCGACACCGATTTCGATTTTTGCCTGCTTGCCCATTGCGTATCCTCAGTTAAACATCAGTGCGGTAAGTATGAAATCCAGCCCCAACACGCCCAGCGAGCCGTGCACCACCGTGCGGGTGGTGGCATAGCTGACCCCTTCCGAAGTGGGCGCTGTCTCACTGCCCTGAAACAGAGCCACCACGGCGATCAACAACGCGAAGGCAACCGACTTGATCATGCCGTTGACCACGTCTTCACGCCAGTCCACATGGGCATGCATCTGCGACCAGAAGGCGCCGTCGTCCACACCCAGCCAGCCCACGGCCACCAGCCAGCCGCCCCAGATCCCCAGTGCGATAAAGATCAGCGTCAACAGCGGCAGGGTGATCAATACCGCCATAAAGCGGGGGGCATAGATAAATTTCAGCGGATCCACCGCCATCATTTCCAGCGCGGACAGCTGCTCTGTTGAACGCATCAGGCCGATTTCGGCTGTCAGTGCCGAGCCCGCGCGACCCACAAACAGCAGCGCCGCCACCACCGGCCCCAGCTCACGCAACAGGGAGAGCGCCGTCATGGTGCCCACGGCCTCTTCCGAGTTGTAGTCCACCAGCACGTTGTAGCCCTGCAGCCCCAGCACCATGCCGACAAACAGCCCCGCCGTCATGATGATGGGCAGAGAAAGCGTGCCCACATTGAAGGTCTGCTTGACCAGCAGACTGACCCGCCAAATGGCATAGGGCAACGCGGGCAGCAGCGACAGCAGGAACAGCCCCAGCCGCCCGGCACTGCGTGTCAGATTAATGCCCCATGCGCCCAGCTGCTGCAGTGCTTTCAGCATAGCCCCAGCTCCTCGGCATAGGCCGGCGCGGGATAGTGGAACGGCACCGGCCCGTCAGGCAGGCCATTAAGGAACTGGCGCACATAGGGCTGTTCACTCTGTGCCACTTCCTCCGCCGCACCCTCGGCCACCACTCGGCCCTCGGAAATGACATACACGTAATGGGCGATACTCATCACCTCCTGCACGTCGTGAGAAACCACGATACTGGTCAGGCCCAGGCTTTCGTTGAGGCGCTGGATCAGTTTCAGCAAAACACCCATGGTGATGGGGTCCTGCCCCACGAAGGGTTCGTCATACATGACCACTTCCGGATCCATGGCAATGGCGCGCGCCAGAGCCACGCGGCGGGCCATGCCCCCGGAGAGTTCGGACGCCATCAAGTGCCTGGCGCCGCGCAGACCAACGGCCTGCAGTTTCATCAGCACCAGCTTTTCGATCAGCACTTCCGGCAACTTCGTATGCTCGCGCAGCGGAAAGGCCACATTGTCAAATACATTGAGATCCGTGAGCAGTGCCCCGCTCTGAAACAGCATCCCCATGCGCTGGCGCAGCCTGAACAGTTCTCCGCGGCGCAGGGCATGAACATCCTGACCATCAAACAGAATACGGCCTGAATCCGGGGTCAACTGGCCGGCGATGAGCTTGAGCAGTGTCGTCTTGCCTGTGCCGCTGGGCCCCATGATCGCCGTGATCTGCCCTTCGCGGATGGTCAGCGACAGCCCATCGAAGATTCGCCGCGCACCGCGGGAAAAGGTCAGGTTATCCACATCGATCAGGGTTCGCATCAGAGGCCCAGCAGCTCCACCAGCTGTTTAAACTGTTTAAGTTGGGCAATATTAGCGCAGCCCTGCACCACAATAAAGGGCGCACCGCTGTTTTTGTCCGGCAGTGATGCGGCAAAGTCCTCCAGCAGCCTGCGCTGCGCCTTCAGGTCCTGCGGCAGCACTTCCACGACCCCCAGCGGCGCACCGCTCAACGCCTGCCACTGCCACTCGCCCTGCGCGACAGCCCCTTTGCAGGTCACGCCCACGTATTCCGGCAATGCGGGACACGCCCCCTCCAGCACCAGCACCCCCACCTCGGTCGCGCCGTCCTGTTCAAGTTGCGCCAAGCCTGCGAGCAGACGCTCGTGAATGGATGCATCCCCTCCCAGCCACT
This sequence comes from Sulfurivirga caldicuralii, assembly GCF_900141795.1. Classification (GTDB taxonomy): domain Bacteria; phylum Pseudomonadota; class Gammaproteobacteria; order Thiomicrospirales; family Thiomicrospiraceae; genus Sulfurivirga; species Sulfurivirga caldicuralii. The sequence goes on from NZ_FSRE01000003.1 coordinate 24,455, forward strand.
CAAAACCAATCCAGCGCAGGGTGTCTGCACTCTCCGCAAACGCTTCCCAGCCATCAACACCCCAACTGGCCCACTGCGCCTGGGGCACCAGCAGGGCCGAAAACGCATTGGCATAGTAGTCCAGCTGCCACTCTTCCGGCAGATCCTCGGGATAATAGTCCTGACACGCCCAGCCACGCGCGCCCACCTCGATGTTCTCAAGCATAAACTGGTCTCCTCTTGTTTATTCATATTCACTATAATAATTTTCTTTTATACCCTATATTGCGATTGATTATGACTGAACTGCTTCTCCCTGCCCTTGCCCTGATCGTTGGCCTTGCCCTGCTAGTGAAGAGTGCCGACGCCTTCATCGAAGGGGCGGCCAGCGTCGCAGTGCATCACAACGTCAATCCGCTTATTGTCGGGGTCGTCGTACTGGGCTTCGGCACGTCCATGCCGGAAGTCATCGTCTCCATTCTGGCGGCGCTGGACCATGCACCCGAGCTGGCCGTGGGTAATGCCATCGGCTCCAATATCGCCAATATCGGCCTGGTACTGGGCACCACGATCCTGATCGCACCGCTGGCGGTGCGCTCTCAGGTGCTCAAGCGGGAAATGCCGCTTCTGGTGGGTGTAACGGTACTGGTTGGCCTGCTGTTGCTGGATGGCATGCTCAGCCGGCTTGACGGCCTGCTTCTGCTGCTCGGCCTGGTGGGCGCCATGGGCTGGATGATCTATCTGAATCGCCATGCGTCCGCGAGCGATCCGCTGGAGCAGGAAACCGAAGAGGAGCTGGAGGAACTGGCCCGGCTGACACCTGCAAAGGCGTGGCTGTATACCCTGGGCGGCCTCGTCGTGCTCATGCTGTCTGCACGCATGATGGTATGGGGGGCGGTGGAAATCGCGCACTACTATCACGTATCTGAAGCGATTATCGGCCTGACCATCGTCGCCATCGGCACCAGCCTGCCCGAGCTGGCTGCCGGCATCTCCGCAGCCCGCAAGAACGAGGCAGACCTGATGGTGGGCAACGTGCTGGGCTCCAACCTGTTCAACCTGCTCGCCGTCATGGCCATGCCGGCGCTCATCTACCCCGCCCGCCTCAATGCGGACATCATCACCCGCGACTACCCCATCATGCTGGGCTTTACCCTGGCCATGCTGCTGTTTGCCCTGCCACTGGGCAAGCGACCCGCTCGCCTTAATCGCATTGAAGGGTGGGTACTGCTGTTGGCATTTTTTGCCTACCTGTTTATGCTGTATCTGGCCATTCAAGGAACCCGCCCATGACCATGAACCCTTCCCTGCATGAACGCGCCGCACGCATCCGCCTGGTGGTACTGGATGTGGATGGCGTACTCACCGACAACCGCCTCTTTTACGGCGACAACGGCGTGGAATACAAATCCTTCTATACCCGTGATGGCCATGGCATGGTACTGTTGCGCCAGGCAGGCATCGATCTCGGCATCATTACCGGTCGCGAGTCCGAACTGGTCACCCGACGCATGAACGACCTGAAGGTCAAGTACGTTTATCAGGGCGTACCGGACAAGTTGCCCAGCTTTGAACATCTGATGGCCGAGTGTGGTCTGCAGCCCGAGGAGGTGGCCTACATGGGTGACGACATTCTCGACCTGCCTCTGCTGCGGCGCGTCGGGCTGGCCGCCATGCCGGCAGACGGTGAACCGAGCATCCGCCCCTATGTGCACTTTACCAGCCACCACCCTGGCGGGCGCGGTGCCGTGCGCGAGCTGTGCGAGCTGATTCTCAAGGCGCAGGGCAAGTGGGACGATGTCATGGACTTCTACCTACGCTGAGGCATGAAGGGTCTGCGCATACCTCGCCCCCTCATCTGGCTGCTTCTGGCCTTGGCGGCGGGGGTGCTGGTTTGGTTCAACAGCCACCACGAAGGCGACTCAGTTGATAAAAATAAAACGCCTACGCCCACCAACCCTGACTGGATCGCACACAATGCCAGTACCTGGCGGATCGATCTGGCGGAACAGGAGCAATTTTTTGTGGAAGCCGAGCAGACCACCCACTGGAAGAAGGCCAACCTCACCGATCTGAAGCACCCACGCGGCTGGTTGGCAAAGCCAGATGCCGCCTACGACTTTGAGGCCGTGCTGGGTCGTACCGACCCGATTCGGGTTCACCTGCAGGGAAATGCCCGCATCCGCCAGCTCGAACCGCAGGCGCTCAGCCTGCAGAGTGAACGACTGGATTATGCCCGCGAAACACGCCTGCTCACCACGCCTGCCCCCGTTCGCCTCAGCAGCGAAAAGGGCTGGACCACCGGCGTCGGTTTACAATGGTGGCTCGCTGCCAAGCGCCTGATTATCCAACGGGAGGTTCATACCCACTATGCGCCCTGACATGCTTCTGGCCGCCCTGCTGCTGACGCTCAGCGTTGTTGTAGCCCATGCCGAACCCACAGCACAACAGGATCCCGATGCGAAGCAGCCCATCGACATTCTTGCCGACCACCTGGAAGCACGTCAGAAGGACGGTTTCAGTCGCTATACCGGCCATGTCGTCGTCACCCAGGGCAGCTTCCGTCTACAGGGGGACACCCTGGACGTCTATTTCGAAAACGGCCAGATCAGCCGCGCCATTGCCCATGGCAAGCCGGCCCACTTCCGCAAGAAAAGCCCACGCGACGGCCGACTAATCACGGGACACGCGCTGACCATTACCTACAGCCTGAAGCCACACAAGCATCTCCTCTTGGAAGGCAACGCCGTCGTCACGCAGGCCAGCGGCGAAACCATACGCGGCGCCCGCCTGGACTACGATCTTGAACAGGAAACCCTGCAGGCGCATGGCGACAGGAAACAGCGCGTACACCTGACCATTCCCCCCCAGCAGGACACGTCCGCGCCATGAGCCACTTCTACGCCCGCAACCTGGCGAAACGCTACCGCAAGCGCACCGTGGTCAAGGCGGTGGACATTGACGTATACAGCGGCCAAGTCGTGGGCCTGCTGGGGCCCAACGGTGCAGGCAAGACCACCACCTTTTACATGATGATGGGCCTGGTTCCCACTGACAAGGGACAGATTTTCATCGATGACCGGGAGATCACCGATGCGCCCATCCATGTGCGCGCCCGTGCCGGCATCGGTTATTTGCCGCAGGAAGCCTCCGTATTCCGCCGCCTGACCGTACGGGAAAACATACTCGCCATTCTGGAAATGCGCCCGGAACTCACCCGAGCGGATCGCGAGGCGAAGCTGACCGACCTGCTCGACTGGCTGCAGATTGCACACATCGAAGATCAGCCCGGGCAGGCCCTCTCGGGTGGCGAGCGCCGTCGCGTGGAAATCGCCCGTGCACTGGCTGCCGAGCCGCGCTTTATTCTGTTGGATGAACCCTTCGCCGGCGTGGACCCCATTTCCGTCAAGGAGATCCAGTCCATCATCGAGCAACTCAAGCAGGAAGGCATCGGCATTCTCATCACTGACCACAATGTGCGTGAAACCCTGTCGGTATGCGACACCGCCTACATCCTCGCCGATGGCCATATCCTCGCTCAGGGAAGCCCGACGGACATTCTTGCCAACCAAGCCGTGCGCGACCATTATCTGGGCCACGATTTCCGCGTATAGGATCGCAGTGTTTGCATTCCCCGCCCTATTTCGCTATAACAGAACCAAACCCGATCACTTTTTCCAACCCAGAGCAAAGGAGCCGCTATGCAACTGGAAATCACCGGCCATCACATCGACGTCACCGACGCCCTGCGTGACCACATCAAGAGCAAGCTGGAAAAAATCAAGCGTCATTTCGACCAGGTCATGCGCGTACACGTCATTCTGGACTCGGAACGCGCCTTCAAGATCGCCGAAGCGACCGTGCATGTCGCCGGCCATGACTTTTTCGCCAAGGACGAAAAGGATGACATGTATGCCGCCATCGATGGCATGGTAGACAAGCTGGATCGTCAGATCGTCAAGCACAAGGAAAAGATCCGTGGCCACAACAAGAAAAGTGGCGGCGTAAAGGGCATGGAGGCTGAAGAAGCCAGCGCCTGATCACCAACACCAGTTAAACCTTTCAGGGGGCGCATTCGTGCCCCCTTGTTTTTTTCTGACGTGCCCCCATCTCTGCACTTTATGAATGCCTTAAAATACACGCGCACTAAAAGGATACCGCATGTCAGAAATTACCCTAACCCCGGAACAGCAGGAACAGCTCATCGAAGACATTCTCGAAGCGGCGCAAGAGAAGGATGTCCTGCGCACCGAGAAGCTGCTGAAGGAGCTGGTGCCTGAACAGATCGCTCAGCTGCTGGAAACCACACCGCCCGAGCTGCGACATTTCATCTGGGAGCATGTGGAACCTGAGCATCACGGCGAGGTGCTGGCGCACCTGAACGAGGAAGTGCGCACCAAACTCCTCGAAACCCTCAATCGCGAGGAGATCGAGGAGCTGGCAGAAGAGCTGGAAACGGACGATCTGGCCGATATCGCCCAGTCCCTCTCCGATGAAAACAAGGCTATCCTCCTCGAAGCGCTGGACGAGGATGAGCGCGTCGCCGTGGAAACCGCCATGTCCTATCCGGAGGACACGGCCGGCGGCCTGATGAACTCCGACGTCATCAGCGTGCGGGGGGACGTCACCATCGAAACCGTGATGCGCTACCTGCGCCAGCTGGGTGAACTGCCCGACAACCTGCTGGAGTTGATCGTACGCGACCGTCACAACCACTATCTGGGCGTGGTCAAGCTCTCCGATCTGCTCACCCACGAGGAAGACACGAAGATTGAAGAGTTGCTGGATGCCTCCAAACCCGCGGTGCTCGTGCTGACACCCGCCAAGGACGTGGCCAAGCTGTTCGAGCAGAACGACTGGGTCGATGCGGCTGTGGTGGACAGCGACAACCACATCCTCGGCCGCATCACCATTGACGATGTGGTGGACATCATCCGTGAAGAGGCTGAGCACGCCCAGATGGCGCAGGCCGGTCTTGATGAAGATGAAGACATCTTCACTCCCCCGCTGGTTTCAGCGCGCCGTCGCGCCTTCTGGCTGGGGATCAACCTGCTGACTGCCGTTTTTGCAGCCTGGGTGGCCAGCTTCTTCGAAGACACCCTCGACAAGATCGTCGCCCTGGCACTGATGATGCCCATTGTCGCCAGCATGGGCGGTATCGGCGGCACACAGACAGCCACCATCATCATTCGCGCCATGGCCAAGGGCGTCCTCTCGGGACCCAACATGCGCGCGCTGATTCGCAAGGAAATTCTGGTCGGTACGCTCAACGGGCTTTTCTGGGCATTGGCTACTGGTGCCTTCGCCTGGTGGTGGTTCGGCGACGCCCTGCTCGGCTTCGTATTCGGTGCCGCCATTTTTATCAACCTGGTGGCCGGCGCGGTGGCGGGCGCGCTTATCCCGGTAATCCTCGATCGCTTCAAGATCGACCCGGCCTTGGCATCTGGCCTGATGCTCACCACCGTCACCGACACCATGGGCTTTTTCGCCCTGCTCGGTCTGGCGACGGTCATCATTCTGCGCCACAGCGTATAACGCGCATTTGGCACACAACGAAAAACGCCCCGATTTTACGGGGCGTTTTTTCATTCACCTGGTTTCTACTGCGACAGTCCCTCAGCGCTTGCCCACCAGATGCTCGATGAGCATTTTCGGGGGCACATAACCGGGAATCATTTCGCCATTATCCAGCACCATGAAGGGGGTACCGGTCACGCCAATCTTCTGTGCCAGCGCCAGGTGCTCGTTGATGGGGTGACGGCATACCTTGGTGTCGGGCACCTTGCCGGTTTCCATGGCCTCGTCAAATGCCTTGCGGCGATCTTCGGCGCACCAGACCTTGATGGCGCCATAATAGCTCTCAGACCCCAGCCCATTGCGCGGAAAGAACAGCACATGGATGGTGACACCGGCTTCCTGCAGTTTCGGGAAGATCCCATGCAACTTGCGGCAGTAGGGACAGTCCAGATCATCGAACACCCACACTTCCCGCTTCTGCTCACCCTTGGCCGGATAGGTGATCGTCTTGTCCACAGGCAGCGACTTGAGCAGGTCCGCACGCGCCTTCTGTTTCGCCGGCTCGGTCAAATTTTGCTTGGTCTGCAGATCGATCAGATTGCCCTGGAAGGCATAGCGGCCATCGCCGCTGATGTAGAACACCTGTCCATCCAGGGTAATTTCGTAGAGGCCGGGAACCGGCGTCTCCTTGACCTGAACCGACTGTCCCGGCGGCAATTGCTTCTGCAGCTTATGCTGCATGGTCCTGGCATCGGCCAGCGCCTGGAAAGCCATTGTGCTCAGCCCGAGCGCAACAAAAAGGGGTTTGAGTTTCATGGAAAGTCCTTTCAAATGGGGTTGAGGCATTTTAACCGCGCGGATGGTGCTGCGCATGCAATTGCTGCAGGCGCGCATTGGCTACATGGGTATAGATTTCCGTGGTGGAAAGATTGGCGTGCCCCAGCAGCATCTGTACCGTACGCAGATCGGCCCCATGGGTCACTAGATGGGTTGCAAAGGCGTGCCGCAGCGTATGCGGCGACAGATACTCGGTGGAAATACCCGCCTGCTGCGCCAGCTTCTTGATGCGATGCCACACGCTCTGGCGCGTCATGGGCCGTCCCTGCTGGGAGACGAACAGGGCATCACTCAGGCGTTCGCCCAACAGGTGTGGCCGGCCATGACGCAGATAGCGCTCCAGCCAAACCACCGCCTCCTCCCCCAGTGGCACGATACGGTCCTTGCGCCCCTTGCCCGCCACCACCAGCACCACACCCTGGTGCAGGTTGACCTGATCCACCTGCAGGCGCACCAGCTCACTGACACGCAATCCCGCAGCATACAGGGTCTCCAGCAGGGCACGGTCACGCAGACCCAGCGGTGTGCGGGTATCCGGTGTCTGCAAAAGGGTTTCCACATCCTGCTCGCTCAGGCTACGCGGGATCTTGCGCGTCTGGCGCGGTGTGCTGACCAGATGGGTGGGATTGGCGGAACAGGCCCCCTGCTGCACCGCAAAACGGTAAAAGCGTTTCAATGCGGACAGCCGGCGGGCGGCAGAACTGGGTTTGCCCGTTTCAAGTACCGCGCCCAGATAACGCTCAATGGTATCCCGATCCACCTGCACCGGATCGCCGGCATCGCCCAGCCAGTGGGAAAAATGCAACAGGTCGCGGCGGTAGGCTGCAAGCGTGTTGACGCTCAGCTGCGCCTCCAACTGCAAGGAGAGAAGAAAGGCATGCAAAACTTCGTCAAACGTCATGACATCAGCATAAATGAAAACGCCCCGACGAGCGGGGCGTTTCATGGCATTCAAGAGTAGGATCAGCCCTTCTTGGCGGTGATCTTTTCCTTGATACGAGCAGCCTTGCCGGAACGACCACGCAGATAGTAGAGCTTGGCGCGGCGAACGTCACCACGGCGCTTCACTTCGATGCTGTCGATCATGGGGCTGTGTGTCTGGAAAGTACGCTCCACACCCACGCCGTTGGAAATCTTGCGTACGATGAAGTTGGAATTCAGGCCACGGTTCTTCTTGGCGATAACGACGCCTTCAAACGCCTGAATACGGGTGTTGTCACCCTCTTTTACAACAACTTTTACAACAACGGTGTCACCTGGACCGAATTCGGGCAGGTCCTTGCGCAGTTGTTCTTCTTCAATTTTTGCGATGATCGGGTTTTTCATGTCAGGTTTCTCCCTGTTCAATCGAGCGGTATGCCCCACTCGATCAATTGCTCATTGCTTACATGACCCAGCTTGCGTGCACGCTTGAGCAGCGCGCGCTGATCAGAGGTAAGCACCAGATTGTCCAGCAGGTCCGGGCGGCGCTCGGCCGTCCGACGGAGTTTTTCCAGCAACCGCCAGATGGCGATCTGCTCGTGGTGCCCCTGCTGCAGCACCGCTGGAACCTCCATCCCGTCCACACTGGGCGGGCGGGTATAGTGCGGGCAGTCCAGCAGTCCATCGCTGAAGGAATCCTCCAGCGCAGACTGGGCATGCCCAAGTGCCCCCGGCAACAGCCGGATCACGGCATCCATCAGCATCATCGCCGGCAGCTCGCCGCCTGAAACGACGAAATCGCCAACGCTGATCTCTTCATCCACGTGACGCTGGATGAAGCGTTCATCCACGCCTTCGTAGCGACCGCACAGCAGCGCAATCCGCGGCAGCTCGGCCAGCTCCTCTACCCGCCGCTGGGTCAGCGGTGCGCCCTGCGGGCTCAGGTAGATCAGGTGCGCCGGACGTTCATCCGCAGCCTGCATGGCTGCCACCGTATCCGCAAGAGGCTGATACAGCATGACCATTCCAGGCCCGCCCCCGTAGGGGCGGTCATCCACCGTACGGTGAACGTCGTGGGTAAACGCCCGCGGGTTCCACAGCACCAGCTCGGCCAGCCGTTTTTCAAACGCCCGCCGCGTCACCCCATGGTCGGTGATGGCGGAGAACATCTCCGGAAAGAGGGTGATAACGTCAAAGCGCAATCACGCCTCCTCCTGTTCCCAGTCCACGTCGATGCGCTTGCTCGGGATGTCCACAGCGGTGACGTAATGCCCTTCCACCATCGGGATCAGATGCTGTTGCCCTGCCCCCTGGATGCGCATCACATCATGGGCGCCGGTTTCGATCATGTTGACCACCTTGCCAAGATGCGCGCCGTGCTGGTCGTACACTTCACAACCGATCAGGTCGGCCCAGTAGTAGCCGTCCTCGGCCGGTGGCAGCTGATCGCGATCGATGGCGATCTCGCACCCCATCAGGGTACGCGCCTGTTCGCGATCGTGAATGCCGTCCAGTTGGGCCACCAGCGCCTTGCCACCCATGTGGGTGCGGTGCCTGAGCACCTTGACCTGACGCCAATGGCCATCCTGGCATTTCAGCCACCAGGGCTGATACGTGAATATGTTTTCAATGGGGTCGGTGTGGGAATAGATCTTGACCCAACCCTGCACCCCATAGAGGCCGTTGATCTTGCCGACAATCAGCTTCTCAGCGGCCATGTGCGTCATCAGGCTGCTTTTTCAGCCTTTTTCACCAGCTGGGCAACACGCTCGGACATTTGCGCGCCTTCATTCAGCCAGTGCGCGAGACGCTCGCTGTCAATACGCAGGGTCTCTTCGTTGCCACGGGCATTGGGGTTATAGAAACCCAGCTGCTCGATGAAACGACCGTCGCGTGGCGAGCGCTTGTCTGCGACGACGATGCGATAAAATGGGCGCTTTTTGGCACCGCCCCGTGCCAGACGAATAACTACCATACTGGTTTCTCCTTTGTATCAACAGCGACGACAGGAAAGCCTGCCGACTAATTCTTCTGTCCCTTTTCCCCTTTCGCGGGAAACGGGGAATTATAATCTATCTTTATTTATAAGCGCATGATTTTTGCCGGGATATCCATGAAAAACGCCGAGTACCACGAAATTCCACTGGAAAACCTGTCCCTGAAGGTACGCAACGCCCAGATGCCGAAAGGGGCTTACAAGACCAAGGCGCTCAAGCACCGACCCGACCCCGAAGCGCCGCGCCTGCCCAAGCCCCGCTGGATCCGCGCCAAACTGCCGCAGGCGCAGCATATCGGCCGTATCAGCGAAATCAAGCAAACGCTGCGCGAGCATGGCCTGCACACCGTGTGCGAAGAGGCCACCTGCCCCAACCTGGCGGAATGCTTCGGCAAGGGCACGGCCACCTTCATGATCATGGGCGACGTCTGTACGCGCCGCTGCCCCTTCTGTGATGTGCGCTACGGCCGCCCCCACCCACTGGATGAAAAGGAACCGCTCAAGCTGGCCGACACCATTGCCGCCATGGGGCTGCGCTATGTGGTCATCACCTCGGTGGACCGCGACGACCTGCGCGATGGCGGCGCTGCACACTTCAAGGCCTGTGTCGCAGCTGTACGCGAACGCTCGCCCGACACCCGCATCGAAATTCTTGTGCCCGACTTCAAGGGCCGGCAAAAAGTCGCGTTGGACACGCTGGCGCAGTGCCCGCCCGATGTGTTCAACCACAACCTGGAAACCGTCCCCCGCCTCTATGAAAAAGCACGCCCGCAGGCAGACTATCAGGGCTCGCTCAACCTGCTGGCCCGATTCAAGGAGCGCTTCCCCGACATCCCCACCAAAAGCGGCCTGATGGTCGGTCTGGGCGAAACGCTTGAGCAGCTGGTGGACGTGATGCAGGACCTGCGTGCCCACGGCGTGGAGATGCTCACCGTGGGCCAGTACCTGCAGCCCAGCCCCTACCACCTTGCGGTGGAAAAATACTGGACACCGGAAGAGTTTGCCGAGATCGAACGCATCGGCTATGAACTGGGCTTCGATCACGTCGCTGCCGGTCCCATGGTGCGCTCCAGTTATCACGCCGACCTGCAGGCCGAAGCGCTCATTTCCTGAACCAATCCGAGCCAGAACCCTTGTTTTGGCCGGCCTGAACCCCCATATTGACTGCAAACAGCACGCCCCGATTTTTTGCGCCCTGAAAAAAGTCGGGGACCCCCTGTCAGAAGGAGGCAGACATGAATCAGCTACACGGATTTCTACTACAGGAACTGGATATTCGCGGCCAGCACGTGCTGCTGCAGGAAAGCTGGCGCGAAATGATCGCCGATCGCCACTACACCCCGGCTCTGCAGCGCCTGCTGGGCGAACTGACCGCCGTGGCGGTCTTTCTGGCCAACGGGCTCAAGCACGAAGGCAAGGTGACGCTGCAGGTGCAGGGCCAGGGTCCCGTCTCCCTGCTGGTAGTGGAAGCCACCCATGATCTGGCGATCCGCGGCATGGCGAAGACCCGAGAAGCGATCAGTGAAGAACTGGAAGGCATGGATGCCCTGCTGGGCGAAGGTCAGCTGGTGCTGACGCTCTACAACAGCGTCACCGACCGCCACTACCAATCGTTCGTGCCGCGCCATGGCAACAGCGTGGCCGAGTCGTTCGAGCACTTTTTCAGTCAGTCCGATCAGCTGGACACCCGTCTGTGGCTGACAGCGAATGACCAGGCCGTCGGCGGCCTGCTGCTGCAGAAGATGCCAGAAGCCGACAAGAAGGACCCCGACGGATGGAGCCGCGTGGTGCATCTGGCGGAAACCCTCAAGGATGAGGAGCTGCTCACCCTACCGGCGCAGGAGCTGCTGCACCGCCTCTTCCATGAGGAAACAGTTGAACTCTATCCGCCGCGCGAGGTGCGCTACGAATGTACGCAGGACCGCGACCGCGTGCTGGCCGCCATCAAGGCCATGGGCGAAGAAGAAGTGCGCCGTATTCTCGAACAGGAAGGCGCCGTGGTCGTGCACAACGAACTGTGCAACTTCCACGTCAAGCTGGACGCCGCCGATGTGGATGCCCTGTTCAGCGCGGAGAAACCGCAGCAGTAGGTGCTGCAGGCACTGCAAACAGCAAATCTCTGTGCGCATGCGCTTTTGCGCACGCAGTTAACGGACCTTTCCGAACCATCTTGATGGCGGCAAGCAGCTTGCGCCCGCCGCCTTCTGTCATGCTGCACTATCCACAGCCTTGAAACGCCCCAGCCACACCTTCTCCCACCAGGGATGGCCCTGACGCAGGGTGGCATGCTCGGCCCGTTTTTCGAGGGTTGCGACGTCGCCAAACAGCTGTACCACTTCGTCATCGGGCACTACGAACGGCGGTCCGGCTTCCAGCGGCACGCCCTCGGCATCCAGGGAAATCAGCAAAAGCTGGGCGCCCGGCGCCAGCGACGCCAGCTGGCGCACATAATCCGGACGACGCGCCTGCGCAAAGGCGACCAATGCGGCACGGTCATACACCGCATCCACCGCGCCTGCGCTATCGGGTGTCAGGGCAAAGAAGTCGCCTTCGAACCAGCGCAGGCGCCCCTCCTCACTGTGCCACCAGCCATCATCACCCGGCAGCAATTCAATGCCCTGTTCCTCTACAAACTGCTCGCGGGCCAGCGGGCTCAATTCAGCGCCAATCACATGATATCCCTGTCCCAACAGCCAGGCGAGATCCACACTCTTGCCGCACAGCGGCACCAGAATGCTTGCACCCTGCGGCAAGGCCAGCTCGGGCAGATACTGCTTAAGCAGCGGGTTGGGTTCGGGCAGATGCCAGCCTATCTGCCCTGCCTGCCAGCGCTGATGCCAGAAATGGTGTTCCATCACGCCTCCTGTCGGCGAGTAAATACCCAGGTGCTTTCATCGGACAGTTCTGGCGCGAAACCATAGCCCTCACGGTCAAAGTACTTCAGCTCCTCGGCGTCCTGCACCTGATGGTCAATGGCCCAGCGCGCCATCATGCCGCGCGCCTTCTTGGCATAGAAACTGATAATCTTGTACTGACCGTTTTTCCAGTCCTTGAACACCGGGGTAATGATGCGGCCATTCACCCGCTTCGCATCCACCGCCTTCCAGTATTCGTTGGAGGCCAGGTTGACCAGCTCGCTGGAGCCGGATTCAGCCAGACGTTGATTCACCAAGGGCGTAATCCTGTCGCGCCAGTAGGCATACAGATCCTTGCCCGCCGGGTTCTCCAGCTTGGTGCCCATTTCGAGGCGGTAGGGCAGGATCCGATCCATGGGGCGCAGCAGGCCATACAAGCCGGAAAGGATGTTCAGATGACGCTGGGCATACTGGGCACCGGACGGCTTCAATCCCTGGGCATCCAGCCCCTGATAGACATCGCCCTTGAACAGATAGAGCGCCGGCTTGACCTTTTCCGGCGGAAACGGCACCTGCCACGCCTGATAACGTTCGAAGTTCAACTCTGCCAGCTTGTCGCTCAGCTTCATCAGGCTGGCCAGCTCGTCCGGCGCTTTCTGTTGCATGATTTTTGCCAGCGCGTCGGCGTCCTGCAGCAATGCAGGCTCTGTCGGTTCGATCGGCGGGTTGGTCAGCGGGGTTTCGTCCAGCGACTTGGCCGGGGAAATCAGCATCAACATGGTTTGGTCTCCAATAAAAAAGCGCCCGAAGGCGCTTTTATGACATAACCGCAAAAGGGTGTCAATCAGCAGTCGCTGTCGGCATCCTTGTTGGGATCGTAGCCACCATGCGCAGGTGCAGCAGCCGGTGCCTGCTGCTGTTGAACAGCTGCCTTGGCCTTTTCCTGTGCAGCATTTTCATCCCCGCCCTTGGAACAGGCGGATACGGCAGCAACAAACAGCGCCATCAGGGCGATACGAAACAGTTTCATGGCATGACTCTCCATTTAAGGTTTAAAACGGCACCCGCATTATACATTAGCGACCGCTGAAACACGCCTCGGCAAGCGCGTGCTTACTTTTCAAAGCTGTCAGGGGCAATACCCTGCGCTTCTAGGAAGTGACGTAGTTTCATCACCTCGTCCTTGCTCTGAATCGCCGAACCGTGATGCGGCAGAATCACGACCACTTCGCTGCCATCCTCTGCCTTGATCTTGGCGTGGTTGTTCTTGGTAATCTCGATTTCAAAGCCAAGGTACTCAACCAGATGCTCCACCGCCTTCCAGTCCAGATTGGTGCTGACCGGGTGGGCGAAAATAGTTTCCAGCGTATGACGATGCTTGCGTGCACTCATGGTTTTCTCCTAATTTGAAGGGTTTGCGCAGATGCTTCCATTTAAGCACATCCTAATGTTTTTTCCAATGCGTGCAGCCGTTCGGGGGTGCCCACGTCACTCCACAGCCCTTCGAAAACTTCGCCTGTGACAGTGCCCTGCGCCATGGCTTCGCGCAATAGCGGCGCCAGCGGACGAAAACCGGGGGCCACGCCACGAAAGAGCTTGGGCGACAACACACTCAGGCCACTGAAGGTCCACGGCCCCTGCGGCGTCACTCGCCCCGCCTCAAGTCCAAAGTCGCCATCCGAATTATGGGCTGGGCTCGGCACCAGCACCAGATGGGCAAGGCCCTGTGGTGGCTGAAAGCGGGCATAGTCATACTCGCTGAAGACATCGCCGTTAATAACGGCAAACGGCTCATCCCCCAGCCACGCCAGCGCCTGCACAATGCCGCCGGCGGTCTCCAGCCCCCCTGGGGGCTCAGGTGAAAAGATAATCTCCAGATCCAGCGTGCAAGCCTGCAGAAACGCTTCGATCTGTTCAGGCAGCCAGGCACCATTGACCACCACACGCCGAAAGCCGGCATTCGCCAGCTTGTGCAGATGCCACGCCAGCAACGGACGCCCACACACGGGCAGCAGCGGCTTGGGTGTGGTATCAGTGAGCGGACGCATGCGTTTGCCGCGACCGGCCGCAAGCACCATGGCGGTATCAAGCACGCGGTGCCTCCTCGAAGGCAGGTAGGACGACTGATTCGACCCACTCGGCCAGCGCGTTGGTTTCGCGATAATTGCGCCCCACCTCGGCGATATAACGCAGCGTATTGGGAATGTCATCCAGATAGCGTGCCTTGCCGTCGCGCAGCCACAGGCGTGCAAAGATGCCGGCCGCCTTCAGGTGGCGCTGCACGCCCATCAGGTCAAAGGCGCGCACGAACGGGACATGATCATTGCGCTGCTGCAGGCCTGCATCCACCAGGCGATCAAAATAGGCATCCCGCCACTGGGCAACCTTTTCCTCCGGCCAGCGCACATAGCAGTCGCGCAGCAGCGACACGGCGTCATAGGTAAGCGGGCCGGCCACCGCGTCCTGAAAATCGAGAATGCCCGGATTCGGGTCGGTCACCATCAGGTTGCGGCTGTGATAGTCGCGATGCCCGAATACCGCCGGCTGCGCCTGCGCCGATTCCACCAGCGCCTGCACCGTCTCTGTCCACGCCGGCGGCATTTCAAGACCCAGGTAGCGAGTGATCAGCCAGTCTGAGAACAGCTCCATCTCTTCGTGCAGCAGGCGGGCATCATAGGGCGGCAGCTGCGACAGGTAGGCATCGCCACGGGTCTGCAGGGTCACCAGCGCATCCAGGGCATCTGCATAGAGGGCATCGGCCGTGGCATCGTTCAGGGCAGTCTGATAATCGATGGTGCCAAGATCGGTCAGCAGCAGAAAGCCGTTTTCACGATCCCACGCCAGCACTTGTGGCACATGCAGCCCCATCTGCGCCAGCCAGCCGCTGATACGCACAAAGGGTTCACAATCCTCGTGCTGTGGCGGCGCATCCATGACGATAAAACGCTCATCCCCCCGACGCACACGAAAATAGCGGCGGAAACTGGCATCGGCCGAAGCCGATTCCGGCACGGAGAAAGGGGGGTCCCCGACTTTTTCACGGGCGATGATTTTCAGCCACGCCTGCAGCTGCTCCAAACGGCTATCCTGCTCCAAATTAGGCTCCTTGCGGCTAAAATGGGCCACATTCATTCACGTGGCGCCTATTTTGAATCGACTCGCTCTGTTTTTCAGCCTCTTTTTGCTTTCAAGCGCCGCAGCGGCCAGCTGCGCGCGCCCATGGCTACTGCCGCCGCGCTCGCTGCCGAGCAGCGGCCCGACGCACGTATGGGGCGTCAACCTCAACGCCACCCGCACGCAGGTCACGCTCACCGGTGACGTGGAACTGTTGCGCCCGCGTCTGTATCTGCAGGCAGGGCAGCTCAGGTGGGATCGCCAAAACGACGTGATCACGGCACGGAATTCGGTCAGAGCGCAGACGGATCAGGTAATGCTGAAAACCGATCTGCTCACCTGGTGGCGCCAGCAGCAGCGCGTTGCCACCAATGCCGTCATCTTTCAGCTGCGAGACCGCAACGCGCGGGGCAGTGCCGCACGCTTCGAACACCGCCACAAGGCGCAGACGAGCAATCTGAAACGTGCACAACTGACCACCTGTCCCCTTGGCACGGACGACTGGTTTTTTCGTTTCAGCGACCTGAAAATCGACCAGAAGGCGCAGCGTGCCTACGGAACCCATGCCTGGTTCGACTTTTATGGCGTGCCGCTGTTTTACAGCCCCTACATCAGTTATCCGCTCAATGACCGCGCCTCGGGCTTTCTTATGCCTGTTTTTGAAAGCTATCAGTCCCCCAATCGCACCAGCAGCAGCTGGATTGTCGGAATCCCCTACTACTTCGCACTGGCCCCCAATTACGACGACACCCTCACCGTGCTGCAGATGCAGGACCGCGGCACACTGCTGGACAACGAATTCCGCTATCTGACCCCGCGCCAGCACGGCATGCTGACCTTATCCGGCATTCAGGATGAAATCGCTTCCAGCCAAGGGATTACCTGGACCGACGCACAGGGGCAGCACCACACCGGCAAAACGCTGGATACGCGCTGGCGGCTCAAGTGGATCAGCCAGTTTCGCCTCACCGACCATCTGCGCGGTCAGGTGGACTGGCACGAGATCTCCGACCCGGACTTCTATGCCGACATTCCGCTGGAAAGCGCCTACAGGACCGCCAGCACCCTCCCGCGCACCCTGCAGCTGGACTGGCGGCAGGACAACGTCAGCGCCTTTATTCGCCACCGCGACTATGTACGCCTGCGTAACGCCGGCTATAACTATGAAACCCGCCCGCAGCTGGGCATCACCTGGCAGAAGGCGCTGAGCCGCACCTGGCGGACGCAGCTGTACGCGGAAAACAGCTGGTTCGAAATCCCGGTCGCCGGACACACCAAGCCCGAAGGCCAGCGGCTGCGCCTGAAGCCCACACTCTGGGCCCGCTGGAACCGTCTCTGGGGCGACTGGGGCGCAACGTTGCAGATGAATGCAGTGAGCTACGAGCTCATCAGCCACGCACCACAAAAACGGCTGGACAGCGCCGTACCCACGGTGAGTGTGGACGGCCGCCTGATTTTCGAGCGGGACATCCACCTGTTCGGCAAACCCTGGACGCAGACGCTGGAACCCAAACTGCAGCTGACATGGACGCCCTACGTGGACCAGGAGACCCAGCCGCTGTTTGACACTGGCACGCGCAGCCTCAGCTTCGACAATCTGTTCGCCCTCAACCGTTTCAGCGGCGGCGACCGCGTGGGCGACACGCTGCGGCTTTCGGCGGCGCTGACCACCCGCCTGCTGGACACTCGCGGCAAAGAGCGCCTCAGCGCAGCCATCGGTCAGGCGTTTTATCTCACGCCCCGCTACGTTACCCTGGGCGCCAATCGGAAGGATGACAGCCGCTACAGCCATATTTTTGCCCAGCTGCGTGCCCACAGTGGGCCGCTGTTCAGTGACAACGTTGCCGAGATCAACCCGGCCGACAGCAGTGTGCGCAACCTCACCAACCGGCTCGCCTGGCGGCAGGATCGCTTCACCTTTCTGCTCAATCACCAGTTGGCCAACAACCTGCAGAGCAACGAAGAACAGACCCTTGCCAGCGGCTTCTTCTGGCAGCCCCACGGCCGCTGGCAGCTGGGCGCCTACGTCAATTACGACCTCAAGCGCGACCTGCGCAGCGAAACCAATTACGCCCTCGGCTACGACAACTGTTGCTGGCGCACCGAGCTGCGTCTGGAGGAAACAAAGCTGGCGGACGGGCGCTATAATTACGGCTTCCAGTTTGTCTTTGTACTCAAGGGCATCAGCACGCTGGGCACACCGATGTCGCAGCTGCTGAATGAAAAAATCGGCGCGTTCTGAGCACCATGCCTGCGCGCCACAATCAGGATGGATCCATGAAGAAAACCCTGCTGTTTGTTCTCGCGCTGCTGCTGGCCGCGCCTGCCTTCTCCGCCCAGCTGCTCGACCGCATCGTTGCCGTGGTGGAAGACCACCCCATCCTGCAGAGCGAGCTGGATCAGGCCACCTTCGAAGCCCTCAACCGCCTGCGTCAGCAGAGCATCACACCGCCACCGCTGAATGAGCTGCGCGAAAAAGTGCTCGAACAGCTCATTCTGCAGCAGGTGCAACTGCAACGGGCACAGCGCCGCGGCATTCAGGTCACCGACGAGGAAATCAACGCACAGCTGCAGCAACTGGCTGTTGCCAATGGCTTGACGCTGGAGCAGTTCATTACCGCCCTCGATCAGCAGGCGCCGGGCCATTTCGACACATTGCGCAAACAGATCAAGGAACAGCTGATGATCCAGAAACTACGCCAGCTGGAAGTGGTCAATCAGGTCAGCGTCACCCGTGAAGAGCTGCAGCAGTTCCTCAAACAAGCCAACCAGGGCAGCACAGTCAGCTACCACCTGCGCCACATTCTCATTCCGCTGCCCAACACGCCCACCCGTGAACAGGTGGCTGCCGCCGAGAAACAGGCCAAGGCACTGCGCGACAAGATCGCCGTCGGAGCCGACTTCGGACGCATGGCGGTGGAACACTCTGCCGGTGCCGAAGCGCTGCAGGGTGGTGAACTGGGCTGGCTCAAGGCCAGCGAGCTGCCCGACAGCTTCCTCGAAGCAGTCAAGACCCTCAAGCCCGGTCAGCTCAGCCCGGTCATTCGTACCGCCGGCGGCTTCCATATCCTGCAATTGGTGGACAAGCGCGACGAGGCACTCAACCCGGTCGCCCAGCAGCAGGCGCTCCATGCGCTGCGCCTGCGCAAGGCCAACGAGCTGTTCGACCTGTGGCTGCGCCGCCTGCGCGACGAAGCCCACGTGGAGATCTATCTGAACGATCCGGCCACGCTGAAGCCATGAGCCGAAGACTGGCCATAACCAGCGGCGAACCGGCGGGCATCGGCCCCGATCTGGTCGTTCAGCTGGCACAGCACCCCTGGCACGATGAACTGGTGGTGCTGGGGGATGCCGAGGTGCTGCAGCAGCGGGCCGCCCTGCTCGGCCTGCCGCTGACCCTGCGAGAGTACAATCCCGACCAGCCGCCTGCGCCCAGCGCTGCCGGAGAACTCACCCTGTTGCACATTCCGACAGACGTCCCCGTTCAGCCTGGACAACTCGATCCGGCGAATGCACCCCATGTACTTGCCATGCTCGAACGCGCCGGCAGCGGCTGCCTCAAGGGTGAATTTGCTGCGGTCGTGACGGGTCCGGTTCACAAGGGCGTCATCAACGGTGCCGGCGTGCCCTTCAGCGGCCATACCGAATTCTTTCAGGCCCTGGCCGGGGTGGAACGGGTGGTGATGATGCTGGCCACCGAAGGACTGCGCGTGGCGCTGACCACCACACACCTCCCCCTGCGGGACGTGGCCGATGCCATCACGCCCGAGCGACTGGAAACGGTATTGCGCATTACCCACGCCAGCCTGCAACGGCAGTTCGGCATCCGTGAGCCGCACATTCTTGTGGCCGGTCTCAACCCCCACGCGGGCGAAGGCGGCCATATGGGCCGCGAAGAGATTGACGTGATCGAGCCGGTGCTGGAAGCGCTGCGTAAAGAGGGCATGCTCCTGACCGGACCGTTGCCGGCCGATACGCTGTTTACACCCCATCACCTCAACCATGCCGATGCCGTGCTGGCCATGTATCACGATCAGGGCCTGCCGGTACTGAAATACAAGGGCTTCGGACGCGCGGTCAACATCACCCTCGGCCTGCCGTTCGTGCGCACCTCGGTGGATCACGGCACGGC
Source organism: Sulfurivirga caldicuralii (assembly GCF_900141795.1). Lineage (GTDB taxonomy): Bacteria > Pseudomonadota > Gammaproteobacteria > Thiomicrospirales > Thiomicrospiraceae > Sulfurivirga > Sulfurivirga caldicuralii. Next base: position 43,806 of record NZ_FSRE01000003.1, read on the forward strand.
GCTGGATCTGGCCGGCAGCGGCAAAGCCGACGCCGGCAGTTTTCACACGGCCATTGAAACCGCCCAGCGCATGGTGGCGCATACAGCATGAGTAGGCACAAGCACAAGAAGCGCTTTGGTCAGAACTTTCTGCACAACCCGCGCGTCATCGAGCGCATCGTCAAGGCCATCCGTCCGCAGCCAACGGATCATCTGGTGGAGATCGGCCCCGGGGAAGCCGCCATCACCCTGCCGCTGGCACGCAGTGGCGCCCGCGTGGACGTCATTGAAATCGACCGCGACCTGATCCCGCGCCTCGAAGCGCTGTTTGCGCCCCATGACAACGTCACCCTGCACGCGGCCGATGCGCTCACCTTCGACTACAGCACGCTGGACCCCAAGCCGCTGCGTGTTGTGGGTAATCTGCCCTATAACATCTCCAGCCCACTGCTGTTCCACCTGCTCGACTACCGCGACCACATTCGCGACATGCACTTCATGTTGCAGAAGGAAGTGGTGGATCGCATCGTCGCCCAGCCGGGCAGCAAGACCTATGGGCGGCTCAGCGTCATGATCCAGTATTATTGCGAGGCGCAATACCTGTTTACCGTCGGGCCGGGCAACTTCAACCCGCCGCCGAAGGTGGATTCGGCCATCGTGCGCCTCACACCACGCCCCTTTCCCGTTCAGGCAAAAGATGATACCCTGCTGTCCGACCTGGTGAAGCAGGCCTTCTCGCAGCGACGCAAGACACTGCGCAATACGCTCAAGGGCTGGCTGGACGACACCGACTTTGAGGCGCTGGGCATCGATCCCGGTCTGCGCGCTGAAGCGCTGCCCGTGGCCGATTTTGTCCGTCTTGCCAATCATCTGCATCACAAGCGGGTGCACGATTGATGGCAACCTATATCATCGGTGACCTTCAGGGCTGTTTCGATCCCCTGCTGCAGTTGCTGCAGCAGCTGAACTACAACATCGCCACCGACGAGCTCTGGTTCGTGGGTGACATCGTCAACCGCGGTCCGCAATCGCTGGAGTGTCTGCGTTTTGTCAAAAAGGTGGTTGAAGCCGGCCGCGGACGCATGGTGCTGGGCAATCACGACTTCCATCTGCTGGCCCAGGCTGCCGGACTGGAACGCTTCCGCTCGCGCAAGGACACGCTGCAGCCGATCCTGGAGGCGCCGGATCGCGATGCCCTCATCGACTGGTTGCGCCAGCAACCGCTGCTGGTTCGACATCCTGTCTATCCTGCCGTCATGGTGCACGCCGGCATTCCGCCACAGTGGAATCACAGCGAAGCCGCCGCCCACGCCGACGAAGTGCACGACGTCCTGCGCAGCTCAGACTGGCGGGTGTTTGTGCGCGAACACCTTTTCGGGAGCGAGCCGACCTGCTGGAGCGATGCGCTGCAGGGCTGGGACCGCCTGCGCTATATCGTCAATGCCTTCTGCCGCATGCGCTACTGCGATGCCGACGGCTGTCTGGAATTCAAAGCAAAGGGCAAGCCCGGCTCACAGCCGCCTGGCTATCAGCCATGGTTCGTGCATCCCAACCGGCGCAACAAGGACATCGCCATCTTTTTCGGCCACTGGTCCACGCTGGGAGCCTTTGACGGCTACAACGTGCACGCGCTGGATACCGGCTGCCTCTGGGGTGGCCAGCTGAGCGCCTGGCGGCTTGAAGATGGCACACGCCACACTCTACAATGTCCGCAGACCCTTCAACCCGGAAAAGCCTGAGTGGATCAAAACGCCGAACAGCTCCCCGCCTCGGAACCGCGCAGCGATGCCTTTGACGACAACCTGCCCACGGCGCAGGAACTGCTCGACCGCCTTAACGCCATCGATTTAACCCAACTGGACGTGGAGCTGGTGGCTTCCGAACTGCTGGGCCCGTGGAAATGGGCCCGTGTGCTGGCCATGCCCATTGGTGCACTGCTGCTGTTTCTGCTTACCTGGCTCGGCAGTTATTTCACTCATGTACTGATCAGCTTTACCGTCGCGGCCATTCTGGTTCTGCTGATTGGCAAGTGGCTTGACCGCTACGAGCGCAGTCTCAAGCTGCAGGCGCGTAAGGTGGTGGAAGGCCGCATTGCCGAGATCGAAGGCACCGACGGCCTGCTGCTTTACTTTCAAGACTTTCTGCCCAAGCGCTACAAGCCCCTGATCAAGGCGCTGCAGAAGGGGCACTACTATTACATTCCCCAGTACATCGAAGCGGTTGAGCTGCTGCGCAAGCAGCTGGACCCGGTCAAATTCCAGACATGGTGGCTGATAAAGCGCGACAGCCTCAAGACCCTGGGCAAACCGCTGCGCTACTACACCTCCCGTGCAGAGCGCCTCAAACTGCTCTCTGACGAAGATCTGCAAACACTGCTGGAGCATGCCAAGGAACACGATATTCTCAATCTGCTGCTGCTCACCCACGACGAAGCGCTCGCCCGACGCGTACTCAACCTGCTCAGCGTCATGATCGCCAATCAGGTCAAGAACGACCTCTACTCCGTGCAGAAACTGGACGATGAAACGGCCAAGCTCTCGGTGGAACGCATTTTGGAGCTGGGCAAGAAGCTGGCACGCAAGGGGCAGCTCAGCGTCGAACCTGACTTCTTTGCCTGAATTTCCTATAATGCTGCGCCACACCGCGCCCATAGTTTAACGGGATAAAACAGGGGCCTCCTAAGCCCCGGCTCCAGGTTCGAGTCCTGGTGGGCGCGCCATTTTCTCTATTGGTGGAATAAAACCCCGCTCTAAAACGTCTTCCTCATACAGCCAGTCATGCCGACTGATCCGCTTCACTGTCATTGAGGAGACTTCATCATGCGAATCCCTGCGTTCATCAGCTCGCTTCTGCTGGTCCTGCTTATCCTGACCACCCCGGCCCGGGCCACGGAGTATGGCCACCAGAAAGTGGTTTATCACCTGAACTACGACAATACAACGCGTCAAAAAGCCGCCCTGCGCAACCTGCAGAACCATATCAATGCCGTCGGTGCCAAAAACCTGACCGCCCAGGTCGTGATGCACGGCAAGGGTATTACCCTTTTGCAAACCGCTAATGAAGACCAGCAACTGGCCAGCAAAATTGACAGCCTCAAGCTACAGCGCGTGTCCTTCAAAATCTGCGCCAACACCATCCGCAAGAAAAAGATTCCGCTGGATACGCTCTACGATGCCCACAAGGATGATATCGTCCCCAGTGGTGTAGCCGAGATTGGACACTTGCAGCAACAGGGATTCAGTTATCTGCGCCCGTGAAACCGGCTTTCCGCCAAAACAAAAAAGCCCGGCAATGCCGGGCTTTTTCATAACAAAAAACGGGATCGAGCGATCAGTTCTTTTCCTTGTCCACGATCTTGTTGGCGGTGATCCATGGCATCATGCTGCGCAGACGGGCACCCACCTTCTCGATTTCGTGGTTTTCGTTGATACGACGCATCGCGGTCATCTCCGGATAGCCGCTCTGGCCTTCCAAGATGAACTGCTTGGCGTACTTGCCTTCCTGAATGTTCTTCAGGGCTTCGCGCATTGCCTTGCGGGACTCTTCGTTGATGACGCGCGGGCCGGTGACATACTCGCCATACTCCGCGTTGTTGGAGATGGAGTAGTTCATGTTGGCGATGCCGCCTTCGTACATCAGATCCACGATCAGCTTCAGTTCGTGCAGACATTCGAAGTAGGCCATTTCAGCCGGATAGCCTGCTTCCACCAGGGTTTCGAAACCGGCTTTTACCAGCTCCACTGCACCACCGCAGAGGACGGCCTGCTCACCGAACAGGTCGGTTTCGGTTTCGTCCTTGAAAGTGGTTTCGATAATGCCGGTACGGCCGCCACCGATGGCGGACGCGTAGGACAGGGCTACCTGCTTCGCCTTACCGGAAGCATCCTGATGCACGGCGATCAGATCAGGAATACCACCGCCTTTCACGAACTCGGAGCGGACGGTATGACCGGGCGCCTTGGGCGCAATCATGATTACGTCCAGATCCTTGCGCGGCACGATCTGGTTGTAGAGGATGGAAAAGCCGTGCGCAAACGCCAGCGTGCCGCCGATCTTCAAGTGCGGCTCGATTTCCACGCGGTACAGCTCGGCCTGGAACTCGTCCGGCGTCAAAATCATGACCAGATCCGCTTCGGCAACCGCTTTGCCAACGGGCTTGACCGTCAGGCCAGCCGCTTCAGCCTTGCGCCATGAGCCAGAGCCTTCACGCAGACCCACAACCACGTCCACACCGGAGTCGGACAGGTTCAGCGCATGGGCATGCCCCTGGGAACCAAAGCCGATCACGGCCACTTTCATGCCGCGGATGATGGACAGATCACAGTCCTTGTCGTAATAGATATTGAGTTGCTTGTCACTCATGGTTGATTTCCTTTATGGAGATTAAACGTGTAAAAACTTGTCGCCGTGCTGCACGCCCACCGCCCCGGAACGCACCGTCTCCAGAATGTAGTCCGGATGCACGTTTTCCAGCAGCAGATCCAGCTTGTCGCTATCCCCCACCAATTGTAAGGTATAGGTGCTGGGGGTGACATCCACGATTCGTGCATCAAAGATGTCGGCCAGACGCTTGAACTCTTCCCGCTGTGGGCCGAGCGCGCGCAGCTTGACCAGCATCACCTCCACGGAATAGTGCTTGTTGTCACTCAGATCCACCACCTTGACCACGTCGATCAGCTTGTTGAGCTGCTTGATGATCTGTTCGATCTGGCGATCGTCGCCGCGCGTGGTAATGGTCATGCGCGACAGCGTGGGGTCTTCTGTCGGTGCAACCGTCAGTGCCTGGATGTTGTAGCCACGTGCGGAGAAAAGCCCGGCCACCCGCGAGAGGGCACCGGCTTCGTTTTCCATCAGAATCGAAATAATGTGTTTCATGGTTGCCGCCTCGCCTTACACCAGAATCATTTCATCCTGACCTGCACCGGCCGGGATCATGGGATAGACGTTCTCCTGCGCTTCCACCTGAATGTCGATAAACACCAGACGGTCTTTCAGGGCAAACGCTTCCTGCAGCTTGGCTTCCAGTTCGTCAGGCTTTTCGATGCGCAGACCCACGTGGCCATAGGCCTCGGCCAGCTTGACAAAATCCGGCAAAGAATCCATGTAGGACATGGAGTAGCGTCGCTCGTAGAACAGCTCCTGCCACTGACGCACCATGCCAAGGAAGCCGTTGTTCAAGTTGACGATCTTGATGGGCCAGCCGTACTGCAGACAGGTGGACAGCTCCTGAATGTTCATCTGGATGGAACCTTCTCCAGTGATACACACCACGGTGGCATCCGGATGCGCCAACTGTACGCCCATGGCCGCCGGCAGACCGAAGCCCATGGTGCCGAGACCACCTGAATTGATCCAGCGACGCGGCTTGTTGAAGCGGTAGTACTGCGCCGCATACATCTGGTGCTGACCCACGTCAGAGGTGACGAAGGCATCGCCCTGGGTGATGCGATACACCGCTTCCACAGCCGCCTGCGGCTTGATCTTGCTGCCGGCGGTGGAATACTTGAGACACTCCACCTGCTGCCATTCGCGGATCTGTTCCCACCATTCGTCCAGCTTTTCCTGATCAGGTTTCGCGCCCTTTTCCAACTGCCGATCCAGCACGTGGTTCATATCCTCCAGTACGCTGCGTACGGACCCCACGATGGGGATATCCACCTGCACGTTCTTGGAGATGGACGCCGGATCGATATCCACATGGATGATTTTGGCATTTGGGCAGAACTTCTCGATGTTGCCGGTCACGCGGTCGTCAAAGCGGGCACCAATGGCGATCAGCGTGTCGGCATGGTGCATCGCCAGATTGGCCTCGTAGGTGCCGTGCATGCCCAGCATGCCCAGCCACTGCGGATCGTCCGCCGGATAGGCGCCCAGCGCCATCAGCGTGGTGGTCACAGGATAACCCAGCTTCTTCGCCAGCGTCACCAGCTGCTCGGACGCATCGTCCAGCACCACGCCGCCACCCACGTAAAAGATGGGCCGCTCTGCAGACAACATCATCTCCACCGCCCGCTTGATCTGGCCGCTATGGCCTTTGGTCACGGGCTGGTAGGAACGCATTTTGACTTCCTGGGGATAGGTATAGTCGCTTTTGGCGGTTTGTACATCCTTTGGAATGTCCACAACCACAGGACCCGGTCGGCCCGTGGTGGCGATGTAGAACGCTTTTTTGAGCGTCATCGCCAGGTCGTTGACATCCTTGACCAAGAAGTTGTGTTTGACGATGGGACGGGTCACGCCAACCGTGTCCACTTCCTGAAACGCATCCAGACCGATCATGCTGGTGGGCACCTGCCCTGTCAGCACGACCAGCGGGATGGAGTCCATGTAGGCGGTTGCGATACCGGTCACGGCGTTGGTTGCGCCGGGACCGGAGGTGACCAGTGCCACACCCGGTTTTCCGGTCGAGCGGGCATAGCCGTCTGCAGCGTGCACGGCCGCCTGTTCGTGGCGTACCAGAAAGTGTTGCAGGTTCTTGGCGTCGGTATCCAGCGCGTCGTAGATCGGCAGAACCGCGCCACCCGGATAGCCCCAAATGTGCTCGACCCCTTCGTCCTCAAGAAACTTGATGACGATCTGGGCACCTGTCAATTCCACAACTTGGTCCTCCGTTAACAATAGAAAAAGATAAAAAGGGAACGAATCATTATAACGAACCCTTATGACCCTTCGCCACGAAATTCCGGCAAAAACAGGTGCTTGCGGTAGTAGCGCAGCTCTTCGATGGAATCCTTAATGTCTTCCAGCGCCAGATGGATATCCCGCTTCAGCTGCTGCGCGCCTTCAAACACCGGCGGCGCCCAGCGACGTGCCAGCTCCTTCAGCGTGCTCACATCCAGATTGCGATAGTGGAAATAGGCTTCCAGCTTCGGCATGTAATTGACCATGAAACGGCGATCCTGACAGATGGAGTTGCCGCACATGGGCGACTTTCCGGGGGGCACATACTGATGCAAAAATTCCAGCGTGCGTGCCTCAGCCTCCTCAATGGGCACCCCTTCACGGCGGATGCGGTCGATCAGACCCGATTTGCCATGATGTTCCCGATTCCAGTCATCCATCGCCTCCAGCACCGTATCCGGCGTAGCAATGGCAAATACCGGACCTTCGGCCAGCACGTTCAGTTCGCTGTCGGTCACCAGCGTGGCGATCTCGATAATGCGGTCCCGAGCGGGGTCCAGTCCGGTCATTTCCAGATCCAACCAGATCAGATTGTCATCGTTGCGCATGATTGAAGCGTCCTTCCTTTAAAATGTCCCTCCTATTCTACTGAAGCGAACCCCATGAACTGGATTTCAGAACTCTTCATCGCCGCACTGACGCTGCATGTCATCATCGAGCTGGTCCTGAACGTACGCCAGTCGGTCAAGGTGGGCCTGAGCCGAAAGGCGGTACCGGAACCCTTTGCGGATCGCATTACGCTGGAGGATCACCAGAAGGCGGTGGACTACACCCGGGCCAAACTGCGTCTGGCGCGTCAGCAGCTCTTTTTCGATGCCGCCATCCTGTATGTGATGACCCTGGGCGGCGGCTTCGAGGCGCTGTATCGCCTCTGGCTGGACAGCGGGCTGGCACCGCTGTGGCGGGAAACAGGCTTTGTGCTCACCACATTGTGGCTGCTGAGCCTGCTGCACCTGCCGTTTCAGCTGATTCGCACCTTTAAAATTGAGGCGGAATTCGGCTTCAACCGCACCACACCCAGGCAATTCGTGATCGACCTTATCAAGGGCTGGCTGCTGGGTGCCGCACTGGGCATCCCCATCGTGGCGGCGCTGGTGTGGCTGATGCAACAGCTGCTGGATGCGCAGTGGTGGCTGTGGGCCTGGGCGCTGTGGATGGGCTTCAACCTCTTTATCCTGTGGGCCTGGCCGCGCTGGATCGCCCCCCTGTTCAACAAGTTCACCCCCCTGGAAGATGACACCCTGCGCCAGCGCATCGAAAACCTGCTGGCACGTACCGGCTTTGCCAGCAACGGCGTGTTTGTGATGGACGGCTCACGCCGCTCAAGCCACGGCAACGCCTACTTCGCCGGCATGGGCCGCAACAAGCGCATCGTCTTTTTCGACACCCTGCTGGAAAAGCTGGAGCCGGAAGAAATCGAGGCCGTGCTCGCCCACGAGCTGGGGCATTTCAGGCACGGCCACATCAAAAAGCGGCTGCTGCTGTCCGCCCTGATCAGTCTGGCCGGTTTCTGGCTGCTCAACTGGCTGATGCAGCAACCCGAATTCTTCACCGGCCTGGGCGTTCAGCCCCCCTCACCAGGCACGGCGCTAGTGCTGTTCGTCACTGCGGTGCCGGTGTTCTTCTTCTGGCTGGGGCCGCTGATGGCGCTGCTGTCGCGCAAGCACGAATTCGAGGCCGACGCTTTTGCAGCCGAGCAGGTGGGCAGCGACGCCATGATCCGCGCCCTGCTCAAGCTCTATCGCGACAATGCTGCGCCGCTGGTACAGGACGAGTGGTATTCCGCCTGGCACGACAGTCATCCACCGGCACCGGTGCGCATCGAACATCTGCAACGCCACAAGGAGCAACACCATGACTGATACCGTCGAACCCATCAAGATCCTGCTGGAAGAGCGCTGTGAATACATTCCCAAGGGCACCAAGCCGCTGATCATCCCCACCATCGAAAGCTACTTGTCGCAGCTGCCCGGCTGGGAGGTGAGCCTGGACTATACGAAAATCAGCAAGACCTTCGAGTTCAAAAACTACCACCAGACGCTGGCGTTCATCAACGCGGTGGCGTGGATCGCCCATAAGGAAGACCACCACCCGGACATCTGCTTCGGCTACAACCGCGCCACCATCACCCTGACCACCCACGCTGCCAAAGGGATTACCCTCAACGACCTGATCGTGGCCGCCAAGATCGACCAGCTGCTGGCCGACTGATATGGGCAAGCATACCCGCCGCAAGCTTAACCGCCAGCAGCAGCGCCGCGTGGAGCAGCGCCGCGATGCCACCGCCCTGACTGCGGAGGAAAAGGCGCAGGCCAGCGAAGGGGTGGTGATCACCAACTTCGGCAAGCGCGTACTGGTTGAGGGCCCGGATGGCGAAACCTACAACTGCGCCATTCGCCAGAATCTGGGGAAGCTGGTGGCGGGCGACCGCGTACTGTGGCAGAAGACCGGCGTGGAAGGTGAGGGGGTGGTTATCGCGCTGGAGCCGCGCCAGAGCCTGCTGGCCCGCCCCGGCTTCCGCGGCCAGGACCGAATGATCGCGGCCAATATCGACCGCATCGGTATCGTGGCACCGCTGGATCCCGGCATTCACCCGGACATGATCGACCGCTATCTGGTGGCCTGCTGTCAACTGGGCTTCGAGCCGCTGCTGATCGTCAACAAGACCGACCTGATCGAAAGCGAAGACCAGTGGGAAGAACTGGCGGAGGTATTGCTCACCTACGACGAGCTGGAGCTGCCCATCTTCCCGGTGTCTGCCGTGGACGGCAGCGGACTGGATGATCTGAAGGCGGCGTTGCAGGGGCATACCAGTGTCTTCGTGGGGCCTTCCGGCGCGGGCAAGTCATCGCTGATCAAGGCGCTGATTCCCGATCTGGATATCCGCATCGGCGCCCTCTCCCACGCCACCGGTCTCGGCACCCACACCACCACCAACAGCGTTCTTTATCATCTGCCGGACGGCGGTGATCTGATCGACTCGCCCGGCGTACGCCTGTTCAGCCCGCAGAAGCCGGAAAATCTGAAGGAACTGGAAGCCTGCTTTCCCGAGATACACGCTGCCGCACAGGGTTGCCGCTTCAACGACTGCACCCATACCGACGAACCGGGCTGTGCCGTCCTGGCAGCGGTTGCGGAGGGCGACATCGCCTTCAGCCGCTATCACAGCTTCCAACGCCTGCGCGAAGAATTCGGTTTGTAAGGGGGGTCCCCGACTTTTTTCAGCGCCGTTTTTTGGCGCGCACAAAAAGGGCCGGTGCGGGTAGGGTAAAAGGGGTTTTAACCTCCAAAAGACAGCAACACGCCTGCACGGGTAGATAGCCGCCCCTTTTCCTATTCCACGCCGCGTTCCGACACCAGCAGCGACACCCCATACAGCAACGCCACCGACAGCAGTGTGGCGGCAATCCAGAACAGAAATATTTTCAGCAGCGCCCGCTCGCGCCCGAACAGCTTCAGCACCAGAAAGGTGATCATCGTCATGACGATGACAAACAACCAGAAGCGAATGATATAAAGCATATTAAGCTGTCCCTTATAATGGTTCCGTTATATTCACAAACCCTTATTCAACAGGAACCGTTCAACAAGAGCTGGAGGAGTATCCATGTATCCTAAAGGAGAATGGGACTGGCTGAAAGGCGGATTGGCCATGGTTGCCGTGGCCATCGCCGCGTTTTTGCTGGTCAAGCCGCTGGGGGTATCTACCCAGTTTGCCGTGGTCGATACCATGATCTGGAAAACCATCGATCCCGAGATCGTGCAGAAAAAGGAAGTCAACGGCAAGGAAGTGCTTACCAGTCCCAATGCCTATATCAACAAGTCTCATGCGGCCTATGCCCGTGCGGCAGAAAATCCGCTCAACTACGGGCTGATTTTCGTGCTGGCCATGATCGGCGGTGCGTTTCTCTCCGTACTGACCGGTGGGCCCAAACCCTCAAAGGAAGAGCGTAGGGTGCCGGAAGGCTTCCAACGCTACTTTGGCCACAAGCCGTGGCTGCGCTACGCCCTCGCCTTTGTGGGCGGTATCGTCACCCTCTATGGTGCACGCCTGGCGGGCGGCTGCACCTCCGGTCACATGATCAGCGGCATCTCGCAAACGGCGGTGTCCAGCCTGCTGTTTGCCGCGGGCGTATTCATTACCGCCATTCCGACCGCCATCTGGCTCTACCGCAAACGGGGAGGAAACAACCAATGAAACTACTGCTGGCCATCATTCTGGGCGGAGCCTTCGGGTTTGTGCTGCACCGTATCGGCGCCACCAACCCTACACGTCTGATCGACATGCTGCGCCTGTCCGACCTCAAGCTGGAGAAGGTCATTCTTTTCTCCATCGGTACAACCATGATCACCCTGTTCACCATCAACACCCTTTTCCCTGGTGCGGTGCACTTCAGCGTGCGCGCGGCCTACTGGGGCGTGTTCGTGGGCGGGCTCATCTTCGGCCTGGGCTTCGCGCTCAGCGCGCTGTGCCCCGGCACCGGCGTAGCCGCGCTGGGCGAAGGCCGCAAGGACGCGGTGTTCTATGTGCTGGGTGGTCTGGTGGGTACCTTCCTGCTGGCGCTGAGCTGGGAATGGCTTGCGCAGACGGCGCTGTTCCAGTTGGTCATCGACGGCACGCCCAAGCCCGTACTGGCAGAGGGTGTCGTGGTGCGCGGTCACGAACTGCCAGCGCTGATTCACCTGCCGGGCTGGCTGACTGCGCTGATCTTCGGCGGTGCACTGATTGCCCTGGCGTTTGTGCTGCCACGCAAGCTGCGTGACAAATAGACACCAGCTGTTTTTTCAGCATGTTGAACCCGCTCAGGCATTGCGCCTGCAGCGGGTTTTTCGCATAATAGCCTCTATTGATGTCCATCCGGCCATCTCAAGACTCTTGTCAGGCTTGTGCGTTGAGAAACGTCAACAAATCCCGATAATAGAAACTGAACGGGCATGCAACTGCCCTCCAGTTTCAAAACAAAGGAGAAATCCCATGAAAAAGATGATCATTGCTCTGGCTACTGCTGGTCTGGTTTCCTTCGGTGCGTCCGCTTTTGCTGGCGACGCAGCGGCTGGTAAAGCGGTTTACGGCAACGCCTGTGTTGGCTGCCACGGCGCCAACGGTGAAGGTGGTGTTGGTCCCAAGCTGGCCGGCCAGTCTGCTGAAGACACCGCTGCCAAGCTGCACAAGTACAAGGCTGGCGAGCAAGTTGGCCCCATGACTTCCATGATGGCGCCCATGGCTGCAGGCCTGTCTGACGCAGACATCGACAACATCGCTGCTTACATCGCGACCCTGAAGTAATTCAGGTCGCCACTGCGATGCAAAACCGCCTGCGGGCGGTTTTTTTATGCCCGCCATTCAAGGTAGAATGATCAACGATCATTACCTTGAGGACTGCACCATGAAAAAGCTCGTACTCCCTGCTCTGCTGACAGCTCTGCCCTTCACGGCCCAGGCTGCCGACATGCCTGCCAAGGCTCAAGCCTGCGTTGGCTGCCATGGCGCCGACGGCAACTCCGTTTCGCCCATTTTCCCCAAACTGGCCGGCCAGCATGCCCAGTATCTGGAAAATGCGCTGAAGGCCTATCGCGACGGTTTCCGCCGCAACGACATGATGACTCGCTTCGCCAAGGGACTGACGGACGAAGACATCAAGGCCATCGCCCAGTACTTTTCCAGCCAGAAGGCCAAGTAAACTTAGGCACCTCCGCAAAGCCTATGAAGGGTCGCAACAGTGGCGATTCCGGTTCAAGGCAAGGCGCACCGAACGTGGCATGATCCATTCCATGCAAGTGAGGCGGAACGCCGCATTGGGCCGGAATCGCCCTCTCCTTTCGGGTTGCGGCGGGATGGCAGCACCTTCTGTGTTGTACGTCTTGCCTTTGGCGCCATCGCGCCTGCAACGCGAGCGCATTCAGAGGTTCTGCGAAGATGCCCTTACTTTCACGCAAACAAAAAGCCGGGCACTGCCCGGCTTTTTAATGGATGACGAAAAAAACCGCTGCGCTTACAGCAGCACCTTCTCCACCGCCCCGCCATTTTTCAGTTCGGCGAGGAACTGCGCCTTCCAGTCTTCCCCTTTCAGGAAGCGGGCCATCTCCACCACGATGTAGTCGCTCTTGAGGCCGGTGGCATCCTCGTAGCGATTCAGCCCCTGCTGACAGGCCGGACAGGCGGTCAACACCTTCACTTCATCCGGCTTCACCTTGTGGGCCTCGCCGGTCAGATCGGCTATGCCCTTGAACAGTTCCTGCTCCTTGCGGAAGCGCAGCTGATTGGAGATGTCTGGACGGCTTACAGCCAGGGTGCCCGCTTCGGCACAGCAGCGGTCGGTCAGTTCCACCTCGGTGCCCGCCATGAGCTGCTGCGCCACCTTGAGCGGGTCCTGCGTCTTGATGGGCGTATGACACGGATCGTGATACAGGTATTTCACGCCCGGCACATCCTCCACCTTGTAGCCGCGCTCCAGCAGGAACTCGTGAATGTCCAGCATGCGGCAGCCCGGGAAGATGCGCTCGAACTCATACTTGAGCAGCTGATCGTAGCAGGTACCGCAGGAGACAATCACGGTGGTGATGTCCAGATAGTTGAGCGTATTGGCCACGCGATGAAACAGTGCGCGGTTTTCCGTGGTGATCTGCGCACCCTTGTGCTCCTGCCCCGCCGCCGTTTGCGGGTAGCCGCAGCACAGGTAGCCCGGCGGCAGAATGGTCTGCACGCCGGCGTCATACAGCATGGCGAGTGTGGCCAGACTCACCTGCGAGAACAGCCGCTCGGAGCCGCAGCCCGGGAAGTAGAACACCGCTTCCGCATCCTCGCTCACGTCCGGGCGGCGCAGGATGGGCACATAGCGCGGATCTTCCAGCCCCAGCATGGCGCGCATGGGCGGTTCGTTAGGGCCGGTATTGAGCGGCTTGCGTACCAGATGCACCACCTGCTTTTGCACCGGCTGCGGCTTGTCGGATCGCTCCGGCAGCTCGGCCTGCACCGGCTTGATCAGCCCCAGCGCCTTGAAGACGTTGTAGCCCAGCCGCTGTGCCGTGGCGCCCCAGCCGATAAGGGTCTTGCGCAGCAGCTTGACGGTGCGTGGATCCTTGGCGTTCAGATAGAACAGCGCCGCCTTGGTCATCAGACCCATGCGCTTCTTGCCCATGCGGGTGAGGATGTTGCGCATGTGAATGGACACATCGCCAAAGTCGATGTCTACCGGACACGGCGTGGCACATTTGTGGCAGGTGGTGCAGTGATCGGCGATGTCGTTCATCTCGTCGAAATGGTGCAGCGAGATACCGCGGCGCGTTTGCTCCTCGTACAGGAACGCCTCAATCACCGCGCCAGTGCCGAGAATCTTGTTGCGCGGTGAATAGAGCAGGTTCGCCCGGGGTATGTGCGTCTGACACACCGGCTTGCACTTGCCGCAACGCAAACAGTGACGGATTTCGTTGTTGAGCGCATCCAGATCGGAGGCCTCAAGAATCAGCGCCTCCTGCTCCACCAGTGTCAGCGACGGCGTATAGGCCATCTCCAGGCTGGAGTCGGGCATCAGTTTGCCACGGTTGAACACATGGTTCGGGTCGATCCGGTTCTTGTATTCGACGAACTTCTCGACCTTCTCCGGTTCCAGATACTTGATCTTGGTCAGGCCGATGCCGTGCTCACCGGAAATGGCCCCGTCCAGCGACAGCGCCAGCTCCATCACGCGATCCACCACCTCGTCTGCCTTCTTGAGCATGGCGTAGTTGTCGGAGTGCACCGGGATATTGGTGTGCACGTTGCCGTCTCCGGCGTGCATGTGCAGCGCCACAAACAGGCGCACGTTCTTGAACTGGGCGTGAATGTCGCGCAGCCTCTTCAGGATCGGCTCAAAGTCGTAGCCGAGGAAGTTGTCGTGCACAAACGGCAGCACATCCTCGCGGAAGCGGGCGGTCAGATCGCGGCGCAGCAGCAGATCCATGAGCGTATCGCCCTCACGGATTCTCGCCCGCGCCTTTTCCGGCAGCTGTTCGGCCAGTTTGGCAGCCGGGGTGTCGAAGTTGTCGCGATACAGCTGCCAGCGGGATCGCACGGTTTCCAAATGCGCGATGGCCAGCTGCACACGGTGCTGCACCAGATCCTCCACGTCGCCCTCGGTGGTTTCGATCGGTTCGTGCTGACGCAGCTCGGACGCATCGGAGCGCAGGTAGTCCAACTGGGCATCGAGGCAGCCCAGCTTGTTGTCCAGCGACAACTCGATATTGATCTTCTCGACGCCGGTGTTGTATTCATTCAGGCGCGCAAGCGGAATAACCACGTCCTCGTTGATCTTGAAGGCGTTGGTGTGCGCGGAAATGGCAGCGGTGCGTGAACGGTCCGCCCAGAACTTTCTGCGCGCCTCTTCGGTAATGGCGATAAAACCTTCGGCATTGCGCTTTTTCGCCATCTCAACGATCTCTTCCGCCGTCTTGGCCACTTCGAAGCCGTTGTCGCCGGAGATGTCGCCCAGCAGAATCATCTTGGGCAGCTCGCGGCGATCCGCCTTGGTGTTGTACTTCACCGCCTTGATGTAGCGCTCGTCCAGATGCTCGAGACCGGAGAGCACCACGCCTTCGGCGCGTTTTTTCTCCATGAAGTCGGTGATCTCGACGATGGCCGGCACCGCCTGGCTCAGGTCGTGGCCAAAAAACTCCAGACAGAAGGTGCGCGTATAGGCCGGCATGCGGTGGAGGATAAAGCGGGCCGAGGTGATGATGCCGTCACAGCCCTCCTTCTGCGCCCCGGGCAGGCCAGCGAGGAACTTGTCGGTGACGTCCTTGCCCAGCCCGTGCTTGCGGAACATGCTGCCCGGCATTTCCAGAATGGTAGGCTCGCCATCCTTGCTCATGCCGTCCGTCTTGAACCACTGCACCGAGAAGCGAACGGTTTCCTGATCGTGCAGCTTGCCCTGGTTGTGGTTCAGACGGGTCACTTCCAGCCAGCGCCCGTCGGGCATGACCATTTTCCAGCTGATGAGGTTGTCCAGCGTGGTGCCCCACAGCACCGCCTTCTTGCCGCCGGCGTTCATGGCAATATTGCCGCCGATGGTAGAGGCGTCCTGCGAGGTGGGATCCACCGCAAACACCCGCCCGTGGGCTTCCGCCACTTCGGAAACGCGGCGCGTCACCACGCCCGCTTCCACGTGCACGCTGTGCACCGTCACCGCTTCCAGCCCCGGCAGCGGAATCTCTTCCACCGGGCCGATATATTCCAGTTTTTCGGTATTGATCACCGCGGTATTGGGCACCAGCGGCACGGCAGAGCCGGTGTAGCCCGTGCCGCCGCCACGGGGAATGATGGTCAGCCCCAGCTCGATGCACGCCTGCACGATGGGCGCCACCTCCGCTTCCGTATCCGGGCTAATCACTACCAGCGGCAGCTCCACACGCCAGTCGGTGGCATCGGTGGCGTGGCTGATGCGCGCCAGACCGGAGAAGTCCACATTGTCGGCACGGGTGACCTTTTTCAGACGCTTGAGAATCTTCTCCCGCAGCGCGGCCTGCTCGGGGAACCAGGCCTCGAACTCATCCACGGCACGCTCGATCTTGCGCAGCAGCCGCTCCGCTTCCTCGTTGCCGTTGAGGCGCTTTTCCACCTGCTTGAGGCGATGACGCAGTGCCTGAATCAGTTGCGCACGGCGCTTTTCGTTCTCGATCAAGTCATCCTGCAGGTAGGGATTGCGCGTCACCACCCACATGTCGCCCAGCACTTCGAACAGCATTTTTGCGGAACGACCGGTACGGCGCTGGCCGCGCAGATGCTCGATCACCTGCCAGCCCTCCTCGCCCAGAAAACGCTGCACGATTTCCCGATCGGAAAACGAGGTGTAGTTGTATGGAATTTCGCGGATACGTTGCTGTGTCATGGTTCGCCTGCTTGTTATTAACTCAAAAAGCCCCATGTGGGGCTTCCTGCATCCACGCCACGGCGTGGGAAAATTTCGACTTTGAAAAAGTCGGGGACCCCCCTTTATTTGCCCCGTTTCTTGCGCTGGAGTGCCTTTTTCTTCTGTTTCACGAATGCCATCAGCTTGCGCTTGCGGCGAATCTGCCGCTCGCTGAGTTTGGTGCGCTTGCCCTCAAAGGGATTGTCGGTGACGCGGTATTCGATCTTCACCGGCGTACCCTCCCAGCCAAAGGCCTTGCGGAACACGTTGGTCAGGTAGCGGGTATAGTGCTGCGGCACGCGGTCCACCATGTTGCCGTGAATAACCACCGTGGGCGGGTTGATACCACCCAGATGCGCATAGCGCATCTTGATACGGCGGCCACTGACCATGGGCGGTTGGTGTTCCAGCAGCGCCTGCTGCAGCACGCGGTTCAGCTCGCTGGTGGACACCCGCGTGGTGGCCGCTTTATAAACCTGCCGAATCATGTCGAACAGGTTGCCCACGCCAGTGCCGTGCAGCGCCGAGATGAAATGGCGCGGCGCAAAATCGGCAAACTGCAGCTTCAGGTCCAGGTCCGCCTTGACCTGCCTGCGCTGATCCGGATCCAGGTTATCCCACTTGTTGATGGCGATAATCAGGCCACGCCCGCTTTCCAGCGCGTGGCCCAGCAAGGTCTGATCCTGATCGGTGATCCCTTCCGATCCATCGATCACCAGCACCACCACATGGGCCTGATCCATGGCCTCGATGGCCTTGATAACGCTGAACTTCTCGATCTTGTCGTAAACCTTCTTGCGCCGCCGCACCCCGGCGGTATCGATCAGAGTGTACTTGACCCCGTCCCGCTCGAAGGGCACGCGAATGCTGTCACGGGTGGTGCCCGGCATGTCGTAGGCCACCACCCGCTCTTCTCCGATCATGCGGTTAATGAGCGTGGACTTGCCCACATTGGGGCGACCCACCACCGCCACACGGATGCCGCTGTCGTCATCCGGTTCGGGGGCCTCGTCCTCGTCAGCCTTCGGCGCGACGATTTCGAGGATATAGTCAATGGCCTCGCGCACATGATCGCCGTGCTCGGCGGAAATCACCAGCGGCTCGCCCAGTCCCAGCTGATAGAACTCGGCCTTGACCACATCGGGATCACGCCCTTCCGCCTTGTTCACCAACACATAAATCGGCTTGTGGGCGAACTTCTGCCGCAACATGGCGGCAATCTGCTCATCTGCGGGCGTGAGACCGGCCTGCCCATCCACCAGAAACAGAATGACGTCGGCTTCTTCCAGCGCCGCGATCACCTGCTGTTCCATCAGTGGATTAACGCCCGCCTCCTCCCCGCTGAGGCCACCGGTATCCACCACGATATAGGGATACTTGCCCACCTTGCCGGTGCCATACTGGCGATCACGGGTCAGACCCGGATAATCGGCCACAATGGCATCCCGACTCTTGGTGAGCCGGTTGAACAGGGTGGACTTGCCCACATTGGGACGGCCCACCAGTGCCACCACGGGTTTTCTACTCATGCGTCGTCAACTGAAAGCGATATTGCGACAGATAGCCCTCGCCATCGATCACGTACACATCATCGCCAAGCGGCAGCACCTTCACCACCGGCGCACTGTGATGACTATAGCGACCGACAAGACTGCCGGTGGTCGGATCTACAACATGCAGCAGTCCCTTCTCATCACCAAACACCACCTTGTCGTGCCAGACAGCCAGATCGGTCAGTTCGCGGTACTTCAGCTCGCTGTTCTGCCACACCGGCGTGCCGGTAATCAGGTCAAAGGCGTGCAGCACATCGTCATCATCCACGGCGATCAGTTTGCCAGCCACCAAGGCCATGTCGCGGTAGGTGGAGAAATCCTTTACCCAGTAGAGCTGACCAGTGGCCGGATCCAGCGCCGCCAGCTTGCCGTGGAAGCCGCCCACAAACAGGCGCCCGGCATACAGGTGCGGCCGCGCCTGAATATCCACCATGCGCTCCAGATCGGTACGTCCTTTCGGCGTGGCAATGCGCTGCTGCCACAGGCCGACACCATTTTCCAGCGCCAGTCCTTCCACCAGGCCATTTTCCCACGCCACAAACAGACGGGAGCCGGCCACGGTAACCGCCGGCTCGCCCTGCAGGGCCAAAGCCGGCGCCTCGTGCTCGACCTGCCAGACGATGTCACCATCACCGAGACGTATTGCGTAGAGCTTGCTGTCGAGAGTGCGCACCAGCAGCCAATCACCGGCAACGACCATGTCGGCATCCACGGAGCTGCTCAGCTGCTTCTGCCAGCGCACATGACCATCCACCGGATCCATGGCCACCAGCTTGCCCGAAGCTGTGCCTACATAGAGCC
Source organism: Sulfurivirga caldicuralii (assembly GCF_900141795.1). Lineage (GTDB taxonomy): Bacteria > Pseudomonadota > Gammaproteobacteria > Thiomicrospirales > Thiomicrospiraceae > Sulfurivirga > Sulfurivirga caldicuralii. The sequence goes on from NZ_FSRE01000003.1 coordinate 62,704, forward strand.
TGTCATTGGCCAGCACCGGACCGGACAGCACCGGCGAAGGCAGTTTCACCTGCCAGGCTACCTGATCATCCCAGCTGGGCTTGTCGCTGCGGTAAAAGGCGGTGACAAGACCATTGGGCATGCCAAGAAACACATAACGATCGCTTTCCGCCACGCCCAGTCCTTCCGCATCCGCACCGTTAAGGGGGGCGTAATACTGGGTCCAGTTCATGGTGGCATTGAGACGGTTGTCGATCTGTTTCAGGGCCACCGGCTGCGGCGCACGGGCGGGCTCCAGAAAGAAGTCGCCCACTTTCTTGAAGCTGCACCCGCTTAAAAACAAAAGCGCCAGCAGGCTGGCGCTCAGGGCAATTCGTCTCATGAACGGTCCTCGGTCAAGTCATCCAATTGCAGCTGGGCCAGTTGCTTGAGGCCCACATCGGCCTTGTCGTTGTTCTGCACGGCTGCGAAGGCTTCACTCGCCCCCTTCAGGTCGCCTTTGAACAGGGCGATTTCGCCCCGCACATAGTCATAAAGTGCTCGGCTCTCTGCCGCCAGCCCCGCGACGGCGACATGCTTCAACTGCGCCTGCGCCTCGTCAAACTGGCTGGCATCCGCCAGCAGTCGCGCGGCGCGCAGATGGGCAATATCCTTCATGCCGGTTTCCGGCGCATGCTCGGTCACCCAGCCCAGCTGTTCCAATGCGCCTTTCAGATCCTTTTCTTCTTCATACAGCCAGGCAGCCAACAGCAATGCGGCACCGGACGCATAGGGGCTGTTTGGATGCTCGGCCATCAGCTTGCGAGCCTCGCGGGCCACCTCCTTGAACTGGCCCTGCGCCGCCTTCATCTGCAGGATTTCAAAGGTAGCGGAGGCATTCACCGCCTTGGCGTACTGCACCTGCTGCCAGTAGTTCCAGCCGGTTACGGCCGCCAGCGCCACAATCACCGCCAGCAGCAGCTGCTTGCCATTCTCGTGCCACCAGCGCTTGATGGCTTCCCACTGTTCTTCGTCGGTTTCGTAACGACTCATCGCCTGTTCCTTTTAAAAGTCAATGCGGTGAAAGTTTAGCGCAAATAGCAGCCCATAATGCCGCCAAGGTGATCCGCCAGCTCGTCCCAGCTCACCACTTCCTGCTCACCCTGTCCGCGCAGCGGCTTGACCCCGGCGATTCGGCTTTCCACTTCTTCGTCGCCCAGCACTACTGCATAGGCGGCACCGGACTTGTCTGCCTTCTTGAACTGGCTCTTGAAGCTGCCGCCGCCACAGTTGAGCTGAACATTCAGACCCGGCAGCTGTTCGCGCAGCTGTTCTGCCAGCACCATGGCCGGCTTGAGCGCCTTGTCGCCGGCGGCAACGATGTAGATGTCGGCATCGCTGTAATAGGGCAGGCGGTTCTTGTCCAGGATCAGCGCCATGAGACGCTCGATACCCATGGCAAATCCGACCGCGGGTGTGGGACGACCGCCGATCTGCTCCACCAGTCCGTCATAGCGGCCGCCGGCACACACAGTGCCCTGCGCGCCCAGCTCGGTGGTGGTCCACTCGAACACTGTGCGGTTGTAGTAATCCAGCCCGCGCACCAGATTGGGATTCACTTCATAGGGAATGCCCAGTGCATCCAGATAGCCCAGCACCGCATCGAAGTGCTCGCGATCCTCCTGATGCAGGTAGTCGATCAGCTTGGGCGCCTCTTCGATCAACGGACGCATTTCCGGGTTCTTGGAGTCGAGGATGCGCAACGGGTTGGTTTCCAGACGGCGCTTGGAATCCTCGTCAAGCAATGACGCGTTGGCGCGGAAGTAATCCACCAGCACATCACGGTACTGGGCGCGGGCGTGCAGATTTCCCAGAGAGTTGATCTCCAGCGTCAACCCGTCCAGCCCCAGCTCGTCCCACAGACGTGCAGTCAGTGCGATCAGCTCGGCATCCACGTCAGGCGTAGCAATACCAAAGGTCTCCACGCCAAACTGGTGGAACTGGCGGTAACGTCCCTTTTGCGGGCGCTCATGGCGAAACATGGGGCCGGTGTAGTAGAGCTTCTGCACCTGATTGTGAATCAAGCCGTTTTCGATCACCGCGCGCACGCAACCGGCCGTGCCTTCCGGGCGCAGGGAAAGGCTGTCGCCGTTGCGGTCCTCAAAGGTGTACATCTCCTTTTCCACAATGTCGGTGACATCGCCGATGGAGCGCACGAACAGCTCCGTCTTCTCCACCACCGGCAGGCGGATGGGCTGATAGCCGTAGCGGCGCATCAGGCGCGTGGCCGTGTTGACCACATGGTCGAATGCGGCCGCCTCGCGGCCATAGATATCTTTCATGCCGCGCACAGCGGTAATCTGCTTACTCATACTTTCAGCGTATCCAGTGAGATTTCCTGATATTTCTTCTGCCGACCGGTGCGGTCCTTCACCTTGCCGGCCAACTGACCGCAGGCAGCATCGATGTCATCACCACGGGTCTTGCGGATGGTGCAGTTCTGCCCTGCCTCCAGCAATACGCGCTGGAAACGGTGAATCTGGTTGTTGCTGGAGCGACGGTAGCTGGAGCCGGGGAAAGGGTTAAACGGGATCAGGTTTACCTTGCACGGCAAGCCCTTGAGGATTTCCAGCAGCTGCTGCGCGTGCTCGAGCCGGTCATTGACGCCGTCGATCATCACATATTCGATGACAATATGCTTCTTGTGGCTGGAGGCGGCCACATAGCGGTGCAGCGCCGGCAACAGCTCTTCCAGCGGATATTTCTGATTGATGGGCACCAGCTCGTCCCGCAGCAGGTTATTGGGTGCATGCAGACTCACCGCCAGACAGGCATCCAGCTCAGCGCTCATCTTGTCAATGGCCGGTACCACGCCGGCCGTGGAAATGGTGACGCGCCGCTTGGACAGACCGTAGGCGTTGTCATCCATGAGGATGTTGGCCACCGGAAACACATGGGTCACGTTGAGTAGTGGCTCGCCCATGCCCATGAACACCACATTGGTGATCTTGCGGTTGCGCTTCGGATCTGCGTCCAGCGCCTTGGTGGCAACCCACATTTGCGAGATGATTTCCCAGTTTTCCAGATTGCGGTTGAAGCCCTGCTTGCCGGTGGCGCAGAAGCTGCAGTCCAGCGCACAGCCCACCTGCGATGAGATGCACAGGGTGCCACGATCCTTTTCCGGGATATACACGGTTTCCACAAAGTTGTGCTGGTCCACTTCCAGCAGCCACTTGATGGTGCCGTCGGCCGACTTCTGCTCGGTGACGATGCGCGGCGTGCGAATCTGCGCGACCTGCTTGAGCTTTTCGCGCAGCGCCTTGGACAGGTCAGTCATGGCATCAAAATCGCTGACACCGCGCTGGTGAATCCATTTCATCACCTGCACGGCACGGAACGGCTTTTCACCCAGCTCGGCGAAAAAGCCTTCCAGTGCGGAGCGATCCATGCCCAGCAGGTCGATCTTGTCGGCCATCTCAGTGTTCACGGTAGTGCAGCTCCACGCCAGCGAAGAACCAGGCGATTTCGCGGGCAGCGCTTTCAGGCGAATCGGAACCGTGCACGCTGTTGCGCTCCATGCTCACTGCAAAGTCGCGACGCAGCTGACCCGGCTTGCCCTTTGCCGGATCGGTTGGCCCCATCAGCTCACGCCAACGTTGGATGGCGTCTTCGCCACTGAGCACCATCACCACGCTCGGCCCCGCCGTCATGTTGCCCAGCAGGGTCTCCCAGAAGGGCTTGCCTTCGTGCTCGGCATAGAAGCCGGACGCTTCACGTCGGCTCATGTGCACCATTTTCATGGCGCATACTTCCAGCCCGGCCGCTTCAATGCGGCTGACGATCTGGCCGATCAGGTTGCGTTCCACTGCATCGGGCTTGATGATGGCAAAGGTCTGTTGATACATGGGAATTCTCAAATGAAAAACGCGGGTATTTTACCACCCGCGTCAAATGTCTCCGAACATAAAGCGGTTTTCAGACGCTGAACGACTCGCCACAGCCACAGCTGTCCTTGACGTTGGGGTTGTGAAATTCGAAGCCCTCGTTGAGCAGACTCTCCTTCACATAATCCAGCGTCATGCCGTCCACAAACTTCAGCGCATCGCGATCCACGATGACCTTGGCACCGTGGGACTCGAACACTTCATCGTTTTCACCCACTTCGTCAGCGAAGTCCACCACATAGCTATAGCCGGCACAGCCGGACTTTTTCACGCCCAGGCGCATGCCGATACCTTTGCCACGCTTGGCCAGCATGGTCTTGACACGTTCAGCTGCAGCCGGCGTCAGGGTTACTGCCATTACACCACCTCGCGTTCAAACTTGATTTCTGCCGTCTGTGCTGCACCGGCGCGGCGCTGATCGATCAGTCCCTGCAGCGTAATGCCATGCAGATAGCTTTCGATCTTTTCACTCAGGTCGTTCCAAAGCTGATGGGACAGGCATTCGCTGCCGTTATGGCAATCGCGGCCACCATTACAGTAGCGCGCATCCAGCACCTCGTCCACGGCATGAATGATGTCCGCAACGCTGATTTCCGCCGGCGGCCGCGCGAGACGATAACCACCGCCGGGCCCGCGCATGCTGGTCACCAGTCCTCCCTTGCGCAATCTGGCAAAAATCTGCTCCAGATACGACAGGGAAATATCCTGTCGCTGCGAAATTTCATTGAGCGTAATCCGTTCCTCCGGATCCCGCAGCGCCATGTCCAGCATGGCGGTCACGGCATAACGCCCACGTGATGTCAGTTTCATAGTTGTGTTACCCGCTTGTCGTATTCTCTGTTTATTTCCGACTATTTTACTCGGAATTGCGACGGGTTTCATCACTCTTTTTGTCCAGCTCGGCATCATCCAGCTCTGGCAACTGCACCGGACCGACATCACCACCCAGCTGGCGCACCACTTCGGTCAGCTCTTCCAGCTTGCGATCCTGCGCGTGAATATGCTCCAGCAGGGAGTAGATGGCGTTCTCCACCGGGTCCGGCAGATCAGGCGTGATCCCGTAGGCGTCGAAGCCCAGCTGTTCGGCACGCTTGCGCTTTTGCGCCTGCTCCGCCTTGGCGCGCTTGACCAGATGACCGGGCACGCCCACGACCGTCTCCCCCGCCGGCACAGGACGCACCACTACCGCATTGGCACCGATGCGGGCATTCTCGCCCACTTCGATGGGGCCGAGAATCTTGGCGCCGGCCCCCACCACCACACCATCGCCCAGCGTGGGATGGCGTTTGCCCGGCTGCCAGCTGGTGCCGCCCAGGGTGACACCGTGATACAGGGTGACATCGTCGCCAATTTCAGCCGTTTCGCCGATGACCACACCCATGCCGTGGTCGATGAAGAAACGGCGACCGATATGCGCACCGGGATGAATCTCGATACCGGTGATCCAGCGGGCGAAGGTGGAGAGCCAGCGCGCCAGCCATTTGAGATTGTGCTGCCACAGCCAGTGATTGATGCGATGCCAGATAATGGCGTGCACGCCCGGATAGGTGGTGAGCACCTCGAAAACGTTGCGCGCCGCCGGGTCGCGGTCAAACACGCAGCGGACATCCTCGCGAATCTGTTCCCACATCACTCCAGCACTCCCATTTTGCGTTGGCAGGCACGGAAAATGCCGCGCAGAATATCCACCTCCTTCTGGTTCATGCCGGCGCGGTTGAACAGCTTGCGCAGGCGGCGGCGAAAATGCTCGTTCTTGTCGGGGTCCATGAATTCCGACTGCTGCAGCAGGGTAAACAGGTGTTCATAAAAGCCTTCCATGACCTCTGCGCTGACACGCGGCGCCCCCTCAAACGTGGTGCTGACCGGCTTTTCGTCGCCCAGGTGCCGCCTGTAGATTTCCCACGCCACCACCTGCACCGCCGCCGCCAGATTAAGGCTGCTGCACGCCGGATTGGTGGGAATATGCAGCAATGCGTGACACAGATCCAGCTCCGCATTGGTCAGGCCCGACTTTTCCCGTCCGAACACCAGCGCCACCGCATCGCCCTGCTGAGCCCGCCCCAGCGTCAGCGCGGCGGCCTCGTCCACCGGCATCTGCGGCCAGCGGCTGGAACGCAGACGCGCACTGGCGCCCAGCACCAGCGAGCACGGCGCAATGGCCGCCTCCAGCGAATCGACCACCTGTGCCTGCTGCAGCACATCCAGCGCAGAGGTAGCACGCACCCGCGCCTGTTCGCCCTGCCAGTCCTCAGGCGGATTCACCAGCACCAGCTGGCAGATACCCATATTCTTCATGGCGCGCGCCGTGCCGCCAATATTGCCGGGATGAGACGGCTCCACCAGCACGATGCGCAGTTGGCGCAGGTCCGGTGCCTCGCAATGATCAGGATTCATTTATAATTCGCGTCAATTCAATTCAGTATCAAGGATTTGCCATGCACCCGTTTCTCAATATCGCCACCGAAGCCGCGCGCAAGGCCGGTGCCCTGCTGGAGCGCTACTACCAGCGCCTGGATCAGCTTACGGTGGAGGAGAAAGGGCCCAATGATTTCGTCTCCGAGGCGGATCGTCGCGCCGAGGCCATTATCGTGGATACCATCCACAAGTATTACCCGGACCACAGCATTATAGCGGAGGAAGGGCACGGCGAGCGCACCGACGCCGAGGTGGAATGGATCATCGATCCGCTGGATGGCACCACCAACTTTCTGCACGGCTTTCCCCACTTCGCCGTCTCCATCGCCGTGCGCGAGAAAGGACGCCTGACCCACGGCGTCATCTACGACCCGCTACGGGACGAGCTGTTTGCCGCCAGCAAGGGGGAAGGCGCTCGCCTGAACAACGTGCGCATCCGCGTGTCCGAACGCAAGAAGCTGGAGCATGCCCTGCTGGCCACCGGCATCCCCTACCGGGAGTTCGACTATGTGGACAGCTACATGCAGAGCCTGCGCTACTTCATGATGAACACCGCCGGCATCCGCCGCCCCGGCTCGGCTGCGCTGGACCTGGCCTATACGGCCTGCGGACGTGTGGACGGCTATTGGGAGTTCAATCTGCGCCCGTGGGACATCGCCGCAGGTGCGATTATCGTGCGGGAAGCGGGCGGCATCGTCACCGACTTTGCCGGGGGTGACAACTATCTGAACTCAGGCAATATTCTTGCCGCCAACCCCTACCTGATTCGCGAAATGGCCCGGGTCATCGCCCGCACCATTCCGGAAGAATACCGCAAATAATCCCTGTCACCGCGTGGCGCTGACATCGGTGCGCAGCGCCAGCTGCGGTGGATAGGGGTTCCAGAAGACCTGATCGGAAAGGTAGGCGTCTGGATAGCGGTGCTGAAAACCCTCCAGCACCTTGATCACCGTGATCAGCGGCACAATGCCGTCCATGAACTCCTGCACAGTGCGGGCGTAATAGGTCTTTTCCTCCGGATCCAGATGGGTCTTGTAATAGCCATAAAGATGGTCGAGGGCATTGCGCAAACGCTTGCGTGTTGACAGGGTCGCCATGGCCTCATGCAGGCGCTTGCCATAGGCATCCAGTGTTTCTTCCAGGCTTGCGTTTCGGGCCTCGGCCACAAGCGGCCCCATTTCGCGGTAAAGCTGTTCATTCTTCGCCATCAGCAGGAACTTATGACGACGATGAAAGTTCTGCAGCCCCTTTACACTCGGCGCCTGCGCCAGAAAAAGGCGCCAACGGGCACGCGTATAGACGCGCAGCATGAAATTTTCCCGCAGCCAGGCATCGTGCAGGCGCCCTTCGTCTTCAATGGGCAGCAACGGATCCGCCGCCTGGAGCCGGGCAGTAAACACGCCGGTCGTCATCGGGTCGCGCGAGCCATACCAGCTGCCATCCGGGTGATAGACCTTGATGCGCTCCAGCCCGCAGGTGGGTGATCTCGACTTGACCACGACGCCATCCGGATTGCTGACCAGCACCTTTTGCACCTGTTCGGCACTGCTTTGCTGCACCAGATCAGTCACGTCCTGCTGGCCTTTCGCCTCCTGAATGCGAATCTCGCCCTCCATATTCACCAGACGAATGGTTGGCCGCGGTGTCCCCAGCACCGGCGCTTCGGGGCAGAAAAGCGTAAAATCGGCCACACGCCTGAGCGTTTGGTTGACGAAGTCATCCTGCGCATGGCCGCCATTGAAACGAACCGGCTGCCCGGCAAGGCATGCACTCACTCCAAGATGAAGTCGGGGAAAATCTGGGGTTTCCAGCATGGACGCCTCCCTGGAGCATGATGAATATGACCGCTCTTGTAGTATTACTCGATGTCAGCCTGTTGCACAAGACTGCGCGCATTCCACGCCCGGATGCCTTCGCTACCCGGCCCCGCTGGCTGGAAGCGCTTGAAACAGCGCCGTGGGCCCGCAAGGTCATGCAGCACTGGCAGGTAGGCGAAACGGCTGCACAAACGCAGCTGATTGACTTTCTCGAGCGGCGGCTGACTGACTACCCCGACAAGCGGGACATTCCGGCGGAGGATGCCACCTCCAGACTCTCGCCCGCCCTGCATTTCGGGCACATGGCGCGCGCCAGCTCTTCTAGCGCGAGTTCTACCGCTATCTGCTCAACCACTTTCCCGATCTGGAGGATGCGCCACATCAGTCGGCCTATCGCGCATTTCCATGGCGACGCGATGCCACGGAGACGGCCGACGACCGCACTCGCTGGCAACGGGGACTGACCGACATCCCCATGGTGGACCTGCAGCAAAGCCGCACCGCACACCTGCAGCGGGTGGCCTGGCTCAAGGCACAAAAAACCTAGCCCACGCAGGCGGCCATGGCCGCGTCGATATCCGCGTACCTGAAGCGAAAACCGGCCTCCAGCAGTCGCCTGGGTACCGCCGCATTGGACAGCAACAGCACAATCGCGCCCTCCCCATACAGCGCCTTGAGCGCCACGGCAGGCATCGGTAGCCAGAAGGGACGTTTCAGCGCGTTTGCCAGGGCGCGCCCAAAACGTGCATTGCTGACAGGCTCAGGGCTGCACAGGTTGATCGGACCGACCATCTCATCCCGCTCGAGCAAAAAAGAGATGGCACGACAAAGGTCGTCGATGTGAATCCAGCTGATGCACTGGCGACCGCTGCCGACCGGACCGCCCAATCCCAGCTGAAACGGCAGGCGCATCTTGCTTAATGCGCCACCGTCCGGCCCCAGCACCACGCCAAAGCGCATGATGGCGGGCTGCGGCGTGAGTTTTTCACTGGCAGCCTCCCATGCCGCGGCCAGTCGGCCGAGCGCATGCTCGCCCGGCTGCAGGCAGCCCTCATCACAGGGCGCATCGCAGTCCGCCTCCGGATAGAAACCCACCGCCGAGGCACTGAGGATGCGTTTTGGCGGCGTCGCGCTTTGAGCAAGCACCTCGGCCAGCAGGGCGTTGGTCTTGAGTCGACTCTCATACAGCGCCTGCTTGTGAGCGGATGTCCAACGTTCGCCCACATTCGCCCCCGCCAGCATAATGAGAACATCCACCCCTTCAACGGCCTGCGCCAGATGCGCAGCATCGGCAAACGCCGCGCGCCCATGCTGCGCCACTGCATGGCCCTCGCTGCGCAGGTGCGCCGCCAGATGCCGCCCTACAAAACCAGTTCCACCCAATATGGAAATACGCTGCCCACCCATATTCCCGCCTATAAAAAGGTGAACGCCATCACAATGGCATCCTCGCGGCTGCCGTCGGGATTGCGATAATAGTTAAGACGCAGGCCGACCTCATTGAAACCCGCTCCCTGATAAAGGCGAATCGCCGGTGTATTGCTGACGCGCACTTCAAGAAACATCTGCGCAAACCGCCCGCCGTCAAATCGATTCAGCAGCGCCTGCAGCGCCGCCTTACCAACACCACGCCCCTGAGCTTCCGGTGCCACGGTAAAGTTGAGCAGCTCCACCTCGTCCGCTGCCATCTGCACAAAACAGTAGCCCAGCGGCGCATCGTCGCGATCACAAAAGACAAAACCCATGCCGTGGCGCAGCGCCAGCTCCAGCCCCCTGCGGCTCCACGGGATGGGATAACAGTGCGGCTCGATGGCAGCAACCCAGTCCAGATCGCTTTGATCCATGACGCGCAGGTGGCTGAACGATATGCTCATCTTTACGGATAAATCTGCACTCGATCCTGCTGGATCTGAGCCCTCAGGGTGGGATTGTCCAGCCGCTCCCAGTGGAGCAGATCCACCTTGAAGGCGATTGGAGAGCCATCAATGGCATCCCACAACCGGGCAAAGTCAGCCTCCGACATGGTCGGTGCCGATACCACCAGATCGATATCCGATCCTTCCCGTGCCGAGCCCCGCGCCCGTGATCCAAATAGCCACACAGCCTCGATCGCCGGAAACCGACGCAGGATATCCAGCAAGACTCGCCGCGTATGCAAGGGAAGGCGTGTGTGTTCAGTCATAGGAGCGCGTCAGTGTCTGCGCCAGCGCCTCATCACGGATAAACTCATCCTTGGGCTGCGCGCAGGCAGCCTTCAGCCGCTGCAATGCCTGTACGAACAGCTCTCTACGGTCAAAGTTCGCCATCACGCGCCTTTAGCAACGTCAAATAGGCCTGTTTCTTCAGCAGCGGTTCTTCGAGCATGGCGTCAAGGTCCGGCAGTTGAATGCAGCGCACCGGCAGCTCGTCCGCACTTTCCCACCAGTCAGGTTCGCCGAAGACCCATGCCTGTCCGCTTTCAGCGCTCAGCGGCGCAGCCACGTCCGCGTAATCATGACGTTCTCCCAGCCAGGGACAAGCGCGCAGAATATTGGCAAGCAGGGCTTCTGCAGCCTCCGAGAGCGTTTCCGGCACAAAAAAACCCGAAAAATGGGCCGCAGGCCCCGTTTGTGCGGGTTCTGGCGCAGGAGGATTTTCCGCGCGCTGTAAAAAGTCGGGGACCCCCCTTCTCTGCCGCCACAGGGGCACGCTCCAGTGCAGCAGCAGTTCCGGTGGCAGCTTAGACATCGGCCTCGCGCTGCGGATGAGCGCGGTCGTCATCCACGCACAGCTTGTTCAACGCATTGATGTACGCCTTGGCGCTGGCGATGATGATATCCATGTCTGCACCCTGGCCATTGACGATGCGCCCGGCACGCTCAAGGCGCACCATGGTTTCCGCCTGCGAGTCGGTGCCGTTGGTGACATTGCTGACAGAATAGAGCTTCAGCTCGGCACCGGAGTGCACCAGGCTTTCGATGGCCTTGAAGGTGGCATCCACCGCACCGCCGCCCTGCGCCGTGGCGCGCTTCTCTTCCCCGTCGATCCACAAAGTCAGCTGCGCTTGCGGGGTTTCGCCCGTTTCCGCGCACACGTGCAGGCTCACCAGACGATAGCGTTCGTTTTCCGCCAGCAGGTTCTGTGCATCGGTGGCCAGCGCGATCAGGTCCTCGTCGTAAATCTCGTGCTTGCGGTCGGCCAGCTCCTTGAAGCGCATGAAAGCATCGTTGAGCGCTTCCTCGGAATCGAATTCGATGCCCAGCTCCTTCATGCGCGTGCGGAAGGCGTTGCGGCCGGAATGCTTGCCCAGCACCATCTTGTTGGCGCTCCAGCCCACATCCTCGGCGCGCATGATTTCGTAGGTTTCGCGGTGCTTAAGTACGCCATCCTGATGGATGCCGGACTCGTGCGCAAAGGCATTGGCACCCACGATCGCCTTGTTGGGCTGCACCGGGAAACCGGTGATGCTGGAGACCAGCCTTGAGGTGGCCAGAATCTCGCGGGTGTTGATCCGCGTATCCACCGGGAAGTAGTCCTGACGCACCCGCACCGCCATCACCACCTCTTCCAGCGCGGTATTGCCGGCCCGTTCACCCAGACCGTTGATGGTGCACTCCACCTGACGGGCGCCATTGCACACCGCCGCCAGCGAGTTGGCCACCGCCAGCCCAAGGTCATTGTGGCAGTGGGCCGAGAAAATGGCCTTGTCGGAATTGGGAATGCGCTCAATCAGTTGCTTGAACAGCGCGCCGAACTGTTCGGGCACGTTGTAGCCCACCGTATCCGGGATATTGATGGTGGTGGCGCCGGCATCGATCACCGCCTCGATAATGCGACAGAGGAAATCCAGCTCGGAGCGGCCGGCATCTTCCGGGGAAAACTCCACATTATCGGTAAAGTCCCGCGCCCGCTTCACCGCCCACACGGCACGCTCCACCACCTCGTCGGGGGTCATGCGCAGTTTCTTTTCCATGTGGATGGGTGAAGTGGCGATAAAAGTATGAATACGCCCGCTGTTGGCTGGCGCAATGGCTTCGCCTGCGCGCACGATGTCGTTTTCCACCGCACGGGCCAAACCGCAGATGGTGCTGTCCTGCACCACTTCGGCCACTGCCTTTACTGCCTCGAAGTCGCCTGGGCTGGCAGCGGGAAAGCCCGCCTCGATCACGTCCACACGCAGCTTTTCCAGCTGCTTGGCAATGCGCACCTTTTCATCCCTGGTCATGGAGGCGCCGGGGCTCTGCTCGCCGTCGCGCAAGGTGGTATCAAAAATGATCAAACGTTCCTTGTCACTCATGTTCGGTTCTCTCGTGTTGTGCGGTTTGGGGATTCTGCGGCTGTTGTTTCCTGGGCCGCCTGCGCCCGTTTTTTTCGTATGCGTTCGCGGGCCTGCGCCCGCAGTCGACGGCGCAGCTGCAGCTGGCGCAGGGTTATCACCGGCCCGCTGAAGGCATACACGGCAAAAAAGCCCCACAGCGTCAGCGGCGGTTCCAGCGAAATCACCACCAGCACCAGTACCACCACCAGCAGTGCCACGAACGGCACCTTGCGCTTGAGGTTGAACTCCTTGCCGCTGAAATAGCGCACGTTGCTCACCATCAGCACACCGGCCGCCACTAGCAGCCCGGCACCGATCAGATGCGCCGCCACATTCCACGGCAGGGCATGGTGCTCGATCACCCACACCCAGCCGGCCACCAGCACGGCCGCAGCGGGAGACGGCAGGCCCTGAAAGTACTTCTTGCTCAGGCTCGACGCCTGCACATTGAAACGCGCCAGACGCAACGCCGCCCCGGCGGTATAGACAAAGGCCGCCAGCCAGCCCAGCTTGCCAAACTCATGCACGCCCCAGCTATACAGCAACAGCGCCGGTGCCAGTCCGAACGAAACCATATCCGCCAGCGAGTCATACTCGGCACCGAAGGCGCTGGTACTGTTGGTCATGCGCGCGATGCGCCCATCCAGCCCATCGAAAATCATGGCGATGAAGATCGCCACGGCACCGGCCTCATAGTGGCCGTTCATGCCCGCAATGACCGCGTAGAACCCGGCGAACAGCGCCGCTGTGGTCATCAGATTGGGCAGAAAGTAAATGCCGCGTTCAATGGACGTCTTTTTCATGGGATCGTTTCTTAATCGAAGAAGAAAGCTATTTTAACTTTTTTCAATCATGTGTACGACGCCGACCAGTGCCGCCCGCGCCGCCTGTTCGCGCACCGCCGCGCGCTCGCCGTCAAAATGATAGCACTGCGCCTCGGTGGTGCCAGACAGCGTCGCCCAGCCGATCCACACCGTGCCTACCGGCTTGTCCGGCGTTCCTCCGCCGGGGCCGGCAATACCGCTCACCGCCACGGCAATGTGGGCATCGCTGCGGCGCAGGGCACCCGCCGCCATTTCGCGCACGGTCTGCTCGCTCACCGCGCCATGCAGACGCAGGGTGGCGTCCTCCACCCCCAGCCAGCGCATCTTGGCTTCGTTGGCATAGGTGACGAAACCACCGAAAAACCAGCTGCTGGAGCCGGGGCGGTCGGTGCAGCGCTTGGCGATCAGACCACCGGTGCACGACTCCGCCGTCACCAGCATCCACTCGTGCGCCGTCAGTCGGTGAGCAAGGGTTTCAACAAGTGCGTCCATGGCTGTCCTCGATTGCATGCAGGGTGTGTGTTGTTTAGCATATCACGCTTCCCGAACCGGATGCCCGCCCCCATGAGCCAGAACCTGGACCAGCACACTCCCATGATGCAGCAGTACCTGCGCATCAAGGCGCAGTATCCCGACCACCTGCTGTTTTACCGCATGGGGGACTTCTATGAACTCTTTTACGAGGACGCCGAGAAGGCCGCGCAGCTGCTGGACATTACCCTCACCACCCGCGGCAAGTCCGCCGGCGCGCCCATTCCCATGGCTGGCGTGCCCTACCACAGCGCCGAAAGTTATCTGGCCCGCCTGGTCAAGGCCGGCATTTCCGTGGCCATCTGCGAACAGGTGGGCGATCCGGCCACCAGCAAGGGGCCGGTGGCGCGCAAGGTGGTGCGCATCGTCACGCCCGGCACCCTAACCGAAGACAGCCTGCTCGACGCCGCCCGTGACAATCTGCTCGCCGCGGTCTTCTCCCACAACGGCCGCTGGGGGCTGGCGTGGCTGGATGTCTCCAGCGGCCGCTTCGAAGGCTGCGAATGCGACACACTCGCGCAACTGGAAGCCGAATTGAGCCGTCTGCGCCCTGCAGAGCTTCTTTTGCCGGAGAAACCGGACGCCGAAAAAATCGACCTGAAAAAAGTCGGGGACCCCCCTTGTACACCACTGCCGGCCTGGCATTTCGACCCGACCAGCAGCCGCGAGCGCCTGCTGCAGCGCTTTGCGGTGCAATCGCTGGACGCCTTCGGTCTGGAAAACAGCCCCGCTTTGCTCGGGGCCGCCAGCGCCCTGCTGCACTACGCCGAACAGATGCTGCAGCACGATCTGACCCACCTGCATCCACCGAAGCGCATCCATTTGGATGATACCCTCATCCTCGATGCCATCAGCCGCCGCAATCTGGAGCTGACCGAAAGCCTGCACGGCAATGACCGCCACACCCTTGCCGGCATTCTCGACACCTGCCGCACCCCCATGGGCAGCCGCATGCTCAAGCGCTGGATCAACCAGCCGCTGCGCGACCGCGCCACCATCAGTGCCCGTCAGGACGCCATCGCCGCGCTGCTGGAAAACTGGCGCTTCGAGTCCCTGCGCGACGCGCTCAAGCCGGTGGGCGATGTGGAACGCATTCTCTCCCGCGTCGCCCTCTATTCGGCGCGCCCGCGCGACCTGCTGCAGCTGGGTCAGGCGCTGGCGCAGCTTCCCACGCTGGCAGATCTGCTGGCGGAGATGCCCGCTCTTCATGCACTGCAACAGGCGTGCGTACCCCAGCCAGAACTGGCTGACCTGCTGGCACGCGCCATCGTGGACAACCCCCCCATGCTCATCCGCGACGGCGGTGTAATCCGCGCAGGTTACGATGCCGAACTGGATGAACTGCGCGCTCTGCGCGACGAGGCCGGCGACTTTCTGCTGCAGCTGGAAGCGCGCGAGCGGGAACAGACCGGCATTCCCACCCTCAAGGTGGGCTACAACAAGGTGCACGGCTACTACATCGAAGTGAGCAAGAGCTACAGCGACGATGTGCCGCTGCACTATCAGCGCCGCCAGACCCTCAAGGGTGCCGAACGCTACATCACCCCCGAACTGAAAGCCTTCGAAGACAAGATCCTCTCTGCCGGCGAAAAGGCGCTGGCACGGGAAAAGTGGCTCTACCAGCAGCTGCTTGAGCAACTCAATGCACATCTGGCCACGCTGCAGCGCCTGGCTGATGCGCTGGCTGAACTGGACGTGCTCGCCACCCTGGCAGAACGGGCCGATGCGCTCGCGCTGAACCGTCCCACCCTGAGCGACACGCCAGGCATTCATATCGAGCAGGGGCGCCACCTCACCGTGGAAGCGCTTTCCAGCGAACCGTTCATCCCCAACGATACCGATCTTGTCGATGCGCGCATGCAGATCATCACCGGCCCCAACATGGGCGGCAAATCCACCTACATGCGCCAGACTGCGCTGATCGTCGTACTGGCACACATGGGCGCATTCGTGCCCGCCCGACGCGCCGCCATTGGCCCGGTAGATCGCATCTTCACCCGCATCGGCGCCTCCGACGACCTGACCTCCGGCCGCTCCACCTTCATGGTAGAGATGACCGAAACGGCGAACATCCTCCACCACGCCACCGAACAGTCGCTGGTGCTGCTGGACGAAATCGGCCGCGGCACCTCCACCTTCGACGGGCTGGCGCTGGCGTGGGCCGTGGCCGAAGCCATGGCACAGCGCGGCAGCTATACCCTGTTTGCCACCCACTATTTCGAACTGACCGCGCTGGCAGAACAGCTCAGCGGCGTGGCCAATGTGCATCTGGACGCGGTGGAACATGACGACCGTATCGTGTTCATGCACCAGGTCAAGCCCGGACCGGCATCCCAGAGCTACGGTCTGCAGGTGGCGGCACTGGCGGGCGTGCCCAAAGGGGTGATCCGGCGGGCACGAGCCAAACTGCACGAGCTGGAGCAACAGGCGCTGGGCGCCTCGCCGACGCCACAGCTGGAGCTGTTCAGCGCCGTTGAAAACGCGCCGCCGGACCCCATATTGGATCTTATCGACACACTCGATCCGGACAGCCTCACCCCGCGCGAGGCGCTGGAGATACTATACAAGATCAAGGAGCTGCGTCATGCGTCAGAATGAGTTCATCGTCAACGTCAATCAGGCCAATTTCAACGATGTCGTCATTGAGGGTTCGAAGGAACGCCCGGTGCTGGTGGATTTCTGGGCGCCGTGGTGCGGCCCCTGCCGCATGGTCATGCCCGTGCTGGAAAAGCTGGCCGCAGAAATGGCCGGTCAGTTCGTGCTGGCCAAGGTCAATATCGACGAAGAGCAGGCATTGGCCATGCAGTATGGGGTACGCTCCGTGCCCACCTTCAAGCTGTTCAGCAATGGCGAGGTGGTCGGCGAGCTGATGGGCGCTCAACCGGAAGCAGCGTTCAAGCAACTTCTGGAACCCCATCTGAGCCGACCTTCCGATGCGCTGCGCCAGCAGGCCTGGGCCGCATTCAGCGCCGCTCAGGTGGAACAGGCCATCGGCCTGCTGAAGGAAGCCGCAGCGCAGGACCCCAACAATACCCGCATTCATCTGGATCTGGTGAACATGCTGCTCAAGAGCGGTCAGATCGACGCGGCGGCCGAAATCTACAACGCCCTGCCGCAGGCGGTGCGCGAATCGGAGCGCGGCAAGCCGCTGGGGCTGATTCTCAAGTTCGCCAGAACCGCCCAGAGCGCCGGTCCGCGCGAGGAAGTGGAGCGCAAGCTGGCCGAAGATCCCAACAATGTGGAGCTGAAAGTGGCACTGGCCGCGCACAAGCTGCTGGCGCAGGATTACGAAGGCGCACTGCAGACCTTTATCGAGGCGCTGACGCCGGACGTCAATGTTATGGACGGTAAGGTGAAGGAATTGCTGCTGCAGGTGTTCGACATGCTGGTGGCCGAAGAACCGGAGCTGGTCAAGAAATATCGCCGCCGCCTGCAGATGCTCATGTTCTGATACACAAAGCCCCGCGCTCGCGGGGTTTTCTTTTGTTTGCGCTGGCGGCACAACCTTCAAACCGCCTGCTTCACCCAGGTCTCAAAGACAAACGGCCAAGGGTGACGCTCATCGGCGGCATGTTCGACTCGCTCCACACATTGCCAAGAGTGTGAATCCCACTGCGGGAACCACGTATCTGCTCCCTCGATCTCCGCATCCACGCGCGTGACATACAGCCGCTGCGCCAGTGGCAACGCCTGGGCATAAATCTGCCCACCACCGATAACCATCACCTCGTCGTGCATGGCTTCACCCGCCGCCAGTGCGGCTTCCAGTGTAGGAAAGGTCTGCACTGCCTCATGGGCAAACCCATTGCCGCTGACCACCAGATTGGGACGACCCGGCAGTGGGCGACAGCCCAGCGACTCAAACGTCTTGCGTCCCATCACCATCGGCTTGCCCAGCGTCAGCTCCTTGAAGTGCTTCAGGTCATCAGGCAGGTGCCACGGCAGCGCGTTGCCGCGGCCGATGGCGCGATTGCGGTCCATGGCGGCAATCAGGCTGATCACACCGCCACCTCCGCCTTGATGTGCGGGTGCGGGTCGTAATCACTGATCTCGAAGTCTTCGAACTGATAATCAAAAATACTGGCCGGCTTGCGCTTCAGCGTCAGCTTCGGCAGCAGCCGCGGCGCGCGGGTGAGCTGCAGCTTCGCCTGCTCCAGCGTGTTGTGATACAGGTGCACATCGCCACCGGTCCACACCAGCTCACCCGGTTCGTAGCCGGTCTGCTGCGCCACCATGTGCAGCAGCAGCGCATAGCTGGCGATATTGAACGGCACGCCGAGGAAGGTGTCCGCACTGCGCTGATAGAGCTGCAGGGATACACGCCCGTTGGCCACGTAGAACTGGAAGAAGGCGTGGCAGGCCGCCAGCGCCATCTTGCCGTGCTTGACATTCTCCTGGGGCGACAGGGACTCATCCGGCAGGTCGGACGGATTCCAGGCGGTGACGATCATGCGGCGGCTGTCCGGATTGGTCTTGAGGGTCTCGATCACCTCGGAAATCTGGTCGATGGTTTCACCGGAAGGCGTTTCCCACGCGCGCCACTGCTTGCCGTAGAGCGGCCCCAGCTCGCCGTCTTCCGTGGCCCACTCGTCCCAGATGGTGACGCCGTGGTCGTGCAGATATTTGATATTGGTGTCGCCCCGCAAAAACCACAACAGTTCGTAAATGATAGAGCGGATATGCAGCTTCTTGGTGGTCAGCAGCGGAAAACCGTCCGCCATGTCAAAGCGCATCTGATAGCCGAACACGGAGCGGGTGCCCACACCGGTGCGGTCCGACTTGTCCGTGCCATGGTCAAGAATATGCTGCAAAAGATCCAGATACTGTCTCACACTGCCCTCCTTACCAGGCAAATTGTCCGCGGTTGCGCGCATAGGCCCATGCCATCAGGGCGATGCCGGCCAGAATCATCGGCGTGCTGAGCACCTGCCCCATGGTGAGCCAGCCCCACGCCAAATAGCCCAGCTGCGGATCCGGTGAGCGCCAGAATTCCACAATGAAGCGAAACAGGCCATACCCCGCCAGAAAGGCGCCCGAGAGCGCCCCCACGGGCGGGCGAAAGCGCGCGTAGAGATTAAGTGCCACGAATAACACCAGCCCTTCCAACAGGGCTTCCAGCAACTGCGTGGGGTAGCGCACCATCACTTCCTGGGTGAGCGGATCGACAATGCGCATCGCCAACGGGCTGTCCAGCGAGGCGACACGCCCCCACAGCTCACCGTTGATGAAGTTACCAATGCGCCCGGCCAGCAGGCCCAGCGGCACCAGCGGCGCGATGAAGTCGCCGATGACCAGCAGCGGAATGCGGTACTTGCGCTGAAACAGCCAGATGGCCACGATCACGCCCAGCAGACCGCCATGGAACGACATGCCGCCATGCCAGACCTCGAAAATCTCCAGCGGGTGTTGCAGATAATGGGGCAGGTTATAGAACAGCACATAGCCAAGGCGCCCGCCAAGGATGACTCCAAACGCCACATAGAATAGCAGATCATCCACCCGCTCTGCGTCCCAGATGTGCGAAGCCCGTGCACGCCAGCGGGCGATCAGCCAGCCGCCGCCGAGGCCGATCAGGTACATCAAGCCGTACCAGCGCACCTGAAAAACGCCCAGATCAAGGGCAACGGGATCAAGACGTGGGTAATCGAGCGCCATAATAATCTGATTGCCTTGGGCTAATGCTTTGGGTTCTGTTTGATCTCTGGAGGCAGGTCGTCGAAACAGGCCACCGCATTACGCCCATTTCGTTTTACATAATATAGAGCAATATCTGCCTTTTTCAGCAAGGATGACAGTGTATCATCAGGGGTGGCCAGTGCAACGCCAATACTGTAATGGATCTGGTCGGGCACCCCTTCAAACACCTGCGGGAGTTGACCATGACACGCCCTGATATGTTCACAAACGTTTTCCGGTGGATCTTCGATCAGTAGCAGAAACTCTTCACCGCCCAGACGATAAACGGAAGACGACCAGCCCACACATGGACTGAAAAGCCTTTCCTACCTGATTCAACACCAGATCACCCACGTCATGCCCAAAGCGGTCATTAAATGACTTGAAGTGATCGATATCCAGTATGACGGCTGCCAGAGAATGGATGCTACCCTGTTGAAGTGCGGCCAGCTTCTGCGGCAAGAGCGTCTGCAATCGGTGCCTGTTAAACAGGCCCGTCAGCGCATCCCGGTTGGCCAGATCAAACAACTGCCTTTTCTGCTCCAGAATAATGACACGATCTTTCATCAGCTGTCTGTATACCCAGATCACCGCAAAAGCAAGCACCATTAAAGCCCCAAACAACAGCACTGATATTTGTACCATCCGGGACAGCGCCTCACTCCACAGGGGTTGCAGGTCCACCTCATAAACGCTGACCTCCCGGATCCACCCGAGCGACTCACCAAAAGCGTTGCTTCCGCCGTAAAGCTTGCGCAGCCCCGGCGGAGCCTGAACAGGGTTTCCATGACACCGCAAGCACGCCTGGGTATTGGGCTGTGAAGGGCGATAAAGTTTCAGGGTTGCTGGGACCCCCTTTTTTCTAACAGTTCGAAGTGCTCAGTAGTGGACGGATTCGCCCTGAAATACTGCAACCACTGCAACTCGTCAGCACTTGCACGGTTGGCAGGATTCAGGGGGTTGTCGGATACGATACGAAAACGGACACCGTTTTTCAGAAGGGCTTCCCGTGCCTGAATCGCCGCGTCGTAACGTTGAAAAACATGTCTGATGACATAGGTGGCCGAAAAGCCCTGAGGCGCATAATAGTCAGCGGAGATATGTCCTGCCTGTTGAAGTTGATAAAACAATGGTTTCAGCTCTTCATCCACATAACCCCGGATGGCCAGCTCCATCACTGTCATCTTGCGGACTTCGTTTTCTGCCCGCTCCAGCATGGTGTGCCAGGTCATCTGGTAAACGTAGTAACTGACGCCAACCCAGACAGAAAGAAAAACGAGCAGCACCCACGTCGCAAAACGGCGGGTTTTCCCCTTGAACAAAACGGCTTGATCCTGCCCCCACACCCGCACCCAAAATCAAAAAGTCAATCTCTTAATGAAATTAGACGCAAAAGGAAGTGATTTGCACACACTCACACTCTGAAATTGCGCAGCAGCGACTCCAGATGCTGGGCCAGCTGCTTGAGACGCTCGCCCTCTTCCCGGGTTGACTGAGTGCGGGTGACCGTCTCTTCAGTGACTTCACGAATCTGGGTAACCTGATCGCCGATGGTGCTCACCAAACTGGCTTCTTCCCGTGCCACGCGCAGCATCTCATCGCTGAGTGAATCCAGATCGTTCATGAGCACGGCCACCGGCTTGAGTCCCTGCTCGGCCATCTCGATGGCGTGCACGCCCTGCTCGGTGGCCTTTTCGCCGGCAGCCATGCGTTCCACGGTCTTGCGCGTATTATCGCGGATACGGGTAATCACCTGCGTGATCTGATGGGTGGATTCCTGCGTACGCTGCGCCAGCTGCCGCACTTCATCCGCCACCACGGCAAAGCCGCGTCCATGCTCGCCGGCGCGTGCCGCCTCGATGGCCGCATTGAGCGCCAACAGATTGGTCTGCTCCGCAATTTCCTCAATCACGTTCACCACCGAACCGATGGTTTCGCTCTCCTTATCCAGCAGAGTGATGCTCTCGCGCAGGCTGTGCATCACCTCGCTCAGCGTCTGCATGGTAGACTGGGCCTCGCCCACCACTTCGATACCCTTCTCCACGCGGGTGTGGGCATCCTTCGCCGCGCCGGCCGTATTGGTGCTGAAGCCCTCGATGCGGCGTGCCTCTTCGTGCAGGCGCTGCATGTAGTCGGTGAGCTTTTCCACGCTGGAGAACTGCGCTTCGATACCCTTTTCGGCCTGCTCGCTCTGCTCATACAAGGTCAGGGCGACGCGCTCCATATTCTGCGCATCATTTACCAGCTGGCGAACCACGTTCTGAATGCGGGAGACGAACTGATTGAAACCGCGGGAGATTTCCGCCAGCTCGTCACGCCCGTCTTCGGGCAGACGCAGGGTGAGGTCGGCCTCCCCACTGGAGACCTTGTCCATGGCATGGCGCAGACGGTCCAGCGACTGCATGATGGAACGCATCACCACCGCCATCACCAGCAGACCCATCAGCAGACCCACACCGGCCAGTGAGCTCATGATCCAGATATTCTTGGAGGTGCTCGCCTCAACGGCCTCGCCCTTCTGGCGGATTTCATCCAGCACCACCTTCAGCAGCGCATTGAGCTCGGCGGTCATCTGTTCCAGCAGGGGATCCAGCTCATGCACCTGGGTCCACACGTCCATGCGCCACTTGGGCCCACTGAGAATGCCCTTCAGCGTCATGTAGTTTTCCCGCCAAGTCTGATAGGCTTCACGAAGCCTGGGCAGGTTGTCTTCTTCTACAAGCATCAGGTCTTCGGCCTGAGACAACTTGTCCAGCTGCGACTCGAAGGTATCGAGAAAATTGTCGATGTTCTGCGCCATGTTCTCGCTGCGGAAGGCCACATAACCGCGCAGGTTGATCATGATATTGAGCCAGGTCTTCTGCATTTCGATGAGCTGCTGCAACAGGTCCACCCGGTCAGGATCCATTTCAGTCAATTCGGACAGCACCATTTCGGACAGACCGGTCTGGATCGTCTGAGCGGCACGGTCCATGCCGCTGCTCACCACTTTCAGCGCCGGGTACTTCAGCTGATTGTCCTGCTGCATCGCCTCGATATGCGGCAACTTTTGTTCCAGCTCGTTCAGATAGGCAGCAATTTTTTGCAGGCGGGCACGGTTCTCTCCGTCAAAACGCTGCTCGAGCCGGGCCACTTTCTTCTTGAGTCCGGCAAGGCGCTTCTTCAGCTCGGCATATCGTTTTGGATCACCGGTAAGCATGTAGGTCACCAGCCCCACTTCGAAATGCTCGATCTCCTTGGCCAGCGTCAGCGTGCCGAAGGCCTTGGGCTGATCCACCCGAATCACGGTATTGACCTGCTTCTGCGCCATGTTCAGGCTTACCACCGCCATGGCGGTGATCACCACCAGCAGAATGGTGACGCCGACCATCCCCATGTAAAGCTTCTGTCGTATCGTCATGTTCTTGAGCATGGTGTCTCCGCCAAATTTCCAGCACGCAAGTTTTCTCCACGCGAACCCAAGCAAGGCTCATGCCAACAAAAAAGCGGCCCGCAGGCCGCTTTCCCTATTAGCGCAGAGAAAAACACGATTACAGCGACTTGTGGCAGAACCACCAGTCAAAGCATTCGTACTGCGTGACGCGCTCATCCGCGGTTTTCTCGTCGGAGGCCGGCGGAATGATCACGTGATCACCCACCAGTTCGTTGTTCGGCCAGTTGGCCGGTGTGGCCACACCATTGGCATCGGAGGTCTGCAGTGCCTTGACCACGCGCACGATCTCGTCAATGTTGCGGCCGATTTCCTGCGGATAGTACAGGATGGTGCGGATCACGCCTTCCGGATCGATCACGAATACGGCACGGACCGTATTGCTGCCCTTGTTGGGATGCAGCATGCCGATCTGTGCAGCAATGGTATCGGTCGCGGCAATAATCGGGAAGGTGATCTCGACACCCAGCTTCTCCTTGATCCACTTCACCCACTGGATGTGCGAGAACACCTGGTCCACGGACAGGCCGATCAGTTGACAGTTCAGCGCGGCAAACTCATCGGCACGCTTCTGGAAGCCGACAAATTCCGTGGTACACACTGGCGTAAAGTCAGCCGGATGACTGAACAGCACGGTCCACTTGCCTTTCAGATCGTCAGGCAAAGACATGGGACCATGGGTGGTTTGCACTTCAAGGGATGGAAAGGTTTCGCCCAGCAATGGCATACGGGTTTCGGTTGTCATGATTCACCTCCTTGGCGAATGGGTTGAAAAAGACTCAATAACACTTTCTGAACATGGGGGCATCTCATTTTATTTTCAACAGACAGTCATTATCAACATTTAAAGTTTAATTAAATTTTCATATAACAATGATGAACGTTTCTTGACAGCCACCCACTTGCCTTTAATAATGCCGAAACGCTTCATACTCAAGGACCGAGTCGCTTCCATGCAGTTTGCACAGATTCCCATGCAGTGGGTGGGCCCCCTGCTTCTTCGCGGCGACATTGAGGACCGCGTGGAAGCCCCCATGGCTACCTATGAAACACCGCTATGGCCGTCGGTCAATCGAGGCGCCCGCGTGACGGAAAAGGCCGGGGGCATACGCATCACGCTGATTGATGCGCGCATGAGCCGCTCCATCACCCTGCAGGCTGTCAATGCCCATGAAGCGCACCAGGCAGCACAGGCCATCCTCGAACAGCAGGACCGTCTGCAGGCGGTGGTCAGCCAGAGCAGCCGCTTCGCCCGCCTGATCGAAATCCACCCTAAAATCATCGGCAACCTGCTTATTCTGCGGCTCGAGTTCACCACCGGCGATGCCTCCGGGCACAACATGGTGACCCATGCAGCCGATCAGCTGATTCCGTGGCTACTGCAACATCACCCGCAGTTGCGCTACGTCTCTATTTCCGGCAACTTCTGCACCGACAAGAAGGTTTCCGCCGTCAATGCTCTGCACGGTCGTGGCAAGAACGTGGTCGCGGAAACCTGGCTGCCGGAAAAACTGGTGCGACGGTATCTAAAGACCACACCGGAAAAACTCGTGGAGCTTCACATCAAGAAAAACCTGCTGGGCAGCATCGCCGCTGGCAGCCTGATGAGTGCCAACGCCCACGCCGCCAACATGCTGCTCGCCTTCTATCTGGCCACCGGGCAGGATGCTGCCAATATCGTGGAAGGCTCCCAGTGCATTGATCACGCCGAAGTCCACGACAACGGCGATCTCTATTTTTCCACCACCCTGCCCAACCTGATCGTCGGCACCGTCGGCAACGGCAAGGGGCTGGATTTCGTGCAGGAAAATCTGGCGCGCATGGGTTGTACAGATCCCGACGCCCTCCCCGGCGAAAACGCCCGGCGCCTGGCAGGCATCTGCGCCGCCACGGTGCTGTGCGGCGAGCTGTCCCTGTTGGCGGCGCAAACCAATCCAGGCGAGCTGATGGCCGCCCACCTGAAACTGGAGCGCAAAGGCTCATGAGCTCGCTGCAGCAGCGCAAGGAAGACCATATCCGCGTGGTGCTTGAGGACACAGCGGTGGATCGCCGCCAGAGCGGCCTGGAACAGATTCGCCTCATGCACCGCGCCCTGCCCGAGCTGGATTACGACGCCGTCGACCCCCGCTGCACCTTTCTCGACTACACGCTCAGCTTTCCATTCCTCATCAGTTCCATGACCGGCGGGCAAGGGGATGCGCTGGGGCGTATCAACCGGCACCTGGCCGAAGCCGCCGAAGCCATGGGCGTGGCCATGGCCGTAGGCTCGCAGCGCATCATGCTGGCGCATCCGGAAGCGGCGGAAAGCTTTCGCCTGCGCCGCTACGCGCCATCGGTTCCGCTGATCGCCAACCTGGGCGCCGTACAGCTTAACGAAGGCATTACCCTGGACGATATCGACCGCATTGTGGATACGCTGGAAGCAGATGCCCTGTATCTGCACCTTAATCCCCTGCAGGAAGTCATCCAGCCCGAAGGCGATCGCAACTTTGCCGGGCTGGCCGACAAAATTGCCGAAGTGACTGACTATCTCCCCATTCCCGTTATTCTCAAGGAAGTGGGCTGCGGCCTCTCCCCTGCAGATATTGAGCTTGGCCTACAGGCGGGCGTGCGCTACTTCGACGTGGCCGGGCGTGGCGGCACCAGCTGGAGCCGTATTGAGGCCCACCGCAGCGATGACGATCTGGGCATCACCTTTCAGGACTGGGGGCTGACCACGCTGGAAGCCCTGCAGCTCGCCCGCCCCTATCGGGAGCGTGCCCACCTCATTGCCAGCGGCGGACTGCGCTCCGGTGTGGATCTTTACAAATGCGTTATAATGGGCAGCTTTATGTGCGGGGTCGCCGGCCCACTGCTGCAGGCCGCCACCGAATCCACCGAAGCGGTCATTCAGGTCATCGAACGCTTTTATCGGGAATACCGCACCGCCCAGTTTCTAACCGGCGCCGCCACCTTTGAGCAGGCGTATGACAACGCGCAGCTCATTCTGCGCGCATGACAGCGAGACAGTCTCATATATGAATGTAGGCATTGATCTGATCCACTTCGCCACCTCGGACTACTATCTGGGGCTGGACACCTTCGCCGAAGAAAAAGGCATCGATGTCAACAAGTTCTACGTGGGAATCGGTCAGGAACGCATGTCCATTGCGCCCCCTGACGAGGACATCGTTACCCTCTCTGCCAAGGCCGCCGCCCCCCTGCTGGATCAGATCGAACGCGACAAGATTACCGCCGTGCTGCTGGCGACCGAAAGCGGCGTGGATCAGTCCAAGTCTGCCAGCGCCTATCTGCATGGCCTGCTGGGCCTGCACAAGAACTGCCGCCTGATCGAGCTCAAGCACGCCTGCTATGCCGGTGCCGCCGCCCTGCAGATGGCGCAGGGCCTCGTGCACGCCAACCCCAACGAAAAGGTGCTGGTCATCGCTGCCGACATCGCCAAGTACGATGTGGACTCCTCCGGCGAAGCCACCCAGGGGTGCGGCGCGGCCGCCATGATCATCAAGAAGGATCCGCGCCTGCTGGTGCTGGAGCCGGGCTCCGGCTTCTACGCCGACGACGTGATGGACTTCTGGCGCCCCAACTACCGCGAAACCGCGCTGGTGGACGGCAAGTATTCCACCAAGGTCTATCTCAACAGCCTCAAGGAAACCTGGAAGCACTTTACTATCAATACCGGTCGCGGCTATGAGGATATCGACTACTTCTGCTACCACCTGCCGTTTACCAAAATGGCAGAAAAGGCACACAAGGCCCTCACGAAAGTTGCCGGCGTTTCCCTGAGCGACGAGGAGATGAAGGCGCTGCTGGCACCCGGGCAGGCCTATAACCGCCAGCTGGGCAACAGCTACACCGCCAGCCTGTTTATCGGGTTCGCCTCTCTGCTGGACAACGCCAGCGAAGACCTGACAGGCAAACGCATCGGTCTGTTCAGCTACGGCTCCGGCTGCGTGTCCGAATTCTTTACCGGCGTCGTCCAGCCCGGTTATCAGGATCACCTGTTCAGCGACGATCACCGCTGGCAGATCGAACACCGCGCACCGCTCAACTACGCCGAGTATCTGCAGCTGTACCACACCCAGCCCGAGGGCCTTTACGAGGGTCAGGTGGTGCTGCCCGAATACAACCGCGGCCCCTTCCGGCTGAAGGCCATCAAGGATCACAAGCGCCTGTACGAACGCCGCGAGGCATGACGTGACCACGGTTTCCGCGCAGGCGCCCGCCAAGGCCATCCTCAGCGGCGAACACAGCATTGTCGCCGGCGCACCGGCCATTGCCGTCCCCCTTCCCCTACAGACCACGGCTGAAATCACCTACTGCGAAAGGGGGTCCCCGACTTTTTTCATCGACCTGCCTGACCTCGATGCACAGTGTGCCCTGCCCTGGGACGTCTGGGCCGCACAATGCGCCCAAAAACATGCCCTCTGGCAGCAGACACAGCGGGCCGTGCTTGAATCCCCTACCGATCTGGTCGCCCTGACGCTGTGGCAATATCACGCCCTGCTGCCACTGCCGGAAGGTCAGTGGCAGGTACGCATCAGTGGACATCCGTGGCAGGGGCGCGGCCTGGGTAGCTCCGCCAGCGTGGTCGCGGCACTGCTCAAGGCACTGAATGAATTAGTGGACACACCGCTGGCCGATGATGCTTTGCTCGCCACTGCCATCCGCAGCGAGCACTACGCCCACGGCCGCAGCAGCGGGCTGGACCCGGCCACCATCCTGCACAATACGCCGCTGTGGCTGACGCGCAGTCCGACCGGACTGGAATGGGAACCCATCGACCTTGCGCTTCCCCGTTTCTGGCTTGTCGACACGGGCCCACCCGATGCCAGCACCGGTGAGTGCGTATACGCCGTGCGCCAGCGCTTTCCTGCTTCACATTCCATCTGGGAGGCTTTTGCCGCCACCACAGAAACCGTTAGAACTGCACTGGAAAGGCACGACATGCAGCAGCTGCACGAGGCCATTCAGACCAATCACGTGCTGCTGCGCAAGATCGGTGTGGTGCCCGACCGCGTCAATGCCCTGATTCGCAAACTGAACCGCAGCGGTGCCGCGAAGGTTTCCGGGGCCGGCAGCGTACGCGGAGTGGCAGCCGGCATGGTGCTATACTTTGGTGAATCACCCCCCGACAAGGTCCTGCTGCATGACTTCAATGCCACCGCCCTCCCGCTGGGTTAGTCGCGCCCCGGCCAGCACCATGGTGCTGGGCGAACATGCCGTGGTCTATGGCGAACCGGCGCTGGTCAGCGCGCTGGACCAGTGGCTCACCATCCGCTGGCAGCGTCTGGACGCGCGTGAGCTGCGTATCACCTCGGCTCTGGCCGACTATGCCGCGCCACTGGACGACCTGCACGACGACCCCAAGCTGCGCTTTGTGCTGGCACCGCTGCGCCAGCAGGCGCACTGTCTCACCTCCGGCGTCGAGCTCACCATAGAAAGTGACATTTCCCCCACCATGGGGCTTGGCAGCTCCGCCGCCGCGTTGGCGGCAACGCTGGTGGGTCTGCAGCCACTGCTGACGGGGGCAGCTGCCCACAAGCTACACCTGTTTCAGCAGGGACGCGAACTGATTCAGATGATCCAGGGGCGCGGCTCCGGTGCGGATCTGGCTGCCAGCCTCTACGGTGGCACCATTCTGCTGGATCCGAAGCTGCCCGCCATCACCCCCATTCCCTTCTGCGAACGGGTCACACTCATTTACAGCGGCTACAAGACGCCCACCGGCGAAGTGCTGGAGCGCGTCGCGCAGGCGTGGGATCCTGTGCCGGAGCTGCGCGACGATCTCTACCACCTGATGGGCGAAACCACCCGCCGCGCCGTCAAGGCGCTGGCCGATGAAGACATCACCCACCCGCTGTTCAACCGGCTGTTCAATGTCTATCACGGCCTGATGGACGCCTTGGGCGTGTGCGACCTGACCCTGGCGAAAATCGTCTATGAAGCGCGCGAGCTGGGCCACGCCGCCAAAATCAGCGGCTCCGGTCTGGGCGACTGCGTGCTCGCTCTGGGTGAAGTCAATCTGCCCGGTTATGAGTGTCTGACACTGGACATCAGCGAAGACGGCGCCGAATGGTGGACGGAAGCATGAACCGCAAAGATTTTGTCACCCAACTGGTGCCGCACTGCACCGGCACGCCCGGCCAGCACGGCGAAGCCTGGGCACCGGTGAATATCGCGCTGGCCAAATACTGGGGCAAACGCAATGCCGAACTCAATCTGCCGCAGAACAGCAGCCTCTCCATCAGCCTGCCAGAGCTGGGCACCCACACCCGTCTGACGCTCACGGAAGGTGCGGACACCGTCACGCTCAATGGCGCTTTAGCCCCGGAAGCTTTTGCGCAGCGTCTTAGCCGTTTTCTCAACCTGTTTCGTCCCGACGGGCTGGGCTTTGCGGTGGAAACCACCAATACCGTCCCCACGGCTGCCGGTCTGGCCAGCTCCGCCTCCGGTTTTGCCGCGCTGATCAAGGCGTTGGACGCCCTGTTCGACTGGCAACTGGACTACAAGACGCTGTCCATGCTGGCACGCATCGGCTCCGGCTCCGCCAGCCGTTCCCTGTATGATGGCTTCGCCGTCTGGCATCGAGGCGAGAAAGACGACGGCACGGACAGCTACGCCGAAGGCCTGCCCGAGACCTGGCCAGACCTGCGCATCGGGCTGGTAGAGGTGGACACCTCGCAAAAGCCCATCGGCTCCACCGCCGGCATGCAGCAGACTGTCAACAGTTGCCCGCTGTATACCGCCTGGCCGACATTTGCCGAACAGAGCGTGCAGACCCAACTGGCGGCCATCCGCGACCACGACATGGAAAAACTGGGCGACAGCGCCGAGCACAATGCGCTGACCATGCACGCCACCATGATTGCCACCCGGCCCACTATCCTTTACTGGACACCCGAGACCGTGCAAGCGATTCACACCGTACAGCAGCTCCGTGCCAGCGGCACACCGGTGTGGTTCACCATGGACGCCGGCCCCAATCTGAAACTGCTGCTCCCTCACACGGCGGCAGCCGCCGTGCAGACCTCCTTCCCCGAGGTGCGCATCCTGGCGCCCTTTGCGACGGCATGAGACCACGCCTGCGCCTCACCCTTGCTGCCCTGTTGCTGCTGCTGACCGCACTGACGCTGGGCGTCACGATCCAAGTGCCTGCAGTGCAAGCACTGGATACTGCTGTCTCGCACTGGGCGCGCGACAATGCCGCCCAGCATGCACTGCCTGTGTGGATTGCCCTCACCCAGCTGGGTTATCGCGTCCCGGACCTGCTCTGGCTGGCGTTTCTCTCCTTGCTTTTCTGGCAACGGTACCGGCATCTGGTGTGGCAGCTCTGGTGTGCCACTCTGAGCAGTGCGCTGCTGATAGAAGGACTCAAGCGGCTGTTTGCACGCCCTCGACCGGATGGCATGCTCTTTGATGCCAGCGGTTTCAGCTATCCGTCCGGCCACGCCGCCGTCGCCATCGCTCTGTATGCCTTCAGCGGCTGGCTGCTGTGGCGTGTCCATAAGCACCTAGTAGCGGTGATGCTGGGCGTGCTGGCGCTTCTTATCATCGCCAGTCGCGTTATACTCAATGTGCATTATCCGAGTGACGTGATCGGCGGTGCGCTGATTGGCCTTGCCGCGATTGCATGCGCCCGCGCGTTGATTTCGGAGCCCAGGTTGCCATGAAAAACCGTCCCTTCCTGCAACGCCTCCGCCACGCCCTGCACGGCGGCTGGTATGCGTTTCAGCGCGAAAACAGCCTGCGCACGCAGGTGCTGCTGGCAGGTGCGGGAAGCCTGTGGCTGCTGGGCTGGCAGGCCAGTGCGACACACTGGCTACTGTTTGCACTGGCAAGCGCGCTTATGCTGGCGGCAGAACTCTTCAACAGCGCCATCGAAGCGCTGTGCGACCATCTTCACCCCGAACGCCACCCCGCTATCGGCCGTATCAAGGATATGGCCGCGGCTGCGGTGCTGATCACCACGCTCCCCTTCGTGCTCAGCCTGCTGGCGCCGTTGTGGGTCTATATTGGATCATGAAAGGCTTTTCCCGCTGGCTCGGACAGAAAAAGGAACAGGCGGCCAAGCGTTGGCTTGAGCGTCAGGGGATCGAAATCGTGGCGGAAAACTATGCCTGCCGCGGCGGCGAACTGGATCTGCTGGGCTGGGACGGCAGCACGCTGATCTGCTTTGAAGTGCGCTACCGCAAAAACAGCACGCATGGGTCGGCCATGGAAAGCGTTACCCCACATAAGCTGCAGCGCTTGATGCACTGCTTTCAACGCTTTGTGCAGCAGCACCCGCGCTATGCCAACGCCAGCTTGCGCATTGATGTCATCGCCTGGGACGGCGATGCGAACACGCCGCAGTGGCTAAAGAATGTCACCGGATAAATGCCAGGGACAAATGCCGAGCCGCACAGAGCGACTGCCTGCGCCTTTGGGAGCAGGCATACGTGCTTTCCGCTGTAAAAAGATTGGCCGTTTTTACCAAAGCCTTGGCATGAAAAGGCGCAAGACGAACCGGGCAAAACAAAGGATCAATGCTTGCCGGGCACCTCTTTTTGCCGGCGCTGCAGGTGCACCGGTGGCGGCCCCACCTTTTCCAGCTCCTGCACAAAACTGCGCCAGCGGCTGATGGTGCCCAGCCACTTCAGCATCTGCCGCGGCAGCGGCGGCGCTGAAAGCACATAGCGTACCTCTTCCACCGCCTGCCATGCGCCTTCACGGGCCGGCGATGCCAGCACCGCTACGGGCGTCTCGCCCAGCACCGGGTTAATGCGCAGCGCCGAGCGCCAGCGGGGCAGAATGGCCTCAGCCAGCGGCTCGTCGATCAGGATGGCCAGATAGACCCGTTGCGTGCCCAACAGGCGCTTTTCGATCTCCGCTTCAATCGCAGCGGCACTGTCCAGCAGCGTCACATCCACGCCATAGCGGCGCAGAAAGCCGGCCAGCTCGTCCCGCAGCGCCGCATCTTCACTGGCCACCACCATCTTGCGGCCATACAGGGTGCGCAGTCCTTCGGCAAAACGGTTCACTGGTCGATAGGTGTCCACAGGGTTTTTGACTACAATACCATAATCAAACGTACCGAGGGACATCCATGAGCTGCAAGGAAAACCACCGTTATACCACGTTCTGTCGCGCGCCCAACGACGCGCTCAAGGAGCCCATGTTCTTTGGTCAGAACGTCAATGTGGCCCGTTACGACCAGCAGAAACACCCCATCTTCGAAAAGCTGATCGAGCGTCAGTTGAGCTTTTTCTGGCGCCCGGAAGAGATCGATCTGACCAAGGACCGCGCCGATTACACCAAGCTGCCCGATCACGAACGCCACATTTTCCTCTCCAACCTGAAATATCAAACGCTGCTCGACTCGGTGCAGGGCCGCTCACCCAACGTGGCGCTGCTGCCGCTGGTGTCCATTCCGGAGCTGGAAACCTGGATCGAAACCTGGTCCTTTTCCGAAACCATTCACAGCCGCTCCTACACGCACATCATCCGCAATATCGTCACCGACCCCTCCAAGGTGTTCGACGACATCGTCACCAACCAAGCGATCATCGAGCGGGCCATTTCCGTCACCGAGCACTACGACCGCCTTATCTACCTGACCAACAAGATGTACGCGGACGAGATCGATCTGGACAGCAACGACGACTTCCGTCGCAA
The DNA here is from genome assembly GCF_900141795.1 of Sulfurivirga caldicuralii. Lineage (GTDB taxonomy): Bacteria > Pseudomonadota > Gammaproteobacteria > Thiomicrospirales > Thiomicrospiraceae > Sulfurivirga > Sulfurivirga caldicuralii. The sequence goes on from NZ_FSRE01000003.1 coordinate 95,250, forward strand.
AATCAAGAAGGCGCTGTTCCTCACGCTGGTATCGGTCAATGTACTGGAGGCGATCCGCTTCTACGTCTCCTTCGCCTGCGCCTTCAGCTTTGCCGAGCGCTCGCTGATGGAAGGCAACGCCAAGATCATCAAGCTCATCGCCCGCGACGAGGCACTGCACCTGTCCGGCACCCAGCACATGATCAATATCATCCGCGACGGCAAGGACGACCCGGAAATGGCTCAGATCGCCCACGAACTGGACGATGAAGTACGCCGCATCTTTCTGGAGGCCGCCGAGCAGGAGAAACGCTGGGCCGACTATCTGTTCAAGGACGGCTCCATGATTGGTCTCAACGCCTCCATTCTCAAGGATTACGTGGAATACATCACCAATATCCGCATCCGTGCCATCAACATGGAGCCGCTGTTCCCGAAGCGCTCCAATCCGCTGCCATGGATGAACAACTGGCTGGTGTCTGACAATGTACAGGTGGCGCCGCAGGAGTCCGAAATCACCTCCTACCTGGTCGGTCAGGTGGACAGCGACGTGGATGTGGAAGACTTCAAGGACTTTGACCTGTAAGGAGCGCTGCCATGAGCCACAAGCCGCAGATTTTCGAGCACGAGTCCCTGCAGGACGCCGACAATCTGGCGGCCTTCCTCAAAGCGATCGCCAAGGGCATCAAAAAGGGCGAAATCACCTTTACCGACGAAGACGACACCCTCACTTTGCGTCCCAAGGCACTGGGGCGCTTTCGCGTCAAGGTGCAAAAGTCGCCCAAGAGCCAATCGTTACGCCTCAAGATCACCTGGCAGGGTGACGACGAAAGCGATATCGACGATACGCCCCTATTTATCGAAACCCGATGAAACCCACCACACCGCTGGCGCCCCTGCACTTCAGCTTTGCCGCCCTGCATCGGCAGTTGGAAGCATTAGGGCGCTGGTGTCTGCAGCAGACGGATCCCGACCCCGTCCTGCAACAGGCGCGGCTGGCGCTGGATACCCAGCAGGTGGCGCTGTGGGATCTGCTCGGCCCCGATCTGGCGGACGACTCGCGCCGCATGCCGGCATTGGGGCTGATCCAGCTACAGCTGGGCCTGCGCGCCTGCGGCCTGCAACTGGCGGAACAGGGGCAGCTGATTAGGCGCGGCAAGCTGCTGAAAAGCCTGCGCAAGCGACTGCCTGCCTTTTTCGCCCCCCTGCAGCACCTGTTGCGCCGCCTCGAAGAGGGCGTGGAGCAGAGCCTCTCCCCCGAGGAACTCAACAAAGCCCTGCAGGCGTTGGCGCCACCGCTGCAAAGTCTGCATCGCCTGCTCGACAAGCGTTTCAAGAGCGGACAAAATGCCCCTTTCATCCTGCGCCAGTACCAGTGGCTGTGGCAGCTGGAAGCGCTGGACGGGCCGCTTACCCAGGCCATCGAGGGCCTCATGACCTGGCAGCTGGGCAGCCCGCAACGGCTGGAGGCCGCCATTCTGTTCAAGCCCCTGAGCGATCAGGTCAAGGGCGAACTGCACTTCGAACCCATCCCCCATACCCGCTCCGGCGCGCTGGTACATGAAGTGGCCGATGGCGAGCAGAGCATCATCGTCAAGCAGGGCACGGCAGAAAAACTGGCGCAGGAGCACAAGCAACTGCAGCAATGGGCCAGACGGTGGCCGGAACGGGTGCCCGAAGTGCTCGCCTTCAAGCGCAACCGAAAACAGGCGGTAATGGCGCTGACCAGTGCGCCGGGCGAAACCCTTGAACACTGGCTGCTGGCTGATGACGAATCAGCCCTTTACAGCGGACTGGCTGCCCTCTTTGCCGCACTGGACGAGATATGGCAGCCAGGCAAGAAACGCGCCGAGCCGCCGCGTTTCATGGCGCAACTGCGCCGGCGGCTGCCCGATATCTACCGCGTGCATCCCGAATTCAAAAAGGGGCTGCAGGGCATAGGCGAAGCCAACATCCCCACGCTGGAGAAACTGATCGAGCGCTGCGAACGGCTGGAAAGAAAGTTCGCCCCGGTGCTGGCGGTCCCCATTCACGGTGACCTCAATATTGACAATGTGCTCTACGATCCTGACAGCGACACCCTGACGCTCATCGACCTCAATCGCGCCAGCGAGGGCGACTACATTCAGGATCTGGCCATCCTCATGGCATCCTTCTACCGCACGCCCAATTATCAGCGCACGGTGCGGCGTCGCATCGTCAACGCCATGTCCCGCGTGCACCGCTTCGCTCACCACGTCGGCCCCCGTCTGGAAGATCCCGCCATTGACGCCCGTCTTGCGCTGGGACTGGCCCGTGGCCTGATTACCAGCACCCGCTTCGTGTATGAACCCTGGCACGCCCAGCGCCTGCTGGAACTGGGACAGGTGCTGCTCGCCAGTCTGGCACGCATGAAACGAAAAGACCTGCCACGCTATACCCTTGATGAGGCCCTGTTCCATGAGCACCCCTAAGATCGCCGTCGTCGGCCTGCCCGGCAAATGGTCCACCGAAGCCCTCGCAGACGCGTTGGAAGCCCGCACCGGCTTCCGCGCCATCCTCGACCCGGCGCACCTGCGCGTGGAGTTGGATGGCCGCGTTATCCACAGTGACCGCCACGACCTGTGTAAACTGGACGGCATCGTCATCAAGAAGGTCGGCCCGCAATACAGCCCGCTCATGCTCGACCGGCTGGAATTGCTGCAGTTTGCGGAAGTCTGCGGCGTGCCCGTCTTTTCCCGTCCTGAGCGCATCGCCCGGCTAGTAGATCGCCTCAGCGGCACGCTCACCCTGCGCCGCGGGCAGATTCCCATGCCGCCCACCGTCATCACCGAGCAGGTGGACGAAGCTATCGACGTGGTGAATCAGTTTGGCAGCGTCATCCTTAAGCCCCTCTATTCCACCAAAGCCAAGGGCATGGTGGTGCTGGAGGCCGGCAAACTGAATAAAAAGCAGCTCATGAGCCGCCTCGCCGCCTACAAGAGTCAGCACGGCATCCTCTATCTGCAGAAAAAGCTGGAGCTGCCCGGACAGGACATGGGACTGGTGTTTCTCGGCGGCGAATATCAGGGCGCCTACGCGCGCGTGAAGGGAGAGCAGTGGCATACCAGCACCAGCGGGGGCGGCAAGTATGCCGAGGCACACCCCACCGACGAGACCATCGAAATCGCCCGCCGGGCGCAGGCGCTGTTCGGGCTGGACTTTACCACTGTGGACATGGCGGAAACCGCTGACGGCCCCGTCTGCTTTGAAGTGAGCGCCTTCGGCGGCTTCCGCGGCGCGCTGGAGGGGCTGGGGCTCAATATGGCAGAAAAATACGCCGACTACGTGCTTGCACGCATCGATGCGAAGCGCGCAAAAAACGGCAACTGAAAAAAGTCGGGGACCCCCTATCAAGCGATGCAGATATTCGTATCCAGCTGATACGGCATCAGAAACTGTCCCGCTGTTGCAGCAAGCCATCTTCTTCGCGCCTCTCCTGCCGACACTCACCGTATATACATTTTGTAGATACACAATCTATTGTCAGGCACAAAAAAACCGCCTTGCGGCGGTTTTATGCTGAGACCAAAAAGTGCGATCAGCCGTTATTGCGCACGGCCGCAGCAGCCAGAAATGCCTGATCCCGTGTCAGCGTACGCTGCTGCTGTTCGGCCTGCTGATCCTCCACCTGCGACTTGGCCAAGGTTGCCTTCTGCGCCAGGGCGCGGTAATCCTCCACCGCCTTGCTCTCCTGCGCCTGCTGCGTCTGCCCCAGCGACACCTTTACGCCTTCCGCTTCGCGCTCCACGCGCTGCTGTGCGGGCGCTTCACGCGCCTCTTCATTTTTGGGCACCACGCTCTGCAGTGCAGACTGCAGACCTTCGTTAATGCCGTTGATCATCGTTTTACCCCTCCGTTTTGCCGGTCCATTTCATTATAGCCCGTTTTCAACGACTTACCCAACAAAACCCGATCCAGCCCCCACACCACCGCCGCACTGAACAGCACCAGCACCCACAGCAGGTAGAGCCACACCAGCAACAGCGGCACCGCCGCCAGCGCGCCATAGATCACCTTGTAGGTGGGCACCCACTGGGCATACAGGCTGAAGCCGAACTTAAGCAACCCCAAAAGCAGAGTGGCCAGCAACGCACCCAGCAGCGCGGCTCGTGGCTTGACCGGCACCGGCGGCGCATAGCGATAAAAGAGGTAAAAACCGACCACAGTCAGCAGCGTCGGCACACCCTTCAGCAACTGATAGCGGGCCTGACTGATCAGGTCGGAATCGGTCAGCCATGGCAGCGCCAGCAGCCAGGAACTGATCGCCAGGCTCGCCACCAGCAGAATCGGCCCCAACAGGCTCACTCCCAGATAATGCAGTACGCGCACCCACCAGCGAGAACGCTCGGCCTCCAGCCAGATGGCTGCCACCTTCTTGTAAACCGCATCCAGCAGGAACACCACCGTCACCGCCAGAAAGAGCAGGCTTGGGCCTTTCAGCGCCGCCGCCTGACGGGAAAAGCTCACCAGCGCCGCCTCCACCCGGTCCAGCGCCTCGGGCGAAAGCATGCGCACGAACGCATGTACGATCTCATCACGCCAAGCGTCAAACCAGTGGCTCACCGACAGCACACTCAGGACGAGCGCGATCAGCGGCACCAGCCCAAGCAGGGTGGTATAGGCCAATGCGGCGGCGCTGTCAAGCCCGCCAGCCTGAACAAAACGCGCCCACACAGATCGCCAGAAGGCGCCCTGAAACACGATTGGCCAGAGGTTGGTGTTTGTATCCGAACTGGGCATGGCACCATCTTACCGCTCCGAGAAGCCGGGGAGGAGGCAGTTGATTATAATGCTCCCATGACCGCGAACAACGCTCTGCTGCGCCGCATCACCCTCGCCTCGTTCCTCACCGCGTTGCTGCTGGTGAGCGTCAAGGCGGTGGTATGGTATGTCACCGGCTCGGTCAGCCTGCTGGCCTCCCTGCTCGACTCCGGCATGGATGCCATCGCTTCGCTCATCATCCTGCTGGCGGTGCGCTACGCCCTGCGGCCCGCCGACGAAGATCACCGTTTCGGCCACGGCAAGGCAGAACCGCTGGCGGCGCTGGCACAGAGCGTATTTATTCTTGGCTCGGCCATTTTTTTCCTCCTGCACGCGCTCGATCGCCTGTTGCATCCGCAGCCGCTGCAGCACGATGAATGGGCGATCGCCGTAATGTGGTTTTCCCTCGCCGTAACCCTCGTCCTCGTCAGCTTTCAGCGCCATGTAGCCAGAAAGACCGGCTCCACCGCGGTGGCGGCCGATGCCCTGCACTACGCCAGCGATATCGCCAGCAATCTGGTCATTCTGGCTGCCCTCTATTTGGCCCATTTCGGCTGGACACAGGCGGATGTCTGGCTCGGCCTGCTGGTGGGCCTGTGGATCGGCTACAGCGCCCTCGAAGTAGGCCGGGATGCCCTGGATCAACTGCTGGACAAACAGCTTCCGGAAGAGACGCTCGAACAGATTCGCAGAATTGTCCTCACCCATCCCAGGGTGTGGGGCTTCAATGACCTGCGCACCTTCCGTTCCGGTCCGACGCTGCATATCCAGCTGGACCTGGAGCTGGACGACCACCTGCCGCTGGTAGAGGCGCACCGGATTGCCGAAGAGGTCACCGAAGCATTGAAACAGGCTTTCCCGCAGGCGGATGTAATGATTCATCAGGAGCCGGTGAGCAGCCGCACCGATGCGGCCCATCACCGCTGGCAGGGCGCACAGAGGGGAGACGGCTGATGGGCGCATGGCAGTTCTGGATCGACCGCGGCGGCACCTTTACCGACATTGTCGCGCTGGACCCGACAGGGCGCATTCACACCCACAAGCTGCTGTCGGAAAACCCGGAGCACTACGCCGACGCCGCCATCGCCGGCATCCGCCAGCTGCTTGGTCTGCCTGCTGACGCGCCCATTCCGGCCGAACAGGTCAGTCAGGTGCGCATGGGCACCACGGTGGCCACCAATGCGCTACTGGAACACAAGGGCGTGCCGGTGGCGCTGATCACCCACAGGGGTTTCCGCGATGCCCTGCAGATCGGTTATCAGCACCGCCCCCACATCTTTGCGCTGAACATCCGTCTGCCCCAGCCCCTCTACACCACCGTGGTGGAAATTGACGGTCGTCTGGATGCCGAAGGCCGCGAAATCGAGCTGCTCAACGAAATCGCCACCCGCGCGCAACTGCAGCAGCTCAAGGCGCAGGGCTATGACGCCGTCGCCATTGCCCTGCTGCACAGCGATCGCAATCCCGAGCACGAGCGACAGGTGGCGCAATGGGCGCAGGCGGAAGGTTTCAGCCAGATCAGCGCCTCCCATGCACTCAGCGGCCTGCCCCGCTTTATCGCCCGCGGGCGCACGGCCGTGGTGGATGCCTATCTGGATCCGGTGCTGCAACGCTATGTGGCACAGGTTCGGGATGCCCTTGCCGGCATCCCCCTGCAGTTCATGCAGTCCCATGGGGGGCTGACGCCGGCCGAGCACTTTCACGCCCGCAACGCCATCCTCTCCGGGCCTGCCGGCGGCATCGTCGGCATGGTGCGTGCCGGTGAAGGGGCCGGCTTTCACAAGCTGATCGGCTTTGACATGGGCGGCACTTCCACCGACGTGTCCCACTACGCCGGCCAGCTGGAACGGGTGCTGGAAACCGAAATCGCCAATGTGGCCCTGCAGGTGCCCATGCTCGCCATCCACACCGTGGCAGCTGGCGGCGGCTCCATCGTCACCTATGAACACGGCCGCCTGCGCGTGGGGCCGGAATCCGCCGGCGCCAATCCGGGCCCGGCCTGCTACCGCCGTGGCGGTCCGCTCACCATTACCGATTGCAACGTCTTGCTGGGCCGCATTCAGCCGCAGCACTTCCCCGCCGTGTTCGGTCCCGACGCCGACCAGCCGCTGGATGTGGACGCCACCCGCCGCGGTTTCGAGGCCCTGAGCCTCCAGACTGGCCTGTCGCCGGAAGAAACCGCCGAGGGCGCACTGGCCATTGCAGTGGAAAACATGGCCAACGCCATTGCCGACATTACCACCCGCAAGGGGATTGTGCTGGACGACTACACACTGGTGAGCTTTGGCGGCGCCGGCGGCCAGCACGCCTGCGCCGTGGCGGAAAAGCTGGGTGTGCATCGCGTGCTGCTGCACCCCTACTCCGGCGTGTTGTCGGCGTGGGGTATTGGTCAGGCGGCCCCCAGCGTGCTTGCCACCCACGCCATTGAAGCACCGCTGCAGGCCTGGCCCCAGTGGCAGGCGCAGGCACGCGCCTGGCTGCAGGCGGCCGAGGCAGAACTGGCGGCACAGGGCGAAACCCCGGCGCGCCACACAACCCTCTTCCACCTGCACTACGCCGGTGCCCAGACGCTGCTGGACATTGCCGCCCCACTCGAGACCGACCCCGAAACGCTTGCGCAGACCTTTGCGCGCCTGCACCAGCAGCAGTTTGGTTTTGTGCAGGCGGATACCCCCATCCAACTGCACAGCCTCACACTGGAGGTCGCCGCCGCCGCACCCGACCTGCCGCCCATGCCGATTCGCCACGGCCCGCCCGCCAACCCGCTGGAGCAGGTACCTCTCTACAGCGAAGGCCGCTGGCAGACGGTGCCCGTCTATGAACGCTCAGCGCTGACGTCGGGCCAAACGCTTGCCGGACCAGCGCTGGTACTGGAACCCACCGGCACCCTCTATCTGGCCCCAGGCTGGCGGGGCACGCTGCAGGACGATGGCAATTTGCTGTTTGAACAGACACAGGCCCGCACCACGGCCCGCCCGCCACTGCAACAGGCCGACCCCGTGTGGCTGGAGCTGTTCAACAACCGCTTCATGCACATCGCCGAGCAGATGGGTGTGGTGCTGGCGCGCACCGCCCATTCAGTTAACATCAAGGAGCGGCTGGATTTCTCCTGTGCACTGTTTAACGCCAATGGGGAACTGATCGCCAATGCACCCCACGTGCCGGTGCATCTGGGCAGCATGGGTGAGTCGGTGCGTGCCGTGCGCGATAAGGTGGGGCATCTGCTCGCGCCCGGCGATGCCTGGGTGCTCAATGATCCCTACGCCGGCGGCACCCACCTGCCCGACATCACCGTGGTGTCCCCGGTGTTCGTGGACAACCGTCTCGCCTTTTTCGTCGCCAGCCGCGGCCACCACGCCGATGTAGGTGGCACCACCCCCGGCTCCATGCCGGCTGACTCCAGCCACATTGAGGAAGAAGGCGTGTTGCTGGACTGTGTGCCGCTGATGCGCCGCGGCGTGCTGCAGGAAAAAACCGTAACGGACGCGCTGACGCAGGCGCGCTGGCCGGTACGCAATCTGGCACAGAATCTGGCCGACCTGAAAGCGCAGCTGGCTGCCAATCAGCGCGGCATTCAGGCACTGCAGGCGCTGTGCGCCGAGATGGATGTGGATATTGTGCAGCGCTACATGGATTTCGTGCTGGCGTTTTCCGAACAGGCGGTGCGCGCGCTGTTGTCTGATCTGCAGGGCGGCCGTTTCGAATACACCACCGACCATGGCTACACCCTCGCCGTAACCATTACCCCGCAGTCCAACCGACTGATCATCGACTTTACCGGCACCAGCGAACAGCAGCCCAACAACTTCAATGCGCCCCGCGCCATTACCCGCGCAGCCACCCTGTATGTGCTGCGTTGCCTGATTCAGCATCCCATCGCTCTCAACGACGGCTTTCTGCGTCCGGTGGAGCTGATCGTGCCCGAGGGCTCGGTGCTGTCGCCGCGCTATCCAGCGGCCGTGGTGGCCGGCAATGTGGAAACCAGCCAGCAGATTACCGATACGCTTCTGGGTGCACTGCAGGTGGTGGCCGCCAGTCAGGGCACCATGAACAACCTCACTTTCGGCGACGGCACCCATCAGTACTACGAAACCCTCTGCGGTGGTGCCGGTGCCGGCCCCGGTTTCGATGGCGCCAGCGGCGTGCATACCCACATGACCAACTCCCGCCTCACCGATCCGGAAATCCTCGAACGCCGCTATCCGGTGCGCCTGCGCCGCTTTCAGTTGTGGCAAAATAGCGGCGGTGACGGCTGCTGGCGCGGTGGCGAGGGGGTGGAACGCTGTATCGAGTTCCTCGCCCCCATGCAGCTCTCCCTGCTTACCTCCCGGCGGCGCACCCGTCCCTATGGATTGGCTGGGGGCCTGCCGGGACGAGCAGGCAGACAGACCCTGCAGCGGGCCGATGGCCGCGAAGAAGTGTTGCCGCCCTGCGCCTGTGTCACGGTGGAGCCAGGTGAGCGCCTGCTGCTAAAAACCCCCGGCGGGGGCGGCTACGGATTCAAGGGATTATGCGAAAACTGATGCTGCTTTTGTGTGCATGCTGCCTGCCGCTCACCCTCCACGCGGCAACGGACAGTTGGGTTGATCGATCGCATACGCGCATGACGGTGTGGGTCAGCGAACTGGGTCGCTGGGTCGATGCACGCCTGTCGGGTGAAACCGTGCCAGAAAGCAACCTTTCCCGCCTCAAGCTGGGTTACGGCGTCACCCTTTCGCGGCTGGACAAGCCCGACTGGAAACCCCGCATCGGGCTCGACCTGAGCCTGCCGGTGAGCGAGCGCAGGCTCAAGCTGTTCGTCACCCGCCAGCTCAACGACACCAGCCGCGCACCGCAGCCGGAACAACTGGGCGGCCATGCTTCCAACAGTAGCACCGACGATCAGACCTTCGTGGGCATCCGCAGCATTGAAAAGCGCACCGCCCGCATTCTGCGCACGCTGGATTTCGGCGCCAACTTTCACGGCATCACGCCGGGCGTATTCGTGCGCTGGCGCAACCGAGACCGCCAGCCGCTCACGCCCAGCTGGCAATGGACCACCCATCTGCAGTGGCTGTGGGAAAGCGACCGCGGCCTTAGCGGGCGTTACGCCTGGCTGTTTGACAGGGGGCTGGACAGCCGCCGCCTGTGGCGTCAGCGGCTGCAGCTCGACGGCTATCTGGATTCGCAGACGCTCGACTTCACCGCCAGCGAAGAACTGTTCGTCTGGCTGCCTGCCGCCCATTCTCTCAATGGCCACCTGAGCGCCCAGTGGAGCAATCAGCCTCAGCCTGAGCTGGTGTGGTGGGGGCCAGGCATGAATTACAGCCGTCCGGTGCTGCGCCGCTGGCTGCTGCTGAGCATTTCACCGGAGATCGCCTTCGAACGGCAGCACGACTATGCCGCCAATGCGCGCCTCAGCCTGCAGCTGACAGCCCATTTCAGCCAGTAAGTTCGCACCGACAGCATCATTGTTCTTGAATGAACGAAGGAACTAGCCCTGCGCGGCCAGCTGGGCGGCTACGGCCAGCGCCTCGGCTGGAATGACCGGTCCACGGGCTATAAAGAATGGATTGAGCAGGTCTTCGCTCTGCACATAGCGCAATGGCTGGCCGTGCATGTCCACAATGTCACCGCCGGCGGCGCGCAGCACTGCATGCCCTGCGGCAGTATCCCAGTAGGAAGTGGGGCCAAAGCGCGGATAGTAGTCGGCCTCACCGCTGGCCACCAGACAGGTTTTCAGTGCGGAGCCCATGTGTACCGTTTCCGTGGGCACCGGCAAGGCCTCGGCAAAGGCGTCGGCGCGCTTGCCATGGCGGCGGCTCATGGCCACCCGAGCTGGTGCCAGCAGCGTCTTGCGCGCACGGATCGGCGTGACGTGCGCCCCCTGTTGCCGCCAGGCGCCCAGCAGCGGGCCACCAAAATAGAGCGTGTCCAGACAGGGGCCATACACCACGCCGAGCACCGGTTTGCCATCGACGACCAGGCCGATATTGACACTGAATTCATCGGTGCGGGCAAGAAACTCACGCGTGCCGTCCAGCGGATCCACCAGCCAGTAGGTGCGCCAGTCGCGGCGGCGCTCGAAGGGAATCTCGGCCAGTGTTTCTTCCGTCACCACGGGAATGTCAGGGGTCAGCGCCTGTAGCCCCGCGATAATGATGGCATCCGCCGCGGTATCCGCCGTGGTGACCGGCGAGCCATCCGTCTTGCGCGTGGTGTCATAGTCATGACTGCGGTAGATCTCCAGAATGCTCGCCCCGGCTTTCTCTGCCAGCGCACACACCTGAGGCAGCCACAGGCGCAGATCAACGTTATTCACAACATTTCCTTATGCAGTAGCGTGCGCAATAGCGCGGCATAGGCGCGCCCCTCGCTGAATTCCGGCTCGTCCAGCAGCGCCTTCCAGTCCCCGAGGGGCCAGTGGATAACATCCAGCGGCTCCGGCTCATCGCCGGGCAGCGTGGCCGGCACCAGCGCTTCCGCCGCCACCAGGTGGGTGACATGGTTCATGTAACCGGCCGACAGCGAGACGCTATCCAGCAGCGTCACCTGGCCGGGGCGGTAGCCCGCTTCCTCCATGCACTCGCGCACGCTGGCTTCACGCCAGCCTTCGCCCGCGTCCACCTTGCCCTTGGGAAAACCCAGTTCGTAGCGCCCCATGCCCGCAGCGTATTCGCGGATCAGCACCAGTTGGTCATCGTCGGTGATCGGCACGATCAGCACCGCCCCATTCAAGCCACTTTGCAGGCGTTCGAACCCCACCTCGGCTCCATTGGAGAAACGCAGGTCAAGCGCCTCGACGGTGAATATGCGTGAGCGGGCCACCACGCGCTGGGATAGAATCTGCGGCAAGGTTTTCATGGGAGTCATTCTACGATGGTCAAGCTGCCTTGGGAAGCAATCGATACCGTCCTGCTGGACATGGACGGCACGCTGCTGGATCTCTACTTCGACTGGCACTTCTGGAGGGACTACCTGCCCCGCCTTGTGGCGGAAAAGGAAGGGCTGCCGCTGGAAGCGGCCAGAGAAAAGGTAACCCGCGCCATCGAAGTCAAGCAGGGCACGCTGGAATGGTACTGCACCGACTACTGGTCACAGGTGTTTGACCTGCCGGTGGCGCAGCACAAGCATGACCTGAAACACCTGATCCGTCCCCACGCCGGCGTGGAAACCTTTCTGCAACGGCTGCGTGCGCTGGGCAAGCGGCTGGCGCTGGTCACCAATGCGCATCGCGACAGTCTGATGCTCAAGCTGGAGCAGACCGCCATCGGCGACCATTTCGACACCATTCTCTGCGCCCACGACTATGGCATGCCAAAGGAAGATGCCCGCATCTGGGCAGCCATCCGCCGGGATTTCAGCTACAACCCGGTACGCACGCTACTGATCGACGACAATATCCACGCGCTGCAGACCGCGCAGCAATATGGCATCCGCCATCTGCTGGCCGCGAGCCACGTGAGCCCGCACATGCCGCCAGTGGATCCCAGGGGCTTCCCCAGCTTTCACAGCTTCGATGAGATCATGCCCCCCGCCCCCTGAAGAGAGGGGGTCCCCGACTTTTTGCAATGGCAATTTTTGCCGCTCAAGGCTGGCAAGCGAAATACCATCGTGGGAAGCGTGCCCCCTTGCCCAAAAAACCATTTGACTGTGCTGGGCCAAAACCTGACACGGACGATCGATCTTCTGGTCGTTGGTGGGATGCTAGCTCACCCCCCCATAAACGGAGCAGGATAACAGGCTGCACCGCTGATGCAGCTGTCGGCGTGACCATTTCGAGAATAAAAACACCCTGCACGCTAGCAGGGGATGGTTTTTTACACGGCTACCGCAACCGGTTTTTGTCTCATGCCGAACACACTCAGGGCACCCCTGCAAACCCTATAATGCGCTCGCGTTGCTGGCGCGACGCTGACCGCTACAAGACGCACGTCGCAGGGTTTGGCAGGCTCAAATCCAGGACACGCGGCGCCGTCGATGCTGCCGTACCGCCGCATCCTGCCAAGACAGGACGATTCTCGGTCAAGGCTGCGTTGCAGCTGACTCCCATGAAATGCCCCACGTTGGGAGCGCCCTTGCACAAGAATCACCCCTGTAACAGCCGTTGAGAGGGTTTGCGCAAGCGCCTCAGCGGTCGCTCTCCTGCAGAACCTTTTCCTCGAAACGCTGCAGCAGCTGATCCAGCAGGCCAAACAGGATATCCGAGGCTTCTTCCACCCGGGTGAAGTGGTGCAGAATCTCATCCCTATGCTTGATGATGGTTTCGTCATCCACCACATACTCCAGCGCATCCTTGATGTGTGCATGGAAGTCGGCATGGGGTGGCTCAATGCGGCGGTAGATGTCCATGAAGTCCTTGAACTGCTGCTGACCTTCATTGTAATACCACTTGCCAAAAGCGCAGCTGGTGTGGTCGGTCTGCTGCAGCTCAATTTCACCATTAAACACGCTACTGAACGCCTTGCTCTTGTAGATGATGTGATCGAGCTTGACCATGGCCAGATGCACGGTTTCGAACATTACCCGGGCATAGGCACTGGAGAAGTTCGCGTTTTCGTCCACTTCCTTCAGCACCTCACGGAACTTGTCCATAAAGTCCTGCACCGTGGCCGCGCTACGCGCCATTTCCCGCGTTCGGTCACTGGTATTACGTGCTTCATGCACCAGCTGTTCTACAGTGGTTGTCACCTCATTGGCCGCTTCCTGCGTGCGGTTGGCCAGGCCGCGTACCTCGTCTGCCACCACAGCAAAACCGCGGCCATATTCACCGGCGCGGGCCGCCTCGATGGCCGCATTGAGTGACAGCAGATTGGTCTGCTCGGCAATGTCCTTGATCAGATTGACGATGTTATTGATGCTTTCGGCCTTTTCGCTCAGCTTCTGCACCACTTCGTCCGACTGCGCCACTGAGTGGATCAGCGAATCCAGAATTTCAGACATGCGCGAAAGTTCCCGATTGCTGCGATCAGCAACTCGGGCGGTCTCTTCGCTGGCTTCACGAATACGCTGCGCCTTTTCGTTACTGCGCAGCAAATCCTTCTGCAGGATCACCAGCCCCTTGCTCATCCCACCACCCAGCTTGCTCAGCTCACTGTTGAGGGTGACACGCTCGATAAACAGCTGGTTCTGCTTCATCGCCTCCAGCGGCTTGGCAATCTCTTCAGCAGCTTCCTTGAAGTCACCCCGGAAACCGGTTGCCACCATCGGGCGGTAGAAATTGCCCTTGGCCGCTTCGTGGATTGGTGTGCGCAATTCACGCATAAAGGCATCAATCTCATCGAAAAAATAGTTGAGGTTGTCAACGACTTCTCTTACGTGGCCCTTGTCTTTGAACCCCACGATACGGGGTTCAAGATTGCCATCTGCACCCTGTGCGATCTGACTCGAAATGGTCTTGAGACTCTCTCGCATGCTGAGGACATTGATAAAGATCATCCACGCGAACAGAAAGTTGAACAGTCCCAGCGCCGTGGTCCAGTCCATATTGCCTTCAACCACGTCCGCACCTTCGGCGATGGCAAACAGCGCCAGTGAGGCGTAGTTGGCATAGCGAATCTTGTCGAGGGAAGACCAGTTCTTACAGGCTGAACACAAATTCATCGTAGCGACTCCCTTCTTTGTCAAGCATGTCGTTCAAAAAGGCCTCGGCAGCGGCCATGCCGCCCTGGGCTTCCAGCTTGCGCAGCGTTGCATAAAGCTGTTCAACCTTTGCCAGCGCGCTCTCCTTGGGTGCACGGCGGTCAGAGTGATAGCCGATAATGGTTCCGGCGGTATCAAACGTCGGTGTCACATGGGCGAACACCCAGTAATAGCCGCCATCACGACTCAGGTTTTTCACATAGCCCCAGAACTCGTGCCCGCTCTGAATATGCTCCCACAGCAGCTTGAAGACAATTCGGGGCATATCAGGGTGACGCACGATATTGTGCGGTTGGCCGAGAAGTTCTTCTTCGCTGTACCCTGCGATCTGGCAGAAGGCCGGATTAGCATACTTGATGGTTCCATGCGTATCCGTCTTGGAGACGAGAATCACATCCTCGTCAAAGGTATGGCGCACGCCGGTGGGCGCGATCGGACTGGATTTGCTCATGGTGCGTTGCTCCTATGCGTAAAATGACTGCTTCCAAAAAGATGCAAGGTCAATGCCAACTTATGGAGTCAAAAACAATCAGGACAAAAATCAGGGCATTTCTGCGTCAACTGCTGGGCACACTCCTGCTGATGGTGCTCGTCTTCCAGGCCGTGCAGTGGTGGCAGACGCGCCAGCTGGCCCATGACCGTTTACCGGTCGAAGCGTTGACGACTTTAACCGGCAAGCCCTTGCCGCTGGACAGCCTGCCGCACCCCTATCTGATTCACTTTACCGCCAGCTGGTGCCCCATCTGCAAGCTCACGGCGCCAGCGATTGCCAGCATCAATGAGCAGTGGCCGGTTGTTCAAATTATTACACAAAGCGGCAACAAAGATGCCGCCATTGAGTATGCAAAAGACCATGACATTCCACTGGATCGAGCAGTCAATGACCCGGACGGTCGTTTATTGAAACTTTTTGGTGCCGAAGCCGTGCCGGCCGATTTCTTTGTGGGCAGGGATGGCACCATCCGGATGAACGCCGTGGGCATTGGCACCGCATGGGGCTATCGTCTGCGCCTGTGGTGGCTCAGCCTGTGAAGCACCTGCAGGTCGTTTTCGCCACGCGCGACCCGTTCGGGCTGATTCAGGTGCGCCAGGACCGTCAGCACACCGTGCGCACCCTGCATTTCGGCACGCCGGTAGAACAGGGGCGCTACTATCTCAATGCACCTTTTACCCTCGGTTTTGAATACCAACAGACCGTATTTGATCTGCTGATGCAGCAGCGCCCTGCCCGAGTGCTCACGCTCGGTGTGGGCAGCGGGTGCCTCAATACCCAGCTGCACATGGCCCTGCCCGAGTGCCGACAGACGCTGGTGGAGCTGCGCGAAAAGGTGATCAAGGTGGCGCAGGAGTGGTTCCATTTGCCCGAAGAACTGGCGCAACAGGCGTACATTGAGGACGCCTTCCACTTTACCCTCAGCAACAGCGAGCGCTTCGATGCCATTTTTGTGGACCTGTACGATGACATCGGCATGCCGACGCAATTCACTTCGGACGCCTTTATACAGCCCCTGCTGGATGCCCTCACTCCACAGGGCACGCTGTTGATCAACCTGTGGCAGCACGATGATGCCGCCAGATACGTCCTGCTGCCCTGGCTGCGCCGCGAAGCGACTGTGCAAACCTACCTGCACACCATGCGCTCCAGTCCCAACTGGATTCTGGAAGTAAAACACCGATAATACCGCCATGGCCCTGATGACCCTGCACAACCTCTCCATCGCCTACGGCGACAAGCCCCTGCTCGATCACCAGAACATGGAAATCGAGGCCGGCGAGCGCATCTGTATCGTCGGACGCAACGGCGAAGGCAAATCCACCCTGCTTAAAATCATCGCCGGGCAGATCCAGCCGGACGACGGCGAAATCATCACCGCCGACAACATGCGCGTGGCCATGATGCCGCAGGAGGTGCCTGAGCACCTGCCCGGCAGCGTATACGACCAGATTGCCACCGGCGCGGGCGACATCAGCGCCCTGCTCTCCCGCCACCATGCCCTCAGTCAGCAACTGGCGCAGACACCGGACAACAAGGCGCTGCTCAGCGAGCTGGAAAGCATCCAGCACGAACTTGATGCCCGTGACGGCTGGCGCCTGTCCAATCAGGTGGATACCATCATCACCGAGATGAACCTGCCCGCCGAGGCTCGCTTCGACGATCTTTCCGGCGGGCTCAAGCGCCGGGTGCTGCTGGGGCAGGCGTTGGTGCAGCAGCCGGATATCCTGCTGCTGGACGAGCCAACCAACCATCTGGATATTCCTTCCATCGAGTGGCTAGAAAAGTTCCTCAAGAGTCTCGATATCGCCATCGTCTTCATCACCCACGACCGTGCCTTTCTGCAGAAGCTGGCCACGCGCATCGTCGAACTGGATCGCGGCAAGCTGCAGAGCTTCCCCGGCGACTGGAACAACTACCTGCGCCGCAAGACCGAGCAACTGGCCGCCGAAGAAAGGGCCAATGCCGAGTTCGACAAGAAGCTGGCGCAGGAAGAAGCCTGGATCCGCCAGGGCATCAAGGCCCGGCGCACCCGCAACGAGGGCCGTGTGCGCGCCCTCAAGGCGCTGCGCGAAGCCGCCGCCAACCGCCGCAAGCGCAAGGGCAGGGCCAGCATCAGCGTGAATGCTGCCGACAAGAGCGGCAAAAAGGTCATCGAAGTGGAGCACCTCAGCTACAGCATCGACGGCAAGCCCATCGTGCAGGATTTGAATACGCTGATTCTGCGCGGCGACAAGGTGGGCATTCTCGGCCCCAACGGCTGCGGCAAGACCACCCTGCTCAAGCTGCTGCTGGGACAGCTCAAGCCCGAACGCGGCAAGGTCAAGCTGGGCACCCGCCTTGAGATCGCCTATTTCGACCAGCACCGCGAACAGCTGGATCCCGGCAAGAGCGTCGCCGACTCCGTGGTGGACGACTCCGACTGGGTGCAGATTGGCGAGCGCAAGGTGCACGTGATGCGCTACATTCAGGATTTCCTCTTCAGTCCCGAGCGGGCGCGCCAGCCGGTGTCTGCCCTCTCCGGCGGCGAGCGCAACCGCCTGCTGCTGGCCCGTGTCTTCGCCCGCCCCTCCAATCTGCTGGTGCTGGATGAGCCCACCAACGATCTGGATATGGAAACCCTTGAGCTGCTGGAAGAAAAGCTGCTGGAATATCCCGGCACGCTGCTGCTGGTGAGCCACGACCGCGCCTTTATCGACAATGTGGTCACCAGCACGCTGGCGTTCGACGCCCCCGGCGTGGTCAACGAATATGTGGGCGGGTATGAGGACTGGCTGCGCCAGCGGCCTGAACAGTACAAAAATGCCTGGGAAAACCCGGGCAAGAAGCCGGCGCAAAAATCGGCGGCAAAAAAAGTCGGGGACCCCCCTTCTGCCACCCGAAAAAATCAGCCGCCCAAGCTCACCTTCAAGGAGCAGCGCGAATACGAACAGCTGCCCGAGCACATCGAAACGCTGGAGGCCGACATTGCCCAGCTGCACGAGCAGATGAGCGATCCCGCCTTTTTTCAGCAGGCCCCCGACGCCATCAAGGCAGCGCAGCAAAAACTGGAAGCGCTTGAACAGGCGCTGGAAGCCGCCTTCGAGCGCTGGGAAGCGCTGGAAGCCAAGCAGCAGGCATGGCTTGCACGGCCCCGTTAAACGCCCCCGATCCGCCAATCTTATGCTATGATTAAATCAAAACATTTAAAGACGAGACATGCTGTTGGCGGAAGAAATCATCGACGCGCTGATGGAGGAACTGGCGCAGTTCCGCCAGCAACATCCCTTGAGCGCGGAACTGCAGGCGCTGTACGACAAGGCACCGGTAGATCGCATGGTGCGCACCTTTCTGCGCACCTTCCTCAACCCGCAAGAAACCTTGGACGTTGCCAGCGCTCTGGCGGAAGAAGCCATCGCCAACGATCTGCCTTATGCCCTGCTGATGGGCGACATCAATGCCCTCAAGGCAGCATTGTTCCGTTATGAGCGCACACATCAGCAGGATACGGACCTGATCGCTCTGTTTGATCGTATCGATACCGCCTTCGAGACCACCAAAAACGCCATCGCCTGGCACTATCTCGCCCACTTGTCTCAGAATGGCGACGTTTTCCCCAAGAATTCGCGCCTGGCGGACCGTGTCCTTATCCAGCGCTATCAGGCGTGGTATCAGCAGCTCATCCATGCACTCAACACCAAGGCCGTCGCCGATTTTGAGCAGCTCGCACCGCTCAGCGATGCCTTTGAGACAGCGTTGAGCTACCCCGAATCCCTCATGGTATGCACTGATCCCCAGTCCACCCGGGAGATCCGCAACCTGCATGGCAACGTGCTGCGCCTGGCGGCCCTGATCGGACAGAAACTGCTGCAGCAAGCCTATGAACAAGCCTACCTGCTGTTTGAAGATGTAAAGGTCAATGTCAAGCAGCTCGTGGCGCTGCTGATCACCCTGTATTTCAATTACGAAACCAATCGCTTCAGCCAGTTCGTCAAATTTCTTGAATCCGCGCCCACACTCAGCGATCATTGCTACCTCACCATTGTTCGCCATGACTGGCTTCAGCAATTGGCAGCCGCACAGGGGGAGGAAGCTAGAGATGCTCATCTGAGCCGGGAAGAGCAGCGCGTGGCACAGCTGGTTGCCCGCCACCCGCAACACCTCTGCTACGCTCACGGGCTGGACAATGCTTTCTATCTGCTCAGCCTGGATCTGGACGGTGAGGCGCTGCAACAGATCCTGCAGGCGTATGTAGAGGCATCCAACGAAGCGAGCCCACCCACCTGCATTGCCGTGCAACTCAATGCCCTGCCGGCGGTGGATCGCCTCGTCCTCAAACGCCTGCTCAGCCATCCGCAAACCTTCAAGGCAGCCACCCTCATCGCCCGCCTAGATAGTGAAGCAGCACTGAAAGCGCTGCTGAACCGGATTGAGGAAGACCTGTTCAAGGAAAGCACCCTCCGCCATTTCCTTTCGAATGGGCAGGTGACGCTGTGTCTCCAGCCGCTGGTTAATCTGAAAACGCAGGAACGCACCGCCTTCGAGATTCTGGCGCGCGTACCGAGCGAAGAAGGGCTGATCAGTGCAGAGCTGCTGCTGCCGCGCATCCACAAACTTGGGCTGAGTGCCGCCTTTGACGAAAAGGTGATTCGGCAAATCGCAGAAGAAGCCGAGGAACTGAAAAAGCTCGCGCAAATCTTCTTTATTAATGTGCTGCCCGACTCACTCGAAGATGAAACCTTTCTGACCGCTCTGCATCACCTCACCCATCGGGTGCTCAATGACCGCCTCGTCATTCTGGAAATCAACGAAAAAGACGCGGCAGCCAATCCCCGGCACCTGATCGAGCTGCACAAACGCCATGGGTTTCTGTTTGCCATCGACGATTTTGGTGCGGGCTATGCGTCGCTGAGCACTGTGGTAGATCTTGTCGATACCGAAGCCGTGCGCTTTGTGAAAATTTCCGCCGAACTGACGCAGCGGATGGAGACCCACCCCAAGGCCGAACGCCTCTATCGCCTGCTGGTGGAAATCGCCCACATTCTCGAGCTGCGCAGTATCAGCGAGGGCGTGGAAAAGCAGGTTCAACTGGAGATTGTGCAGAAGGCCGGCAGTGATATGGGGCAGGGTTTCCTGCTCGGCCTTCCTGAAAGCATCGAAACCTGGGTGCTGCGTCAACACCTGAAGATCGCCTGAGCGACGCTGGACGTTATGAACGCTCGTTATGGTCTTGGGGCGGCAAGGCAGACGCAGGCCGCTCATCCCAATCGACCACTTCACCATCGATGATCACGGTGGTGCGGTAGCCAGCCGCACCGGGACCGAAACGGCGCACCACAAACCGTTCGGCAAGCTTTTTGCGCAACGGCGGAATCAACAGGGCAAAGCCCAGCGCGTCGGTCATCAGCCCCGGGATCAACAACAGCATGCCGCCGAGCAGAATCAGGCCGCCTTCCACCAGCGACAGCTGCGGGGGCTCACCCATGGCCAGCTGTGCCTGCAGCCGCTGCAGCGTCATCAGGCCCTGACTGCGCATCAGCCACGCACCCACAACGGCGGTGAACAGGGTCAACAGGATAGTGGGCAGAGCACCGATCACACTACCCACGCTGATGAGCACATACAGTTCCACCAGCGGGATCAGCAGCAGCGCAAGAAAAATCCATTGAAACATTCCATACTCCTTTCCGACTCATCCATTGTAGCCAATTTGTCTTGACACACCCCAAAACGCCATTAGAATGAACATTCAATCTACGCGAGGTGCTACATGATTCGTTCCACCCTCATTGCCATTTTTCTGGCTTTCTTCCCCCTGACGACACCCGCCGCACAGCCGGAGAAACAGCCATACTATGTAGTGCTGTTTACTGTTGATGGCTGCGCCTTTTGCCAGATGCTGCGCGAACGCGTCATGGAACCCATGGTTGCCAGCGGCGAACTGCCTGCCGACCAGTTTTATGAAATCAACATGACCGACAAGAGTGAATGGTTCTACTTCGACCCCATGAACGACTATATCCAGAAACGGGACCTGTATAAAAAATACGCTCTGGGCCTGTTCCCGACCACGGTTATCCTCGATAACCGGGCTGAACTGCTCGCTCCGCCACTGGTAGGAATCACCACGCCGGAAAAGTTCCAGCGCCAGCTGCATGACGCCATTCATAAGCTGGACACACGACCATGAGCGCGCAATCTGCCGAGCAGCTGCTGCACCTTGAAACCCTGTCTGAAACCGAGCGGAAAATTCTGCTGGGTGCGCTGCACTGCTTTATCCAGCAGGGCTATTTCAACACCCGTATTCCGGACATTGTCGCAGCAAGCGGCGTGAGCACCGGCTCCATCTACCACCATTTCAAGGACAAACAGCATCTGGCTGAAGCGCTGATCACGCAGCTGATTAACGGACTGGATCAGGCCATGGCGAAGCTGATCAGCCAGCATGAAACGCCCATGGAACAGATCCACGCCCTGATCGAATGGATGCTCACGCTCACTGATGCCGAGCCGGAACTGGTCAGTTTCATTCTGTATGCGCGTCACCGTGAATTTCTGCCGCACCAGCCACCGCTGTGCACCCAGCAGCCCTTTGAAAAAATGCGCAGCCTGGTGGTGCGTGCCCGGGAAAACGGCGATCTGCCACCACTGGATGAAATGGTCCTGACTGCGGCCGTATTCGGCCCAACCCTGCGAATCATGCAGGCCGCCGTTGACGGCGTCCTTCCCCGCCCCGCACATACCTACAGCGCAGCGCTTTTCGCCACCATTGAACGACTTTCAACCGCTTCAGCAGAGGTGTGACCCATGCGAGGATCCGTTCTGGCACTGACCGTTTTGTTCATCAGCAATGCGCTGGCGGATACGGCTACTGTGCAACACCGGCGGGATGCGCACGGCAGGGAAATCGAACGCTGGCCCATGAAAGCCCTGCCCACCACATTCAACCGCAATGGGCGTCCATTCAGTTGGCAACTGGTCAAAGAGACGATCCTGCGCCCGCCAGTCACTGGTTCCATCCGCAATACGGTATGATAACGATTCTCACTCGCTGCCCGAAGGAGCTGCCATGATGCGCTTACTAATAACTCTTGTGCTTACCCTTTTGACTACATGGGCCAACGCCGAAGATCCTCTGCCCGTTGACCAGGCCTTCGAGTTTCAGGGCGTAACCGTTGAAAACGGCCAGCCCGTGGCCCACTGGCGCATCGCCGACAGCTACTATCTCTACCGCGACAAACTGAAATTCAGCGCCAGTCAGGGCACGGTTGAGCCGCAGCTGCCCAGGGCGGACATCAAGGACGATCCCATTTTCGGCAAGACGCCCGTCTATCACCGCAATCTGGATGTGCCGCTGACCATCAAGGGGGCTGCGGGTGAGGTCAAGCTCACCATCGGCTATCAGGGCTGCTGGGAAGGGGGCGTGTGCTACCCACCCCAGACCCGCACCGTGAGCGTCACCCTGCCCGAACAGGCCGCCGCGGACCAGGCCCATGGCGACAACCCACTGGCGGCGCTGCAATCGCTGATCACGCCCGACGGCAGCGATGACGACGAGCCCTTGCCCGTGGACAAGGCCTTTGCCTTCAGCACGGAACAGAAGGATGACGTGCTTTCGCTGCGCTGGGCCATCGCACCCAAGTACTACCTGTACAAGGACAAGATCAAGCTCACCCCCGGCACGGGCCTGAAGCTGGGCAGCTGGGCGCTGCCGCCGGCAGACATCAAGGATGATCCCATTTTTGGCAAGACCGAGGTCTATCACCGCGGTCTGGCAATCGAAGTGCCCGTCTCCGGCAGCGGCACGCTCACCGTGCACTATCAGGGCTGCTGGGAAGGCGGCGTGTGCTACCCACCACAGGAAAAAACTCTGACGATAAAAGCCGCTGCAGCGGTCACCACCTCAGCCGAGCAGGCGCCGCCCCGGCAGGCAGAGACCGCACCCAAAGGCCCGGCCTCTCAAGCCGCCTCTGCAATGCAGGCGAGGCAGGACGGCGCCCTGTCCGAAACCGACCAGATTACCGAAACCCTCAAGCACAGCGGCTTCTGGGTCATTATCGGCACCTTCTTCATCTTCGGCCTGCTGCTGGCGTTTACGCCGTGCGTCTTCCCGATGATTCCCATTCTCTCCAGCATCATCGTCGGTCAGGGCGAGCAGATCACGCCGCGCCGCGCCTTTGTGCTCTCGCTCACCTATGTGCTCGCCATGGCGGTGGCCTATACCGTGGCCGGCGTGCTGGCGGGCCTGTTCGGTGCCAACCTGCAGCAGGCGCTGCAGAACCCCTGGGTGCTGGGCGCCTTCTCACTGGTGTTTGTGGCGTTGGCACTGTCCATGTTCGGATTCTATGAACTGCAGCTGCCCGCCAGCCTGCAGACGCGCATCAATGCCCTCGCCAACAAACAGAAAGGCGGCACGCTTACCGGCGTGGCCATTATGGGTGTGCTTTCTGCCCTGATTGTGGGCCCCTGCGTGGCGCCGCCGCTGGCCGGTGCACTCATCTACATCGGTCAGACCGGCGATGCCGTGCTGGGCGGTGCCGCGCTGTTTGCCATGAGCATGGGCATGGGCCTGCCGCTGATCGTGGCCGGCACCCTCGGCGGCAAATACCTGCCGCGCGCCGGCGGCTGGATGGATGCTGTTAAAGCCGTATTCGGCGTGGTCATGCTGGGACTGGCGCTGTGGATCGCCGATCGCATTTTGCCCGACTGGCTCAGCGTCCTGGGCTGGGCGCTGCTGGCCATCAGCTCGGCCATCTACCTGGGTGCGCTGGAACCAGTAGGCGAAAAATCCGGCTGGTGGAAGCTGTGGAAGGCGCTGGGCGTGGCCCTGCTGGTGTGGGGTATCGTCCTGCTGATCGGCCTGGCACGGGGCACACCGGATCTGCTCACCCCGCTGAAGCCAGTGAGCGGCGGCACGGCAGCTGCCACTGCCTCGGCGCACGACCTGTTTGAAAAGATTGACAGCTTCGAGCAACTGCAGGCGCGTCTGGGTCAAGGTAAGCCGGTGCTGCTGGACTTCTACGCCGACTGGTGTGTCTCCTGCAAGGAGATGGAGCGCTTCACCTTCAGCGACCCGCAGGTGCAGACGCTGATGAAGCAATTTGTCACGCTGCAGGCGGACGTCACCGCCAACACGGCTGAACACAAGGCACTGATGAAAAAGCTGGGGATCATCGGTCCGCCGGCCATTCTCTTCTTTGACCCGCTGGGGCGCGAGATCAAGGCGCTGCGCGTGGTGGGCACCCAGTCGCCGGAAGAATTTGCCGCCACCTTGCGCAAGGCGCTCGCCGGGCGCCGCTGAGAGGGGGTCCCCGACTTTTTCACGGGCCGTTTTTTCGCCAGTCGTCCCGGATGTCGCAAAGAGGCCGTTTTTGGGCATTTTTACCGCATTTTCGCGCCTGTTTGCTTCACGAATCGCTATAATCTGAACAAATTCGTGAAGGAATTCGCCATGCGCAGAGTGCTGGTGCTCAACGGCCCCAATCTCAATATGCTCGGTGTCCGCGAGCCGGACAAATACGGCCATCTCAGCCTCGATGAAATCGTCGAACAGCTGGAAAATCTCGCCGATGTCTATCACGTGCGCCTGGACCACTTTCAGAGCAACAGCGAAGCCGAACTGATCGAGCGCATTCATGAAGCGTGGAAGGATGGCACCGACTTCATCCTTATCAACCCGGCCGCCTTCACCCACACCTCGGTGGCATTACGGGACGCGCTGGCAGCGGTGCGCATTCCCTTTATCGAAATCCACATCAGCAACGTGTATCAGCGCGAACCCTTCCGCAAGCACAGCTATTTTTCCGATCTGGCTCAGGGCGTCATCGCCGGGCTGGGTCCCCAGGGCTACCTGCTGGGTCTGCAGGCGGCCGCCGAACTCATGAAATAAACAAGCGAGGATACCTCCCATGGATTTACGCTCCATCCGTAAACTGCTGGAAATCGTCCAGAGCCACGACATCTCCGAAATCGAGATCAAGGAAGGCGACACCAACATCCGCATCACCAAAAACAAGGAGCCGGTAATCATGCAGGCACCGACCCAGCAGGTGGTGCAGGCCGCCCCGGCACCTGCTGCGGCGCCGGCACAGCCACAGACAGCTGCACCCAGTGCGGAAAGCAGTGCAGCGGCCCCGGCCGCAGCGGAAGAGAGCGGCTTTGTGGTCAAATCCCCCATGGTGGGCACCTTTTATGCCGCTCCCGCGCCGGATGCCGACCCATTCGTGCAGGTGGGCGATCACGTCAATGTGGGCGACACCCTGTGCATCATTGAAGCCATGAAGATCATGAACCCCATCGAGGCCGAAGTATCCGGCACCATCAAGAAGATTCTGGTGCAAAACGCCGAGCCGGTGGAATTCGGCCAGCCGCTGTTCATTATCGAGCAGGACTGAGCGGAGGCTTGCATGGAAAAGATTCTGATCGCCAACCGCGGTGAAATCGCCCTGCGCGTGCTGCGCGCCTGCCGGGAAATGGGGCTGAGGACCGTGGCGGTACACTCCGAAGCAGACCGCGAGCTTAAACATGTCCTGCTGGCGGACGAGTCGGTGTGCATCGGCCCGGCCAGTTCCACTGACAGCTACCTGAACCAGCCTGCCATTATCGCCGCAGCGGAAGTCACCGACGCCGAAGCCATTCACCCGGGCTACGGCTTCCTGTCCGAAAACGCCGACTTCGCCGAAAAGGTTGAGAACTCCGGTTTCATCTTTATCGGCCCGCGCCCGGAGACCATTCGCCTAATGGGCGACAAGGTCTCCGCCATCAAGGCGATGAAAGCGGCGGGCGTGCCCACCGTGCCCGGGTCCGGCGGCCCGCTGGGGGATGATGACGAGGAAAATAAGCGCATCGCCCGCGAAATCGGCTATCCGGTCATTATCAAGGCCTCCGGCGGCGGCGGTGGCCGCGGCATGCGTGTGGTGCATACCGAGTCCAATCTGATCAAGTCGATCCAGATGACCAAGACCGAAGCGCAGGCCGCGTTCGGCAACCCGGAAGTCTATATGGAGAAGTTCCTCGAGAACCCGCGCCATATCGAAATCCAGGTGCTGGCTGACGGCCAGGGCAACGCCATCCACTTGGGCGAACGGGACTGCTCCATGCAGCGCCGCCATCAGAAGGTGGTGGAAGAGGCCCCCGCACCTGGCATTACCGAAGAACAACGCCAGCGCATCGGCGCCGCCTGCGTGCAGGCGTGTCTGGATATCGGCTACCGCGGGGCCGGTACCTTCGAATTCCTGTATGAAAACGGCGAGTTCTACTTCATCGAAATGAACACTCGCCTGCAGGTGGAACACCCGGTTACCGAGCAGGTCACCGGCATCGACCTGGTGCGCGCCCAGATCGAAATCGCCATGGGCAAGCCCCTGTCCATCAGACAGAAAGACGTGCAGCTGCGTGGCCACGCCATTGAATGCCGTATCAATGCAGAAAACCCTGCGAAGAACTTCATGCCCTCACCCGGCACCATCAAGCGCCTGCACCTGCCAGGTGGCCCGGGCGTGCGCTGGGACAGCCACATCTATACCGGCTATACAGTGCCGCCCTACTACGACTCCATGATTGGCAAGCTGATCACCCATGGGGAATCCCGTGACGTAGCCATCGCCCGTATGGAGCATGCCCTGCAGGAGCTGGTGATTCTCGGCATCGATACCAACGTGCATTTGCAGCGGGAGATCATGGCCGATGGCGGCTTCCGCGAAGGCGGCCAGAACATCCACTACTTGGAGCACCGGCTGGAACACCTGGTCTGATCAAGCCCGTATGAGTTTGCAAAAACGCCCTGCGGGGCGTTTTTCTTTTGAGAGATAACGCCATGAAACATGCTCACACAGTCCAACAGCACGCCTCGGATACGTCACAGCCTTCTCATCAGTCCGACTGGCTGTCTCGCTTTCTGGCTGATCCACCAGAGCCACTCACAGAAGAAGAGCTGGCGTGGCTAAATTTCACTGATCAGGAGACCCTGTGGCATGAAAGCGAATCATGGGATGACGATTGCGCATGAGCTGGATACAGATTACCGCACAGGTTCCGGAAGCCCAGGTAGAGCCCCTGAGTGAAGCGCTCATGGCGCAGGGGGCGCTTTCCGTCACCCAGGCCGAGGGCGGCGGGCAGGAAATTTTTGAACCGGATTTGGGCACCACACCCCTGTGGCAGCAGACCCACGTCACCGGCCTTTTTTCCGCTGACGTGGATGGCAAGGCCATCGTACAGGCACTTAAACACGCCCTGCCGGTACTGAAAGACACGCCGTTCAAGGTGGAAATACTGGAGGACAAGGACTGGGTGCGCGCATGGATGGATCAGTTCCAGCCCATGCGCTTTGGCGAGCGGTTGTGGATCGTACCCAGCTGGTGCGAACCACCCGAAACCGACGCGGTCAACCTGCTGCTAGACCCGGGCATGGCCTTCGGCACCGGCACCCACCCCACCACTGCCATGTGCCTGCGCTGGCTCGATGCCCACCCGCCTGCCGGACAACAGGTCATCGATTATGGCTGTGGCTCGGGCGTGCTGGCCATTGCCGCGACCAAGCTGGGCGCTCAGGCCGTTTACGGTACCGACATCGACCCACAGGCCATTCTCGCCAGCGAAGAAAACGCCCGTCGCAATGACGTAACCATCGATTTTCGTCTGGTAAAGGACTTTGAAGCAGCCCCCCCACAACCGGCTGACCTGGTCATGGCCAATATTCTCGCCGGCCCGCTCAAGGAGCTAGCGCCCACTCTGGCGCAGCATCTCAAGCCCGGTGGAAGCCTCATCCTCTCCGGCCTGCTCACGGAACAGGCGGCCGATCTGATCCAGCACTACGCCAACCATGGCATCGTGCTGACGCTGCACGACGAGCAGGACAACTGGACGTTGCTGGCAGGACAAAAGCGTGGCTGAAACCCTTATGCTTGAAATCACCGGCCTCACCCACGATGGCCGCGGTGTTGGCCGCCACGACGGCCTGGCCGTGTTTGTGGCCGGCGCCCTGCCCGAGGAAACGGTCCGCGCGCGCATCACCCGGCGCAAGCGCCGCTTTGCCGAGGCGGAGCTGATCGAAATCCTGACGCCTTCGCCCCAGCGACAAACCCCCTTTTGTCCCCATTTCGGACGCTGCGGCGGCTGTCAGCTTCAACACCTGCAGCCGGCCGCCCAGCACCACTGGAAACAGCACAATCTGCTGCAGCAGCTCGCCCGCCATGGGCTGGACGACCTCCTGCGCTGGCACGAGCCGATCATCGGACCGGATCAGGGCTATCGCCGCCGAGCACGTTTTGCCGGGATCAGGACACGAAAAGGCGGCCAGCTGGGGTTTCGTGCTGCAAGGAGTCGGGACATAGTGGATATTGAATCATGCCCCGTGCTGGAGGAACCGCTTAATGCCGCCTGGCAGCAGCGGCGCAGTGCGTTGAGCGGTCAGCTCGGACGCAGTCCGCAGGAATGGACGCTCGTCAATGCAGACAATGGCGTGTTCTGGGCGGATCAGCACGCTGAAACCCTGCCCGAATACCAGGTGGACGGTCTTGCCCTGCAGTTTGATCCTGCCGGCTTTATTCAGGTCAATCGTACCATTAACGCGTCCATGGTGGCACAGGCAGTTGCATGGCTTGCACCGACGGCGGGTGACCATGTGCTGGATCTTTTCTGCGGAGTGGGCAATTTCAGTCTGCCGCTGGCCAAACGTGCCGCCGCTGTGGTGGGTGTGGAAGGACTGGACAGCCTGGTAGCGCATGCACGCGCCAATGCAGCACGCAATGGTCTCAACAATGTACGCTTTTTCAAGAGCAACCTGTTCAATCCGCCGCAGGAAAGCCTGTGGGCCGGGGTGCGCTTCAACAAGGTGCTGCTGGATCCGGGGCGCGAAGGTGCCGAAGCCGTGAGCCGCTGGCTGACGCCTAAAATGGCAGAAGCAGTGGTTTATGTCTCATGCAATCCGGCCACCTTAGTTCGCGATGCTGTACTGCTGAGGGAAAACGGCTGGCGGCTGCATGACATTCGCCTGCTGGACATGTTCCCTCATACCAGCCATGTGGAAGTGATGGCGCGCTTTGAAAGCTGATCAATGAATATGGCCAGCGCGCTGTTCTATGCTGGTCACTTCAAGGCGCTTTTCCAGCTCCATCCAGAAGTCTTCGCTTAATAGCACATCAAGCTCAACGGGTGGAGAGAAATAGTAGCCCTGTCCATAGGCTATGCCCATGGAACGCAACAGTTGCACCAGCTCAGCGTTCTCCACATACTCGGCCACCACCGTCAGTCGCATCTCGCGGCAAATCCTGGCCGTGGCTTCCACCATGGCGCGATCCACCTGGTTTTCCAGCATGCCCTTGATGAACTCGCCATCGACCTTGACGTAATCCACCGGCAACGCCTTGAGGTAGTTGAAGGACGCATAGCCGGAGCCGAAATCGTCAATGGCCAGCTTGCAGCCCAGTGCACCCAGCTGCTCAAGCAATGCCCGTGTTTCTTCCACATCCCCCAGATGGGCCGATTCCGTCACCTCGAAGCACAGCTTGCGGACATGCGCAACCGGCAGGCGTTTTAATTGAGCGATCAGGACATCGCGATAAAGTGGCGAAGTCAAGGTCGCCGCAGAAATGTTCAAATTGAGCTGATCGATTGTAGCGCCGTGTGTTTTCAACCAATCCAGCGCTTTTTCGAAAATACGCTTTTCCAGCTCGGGCATCAGGCCAAACCGCTCCGCCACCGGCAGGAAGTGATAGGGCGCGACCAACTCACCCTGATCGTCCCGGATCCGCACCAAAGCCTCTGCCTTGCGCAAAAACGGCGGCTGCAGCGAGACGATGGGCTGGGCGACCAAAGCAACGCGATCTTCCTGCAGGGCCTTTTTCACTTCCTGTAGCCAGCTCACCTGAGCCAGCTTCCGATCCAGCAGCGCGTCCGTATCATGCAGGAGCACAACAAACTGCCCGCGCATGGAATGCTTCAGTTCCTGCATGCCAAAATCCAGCTTGAGCAGGATTTCTTCCGGGGTCATGTCCACTTCCTGCAGCGCCAGTGCCACCCCACTGGCATCCAGGGAAATACGGCGGCCATTGATCACGATTGGCTTACGACATTTCTCCTGAAAGTCTGCAACCAGTGCGCGAATTCCCGCTTCAGTCATGGGCTCGCGAGACACAAAAACAAAATCATCCCCGCCCAGGCGGCCAAGCACGCCCTTGTCTGCAAAGTGCTGACTGAGCATGACCGCCACGATCTGCAGCACCTCATCACCGCCTGCGAATCCGAGCATCTCGTTAATGGAGCGGAAATGGTCCAGATTGATCTGAACGGCCCAGCAGGCATTCTCCGATGGTGCCTGCTGGTCAAGCCCCTCCCGCATCTGCTCCAGATGTGCAAGAATACCTTGACGATTCAACAGACCTGTCAGCGGGTCATGACGCTGTTGCCAGGCGATTTCCTGCAGCAGGTAATTATCCCTTTCCTCAGGTTGCATCAGCAGGATGACATGACGCCGCCCCGCCTCATCGGTGATGGGCAACATGTTGACATCCACCGCTTCCTCGCGTTCTCCACCTTCAAGCCGGGCGCTGAACTGACGTGGCCTGTTCACCAGCGCAAGGGCATGGCGGTCCAATGAAATGGGCGTGTCCGTCTCAGTAGAGACCAACTGAGCGATCTGCTCGAAAGGCACGTTTCGGTTGGCCGGGCTCAAGTGGGTAATGCGGTAAAAACGCGGGTTGCCGTATTCAATATGCCCGTTCTCGTCCAGTTCCACGATGTAAAGCGGCAGCATGTCAAAAATGCGCTTGAGGCGGTCATGGGCTTGAATGAGTGCCTGCTCCTTTCTCTGCAGCTCAGCGAGCATGCTTTGAAAACTGGCGGTAAGATGGGCCAGTTCATCCGCATAGCCCGGCTCGTCCTCAAACTGAACCGATCGCTCTCCTGCTGCCACCTGTTCGGCTACACGTTCGAGGCGCTGCAGGCGCCGTGTCAGCATGCGCCCAATCAGCCACGCCAGCAGGCTGCCAACCGCAATGGCAAACAGGGTATAAGCCATCCCCTCAACAATGACACGCCTATTCGCCTGCGCAAGGTCCCGCTCGTCCAACAGCAGCCGCACCCAACCTACGATACGATCCTGAAGATAAACCGGTGCTGCCAGATCGAAAGTCCACTGGTCCATGTGCAAAGACAGCACCCTGGCATCAGGCGGTGTGCGCAACAGCGCCACAGCTTTCTCATCTGCCACAAAACGGCCCAGCTGCTCTGGCTCCGTATGGGCAAGAATCTGGCCACGGCTATCAAATACTTCAGCCTTGATCAGATCGGGCACCTGGCTCTTCAATGAATTAAGGGCATCCCCCACTGCTTGAAAATCATTGGAGGCCACCCAAAGGCTGATGCTGTCGGCAAAAATACGCGTCAGATGGGTGGCTGAATCCTTGGCCTGCCTGTAGAGTGTTTCTTCCTGCCGCTGGGACAAATCCCACACAAAAAAGGCCATCAGCACGGCATGCACAAGCGCCACCCCCAGAATCAGCTGGGTACGCAGGCGGGTTTTTTTGAATGGGTTCAGCACA
This sequence comes from Sulfurivirga caldicuralii, assembly GCF_900141795.1. Lineage (GTDB taxonomy): Bacteria > Pseudomonadota > Gammaproteobacteria > Thiomicrospirales > Thiomicrospiraceae > Sulfurivirga > Sulfurivirga caldicuralii. The sequence goes on from NZ_FSRE01000003.1 coordinate 126,642, forward strand.
CTCATCAGGGAATCTCGACAGGTTCAACCAGCTTGCTGTATCGCTCGATAAACATGCGCACCGGATCATAGGTGGCGTTGTTTGCGGCCTCAAAGGCCGTAAAGGTGCTTTGCTCCAACAGGCGGCGCCCTTGCGGATCGTCTTTCATCGCAACCAGAAGATCTGCAACCTGTCTCGCCAGCGCACGGGGCACACGTTCGTGCGCCATGACGCTGTTGTTGGGGAGCGTGTCCGTCTGCCATGCGAGGCGAATCTGTTTCGCCAGCTCCGGCCGCTGTACCTGAATCAATCGCCAGGGCACTGGCCATGTGGTCGCCGCCTGAGCCTTGCCCAATGTCAATGACAGGATGGTGCTCTCCTGGGTTCCGGTATACAGATAACGCACATCCTTGTGAACATCGACACCGTGCGTGGCCAGAAAATATTTCGGCATCATTGTCGCCGCCAGCGCGGTTTTGCCAGGTGCCGCAATCACCTTGCCCTTCAAATCCTTGGGGGTTCGAATCCTGCCATCCTTTCGCACCAGGATAATGCCGCGAAAGTCCTCATCATTGGCAACCTTGGCATAGACGTGATAGCCATGGCGCAGCCCAATGAGCGTTTGAAACGGATTGGGGACAATAAAATCCGGTCGACCCGCAATGATCTTCTGATCGTACTCGGGATAATTGCGCGTAGCCTCCAGCACCAGCCGCGCATTGGGAAGGCGCGCATTCAGATAATCGATGACGGGGCCGAAGGCTTCAAACAGACGGGCCGGGCTGTAAAGGGGATGAATGGCAAAGGTGTAGGTCTTCGTTTCACCATCAAGGGGGGACTGATCCCCATAGGCCCACTGAGTTTTGCCGATAGACGACGATGATTGCTCGCTGCAACCAACAAGGCCGAAGAGCAGGGACATCCCGGCAAAGACAAACGCCAGCTGCCTTATAAGTCCTCTCACCTCATGCAAAACGCCGCCCTCTGTCCTAACTGCTACTACCCATCGTAACTCAACAAAAGGAAGCTGTCATGACAATCGCTCAAACAGCAAACATATTTTGTGCCATTTAATCGATAAATGACATGTAGCGTGTGATTTTTATAAGAGAGCGAGGCCTTGTTGATTAAGATAGTCAAATACCTTCAGATCAAAGTCGCTGCCATGCTTTACTCACCGGAAAACATGCCCCGCGTTGCCCGGGAAGACATGAACCACACCCACGAGGAAGAAGTGGCGCTGGTCAACCGCATTGCCGACGCCATCGAAGCGCTTGAACTGGGCGACAGCCGTGGGGATCTGGTACCGCTACTGGACGAATGGCTGGCGCATACCCGCGCCCACTTCGATAGTGAGCACGCTATTATGGAAGCCTGCGGCTTTCCGGCCTATGCAGTACATCGTGGCGAACACGAACGGGTGTTTGAGATTCTGACCCAGGTGATTGAGCGCTATCGCAAGGAAGGCGAACTGGCACCACTGAAACAGTTTGTCATGGAAACCTGGCCCAACTGGTTTGACAACCATGTGAACACCATGGATTTTGCCACGGCGCATTTTGCCAATATGGCAGAACAGCAAGGGAAGCCCTTTTAGTCATTTCCCCCAAGTTAATGCTGCCGCGCCTCACCACAAAAAATAGAAATATTTACCATTTTTATAAGGCAGCCTATTGATAAGGAAGTGGACAGAAACGCTCGCTGCTTAAACTGCCCGCCGTTGTGACACCCGCCCTCTTTCACAACTTGTTCTCGTCTTCCGAGGGCGCAGGCGGACGCGAAGGGCCGCGCAGCAACCGATACAGCCCCCACACGGCCAGTGCCGTGCCGATCCATGCCAGCACCCACCACGCCCAGCTGATGCCATGACTTTCAACCATGCTGTGTCTCCACTTTCAGCGCCTCGTCATAAGACAGCACCCCATAATCCTGCCCCTCCACGGTGGTGCGTCGAATTGGATTCTGCGTCGCCTGCCGAGCAAAGGCTGCATCCACAAAACGATAGGGAAGATGCGCATCCCGTTGCGGGGCAATACCCAATCGCGTTGTCTGAATGATCTGCTCAGGCTGGTGGCCGTCATCGCCTATATAAAACTGCTCCGGATCAAACTTCTTTCCACGCCAGTCCTCCACCTGAAGATGCAGCGCCTCCGCCAGCAGCGTCTGTCCGGAACAGATCTTGTCTGCGGGCTTATCCCGCCCGAGCCCTTCGCGCATCAGCGCCAGGGCTTGCGGATCCGTGCGCCAGGCCACGCCCGACTTGATCAGCACTGCATTGCCCGCCCCATGCGCACTCACGTTAAGCGAGGGCTTGCCGCGGCTGTAATACATGTAGATAGTGCCCGCCGGCATGAACATGGCTTCCCGGGCCGGCGTACGCCCTAGGGAGCTATGTGACGCCTTCTCGTTCAGGTAATAGGCTTCCGTCTCAATAATGCGACAGCCGAGCCACTCGCCCTGCACACGGCGCATGACCACCTTGCCGAGCAGGGCCACCGCCAGTTGCAGCGATGGCTTGTCAAAAAACTCGGGTGGAAGGGGCCTAGGCCGCTGCGAGGAGGGTTGCATCAACGCTGATGACGACGCTTGCCGGGTTTGCAGGCCTTGAGTGCCTCGGGCGAATCTGCCTGCTCAACGCACTGCAGACGCGCCCTGATGTGCTCGATAAGTTTCTGCTTGCGCCGCTGGAAGGCCTCCTGCTTGAAGGCCTGCCGGGCTTCACGCTCCTTCGCTTCGCAGCGTCGATACTCATCACGTGTCTTGGCCTGGCGGTTGCATTCCTCCGCCTGTTGCAGAATCTGTATGCGCTGCTGATGCGACCAGGATTCAAAGTCGTTGTAGGCCATGGCGGGGACAGCCGCCGCAGAAAGCATCATCACCAGAATGGTACGCCGCATAAGTCACCTCCTCCACACATCGAATAGCAAAAGGCCCGGCGTGGAAGCCGGGCCTTTCAGTGTAGCACGCAACCGGTTACCAATCAGCCAAAGCGTCCGGTGATGTAATCCTCGGTCTGTTTCTGCGACGGATTGGTAAAGATGGTGTCCGTTTCGTCGTATTCGATCAGCTCACCGAGATACATGAATGCGGTGTAATCGGAAATCCGCGCCGCCTGCTGCATGTTGTGCGTCACGATACAGATGGTGTACTGCTCACGCAGCTCCATGATCATCTCTTCAATGGCAACGGTGGAGATGGGGTCCAGCGCAGAGGTGGGTTCGTCGAACAGAATCACATCCGGACGCAAGGCCACGGAACGGGCAATACACAAACGCTGCTGCTGGCCGCCAGAAAGTCCACGCGCATCATCCTTCAGGCGGTCCTTGACTTCATTCCAAAGTGCTCCATCCCGCAAGGCCTCTTCCACCCGGTCATCCAGTTCGGACTTGCTGCGAATACCCTGCAGTTTAAGCCCATAGGCAATGTTGTCATAAATGGACATGGGAAACGGCGTCGGCTTCTGAAAGATCATGCCCACCTTCTGGCGCAGACGGATCAGGTCGTTTTCCTTTGTCCACTCGAGAATATTCTTGACAGAGCCATCCACACACTGCAGGTTGATGGCACCTTCGTACTTGCAGCCGGGATAGAGATCGTGGATGCGGTTCATGGCACGCAGCAGCGTGGACTTGCCGCACCCGGACGGCCCGATCAGGGCCGTGATGCGATTTTTCACGACCCGCAGATTGATGTGCTTCAGCGAAGGTTTGGGTGCATTGGGGTAGGTAAAGGAAAAGTCCTTCACCTCCATCATCAGATTCGCATCCATACGTTTTCTATCCCTTATCCTTTAGTGTTTCTTGCGCACGAGGTAGCGGCCAATGATATTCAAAGCCAGTACGAATACTGCCAGAATCAGCGCGCCCGCCCAGCCCAGCTTCACCATCTCTTCCTGGGGGTGCGTGGCCAGGTTGTAAATCGATACCGTCAGGGACGGGAAGGTTTCATTCAGATTGGTGGTCCAGTATTGGCTGGTTCCGCTGGTATACAACAGAGGCGCCGTTTCGCCCACAATGCGGGCAAACGCCAGCAGCAAACCGGTCATGATACCCACCTTGGCACCGCGAATAATGATATCGAGGATGATGCGGTACTTGGGAATGCCCAGTGCCACACCGGCCTCGCGCAGCTCCCGAGGGATCAGCCCCAGCATGTCATCAGTTGTGCGCACCACGATTGGCAGCATCAGAATCGCCAGCGCAACGATGCCGGCCCAACCGTTGGCATGCCCTACCGGCACCACCAGAATGGCATACACAAAGGTACCGATAACAATGGAGGGTGCCGACATCATCACATCCGACAGATCGCGAATAAAGGTGGCGAACTTGGTGTGATTGCCATACTCCTGCAGCCAGATACCCGCCAGCATGCCAATGGGTATGGCAAGCACCGTGGCCAGAATGGACAGCACGAACTGCCCCCACAGAAGGTTGCGCAGGCCATTGTTAATCAGATCCGTAGTAAACAGATCCAGAGACATGGCTTCTGTCCCTTTAATGACCAGCGTCACGATGATCCAGCCCAGAAAGATCAGGCCCAACAGGGCAGTTCCTATAGAGAGCACCGAAAATACCCGGTTATAGAACAGGCGACGGTTCTGCAGATTCATACTTTCGCCCTCCGCAGCAGGAATTCCTTCGCGAGGAAGATGATGACAAAACTCACCACAAAGAGGATAAAGGCCAAATAGTACAGCGCCGCCAGACTCAAACCACTGGACTCAGCAAAGTTGTTCGCCAGGGCGACCGGGATTGAAATGGTCGGATCTGTAACATGTTCGGCAAGCTGATAAACACCGCCGATCACGAACGCCACTGCCATGGTTTCTCCCAGTGCACGGCCGAGAGAAATAATGATGGAACCAAGAATACCGGTCTTTGCGTACGGGAAGATAATGTCCTTCACCACCTCGAAACGGGTTGCGCCCACCGCATAGGCTGACTCTTTAAGCACATCGGGCGTGGTATTAATGGCATCACGACTGAGTGCAGCCATGAACGGAATGACCATCACGCCCAGTACCAGCCCGGCTACCAGCAGCGACACCGAACTGCCGCCAAATATGGAAGCGATGAATGGACCAAAGAAGAACAGGCCCCACATACCGTAAATAATGGAAGGGATCGCCGCCAGCAGCTCGATCGCTACGCCCACCGGCGTTTTGAGGGCCTCAATGGAAATTTCTGAGAGAAAGACCGCGATGCCCATGGCAATGGGAATGGAGAAGGCCATGGCAATCAAGGTCGAGAGTACCGAGCCGACAATGGGTACCAGACCGCCATAGATTTCCTTGATTGTGACGCCCGCTTCAGCATTTCGCTCAAGGTCAGCTTGCCCGGTTTCCGTTTCATCCTCCATGGGGATGCCATCTTCATCCAGAACCATGCTGCCCGCAGCGTTTTCTTCCGTGTGAAAAAACTCATCCCGAGGAATTTCCCGACCCTGCTCGTCAATGGCCACCTCAACGCCCCAGCGCGGGTCCAAGATAAACTTCCACCCATACGCATCGATAGCGGGTTTGGCCTGAACATACAGCACATACAGTGTTGCGAGCAGAACCAACAGTACAGTCGTTGCACTGAACCAGCTTAGCCGAGAAAAGATTTTTTCCATAAAGCCTGACCCTCATCCTTTGCCCATAAGGTGAGCAAACACCGTATGGGCAAAGGCACCCTTAAACCCTTAGCGAGTGCACGAAAAGCCCCCTAACGGGGGCAACAACATCACATTTTAATCCAGCCTGCCCGTGTGCGAGGCAGGCAAATGGATCAATAGAGACCTTTTTCCTTCCAGTAACCGCGGATTTTTTCCTTAACGTCTGCCGGCAGCGGCACGTAACCCAGCTCTGTGGCATTGTCATCGCCATTCTTGAAGCCGAAGTCGAAGAATTTAACCACTTCCTTGCTTCGCTCAGGCTTCTCTTGAGGCATCAGCACAAAGGTAGCGGTTACGATGGGATACCCTTTGGGCGGGTAAGCGATATTAGCATAAAAATCCTTCTTGGGATCCAGGTCGGCATACTTGGCCGCTTCCTGGAAAGAAGCGAGAGAAGGTTTGATGTATTCACCGCTCGGCGCTTCGATTTCCGCCATTTTCAAACCATTGTGTACCGCATCGGCATAGTCCGCATAGCCGATAGAATACTTGTTGGTCTTGATGGCTGTGGTAACACCGAAGTTGCCCTTGCCGCCGATACGGTTTTCCATCGGCCAGTTAACCATCTTCTTGGCACCGAAACGCTTGCGCCAGGTCTTGCTCATTTTGGACAGGTAGTAGGTGTAGGCAAACGTGGTACCGGACTTGTCAGAACGGTGCACAAACAGAATGGGCTTGTGCGGCAGGTTGGCATTGGGGTTCTCTTTCTTCAGCAGCGGGTTGTCCCAATACTTCACAGACCCCAGCACGATGCCTTCGTGCGCTTTCTCGCTCAGACGCAGGTGATCAACACCCGGCACGTTATAAGCCATGACGATTGCGCCCATGGCTGTCGGGAACTGATACAGTCCCTTTTTCTTCAGGGTCTTGGGCGCCAGCGGCTTGTCAGAACCACCGAAATCCACTTCGCGGGCAGAAACGGCCTTGATGCCAGTACCGGAACCCGTGGCGGTGTAGTTCACCTTGTTGCCGGTTGCATTGTAGTACTCGGTTGCCCATGATTTGTACAGTGGGTAGGCAAAAGATGATCCGGTACCCTGAACAGTGGTGCCTGCATAGGCAGTGGTTGCGGCTACAGCAAATGTGCCGGCCAGCATGACTTTCTTCAGCATGACTATCCTCCAAGATAAACAAAGATGGTGTCTCAAGGACAGAGCATATTGTGCCGCGAGGGTTTAACACCCGCATGACACAAATATGAAAGTTATGTGACACGGTTGATCGGAAATACCGCCCGGAAGGTTGAGCCCACATAAGGCAAGCTTTCCACCTCCAAATGCCCACCGTGCAGCTCCAGTACATGCTTGACAATGGCCAACCCCAGACCTGTTCCACCCGTTTCCCGGGAACGCGCTGTATCCACGCGGTAGAAACGCTCCGTCAGGCGCGGGATATGCTCCCGCGGAATGCCGATGCCGGTATCTTCCACCTCGAAAAAACCGCCTTTTTCACTGACATACCAGCGCACCGCAATGCGCCCGCCTTCAGGCGTATAGCGCACCGCATTGGACAACAAGTTGGTAAAGACACTGCGCAGCAAATTCGGATCCCCATAAAGGCGTCCCTTCTCTTCGCAGGAAAAGGTGATTTCATGCCGGCCAGCACTTAACAGGTCCGCTTCGTCTCTTAACGTATCCAGCTGTGCACACATATCGATCCAGTGTTCATTTTCCAGGCGACTTTGCCGCTCCACGGCCGACAGGGTAAGCAGGTCCTCAATGATTCTGCGCATGCGCACCGCCTGCTGCTCCATCTGCTCCAGCGCCGGGCGCAGGCTTTCCAGATCCGGCGGGAGCATGTCCAGCAGCGTCTCCAGATAGCCAGTAAACACTGTCAGGGGGGTACGCAGTTCATGAGAGGCGTTGGCGACAAAATCCCGTCGCATCTGCATCAGATCATACGCCTGGGTAATATCTTCCAGCAGCATCAGCCACCCCCCTTCAAAGGGGATGAGCTGCACCTGCACCACCTGTAGCGTCTGCCCTGGCAGCGACAATTTCAGAGGCCTTTCGAAGGCACCCCGCTCAAGCCACTGGACAAATTCAGGTGCACGCAGAAACTGACGGATATGCCGACCGGCATCACTGCGCTGCAAGCCGAGCAGTTTTTTTGCGGCAGGGTTGCGCCACACAAGTCGAAACCCCTCATCCAGCTCAACCAGCGCCATGGGGAGGTGCTCGAGTCGGGCACGAGCATGATCACGCGCTGTACGCAACCGGCGCAAATTGGCCTGCAGCCGCTTCAAGCGCCGCCACAGGGCCCTCTCAAACTCGCCCCACAGGCCGAAAAATTCCTCGGAAGGAGTTTCGTAAAAGGCGTTATTGAACCAGTGATACAGGCGGCTGCCCATCCAGATGTGCCAGAGCGTATAACCGACAAAGGCCGCAAACCAGCCGATACTCCAGAGGTCTGTCAGCAGCCCCCACAGCAGGGCGGCACCTGCAAAGACAAGCAGATTGGGGAGTTCCGCGCGCAGCAGTGCACGCATTATTCCCCCTCGAACTCGGAAAGACGATAGCCGGCGCCGCGCACCGTCTGCACCATGCGCTCACACCCTGCCGGCTCGAGCGCCTTGCGCAAACGGCGAATGTGTACATCCACGGTGCGCTCTTCCACCACCACGTGATTGCCCCACACCTGATCCAGCAGCTGCGTGCGCGTAAACACACGGTCGGGATTATGCATGAAAAAGTCGAGCAGACGGTACTCGGTGGGCCCCAGCGCAACTGGCTTGCCCTTGCAGCGCACGCGGTGACTGGCACGCTCCAGAACAAGATCCCCCACCTTGAGGACGTCCGCTTCAGGGCGTCTTTCGCTCACCCCACCGCGTCGCAGCAGGGCACCGATGCGTGCCACCAGCGCACGCGGCGAAAACGGCTTGACGACATAATCGTCGGCCCCCGCTTCAAAGCCCTCTACCTGATCGAGCTCCTCACCCTTTGCCGTCAGCATGATTACCGGCAGCCGGGCAAAACGGGCATCCTTGCGCAGGCGCTGCAGAAAGGCAACACCCGAGGTGCCGGGCAGCATCCAGTCCAGCAGTACCAGATCCGGCAATCGGTCCTGCAGCTGCTGCCACGCCTGCTCGGCATTGGCACTCTGCACCACCTCATAACCTGCCGCCCCCAGGGTGAATGCCAGCATGTCGCGAATGGCCGCTTCGTCCTCCACAACCAGAATGCGCTGCATCTCGCTCATCGGCCTACTCGTCCGCCTGCGGCGCTTCTCCAGCCTCGCTCGCCAACTTCTCGATCATGTCGTGGTCGGGCGAGCGCACATCGCGACCATTAATGATGTAAATAATGCTTTCCGCCACATTGGCCAGATGGTCCGTCATGCGCTCAACCGCCTTGACCACATTGACAAATTCCAGATAGCAGCCGAGCTTTACAGCGGGGTTTTCGTGCATTTCCGCCTTCACCGCATCGATGATCCGCTTGTAGAGTTCATCCGCCCGCTCCTCATCCTCCAGCAGGCCGACCGCCTCTTTCATGTTCAGACGCGCATAGGCATCCAGCGCACGCTTGAGCATCTCCCGCGCCATATCCACCAGGCGATAAAAGTCCGAACCGATCTTCAGCTGTGAACATTCACCGCCCATGCGCTCATAAAACTCCACCATGCGCGCCAGCTTGACCACCTCGTCACCCACACGCTCCAGATCGATACCAATGCGCAGAGAACTGATGATCAGACGCAGATCTGAGGCGGCTGGCTGATGACGTGCCACCAGCTGAATGGCCGCCTTGTCGGTGTTCTGCTCGGTTTCATTGATCAGGCGATCCAGCTGACGGACTTCCTTGGCCTTTTCCACATCGCCCAGCTGCATGGCCGACACTGCCAGGTCGAGCTGTTTTTCCACCAGCCCGCCCAGCTCGAGGATATGGTTCATCAGCGCCTCAAGGTCGCGGTTGTAGGATTGCAAAGAGTGGCTCTTGAAACTGCTCGGACTGGCTCGCATGGGGTTTCTCCTCAAATTTGGGGTTTATTTTTAAACAGTTTACCAGTGGTTTTATGACATTTCTGTGTCGCGACACCTGCACCAACTTGGTGCATGTATTCACCACCCCACAGCATCGCCGCCCCGGTGCAATCTGCTGAAACAGGCACCACCCCCTTCATTATCCCTGCGATTTCAATCGCTTGCACGCATAAGAATTTTTAACTGGCAATCTGGCATGGGGTTCGCTAACATTGGGAGACGAATTTTTCACTCTTACGTTCAACCAACCAAAAGGAAAAGGCCCTATGTCTCAGGACGCCCTCAACTTTATCAAGGAAAACGACGTTAAATGGGTTGATCTTCGCTTCACCGACACCCACGGCAAGGAACAACACGTCACCATTCCAGCGCATGAGGCCGACGAAAGCATGTTCACCGAAGGGCACAATTTCGACGGTTCTTCCATCGAAGGCTGGAAAGGCATCAATGACTCCGACATGGTGCTGATGCCCACCGCTGAAAACTATTTCCTGGATCCGTTCACCAACGATACCACCCTGGTGCTGCGTTGCGAAATTCTGGAAACCGACTATACCCCTTACGAAAAGGACCCCCGCTCCATCGCCAAAAAAGCGGAAGCCTATTTGAAATCCACCGGCATCGCCGATGCGGCTTTCTTTGGACCTGAGCCCGAATTCTTCATCTTTGACAGCGTGCGCTGGGGCCTGCAGATGGGCAAGGCCTTCTATGAAATCGACGCACAGGAAGCCGACTGGAGCAGTGAAAAGGTTTATGAAAACGGCAACATCGGCCACCGCCCCAGTGTGAAGGGCGGCTACTTCCCCGTTCCGCCGGTGGATCAACTGCATGAAATCCGCGCCGACATGTGCACGTTGCTTGAGCAGATCGGTCTGCGCGTGGAAGCGCATCACCACGAAGTGGCCACCGCCGGTCAATGTGAAATCGGCGTAGCCGGCAACACGCTGGTGAACAAGGCTGACGAAGTGCAGATGCTCAAGTATGTGGTGCACAACACCGCAGACGCCCACGGCAAGACCGCCACCTTCATGCCCAAGCCCATCGTCGGCGACAACGGCAGCGGCATGCACATCAACCAGTCCCTCAGCAAGGATGGCAAGAACATCTTCGCCGGCGATCTCTACGCCGGCCTGTCGCAGGAAGCCCTGTGGTACATCGGCGGTCTGATCAAGCACGCCCGCGCCCTGAACGCCTTCACTAACCCTGGCACCAACTCCTACAAGCGTCTGGTCCCGGGCTTCGAGGCGCCCATTCTGCTGGCCTACTCCGCCAAGAACCGCTCTGCGTCCATCCGCATTCCGTATGCACCCAACCCGAAGGCGCGCCGCGTGGAACTGCGCTTCCCCGATCCCAGCGCCAACCCTTACCTGGCATTCTCAGCCTGCCTGATGGCCGGTCTGGACGGCATCCTCAACAAGATCGATCCGGGCGAGGCGGCGGAAAAGGATCTGTACGACCTGCCGCCGGAAGAAGAAGCGGCCATTCCCAAGGTGTGCGCCTCCCTGGAAGAAGCACTGGATGCGCTGGACAAGGATCGTGCGTTCCTGAAGGCCGGTGGCGTGTTCACCGACGCAATGATCGACGACTACATCAACCTGAAGATGGAGCACGTCACGCAACTGCGCATGACCACTCACCCGCTGGAGTTCGATCTGTACTACTCCGTATAAGATCGGCTTCAAACCCCGCAAAAAACCCGCTTCGGCGGGTTTTTTGTATGCGGGGAAAAATTCTGCCCGCCAGAGCCAGACTTTAGCAAGACCTGTCGATTACTGCGAATCCCGAAACAAATCCAGTCAGCGTAAACCTATGCACGCACCAGCAGGTGAAACACACCAAAATTCCCTCGCAGACGGCTGTGGAAGTGGGGGTCCCCGACTTTTTTGCGAGCCAATTTTTTGCGCATCGAAAAGGTCAGAGACCCCCTATACTGCAGGGTCGCTCAGCCGGTCATCGTCCATCAGTTCGCGCAACAGCGCAGTGGCATAGCGGCCCGCCGGCAGAAAAAAGCGCAGCTGCAGCATGTGCGCATCCAGCCACACCCATGTCAGCTCCTGCGCCACGGCGCGCAGCGCCCGTCGCGCTGACTTCATGCGTGTCGCCCGCCAGACGGGTTCCAGCTCAAATGGGGCCAGCACGGCCTGCTCAAGTCCCAGCACTTCCCCCTGCGCAAGCGAAGGTGTTTCCCCCGGCAGCGGACCGGTGGGATGCAGATCCTTCTGCTGCACGCGCAGAGCCAGCTCGGCACTGTTGTCATCGGCAAAGACACGCTTGGAGCCGTCCAGCTGCAGCACATCCCCAGCCATGAAGCGGTTCCAGCTACCTTGCTGCACCCGTGCCGCCAGCACCGCGTTGAAGGCGCCGCTGCGCAGCACGGAAAGATGTCGGCTGCGCTGCGCGGGCTTGACCCTGGGCATGCCGGCACCGACCCACGCCAGCGCCCGCGCCCAGTTGGCACCGTCATGGCCGAAGCGCTGCGGCCCGAAATAATTGGGAAAGCCTTTTGTTGCCAGCTGCTGCAGGCGAGCATCGATTGCCGAGCGATCACCCACCACATTGCGCAGGGTAATCACAAAGCGGTTGCCGGACAAGGCACCCGTCTGCAGCTTGCGCCCGTGGCGCACCTGTTCAAGCACATGCACACCGTCTATCTCGGGTGAACTATCGGGCTCGGCGCGGCCCGGCAACCAGATGCTGAACCACTGCCGGGTGACGCCGTGGCGATCCTTCAGCCCTGCCGTGCCCACATCCCGTAGGGGCACATCGGCCCAACGCGCCAGCTGACGTGCCACCCACTCGGTGTTGGCGCCGCGCTTTTCCACCCACAGCCACAAGTGCTCGCCCGCGCCGTCCAGCACAAACGGCAGCTGTTCGATGACCTCAAAGTCCTCCAGCTGCGCCTTGAAGTCAGCGCGCATCACCGCCCCGCCCCACGCGCGCGGCAAGGCCATTATGTTTTCCATCACGTCATGCATTCTCCGTTTAGGGCGTTCCCGCCAGGCCGGCAGCCCCCCTGAACCGGCCACCGTCATGCGCAGGCACATGCCCATAAAAAACCCGCCATGCGGCGGGTTGAGCCATTTGCGGGCTGTGGAACGTCAGCACCTGCGCAACACCTCTGAACGGTCGAAGCCGTGGCAACTTTGCAGCCACTCTCGCCACGGCACTTTTTAGCCGTTATACGCTGCTTAGCCGTTATACGCTGCGGCTTCTACAGGTCGCGGAAGAGCTTTTCATCCATGGGTACCGCCTTGTCGCTTTCCGGCTTGTGCGGATAGAGCTGGATAAGCAACTGGGCGATATTGCCCTGTTTGATATGGTCGTGCACCAGCACCCGCGCATTGGGGGGCGAATTCTTGTTGATGTACATGTAGATGATCTTGACCTGACAGCGGGGGTCTTTTGCTGTGGCCAGCGGCTTGATGATGCCTTCGCCTTCAAACTTGACCCCATCCTTGGACATGAAGATGACACGATGCCAGTATTCCGATTCCACCGGCTTGTCGAAGCAGATTTCAATGGCACGGTCAAACAGGCCCGAGCCCCTGTCCACATCCACGAACCTGACCGATTTGATGTGAAGCTTCTCCTGGCCGCACCCGCTCAGCATCAGCCCCAGGGTCAGAACGGCCATGCTCAGCCAACGTTTCATCGCGCCTCCCTGCGCCTTACAGCTGCTGCACTCCGATAATCTTCCAGTCGCCCGATCCGTCTGCCGGTTTTGCCACATGCCATACCTCGGTGAAGCCGTGAGCCGGGCCACCGTTTTCGCGAACCAGACCGCTGAAGCGTACAGACACCACAAAGCGGTCGTTGTCGTAATCCCAGTCGATCACCTGCGCCGTCACCTGTTCGACCTCGGTCTGGTTTTCGCCGGCGCGAATCTGCTCGGCAATAGCTTCAAAACAGGCTGGATCGCAATAGGCCTTTAGCGTTTCCGTATCGCCCGCATCCCAGGCCTTCTGCACGGCGAGGAAATTGTCCACGGCGCCCTGCTCGAAACCGGACACCTCAAACCACGGCGGAGGCGGCGGCAGGGTTTCCCCGCCGACGCTGTTCTCCTTCACACCACTGCCGCCCACATTGGCGCCGATGCGGATGCCATCGGAAAGGCTACTGCGCTGCTGGGCGGCGGACGCCGGCGCAGCGTCGTCGGCATAGTCCGCGCCGCCGGCGACGGCCGGCCGGGGCCGGCGGCGGCGCACGAACCACCAGATAGCGCCGCCGATGAGCAGCAGCACCAGAATGTCGCCCGGGGTGATGCCATCAAACGCACCGCCCATGAACAGCGCCGCCAGCAGACCGCCTGCCAGCAGACCGCCAAGCAAGCCAGTCATACCGCTGCGCGGCCGCTGACTGGCAGCGGGTTTTGTGGTCTTGGGCGAGGTAGGGGCCGCCTTGGGCTTGGCATTCAGCGCACGATATTGAATGGGCTTCTTGTAGCCAAAACTGCGCCCGCCACCAAACTTGGCGGCTTCCGCACTCATGGCAAACAATAGCAGGGCAAGAAAACTATACAGGGGGAAACGGCTCATCATGATTCCTTATGCGTGGCGATAAGCCCTATTCTACCGGCGTAGCGCGCCACAAGGAAGGAAATTAGTGCCCACCCATGCACAGGATATCCGGGCGCTCTTCCCCCTGAGATGCCAGATGCTCCAGCGCCGCCTGCAGACGGGCGCTCACGTCTTCAAGACGCAGCAGCGTCTCCAGCGCCTGCTCCTGATCCCCGGCCAGCCACGCCTCGACCAACCGGCGCCCGAGCACGTGCATCTCGTTATGAATGGGCTCGATTTCCGCGTAACCCGGCAGCTGACTGTAGCAGTCGCGGCCCTCGCCTTCGTAATACCACTTGCCGAGACGGGACGCCTTGGGATTGTCAACATCTTCCGGCCGCAGGTCATTGCGCAGGCCTAGCATCAGGCGGTACAGCTCCATCTTGTAGATCAGATGGTCGATCTTGGCATTCATGATAAAACTGCGTAGCGCGCCGGCCGTCACCGTCTGTTCGATCTGAGTTGAGGTCTGTAGCATCTGCCCCAGGTTTTGGCTGGCCTGCTGCGCTGTTTCGTTGAGACGTTCGCTTTCAGAGGCCACATCACGCATTCTTCTGCGCGCCGCGCCCACCTCCTGCTGCACCAGCTGAATCAGACGGGAAATATCCGCAGTGGCATTGGCTGTGCGGCCCGACAGCGCTCGCACCTCGTCCGCCACCACGGCAAAACCGCGACCGTGTTCCCCGGCACGGGCCGCTTCGATGGCGGCATTCAGGGCCAGCAGGTTGGTCTGCTCGGAAATGTCCTCGATCATGGTGAGGATGCTGCCAATCTCCTCAGCACGCTGCTTGAGCGTATCCACTGCGCCAGCCGTTTCTGTAGCCTCCTGCGACAGTTTGAGGATACGCGCACCCATGTCATTAATATCCCGCTGAGCCTGACTGGACAGCTTGGCGCTGTTGACCACATCCTGCTTGCCGACGGCAAGGCGCTGACCCATGGTAGTCATGCTGCCCTGAAAGTCCTTGCAGCTGCCGTAGAACTTGTCGTAGGCCTGGCTCATTTTGCGGCAGAAGGGGGTAATGGTCGCTTCCTCATCCTGCACAGCGGCAGGCTGTTGCCGCGCCGCCTCGGCAAGCTGCTGCTCCAGTTGCCGCTTTTCCGCCTGCAGACGCTCGATTTCCTGACTTAGCTGCTCAATACGAGCCTTTTCCTTGCTGCAAAACATGATTCAGATGCACCTCTCTGCTTTCAGGTGCCGCTCACGGGGTGCGGCCACCTTATATTTATCTGCTTCCAAGAGCGCAAAGCACATCTCATGCCAGCTTTACCGCCCGCGATACCGTGTAATCCCGTCCCTGCTTGACCTTCTTGTAGTCCCCGAAAATCTCCGCCATGTAGCGCTTCATGAACTGACGCAGACCATTGATGGTCACCACCACCATCTGCCCGCCCGGTTCCAGACGCTGATAACTGTCCCACAGCAGAATGGTCAGCAGCTCCTTGCCCACCTTGGCCGGTATGTTGGAGACCACGGTGGTAAATCGCTGCCCTTCGGGCACGTGGGAGAGGCCGTTGGATAGATAGGCCCGGGCATTGGCCAGCCCATTGATCTGCGCATTGCGGTTGGCGTACTCCACGGCGACAAAATCCTTATCCACCATATGCACTTCGCCACGCGGTGCCTGCGCCGCAATGGCCAGCCCCAGCGGCCCATAGCCACAGCCGATATCCAGCGCCACCTCGTCCTCGCGCACATCCAGGTGCCTGAGCAGCAGCGCCGTGCCGCTGTCGATCTGACGCGGGCTGAACAGGCCCCAGGTACTGTGAAAGTTCATGGAGCGACCGGCCAGTTCGGTTTCAAACACTATGTCCTGCTTCAGCTGCGCAATGGTTGCTGCGTCCATTTCTTCCATTCTCCTGATTGATGAGGGCCCTGGTACCGCCACAGTGCCGCTGTGCGCCTCGCGTTGCTGGGGCATGATGGCCGCAGATGCAAGGCGCGCGCCGCAGGGTCTGGTGGGGCCAAATTCAAGGCGCGTAACGTGGCAGATGCGGCCATATTGCCGCAACCTGGTGGGACAAGGGCGATTTTAGCCCAATGCAGCGCTTGCGGTATCACAGGCCGTATGCCGAGAGAGCACCTTTTGCCCAGAATGGACAAATCGCCCCTGTCGCGAGCGTGCAGCGGTGCAGTGGCGGTGCCGTATAATGAGCCGCCTATGCAAAGTCTCAATCCCCAACAACGTCAGGCCGTTCTGGAAACCGAGCGCCCACTGCTGGTCATCGCCGGGGCCGGTTCCGGCAAGACGCGCGTCATCACCCTCAAGATTGCCCACCTGGTGAGGGACAAGGGCGTTTCACCGCGCAACATCTATGCCGTCACCTTCACCAACAAGGCAGCACGGGAGATGAAGGAGCGGGTAGCGGCGCTGATGCAGGATACGCCGCCCAAGGGGCTGAATGTTTCCACCTTCCACACGCTGGGGCTGCGCTTTTTGCGGGAAGAGGGTCACCATGTGGGCCTGAAGGCCAACTTCACCATCATGGATGCGGCCGACACGCAGAAACTGCTGGCGGAGCTGCTGAAAAAGCACGAGGTGGATGCCGACGTGATCGCCGCCACGCAGCACGCCATCTCCCGCTGGAAAAACGCGCTGATTACGCCCGATGCAGCCCTGTCTGCAGCCGAGGACGAAAACGAGCAGTTTCACGCACAGATGTATCTGCGCTATCAACAGCAGCTCAAGGCCTACAACGCCGTAGACTTCGACGACCTGATCACCTTACCGGCGCAGATCCTCTCCAGCGAAGCCGACGTGCGCCTGCGCTGGCAGAACCGGGTGCGCTATCTGCTGGTGGACGAATATCAGGACACCAACCGCGCCCAGTATGCGCTGGTGAAGGCGCTGGTAGGCACCGAAGCCCGCTTTACCGTGGTGGGCGATGACGACCAGTCCATCTACGCGTGGCGCGGCGCCGAGCCGGAAAACATGGCCCTGCTGCAGCAGGATTTCCCCAAACTGCGCGTCATCAAGCTGGAGCAGAATTACCGCTCCACCAACCGCATTCTGCAGGCGGCCAATGCGCTCATCAGCCACAACCCGCACGTGTTCGAAAAGCGCCTCTGGTCGGAAATTGGGCTGGGCGATCCGATCCGCGTCCTGCCTACAGAGGATGAACAGGGCGAAGCCGAACGGGTCGCCACGGAAATTCAGGTGCACAAGTTCAAGCACCAGACCCGCTGGGAGGACTACGCCATCCTCTACCGCAGCAACCATCAGGCACGCGCGCTGGAGCAAGCGCTGCGCGAACTCAACATCCCCTATGTGGTCTCCGGCGGGCAGAGCTTTTTTGATCGCGCCGAAATCAAGGACGTGCTCGCCTACCTGCGGCTGGTGGTCAATCCTGAAGACGACGCCGCCTTTCTGCGCATCGTCAACACGCCGCGGCGCGAAATCGGTGCCGGTACCCTGCAGAAGCTGGGCCACTACGCCCAGAACCGCAACACCTGCCTCGCCTATGTCTGCAGCGAAGTGGGCCTGTCTGCCGTACTGGACGCCCGCCGCCTGCAGCGCGTGCACGCCTTTGGCGAACAGCTGATGAACTGGATTCGGACCGCCGACAACGCTGCGGGCAATGAGGTGCTGCCCTTTATCCGCCAGCTGCTGGAAGACATCGAATACGACGAATGGCTGCGCGAAACCGCCAGTTCCCCCGCCCAGGCGGAACGGCGCATGGCAAACGTGCGCGACCTGCTGCTGTGGATCGAGCGCCTCATCGCCAAGGCGCAGGAAGAGGATCAGAAGGACCTCAGCCTCGCCGACATCATCAACCACCTCTCGCTGATCGACATCCTCGACCGCCAGCAGGGCGAAAAGGCGGTCAACGCGGTCAGCCTGATGACCCTGCATGCCGCCAAGGGGCTGGAGTTCCCCCACGTCTATCTGGTCGGCATGGAAGAAGAGCTGCTGCCCCACCGCGAAAATCTGGAATCCCCGGGGCTGGAAGAGGAGCGCCGCCTCGCCTACGTGGGCATCACCCGCGCACAGCGCAGCCTCACCCTCACCTACGCCCGCAAGCGCCGCCGCTATGGCGAGGATATCACCCCCGAACCCAGCCGCTTCCTATTCGAAATTCCTGACGAACACCTGGAATGGGAAGGGCGTCCGGGTCAGCAGAGCGATCCCGAAGCCGCCAAAGCCAGGGGCATGGATCATCTGGCTACCCTCAAAGCCATGCTGGCCCAAAGCAAGGAAGCCTGAAGAAGACCCGTGCAGGCCCCTTCGCAAAAGCGCTGAAGGGTCGCAACAGGAACGACCCGGTTCAAGACGACAAGACGCAGGGAATGTGAGAGGGTCGCTCCATGCGGGCGTGGTGCAACAATGGGTTCGGAATCGCCCTGTCCCTGCGAGCTGCAGCATAAAGGCGACCGCTTCGCGTTGGACGTCATGCGTTGGTAGTGCCTATGGCTGCGCTGCCCACCCTGAATCTGCTACCATCTAGCGAGCAACGCGAGCGCATTCAAAGTTTCTTCGGAGATGCCCTTATGGCCTGTGACAACTTTATCCCCGCCCTGCCGTTTTCGCTGACCCCATTCAATCTCGCCCAGCTGCCCGCGTTGCGGTTTGGCCCCGGCATCCGCGATCAGTTGGCCGCGTATGTCGCCAAAATCAGCCGAAAACCGCTCATTGTGGCCTCCCCGAGCGTTCTGGCCAGCCAATTCGGACAACAGTTTTTGCGCGATCTGAAAAAAGTCGGGGACCCCCCTGTGGAAACGGTCAGCGGAGAACCCAGTCCGGAGCTGGTGGACGCTATCGTGGCGCGCACGCCGGCCGACGTGGACTGGGTCATCGGCATTGGCGGCGGCAGCGTGCTGGATACGGCCAAGGCGGTCGCGGGGCTGCTACCCACGCGCACTTCAGTGATGGACTACCTGGAAGGTGTCGGTGCCGGCAAGCTGTTTCCCGGTGTCACGATCCCCTGGCTGGCTGTCCCCACCACGGCCGGCACCGGCTCCGAAACCACCAAGAATGCCGTCCTGTCCCGTCTGGGCGAATTCAAGAAGTCCTTCCGCCACGACACTCTGCTGGCCAAAGAGGCCTGGCTCGACCCCCTCTTTCTCGAAACCCTGCCCCGCGAGGTGCTGCACAGCACCGGCATGGACGCCTTTGCCCAACTGCTGGAGTCCTACACCACGCGCAAGGCCAACCCCATTACCGATGCGCTGGCATGGCACGGCATGCAGCTGTGGCTCAATGCCTTTGAGCAGATCGAGCGCGGCGACGCCTATCAGAAACTGGATGCCTACGGCTGGCTCATGCTGGCGGCATCGCTGTCCGGCATTACCCTCGCCAATGCCGGGCTGGGGGCCGTGCACGGTCTGGCCGGTCCCATCGGTGCCTTCTTCGAAGCGCCGCACGGTGCCGTATGCGCGGCGCTGCTGGCACCCGTGACCGCCGCCAACATCCGTGCCCTCATGGCCAGTGACGAGCCCGCACACCAGCAGACCCTGCACAAGTACGCACAGGTGGGGCGACTGCTGACCCACCGCCCCGAACTGAACGATCGAGAAGCACTTGAGGCCCTGGTGGAAGCACTGGAAACGCTCAACCGCCAGTATGGCCCCGGCAATCTGGCACGCTATGGCATCACCCCGGACACCATTGAACCGGTCATCCAGAATTGCCGCGCCGGCTCCATGCTCGGGAATCCGGTGGTGCTCTCCGACGAGGCACTGATTAACGCCATGACTCGCCAATAAAAAACCCGCCGTCCCGGCGGGTTTTAGCGCGGTAGAAACACTTCGCTCATTCTTTCAGATAGCTGGACTCCACTTCAGCCTTTTCCGCTGCTGTTTTAACATCGTAGTTGATTTTAAGCATGTCCAGCAGATGTCCCATATCCGCCACTACGCGATACTGCGCCTGCAGCAGGTCATAGCGGGTTTCGGTCATCTTGGTAAGCGCCTGGTTGTACTCGTTTTCGGTATTGAGCAGATCCAGCAGTGAGCGACGCCCCAGCGCAAATTGCTTGCGGTAGCCAAGTAGCGTGCTACGAGTCAGCTGAATGTGCTGGTCCAGATACTGCAGCTGGTTCTGCGCCATGGTCATGGTATCCCAGGCATAGCGCAGGTCCTCCATCACCTCACGGCGCGCGCGGTTGCGAATTTCCATGGCCTGCTGATAAAGCGCAACCGTGCTCTTGTATTTGGCCTCATCGGCACCGCCCTTGTACAGGTTGTAGTTCATGCGCACCATGGCCTGGAAGTCTTCCGTGCTACCCTTGACACCATTTGTATTCCGATCCCAGCGTTTTTCGACTTCCAGATTGACCGTCGGGTAGAAGTTCCCCTTGTTGGCAAACGCCTGGGCCTTGGCTTCTGCCACGTCGGCATAGGCAGACAGCAGACGGGGATGATCCGTCAGGGCAATCTTAATGGCAGTTTCAAGATCGGGCGGTATCTTGTAATCAAATGTTGGCAGACTCAGTTCACGCGGTGCATCATGACCAACCAGACGGTGATAGCGTGCCAGCGCATCCGCCAGTTTTGACTTCTGCGCCAGCAGGTTGGATTGGGCCAGTGCATAGCGGGCCTTGGCCTGATCCAGCTCCACTTCGTCACTAAGACCGGAATCAAAGCGCATCTTGATCTGCTGGAAAATCTTCTTGTGGTTTTCCACGTTCAACTTGCCCAGCTGCACCAGCTCCTGCGAACGCAGGATATCCAGATAGGCCTTGGAAATTTCCAGCGCAATGTCGCTGACGACCGACTCGGCATACAGCCCCTGGGCATCGAGACGGGCCTGCAGACGCTTGACATTGTTCTGCGTGGCAAAACCGCGGAACAGGTTCTGCGTCAGCTTGATTGCCAGCTCCTGCCGCGTCAGCCCCTTGGCCTTGCTAACCGTTGGGCTCTTGTATTCCTCGTAGCCAATGCCGGCATTCAGGTCAATCTGCAGATAGTAATCGGCCTTGCCTTCGCGAAGGTCGTAACGGTAGGCACGGTACTTGGCCAGCTCTGCCCGTACTTCAGGATTGAGCTTCAGGCCATCCTTGATGGCTTCCGGCAGCGTATCTGCCCACGTCGAGCAACTGATCAGCAGACCACATACAATTGGAGTAATGGAATATTGACGCATGGTTTCATCCTCTTTGCTTTCGGGATATTTCTAAGCAATCACCGTGCCACAAAATTGACCCAAAAGAACAAAAAGATGAAAGCTTGCCCCAACTTAAGATATCGGCGCTTCGCCCCGCAACTTCAGTACAAGGCCCAAACGATCATGCACCCCCATTTTTTCAAACAGATGCTTGATGTGGGTTTTAACCGTTGATTCGGCGATAAAGAGCGTCTCGGCAATTTCCGCATTGCTTTTTCCTTCCAGAATCGCCTGAGCAATATCTCGCTCCCGCCGGGTAAGATTTTCGGGCCATTTGATTTTCGGTTCAGCAGGCGCCAGTGCGGCAACCAGTGACGACAGCACCTCTTCATTCAGCCACACCTGACCACTCTGCAGCGCATCCAGTGCGGACCTGATTCGATCCGGGTGCGCCAGCCCATGGATATAGCCATGCCCACCCGCCCGGATAACGGCAACCCCCTGGGCGGGCAAAGGATAGAGCGTCGTCACCAGCACGCGATGCCCCTGCCGAGTCAGTGCCTGAATGGTGTCACGATCCGATGGCTCAAGGTCATTGCCCGCCTTGACTTCCAATACCACGATACCGGGCGAGCCTGGCACCCGCTTGTCAGACAATAACTCTGCATTGGGTACGACCTTGCCCCAGTGGGATTTCAAACTGGCGCTTTCAAGATCGAGATAGACGGGCTTGCTCATGCCTCATTCCTTTAGTGCGTTTTCCTTAACCTTGACAATCGGATTCAGCAGATACTGCAGAATGGTCCGTTTACCAGTAATAATGTCTACCGTCGCTGTCATGCCCGGCAAAAGCGCCAAGGGGTGTTCCGGGGTACCGAGGTATTTTTTGTCGGTCTTGATACGCACCAGATAGTAACTGTCACCTTTTTCATCGGTAATCGTATCCGCACTGATGTTGACCACCTTACCCTCCAGTCCACCATAAATGGCAAAGTCATAAGCGGAAAACTTAACCTTGGCGGGCAATCCCGGGCGCAGAAAGCCGATATCCTGTGGCCGTACGCGCGCTTCGATAATCAGCACATCATCCTCGGGCACGATTTCCACCACCGGGTCGCCCGGTTTGACCACGCCACCGATGGTGGTCACCAGAACCCGTTTAACGATACCATTAACGGGACTGACCAGATCCGTACGCTGTACCCGCTCCCGCAGCGCTTTCTGGGTTTCCTGTAGCGCCGCCAGTTCCGACTCGGCATCATTCAGCTCCTGATGGGCCTTGTTTTGGAACTCCTGCTGGATTTTTTTCAACTCGGCACGCGCTTCTCGAATGGAGGCCTGCAACTTGGGAATGGTGTTCTGAACGTCCTGGAGTTTTGAACGAATATCATTCGCCTCCCGCTTCAACTTGAGCAGGTCCACTTCCGATGCATAGCCACGCTTTACCAGTGGCTGGGTAATGCGGATTTCCTTTTGAATCAGGTTATAGCTTTCCTGCAGCTGGGCACGCTGATCCTGGGCAGACTTCAACTCCAGCTGGGCCTGACGGATCTTGGTACTTTGAATATTTTCCTGTGTCTTGAGCTGGGCTAGCTGGCGCTTGTACAGATCAATTTCATTCTGATAAATTTCAGCAAGGCGAGGGTCACTGGGCAGCTTCAGCTTTAAGGGCTTGTTTTCAACAATGGCACGCAAGCGCGCAATCCGTGCCCGTAATGAAGCCTCCTTGACCAGATTCTCCCCATAAGAACTGGCAAACTGCGTGCGGTCCAGCCGCATCAGCACCTGTCCCTTTT
Source organism: Sulfurivirga caldicuralii (assembly GCF_900141795.1). Lineage (GTDB taxonomy): Bacteria > Pseudomonadota > Gammaproteobacteria > Thiomicrospirales > Thiomicrospiraceae > Sulfurivirga > Sulfurivirga caldicuralii. The sequence continues at coordinate 149,656 of NZ_FSRE01000003.1, forward strand.
TCACCTTGTCTCCATCCTTGACGAAGATTTCGCGCACAATGCCGCCGTCAAAGCTCTGTACCACCTGCAGCTGTGAAGAAGGGATGACACGGCCTTCGGCCTGGACCCGCACATCCACCTGGGCCCAGTTAGCCCACAGCAAAAACGCGGCGATCAGAAGGAAGACCGACCAGACCAATAGCTGCGACTTGGTGGTCGGTTTTTCCAGTGCCGCCTGGGCAACACTGTGCACAAATTCCAGATCGTCATCCCTGGGTGCAGGCATTTTCTCGCTCATGACCCTGCCCTTCTACCGTTCATGCCGAACTCCCCTTCTGCCGCGCCTTCAACGACTCGAGAATGGCCTCTTTCGGTCCGTCAGCGATAATCCGGCCTTTTTCCATTACGATCAATCGATCCACCAGTGTCAGCAACGAGGTTTTGTGCGTGATGACCACCAGCGTGCGTCCCTTTATGCGATCCTGCATGCGCGCCAGAAACTGCTGCTCAGAACGGGCATCCATGGCGTTCGTGGGTTCATCAAGGATATAAATAGGCGCATCCAGCAACAGTGCCCGCGCCACTGCAATACTCTGCTTCTGCCCGCCAGAAAGCGAACTGCCCCCTTCGCTCACATCCAGATGATAGCCGGAAGGATGCTGGCGGATAAAATCGTCCACCCCAGCAATTCTTGCCGCTTCCAGCACGCGTTCATCACTGATATAGGGCGCACGGTAGGCGATGTTTTCCCACACCGTGCCCTTGAACAGCTGTATCTCCTGGGGCAGGTAGTTGATAAAGCGGCGCAGCTCGGCCGGGTCGATCTGATGAATATCGATATCATCAATCCGCACCATGCCTTCCGTCGGCTCATACAGCTTAAGGATCAGCTTGGCAATGGTGCTTTTTCCGGAACCGATACGGCCAATGATGCCCACCCGCTCACCGGGCTGTATGACGAAACTGACATCATCAAGCGCCAACTTATTGTCATTGGGATAGGCAAACTTGACATGCTCGAACTCGATTTTTCCCTTCACCGAGTTCAGGTGTATGAAGTGCTGCGCCTGCGGACGCTCTACAGGCTTTTTCATCAACTCATTCAGCTGCTGCAACGCCGTTTTGGTCTGCATGTAGCTGGTAATCAGATTGGCAACCTGCCCCATGGGGCCAATAGCTCGCTGCGCCAGCATCACCGAGGCAATCAGCGCCCCCATGGTAATCTCGTTGTCGCGAATCAGATAAACACCGACAACGATCACCAGTATGGTGCTCATCTGCTGCATGAAGCCGGTAAAACGCCCCACACTGCTCTGCAGCATTTTGGCCCGCAGACTGGCGTTGGCGATTTCACCGACCGCCTGCTCCCATTTCCACTGAGACTTGGCTTCCAGGCCCAGCGCCTTGACGGTTTCCAGTGCATTCAGTGTTTCAATAAGAACGGCATGCTTCTGGGCTGAAGCGGCATAGCTGGCTTCAACAGCCCGTTGAATCGGACCACGCATTAACAGGCTGTAGAGCAACACGAGCACGATAATGAACGCCGGCACATAGGCGAGAGGCCCGGCAATCCAGTAAATCACCACGATAAATAGAATGGCAAATGGTAGATCCACGAGGCTGGCGATAGTGCCCGAGGTGAAGAAGTTACGGATGCTGTCAAATTCCTTCAGATGATTGGCAAAAACACCAACCCGATCGGGCTTTTCACTCATTTTCAGCCCGAGCGTCTGCTCAAACAGACGCGCCGACATCAAAATATCGGACTTCTTGCCAGCAATCTCCAAAAAATAGCTGCGCAGGTACTTGAGCAGAAAATCAAACAGATACATGACCGACACGCCAATCGCCAGCATCCACAGGGATTCGATGGCGTTATTGGGGACGATACGGTCGTACACATTCTTGATAAAAAGCGGGTTGGCCAGTACAAAGATATTGATAACAATGCTGGCGATAATGACATCGCGATAGACACTCTTGTTCTGCCACAGGGTGGACCAGAACCAGTGACCATCATAGGTGGAAATATCACTGGCCGGTTTCTGCTGGGGGGTGAACTGTTCGCTGAACAGCACGGCATAGCCGGTATATTGTTCTTCCAGCTCATCCAGTGGAAACCAGCGCGCGCCCTCTTCCAGCTCCGGAATAATCAGCTGGGCTTTCCCCTCGGAGTGATCGATATCCGTCAGCACCACCGCCTGGCGGTTTTTCAGGATGAGAATAACAGGCAGGACCAGCTTGTTGAGTTCGCTGAGCTTGCGCCGCTTGAATTTCGCCTTGAGCCCGGCGCGCTCCGCTACCCGCGGCAACAGCTCCGGCGTGAGGGGCTTGTCATTAAGCGGCAGTCCGGCCACCAGCGATTCAGGCGTCAGCTCACGATGAAAAAGGCGGGTCACCACCACCATCGCGGCCAGCAGCGGATCATGACGAAACGAAAGATCGCGCAGCTCATCCCCGGCTGGGACAACAAACTCTTCTTTTTCCGGCGTGGTTTGGGTTGGTTCACTCATCGGTATTCAATCGCTCTGCATCTGCCATATACCGCCCCTGCAGCCATTCATAGCCCAGCACCCTGAAGGCCTCAGCAGCCTCCTGACTTTCGATGCCGGTGGCAATGACATCAATGCCCAGATTTTCCGTCATCTCCAGAATGCTGGCCAGATAGGCCTGCGTTTTCTCATCCCCTTGCAGCAGCGGTTTGATAAAGCCATGGGCCAGTTTGACATAATCAGGTTGCAAGGCATGCAGATCGTGTCGTTCGCCAAGTTCTCGGCCAAAACCATCAAAACCAACAAGTCCGCCCGCTTCACGCACACGCGCCATAAAGTCTTGACAAGCGCTGGCGTGCTGCTCCAGGAAATATTCCGGCATTTCAAAAGCAATGGAGCGCTGATGCGTTTTTAGCTGCCGCAGCAACCAATGTTGCAGATCACCATCCAGCAATACGCGCTCGGTTACGTTAACCGCAAAGGGCACAGTCCTTTGCTGGCGACTGGCGTGTTCAAAAACCTTGCTAAGAACCAGACGGTCAAATTCGCCTTCGGCTCCCAGCGCTTTCAATACTGGGATAAATCGCCGGGCTTCCAGCAGATTGCCCTGGTCATCCTGCAGACGGGCATAAATCTCAATATCGTGCAGTCGCCGGGCATCCTCTGCATGCACGGTAGGCTGCCCCAGCAGAATGAGGCGCCCCCGTTCGAGCGCATCCCGCACTACAGGGACGAAATCCTGATTCTCTTCCGCCACAGCTGCCTGCACGCAAACCTTAAGGTGGCGATCGCGTGCCGTCTTCAAGGCATGATCCACCCGGCCAAGCACATCCGCCTTGTGCTCGCCGGCTCTGAAATCGGTCACTGCAGCGTACACCACCGCTTCCGAAGGAGAGAGTAAAAGATCTTTAAGACGCTCTGGCCACTGTTGAATGCGTTGTTCTATTGCTTCCACAATCTGATGAGTGGGAACCTGGGGCAGCAGTATGGCCACTTCTGCGCCATTGATACGGGCGAGTGTACTCTGGGGATAACGGCTTGCCAGGTCAGAAAAGAGGTCAGCAAGGGCCTTCATGACCGCATTGCCTTTAAGATAGCCGTGTTCAGAATTAATCTTTTTAAGATCGTCCAGATGAACAATGACCAGCGAACCGGGCAACGCATTGGCGTCATCTGAAAGGGTAGAATTCAAAATCACTTCGAAGTGTGCACGGTTGCCTAGCCCGGTCACCTCATCGGTATAGGCCAGTTTCTGCAGCTCCGCCGTATGTCGCGCTTCACGCTCAAAAATGGTCTTCAAACGCTCCACCATGCTATTGATGGCGATAACAACCTGACGCAACTCTGGCGTTTTGGGCAACTCTTTCTGATAAACAAAGCGTCGCTGCACAATCGAACGTGCCTGGTCCACCAACTTCTGCAGCGGCGCAAGCAGTTTTTTCAGGTAAAGCAGCACGATGATTGATGATGCCAGCGTAATAATGACAAACAGCTTCAGCAGGTTCAAAAAGCTCTGCCATAACTCCGCATAGGCATAGCCAGGATGACTCACCACCTTGACATGGCCAATGGGAATCCAGCCTGCCACCACATAGGCTTCGGCAGAAGCCGGATGCAGATCAATATGGTTGATGAACCAACTGGGGATACCTTCGATCCTGAGGGGGTTTTCCCGCTTGTAAAGCACCTTTCCGTCCGGATCGGTCAAGGTGATTTCGCGATAATAGCCCCGATCAAAAATGGCATTAATGATCGTCTCCATCGTCGCCACATCGTTGGGGTCCGCTACATGACTCAGCGTCAATCCCAGGCTGGTCGCCGTATCCTGTGCATGGGATTCCAGCTGGTGCTGTAAAAAGCTGCGCGTGTTATCCAGGTTGATCCAAAAGGTGGCCGCCAGCAGCACAATCACCACCCCATTGATAAATAGCATCAACTGCTTTTTAAGACTCATTTAATACCCTCCAGACGCGTTTGTAGTTCACGCCATTTTTTGAGTCGTCCACTCTGACCCAGCAACTTACCTTTTCCACGCTGTTTTGCCAACCACAGTCCGCCACCATTGAAGGTATAGATGGGCACCAGATCAGGGCGTTTCGTAGCGGGCAGAATACGGGGATTGATATTGTCGAGAACCAGGGGGACTGAGCGAGGAGTTTTGTAATAGGTGAGCACCATGTGGGCCTGATTAAGGCGAATAGCCTTAACGTAGGTCAACAGAAGTTTGCTGTCTGGGACGCCCAACTTCCTCAAGGTAAAGTACTTTGCAATGGCAAAGTCTTCACAGTCTCCGGCATTTTTTATCAGAAATTCAACAGGTGTTGCCCAGTAATCTTCCTTGTGCCACAGGCGTCGGTCAGTCGTAAAAATGCGATTATTGAAAAAATCATTAACCAGTTTCAGCTGCTCCAACTCTGGCTTGCCCCACCCCTTTTCAACCAAGCGCTGCCAGGCTCTGAGCCGATCTGCCGCCGGCTTTCCATAACGCTTTTCCACTTTCTGAATGGTTGCCGGGGAAACAACAACGGGTGGCCCGCTTGCAAGACGAGCCCACCCAAATGTTGTCGCCACAACGATGGCGATGGCAAACGTTGCACGCAGCACTGCTTTTCTTTACTTGCTGTCCGGCAATGGGCAACGGCCGGGACGACGGACATAGCCACGCATGTCATCCGGAATCTCATGCACGGCCTCAGCCGGCAAGGCATCAGGACTGACGACACTCATGTCCACACGACGATTTTGGGCACGGCCAGCCACATCATAATTATCTGCAACAGGCTTATTCTCGCCCCAGCCAACAATATAGATTTTGCTTGCAGGCAAATAGCGCTCATTAACCAGGAACTGGCGAACCGCCTCCGCCCGGTTCCAGGAGAGCTTCAGGTTATCATCCTGGCAGCCAATGGCATCGGTATGGCCCTCAATCAGCAGGACCTGATCGCCTTCCAGCGCTTTCAACTTGGCAAAGGCATCGCGTATCTTCTGCTTTTGCGCCGCACTCAGGTGATACTCTCCCGTCGGGAAGCGCAAATGCAAACTGACTGTCACCGCATCGCCGTGCTCAACCTCCTTCAGCGGCTTGCTTTCCAGTGGCGCTTCCTCCAAAGGAGCTGCCTGGGCATGGGATGAAACATCGTCATGTGCACAACCCTTGGCATCAACCTTTTTGCCCAGAATGGTATGCGGACAGGCATCTCGATCATTGGGAACGCCATCCTGATCATCATCGCCCACACAGCCCACAAGATTGACCTTGGTCCCCGCAGGCGAATTCGGGCACATATCTTTTGAATCCGGCACGCCATCGTTGTCGCTGTCTATCTCGCAGCCCAGCAGATCCACCTTGACCCCCTTGGGCGTGTTGGGGCATTCATCCAGCACATCCACGACTCCATCACGATCCAGATCGACATAGTATTTTTTGAGCGTATCCGGCTTCATGGGGGCTTTGAGCGGCGCATGGGGCTCATCTGTTTGGGCATAACCTGCCCCACTAAGTATCATGGTCAATAAAACGGACAGCGTGGTTGTGCCTTTCATCACCTGCTCCTTGATAGATTGAAATGGCTTTTGTGAAGTGTACAGTACAAGGCGTGCCAACACTCTATCAAATCCATTCAACCATATTGAATGATAAAGTTAACTTTAATGTTCTTACATCTTATCGACCGATGCAAGAAAAATTTACACGGCTCGCCGCAGGTAACGATCGCCCAGCACCACGCCAAATACCAGCAATAACAGTAGCAAAACCGGCAGCTCCTTCCAGCGTGCAAAGGGCGTCATGCCCTGACGCGGCTGCAGGGTCGCCCGCAAGGCGCCTTGTTTGTACGGTGCCAGTTGCTTGACGATGTGGCCGTTGTGGTCAACCACGGCAGTGTAGCCCGTGTTGGTGGCTCGCGCAAAGGGGCGCCCCAGCTCGATGGCGCGCATCTGCACATCCTGCAGCGCCTGTGCCGGCTCCAGCGTATGCGCAAACCATGCATCGTTGCTCACGGTGATGAAGTAGTCGGCCTGCGGCAACTGCGCCGCCAGTTCATGCCCAAACATGGTCTCGAAACAGATGGCCATGCCGGCATGATGGTCGCCCAGCTTCATGGGCTCGGGCGGAAACGGTCCCGGGCTGAACTGATCGAAGGGAATGTTCCACAGGTCAAACAGCGGCTTGAGCCAGTCCGAAAACGGGTAGTATTCGCCGATCAGCACCAGATGATACTTGCGATACACCTGATACGGATCACTGCCCACATTGATCAGCGCGTTGTAATACCGACGCTTTTCCACGTCCCGCCAGATACTGCCCACCAGAATGGGCTTGTGAATCAGGCGAGCATCGCGGATAAACGTCTTCAATGCGCCCCGCTCTACCAGATCAAAGAAGGCAGGCACGGCCGTCTCGGGCCACACGATCACATCTGCGCCCAGGTTCTCACGCGTCATCTTTATGTAGCGCTTCAGCGTCGGCATGAACTGATCCGGCTGCCACTTTTTGTCCTGGGGAATATTACCCTGCAACAGGGCCACATCCACAGGATCCCCGACTGGCTGCGTCCACTTGATATCCTGCAACAGTCCGCCACCCAGCCAGACCACCGCAAAAATGAACGCTGCGCCCATCCACGCGCCGTTGCGCACCAGCCACACCAGGGCTGCGGCACTGAGAGCAAGCGCCCAACTCACCCCCAGCCCCCCAAAAACCGGTGCATAGCCGTCCAGCCACGTCAGCACATGGCTGGTGCCCATCTGCAGAAAGGGAAAACCGCCGAACAGATGCTGCTTGATGAGCTCACTCAGCACCCATGCTGCAGGAAACAGCGTCAGCAGACTGATGACCGGGAATCGTGGACTGAAGAAAATACGCGCAATCCAGCCCGCCAGCGCCGGAAAGAGGCTCAGATACAGCACCCACAGCGCGACGCTGATCAGCGTCAGCCACAGTGGCGTCTGGCCATATACATACAGGCTGCTATACAGCCAGCTGCTGCCCACCGCATGCAGGCCGAGACCGAACCACAACCCCAGCCGCGCCGCCTGACCCGACGTGTCGGTTTTCAACCATAACCAGAACAGACCTGCCTGCGCCAGCAGCGCCAGTGGCGCAAAAGAAAACGGCGCGAAGGCAAAAGCTGCCATCGCGCCGAACGCGGCTGCTGCAAGCCCCTGGCGATCAGGTCGCAGTGCCGCAGCGAACCACTGAAAGGGGTGTTTAATCGCCTGACGGATCCGCGGCATCCGCTGCCTCGGTGGCTTCATCTTTCACTTTGCGCACAATCATGGTCTGTACGCGACGGCCATCGCTTTTCAGCACTTCAAGCGTCAGACCATCCAGCGCCAACTGTTCGCCCGCTTCCGGGATATGCCCCAGACGCGAGATTACACATCCGCCTATGGTTTCCACACCCGGACATTCATAATGGGTGTCGAAATAGCGGTTAAAGTCCTCCAGTGGCATGGTAGCGTCCACCTCAAAGAAGCCCTTGCGCTTTTTCACCAGCTGGGCCCCTTCATCGTGCTCGTCCTCGATCTCGCCCACGATCTCTTCAAGCACGTCTTCGATGGTGATCAGCCCGGACAATTCGGCATACTCATCCACCACCAGCGCCAGATGGGTACGGCCGGACTTGAACTCCCGCAGCATCACATTCAGCCGCTTGGATTCGGGCACAAACACTGGCTTGCGATACAGCTTGCGCAGCGCCTCATTGTCTTCCAGCTCCCCGGCAATCAGCGCGCGCAGCACGTCCTTGCTCATCAGGATGCCCAACACCTCTGTGCGCTCTTCATTAAGCACCGGATAACGGGAATGACCCTCCTCCACAATCCGCTGCAGGCTTTCCTCCAGCGGCGCTTCATCCTCGATATAGACCATTTTCGAACGGGGAATCATCACGTCGCGCACGCGCAGGTCGCTGACGTACAGGACCCGTTCGATCATGCGCTCCGCGTCCGTCTCAATCAGGCCACGCTTGGCAGCCTCACGCAGAATCTCCAGCAAGTCCTCGCGGGATTCCGGTTCATCGTTAAACAGATGCTTGACCTTATCAAACCAGCTCGATGTCTGTTCAGCGTCCATGTATGTATTTCAAACCTCTTCATACGGGTTGGCAAAACCCAGTTCAGCCAGAATCTCAGTTTCCAGGCGTTCCATTTCCTGCGCCTGGTCAGGTTTTATATGGTCAAACCCCAGCAAATGTAAGGTGCCGTGCACCACCATGTGCGCCCAGTGCGCTGTCAGGGGTTTACCCTGCGCCTCGGCCTCATTCGCCACCACCTCGGCGCAGATGGCCACATCGCCCAGATAGGCATCATCCAGTGCGTCGGCCACATCCTGCGGGATTTCAAAGGGAAACGAGAGCACATTAGTGGGTTGATCCTTGCCGCGATAGGTCGCGTTAAGCGCCTGAATCTCTTCAGGAGATACGATGCGCACAGTCAGATCGCCGCTGCGGCCGGCCCGGCTCAGCGCAGTCTGCGCCCACTGGGTAACCTGCTCCTCTGTAGGCACGGCCTGTGGTTCGATACCCCATTGCAACTCGATCATGGCGTCCCCTCCTCCCGGTTGCGATGTCGGTCCCGTCGATCATAGGCGCGCACGATCTTCTGCACAAGTGGATGACGCACCACATCCTGCGCCTGAAAAAAGGTGAAACCGATGCCATCCACGCCTTCCAATACCTCCAGCACATCGCGCAGGCCGGAGGTCTGATGACGCGGTAGGTCGCACTGGGTAATGTCGCCGGTAATCACCGCCCGGGACCCAAAGCCCAGACGCGTCAGGAACATCTTCATCTGTTCGGTGGTGGTGTTCTGCGCCTCGTCCAGGATGATAAAGGACTCGTTAAGGGTGCGCCCGCGCATGAAGGCCAGCGGCGCCACTTCGATCACATTCTTTTCGATCAGGCGCTCCACCGTGTCAAAGCCCAACATTTCAAACAGGGCGTCGTAGAGGGGGCGTAGATAGGGATCCACCTTCTGAGAGAGGTCACCAGGGAGAAAACCGAGACGCTCCCCTGCCTCCACGGCCGGACGTGTCAGCACGATGCGGCGCACCGCTTCCTTTTCCAGCGCATCCACCGCAGCGGCCACTGCCAGCCATGTCTTGCCCGTGCCGGCCGGCCCCACGCCGAAATTGATGTTGTAGCGGCCGAGATTGTCCAGATACTGCGCCTGATTGGGGTTGCGGGTACGGATCACCTTGCGGCGCAGCTTGAGCAGGCGTTCGCACTCCTGCACTGTCTGCGCCTCGGTGTGGCCGTGCGCCTGCAATGCGAGATGCACCTTCTGCGGATCGAGGGTTTCATTGGCGGCAAGAGCATAAAGATCGCGGATGACCTGCTCTGCACGCACGATGCGGTCGGCCAGACCGGTCACACGAAACTGAAAACCGAGGTGGTTGACCTCCACCCCCAGACGCAGCTCCACCTGTTCCAGGTGTTCGTTGTGATACCCCACCAGATTCTGCAGGCGTTCATTGTCGTGGGGCGTCAGCTCGAAGGCAGCAGTATGCAGCAGATGGTCGCTCATAGGGCGTAATACTGCGGCGCGCGCACGCGATCCGCCTCGGGCGTGTCCACGATTTCACCCCGCAGGGAGTTGGTAAAGGCATCGGTGATTTTCACATCCACGAACTGGCCAATCAGCTCCACGCTGCCGGGGAAATTGACCACGCGGTTGTTTTCGGTGCGCCCGGCCATCTCATGCACGCTCTTGCGCGACGGGCGCTCCACCAGCACGCGCTGCACCGTACCCACCATCGCCTCGCTGAATGCCTGTGTTTGCCGGTTGAGCAGTTCCTGCAGTTCGTAGAGGCGGCGCTTCTTCACTTCCATGGGCACGTCATCGGGCAGGCTCGCCGCCGGTGTGCCGGGACGGGGGCTGTAGATAAAGCTGAAGGAACGGTCATACTGCAGCTCTTCCACCAGTTGCAGCGTCTTGAGATGGTCCTCTTCCGTCTCCCCGGGAAAGCCCACAATAAAGTCGCCGGACAGGCTCAGATGCGGCCGATGCTGGCGAATGCGGCGAATGACAGACTTGTACTCCAGCACCAGATGGTTGCGCTTCATCAGCGCAAGAATGCGATCCGATCCGGACTGAATGGGCAGGTGCAGGTGGGACACCAGTTCCGGCACTTCGGCAAAGGTATCGATAATCGCCTGTGTCATCTCATTGGGGTGCGAGGTGGTAAAGCGGATGCGGTCGATGCCGGGCACCTGCGCCACCGCATGAATTAGCACGGACAGATCGGCAATATCGCCGTCGGCCATCTCCCCTCGGTAGGCGTTCACGTTCTGCCCCAGCAGGTTGATTTCACGCACGCCCTGCGCGGCCAGTGCGCGCACCTCAGCCATCACGTCTTCAAACGGACGACTCACCTCTTCGCCACGGGTGTAGGGCACTACACAGAAGGTGCAGTACTTGGAGCAGCCTTCCATGACGGAGACAAACGCCGTCACCGAGCTGGCTTCGGGCTTGGGCAGGTGATCGAACTTTTCGATTTCAGGGAAGGAAATATCGATGACCGGCGCACGCTGCTCGGACTGCTGCCGTGCCTGCAACGCCTCGCGGATCATCTGCGGCAGGCGATGCAGTGTCTGCGGGCCGAAAATAACGTCCACGTAGGGTGCGCGTTCGCGAATGTGTTCCCCTTCCTGAGAAGCCACGCAGCCACCCACGCCAATGATGCGGTTGGACTTTTCGGCCTTCCACTGCTTCCACTTGCCCAGCTCGTCGAACACCTTTTCCTGCGCCTTTTCGCGCACCGAGCAGGTATTGAGCAGCAGCACATCCGCCGCGTCAGGCGTGTCTACCTGCTCGAGGCCAAAGGTGTTTTTCAGCAGCGCAGCCATCTTCTCCGAGTCGTACTCGTTCATCTGACAGCCATAGGTCTTGATCAGCACGCCGCCGTCGAAAGGAGCCTTCATGCTCACTTATCGCTCCAACTCAAAGGCATCGTGCAGCGCCTGCACGGCTTCTTCCAAATATTTTTCTTCGATGATCACCGAGATCTTGATCTCGGTAGTGCCGATCATCTGAATATTGATGCCACGCTCCGCCAGCACCTCAAACATGCGCGCCGCGATACCTGCATGGGACTTCATGCCAATCCCCACCAGCGACACCTTGACGATGCCGTCGTCGGCGAGCACTTCACGCGCACCCAGCTTTTCCGCCTGACGCTTGAGGATCTCCAATGCGGCCGGGCAGTCGTTGCGGTGCACGGTAAAGGTAAAGTCTGTGGTGCCGTCCACGCCCTGGTTCTGAATGATCATGTCGATATCGATGTTGGCGTCGGAGATGGGACCCACAATCTGATAGGCCACACCCGGCTTGTCCGGCACGCCCAGAATCATCAGCTTGGCTTCGTCGCGGTTGAATGCAATTCCGGAAATCAGCGGTTTTTCCATTACTTTGTCCTCGGAGGTAATCAGGGTGCCGCCACCCTCTTTCATGGAGCTGAGCACACGCAGCGGCACGCGGTATTTGCTGGCAAACTCCACCGAACGGATCTGCAGCACTTTAGCGCCCAGACTGGCCAGTTCCAGCATTTCATCGTAGGTGATCACATCCAGACGGCGCGCGTTGGGCACCACGCGCGGATCGGTGGTATAGACGCCGTCCACGTCGGTGTAGATCTGACACTCGTCCGCCTTCAGCGCGGCGGCCAGCGCCACGGCGGTGGTATCCGATCCCCCACGCCCCAGCGTAGTGATCTCGTTGTTGAGCGTCACGCCCTGAAAACCGGCCACCACCACGATCTTGCCGGCGTTCAGCTCGCTGCGCAGCTTGTCGTCGTTGATCTTTTCGATACGTGCCTTGGTGTGCACATTGTTGGTCAGAATGGGTACCTGCCAGCCCGTGTAGGACACGGCCGGGTAACCGCGCTGCATCAGCGCCATGCTCAGCAGCGCAATGGTGACCTGCTCACCGGTGGAGAGCAGCACGTCCATTTCGCGCGGATTGGGGCGCGGCTGAATTTCCTGCGCCATGGCGGTCAGGCGGTTGGTTTCACCGCTCATGGCGGAGACCACAACCACCACCTGATGACCCTCATCCACCGTCCTGATGACCTTGTCGGCCACGTTCTGAATGCGTTCCACCGAGCCCACAGACGTGCCGCCGTACTTTTGAACAATCAGTGCCATTGTCGCTTATCCATTCCTTTCTTCGACCCAGCGTGCCACAGAGGCCAGCGCTGCGTCCAGGTTTTCAGGCTGGCTGCCGCCGGCCTGTGCCATATCGGGGCGGCCGCCGCCCTTGCCGCCCACCTGCTGGGCCACAAAGTTGACCAGCTCACCGGCCTTGAACCGCTTCGTCAGCGGTTTGCTTACGCCGGCCACCAGTGCCACCTTGCTGTCTTTGGCGCCACCGAGAACGATGACGGCATTGTCCAGTTTCTGCTTGAGCTGATCCATCAGTTCGCGCAGCACCTTGCCGTCCGCGCCATCCACCCTGGCGGCCAGCACCTGCACATCGCCCACCTGCTGTGCCTGGCTCACCAGTTCGCTGCCCTGGGCGGCGGCCATTTTGGCCTGCAACTGCTCCACCTGCTTCTCCAGCTGCTTGAGCTGCTGGGCGATTTGCTCGGCACGCTCGGGCAGCTGCTCCGGCCGCTTCGCCTTCAGCGTCTCTGCGGCACGATTGAGGGCGTCCTCGCGGCTGTATATCCAGTCCCACGCACCGGTACCGGTGATGGCTTCCACACGGCGCACGCCAGCAGCGACGCCGCCTTCGGAGACAATGCGGAACGGCCCGATATCACCGGTGCGGCACACGTGCGTGCCACCGCACAGCTCGATGGAATAGTCGCCCATATCCACCACGCGCACCACATCGCCATATTTTTCGCCAAACAGGGCCATGGCACCTTTTTCTCGCGCCGCATCAAGGCTCATCTCCTCGGTGACGACGGGCACGTTTTCCATGATCTTTTCGTTCACTTCCCGCTCAATGGCGCGCAGGGTTTCCGGTGCGATGGGCTCAAAGTGGGAAAAGTCAAAACGCAGACGCTCCGGCGTGACCAGGGAGCCCTTTTGCGCCACATGCTCGCCCAGATGATTGCGCAGGGCCGCATGCAGCAGATGCGTGGCCGAGTGGTTACGTTCGGCAGCACGACGGCGGGCCACATCCACCTGTGCGTGTACTGATTGGCCTTCGCGCAGGCTGCCGGCAGTGACGCGCCCGACATGCAGCCATAGCTTGCCCTGCTTCTGCGTATCTGCCACATGGAAGCTGTTCATGCCCTCGGTGAGGGAACCGGTGTCGCCCACCTGACCACCCGACTCGGCGTAGAACGGCGTCCGGTCGAGTATGACCATGCCCTCTTCGCCTTCCTTGAGCTCGGGCACCCGTTCATCATCCCTGTAGAGCGCCAGCACGGTGGCATCCGCCGCATCCTGCTGGTAGCCGACGAATTCGGTCTCGCCCTCGAAGTCGATCTTTTTGCTCATGTCCACCTTGAAGCTGCCAGCCTTGCGAGCGCGTTCGCGCTGCTTGCGCATTTCCGCCTCAAAGCCGGCCTCATCGATTTTCAGGCCGCGCTCGCGGGCCACATCGGCGGTGAGATCCACCGGAAAACCATAGGTGTCGTACAGCTTGAAGACCACATCACCCGCAATGGTGTCACCGGACAGCTCAGCCATGGCCGCCTCCAGCAGCTTCATGCCGTTTTCCAACGTCTCGGCAAAGCGCTCTTCTTCCTGGCGCAGCACCTTTTCCACCTGCGGCGCGGCGGCCTTCAGTTCCGGATAGGCATCGCCCATCTGTTCCACCAGCGGCTGCACCAGCATGTGGAAGAACGGCTGCTTCTGTCCCAGCTTGTAGCCGTGGCGAATGGCGCGGCGGATAATGCGGCGCAGCACATAGCCCCGCCCCTCGTTGGAGGGCAGCACGCCATCGGTAATGATGAAGCTGGTGGAGCGGATATGGTCCGCGATCACCTTCAGCGAACTGCTGTTGCGGTCCTGCGCACCGGTCACCTGCTGGGCGGCATCAATGAGCGCCTGGAACAGGTCGATGTCGTAGTTGGAGTGCACGCCCTGCATCACCGCCGCCAGACGCTCCAGCCCCATGCCGGTATCCACGGACGGCTTGGGCAGAGGGGTCAGCGTGCCGTCGGCATCGCGGTTGAACTGCATGAACACCAGGTTCCAAATTTCGATGTAGCGGTCGCCGTCCTCCTCCGGTGACCCCGGCGGCCCGCCCGGCACTTCGGGCCCGTGATCGTAGAAGATCTCGGAGCAGGGGCCGCACGGACCGGTATCACCCATGGACCAGAAGTTGTCCTTCTCGCCGCAGCGGCTGAAGCGCTGCGGCGACACCCCGATTTCATTCAGCCAGATGTCCGCCGCCTCGTCATCCTCGTGGAAGACGGTGACCCACAGCTTCTCTTCGGGAATGCCGAGACGCTGAGTAAGAAATTCCCATGCATAGCGGATGGCTTCGCGCTTGAAATAGTCGCCGAAGCTGAAGTTGCCCAGCATTTCAAAAAAGGTATGGTGGCGCGCGGTATAACCGACGTTTTCCAGATCGTTGTGCTTGCCGCCGGCACGAATGCAGCGCTGCACCGAACAGGCACGCGTGTAGGGACGCTGCTCCAGCCCCAGAAACACATCCTTGAACTGCACCATGCCTGCGTTGGTAAACAGCAGGGTAGGGTCATTGGCCGGCACCACCGGCGACGAATGCACCGCCTTATGGCCGTTTTCCACGAAATAGTCGATAAACGCCTTGCGCAACTGCGCGGTGGACATTTTATTCATTGCACTTCCACAATCTTGAGAGAATTCATTCAAAAGCCGCCCAGCACTGCTGCGCCGTAAAGCCACGTCCCTGCAGGAAACGCAGCCGCCGCGCCACCTCCTTGCGGTCTGCGGGCTTTTCGGCGCCGCCGAATTTCTTGATCAGCGCTTCACGCGCCGTCTCCACCCACACCTCATCGGGGAGCGCCAGCGCCTCATCCAACCGCCACGGCTCTTCAAAACGCTCCGCCAGCTTGTGGCGGATCTTCATCGGCCCATCACCGCGTGCCAGATAACTGTTGACCGCACTTTCTGCAAAGCGCTGCTCATCGAGCCAGCCGCGCTCGACCAGGGCCTGCAGCAACGCATCCAGCGCTTCAGGAGAAACCTCCACAAAACGATGGGCCAGCTTGCCACGCAGCTCGCGGATGCCGTGCTCGCGCTGCGCCAGCAACTCAACCGCTTTCTGTTCCAGCTGCGGGGGCCAGTCCGCACTCATTCTTCGGCAGTGTCACCCGCTGATTCGGCTTCACGGGCGTTGGGCAACAACCTGGCGCGCAGCTGCTGTTCGATCTCCTCAGCCACTTCCGGGTGTTCCTTCAACCACAAGCGCACATTTTCCTTGCCTTGACCGATCTTCTGGCCGTTGTAGCTGTACCAGGCACCCGCCTTCTCGATCAGTTTGTGCTCCACGCCCATGTCGATGATTTCGCCAAGGCGTGAGATGCCTTCGCCATAAAGGATGTCGAAACGGACTTCCTTGAACGGCGGCGCCAGCTTGTTCTTGACCACCTTGACCTTGGTCTCGTTGCCGATAATCTCGTCCTTGTTCTTCAGCGCACCCACGCGGCGGATGTCCAGACGCACCGAGCTGTAGAACTTGAGCGCGTTGCCGCCGGTCGTGGTTTCCGGGTTGCCGAACATCACGCCGATCTTCATGCGGATCTGGTTGATAAAGATCACCAGCGTATTGGTGCGCTTGATATTGGCGGTCAGCTTGCGCAGCGCCTGGCTCATTAGGCGCGCCTGCAGACCCACGTGAGCATCCCCCATGTCGCCTTCGATTTCCGCCTTGGGCGTGAGGGCCGCCACGGAGTCCACCACCACGATATCCACCGCGCCGGAGCGCACCAGCATGTCGGCGATTTCCAGCGCCTGCTCGCCCGTATCGGGCTGGGAGACCAGCAGATTGTCGATATCCACGCCCAGCTTTTCGGCATAGGTGGGATCCAGCGCGTGCTCGGCATCGATAAAGGCCGCCGTGCCGCCGGCTTTCTGAGCCTCGGCGATGGCGTGCAGCGTCAGCGTGGTCTTGCCGGATGACTCGGGGCCGTAAATTTCCACAATACGCCCCCTGGGCAGCCCACCAATGCCCAGCGCAATATCCAGCCCCAGCGAACCGGTGGAGATGGTTTCGATATCGTGACCGATGGGGTTGTCGCCCATACGCATGACCGAGCCCTTGCCATACTGGCGCTCGATCTGTCCAAGCGCCGCCATCAGGGCCTTTTTACGCTGCTCATCCATCGCCATTCCGCTGCACTCCGTTAATTTCCGTGAACCGGTTATTATGACACAAAACACAATGACTTACAGCAGGCCCGCCTGCTCCATCTCTTCCAGCAGCGCACTGTAGCCCTCGCGCCAGGTGGGGTATTTGAACTCGAACCCCGTGGCCCGGATACGCGCATTGCAGATGCGCTTGTTGCCCCGCTGCTGGCGTGCCGTTTCCGATGGCTCGCGGTGTTCCGGCAGCGGAAGCGCCAGCTGTTCTGCGAGCCACTCATACACTTCGCACAGCTCCACCGGCTCGCTGTCCACGCCCACATATAGCTCGGCCGGATTTTCCAGATTGCGGATGTGCGCCAGCAGCCGCGCCGCATCTTCCACGTGGATGCGGTTACTGTACACACCTTCCATGCAGGTAGCCTTGCCGGCCCGCACCAAATCGATCAGGTGGGTACGCCCCGGCCCGTAGATGCCACCAAAGCGGACGATGGTATAAGGAAAGCCGCTTTCCCGAACCAGCTCTTCGCCTTCAAGCAGCGTGCGCGAGGCAAAGTTGCGCCCCTCAACCGGTGAGTCTTCATCCACCCACTCACCTTCGTTCTGGGCAAAAACCGACGTGCTGGAGCTGAAAACATAGCGCTTCACCGACTGCCCGTCCAACAGCTTGAGCAGGTTGCGCTGTCCGGCCACATAGGCACGGTAGTAGGCGATGTCATTGTGCTTGTCCGCCGACACCAGATAAAACACATGCCCGATGCCGTCGGGCAGCCGCATCTTCTCTTCGCAGTCGCTACACGCCAGGTCACCCTGAATACCCTGCACGCCCTCCGGCAGATTTTCGATATTGCGGCGGATGGCAAACACCTCGTCGCCCTGCGCCAGCAGTTCGTGCGCCAGACGACAGCCCACATCCCCGCATCCTGCAATCAGTACCCTTGCCATGTAGTGCTTCTCTTGCTGATGGAAACCGCGAAAAGTATGCCGCAGAGCGCGACCGCGCAAGTGTAAATTTCACGCAAATGTGACGCAGCCTGCATCTGTGGCGCTTTTGCAACACCCCTAAAACGACAAAACCGCCCGAAGGCGGTTTTGCAAATCAGTGCTTCTGAATGCTAAACGCGATCAGAACTCATAACGCAGGGATACTGTGTAGCCGAGCTGCGAGTGCTTGGTTTTCAGATCAATGGCAACTGGCTGATTATTTAATGGATTTCCATCATTAGCATTAGCAAAACCCAACGCACTTACAGTATCCGACACTTCAGGCGCATAGGTGATCGCCGCATCCACAGTCATCTTGCTGCTGACCTTATAACCACCGCCCAGCGTGAAGTGGTTTTCCACGGTCGCCGGGAAGAACAGGTAATTAAACATGTTAAGCGTTGCACCCGCAGCAGACGCTGTTCCTGGGGTTAAGAAGCCCGCTGCACTATTCTTTTTAATCGGATTGGAGCCATGATTGAACCCTGCACCCAACCAGTAGCCCGCACCGGTATATTTAACACCCAGCGCAACGACAGACTGATCTTCCCAGCCAAACTCCTTGTAGCCTTTGGCATCACCCCACTTGATGTTCTTGTAGTCAACAGTCGCCATCCACGGACCCGTCGTGTAGGCAATACCTGCACCCAATACGGCGGGCTGCTCCAGTTTGTCACTCATGGCCGATGGGAACAGACCAAAGTTCACAAAGGGTTGTGACGCTGTAGAGAGCTGCCCTTTATAGGTCATGGTAATAGGTGAATCATAAGATACACCCAGCGTCAGGTTGTCATTCAGATCAAACGCGGCCCCCAGAATAAAGCCCAGACCAAAGTCCTGATCCATGCCGCTGCCAACGTTATACTCCTGGCTACCATCAGCGCTATCATCAGCGTTCATCTTGTAGTTGATATCCAATGCACCGTACTGCAACACCACGCCACCGCCCAGCGACAAACCATTTCCCACATTAAAAGCGATAGACGGTACAAATTTCATCAGCTGCAGCGTAGATCGCGCCTGCATCAAATAAGCTTCACCGCTGTGATCCACACCCATGCCGGCGGAACCGAACATACCGATACCCCACGCCCATTGACCGCCATCCGGGTTCACGATGGAGATCTCAGGGATCACGTTGGTATCCGCCTTACTGGTGTGGTCATAGTTCATTGCCGGATAGCCGGTGTTTACACTTGGCTTAAACAGAGTGCCGCCAAAGGAAATTTCGGTTTTTTTGGCTTTTACCAGCAGCGCCGGGTTGGTCAGGGCATTTTCAGAGCCATAGAATGCGGCCGTACCGGTGCCACCCAGCGCACGGGACTGGGCACCCAGACCGATCAGCGCGTCACCATTGGTTGCGAAAGCCGGTGTGGCCGCCATGGCTGCGGCAGAAATCGCCAGAGCAAGTGTTGTCTTTTTCATCATGCTGTTGTCTTCCTTATACGAGATTGAACCTGAGGCAGCGCGTGGCGCCGCGCCAAAAGTCGCGGTTCACTATGCCGCAGCAAAGGGCAAAAAAAAAATCAGAATTTTTTATTGGCCAATTGGAAATACCAAAAGAATGCAAGCCTCTGTTTTTAAAAGATTTTTTTACTTCAGAATTTTATTATTTACTTATTTATCCCATTCTGCTTTTTCCCATGCAAGCAAACCAGCCTTGCGTTTTTCACCCCAGGCATAGCCGCCCAAGCCGCCATCGCTGCGAATAATCCGATGGCAGGGCACGCGCACGGCCACCGGATTGGCCGCCAGTGCATTAGCCACAGCGCGACAGGCTCTTGGCCGCCCCACCTGCCGCGCCAGCCACTGATAACTGCGTACCTCGCCCGCAGGCACAGACTGCACCCCATGCCATAGCGCCTGTTGAAATTCCGTGCCGCCCAATACAACAGGCAACGCCATAAAATCATCAAACGAAAGCGCCAGACCTTCGGGCAACGTGGCAAAGATCGCCTGCCGAATACGCCCTTCCTCATCAAATCCAACACGGAGCAAGCCAAGATTCTCCGGCAGGTGCACATGGCGCACTTCGTATTCCATATGACCTCCTTTCGCTACAATAAAGGGCATGACCAACGCATCTGCTCTGCGCACGAAAATTCTCCATGATTCACGCCCTGCGCTGTGGCGTCTGCTCAGTCGCCATAGCCTGTGGGACGAAGAAACAGCAACCCTCTGGGTTGATTTAACCCCGTTTGATAGCAAACTACAACCGGTCGCCATTCCAGGCTGGGAGCGCATGCTGACCTGGCACGGTGAAACACCTGAGTTACCGGCATGGGCAGTGCTGGCGTGGCCGAATACACCCGCCGTCCACGCATGGCGCAGGCAAATCCCCGCATGGGTGCGCGACACACTGCAGCGTTTGCCCAATAAAGGGCAGCTGCGCCTGCTGTTTCTCAGCGCGCGCTATCCGCAAATGCTGGAGCTGCTGGACAAGATGCCGGTGCTTGCGTGGCGGCTGGCCAATGCGAACATGGACGAACACCAGCTTGAACAGCTGTTTCCCCGTCCCCGCACAGACATGACGGGATTAATCGGCTGGCCGGAAGACCGCCGTGCCATCCGTTTCCTGCAAAAACTGCGCTTGCGCAGCATGGATGAGCAGATGCTGCAGCAGATTGACACCTGTCTGGCGGACCCAACCATCTATCACCGTGCAACCGAACTGCCGCGCATCAACTCCATGGCGCTCACGCTCGCCGCCAATTTTCCGCAGCTAATCGGATCGCAACTGCATCAGAGCCTTGCTCGTCAGCCTTGCCGACCGCAGCAGTGCCAGCAAATGAAAGCACTGCTGCAGGACGCGATCGAACTGGCCAATTGGCTGGGTGAATCGCTCGACCCGATCAAAAGCAGCCGTTTTCTGGTAGAAGTGGAAGAAATCCATACTAAGTGGCTACAAAAGGGGCTAAAACGTCTGAAAACCAGGGCAGAACAAAGCGGGCAAAAAATGCCCATTGAAAAAGTCGGGGACCCCCCTCCCCTCCCCGCTGGCTGGCAATTGATTCGCAGCCTGCATGCTTGCAACGCACTGTGCCAGACAACGGGGCATGCCTGGTTTACCCAAACCACGGGTCTGATTGTTCGTCCCAGAGACAAGACGACCCCCTGGGCGGCGCAGATTGATTTTATCGATGGGCACTGGCAACTTGGCAAGGGGCGCCAGGCAGGCAACCGCTTGCTCGACAGCGAACAGCTGGCGCAGTGCAATCTGCTGCTCACATACCTGAATGCCCATTCCAGCCCGACTGCCACGGCGTCGCCCTCCCCTGATTGAAACCCATAACCATCCGCCTCGACACACAAGCGCGTCGACCGGGCCCTGCAGGGGGCTTTTCAGAACGGCGCATCCCCGCCCCATGCGCCATGCATTTTTTCCAGACACAAAAAAACCCGCCGACTTACGCCGACGGGTTTGACAAGTTCAATCAGACAGTCTTACGACTGCAGGTGATTAGAACTTGTGAATCATACCTACAGACACATAGGTATCTTCAGCTTTCTTGCCGATAGCATAAGCATCTGCTTCTGCAGAGTAGTTGTCAGTCGCAACATACTCAACATAGGCAGTTGTTTTCTTGCCCAGAGCGTAATCAACACCCAATCCGTAAGCAGAGGCATCTTTCTGGGACTTCACATCGTAATCAACTGAAGAGTATTTACCTTTCAGGGTCGCCGCACCCATGGTGTAGGCCAGGTTGATCTGCCAGTTAGAACCATCATTAGCAGCTTTAACCTTGGATGTATCAAAGTCCTGATACATAACGTTAGCCATCAAGTCGCCCATAGTGTACTGTGCAGACAGGCGGTATTCGCTGTAGCTGTGTGTACCGTCAACCGAGTTCTTGTCTGCGTTAGTCATAGCAGCAGACAGATACAGACCTTTTTTCTTGGAGCCGTACATCAATGCTGCTGAATAAATGTCTGTCAGGCCACTTTCCTTGTTGGCAACGCCTAGCTCTTCGTTAGGTACCAAGGCACCCACGAATTTAATGCCGTTGAAAGAAGGTGAAACATAGGCCAGCACGTTACCTGCGCGCAGCTCACCACCAGCGCCGTACAGACCCAGAAGCCCAGCCATGCGGCCGTTGTCACCATAACCATCGTTAAAGGTGTCAGTGGGCTGTGCCATTTTGAAAGGTGAGTCGTGACGGCCCAGCAGAACCGCACCGAAAGAGCCACCCAGCCCTACGTAAGCATTACGAGCAGAAATGCTTTCAGTCGCCTTATATTTGCTGCGACCTTTGTCGCCATCCACGTCAACGCCCCACTCGATCTTGTACAGAGCTTTCAGGCCGTTACCCAGATCTTCAGAACCTTTAACGCCGATACGTGAAGCGTTAGACGTTACACGAACACCACCGTTGGTCTTGTCTTTATAGCCATGAGCATCCTTGATGCTAACATGGTCCAGAGACATATTGATCTGGCCGTAAACAGTCGGCGCACCAGCCATGGCAGCAGGTGCAGCTACAGCAGCAGCGATCGCAGCAGCGATGATTTGCTTTTTCATAGGTTTTACCCTCTTTTTGGTTGATGATTCAACTTAAGTTAAACCCCGAAATGTGGCGTTTGTCACGCCGCGCTTCAGCGTCTACGCTTAAATGCGTTAGTGCTCACTATAGGGATCTGACCTGATCGTTTCAAAGAATGCAGGCGGATGCTCAAAAGGATTTGGGTAGTGTTGCATTTATGCAACATGCGACCTCAATAGACCTTGGAGATATGAAATTGGTCGGGACAGCAGGACTTGAACCTGCGACCCCCGCCACCCCATGACGGTGCTCTACCAGACTGAGCTATGCCCCGAGAATAAAGAGATGGTGCCGACGGAGGGACTTGAACCCCCAACCTACTGATTACAAGTCAGTTGCACTACCAGTTGTGCTACGTCGGCCCATATCGGAAGGTGATGGGAATTATACGCCTTGCGTCAGGCATGTCAATATCCCAAAAGCCGAAAACAAAAAAGGCGGCCGAAGCCGCCTTTTGGAGGGTTCCGCCGGGCATTAACCCTTGCGGAAGGCCAGATCGCCGTTTTCCACATCGACGATGATGGTGTCACCCGGAGCGAACTCGCCCTTGAGCAGGCGTTCTGCCAGCGGGTTTTCCAGCAGATGCTGGATGGCCCGCTTGAGCGGACGCGCGCCATAGACCGGGTCGAAGCCTGCTTCACCCAGCAGATCCAGCGCTGCTTCGGACACCTGCAGCTTGATGTCCTGCTCTTCCAGGCGCCTGGCGACGCGCCGAATCTGGATGTTGGTGATGGCGCGGATCTGCGCCTTGCCGAGCGGATGGAACACCACCGTCTCGTCGATCCGGTTGATGAACTCCGGACGGAAGTGCTGTCCAACCACTTCCATCACCGCCGCCTTCATGGCCTCGTAGTCCTTGACGCCGGCCATCTCCTGAATGAGGTGGCTGCCCAGGTTCGAGGTCATGATGATGACCGTATTGCGGAAGTCCACCGTACGGCCGTGGCTGTCGGTCAGGCGACCGTCGTCCAACACCTGCAGCAGGATATTGAACACATCCGGGTGCGCCTTTTCCACTTCGTCAAACAGGATGACGGAGTAGGGCTTGCGACGCACCTTCTCGGTGAGGTAGCCGCCTTCCTCGTAGCCCACGTAGCCCGGCGGCGCACCGATCAGGCGTGCCACCGCGTGCTTCTCCATGAACTCGGACATGTCGAGACGCACGATCGCCTCTTCGGTGTCGAACAGCACCTCGGCCAGCGCCTTGGTCAGCTCGGTCTTACCAACACCCGTCGGGCCCAGGAACAGGAATGAACCATTGGGCCGGTTCGGGTCGGCAAGGCCGGCGCGGGCACGGCGAATGGCTGCCGCCACCGCATGCACGGCTTCATCCTGACCGACGACGCGCTTGCGCAGTTCGTCTTCCAGATGAAGCAGCTTTTCACGCTCGCCTTCGAGCATCTTGCTGACCGGAATGCCGGTCCAGCGTGAGACCACTTCGGCGATCTCTTCTTCCGTGACCTTGTTGC
Organism: Sulfurivirga caldicuralii; assembly: GCF_900141795.1. Classification (GTDB taxonomy): domain Bacteria; phylum Pseudomonadota; class Gammaproteobacteria; order Thiomicrospirales; family Thiomicrospiraceae; genus Sulfurivirga; species Sulfurivirga caldicuralii. The sequence goes on from NZ_FSRE01000003.1 coordinate 173,367, forward strand.
GCAGCAGGTGCGGCTGCTCGTCGGCATTCGCCTCGGCTTCTTCCGCTTCCTTGATCTTGCGCTCCAGCTCCGGAATCACGCCATACTGCAGCTCGGCGGCGCGGTTCATGTTGCCTTCGCGCAACGCCTGCTCCAGCTCGATGCGTGCCTTGTCCAGCTGCGCCTTGAGCTCCTTCACGCCCTGGAGCAGCGCCTTGTCCCGCTTCCAGATCTCTTCCAGCTCGGCGTACTGCTTCTCGAGCTCGGCGATTTTCTCTTCCAGCTCGGCGAGACGCTTCTTCGCCGCCTCGTCCTTTTCCTTTTTCAGCGCTTCGCGCTCGATCTTCAATTGAATGAGGCGGCGCTCCAGCTTGTCCAGCTCTTCCGGCTTGGAGTCGATCTCCATACGAATGCGCGACGCCGCTTCGTCGATCAGGTCGATCGCCTTGTCCGGCAGCTTGCGGTCGGTAATGTAGCGGTGGGACAGAGTCGCCGCCGCCACGATCGCGCTGTCGGTAATCTCCACGCCGTGGTGCACTTCATAGCGCTCCTTCAGGCCGCGCAGAATGGCGATGGTGTCTTCCACGCTGGGCTCGTCCACCAGCACTTTCTGGAAGCGACGCTCCAGCGCAGCATCCTTTTCAATGTACTGACGGTATTCATCCAGCGTGGTGGCACCGATCACGTGCAGCTCGCCACGCGCCAGCGCAGGCTTGAGCATATTGCCCGCATCCATGGCGCCGTCCGCCTTGCCGGCACCCACCATGGTGTGGATCTCGTCGATAAAGAGGATGATCTGACCTTCGGACTTTTCGATGTCCTTGATCAGCGCCTTGAGGCGTTCCTCGAAATCACCACGGTACTTGGCACCGGCCAGCAACGCGCCCAGATCCAGGCTCAAAACGCGCTTGTCGCGCAGGCCTTCGGGCACCTCCTTGTTGACGATGCGCTGCGCCAGCCCTTCCACAATGGCGGTCTTACCCACGCCCGGCTCACCGATGAGCACCGGGTTGTTCTTGGTGCGGCGCTGCAGCACCTGAATGGTGCGGCGAATCTCGTCGTCCCGGCCGATGACCGGGTCCAGCTTGCCTTCTGCCGCGCGGGCAGTCAGGTCAATGGTGTATTTCTCCAGCGCTTGCCGGGTATCTTCTGCGTTTGGATCCTGCACGGTTTCACCTCCTCGTATTTTCTGAATGGCTTCCAACAGTTTTTCCTTGCTCGCCCCCGCTTCTTTCAGCAGATCGGCGGCGATGTCCGCAACCTCCAGCAACGCCAGGAAGAACAGCTCACTGGCAATATAGCTGTCGCCCATTTCCTTGGACTGCTTGTCCATCAGGTTGAGCACCTGGGCGGTCTTGTTGGAGATCTTTACATCCCCGGCGGCGGCGCCGGATACCTGCGGCAGCGTCTTGAGCTTTTCGGCCACCTTCTGCCGCAATGTGTTTACGTCAACGCCCGCCAGCCGCAACAGGTTCCCCTGCGGCTCGATCAGGGCGTCGAGAATGTGCAGCGGCTCGATAAACTGGTTGCTGTTTTCCACAGCTTTCGATTGTGCGTCCTGCAGCGCCTGCTGCAGGGCGTTTGTCATTCTGTCCATCATGTCTGATGCCTCCCGTAAATTTTTTGGGCACCTCCACCAACCCCTTCAATGGTCGCAACGCGAGCAATGAAGGAATTGGCGGAGGTGCCAATGTTTCTGTACCCTATATGGGGATTTGTCGGGAGAATGCAAGACATGGACACCCTCTTTTTTGTGATATCGAAATTGGCGTGGGGGCTACTGAGCCCGCTCAACCTGATGATCTGGCTCACCCTGCTGGGCGTCCTGCTTGCATGGTGGGGCTGGCGGCGATTTGGCGGCACACTGGCCACGCTGGGCTTTGCCCTGCTGCTGGCCAATATGGCCTATCCGTTTGGGGACCTTATTATCCAGCCGCTGGAAGCGCGCTTTCACAAGCCGCACCCCATGCCGGACGATGTGGACGGCATTCTCATTCTCGGTGGCGGGGAAAGCCTCGGGCGCTCGCTCAGCTGGCAGACGCCGGAACTGGGACTGGGTGGCGATCGCTATGTGGCCGCGGCGTATCTGGCACGCCTGTATAAAGATGTGCCGGTCATCTTTGCCGGCGGTTCCGGCAGTGTGCAGCTGCAGGACACCGGCAAGGAGGGGGATATTGCCCGCACCCTGCTGACACAACTGGGCATCCCCCCCAACCGCCTGATCATCGAAAGCAGCTCGCGCAATACCCATGAAAACTTCCGTAATGTACGGCTGATGCTACCCAAGCCGGACGGCCGCTATCTGCTGATCACTTCCGCCTTTCACATGCCACGGGCGGTGGGCGTGGCTCGCAAGGTGGGCGTCAACGTCATCCCTTACCCCGTGGACTACCGCAGCTACAAGCCGCCCTATCGCAAGGTGGATTTCGACTTTTTTGATCATCTGAAATCACTGGAACCCGGCTGGAAGGAGTGGATCGGCCTGACAGTTTACTACCTCAGCGGCAAGACCGGTCAGTGGCTGCCGGCAGAAACCGAGCAATAAAAAATGTCGTGGCTGATCAGTGCTCGTAGGCCTTGTGCGACAGATACAGTGCCAGGCCGATCATCATGATCGCCAGCGAGTAGTACAGCAGCTCCAGCGGTGCAGTCGGCTTGAGGAAAATCGCCTGCTCGAAGAACATGACGATCAGGATCATCACAATGACCTTGGCCAGCTTGTCCTTCAGGTCGTCCAGCGAGTTGATGTACAGAATCTTGCTGGCGCCCGATTCGTGTGCCTGATCGATCTTGGAGATGAACAGCTCGTACAGCCCCAGCGCGAAGATCAGCATGATGGTGCCCAGCAGGAAACCATCCACCGAGCCGACTACATGGGCTACGGTCTGGGCCTTCAGATGGCTGCGCGCCTCATCGTCAAGCTGTGCGTAATGAACCAGGTGCGCCATGGTGTAGTACACATCCACGGCGGTCATGTAAAAAATGCCAAAGGCGGTAATCAGGCTGGCGATCACCGCCACCATGACCACCCAGCGGCTGTTCCACAGCGCGCCTTCGAAATAGCGTTCCAGCATGCTGGTGTGGGCTCTGTCCTTCTCCAGCGCCTGCTCATGATTTTTCATTCGGTGCCTCCAGGGTTTCGATTGTGAGCTGATGGTTGGTATAGATACATAGATCAGCCGCTATGGTAAGGGCTTTTTCCACCACTTCAAGTGCCGAAAGCGCTGTATTGTCCATGAGCGCCTGCGCTGCCGCATGCGCATAACTGCCGCCAGAGCCGATGGCGATGAAATCGTGTTCCGGCTCGATGACATCGCCTGTGCCGGACAGCAACAGCATGGTGGTCTGATCGGCCACGATCATCATCGCCTCCAGCCGACGCAGCGCACGGTCAGTACGCCAGTCCTTGGCCATTTCCACCGCGGCGCGCAGCAGCTGACCGCTGTGCGCCTGCAGCTTGGCCTCGAAGCGCTCGAACAGCGTAAACGCATCCGCCGTGGAGCCGGCGAAGCCGGCCAGCACCTTGCCGTTATACAGGCGGCGCACCTTGCGGGCGTTGCCCTTCATCACCACATTGCCCAGCGTCACCTGCCCGTCGCCGCCAATGACCATCTGACCATTGCGGCGCGCGCACAGAATCGTCGTCCCCTTGAAGCTCATTTCACTCCTCACGTTTGCGTTTGGCGCGCGGATGGGCCTTGTCGTACACCCGCGCCAGTTGTTGGAAATCCATGCGTGTGTATATCTGCGTGGCATTCAGGCTGGCGTGCCCCAGCAGCGTCTGCACCGCGCGCAGATCGCCGCTGCTCTCCAGCATGTGGGTGGCGAAGCTGTGGCGCAGCTTGTGCGGCGTCACGCCCTGCGGCAGACCGCGCTGCCGCCCCCACTTGCGCAGCCGCTGCTGCATGGACCGAATGCTCAGGCGTCCGCCGCGCGGGTTGATGAACAGTGCCGGCTCATCCGCATCAGCGTGGGCATTACGCACCTTGAGCCACGCCGCCAGCGCCTCGCGGGCCACGCGCCCCACCGGCACCCAGCGCTCCTTGTCGCGCTTGCCCAGCACGATGGTGCCGCCCTCGCGCAGCATCTGTTCGCCGTGGGATACATTCAGCCCATGCAACTCGGCCACACGCATGCCGCTGCTGTACAGCAGTTCATAAATTGCCCTATCACGCCGCCCCTGCCAGCTGTCATCGAAACCCTCCAGCAGCTGACTGACCTGATCCACATCCAGCGTGCGCGGCAGCGGCGCCCCCACTTTGGGCAGGGGCACATCCCGCGCCGGGTTGCTCTGCGCCTGCTCTTCGCGCAGCAGGTAGTCGAAAAAGCTACGCAGCGCCGAAAGAATACGCGCCAGGGTGCGCGCCGACTTGCCTTCGCTGGCCAGCTTCTGCAGATAAAGCTTAACGTGCAGCGTGGCCACCTCGCCCCACGATACAACCGCTTCGGCCTGCGCAAAGGCGGCAAAGCCGCGCACATCGCGGGCGTAATTCTTCATCGTGTGTTCCGACAGCCCACGGGCCGCCAGATGGCGCATCCATGCGCCGATGGCCGCATCCAGCGCTTCAACAGCGCGGGAGGACATGACTGTCTCCAAACAGATGCCCCAGCCGAGCGCTGATCAGCTCGCCCAGCACGCGCAGAAAATAGGTGTCCAGTTCGGGTGCAAAGCGCTCGGCGTCATGGCTGCCGATGGCAAGCACACCCCAGACCCGCTCGAACCCCAGCGGCACCAGACATACGCTGCGCACCGCTGGCTCCGGCTCGAACAGGCCCGTCTGCCAGCCCGGCTCCAGCGCGCCGCAGCGGGGTTTTCCCGGTTGCAGATGCGCGCGCAGCAGCTGCACCCAGCTGCGGTCCATGCCCAGCTGACGCAGCCCCTTCACCGCCTCGCGCGGCGCCTGCCAGCTGTGCAGGCGCACCTGTTCCACCGCAAACAGGGCCGGCAGCAGTTCCAGCAGGCAGTGCACCGCATCACTTTCGCTGCGCGCTGCCATCAGCGCCAGCGTGAGCTGGTGCAGTTTTTCGAACAGGCGGCCGTTGTCGCCGGCCACGGCCAGCAGCGCAGAGACCTCCTGCTCCAGCGTCTCCTTCTTATCGCGCAGGCTGATCAGCTGACGCTGCAGCAGGGAAATGCTTTCGCCGCTGCGCGGATGCGGCAGGCGCATCTGCTCCACCAGATCGGGGAAAATCTGAAAGAAGTCCGGATGGCGCGCCAGATAGTTGGCCACCTCCTGTGCGGTCAGGTCAGTTCGCATCGCACAATTCGCCCGTAAAGACCCATTCGGCCGGTCCGCTCATCCAAACCGGTTCCTGCGGATCGCCAGACCAGCGAATGCGCAGATCGCCACCCGGCAATGAAACCGTGACTTCGTCATCCACCAGCCCCCAGCGGCGCAGCATCACCATCGCCGCCGTGGCGCCCGTGCCGCAGGCCAAGGTTTCACCCGCGCCGCGCTCATACACGCGCAGCTTCACGTGCTGGCGATCCACCACCTCGGCGAAGCCCACGTTCACCCGCTCCGGAAATTGCGGATGGCTTTCAATGGCCGGGCCCAACTGCTCAACCGGTGCGTCGTTCACACTGCTCACCCGCAGCATAGCGTGGGGGTTCCCCAGCGATACCGCGCCGATTTCCACCGTCTGCCCCAGCACCTCAAGATCATAGCGCGCCTGTTCGGTGGGCACATCAAACGGCAGGGCGTGCGGCGCAAAGCGGGGCTGACCCATGTTGACGCGCACCCAGCCGTCATCTTCAATATAAAGCACCAGCTTGCCCGCAGCCGTCTCCACGGGGATTTCCCGCTGATCGGTCAGGCCGCGGTCATACACGAAACGGGCGAAGCAGCGCGCGCCGTTGCCGCAGTTCTGCACCTCGGAGCCGTCCGCATTGAAGATGCGATAGCGAAACAGCACATCCTCCCGCGTTGGCTTTTCCACCAGCAGCAGCTGATCGAAGCCCACGCCGAAATGGCGGTCCGCCAGTCTGCGCACTGTCTGCGCATCCGGCGCAAACGACTGCGAGATAGCGTCCACCACCATGAAATCGTTGCCCAAACCGTGCATTTTGGCAAATTTCAGCCCCATGCAAGCCTCCGTGCCGCGGTGCGAAAAACGCCGCTGTAAAAAGTCGGGGACCCCCGTCCCTGCTGCCGCACACTATAATACCGTGATTAACCCATCAAGTTGAGCGTGCCATGTTGACACCCAAGCAAATCGTCGCCGAACTGGACAAGCACATCGTCGGCCAGGCGGACGCCAAGCGCGCCGTGGCCATCGCCCTGCGCAATCGCTGGCGCCGCAGCCAGCTGCCGGAAGACTTGCGCCAGGAAGTGACGCCGAAAAACATCCTCATGATCGGTCCCACCGGTGTGGGCAAGACCGAAATCGCCCGCCGACTGGCGCGTCTGGCCGATGCCCCCTTCCTCAAGGTGGAAGCCACCAAGTTCACCGAAGTGGGCTACGTGGGCCGCGACGTGGACAGCATCATCCGCGACCTGACTGACAATGCGGTGAAGATGCTGCGGGAAAAGGCGATGGAACGCGTGCAGGAACAGGCACGCGAGCGTGCGCTGGAACGCATTCTCGACGTGTTGCTCCCACCCGCGCGCGGCTTTGAGGCGCGCAGCGTGGACGAGATGGCGCCTACCCGTGCCAAGTTCCGCGAAAAGATCCTCGCCGGGCAGATGGACGACAGGGAAATCGAAATCGACATGCGCGCCCCGCAGGTGCAGATGGAGATCATGGCCCCGCCCGGCATGGAAGACATGACCCAGCAGCTGCAGGGCCTGTTCGAGCAGCTGGGCCGCAACCGCACGCAAAAGCGCCGCACTACCATCGCGCAGGCGCTCAAGCAGCTGACCGAAGAGGAAGCCGCCGCCCTGATCAACGAAGAGGAAATCAGGGCGGAGGCAGTCGAGGCCGTGGAGCAGAACGGCATCGTCTTTATCGACGAGATTGACAAGGTGGCCAAAAGCGGCGAACGCGGCGGCGCAGATGTCTCCCGCGAAGGGGTGCAGCGCGACCTGCTGCCATTGATCGAAGGCGCCACCGTCTCCACCAAGTACGGCATGGTCAAGACCGACCATATTCTCTTTATCGCCTCCGGCGCGTTCCATCTGGCCAAGCCCTCGGACCTTATTCCGGAGCTGCAGGGGCGTCTGCCCATCCGCGTGGAGCTGCAGAGCCTCACCGTGGACGACTTCGTGCGCATCCTCACCGAGCCGCGCGCCAACCTCACCGAGCAGGCCATCGCCCTGCTGGCCACCGAAGGCGTGGAGCTGGTGTTTACCGATGAGGCCATCCGCCGCATTGCCGAAGTGGCCTATGAGGTGAATGAACGCACCGAAAACATCGGCGCACGCCGCCTGCATACCGTCATGGAGCGACTGCTGGAAGAGATCAGCTATGACGCCCCGGACCACCAAGGCGAAACCTTCACCATTACGCCCGAATACGTCAACGAACGCCTCGGCGAGCTGGCGCAGAACGTGGATTTGAGCCAATATATCCTGTGATAAGATAACGTTACATGTTACGGGGATGAGGCACGACTATGACTACAGCCAGCGAACGGGTACGCCGCTATCGGGAAAAAATGCGGGCGGAAGGCTTTCGCCTGGTCCAGCTGTGGGTGCCGGATACCCGCAGCGAAGCCTTTCGACGCCAGTGCCGGGAGCAATCCCTGCGATTGAAAAATGATCCCAACGAAGCCGACACCCTAACGTGGATTGAGCACGCCACGGACACAGAAGGGTGGACATGGTAAAGCGGGGCGACATCATCTCTGCTGTGCTGCCGGGCGATTATGGCAAGCCGCGCCCGGTGCTGGTGGTGCAGTCCGATCTGTTTGACCAGCACCCCTCTGTCACCGTGCTCCCCATTACCAGCCATATGGTGGATGCGCCACTGTTTCGCCTGTCTCTGGATCCGGAACGCACCGGTCTGAACCGCCCATCGCAGGTGATGATCGACAAGGCCACGACCATTGCCCGCAAGCGGCTGGTGCAGCCCATCGGCCGGATGCCGGAGGACGACATGCTGCGCCTGAATCGATTACTGGCCGTATTCATGGGGATTGTGACATGATTCCCACCCGCATCGAGGTGGACACGCAGGCGCGCAGGCTGACCATCGCCTTTGATACGGGCGAAACCTTCGAGTACACCTGCGAGTTTCTGCGCGTACACTCCCAGTCCGCCGAGGTGGTGGGGCACCGCCCGGAGGACTATCAGCTGCAGGTGGGCAAGGAAAATGTGGCTTGCGAAGCCATCACGCCGGTGGGCAACTACGGCATCCGCATCCATTTCGATGATGGCCACGATACCGGTATCTACACGTGGGAGCGCCTCTACGAACTGGGCAAGCACTACGGCTACTACTGGGCCGAATATCTGAAGCAATTGAAGGCAGCAGGCCATGAGCGAAAAAAAGACAGTTGATTTCGGCTTTAAAGAGGTGCCGTGGGAGGAGAAGGTCAAGCACGTCAAGAGCGTGTTTGACTCGGTGGCGGAAAAGTACGACCTCATGAACGACGTGATGTCCTTCGGAATCCACCGCCTGTGGAAGCGCTTCGCCATCGAAACCGCCGGCGTGCGCCCTGGCATGAAGGTGCTGGATCTGGCCGGCGGCACTGGCGACCTCACCAGGGCGCTGGCGCGCCGCGTCGCCCCCACAGGTGAAGTGGTACTGGCCGACATCAACGAAAACATGGTCAATGTGGGTCGCCGCCGCCTTGTTGACGCCGGCGTGGCACAGTGGGTGGATTTCACCATCGCCAACGCGGAAAAGCTACCGTTCGAGGATAACGCCTTCGACCGCGTCACCATCGCCTTCGGCCTGCGCAACGTCACCGACAAGGACGCTGCCCTGGCGGAAATGGTGCGGGTGCTCAAGCCCGGTGGGCAGGCGCTCATTCTTGAGTTTTCCCGCGTGGAGCAGCCCCTGCTGGCCAAGGCCTACGATTTCTACTCTTTCCACATTCTGCCGCGCATGGGCAAGACCATCGCCAACGACGAGGAGAGCTACCGCTATCTGGCCGAGTCCATCCGCAAGCACCCCGATCAGGAAACCCTTAAGGCCATGATGCTGGACGCCGGCTTCGACAAGGCTGAATACACCAACCTGTCAGAGGGCATCGTCGCCCTGCACCGAGGGTGGAAATACTGATGCTGGACCCTAAACTGGCCGCCGCCGCACTGGACGAAGCGCTGGAAAAGCTGCTCAACACCAGCGTACGCTACGACCGCTTCGGCGGCACCTGCATGACCCCGCTGGTGGGCAAGACCGTGGCTGTGCATCTCACCGATCTGGATCGCACGCTCTACCTGATCATCCAACCCGGGCTGATTACCCTGAACCGCAGCCTCGAAGGCGATTCAGACGCCACCATTCACACCGGTCTGCCCTTCTGGCCACTGCTCAAGCGTGCCGACACCCGCAAGGCCGTGCTCGCCGCCGGGCATTCCGCACTAGAGGGCGACACGGCGCTGGCAGAACAGCTGCTGGACTGCCTCGGCCAGCTGCAGCCCGATGCGGGCGCCTTTGTGGAGCGCTGGGCCGGCGAGCTGCCCGCCAGCTTCGTCACTGAAAGCGAGCAGGCGCTGCGCCACTTTGTAGCGCGCCTGAGCGACGGCGCCGAGCAGGCGCTGAAGGAATATCTACAGTTCGAACTGCGCCTGCTGCCCACGCGCGAGGAATTTGAAACCTTCAAGGCCGATATTGCCGCCCTGCAGCCGCGTGTGGACGCCTTGGCAGCGCGGGTCGAAAAAATCGAATCCGAAAAAGTCGGGGACCCCCCTTCCGATGCGCCGTCTTAACCGCAATCCACTCCGGCAGCTGCGCCGCCTGATCGAGATCAACCGCACATTGTGCTACTACGGCATCGACCGCCTGCTGTTTGAAGGCAGCCGCTTCGCCTGGCTGGTATGGCTGAATTGGCTACTGCCGTGGAACTGGCGACCTCGCCACAAGGGAACCCGCGGCGAACGCATCCGCCAGGCGCTGGAAGCGCTGGGGCCCATCTTCATCAAGTTCGGTCAGGCGCTGTCCACGCGCAAGGATCTGCTGCCTGACGATATCGCCGCCGAGCTGAGCAAGCTGCAGGACGACTGTCCGCCCTTTGATCCCGACGCGGCGCGCCGCATCATCGAGCAGGCGCTGGGGCGCCCCATCGAAGCGGCCTATACCCACTTCGAGGCAGAGCCCATGGCCTCCGCCTCCATCGCCCAGGTGCACGCGGCCACACTGCACAATGGCATGGATGTGGTGGTCAAGGTGGTGCGCCCGGACATTCAGCCGGTAATCGAACAGGACCTCGCCATTCTCTACTCGCTGGCCCAGCTGGTGGAGCGAGCGGTGCCCGATGCCCGCCGTCTGCATCCGGTGGAAGTGGTGCACGAGTTCGACAAGACGCTGCACCACGAGCTGGACATGATGCGCGAGGCCGCCAACGCCAGCCAGCTGCGCCGCAACTGGGAAGGCTCGGAGCTGCTGTATGTACCACGCATCTATTGGGAATACACCAGCGAGCAGGTGCTCACCATGGAGCGCATCTACGGCACCCGCGTCAGCGAACTGGATGAACTGAAGCGTCAGGGCGTGGATCTGGAACAGCTGTCGCGCAACGGTGTCATCATCTTCTTCACCCAGGTGTTCAAGCACAACTTCTTCCACGCCGACATGCACCCCGGCAACATTTTCGTGCTGCCGGACGGCCGCTACGCCGCCATCGACTTCGGCATCATGGGCAGCCTCACCCCGGAAGACCAGCGCTATCTGGCGGAAAATTTCCTCGCCTTTTTCAATCGCGACTATCTGCGTGTAGCCGAGCTGCACCTGGAATCCGGCTGGGTACCTGACAGCGTGCGCGTGGACGAGCTGGAGGCTGCCTTCCGCACCGTCAGCGAACCGGTGTGGGGCCGCCCCATCAAGGAGATCTCCTTCGGGCTGTTTCTGATACGCCTGTTCCGCACTGCGCGGGAATTCGGCATGGAAGTGCAGCCGCAGCTGGTGCTGCTGCAAAAGACCCTGCTCAATATCGAAGGTCTCGGCCGCCAGCTCAACGACGAACTGGACCTGTGGGATACCGCCAAGCCTTTCCTGGAAAACTGGATGAAGGAGCGCGTCGGCCTGCGCGGCTTTGCCAAAACCGCAAGGCAGCAGTTGCCCTACTGGATCGAGCGCGCACCGGAACTGCCGGGGCTGATCCACCGCGTGCTGGACGAAACCGCGCACCACAAGCGAACCTACCCCGTGCCGAACCTGAAAGCCGTGGAGCAGGCGCTGGCAGAAAACCGTCGTGCCGCGCGCAACCGCACACTGGGCGTCGTGATCGTGCTGCTCTCGCTACTGCCGCTGTTCCCGCTGAGCGAAGTGACTCAGGCTTTGATGCTTAGCGTGGGGCTCCTGCTGATTGTGTGGCGCTAAAAAAGGGCAGGAACAAAAAAAGCGCCATGCGGCGCTTTTCTGCAGCGTATGATCGCGTGCCTCAGGCTTTCTTGGTGTAGGCCGCCACGATATAGATGGAGGTGCCGTTTACCTTACCCTCGAAATGCTTGCCGTCGTCGGTGATACGTATGTTCTTCACCTGCGTGCCGCGCTTGGCGGTAAAGCCGGCACCCTTCACGTCCAAGTCTTTAACGAGAATCACGCTATCGCCATTGCGCAGAATATTGCCATTGGCATCCTTCAGGGTCGGCTCATCCTCGCCCTCATCCGCCAGACCGGCTTGCGCCCAGGTCTTCACATCCTCTTCCAGATAGAGCATGTCCAGCAAGTCCTGCGCCCAGGTTTCGCCTTCTGCCGCCAAGCGCGACAGCAGCCGCCACGCAGCCACCTGCACCGCCGGCTCCTGCGACCAGGCGCTTTCGTTCAGGCAGCGCAGATGGTTGGCGTCCAGCTCACCGCCTTCCAGCATGCCCTTGCAGCTGTCGCATACCAGAATGGACTGATCCGCGCTGCCGTCGCTGGGTTCCAGCGCCACCGCGCTCAGGTTCTCCGTCGCACCGCAAAGTTCACACTTGCCGCCGGCGCGTTCCATCAAAGCATTTTTCACTGACATTTAACGTTGTCCTCGTTTCCACCCTTCGCAGTCGTAAAAGCGAAAGGTTGCTTGCAGATCCTTGCCGCGCCACCGCACCGGCTGGCTTTCCAGCAAACTGCAGCGCTTAAACAGGCCCTTTTGCGCCGGCGACTGGTCATCATCGAAATAGCTGTGCCACAGCACCACACCACGGCTGCCAGCCGAGGGACGTCCGAACCAGAAATCGAACTGGGTCAGCTTGCCATCGGCTGTAAAGACCTGGGGATCCTCGGCAAGCCGCAGATACCACGCAGGGCGGCTCACCAATGACCAGTTGCCGGCGAATTGATGTATTTTAACGCCTGACTGGGTCTGCAATCGCTTTTGCCAGCTGTGCAGCCGCTCAGACGCAGCCTCCCAGCCCGCTACCTCCAATAACGGATGCGGTGCCTTGAAAGCCCAGGCCCCGGTCATGACCACGTGCAGCAGCCCGATCCAGGCCATGCCGCCCAATACGCCGTGCAGCCACAGTGCCCAACGTCGCGATGCCAGCCACCAGGCGATGGCTGGGAGAAACAGCCACCACCCCAGCGCAGTCCAGTGAGGCAGAATGGGCTCGTGCCCGCTGCTCCACGCAAACAGGGCCCACACCGGCACGGCAAACAGCCACAAAAAGCGCACCCCTTCGGGCGTGCTGCGCCAGCGCAGTAGCGTCCACACTGCAAGCGCCACCCCGGCAAGATAGAGCACCGGCCCATAGGCGCCCAGCTGGCGCCCCTGACTAATGGCAAAGCGTTCCCACGACCAATCTGCATGTTTGGTACCATGATGCAGCTGGTAGGTAAACGACGCCCAGTCATGCAGCGCGTTCCAGTAGAGCACCGGCGTGAGCAGAAGCGCCGCCAGCGCCACCGCGCCCCAGAAACGCCCCTGTCGCAGCCAGCGCCAACGCCCATACAAAAGCATCACCAGCGCCACGCTTACCACCAGCGTAATCGCCGTATATTTCGAAAGCCCCGCCAGTCCCATGAGCAGCCCCAGCATCCAGGCACTGGAAAGCCGCTCATCATGGCGATGCCGCCACAGCCAGCGCACCAGCAGGATACTTACCAATAGCAGCGGCAGGTCAGGCAAGGGGGTAAGCGTCAGGCCATGCAGCAACGGACTCAGCAGCGCCAGAAACAGCACCCAGCCTGCCATTGACGGCGTGTCGGGAAACAGGTCGCGCGCCAGCGCCGTCAGCTGCCAGAGAACGATCAGCCCCAGCGCAATGGGCACCAGTCGCACCGCCCAGTTGGCATCAAAGGCGTGTACCGCCGGTGCTTCCAGCCAGCCGATCAGCGGAGGATGGTCGAAATAGCTCCACTCGAGATACCAGCCGTAGAGTGCGTAGTGCGCCTCATCCACCCCCAGAGGCAGCAAAGCATTCAGCCACAGGTGAAAAATCCCGAGAGAAGCAAGCAGGAAGAACAGGGCGCGAGATGTCATGGCGGCATTTTAGCCCAGAAACAAAAAAGCCACCTCAATCGAGGTGGCTTTGCATTTGGTGGCTGCACCTGGATTTGAACCAGGGACCCCATCATTATGAGTGATGTGCTCTGACCAACTGAGCTATGCAGCCAGGAAATGATGGCGGTATTTTAAGCAGTCCGCATCAAAAATCAAGCCGGACGCTTACTTTTTCTCGTCTTTGCGCGGCTCGATATTGAGCAGCTCGATTTCGAAGATCAGCGGCTCGTTGGGCCCGATCGCCTTGCCGGCGCCACGCTCGCCGTAGGCCAGTCTGGAGGGAATATAGACCTTCCACTTGTCACCCACGTGCATCTTCGGCAATACGATCTGCCAGCCGCGAATCACCTGATTCACCTGCAGGCGCAGGGGAGTGCCGCGCTTGACGGAACTGTCGAACACCTTGCCATTCAGCAACGTGCCGGTGTAATGGACCACCACCGTGTCGTCTGCCTTGGGCTGCGGCCCCTTGCCAGACTGAAGCACTTCGTAATAGATGCCTTCCGCCAGCTTATGAACACCTTTCTTCTTGGCCAGCTTGGCAAAAAAGGCCTTTTCCTTTTCAGCATTTTCCCTGGCAAGGCGCTTAAGCTCAGCCTGCTGATGCGCGATGACGCGGGCCTGGGTTTCCTTGGCCAGCTGTGCCAGCTCCTCGTCACTCAGGCGTGAGGGACGACCCGCCATCTGATCCTTGAAGCCCTGCAGCAGTGCGTCCGGGTCTGCCTTCAGACCCTGCTCCTGCAGACCCTTGGCCATGTCGGCACCCAGCGCATAGCCCAGCTTCTGCTCAAACGTTTTCAGTTCGGCCGCCTGCCCACTCCAAGCCACCACAATCAGGCCTGCACCCAGCAGGGCGCGGGTCATGTAAAATTTCATCGTGTCATTCCTCTGTATCGTTGTCTTGTTCTTGTTTGTAGGTGCCGTAAATCACCAGATTGTGGCCGACCAGGTCAAACCCCTTTTCTTCGGCAATTTCGCGAATGCGCTGCTCAATGACTGGATCCGCAAACTCCTTCACCAGCCCGGTCTTCATGCAGATGATATGGTCGTGGTTATCGCCACGATCCAGTTCGAAACGGGAGGTATTGTTGTCGAAGTTGAGCCGGCGTACGATGCCCGCCTGCTCGAACTGGGTCAGCACGCGATAGACTGTGGCCAGCCCCACATCCTCACCGTGTTCGCGCAGGATGTGATACACCTCTTCGGCGGAAAAGTGATCCTCTTCGCCACCGTTTTCGAGGATTTCCAAAATCTTCAGCCGCGGCACCGTCACCTTGAGACCGGCTTTCTTCAGGTCGGCTGTCTTGGGATCCATATTCTTTTTCATGCCTGTCGCCCGCTACGTCGTTACGTGATTCCGGCTCGCGCCGCTATCGCATTTTACATATACTACCAACAATTCAACCAGACGCACAGAATTCCTCAATGAAACGCCTGCTTTTGATTGCACTGAGCCTCACCCTTTTCACCGCTTTCCCCGCCTGCAGCTGGCTGAAGGCCTATCAGCCGCCGCTGGTACAGGGCACCCTCATCGAGCCTGAAAAGGTCGCGCAACTGCAGGAAGGGCTGAGCAGGGAACAGGTACGTGAACTGCTGGGACCGCCATTTGGCGAGGATCCCTTCGACCCGACCATCTGGGACTATGTGCTGTATACGGATCAGGCCGATCTGCGCGAAAAATACGTGCCGCACCTGCGCCTGTACTTCGACAAGGAAGGCTATCTGCTACGCTGGCAACAACTGCAGCCGAAGAACACAGCGGCTGCAGAAAAAGCAGCGACAGAGAAAAACTGATGCCGCGCAGCCCAGCCACTCAATGGGTGGCGGTGGTTTCCCTTTTCTTTTGCGCTTCCTTGCGCCGACGCGCCTTGGGATCCACCTTCAGCGGACGGTAGATTTCGATGCGGTCGCCGTCGCGTAGCACCTGATCCAGCTTGACCGGCTTGCTCCAGATGCCCACCTTGTCGATCTTGAGATCCGGCACGTATTCGTGAATCAGCGAGCGCTCAAGCGCCTCACTGACGGTCGTGCCTTCCGGGACCCTCTCTTCCAGCAACCACTGCTGCTCGGGTAATGCATACGCCACTTCAATGGTGATCATGTTGTCCGACTTTTCACTGGCCATAGAGCTGCCTCGCGCGCTGGCTGAAAGCATCCACCAACGTGGATGCAATCTGTTCAAATACCGGGGCCAGCATGCGCCCGAACAGGCCGCCGGCCACTTCGTAATCAATCTCAAACTCGATCTTGCAGGCCGTGTCCGATAACGGCGTAAAGCGCCACACCCCTTCCAGGTGCCTGAATGGCCCTTCGACCAGGCTCATGTGAATGGCCTCGTTGAGTACGAGACGATTGTGGGTGACAAAACGCTGATTGATCGGCCCCTTGGCAATGGTGACGCCCGCCACCATGTGCGTGTCGGAGGCTTCCAGCACTTCGCCCCGACTGCACCAGGGGAGAAACTCGGGGTACCGCGTCACATCGTTGACCAGATCGTAGAGGTGATCCACCGGATAGGGCTGCAGGGCAGAACGGGTTATCTTTTTCATGGATTGCCTGACACGCTATAATCCGCGCATTATGGCAAAAAAAGCAAAGAAAAAAAACGCAGCCCCCTCGCCGGTCATCGCCGTCAACAAGAAAGCGCGGCACGACTACTTCATCGAAGAGACCTATGAGGCCGGCATTGCACTGGAAGGCTGGGAGGTGAAGAGCCTGCGCGCGGGCAAGGTCAATATCCGCGATGCCTGGGTCAAAATCCTCAACAACGAGGCCTGGCTCATCGGCGCACTCATTACGCCACTGACCACCGCCTCCACCCATACCCATCACGATCCCACACGCACGCGCAAGCTGTTGCTGCACCGGCGCGAAATCGACCGCCTGATGGGTAAGGTAGACCAGCAGGGCTACACGCTGGTGCCGCTCCAGCTCTACTGGAAAAAGGGGCGAGTCAAGCTGGAGTTCGGTCTGGCGAAGGGCAAGAAGCTGCACGACAAGCGCGCCACGGAGCGGGACCGCGACTGGCAGCGCCAGAAACAGCGCCTCTTGAAAATGACGCGCTGATCCCCATAATCAAAGTATACTTAAACGTTCAACATCCTGTTCGATCCATACCCAATTCGGGGGTGCACTGGTTTCGACGGGGTGTGCGAAGTTTAAAGTGCATGCCGAGCTTGGACACGCTCGCTAATCAGGTCCAGTTTGTTATAGTTGCAAACGACGAAAACTACGCTCTCGCTGCTTAATCCAGCGAGTGCCCTCTGGGTGCGATGCCCGTATCGCCCCAGCTGGGTATCGGCTTAAACGGGATCGCGTTGTTCACTGGCCTGGGTGAAACAACGCTAAACCTCACAGGCTCGCCAGTCGTGATCCCTGTCAGTCGGGTAGCGGCTGGTTAAACGAATAGACTGAATAAGCATGTAGATCTTTAAATGGAGGCACCCCGGACGGCGGTTCGACTCCGCCCACCTCCACCATTTAGAAAAGACAAACCCGTCTCTCCGTAGGTCTTCTCCGGGACGACGGGTTTTTTATTTTCTCTTGTTTTCAAATGGTTTGCGTCCGTTTCACATCTTTCCAGACCCGTTCTCCACCCGCCTGATTCTTCCTCTTTTCCCGCCTTTCATTCTCTGTTTGCCCCCAGATTCTCTGTTTTCTCCGGACGAAGTCCGAAGCTCGTCCGGTTGGGCAATCCCTTTTATATCAATGGATTGAGCCAGCCGGCCGTTTTCGCAAGTTTGGAAACACGGCCTGTGGTGCGAAAAAGCACCCGAATTTTCGAACCAAAAGTCCGTCGCAGGATTTGGGAAGTGGGATTAATGCGGATTTCCAGGCGGGGAGTCTGACCTTCTCCCCAAAAACCACACCACATCCAAAGTGAGATTTCCGACAATAGACCCATACCAAGGAGATTTCACCATGGGCAAGCGCAAGACCTTTTCCATCGAAAAAATCATCCTGATCCTCAAGGAGAACGAAGCCGGCGTGCCTGTTGTTCAGCTGGCCCGACAGCACGGCGTGGCTGCCGGCACCATCCACCGCTGGAAGTCCAAATATGGCGGCATGGATGTCTCTGAAGCCAAACGCCTCAAGGAACTGGAAGAAGAGAATGCCAAGCTCAAAAAACTGCTGGCCGACACCATGCTGGACAACATGGCCCTGAAGGATGTGCTCTCAAAAAAGTGGTGAGCGTTCCAGCCAAACGCCAGGCGGTAGAGTATCTACAGCAAACCTGGCAATATAGCCAGCGCAAAGCCTGTCGGCTCATTTGTCAGGAGCGCAGCACCCTACGCTACAAGCCCAGTTTGGAAAAACTGATCTCGGATCAAAAGCTGGCCAATCAGCTCAAAACCCTGGCTGAAAGCCATCCCCGTTATGGCTATCTCATGCTCCATGCCATGCTGGTCAATCAGGGGCAGCACATCAACCGCAAACGCGTGTACCGTCTGTACCGTCTGCTGGGCCTACAGGTCAGAACCGCCAGACGCAAGAAGCTCAAACGCCCAAGAATACCCATGGTGGTGCCCACACGGCCTGATGAGCGCTGGAGCATGGACTTTGTATCGGATGCGCTGATCAATGACTACCGCTTCAGGGTGCTCAACATTGTGGACGACTTCACCAAGGAGTGCGTCGGACAACTGGTCGCTCCCAGTATCACAGGTCAGGCGGTTGTACGATTTCTCAGCAGCCTGAAACGACGGCCCAAAACTGTTGTTGTGGACAACGGGGCAGAATTCACCTCCAAGGCCATGCTGCGCTGGGGTCAGGAAACAGGCGTCAAGCTGCACTTCATTCAGCCCGGTAAACCGACCCAGAATGCCCTCATCGAGAGCTTCAATGGCGAATTCCGGAATAGCTGCCTGAATCAACACTGGTTTGCTTCCATGACAGAGGCCAAAGTGGTGATTGAGCAATGGCGGCACCACTACAACACGGAGCGGCCGCATAGCTCGATTGATTATCTGCCACCGGCGGAGTTTGCCGCCAGATGTCAGGTGGCGTAAGATGACTTTGTCTCACCTTGGGGGTGGAGTAAATGGTGGGGGAAGGTCAACAACTCTGGCCGGACCGGGTGAAGGAAAAGTGCCGAACCGATCGCTCCATCGCCATCGCCCATGGCCTGGAGCACCTATGTGAGGTCCCACCGCCGAAGAGGAAAAAGAAGAATCGCAAGCGCGTCACCGCAACCACAGAGGTCACGACCGATGAGGGGAATGCCGATGACGAGGCCGAGTGAACAACGCCGCGATGCGGCCGAGGATTGGGGAGAGCACTGATGTCCTTCCAAACGCCCATAACCGTCAAGGAGGCCGTGGAGAATATTCACGCCAAGAAGTACCTACTCCCGGCGATACAACGGGAGGTCGTGTGGGAGGTCGACCAGATCACCCGCCTGTTCGATTCCCTGATGCGTGATTACCCCATCGGCTCGTTTCTGTTCTGGCACGTCGAGAAGAAGAACGTCGGCCAATACCAGTTCTACGAGTTCGTGAGAGACTATCATGAGCGTAACATGTGCCACAACCCGAAGGCCGATGTCAGCGGGGAGGACGATATCACGGCGATTCTGGATGGCCAGCAGAGGCTAACGTCGCTCTACCTCGGGCTGAAGGGATCATACGCTTACAAAGAGCCTAGAAAGCGCTGGGACAATCCTCGGGCGTATCCGGTTCGGCGGCTCTATATCAACCTGCTTGGTCCCAAAAAGAATGGCGACGAGACCGACATGGTTTACGACTTCGCCTTTCTAACGGACGAGGAGGCGAGCACCGACGGTGACGACGTGTTCTGGTTCAAGGTCGGAGAGGTCCTGAACCTGAAAGAACACTGGGAGGTGAATGATTATCTGATCTCGCACGAGTTGGCGCAGAAGCCCCAGGATCAAGCCCGCTTTGCAAACAGAACGCTGTTCAAACTTTGGTCCGTTGTCCACGAGGCGAAAGTGATCAACTACTTTCTAGAGAAGGACGAGAGCCTTGATAAGGTTCTGAACATCTTCATCCGCGTCAATAGCAGCGGGACAATTCTCAGTTACTCGGACCTACTACTGTCCGTCGCCACGGCGCAGTGGAAGAAACGGGACGCTCGCGAGGAGATTACGTCGTTTGTCGACGAACTCAATGGCATGGGCGATGGATTCAACTTCAACAAGGACTTCGTGCTGAAGAGCTGCCTCGTCCTGGCGGATTTCACTGATATTGCTTTCAAGGTTGACAATTTCAACAAGGCCAACATGCTGAATATCGAGGAACAATGGGACGACATCGAAGACGCCCTGCGCGGGGCTGTCAGCCTGGTCGCTGGCTTTGGATATAGCCGCGATACCCTGACGGCGAACTACCCCGTGATTCCGATAGCCTACTACCTGAAGGCACGGGGGCTACCGAAGAACTTCGACACCTCGGCCCATTATGCCGAGGACCGTGAGGCGATTCGCCGTTGGTTCATCCTTTCTCTGGTAAAGCGAGTGTTCGGCGGCTCACCCGATACAGTACTTCGGCCGGTTAGAAAAATGCTGCGCGAGGCCCGTGACGGCTTCCCTTATCAGGACATCGTTCACAGGTTCAAAGGCACCACCAGATCACTGGTCTGCACCGAAGATGATGTGGAAAACCTCCTCCGCCATAAGTACGGAAAAGGATATACATTTTCGGTCCTCGCCCTGCTTTATCCGACATTGGATTTCCGAAACAGATTCCACATTGATCACATTCATCCACGAAGCAAGTTCAAGAAACCAAAGTTGCGACAGAAGGGCATTCGGGACGCAGATATCGAGTTCTATCTGGAGAACGTGGACCTTTTGCCTAATCTTCAACTCCTGGAGGGTATCCCGAACCAGGAAAAGAGCGATATGGACTTCGCGGACTGGCTTGCGAGAACCTGCAAGTCTGCCGAAGAGAGAGCGAACTACATGAAGCGGCATTTCATCCCGAATGTGGACTTGTCATTCTCCAACTTCAGGGAGTTTGTGGAAAAGCGAAAAGCGCTATTGCGAGAGGAATTGCGGCGAATTCTTCATGTAACCAAGGAAGAGTAGGATGGTGGTGTATTCCCCCCGAAAAAAGGTACCAGCCGGAAGTGGAATTTTCCGATAATGGATGACAAGGAGATTCCACATGAAAAAATCCCGCTACAGTGACAGCCAGATCATCAGCATTCTTAAGCAGGCGGAGGCTGGCACCCCAGTGGCCGAACTGTGCCGTGAGCACGGCATGAGCAGTGCCGCCTTCTACAAATGGCGAGCCAAGTACGGTGGCATGGATGCATCCCTTATGAAGCGTCTGCGCGAACTTGAAGAGGAAAACCGCCGTCTGAAGAAAATGTACGCCGAAGAGCGGCTCATGGCCGAGATCCGCAAGGAAGCCCTGGAGGGAAAGCTCTAAGGCCATCTCAGCGGCGGGAGATGGCCAAAGCGGCTGTCAACAGACACGGCATCAGCATCCGCCAGGCCTGCAAGGCCCTGTTCATCAGCCCCAACTGCTACCGATACCAGCCCAGGCTCTCGGATGACAATGCCCTCATTGCCGACTGGCTGGTCAGACTGACCGCCACCTATCGCAACTGGGGCTTTGGTCTGTGCTTTCTGTATCTGCGCAATGTCAAAGGCTTCAAGTGGAACCACAAGCGCGTATACCGCATCTACAGGGAATTAGAACTGAATCTGCGCATCAAGCCCAAAAAACGGATCAGGCGGGACAAGCCGGAACCCCTGAGCATACCCCAGGATATCAACCAGGTCTGGTCCATGGACTTCATGCACGACAGTCTGGACGATGGCCGCTCATACAGGCTGCTCAATGTGATCGATGACTTCAATCGTGAAGGCCTTGGAATCGAAGTGGACTTTTCCCTGCCCGCACCAAGAGTCATTCGAGCGCTGGAAAACATCATGGAGTGGCGGGGCAAGCCGCAGACGATCAGATGTGACAACGGTCCTGAATACATAGGTCGAACCCTTCAGGAGTGGGCCAAAAGACATCATATCCTTATAGAGCATATCCAACCGGGCAAGCCGCAGCAAAACGGCTATGTGGAGCGCTACAATCGCACGGTACGGTACGACTGGCTCAATCAGCACCTGTTTGAATCCATCGAACAGGTTCGGGAGCAGGCAACCCAATGGCTATGGGTCTACAATAACGAGCGTCCCAATATGGCCCTGGGCGGCATGCCCCCAAGACAGAAGTTGGCCATTACGGCCGCATAGACCACTTCTGACTGGTGCTCAAAATGGGGGGAATACATAACGAGCGTCCCAATATGGCCCTGGGCGGCATGCCCCCAAGACAGAAGTTGGCCATTACGGCCGCATAGACCACTTCTGACTGGTGCTCAAAATGGGGGGAATACAATTGGACTGAATGGGTTATTCTCATTCTATTTTTTTCACAGCCAACCAATATCCTCTGCCGACCAATATCGCCAGTGTGATACGCTAGCGTCATGCTGAATGCCTTATTGACTCTGGCGGGCGGACTGGGACTTTTTCTGCTTGGCCTGCTGCTGATGACAGAGGGGCTGCGCACCGGCGCAGGCCATACCCTGTCCGCAACGCTGCACCGCGCCACGGAAACACCACTGAAGGCCTTTCTCGCCGGACTTGGGCTGACCGCTCTGCTACAGTCGTCTTCGGTGGTCACCGTGATGCTGCTGGGGTTTCTGGAAGCCGGCCTGCTCAATCTCTACAAGAGCATCTGGGTGGTGTACGGCAGCAATGTGGGCACCACCTTTACCGCCTGGCTGGTGGCGACCATCGGCCTCAAGGTGGATGTCATAGCCGGCGCCCTGCCGCTCGTTGCCCTGGGTACAGCCCTGCGGCTCTTTTTCGGGCCCGTGCACCGCGGGGGCGCCTGGGGAACAGCGCTCGGGGGGGTTGGGCTGCTGTTTCTCGGCCTGGAGTACATGCAACGCGCCTTTTCCGGACATATCATCGGCCTCGAGCTGCCCCAGTTTGATGCTCCCGGGATCATCACCACCCTCGCCTACGTTGCCTTTGGCGCTCTCATCACTGCGCTTATTCAATCCTCTTCCGCCACCACCGCCATCATTCTGAGTGCACTGGCCGCAGGCTCCATCAGCTGGGAACACGCCGCGCCCATGGCCATTGGCGCCAATATCGGCACCACTGTGACCGCCCTATTGGCTGCCATTGGTGCCAGCCCCGTGGCGAGACGCCTGGCCACGGCCCACCTGATTTTCAATGTGATCACGGCCCTGGCTGCGCTGGCCATCCTGCCGCTGTTCCTGATGGTGGTGCGCTTGCTGACCAAAACGCTGGAAGGGTACGACGACCCGCTGGTGCAACTGGCCGCCTTTCACACCCTGTTCAATGTGTTCGGCGTCATGCTGCTATGGCCGTGGACCAGCCGCTTGGCGCGCTGGCTGAATCGCCTGTTCAAAAACGAGCAGCTGGACCGATGGCGGCCGCCCACCCTTTCACTGCCAGCAGAAACACTGCCGGAGGGTCTGATTGCCCTGCTGGATCAGCATACGCGTGCCGCGGGTCACAATGTGCTTTCACTGGCGCAGGAGATGCTGCAGGAAAATACGACGGCGCGTCAGGATGAATTGGCGGCAGCGCGCAAATACCTCGAACAACTGGAAATGGACATGATCGAGCTAATTCAGCGTCTGCCCGAAAGCCAGCAGGATATTCGCGCGATCCGCTATATCCACATGCTGCACGAATACTTCCAATTGCTCGGCTGGCTGGCAAGCTGGCAGCGGGAAACGCTGGCCTATCAGCCCACGCCCTGGCTCAAGCAGGAGATCGAGCGACTGGAACAGTCGGTGCGTGCCTTTCTGCAACTGGTGGATCCCACTCAGGCGCTGACGCCACTGGGAGAAGAAGCACTGAACCAGACCTATACGAAGATCAAGCGTGCCTACGAAGCGTTCAAGCAGGGGGTCTATGCACGTCTCAGACATCATGAGCTGCAGGTGGAGCAGATGGAAAGCCTGGTCGCCCGAGCCAATTATGCCCGCCTGATTGCGCTGACCGCGCGCAAGGCCTACCACTGGATGAATGCAAAGGTTGACGAACTGGCGCCACCGGCAACGGATATGAACGGCGAGGAAAAGGAGAAGCGTTAGGAAAATGGTAGGCGCGACTGGAGTCGAACCAGCGACCCCCACCATGTCAAGGTGGTGCTCTAACCAGCTGAGCTACGCGCCTACAAACCGAGTTTTGGTACCAGCGGTCGGACTCGAACCGACACGGGTTTTACCCCAACGGATTTTGAATCCGTCGCGTCTACCAGTTCCGCCACGCTGGCCTCGAAAGAGAGGCGCATTGTAGCGACGGAACCGGGGCAAGTCAAGCCGCTATACGTTGAAGCGGAAGTGCATGATGTCGCCATCCTGCACGATATATTCCTTACCTTCCAGACGCATTTTGCCCGCGTCCTTTGCGCCCTGCTCGCCGCCATACCTGATAAAGTCCTCGTAGGCGATGACTTCGGCGCGAATAAAGCCCTTCTGGAAGTCGGTATGGATGACGCCGGCGGCTTCCGGTGCGGTTGCACCCTTTTTGACGGTCCAGGCGCGCACCTCCTTCACCCCGGCGGTAAAGTAGGTCTGCAGGCCGAGTAGGTCGTAACCGGCGCGGATCACACGGTTCAGGCCGGGCTCCTCAAGCCCCAGTTCCTGCAGGAAGTCGAGCTTTTCCTCGTCTTCTAGTTCTGCAATTTCCGACTCGATGGCCGCGCACACCGGTACCACAGGAGCGCCTTCCTTCTCGGCCATTTCGCGCACGGCATCAAGATGCGGATTATTTTCGAAGCCGTCCTCGTTCACATTGGCGATGTACATCATCGGCTTGATGGTGAGCAGGTGCAGGTCGTACAACGCCTTGATCTCATCGTCGCTCAACCCCTGTGCACGGATCAGCGTGCCGGCCTCGAGACCTGCCAGCACCTTTTCGTACAGTTCCAGCAGCGCCTTGGCTTCCTTGTCGCCGGACTTGGCCTTGCGCTGCACCTTGGCAATGGCCTTTTCCACGGACTCCATGTCCGCCAGCATCAGTTCGGTATTGATAATCTCAATGTCGGAAAGCGGATCGACACGGCCCGCCACATGCACGATGTCATCGTTTTCAAAGCAGCGCACCACCTGCGCAATGGCGTCGGTTTCGCGGATGTTGGCGAGGAACTTGTTTCCCAGACCCTCGCCCTTGGAGGCGCCTTCCACCAGTCCGGCGATATCCACAAACTCCATGGTGGTGTAGAGCGTGCGCTCCGGCTTGACGATTTCGGCGATTTTGTCTGCGCGCGGATCCGGCACCGGCACCACCCCAACATTGGGCTCAATGGTGCAGAATGGATAGTTAGCCGATTCGATGCCGGCGTTGGTCAATGCGTTGAACAGAGTGGATTTGCCCACATTAGGCAACCCGACGATACCGCACTTGAATCCCATGATCAGTTCCCTGCCTTGAATGCGTGTAGATGATTCATCGCCCGTTCCCAGTCGCCAGAGACGATCTCCGGCAGGTAGCGGGTCGCTTCGTAAATGGCATCGTCAATCAGCTGACGCGCCAGCTTGCCAGGCGCCTTGAGCACATAGTCCACCACCTGATTGCGATCGCCCGGATGATCGATGCCAATGCGCAGGCGACCGAATTCGCGGCTGCCCAGTGCCTTGATGATATCCTTCAGGCCATTGTGCCCGCCATGCCCGCCGCCGCGCTTGAGGCGAACCGTACCCACCGGCAGATCCAGCTCATCGTGCGCCACCAGAATGGCTTCTGGCGGAATCCTGTAGAACCGTGCCAGCGCCTGCACGCTCTTCCCGCTGCAGTTCATGAAGGTGGACGGCTTGAGCAGCCACACGTCATTGCCGTCAATGGAGACACGTGCAGCCTCGCCATGAAACTTGGCCTCTGGACGAAACTGCACACCCTGCTGGCGGGCAACTTCGTCCACAAACCAAAAACCGGCGTTGTGCCGGGTCTCTGCGTATTTCGGGCCGGGGTTTCCCAGCCCGACAATTGCCTTGACCTTGCACATACGCCGGCTTCAGCTTGTCGTCCGAAGAGGAACTTACTTCTTGATCTTCGGCTTGGACACCGCTACAACCGCCTGGTCGTATTCAGGCTTGCCGTGCAGCAGTGCTGTCAGCTCAACGCCTTGGGGCAGTGGGATGTCGGACAGACGCTTGGTGGTACCAGGCATCATGTCGGACACGTCCACCACGATTTCGGCGGGCAGATCCTTCGGATAGCAACGGATTTCCACAGAGGAGAGGAAGAAGGTCATGAAACCACCCATCTTCACGCCCGGGGCGCGATCCTGACCAACGAAACGCAGCGGAACGCGCTTCTTGATCTTACGGTTCTCGTCGATGCGCTGAAAGTCCACGTGGGTGACGCGACCGTTTACCTGATGACGCTGCACCTCCTTCAGAACGGCAGTTTCCTTGTCACCACCTTCCACTTCAATGGTGATGATGGTGTTGTAAACACGCGGATCTTCGATGGTGTGTTCGATGAAGTTGCTGTCGATGGTGATCAGCACGGCATCCTTGTCAGCGCCGTAAATAACGCCAGGAACCTTGCCCTGACGACGAAGGCGGCGGCTCGCACCCTTCCCTTCGTCTGTGCGCTTCTGCACTTTCCAAACGGTATCGTATCCAGACATGGTGTCTCTCCTAAAATTGAGTCATGAACCGCTGACTTGACCCGCGACCAGGCCCGACAACGGTCCCCGCAACGGCGGGGAAGGCGGTATTGTACTGATTTTTTTGGAAAATTCCAGAAAACGAGCACGGAAAGCAAAACGCCCGCAGACAAGGCGGGCGTTTCCAGACAATCGAGATGCGCGCGCTTCAGCCGCGCCAACCCATCAGCTCGGTGACGGACTCTTCCTGGTTGACGCGGCGAATGGCCTCGCCAAGAATCTGGGAGATGCTGATCTGGCGAATCTTCTCGCAATTGCGCGCCGGCACATCCAGCGGAATGGTGTCGGTCACCACCAGCTCATCCAATACGGAATGCTTGATGTTTTCCACCGCCGGACCGGACAGAACAGGGTGGGTCACATAGGCGGAAACCGACTTGGCACCATGCTCCATCAGTGCCGCAGCACCCTTGCACAGGGTGCCGGCCGTATCCACCATGTCATCAATGATGATGCAGTCACGCCCTTTGATATCGCCGATGATGTTCATCACTTCGGACACGTTCGCCTGCGGACGGCGCTTGTCGATAATGGCCAGATCCACATCCAGCGCCTTGGCCACGGCACGGGCGCGCAGCACACCGCCCACATCGGGCGAGACAATCACCACGTTTTCCAGCTGCTTGGTCTCGTACATGTCCTTGATCAGGCGACTGGAACCGTAAATGTTGTCCACGGGAATGTCGAAGAAGCCCTGGATCTGATCGGCGTGCAGGTCCACGGTAATGACCCGGTTGGCGCCGGCCACGGTAATGAAATCCGCGGCGAGACGTGCCGTAATGGGAACGCGGGCCGAATGGGGGCGGCGATCCTGACGCGCATAGCCGTAATAGGGAATCACCGCAGTAATGCGCTTGGCGGAAGCACGGCGTAGCGCATCCATCATGGTGCACAGCTCCATGAGGTTTGCCGCTGGCTGAGGCGGACAGGTGGGCTGCACCACATAGACATCGCGCCCGCGCACGGACTCTTCGATTTCCACCATGATTTCGCCGTCGCTGAAGCGGCCAACCTTGGCATTGCCCAGAGGAAGATCAAGATAGGATGCGATGCTTTCGGCAAGGGGGATATTCGCGTTGCCGGCGAACACCATGACGGAGGAATTCTTTGCCATGAAAGGCTGTCTCCTAAGACATGAATGCTTAGAGGAAAATGGCTGGGCCGGGAGGATTCGAACCTCCGAATGACGGGATCAAAACCCGCTGCCTTACCGCTTGGCGACGGCCCAGCAGAGCAATGAGACAGGTGCGTATTATGCCGATCGATCACCCAAAATCAAGGGCTGTGAACGGAAAATTTTTCCCTGTACTCAACGTCACGGTTTCTGCCGCAAACGCTTTACCAGTTTACCCAACATTTCGCTGCCTGCAATCAATTTGTCATATTTGCGCAACAGCTGTTCCACAGCCTGCCGATCGCCGCGCGCCGCTTCCACCTCGAGCAGGTGCGCCAGCACTTCCTCGTCCGCCTGCAGCGCCAGTGCCCGGCGCAGGTAGTCGGCTGCCTTGTCCAGATCACCGAGGCGATAGTAGAGCCAGCCCACCGAATCGAGGATATAGTAGCTGTCCGGCGAGCGTTTCAACGCCTTTTCCAGCAACTGCTTCGCCTCGTCCAGATTGCGGTTCTGCTCCACATAGAAATAGCCCAGTGCATTGAGCGCTTCAGGATTGTCCGGCGCCAGCGTCAGCACCTTGCGCAGCAGCGCCTCGTAGCGATCATAAGCCTTGAGATCATAGTAAAGGGCGCTTAACGTAAGCAGTGTCTGTACATCATCTGCGGCCAGCGTCTCAACCTTGCTGGCCGTCGCCAGGGCACCCGCGCGATCACCCGCGGCCTGATAAAGCTGTGCCCGGGTCAGCAAAAGCTCGATCTGCTGTGCCAAATCCTTCGGATGAAACTTGTCTAGCAGCGCCAGCGCCTTCTTCAGACCAATGCGCGGGTAGAGCAGGCGCACCATGCGCAGCTGCGCATCGAACTGATACTTGGGGTGCTGCACCTGAGCGTAATACTTGATGGCCTCATCCACCTTGCCCTGCTTCTCGTACAGCTGCCCCAGATAATAGGCCGCCGTCTGCGCTGTAATCGGGTTGTCCAGCACCGCCTTGAGATCCTGTTCCGCCTCGGCGTAATCCCCCCTTTCCAGCCGCAGCAGGCCCAGCGCCAGCCGCGCCACATCCGCGTTTGGTTTCTGCTTCAGCACGGCCAGAAAGCGCGCCTCGGCCTCGCGGAACTGTCCAGTGGCCACTTCAAGACGGGCATATTCCGCCTGCGTCTGCCAGTCCTCCGGGTGCGCCCTGACATAATCCGCCAGCGCCTCGAGCCCTTCCCTGTGGCGGCCGGCCGCCAGATAGGTGCGCACCAGCAGCGGATGAACACGTTGCGGCGGCGCATCCAATTCCAGCGCGCGGCGCAGGGCGGCCAGTGACCGATCCCACTGCTGGCGCGCCGCCAGAATCTGACCGGCAGCCACATGGGCACCCCAGTGCGTGCCATAGCGCTTCAATAGCGCTTCGACGAAAGTTTCGGCGGCCTTGCTGCGAATCGCTCCGGCCACACGCTCTCCAGCAAGCAGCAGATCGTCATCCAGGGACTCGGGGGTCACCTGCTGATACTGATCGAACAGATTCAGCGCCTCGGCCAGATTGCCCTGACGCAGGGCCAGCAGCCATGCTGCCCGCAGCGGCGTGGGGTTTTTCGGTTCGATGTCGTGCCACAACAGCGAGGCCGCCTCGATCTTTTTCAGATCGTAGGTCTGCATGGAGAGCGTAAACAGCCACTGCGCCAACTCGGGATCCCGCAGGCGTCGCACCAGCGGCTCGAGCAGCTTGTAGGCACCGTCGTAATCGCCCCGCTGCGCCAGCAGCTCGGCAACAAGCACCTGATACATGACTTCGGGCGGCAGCGACGACGTCGCCGCTGGGGCTGTGGGGTCAGCCGGCTTCTGCAGAGCGGTGCCGCTGCACCCGGCAAGCGCCAGCGCGGTAGCGGCGGAGAGAAGAAATTTACGCATCATCATGGCAGGCATAATACCCTATTTCGTCCACACGATTCAGCGGGGGCGGCGGCAATCCTCGTGGCAGTGAACGTGTATAATTGTCTGTTTTCAAGCAGATGGGAACCCCAGGGCTCAATGAAGCTATCCGTCACCGGCCTTAATCACACCACCGCGCCCGTGGACATCCGCGAGCGCGTGGCCTTCGGGCCGGAGGTGATCGTTCCCGCCCTGCAGGCGCTGGCGCAGCAGCCGCATGTGCGCGAGTGCATGATCCTGTCCACCTGCAACCGCACCGAGCTTTACTGTACCTTTGAGGACGCACCGCACCTCGAGCAGGTGGAAACCTGGCTGCACAATCACTTTGGCCTGGATGCCGGCACCCTCTCTCCCTATCTGTATCACCACACCGATCAGCAGGCCGTGGAGCACATCATGGCCGTGGCCGCCGGACTGAACTCGCTGGTGCTGGGCGAGCCGCAGATTCTCGGCCAGCTGAAGGACGCCTATCAGACCGCCAAACAGGCGGGCACGCTGCAGCAGCGGCTCGAATGGCTCATGCAGCAGGTGTTTGCCACCGCCAAGAAGGTGCGTTCGGAAACCGCCATCGGGGAAAACCCGGTGTCGGTGGCCTTTGCCGCGGTGTCGCTGGCGCGCCAGTTTTTCGGCGACCTGAGCGAACAGACCGCGCTGCTGATCGGCGCCGGAGAAACCTGCGAGCTGGTGGGACGCCACCTCAGGGAAGCCGGAATCGGCCACCTCATCGTGGCCAACCGCACCTTTGACAAGGCACACGATCTGGCCCAGCAACTGGGTGGCTTTGCCATCGCTCTCGACGAACTGAAGCAGCATCTGCCCGATGCCGACCTGCTCATCAGCTCTACCGCCAGCCCCACCCTGCTGGTAGAACGCGACGACCTGGCCCAGGCGCTCAAACAGCGGCGCCATCGCCCCATCTTCGCCGTGGACATCGCCGTGCCGCGCGACATCGATCCCGCTGCCGGCGATCTGGAAGACCTGTATCTTTATACTGTGGACGATCTGCAATCCATTATCGAGCACAACCGCAAGGCCCGCGAAGCCGCCGCCGCCGAGGCACACGAGCTGATCCGTCTGCAGGCGGAAAAAGTGATGGCGCGCCTGCGCACCCAGGCCATGGCCGCGCCGCTCATCCGCGACTTCCGCACGCGCGCCGAGCGCGTCAAAAGCGCGCAGCTTGAAGAAGCACTGGCCCAGCTGCAGGCCGGACAGAATCCCGAAGCCGTGCTGACACGGCTGGCCAATCAGCTCACCCACAAGCTGATCCACCACCCCACCGTCTATCTGCGTCAGGCTGGGGAAAGCGGCGACGCCCACCGACTGGACATGGCGGCGGAACTGCTGGGGCTGAAACCGCGTAAGGACACCAACGCATGATGACACCGTCCATCCGTGCCCGCCTGGAGCAGCTGCAGGAGCGTCTCGAAGAACTCAACGCCCTGCTCTCGGACCCCGACGTGGTCGCTGACAACAGGCGCTTCATGCAGCTGAGCAAGGAGCACGCACAGCTCACCCCCATCGTGGAGACCTGGCAGCGCTATCAGCAGCTGCAGCAGAACCTCGAGGAAGCACACGCGCTGGCACAGGACAGCGACCCCGACATGGCCGCGCTGGCGAAGGAGGAGCTGCCCCAGCTGGAAGCCGAGCTGGCAGAGACCGAACACGCCCTCAACCTGCACCTGCTGCCGAAGGACCCCAACGACACCGCCGACGTATTTCTGGAAATCCGCGCCGGCACCGGCGGTGACGAGGCTGCCCTCTTCGCCGGCGACCTGTTCCGCATGTACAGCCGCTACGCCGAACGCAAACGCTGGCAGGTGGAGATCCTCAACGCTCAGCCGGGTGAACACGGCGGCTACAAGGAAATCATCGCACGCATCAGCGGCGACGACGTCTATTCCCACCTCAAGTTCGAATCCGGCGCCCACCGGGTGCAACGCGTGCCCGAAACCGAAACCCAGGGGCGCATCCACACCTCCGCCGCCACCGTGGCGGTGATGCCCGAATCGGACGACAACGAGGAAATTGAAATCAGCAAGGCAGATGTGCGCGAAGACACCTTCCGTGCCTCCGGCGCCGGCGGTCAGCACGTCAACAAAACCGACTCCGCCATCCGCCTCACCCACCTGCCCACCGGCGTGGTGGTGGAGTGCCAGGATGAACGCTCCCAGCACAAGAACCGCGCCCGCGCCTGGTCGCTGCTGCGCGCCCGCCTTGCCGACATGCAGCGCCAGCAGCGCGAAGCGGAGCAGGCAGCCACGCGCAAGTCGCTGGTGGGCAGCGGGGACCGTTCCGAGCGCATCCGCACCTACAACTTCCCGCAAGGGCGCGTCACCGATCACCGCATCAACCTGACGCTCTACAAGCTGGACGACATTCTCGAAGGGGATCTGGATCCCGTCATCGAACCCCTGCGTCAGGAACACCAGGCCGCCCAGCTGGCCGAGCTCAATCGGCCCTCATGACCGTTGCCGACGCCCTGCGCCACGCCCAGGCGCAACTGCAGCACAGCGACACCCCCGATCTAGATGCCCAGCTGCTGCTCGCCCATGTGCTCGGCAAATCGCGCAGCTGGTTGTTTGCTCACGACATCGACGCTCTCACCGCCGACCAGCAGGCTGCGTTTGCCGCGCTGACTGCCCGTCGCGCGGCGGGCGAACCGGTCGCCTACCTGCTGGGCCGTGCGGATTTTTACGATTTCACCCTCAAAGTGACCCCGGACGTACTGATTCCCCGCCCGGAGACGGAATTGCTGGTGGAACAGGCGCTGGAAAAAGTCCGCGAAAAATCGGCCGCGAAAAAAGTCGGGGACCCCCCTGTTTGCGCTGTCGATCTAGGCACCGGCTCCGGTGCCATCGCCATTGCGCTGGCGCGCCACGCGCCGGAAGTAGCGGTGGCCGCATCGGATGCCTCCTGCGCCGCACTGACAGTGGCAAGGGAAAATGCCCAGCGGCTGGGCGTGGACATCGACTTTCGCCACGGCAGCTGGCTCGAACCCTTTGCCGGGGAACGGTTCGACGTGATTGCCAGCAACCCGCCCTATATCGACTCGGCCGATCCGCATCTGCGCGGCGATATCCGCCATGAACCGCAGCAGGCGCTGGTAGCCGGTGAACACGGCCTCGCCGACCTGCGTGCAATTATCGAGCGAGCCCCCGCCCACCTGAACGCCGGCGGCTGGCTGCTGCTGGAACATGGTTATGATCAACAGGACGCAGTAGAATCCCTGTTCAGGGCGGCGGGCTTCGACGCCATCGTCTGCCTGCACGACCTTGCCGGACAACCGAGAGTGAGCCTCGCCCAATGGAACAACTGACCCCGGAACAGTTCAAGCGCTATTCGCGCCAGATCATGCTGATGGAATTCGGTCTGGACGGCCAGACCAGGCTGCACAACGCTCATGCAGTCATTTTCGGCCTCGGCGGACTGGGCTCGCCGGTGAGCGTGTATCTCACCGCCGCGGGTGTGGGACGGCTGACGCTGGTGGATTTCGATACCGTGGACGAGAGCAACCTGCAGCGGCAGATCGTGCATCGCGAAAGCTCGGTCGGGCAACCCAAGGTGGAATCGGCCAAAACCACCCTGCAGGCGCTCAACCGCTGGACGCGCATCGACACCTTCAACGGTGTACCGGATGAAGACACCCTGGACAATCTGATTTCAGGTGCAGACGTGGTGCTGGACTGCACCGACAACTTCGACGCCCGCTTCGCTATCAATGCCGCCTGCGCCAGGGCGCGCGTGCCGCTGGTTTCCGCCGCCGCCATCCGCTGGGAAGGGCAACTGAGCGTGTTCGACTTTACCGACCCGGACTGCCCCTGCTATCAGTGCCTGTACAAGGATGCCAGCATGGAAGGCATGACCTGTGCCCACAGCGGCGTCATGTCACCGGTGGTAGGCATGATGGGCAGCATGCAGGCGCTGGAAGCCATCAAGCTGCTGGCCGGGCTGCCCACGCTGAAGGGCAAGCTGCTGCTGGTGGACGGGCTGACCATGCAGTTCCGCACCCTCACCCTGCCCAAGGATCCCGCCTGCCCTGTCTGCCACCCTGACTGAGGGGGGTCCCCGACTTTTTCAAAGTCGCCTTTTTGCGCCACCCGCTCGGGTCTTTCCTGAAGCGGGGTTCAGGGCGAAAAGGGTTCGATCTTGCCCGTTTTGGGGTTCAGATGGTGTTTCTTGTCGATGGTGATGACCACGCGGCGGTTCATGGCGCGGCCATATTTGGTGTCGTTGGGGGCGACAGCATCGTTATCCGCACGCCCCTGAATGGTAATCAGGCGCTTGTCCACGCCCATGTCGATGAGCACGCGCGCCACGGTGCCTGCCCTGGCGGCGGACAGCTCCCAGTTGGAGGGGAACTGAATGTTGCGGATGGGCACAATGTCGGTATAGCCGGTAATGGTAATGGGATAAGGGCGCCCTGCCAGCTTCTCGGCCAGGCGCTCCAGCTCTTCACGCACCTTGTCAGAAATCGTGGCGCGCCCCGGCTCGAAGAAGTGATCCGACTTGAGGGTGATGCGGGTGTAGTCTTCCGTATCCTCGATCTCCACATTCTTCGGATCGTTCAGCGCCTGCAGAATCTCTTCCTGGGTCAGCGGCGGCTTCAGATCCTGAATGGGTGTCACCACTTCCGTAGCGATGGTCTGTTGCCCTTTACGCTCATCCGGGTGAATTGTTTTCTGCGCGCCATTCAGGTTCTGCAATGCATCCGCCAACTGCTCCCGCTGCGCCGGTTCCACAATGGCCGCCAGCCACATGACCAGAAAAAAGGCCATGAGCACCGTCATCATGTCGGCAAGGGCAATCTTCCAGCTACCGCCGTGTGCACCGCCCTCGTCGTGTCCACGCCCAGCCATGCCTATTTCTCCCAGTCGATTTCGAGTTCAGGCGGCACCAGCTGCTTGCCCGTCTCGCGAATCAGATTGGGGGATACACCGTGCTCAAATGCTTCCAGAAGCACCTTCACCATCTCAAACAGGGCGCGCTCCTGGCGAATCATGACCTCCACTGCATGACTGAAAGGGGCGACGATGGCAAAGGCAAAGAACACCCCGGTGAGCGTACCCACCAGCGCGGCCCCAATGGCTTGCCCGATGGCGGCCACGTCCATATCGCCCCCCAGCAGTCCCATGGCCAGAATCACCCCCAGCACGGCAGCGACGATACCGAAACCCGGCAGCCAGTCCGACACCTTGCCGGTAGCGCGCGGCACTTCCTGCAACGCATCCATGTAGTTGTCGATCTGCATTTCCAGCAGGCCGCCAAAATCTTCACTCTGCGGGGGATTGAGCA
The DNA here is from genome assembly GCF_900141795.1 of Sulfurivirga caldicuralii. Taxonomy (GTDB): domain Bacteria; phylum Pseudomonadota; class Gammaproteobacteria; order Thiomicrospirales; family Thiomicrospiraceae; genus Sulfurivirga; species Sulfurivirga caldicuralii. The sequence goes on from NZ_FSRE01000003.1 coordinate 207,883, forward strand.
GCAGATAGTTCAGATTGCTGGCGACAAAGTCGCGCAGCTCGGGATAGCGCAGCACGGAAGGATACTGGGCAAAGATCGGGCTGGCCGCCGGCTCGAGCAGATGTTTTTCCATCGCCAGCATCCCCTCGGCACGGGCAAAGCGCGACAGGTCGTACATCAGCATCACCACTTCCTTGTACAGCGCCTTGCTGATGCGGTCGCCAGAGAAATAACGCCGGAGGAACATGAGCGTGCGCAGCCACACCGCTACAGGCGTAGAGGCCAGAAAGGCACCCAGAGCCATACCGAGGATGATGAGCAGTTCCGACGGGTGCCACAGGGATATGAGGCTGCCGCCCTCAAGGGCGAAACCGCCCAGCAAGCTGGCAAAAATCAGAATAATGGCAAAAAACTTGGCGGCGAGACCCATTACAGTCCTGTCAGAAAATCAAGTATCAATACAGGCTTAAAAGCAAGCACTATGCCACAGCAAACCAACAGGACAGGCAATTGAAAGCAATCAGTCATCCAGGAGGATAAGGTCCACCTGGCGCAGGGTGCGCGGCAGACTCATGCCTCGCTTGCCGCGTGCGCCCTGAGCCGCCTCCAGCTGCCCTGCCGTCAGGGTCTTGGCATAATCGCCCGCTGTCAGCGTCAGCCGCTTGCCCGGCTGCCAGCGCCCCACCGCGGTAATCGCAACGCCGTCAGGCACCTGCATCAGCTTCACCCCCTTGCCGCGGGCGCGCACCGGCAGCTCCGAGGCCGGGAACAGCAGCAGGCGCGGTTCACTGGACGTCACGGCGACCCAGTCGGCTGCCGGATCCAGTTTCAGCGGCGGCAACAGCGTGCTGCCCTGCGCCAGCGTCATCGCCGGCTTGCCCTTGCGCACCTTGCTGATCAGGTCCCCCGCCGGCGCAATAAAGCCCTGATTGGAGGTGGCCGCCAGCAGCAGATGGTCGTCCGGTTTTACCAGCGCCACCTGCACCACCCGCGCGCCCTTGGGAAGGGTGATGCGACTGGTGACCGGCTCGCCATGACTGCGCGCAGAGGGCAGCTCGTGGGTCGGCAGGCTGTACACGCGCCCGGTGTCGTCGAATATCAGCGTCACCATGCGGCTGTTGCCGCTGGCCTGCGCCAGAAAACCGTCACCGGCCTTATAGCTAAGCTTGCGGCCATCCACATCGCTGCCCTTGGCCGCGCGGATCCAGCCATTCTGCGACAGTACGACCGTCACCGGCTCCGCCGGAAGCAATTGCTCGCTGCTGAGCGCCTGCGCCGCCGGCGCGTGCTCCACCAGGGGCGAACGCCTGTCGTCGCCATACTGCTCGGCATCGGCTTCCAGTTCCTTGCGCACCAGCGTTTTCATGCGCCGCTCGCTGCCGAGGATCTGCTCCAGTTTCTTGCGCTCGTTTTCCAGCTCTGCCTGCTCGGTGCGAATCTTCATCTCTTCCAGTCGCGCCAGATGCCGCAGCTTCAATTCGAGGATGGCTTCCGCCTGACGGTCGCTGAGGTTGAACGTCGCCATCAGCACCGCCTTGGGCTGATCCTCTTCACGAATGATGCGAATGACCTCGTCAATATTGAGAAACGCGATCAGCAGACCGTCGAGGATATGCAGTCGATCCAGCACCTTGTCGAGACGATGCTGCAGGCGACGGCGCACCGTCTGCAGGCGAAACTGCAGCCACTCATTCAGCAGCCGGTTGAGCGGCTTCACCTGCGGGCGCCCATCCAATCCTATGACATTCAGGTTGACGCGATAACTGCGTTCCAGATCCGTGGTAGCAAACAGGTGTCCCATCACCGCATCGATATCCACCCGCGTGCTGCGCACCTCGATCACCAGTCGCACCGGGGCTTCGCTGTCGGATTCATCGCGCAGATCCACCACCATGGGCAGTTTTTTGGCGCGCATCTGCTCGGCAATCTGCTCGAGCACGCGCGTGGCTGCGGTCTGGAACGGCAATGCATTGATGACCACGTTCACGCCGTCTTCCACGTGCCAGCGCGCCCGCTGGCGCAGCGAGCCATTGCCGGTCTCATACAGCTTCTGAATCTGTTCCCGCGGCGTGATGATCTCCGCGCCGGTGGGGTAATCCGGGCCCGGCAGGTGTTCCATCAGCTCCGCCACCGACAGGGACGGTTTCTCCAGCAGCGCCACCGCAGCCGCCACCACCTCGCGCAGGTTGTGCGGCGGAATGTCGGTGGCCATGCCTACCGCAATACCGGAAGTGCCATTGAGCAGCACATGCGGCACACGCGCCGGCAGCACCGAGGGTTCCTTCAGGGTGCCGTCGAAATTGGGCACCCAGTCCACGGTGCCCTGCCCCACCTCTTCCAGCAGCAGCTGGGCAAACGGGGACAGACGCGCCTCGGTGTAGCGCATGGCGGCGAACGACTTGGGATCGTCGATGGAGCCCCAGTTGCCCTGGCCGTCGATGAGGGGATAGCGGAAGGAAAACGGCTGTGCCATCAGCACCATGGCTTCATAACAGGCCGAATCGCCATGAGGGTGGAACTTGCCCAGCACATCCCCCACGGTGCGAGCCGACTTCTTGTGCTTGGCCGAAGCCTTCAGCCCCAGTTCGCTCATGGCATAGATGATGCGGCGCTGCACCGGCTTGAGCCCGTCGCCAATATGCGGCAGCGCCCGATCCAGAATGACGTACATGGCGTAATCCAGATAGGCGCGCTCCGCGAACTCACCGACCGAGCGCTGCTCAATGCCTTCGTAGTTAATGCTGTGCTGACTCATGAATCCTGCTTATCCTCATCCCGTATTCGACCCGCGGCGCAGCTGACGAACGACTTGGCCTTCGCACCCGCCGCCTTCAGTCCGGCCACGCTGCCCCGTTGCGGATAGCCCAGTTGCGCCATGATGGCAACGATCATTTCCCGTGCCGATTCAGGCGCTTCCACCGTAACGGTACCCGCTTCAATATCGACCGACACATCGGCCACGCCGTCGATCGCCAGCAATCGCTTGCGGATACTATTGGCGCAGCCGCCGCACTTGATGTTTTCAACTTCGATAGAATAAGCCATCGACAGGCTCCTACCCCAGGCACTCAAGGCATTATAAACATGACCCAAGCCCCCCGCGCCCGCCGTGTTACAGCCAACCGCCCCATTACGCTGCAGGGGGAACATGCACGCGCCAACGGCAAGATCATCAATATCTCCGCCAGCGGTCTACTGGTGAAAAGCCCCGTGCGCGCCCGCGAAGGCACCCGACTGGGTCTGATTTTCGACCTGCCCACCCGCGAGCGCTTTATCCCCATCAAGACCATCGGCCGAGTTGCCCGTCTGATCGAGGAAGGGGACCATTACTTGCTGGGGATCATGTTTGAAAACCCGGGCGACGACCTCAGGCAGGCGATTGAGAGCTATATCGATTACGTGGAATCCATCAAGCAAAATGCCAGCGTCCGCCGCCGCAGCACTTAAGGGGCGGAAACCGACAGTGCGTGCGACCGCTCGAGGGCATAGGGGCTCGGGTCAAATGGTGGCGTTTCCACCTGAATCAGCGCCCGCAGCAGCTGCGCCGAGGCGATGGAGGTGACCACGCCATTGCGGAAATGGCCGGTATTCAGCCACAGGCGTGCATGCGCCGGATGCGCACCAATGTAGGGAATACTGTCCGGGTTTCCGGGGCGCAGGCCAGCCCAATGGTGCGCCACCTCGAACATTGCCAGCTCCGGATAGCGTGCATAGGCGAAGGAAAGCAGCGCTTCGCGCGCCGCCTCATCGGTCCGCTTGTCGAAGCCGGCCTGCTCCACCGTACTGCCCACCAGAATCAGACCATCCTTGCGTGGAATCAGATAGCGATCCTGCTCCATAACCATGTGGTGCAGAAAACCAACCGGCGCGTCGATGGCCACAATCTGACCACGCACCGGCTCGATGGGCAGCTCCGGCACCAGCTGCGCACTCCAGGCCCCGGCCGTCACCACCACATCCTCGGCTTCCAGCCAGCCCTGCGGCGTACGCACGCGTACCCGCTCTGCAGATGGGTCAATCGCTTCGGCCGGGGTGTGCTCCATGAGTGCAACGCCCTTCAGCTGCACCGCCTTGGCAAGCGCCTTCACCATCCGCGGATTGCGAATAGAGGCGATCTCCGGCATCCACAGCGCCAGCTTGCGCGCCGTGTGCAGGCGCGGTTCGAACACGCTCAGAGCGCGGTCGTCCAACACTTCCAGCACATAGCCCCAGCGTTCGCACCACGCCTGTGCCGTTTCCCACTGCTCGCTGTCGAGCATGAGCATGCCGGTGGGGAAATACTCAGGGTCAATGCCGGTCAGTTCCGCCAGCTCGGCCGACAGCGGTTCAAACTGCGGCTGGCTGTGTTGCGCCAGCACATTGACCGCATCGGGATAGCGCCACGGGTACATGGGTGAAAGAATGCCGCCGCCGGCCCAGGAGGCTTCGCGGCCGCATACGTGGCGTTCGATCAGGGTCACCTGCCGCCCGGCCTGCTGCAGAAACCAGGCGCTCATCAGGCCGCTGATGCCGCCACCGATAATCAGCACATCACAGCTTTGTGCGCTCACTGGCTGACCTCCTGCCGCTTGCGACCCCAGAATTCATGCACAATCAGGCAGACCGCCCCCACGCTGATGCCCACATCGGCCACATTGAAGGTGGCATAGTGCCAGTCGCCCCAGTAGAAGTCGAAAAAGTCGGTCACGCGTCCGTCGTAGATACGCTCCACCAGATTGCCCAGCGCGCCACCGATCACCAGCCACAGGCCGGCGCTTTCGCAGGTCAGTCGCGGCGGCAGGCGGCGCAGCCACCACAGCAGCCCTGCCACCATCACGACCGCTAGCACGGTAAAGCCCCAGCGCTGCCAGCCGCCGGCTTCGGCCAGAAAGCTGAATGCAGCACCGGTGTTGTAGTTGAGGGTAAGATTGAAGTGCGGCAAAACCGGCAGCGGTTCATGCAGCGTCAGCCAGGCATTGGCCGCCCACTTGCTGGCCAAATCCAGCAGCAGCACGGCCATACCCAGCCAGTAGTATCGCAGTGCGCTGTCACGCAAAGCGGCGCACCTCTCCTTCGCCGGCCACGTTGTCCACGCAGCGGCTGCACAAATCAGGATACTCGGGATTCGTACCCACATCCTCGCGGTGGTGCCAGCAGCGTACGCACTTGGGCTTGTCCGTCGGCCGCACCAGCAACCACAGCCCCTCCACCTCGGTTTCCACCGCATCAACTGGACGCTCGGATGCCGGATGCACCCGGGCATCGGAAGTAATCATGACAAAGCGCAGTTCGTCTTCCAGCGCCTCGAGATCCGCCAGCACACTCCCCTCGGCGTAGAAGTCCACCTCGGCGGTCAGCGAACCCTTGAGCACCTTGTCGTTGCGCAGGGTTTCGATCTGCCTGTTGAGCGCCTTGCGCACCGCCAGAATGCGGTTCCAATAGTCGGCATTCATGGGCTGCTCGGCATCCATGGCCTTCAGGCCCTCATACCACTCCTCAGTGAATACGGTTTCGCTGCGTTCACCCGGCATGTGCGCCCAAATCTCCTCGGCGGTAAAGCTCAGAATCGGCGCAATCCAGCGCACCAGCGCTTCCAAGGCGTGATACAGCGCGGTCTGCGCGGAGCGGCGCGCCTGCGAATCCGGCTTGGTGGTGTACTGGCGATCCTTGATGATGTCCAGATAGAAGGCACCCAGGTCCTCCGAGCAGAAGTGGTGCACCAACTGACTAATGCGGTGGAAGTTGTAGGCGTCATAGGCCGCCGTGATCTGCTGCTGCAGCGTGTTGGCGCGGTCGATCAGCCATTGATCCAGCGGCAGAAGCTGCTCGAACGGCAGTACATGTTCAGACGGCTCAAAGCCGTTCAGGTTCGCCAGCATGAAGCGGGCGGTAAAGCGGATGCGGCGATAGGCGTCCGCCGTGCGCTTGATAATCTCGTCGGAGACGCTCATTTCATAGCGGTAGTCCGCCCCGGCGATCCACAGGCGCAGAATGTCGGCGCCGTACTTGTTCATGATCTCCTGCGGTGCCACCACATTGCCCAATGACTTGGACATCTTGCGACCCTGCGCGTCCACGGTAAAGCCGTGGGTGAGCACCTGCCGGTAGGGCGAGCGCCCGTCCATGGCAAGTGAGGTGAGCAGCGAGGACTGGAACCAGCCGCGGTGCTGATCAGAGCCTTCCAGATAGAGATCGGCCGGACGGGTCAGCTCGTCGCGGCGTTGGCACACGGCGAAGTGGGTTACGCCGGAATCGAACCAGACGTCAAGAATGTCGGTGACCTTCTCGTAGTCGGCCGCCTCGTCGCCCAGCAGCTCGGCCGGATCCAGATCGTACCAGGCGTCGATGGAATCCTGCTCGATGCGCTGGGCAATCTGCTCCATCAGCGCGACCATGCGTGGATGCAACTCGCCGGTTTCACGATGAATGAACAGCGTAATGGGCACCCCCCAGTGGCGCTGGCGGGAAATACACCAGTCCGGGCGACCTTCGATCATCTTCTCAATGCGTGCCTGCCCCCACTCCGGCACCCATTGCACCTGCAAAATCGCCTTGAGGGCACTGTCGCGCAGGCCATTGGCATCCATGCTGATGAACCACTGGCTGGTGGCGCGGAAGATCAATGGCGTCTTGGTGCGCCAGCAGTGGGGATAGCTGTGGGTAATCTTGCCGTGATGGACCAGCGCACCCTTCTCCTGCAGCAGTGCGATAATCTCGTCATCCACCTTGTGCACATGCTTGCCCTCGAACCCGGGGGCTTCAGACGTGAACACCCCGCGGCTGTCTACCGGGCAGAGCACCTCCAGACCATAGCGGCGCCCCACCTCGAAGTCTTCCTGACCGTGGCCGGGCGCGGTGTGCACACAGCCGGTACCGGCATCCAGCGTGACATGGTCGCCAAGAATAATGGGAACAATGCGCTCATAGAAGGGGTGGCGCAGCTGCACGCCCTCCAGTTCGGCCCCCTTGGCGGTGGCCACCACCTGCGCGTCCTCCACACCCCAGGTTTTCAGGGTCTCTTCCAGCAGGCCATCGGCCAGCAGCACGCGCTCATCATTCAGCTGCACCAGCACATAGTCCAGATCGGGGTGGATGGCCACCGCCAGATTGGCCGGCAGGGTCCACGGCGTGGTGGTCCAGATCACCACAGACACCGGCCCGCTGCCCACGGCACCGTCCACCGGTTCCATGCGGCTGACGAGATCGTCCGGGTCCACGGCAGCAAAGCGCACATAGATGGCGTTGGAGGTCTTGTCCTGATACTCCACTTCCGCCTCGGCCAACGCCGACTGCGCGCCCACCGACCAGTACACCGGCTTGACGCCGCGGGTCAGGTGACCGGCTTCAAGAATCTTCGCCAGCGCACGCACCTCGTCCGCTTCAAACCTGAAATCCTTGGTCAGATAGGGATTGTCCCAGTCGCCCATGACGCCAAGACGCTGAAAGTCCGCCATCTGCGCTTCCACCTGCTGCTGCGCATAGTCGCGGCACGCCTGCCGGAAGGTGCGGGCATCTACCTTCTGCCCCACCTTGCCAACCTTCTTTTCCACATTCAGCTCAATGGGCAGACCGTGGCAGTCCCAGCCCGGCACATAGGGCGCATCGAAGCCGGATAGGCCCTTGGCCTTGACGATAATGTCCTTGAGCACCTTGTTGACGGCGTGGCCGATATGGATATTGCCATTGGCGTACGGCGGGCCATCGTGCAGCACAAACTTGGGCTTGCCGGCCTTGGCGGCGCGCACCTTTTCATACAGGCCATTCTCCAGCCATTGGCGCACGCGTTCGGGTTCGCGCTGCGGCAGATTGCCGCGCATGGGGAAATCGGTATCGGGCAGGTTGAGCGGATATTTCTTGTCGTTGTCAGCCATGATGCTCTTTAGTCGGATTCAGGTTCAAAAGGATGCGCGCCGCCTCGGCGTCCTGCGCAATCTGCGCGCGCAGCGCGTCCAGATCGGAAAACTTCTGTTCGGGTCGAATGAATTGGGCCAATTTTACCCTGACATGGGCGCCATAGACCATTTTTGCCCAGTCAAACACGTGCACCTCAATGCTGGGACGCAGCCCGTCCACCGTGGGACGCACGCCGATATTGGCCACCCCCGGCAGATCCCGCTCGCCGGTTTCGGCGATATCCACGCGCACGGCGAACACGCCCTCCACCGGCATGCGCTGCCGGCGCGGATTGATATTGAGCGTGGGGAAGCCCAGCTGCCGACCGCGCTTGTGGCCGTGAATGACCCGGCCGGTAAAACCAAACGGCCGCCCCTGCAGGCGTTCGGCTTCGCGCAGATCTGGCTTCTGCAGGGCAGCGCGGATGCGTGTGGAACTGACCCGTTCGCCATTGAGCGTGAAGGTGGGCTGATGGGCCACCTCGAAGCCCGCCTGCGCCCCCAGCGCCTGCAGCAGCTGAAAGTCGCCCCGGCGCCCGGCCCCGAAACGAAAGTCATCCCCCACCGAGACAAAGCGGATGTGAAGTTGATCCACCAGAATGGTCTGCACGAACTGCTCGGCACTCAGGCCGGCAAAGGCGGCATCAAAGCGCACCATGAGCGCATAGTCCACCCCCTGCTCGGCCAGCGCCTCCACCTTTTCGCGCAGGTTCATCAGCCGTACCGGTGCCTTGTCCGGCGCAAAAAACTCAATGGGGTGCGGCTCGAACAGCATCACCACGGTGGGCAGATTGCGCTGCCGGGCCGCCTGCTTCAGCGCCGCCAGCACATGCTGATGACCGCGGTGCACGCCGTCAAAGTTGCCGATGGTAACCGCCGCACCCTGCGCCAGCGGCGCGCAGGCCGAGTGCTGCAGATTGTGCAGGCCGCGAATCAGATGCATTCAATCCTCTCCCCGATAGAGACGCACATGGTGCAGGCGTACACCCAACAGCCACAACAGCGCGCCATACAGCGCCACGGCACTGACGACCAGCGCCGCCAGCCAGCCGATGCGATGCCAGGCATCCGCACTCAGCCAGTCCGTCGTGGATGGCGTCCAAAGCAGCAGCCACGCCACCATGCCGCCCATGGCCAGGACGCCGCGCCACAATAGCGCACGCCACCCTTCATGGCGCTCGAAGTGCGTCCCCCGCAGGTGGTGATAGAGTAAGCCGGCATTGACAAAGGCCGCCAGCGAGGTGGCCAGCGCCAGGCCGACATGGGCGAGCGGAAAGATGAACACCAAATTCAATACCGTATTTACCACCAGTGCAATCACGGCGATGCGCACCGGCGTTTTCATGTCCTTGAGGGCATAGAAGGCCGGCGCCAGCACCTTCACTAGCATAAAGCCCACCAGACCCAGTGCGTAGGCCATCAGCGCCCGGCTGGACTGCATGACATCCTCGGGCGTAAAGGCGCCATACTGAAACAGCGTGGCCAGCAGCGGCGCGGCCAGCAGCATCAGACCGAGAGACGCGGGCACGCCCACCAGCCAGATCAGCCGCAGCGCGGTGTCGATCTGTGCCCGGTAGGCGTGCCAGTCGGTGCGTGCTGCTGCGCGGCTCAGCCCCGGCAGCGCCACCGTGGCCAGGGCGATGCCGAACACGCCCAACGGAAACTCCATCAGACGATCGGCGTAATAGAGCCATGAGACCGAACCAGTGACCAGAAACGAGGCCAGCACGGTGTCGATGAGCAGATTGATCTGCGCCACGGAGACGCCGAACAGCGCCGGCAGCATCAGCCGCTTGACCTCATTGACGCCCGGATCGTCGATGGGGCGCGGGCGCGGCAGCAGACCGAGCCGCCACAGAAACGGCAGATGCAGCGCCAGCTGCAGGATGCCGGCCAACAGGACGCCCCACGCCAGCGCCAGCACGGGAATGTCAAAATGGGGCGACAGGCCAATGGCCGCTGCAATCAGGGTGAGATTGAGCAACACCGGGGTAAACGCCGGCACGGCAAAGTGGTTGTAGGTGTTGAGGATTGCCGATGACAGGGCGACCAGGGAAATGAACAGCAGGTAAGGAAAGGTAATGCGCAGCATCTCGGCGGTGAGCTGAAACTTGAACGGCTCTGCGTGAAAGCCGGGCGCAAACAGCCAGATGACCGCATCGCTGAACACCATCCCGATGCCTATCACCAGCAGCAGCGCCATGAGCAGGCGGAAGCTGATGGCATCCACCAGATGGCGCACCCGCTCCATCCCCGCCTTTTCCTTCGCCTCCGACAACACCGGCACGAACGCCTGCGAAAAGGCCCCCTCGGCGAACAGGCGACGGAAGAAGTTGGGAATCTTGAAGGCGACGAAAAAGGCGTCCGCCCCGGCACTGGCGCCGAAGTAGCGGGCAATGACCATATCGCGCACAAAACCGAGGATGCGCGAGACCAGGGTCATGCTGCTGACGGTAAACAGGTTCTTGAGCACCGGGGCAGTCTGCAGAAATAAAAAAGCCGGTCAGAGACCGGCTTTATTGTAGGCAATCAAGTGCGGCTTACGCAGCAGACTGCGCCAGCTTTTTCAGGCCGGCATTCAGACGACGCTTCAGGCGCGCTGCAGTGTTCTTCTGGATAATGCCCTTGCGTGCGACACTGTCCAGCTTGGACTGGGCCTGACGGAATGCCGCCATGCCGTTTTCGTAGTCACCCGCTTCGATGAAGGCGCGGACTTTCTTCACCAGTGTGCGTGCCGCACCCTTGTGCATGCGGTTGCGCAAACGACGCTTGGGGTTCTGACGTGCGCGCTTCTTTGCAGATTTGATGTTTGCCACTTGTGGTTCTCCAGTTCAATTCGGTTGCTAAACGTAATGGCCAACGTCGCCGTACAGTTCGTTTAGTCTGAGAGGAACCGGGAATTATTCATGCATTCTACTTCCATGTCAAGGGGTTGCAGCCCAGGGCATTACCACCATGGCGGCGGCCAACCCAGAAGACTGGCCAGTTACACCCCAGAAGGACTGCCCTTCGAACCCCCTCGAACCTATTGATCAGGCGTCGGCCAACGTCCGCTGCCAGGTCTGATCATCAGTGAACCCAAAGCGGACAGTTTATGTGCTACAAAACCGGACAGTTCTATTTGTTGCTAACAGGGGTTTCAGCCTCTGCAGAGGGGGTCCCCGACTTTTTCACGACGCGATTTTTTGCCGCCTGCGCTTCGCTGACGAACTGGGCGCTGATGACGATGTCGATGCGGCGGTTGAGCGCCTTGTGCGCAGGGGTATCATTGGGCGCCAGCGGCCGGGTATCACCATACCCCACAATGGAAAACAGCGGCCGCGGCAGCAGGGAGGTTTTCTGCAATCGATCGGCGACACGCTCGGCGCGCAGCGCCGACAGAATCCAGTTGTCGCGCAGCGGCGACGTGGGCGCGATGGGGTCTGCGTCGGTATGCCCTTCCACTTCAATATTTACCTGCCACACCTGCCCGTACTCCCGAGCGCGCAACACAATCCGCCGCCCTGCGGCAGTCTCCTGCACACTCAACAGCGGCATCAGCCGCAGCACATAGCCCAGTTCGCTCAACTGCTCGCGCAGACTGGCACTGGGGACGGCAGAACCACTCTCAAAGGCATCGGAATTGTTGATGCGAATCAACACCCCCCGAGGATCACGCAAGATGCGAAAGTAGGTAAGCCCTCGCGACCGGACCTCCGCCTGCAGAAAGGCATGGGTCTCGGCCAGCGTGTCATCCACCCACTTCTGCACCCGCGAGATGGCACCGTAATTAAGGGCCAGCATCATGATGAAAAAAGTGATCAGCAGCGTAACCGTATCGCCAAAGGATAGCAGCCAGCCCATCTGTGCCCGCGCCCTGACGCCCTCAGCCATCCGTTTCACCTTCTGCCTTGATAAGCTGCGGCTGTAGATACAGCTCCACGCGACGATTGCGCGGATCCATCGGGTCCGGAAACAGGGGGTGCCAGGCGCCATAGCCGGCAATGGCCCAATAACGGGGCGGGATCGCTGACAGGGCCTGCAAGCGCTTCATCACCGCATGAGCTCGAAACACGCTCAAGGTCACATTATCGGGGTAAGGCGCATTAGGGGCGGGTGGCGTGGCATCGGTATGCCCTTCCACCCTTAGGGTCAGCTGCACCCGCAGCCCTTTTCGATGAACGGGCCGCAACAAAGCGGTGTGAACGCGATCAAACGCTGGCACATCCAGGCTGTGCAAAAAACGCGCGATCTCGCGCAGATAGGGGATAAAGCGGGGGTTCAGCTGGGCGCGGGCGGAATAAAACAGGGGCTGGTCAGCAAACAGAGCCGGATCCGGATAGAGGCGCACCCCCTTGGGAAAGGCATTTTCCACGCGCAACCAGTCCAGACCCTCTTCATGCGCATAACGCTGCACGGCTTGCGTCAGATCCTGCAGCATCAGCTGATAGGCGCGCTTTTCCGGCACCCCTTCGAGGATCACCTGCGAAATCAGCACAATGAAAAAGGCCAGCAGGGTCAGAAAAAGGGAAACGAAGGTCAGCAGCCAGACGCGCTGAAAACGTCCAGACTGATCCGACTCACGGGAAGAAGGCGATGCCTCCTCGGGTGCAGCCATTTAGCGCACCTCCTCCAGTTTCTGCGCCAGACGATCATCCACAAACGCCAACAGGCGTTCCTTCAGCATCAGCGGGCTGTCTCCCCGCTTCAGCGCCACGACGCCTTCCACGACCATTTCCCGATACAGCTGTTCCGCTTCATTGAGCATTTTCAGCTTGCCGGCGATAGGCATGAACACCAGATTGGAGAGCAGCACGCCATAAAAGGTGGTAACCAGCGCTACCCCCATGCCTGTCATCAGTGAGGCGATCATGTTCTGCGACTCGGCCGCACCGAAGGCCGCCGCGGCCTGATCACCGCCCTGTGAGGCCATCATCATGATCAATCCCATCACCGTACCCATCATGCCAAACGCCGGTGCATAGGAAGCCATGGTGAGAAACACTTCTTCACAGACCGACGCCTTGAGCTGCTCCAGCTTGAGGCGAATACCCAACGCCTTGCGCAGACTTTTTTCATCCTGATAAACGAGGGCTTCAGAAATGGCAAAGCGCAGAAAGGGCTCATCAATGGTATCCACGAGCCTTTCGATATGAACGAGGCCGTGGCGTTTAACGTCATGGGCCAGTTCCACCAGCTCTGCAACGACGAACGCCTGATCCGGCACTTCCCGCCAGAAAATACGCCAGAACCCGACAGGGATGCATTTGAGCTGATCCAATGGATAATTGACCAGCACTGCCGCAACCACGCCGCCCACCACCAGCAGGAGCGCCTGAATATTAAAAAAGGCGCTGATGATCTGACCCTTTTCAAAATCATACGTCCCCAGCAGGAGAACGATCAGGCCGATCAGAGCGCCCAAAATGGTCGCGGTTTTACTCATAACTCCCTTATGTCACGGCGGGCTCACCTCCAGCTCGGCTTAAAAGGTGTGCGGCGAACCACGCTTTCATCTGTTGTGCAATCTGTTTCGGCGGCTGACCGTAAAAATTGAACGGCTCGCTGATCACCACCCGAATCGTGCCCGGGTATTTCAAAAAGCTGTTCTTCGGCCACATTTCACCGGCATTGTGCGCCACCAGATAGCTGGGCACATCAGCCTTGGCCGCCAGCATCGGGCCACCAATCTTGATCTCGCCCAGCACGCCCGGCGGCATGCGCGTCCCCTCGGGAAAAATCGCCACCCACAGGCCCGCCTGCAGACGCTTCAATCCTTCGCTGACCAGTTTCTGCAGTGCCTTTCGCCCCGCCTTGCGGTCCAGCGCAATGGGATGCAACAGCGCCATGCCCCAGCCGAAAAAGGGAATCTGTAGCAACTCCTTCTTCAGCACATACACCTGCGGCGGGAAAATCGACTGCAGTGCGATCGTCTCCCATGCCGATTCGTGACGAGCAAAAATCAGGCCATTTTTTCGGGTGTCAATATTTTTACACCCCTCAACCTGATAGCGAATGCCACAGGTCACCTTGAGCCACCACAGGGTGAACTTGCCCCACAGCGTCATGTAGCGGTAGCGAACCTTAAACGAGAACGGCCACAGAAACTGGCCGGTGACGGCAAAAAAGATCATCGAGGCAATCCGCCCGATTTCGAACAGCGTGGAGCGCACCAGCACCACCGGCAGCCAGCGCTGCCAGCCGCCGGGCGCCGGCGACGCCTCTTGCGGGGCAGGCGGCGAACTCTCGGGCGTTGGCAGTGTGTGCCTGATGGACGACTTTTCCTTTACGGACATAATGCCTCCGCAACGGTAGCAAGGTTGTCATGAACCGGTACGTTCAGGGCAGCAATGTCCTCCGCATGGCTGGCCAGCGTGCGCTCCCCCTTGCCGCTGCGCACCAGTATGGGCTGCATGCCCACTGCCTGCGCCGCCTGCACATCGCCCCAAGTATCGCCTACAAAGGGCACGCCCGTCAGTTCACAGCCGTAGCGGGCGGCGATGGCACGCAGCATGCCCGCACCCGGCTTGCGCGCCGGCGAATTGTGATGATCCAGATAGGGAGAGGTGCTGATCCAGTCCACACGACCACCCAGCGGCCTCAGCAAGCCCTGCAGCTTCTGGTGCATGGCGCTGAGGGTGGCGTGATCGTAATAGCCGCGCGCGATGCCCGACTGATTGGTGGCCACCGCCACCGTCCAGCCGGCCCTGTTCAACCTGGCGATCGCCTCCAGACTGCCGGGCACCGGCACCCACTGCTCGGGCGACTTGATAAAGGCGTCGGAGTCTTCGTTAATGACGCCGTCGCGGTCCAGCACGATAAGGCGCATGCTCAGGCCGACAGCTTGGACAGATCTGCAATCTGATCAAATGCCGCCTTGATCTGCGCCAGCAGCGCCAGTCGATTGGCACGCAGCGCCGGATCCTCGGCATTGACCATCACATGATCGAAAAAGGCATCCACAACAGGGCGCAGGGTGGCCAGCTGCTCCATGGCTGCCACGAAGTCACCCGCCTCGATGGCGGCATCTACCTGGGGCTTCAGCTGCATGAATGCCTGCCACAGCTGGCGCTCTTCGTCCGCTTCAAAGCGGCTTTCATCCACGCTGTCCGGCACCCGCTCCGCTTTTTTGAGAATATTGCCAATGCGCTTGTTGGCCGCCGCCAGGGCTTCGGCGCCCTCCAGCGTGCTGAAACGGCGCACCGCATCCATGCGACGGGCAAACTGGATCGGCTTGCGGCTGGGCACGGCGCGCACCGCTTCGAACTGCTCGGGCGTGGCGCCCTGCTCCAGATACCAGGCACGCAGACGGCTGTACATGAAATCGACGATTTCCTCGCGCAGCGCATCGGTATAGTCCACCGCGTCGTGCTGCTTGAGCGCCGCCTCCACCAGCTCCACCAGGTCCAGATCCAGTTCGTTTTCAATAATGATGCGCAGCGCACCCAGCGCGGCACGACGCAGGCCATAGGGATCCTTGTCGCCGGTGGGGGCCTCGCCGATGCCGTAAATGCCGGCGATGGTATCCAGCTTGTCGGCAATGGCCAAGGCCTGACTGATGCCGTCAGCCGGCAGGCTGTCGCCGGCAAAACGCGGCTTGTACTGATCGTCCAGTGCCTGCACCACCTTGGGGTTTTCGCCCTGCGCAAGGGCATAGTAGCGCCCCATGATGCCCTGCAGTTCCGGAAACTCGCCTACCATCTCGGTCATCAGGTCACACTTGGACAGGTGGGCAGCCCGTTCGCACAGGGCGGTGTCCTCGCCCAGCAGGCGGCCGATCTTTACAGTCAGGTTTTCCAGCCGGTCCACCTTGTCCATGAGCGTGCCCAGCTTCTGCTGGAATACCACGGTCTTCAGCCGCGGCAGGAAGTCTTCCAGCGGCTGCTTGCGGTCCTGATCCCAGAAGAACCTGGCATCGGCCAGACGCGGGCGGATGACGCGCTCGTTGCCGTCGCGCACCGCATCTGGGTTCTTGCTGTCGATATTGGCGATGGTAATGAAACGGTTGAGCAGCTTACCGTCGCTGTCCACCACGTGGAAATACTTCTGGTGCCCCTTCATGGCCGAAATCAAACACTCCGGCGGCACCTCGAGGAAAGCCGCGTCGAAGCTGCCCATAATGGCGCGCGGCCACTCGTTCAGGGCCGTGACCTCATCCAGCAGATCGCCGTCGATCACCGCGTGCGCGTCCACTTCGGCCGCCTTTGCCTGGACCTGCTCGGCAATCTGCGCACTGCGCAGATCAAAATCGGGCTCCACAAAACCCTGCTCGCGCAATACGCGCACATAGTCATCCGGCTGCTGCAGCGTCAGCGCCTGCGGGGCATGGAAGCGATGACCATGGGTGGCGCGGTCGGCCTCATGCTCCAGAATGGTGGCGGGCACCACATTCTCGCCCAGCAGCATCACCACCCAGTGCACGGGGCGCACAAAGGCCGCGTCACGGGCGCCCCAGCGCATGCGCTTTGGAATGGGCAAGCGATCCAGCGCGGTGCTGACGATTTCCGGCAGCAGCTCCGTGGCGGGCTTGCCCGGCTGCTGCAGGCGATAACCCATCCACACCCCCTTGGGCGTTTCGATTTCGATCAGCTCATCAGGGGTGACGCCGCAACTGCGCGCAAAGCCTTCCAGCGCCTTGGTGGGCTTGCCGTCGGCATCAAAAGCCGCCTGTTTGGCCGGGCCGCGGCGCTCAATCTCGCGATCTGCCTGCTGCGTCTGCAAGCCGCGCAGCAGCACGGCCAGTCGGCGTGGCGTGGCATAGGCTTGCGCAAACTCAAACGCCAGTTCGGCCGCCTCCACCCCCTTGACGATCTCGTCGCGCAGGGCGTCGCGCAGGCGTTTCAGCGCCTTGGGGGGCAGCTCTTCGGTACCCAGTTCGAACAGAAAATCCTTGCGTTCCATTATTTGCCCTCCTTCACCAGCGGGAAGCCCAGCGCTTCACGACGATCGTAATAGGCCTGCGCCACCTGACGCGCCATGTTGCGCACGCGCCCGATAAAGCGGGCGCGCTCGGTGACACTGATGGCGTGGCGTGCATCCAGCAGGTTGAAGGTATGCGATGCCTTGAGCACCTGCTCGTAGGCTGGTAGGGGCAGTCCATCATGGATCAGCTTTTCAAATTCCGCCTCGCACTCTTCAAAGTGGCGGAACAGCACCTCGGTATTGGCCTTCTCAAAGTTGTAGGTGGACATTTCCACCTCATTCTGGTGGAACACGTCGCCGTAGGTGACCGGTCCGTCGGGCCCTTCCACCCACACCAGATCGAATACGGAGTCCACGCCCTGCAGATACATGGCGATACGCTCCAGCCCGTAGGTGATCTCACCGGTGACAGGGCGGCACTCCAGCCCGCCCACCTGCTGGAAGTAGGTGAACTGAGTCACCTCCATGCCGTTGAGCCACACTTCCCAGCCCAGCCCCCAGGCGCCCAGGGTGGGCGATTCCCAGTTGTCTTCCACGAAGCGGATGTCGTGCACCAGCGGGTCGATGCCCAGCATGCGCAGCGAGTTCAGATAGAGATCCTGAATGTCGTCGGGCGAGGGCTTGAGCACCACCTGAAACTGATAGTAGTGCTGCAGGCGGTTGGGGTTCTCGCCATAGCGGCCGTCGGTGGGGCGGCGGCACGGCTGCACATAGGCGGCGCGCCAGGGCTCCGGCCCGATGGCGCGCAGGAAAGTGGCCGGGTGAAAGGTGCCCGCGCCCATTTCCATGTCGTAGGGTTGCATGACCACGCAGCCCTGCTGCGCCCAGTAGTTTTCGAGGGTGTGAATCAGCCCCTGAAAGGTGCTGACCTGTGGGTTATCGGTAATCGCTGCCACGGTTTTCAACCTGCTTTCGTTCGCTTGAATGGGCGAAATTATAAGGGCTTGCTTGCCCGCTTGGCTTGCAATAGCACACAAGTCGCTTAGAATTGATGTTATAAACTCTTGAGAACTCTGTATGGCCGCACTGCTACAACGCTCCCGCTCTCTGCTTCTCACCCTTCTGGTGGGGGTGGTTCTGACCTTTACCCTGTTTCATGCCATGAGCGGTCGCGCAGCCAACGACGATGCCGGCCAGCTGGCACTACTCAAACTGCCACTGCCGCCCCTGCCCCAGGCGGACAACACGGCCCCGCAGGCCTGGGAATCGAACACCCCTGACCACGCCACTAAAACGAACCCTGCACCATCCGCCACGCAAAAAACCGTTCAGGCGGGCAAGAACGATGTATTCAGCACCGTGCTCATGCGCGCTGGCGTGGATTACAACACCATCGATACACTGGCCAAACTGGATCATACCGAGCGAAAACTGGTGCTGATCCATCCCGGCGACCGCTTCACCGTGGTATTCGACGCGAAGCAGCAGCCCGAGCGCATTATCCGCCATGTCAACGCCGTCACCGACATCGTGGCGGAACGAGGGGCCGAAGGCTGGAAGATCAACACCCTCAAAAAGCCGGTGGATATCATCATCACCATGGCCCAGGGCACTATCGAAGACAGCCTGTATGACGCCGGCAAGCAGGCGGGACTCTCCGATAAGACCATCATGGCACTTGCCAACCTCTATCAGTGGGATATCGACTTCGCCCGCCAGCTGCGTCCCGGCGACACCTTCAAGGTCATCTATGAAAAGCGCTACCTTGACGGCGCCTATCTGGGGGACGGGCGCATACTCGCCGCCGAAGTGCATACCAGCGGCAAGACCTACACCGCCTTCGCCCTGCGCGACGCATCGGGCAAAATCATCGGCTACTACGATGAGGACGGCCACAATCTACGCAAGGCCTTCATGCGTAACCCGGTGGATTTCGTGCACATCACCTCCCGCTTTACCCGCAAGCGCTGGCACCCCACCCAGCACAAATGGAAAGCGCACCGCGGCGTGGACTACGGTGGCAAAATCGGCACGCCGGTGCACGTCACCGGCAACGGACGCGTCACCTTCAAGGGGTGGAAAACCGGCTACGGGCGCGTGGTCTTTGTACAGCATGGACGCAGGTACACCACGGTCTATGCGCACCTGTCCCGTTTCGGCAAGATCCGCAAGGGCAGCTATGTGAAAATGGGGCAGACCATCGGTTATATCGGCCAGAGCGGCTGGGCCACCGGCCCCCATTTGCATTACGAGTTCCGCATCGACGGAAAACACAAGGATCCTCTGCTGGTAAAGTTCCCGGACGCCTCCCCGGTACCCGCGCAATACAAAAGCGCCTTTCAGGCGCAGAGCCGTTTCCTGATGGCGCAGCTGCAGCGGCTCGACACGGCCCACCAGCTGGCGCAGTCATTTGAATAAATGAATGTTCTGGGGGTTCTGAGCGGCACCAGCGCGGACGGCATCGACCTTGGGCTGTGCCGTATTGAGGCCGGCCGACCGATATATCTGACGGCCTTCGAAACCTTTCCCTTCCCCGCCGCCCTGCAGGACAAGCTTCGCCATCTGCCCGGCCGATCCGCCCCATTGGCACAGCTGGCCACGCTGCAGAACCAGCTGGATGCAGCCTTTGCGCAGGCGGTCAATCGCTTCCGGGCGCAGCATCGCGATCCTGTCGAACTGATCGGCTTCCATGGACAGACCCTGTGGCACGATCCCCGCCACGGCAGCAGCTGGGCGCTCGGCTCCGCGGCCGCCCTGGCGGCACGAACGGGCGTGCCTGTGGTCGCCGGCTTCCGCGACAGCGATCTGGCCCTGGGCGGCCAGGGCGCACCGCTGGCACCGCTGTTTCACGCTGAGCTGTTCGCACACCTGCCCAAACCGGCTGCGCTGGTCAATATTGGCGGCATTGCCAATGTCACTTTGCTATTGCCCGATGGCCGCATCCAGGGATGGGATACCGGTCCCGGCAACGGCATTATCGACGAGCTGATGCAGCATCACTTTGGGCAGCCCTTTGACCAAGATGGCGCCACCGCTGCCCGCGGTCGCGTAAATGATGGTCTGCTAGCCACACTGTTGCGCCACCCCTACTTCAGTGAAGCGCCCCCCAAGAGCACCGGTCGCGAACAGTTCAACCGCGCCTGGTTTGCACGCCTGCAGGACACCCCGCTTGCCCCGGAAGATCAGGTGGCCACCGCCGCCGCCCTGACGGTCGAGACCATTGCCCGGGCGCTGGCATCCGTGGGAGCAAAAACCGTCGTGCTGATGGGCGGCGGGGCCCATAACACCACGTTGCAGGCCCTTTTGCAGGCGCATCTGCCCGAGGCAGAATTTTTCGACCTGAAAAAAGTCGGGGACCCCCCCGTGGATGCCATCGAAGCCATGCTGTTTGCCTGGCTGGCGTGGAAACGCTGGCACAACGAAGCCGTTGACTACACAGCCATCACCGGCGCCGCCCGTCCCGGCCTCTACGGCAGCGTCTGGCAGGCATAAGACACCTTCGCAAGCCCTCTGAACGGTTGAGACAGTAGAAGTTCCGATTCGAGGCGCAGCGACCGTGGCCTGGTCTCTCTCTGCAAGCGAGATGCAACGCCACCCTGAGCCGCTACAGCCCTTCCTCCCTTGGTTGAGACGGGCCGGTGGCCTCCTCTGCGTCGCGCGCCCTGCCGCTGGCGCCAGCAAAGGGGGCGCCGCGCCTGCCATCTGCGATCATCGCCCCTGCAACACGAACACATTCAAAGGCCCATAAAAAACCCCGCTCGCGGCGGGGCTGCTGATGGACTCGAGTGTTGCTTACAGCGGCTTCTTGAAGCTGAACATACCGCGGATATCACCCGGCTTGAAGCCGGTGGCCTGATCATGGGGATAATAGGTCTTGATGGCTTCCATCACCGGCGCATGCACATGCGCACCGTGACAGGCCACACACACCTTGCCGGTGGGAATCGCCTTGGCGTAGCGGAACACCTTGTGGCCGTTTTCTTCCACCACTTCCCCAACTTCCAACTTCTTCACGTCTGCGCCCCGAGCCTTCTGCTGCTCAAACTGCGCCAGCACGCGCTTTTCCCACTCGTCCGGTGCATTGTTGGGGTTGCGCACCTTCGTGCTGGTGCGCTTGAGCTCCCAACCGGTCTTTTTGGACAGCTCGGCAGTGATCTGCGGCGCCTTTTTGTGACACACGTCGATGGCGTGCACGGGGCCGCCGGATTTCATGGCCTTCTGCAGCTCGGGCTTCAGCGTGCCCAGAAACTGCCTGGCGATCTCACGCCCTTCCTCCTTGAGCGCGCTCACATCCGCATCGCCGGCCCAGGCTGTGCCTGCCATGGCCGCCATCAGCGTTGCAATCAGGGTCTTTTTCATCGGTTGTCCTCCATCGTTGGAATGGGTCCATTATAATTTCACTCATGAAAGAAAATAGTGTCGGCCTGGTCAAACCCAAGACCTTTCATGTGGATGAACCGCTGCATACCGTCAGCGGCAGCGTCATTCCTGCCTATGACCTGGTGTACGAAACCTACGGTCAGCTCAATGCCGACAAGTCCAATGCCATTCTCATCTGTCACGCCCTCTCCGGCAACCATCATGTGGCCGGCTATTATGACGGCGATGAAAAACCGGGCTGGTGGGAGCACTATGTGGGCCCCGGCAAGCCCATCGACACTAACCGCTTCTTTGTGGTGGGCGTCAACAACCTGGGCGGCTGCCACGGCTCCACCGGCCCCGCCAGCATCAACCCGGAAACCGGCAGACCGTGGGGTCCGGATTTCCCCATCATCACCGTCAAGGACTGGGTGGTCAGTCAGGACAAGCTGCGCGAACACCTGGGCATCGAGCAGTGGGCGGCTGTGGTGGGCGGTTCGCTGGGCGGCATGCAGGTCATCCAGTGGGCCATCGACAGGCCGGATCGCCTGCGCCACGCAGTGGTCATTGCCGCCGCACCGCGCCTGTCCGCGCAGAACATCGCCTTTAACGAAGTGGCGCGCACCGCCATCATGTCCGATCCCGACTTCCACGGCGGCCGCTATCTGGAGCACGGCGTGATCCCCAAGCGTGGGCTGGCACTGGCACGCATGCTCGGGCATCTCACCTACCTGTCCGATGACCTGATGGGCAAGAAGTTCGGCCGCGAGCTGCGCGACCGGCTCAAATACAACTTCGACGTGGAATTTCAGGTGGAGAGCTACCTGCGCTATCAGGGGGAGAAGTTCGCCACCCGCTCCAAATTCGACGCCAACACCTATCTGCTCATGACCAAGGCGCTGGACTATTTCGACCCTGCCGCCGAGTATGATCACGACCTCTCTAAGGCCTTTGCCCGCGTGCAGGCCGGTTTTCTGGTGGTTTCGTTCACTTCGGACTGGCGCTTCAGCCCGGAACGCAGCGAGGAGATCGTGCGCGCGCTGCTGGACAACGACAAGAATGTCAGCTACGCCGAAATCGAGTCCCAGCACGGCCATGACGCCTTTCTGCTGCCCAACCCATTTTATGAGGGGGTTTTCAGCGCCTACATGGACCGCGTAGCCAGGGAGGTGGGCGCATGAGCAGCGAAAACCGCACCCTGTCGCCCGAATTTCAGCTGATCTCCAGCTGGATCGAACCCAATAGCCGCGTGCTGGATCTGGGCTGCGGCGACGGCACCCTGCTGGCGCACCTGCAGTCAGCCCGCAACGCCAGCGGCTACGGCATGGAGCTGGACCCCAATCTGGTGATCGAGTCCATCAAAAACGGCATTAACGTCATCCAGAGCGACCTGAACAAGAAATCGCTGCTGGACTACTTCGACGAGGACAGTTTCGACTATGTCATCATGACCCAGGCGCTGCAGGTGGTGGACCGGCCGGACCTGCTGCT
Organism: Sulfurivirga caldicuralii; assembly: GCF_900141795.1. Taxonomy (GTDB): domain Bacteria; phylum Pseudomonadota; class Gammaproteobacteria; order Thiomicrospirales; family Thiomicrospiraceae; genus Sulfurivirga; species Sulfurivirga caldicuralii. Next base: position 230,424 of record NZ_FSRE01000003.1, read on the forward strand.
GGATGAAATGCTTACCATCGGCAAGCAGAGCATCGTCACCTTCCCCAACTTCGGCTACTGGAAAAACCGCGTGCAGCTGATGTTCAGCGGACGCATGCCCGAAACCGAAACCCTGCCCTACCACTGGTATGACACCCCCAACATTCATCTGTGCACCTTCAAGGACTTCGAAGCCCTGTGTGCCAAAAAGGGCTTCGAGATCGTGCGCCGCGCCGTGGTGGACCAGCAGCATCAGACCAGCCTGGGCATGACGCTGTTCCCCAACCTGCTGGGGCAGATCGCCCTCTACCAGATCCGTCGCAAGGACCGGAGTAACGGCTGAGAGGGGGGTCCCCGACTTTTTTGCTGTCCGAAAATTCGGCACTCTCGCAAATCCCGCCCGGCGCACGCCTTGCGGGGGCCCACGCCTGAAAAAGCCCTTCTCCCAGGCAAAAATTGACCCAGATCAAGATAAGAACAATTCCTATTTGCTTTCGTATTTGTTTGTCCCTATAATGCAATCAACGAAAATCATTCTCACTTGAAGCGAGTCACGATGAACGCCAACGACAAGCTGCAGCAAATCCCAGTCTCCGACCTCTGCGCGCTGGATCAGTGTCCGGTCGGCAGCGAATGCGAGATCTGCCAGATCAACGGCGATGCCGCCGAACGTCTGCGCCTGCTCAACCTTGGCTTTCACCGCAAGAGCAACGTCAAGCTGCTTCAGGTACGCAACAACAACTACATCGTCTGCGTGGACGGATCTCGCTTTGCCCTCTCGAAAGACATGGCCAACAAGCTGGCCGTGCAGATGAAAAAGCGCGCCTGAAGGTCCTCTCGGGCCTTTTTACGGCCCCCATTCCTGACCAGAATGCTCGGAAATGCCCATGAAATCCTGTTGTGACGCCGCGCAAAAACCACCCGCCCATGCCGTCAGGGGCCAGTGGCGCATTGCCCTGCTAGGCCAGCCCAACTGTGGCAAGACCACTCTGTTCAACCGCCTCACCGGCAGCCATCAGACCACCGGCAACTGGCCCGGCGTCACCGTGGAGCGCAAGGAAGGCACCTTTACCCTGGGCGACCGCAAGGCGCGCCTGATCGACCTGCCCGGCGTATACAGCCTGATCGACGACAGCAAGAGCGGCAAAGACGAGCGCATCGCCCGAGACTTCCTCACCTGCCAGCCGCTGGATTTGGTGGTCAATGTGGTAGATGCCGCCGCGCTGGAGCGGCAGCTGTTTCTCACCGTGCAGCTGCTGCATATGGGCCTGCCTGCAGTGGTGGCGCTCAACCGCATCGACCTGCTGAAGTCAGCCAATCTTGAAATCGACGCCGAAAAGCTCGCCAACCTGCTGGGCTGCCCGGTGGTGCCCATTTCCGCCTACCGCAACGAGGGCATCGATGCATTCAAGGATGCCATGCAGACCCAGCTGGACAAGCCCACTGCATTACAACTGGATCTGCCCGAACCGCTCAGACAGGTAGTGGAAGAACTGCGCACCGCTGCCGGTGACACACGTCCAACCTGCTGGCAGGCACTGCGCTGGCTGCTCGCACCGGAAGAGGCGCCGGACACCCTGCGCCAGATGGTCGAGCATGCCCGCAGACAAGTGGAATCTGCACTGACTGAAGACATCAACCTCATCATTGCCGACCTCTATTTCAGCAAGGCGCATGAGATCGCCCAACAGGTGGTGCGTCGTACCGACCGCCTGTCCCGTTCCGCCACCGAAACCCTCGACCACCGGGCATTGCACCCCGTCCTTGGACTGCCCATCTTTTTGGGCGTCATGTATCTGGTGTTTGCCCTGTCGGTCAACCTGGGCAACGCCTTTGTGGACGCCTTCGACCTCACTGCCCAGGCCCTGTTCGTGGATGGACCGCGCCACCTGATGGAAAGCTGGGGCGCACCGCAATGGCTCATCGCGCTACTGGCCGACGGCCTCGGCGGCGGCCTGCAGGTGGTGGTCAGTTTCATTCCGGTCATCGCCTTTCTGTTCCTGTTTCTCTCCCTGCTGGAAGAATCCGGCTACATGCAGCGCGCGGCGCTGATTACCGACCGCGCCTTTCAGAAACTCGGGCTCTCCGGCCAGGCGTTCGTGCCGCTGGTGGTCGGCTTCGGCTGCAATGTACCCGCCGTCATGGCCAGCCGCACCCTGCCCAGCCTGCGCGACCGCATCATCACCATTCTGATGACCCCGTTCATGTCCTGCTCGGCCCGCCTGACGGTGTATGTACTGTTTGCCGCGGTGTTTTTCCGCGAACATGCCGCCCTGCTGGTGTTTCTGCTCTACCTCATCGGCATTGGCGCTGCCGTGCTGACCGCCTGGCTGCTGAAACAGACCGTGCTGCCCGGGGAGCGCAAGCCGCTGTTGCTGGAGCTGCCCCGCTACCACTGGCCCTCACCGCTGAACCTGCTCATCAACGTGCGCAACAAGCTGCGTGGCTTCATTCTCGACGCCGGCAAGGTCATCGTTATCGTGGTGCTGATGCTCAATTTCTTTAACGATCTGGGCACCGACGGCACCTTCGGCCACGCCAACAAGCCCGACTCGGTGCTGAGCACCGTGGGCAAGACCATTACGCCGCTGGTGGAACCGCTCGGCGTGAACGAGGAAAACTGGCCGGCGACGGTCGGCCTGTTTACCGGCCTGCTAGCCAAGGAAGTGGTCGTCGGCACGCTGGATGCCCTCTACACGCAGATGGATGGTCATGCCGCCCCTGACGAGAAAGGCCGCTACGATCTGTGGCAGACCATCAAGGCTGCCTGGGCCACCGTTCCCGCCTATTTCGCCGAGTTTGGCCATGCCCTGCTCGACCCTATTGGTCTGGGCGGCGTCATGGAAGCCAGTGCCCAAGAGGCGGGCGCCAGCGATGCGACCGCGCAGAAGATTGCCGAGCTGTTCGGCAGCACCGCCGCGGCGTTCGCCTATCTGCTGCTGATTCTGCTCTACTTCCCATGCGTCGCCACCTTTGCCGCTATCCGCCAGGAGCTGGGCTGGCGCTGGGCGATCTTTAGCGGCGGCTGGAGCATTTTTCTCGGCTATAGTGCGGCCGTCGGCTTCTATCAGGTTGCCACTTTCACTGAGCACCCGGCACAGAGCGCGCTCTGGCTGCTGGGCATTGCCGCCGCCTGGGCACTGGCATGGTGGTGGCTGCGGCGTGCCGGACGGGACCCGAAACACAATCCGTTTCTCAACACGGCGTGAAGCATGCTTGCCCAGGTAAAACACTATATTCGCGAACGGGAACAGGTAAGCGCTGACGACATCGCGCTGCATTTTGATGTGGATCTGGAAACCGTATTCGGCTGGATGGACTACCTGCTGGCCAATGGAATGATCCAGCGCATCGATCCCCCCAGCTGCAGCACTGCGGCCTGCGGCGGCTGCGCCGCCAGCGGACCCGGTCAGGTACATTACCGCTGGCTGGGCCGCAGGGTGCGGCCCTTTCCACTCAATGTAGAGAGTTAGGGCACCTCCGCAAAGCTTCTGAAAGGTCGCGACAGCTGGGGTTCCGATGCAAGGCGAGGCGTGGTGAGTACAACATGATCATGCCGTGCAAACGAGCCGCAACGCCATATTGGGCTAGAGTCGCCCTGTTCCTTCGGGTTGCGACGGGGTGGCGGCACCCGCTGCGTTGCTTGCCTTGCTTCCACTGCCCTCGCGCCTGCAGCATGAGCGCATTCAGAGATTTTGCCAAGGGGCCTTAGGCTTCGAAGCGCTCGCGCGGGAAACGCGCCATGGCATCAGCCACTTCGTGCGCCTGAACGAAAAAGGTGATCTGATCCTGCCGCTCGGTAGGCAGCCAATCGAAATCCACGCCGACACGCCAAGGGCGCTGCGGATCCGGGGCCGTTTTCAACTGCCGGCAGAATACCACGCGCCCCCGGCCGGCGAAAAGCTGTTCCAGCGCCATGAATACGTTCACTTTTTGATACAGCGGCCATTTTTCACTGTCCCACAGGCCAAGCCCCCCTGCACTCAGGTTAACGGTCAGCTTTGGCCACCTCTGCGGCATGGCGCGCTCAGCGTAAAACGCCTTGAGCCGTTGCAGGACCTTCAGCAGGGTGTTCAACATCTTCTCCAGCAGCAGCAACGCTTCGGCGACTGGGTGACCCTTTTCCGCCACGTCGCGCAGGTTGGTTATATAGCGTGTGTGGTCAAACAGCGCCACAGGCGTTTGCGGGTAAATAAACAACCCCTGGGTACTTGTTTGCACCACGCCGACCACTTCACGAATGGTCAGGTCCATGTGCCGCCACAATGCCTGTAATAAACGCCCCAGCTTGCTGTCTTCTGGCAGAATATTGATAAATTCAATTTTGGCATCCTGACGCAGGCGGTACTCGAACCGCCCATCCTCGCGCGGATCGCGATCATCCGCCAGCCACTGCAGCAGATAAAACAGAAAGTTCAGGCGCACCTGCATGTGCGAAAGCATAAATACCAGCTTTGGCTTATCCTTTCCGAGCGCACGCAGGATAGTGTTAAATTCGACGCCCAGCCCTTCATAACGCATGCGCTCCAGATCCGGGAAAAGTGCCTGGGGGTCGAAACCCTCACGATGACCATCCTGATCGCAGGGCTCCAGATAGATGGGCACCTCTACGTCATAGCGCAGGAAACGGCGCATGTTAGCCATCGAGTGCCTCCAGTTTGCGGTTGAGCCATTGATTCAAGGCAGCAATCTCCTCAGGAATCACCGTATGCCCCATGGGCCAGGTGTGCCAGTCCACCTGCGCGCCCGCAGCCTCGAGCCGTGCAGCACTCTCTTCAGCCAGGGACAGCGGCACAATCTCATCAGCCGTTCCGTGAGCCATGAATACCGGCAGCGCCGTGGTGGGTGGCGTAAACGGATACCAGGTGGACAGCGCCATCACTGCCTCAGCCGCCCCCGCCTGCAGCGCCGCATGCAGGGCAATCAGTCCCCCTTGGGAAAAACCGGCCAGCACCACCGGCAGGTTCTGTGCCCGCGCCAGTTCAGCCACGGCGGCACTGCTGCCGTTTATACCTTCAATATCCACGTCTTCATCCAGCTGCAGGCTGCGGATATCGAACCAGGCGCGCATGGGCAGGCCACCATTGATGGTCACCGGCTGCACGGGCGCATGCGGCAGCACAAAGCGTACCGACACGGGCAGCTGCAGCATGTGCACCACCGGCTCGAAATCGTGTCCATCGGCCCCCAGACCATGCAGCCAGATGCAGGCGGCCCGTGGCGGTTGCGGGGGTTCGATTATAATGGGCGGCTTGTCAAACGAGGGTTGCAGCATGAGAAAACTCGGTCATAAAGTGGTTATTTTAGCCGCCCTTGCGCTGCTGCTTGGCGCCTGCGGCAAAAAAGGGCCGCTCAAGTTGCCGCCCGAAGTCCCCAAACAGATGAGTCAGATGCAATGAGCCCCTCCATACCGGATCGTTTTATCCATTTCCCGTGGCGCGATGGCGAGCTGCATGCAGAAAGCGTGCCACTCGCCTGGCTGGCCGAAGAGTATGGCACGCCGCTGTATGTCTATTCCGAAACGGCGCTGCGCGAACGCTATCGCGCCTTTGACCAGGCCTTCGGCTCGCAGCCGCATACCGTCTGCTACGCGGTCAAGGCCAACTCCAACCTCTCCGTGCTGCAGGCACTGGCGCAGGAAGGCGCCGGCTTCGACATCGTCTCGGTGGGCGAACTGGAACGGGTGCTGGCTGCAGGTGGCGACCCCTCCCGAGTCGTGTTTTCCGGTGTAGCCAAGCGCCATGATGAAATTGCCCGCGCGCTGGAAGCGGGCATCAAGTCCCTCAATGTGGAGTCGGCCGCAGAACTGGCACGAATCGCAGAGGTGGCGCAGGCTCACGGTGTGGTCGCCCCCGTCTCGGTGCGCGTCAACCCGGACGTGGACGCCAAGACCCATCCCTACATTTCCACCGGCCTGAAGGAAAACAAGTTCGGCGTGGATATCGCCACGGCCACGCAGCTCTACCGCGAGGCCGCCGCGCATCCGCACCTGCAGCCTGTGGGACTGGACTGCCACATCGGCTCACAGCTCACCGAGCTGACGCCGTTCCGCGACGCCGTGGCGCGGGTGATGGCCCTGCTGGATACCCTGCGTCAGCACGACATCACCCTCCATCATCTGGATCTGGGCGGCGGCCTCGGCGTGCAGTACCGCGACGAACAGCCGCCCGCCATCGCAGACTACGTGCGTACGCTGGTGGAGGCCGTGAGTGATCCGAACATGGAAATCATCATCGAACCGGGGCGTGCCATCGCCGCCAACGCCGGCGTGCTGCTGACGCGGGTGGAATACCTCAAGCACAACGAGGATCACCATTTCGCCATTGTGGACGCTGGGATGAACGACCTGATCCGCCCTGCGCTCTACCAGGCATGGCAGGACATTGTGCCGGTGCAGCCTCACAAAACCGGCACCACCGCCGCGTGGGACATTGTCGGCCCCGTGTGCGAAACCGGTGACTTTCTTGGCAAAGGACGCGAGCTGACACTACAGGCGCAGGATCTGCTGGCGGTGATGAGCGCCGGTGCCTACGGCTTTACCATGGCCAGCAACTACAACACCCGCCCGCGTGCCGCCGAAGTGATGGTGAAAGGGGAACATGCACGCCTGATTCGCCCGCGGGAAGACTGGCCGATGCTGTTCGGCAGCGAGGCCGCCTGTCTACGTTAATGCCCTTAAGCTGCATGATCACAAGAGCTTCGGAGAGGAAGGACAACAACCGCACCCTCTTGGATCTGCAAACTTATTGAATCGGCGGCCATTTTGCCAAAAAACGCAGACGGCTGAACAGGCTTTCCAGCCCATGACCTGAACGCCTAGCGTATCTGCGTTGGCGCTGCTTTCTCGGCCAGCTTGACCTCGCCGGAAAGGGGGAGACGCTGTTCGAGCGCCAGCACAACGCCATTGTGTGGATCATGGCGCCAGAACTGGGCGTGTAACCCGCCATGCCCGACCCAGGCCACGTAATACATATCCTGTTCTCCCGGATAGCGCACCAGCTCCAACGCTTGCGAAGGCGAAGCGGTTTTCACACGCTCAATCAGCGATGTCGGGGTATCTGGGTCAGCAGCGGACAGTTTGTCGATACTCTCGACCAGCAGCACCGGCGTCCCCTGCGGCTGCTGGAGATGGTCCTTGAGCGCCTCCAACGCCCCATTACTCAATACCACGCATCCTTTACTGGATGCGGGGGGCCGGGCGTATAGATCCGGCGGGGTGCCATGCAGCCAGATGCCGGAACCGGTACGCCCCACAAAACGATCCCACGGATTGGGATAATCCAGTACCAAGGCCCCATCGCCGTAAATGGGCGGAAGGTCCGCACCATTGCGCCACTCGGTAATGCGATACAGCCCCACCGGCGTACGCTGATCCCCCTTGCGCGCCTTGCCGATCCCGCCGGCGCCCTTGCTGATATAAGTATCCAGCGCCAGTCGAAGCTGTCCCGAGTGGTTTTCGAACAGGTACAGGCGCGAGGCGCTCAAATCTACCACCACCCACCATGGCTGTTGACCCGGCGAGAGAATCAGATTATGCACCCACTGCTCCGGCGTAATAGCCTGCTCGGCATACTGCCAGCGCAGGCGCGCCTCGGCCAGAATCTGACGCACCGTATCCCGGTGCCAGGCGTGCAACTTTTTCAGCACCACCTTATCCCCTGCCAGCCGAGCATTCAGCTCTACGCTCAGCACCTTGCCCATGGGGTAATTGGGGAACTGGCTTCGCAACGTTTCTGCCCGGGCACGGGCCGTATCAATGTCGCCGGACTGGAGGGCTTTCAGAATGCCGATAAGATGGGCTTCAGGGTCTTCGAAAGCGGGCGCAGATAAGGTACACAATGAGAGTGTCAATCCAATGATCAGTCCCCAGACTGCTTTCACCGCACGACCTCTTCCTTGGTGATCTTCCAGCCATTCGGCTGCTGCTGCCATTCTAACCGCTTGAGCACCTGATCTCTAAAAAGATTGGATTCATATACCTGCTTGAAGCGCACCTGCCAGCGCTGCGCATCCACCGCCTTCCACTGAATATTCTGCAGGGATACGCGGATAAAGTCCGGCTTGCTAATGAGCAAGCGCCGCTGCTGCACCCACTGGGCATGATCACGCATGCCCGGCGCATGAAAATCCTCGGCATACGCCTTCAGGTAAGCAGCAACGTTCTGCGCGCTCCATGCAGCCCGCCACGCCTCCAGTGCTGCCCGCAAGTCTGCCGGGGGCATTTTCGTGACCGCTGCCGATTGCTGAGGCGCCTCAGCCTTGGCCGCGGCTGTCTCCGCAGGGACGGATTTATCCGCTGTCGCCGTGGCCGGCACAGGCAATGGCTCAGGTTTGACTTGAGAGGGCGAGGTTTTCGCTGGCTGCGCTACGGCAACCTTTTTCGCAGGCGGCGGTGGCACCAGTTTGATGGCCACCCGCTGCGGCCCTGCCGCCTTGGGAAACAGTTCCTTGTAAGCGGCACGGGCCTGATAACTGCGCACCCCCTTGAGCATCTGCCAGATCGTGGCGCTGCGCGCATCGGCCATCAGCGCCGCCTCCAGATGCTGCCCTGCCGCTTCCATCTTGCCCAGACGGATCAGCACCGCGCCCATATTGGCATGCCACACCTGCTTGGGCCACTGGGCACGCGTTTTCTCCAGCAGCGTTTTGGCGCGCACAAAAAGACCTTTTTTTACCAGCGCCTGCAGCTCACCATAAGGGGGGTCCCCGACTTTTTCAACGTCCGCTTTTTCGGCGGCCAGCGCGGTGGCGCTTTTGGCCAGTGAAAACAGCAGAAACAGGACAAAAAGAGTGGTTTTCACCCCAGTTGCACCAGGTTGGTTCGCAGGCGCTTGATCTGGTCACGCAGCTGCGCGGCCTTTTCGAACTCCAGGTCCTTGGCGGCCTGATACATCTCTTTCTCCAGTTTCTTGAGCAGGCGGCTGACTTTTGCCGGAGTCATGTTGCGCACATCATAGCCAGGCTGGGGCTCGGCCGCCTTGGCTGCCTTCTGCTGCCGCGGCGCGTAGGGCGAATCCTCGAGGATGTCATTGACCTTCTTGTTCAGCCCCTTGGGCGTGATGCCGTGCGCTTCGTTATAGGCGATCTGCTTGGCGCGACGCCGCTCGGTTTCCTCGATAGCGCGACGCATGGAATCAGTTATTTTATCCGCATACAGGATGGCCCGCCCCTTCGGATTGCGAGCAGCGCGACCAATGGTCTGGATGAGCGAGCGGTCAGAACGCAGAAAGCCCTCCTTGTCCGCATCGAGAATGGCCACCAGCGCCACCTCGGGAATGTCCAGCCCTTCACGCAGCAGGTTGATGCCCACCAGGACGTCAAACTCGCCCAGGCGCAGGTCGCGCACGATCTCGATGCGCTCCACCGTGTCGATGTCGGAGTGCAGGTAGCGCACGCGTACGTTGTGCTCTTCGAGGAATTCGGTGAGGTCTTCGGCCATGCGCTTGGTCAGCACCGTGACCAGCACGCGCTCACCGGCCTCCACGGCCAGATTGATCTCGCCCAGCAGATCCTCCACCTGCGTGCTGGCGGGGCGCACGTGGATTTCGGGGTCCACCAGTCCGGTGGGGCGCACCACCTGCTCCACCACACGACTGGACTTCTCCAGCTCGTACGGCCCCGGCGTGGCAGAGACGAAAATGGTCTGCGGCATCAGCCGCTCGAATTCCTCGAACTTGAGCGGGCGGTTGTCCATGGCCGAGGGCAGACGGAAGCCGTAGGTGACCAGGTTTTCCTTGCGCGAGCGGTCCCCCTTGTACATGCCGCCGATCTGCGGCACGGTGACGTGGCTTTCGTCGATGAACATGAGCGCATTGGCCGGCAGGTAGTCCATCAGCGTGGGCGGCGGCTGGCCGGCGTCGCGCCCGGAGAGGTAGCGGGAGTAGTTTTCGATGCCGGTGCAGTAGCCCAGCTCCAGCATCATTTCGATATCCAGCTTGGTGCGCTCTTCTAGCCGCTGCGCCTCCACCAGCTTGTTCTGCGCGCGCAGCTCATCAAGCCGCTCCTTCAGCTCCAGCTTGATCTGCTCGATGGCTGCCAGAATGCGTTCGCGCGGGGTGACATAGTGGGTTTTCGGATAGACGGTGATGCGGGTGACATCCTTGACCACCTCGCCCGTGAGCGGGTCGAACCAGCTGAGCCGCTCCACTTCGTCGTCGAACAGCTCGATGCGGATGGCGTACTGCTCCGATTCGGCCGGAAACACGTCGATCACCTCGCCGCGCACGCGGAAAGTGCCGCGCCACAGCTCCACATCGTTGCGCTGATACTGCATGGCCACCAGCTTCTGCAGCAGCTCGCGCTGACGGATGGTATCACCCAGGCGCAGCTGCAGGATCATTTTCAGGTACTGCTGCGGGTCGCCCAGACCGTAGATGGCGGACACCGTGGCAATGAGAATCACGTCTTCCCGCTCCAGCAGCGCCTTGGTGGCCGACAGACGCAGCTGCTCGATCTGCTCGTTGACGCTGGCGTCCTTGGCAATGTAAGTGTCGGACTGCGGCACATAGGCTTCCGGCTGGTAGTAGTCGTAGTAGGAAACGAAATACTCCACCGCATTGCGAGGGAAAAACTGCTTCATCTCCCCGTACAGCTGCGCCGCCAGGGTCTTGTTGTGGGCGAGGATGATAGTAGGGCGCTGCACCTCGGCGATCACATTGGCCATGGTGAAGGTCTTGCCGGAACCGGTCACGCCCAGCAGGGTCTGAAACGCCTCGCCGCTTTCCAGCCCGTCCACCAGCTGCGCGATGGCCTCGGGCTGATCCCCCGCGGGTTGATAGTCCGACACCAGTTCAAACGCCTTGCCCATGCGTGTTTCGCCTCACAACTGCAAAAAAATAAGGTTAAAATCAATCCAATTGATTATACCGCCTGCAGGCGCCGTCAATCCGGCCGCCGCAGCATCGAACCAGCAGGAGTATTGCGATGGAGTACCCCCAGTCCAAACGTGTCAGCGCTGTGCAACCCTCCCCCACGCTCGTCATTACCGCCAAGGCCGCAGAACTGCGCCGTCAGGGGCGCGACATCATCAGTCTGGGCGCCGGCGAACCGGATTTTGATACGCCCGCCCACATCAAGGCCGCCGGCATCCGCGCCATCGAGGAAGGCAAGACCCGTTACACCGCGGTGGATGGCATCCCTGAACTGAAACAGGCGGTGGTGGACAAGTTCAAGCGGGACAACCAGCTGGACTTCACCCCGGCGCAGGTGCTGGTCTCCTCCGGTGGCAAGCAGAGCCTCTACAACCTGTTTCAGGCGCTGCTCAACCCAGGCGACGAAGTGATCATCCCCGCGCCCTACTGGGTCTCCTACCCGGACATGGTCAAGCTGGCCGAAGCCGTGCCTGTGATTGTTTCTGCGGGCATCCGCCAGGGCTTCAAGGTTACTGCGGGACAGATCGCCGACGCCATGACCGAGCGCACCCGCATGCTGATCCTCAACAGCCCCAACAACCCCAGCGGAGCTGTCTACACCGCCCGCGAACTGGAAGCCATCGCCAGCGTGCTGCGCCGTCACCCGCAGGTCCTCATCGTCACCGACGACATGTATGAACACATCATTCTGGACGATGTTCCCTTCACCAATATTCTCAATGTGGCGCCGGACCTGTATGAACGCACCGTGGTGTGCAACGGCGTCTCCAAGGCCTACGCCATGACCGGCTGGCGCATCGGCTACGCCGCCGGCCCTGAGCCGATCATCGCCGCCATGCGCAAGGTGCAGTCACAGAGCACCTCCAACCCTTGCTCCATTTCCCAGTATGCGGCGCTGGAAGCCCTCAACGGGCCGCAGGACTGCATTGATGTGATGGTGGCTGCCTTCCGGGAACGCAACGAATTTGTTTATGAACGGGTCAACCAGATCGCGGGCATGAAGAGCCTGCCGGCCAAGGGGGCGTTCTACAGCTTTATCGACGTCAACGGCGTGCTGGCATCGCACGGCTATGCGGATGACATCGAACTGGCATCGGACTTGCTTGAAAACGCCGAGGTGGCGGTGGTGCCCGGCACCGCCTTCGGCGCCCCGGGACACATCCGCATCAGCTTCGCCACCAGCCTGGACGCCCTGCGCACCGCGCTGAGCCGCATTGAACGCCATCTTAATCGGGACTGAACATGGGAAAGAACCGCCTGATCGACCGCTATCTGGAGGCACTCACCGCCGCCGAAAGCGAAAATACGGCGCTGAAAACGCTGGAAAAGGCGCGCCTGCTGCGGGTACCGCCCAACCCCATTCACTACACGCTGCTGTTCGACTATCTGGCGGAAGTGGATCCCTTTCTGATGGAGCAGCTGGAAACGGCCCTCAAGCTGAAAGCCTACAACGACGACACCGCCGACGAGCTGTACCAGCGCTACATCACCCATCTCATCAGCCGCCACCTGCCGGTGGATCAGGCGGAAGATACCCTGCGGCGCATGAAAGAAGAGCTGGAGCGCTGGCTGGAAGAGTTCAGCAGCGAACATAACGCCCTGCGCGTCGATATCGAAACCCTCAGGGAAGACCATCACGACATTGCCGAGGCAATCATTGACAAGGTGATCCTGCCGCGCCTCGAAGCCATCGAAAAGCGCTCCGAAAACCTGGTCAGGCAGGTAGAGCAGTTTGCCGTGCAGATGGAACGCCTGCGTGCCAAGCTGACCAGCAGCTACGAGGAGGCGCGCACTGACCCTCTGTCCACCCTGCTGAATCGCCGCGGCCTCATGGAGGCACTGAAGCGGTTGGTGAGCGAAGCCGAGGAGAGCGATACGCCCTTTGCCGTCATCATGTGCGACATCGATCATTTCAAGCGCATCAACGACAACTACGGCCATACCGTGGGCGACAGCGTCATTCGCTATGTGGCGCGCGTGCTCAAGAACGAAACCAAGGGGCAGGATCTGGTCGCACGCCTCGGTGGAGAGGAGTTCGTGGTCGTATTGCCCAACACCAGCTACGAAGGCGCACGCCACGTGGCCGAAAAAATCCGCGAAACCATCGCCAACAAGAAGCTGGCCGTCCGCCTTAACAACAAGCCATTGCGCTTTACCCTTTCAGCAGGCGTAGCCATGTGGCGCCCCGGCGAAAGCATCGAAGACGTGTTCGAACGAGCCGACCGCGCCCTGTATCGCGCCAAGCAGCAGGGACGCAACCGCGTTGTCGGAGGAGCCGACCTGCTGTGAACGTGCTGCGCCCGCTGATTGGTCTGGTTGTGCTGCTGCCACTACTGTGGAGCTGCAGCGATAATGACCGCTCCACCGAAGCACTCGAAAAGCCGGCGTTTCACAATGCCCTGTTCGATACCTTCGTTGCCCAGTTGACCACCAACCAAACCCAGCTGGTGCAGCCTATTCCATACACCGTGCCGGTCAACCACAAGGCAGCCGCACTGGGAAAACAGCTCTATTTCAGCCCGTTTCTCTCCGCCAACAACACCATCGCCTGCGCCACCTGCCACATCCTCTCCCAGGGGGGCGACGACAACCGCCCCGTCTCCATCGGCATCCACGGTCAGAAAGGCGAGCTGAACACCCCCACCGTGCTCAATGCCGGCTTTAATCTGGCCCAGTTCTGGGACGGACGCGCCACTACCCTGGAAGAGCAGGCAGCGTTTCCGCTCACCGCCGCACACGAAATGGGCAACCCCTCTCTGCAGGCGGTCATCGAACGCCTCAATGCTGATGCCACCTGGCGGCAGCGCTTCATGGATACTTTTGGACAGCCGGCCAGTGTTGAGGCGCTCACCTTCGCCATCGCCGAGTATGAACGCACCCTGATCACCCCCGGCAGCCGCTTTGACCGCTATCTGCAGGGGGACGACTCGGCGCTGACGCCGCTGGAGAAACAGGGCTGGGCGCTGTTCCAGACCCGCGGCTGTATCGGCTGCCATCAGGGCATCAATCTGGGCGGCAACCTGTTTCAGAAAGCCGGCGTATTCGAGCCGCTGACCATCGGGGAAAAGTGGCAGGGGCGCTTTCATGTCACCCACGATCCTGCCGACCGCTATATGCTCAAGGTACCCACCCTGCGCAACATCGCCGAGACGGCCCCCTATTTCCATGACGGCCAGGTCAAAACGCTAGAGACGGCAGTACGCCTGATGATCCAGCACCAACTTGGCCTGATCCCCGACGATCACGACGTAACAGCACTGGTCGCCTTTCTGAAGACCTTGTCTGCACCGGTGCGGGAGGATGGCTCATGAAACGCATCCCCGCCCGTTTCCAACAGCTGACGCTGCGTTTTGGCGTCGTGGCCGTGGCAGCCCTGGCATTCACCCTGCTGCTGGCCTTTGCACTGACGCGCAACCCCTTTCTTGAACTGGGGCCCCAACTGGAAGAAAAATTTCAGTCGCTGACACTGCACGTGCTACAGCTGCAACAACAGACCGGCGAACTGGACCTTCTCGCACGCACCCGTTACGACACCCAGAACTCCCTGATCAAACTGATCGAGTCTGATCTGCGTCTGGCCGCCCCCTTGGTGGACGCCAGCGGCGACAGCGAGGCCCAGCAGCTTTTTCGTGATTTGCGCGCACTGTTCGAGCAAAAAAAACAGGCACTGCGCCATGCGCAAAAGGCTCATGCCATTGCGATCAACAGCTACGCCACCCTGCCCCCCCTGGGCGATCAGTGCCAGCAACAACAGAAAGCGGTCGAAGCCTCATTTGATCCACACACCATCCTTGATCAACTGATCCGGCTTCCGTTCATGGGGCGCGTGGACGAGCGCTCCCTTTTAAACCAGCTGCACACGCTGGATACCCTGCTCAATACCTCGGTGCAATCGAGCGCCTGCCGCCTCTTTTTGCGCCACGCAACGACATTTGTGCGCGAATATGCGCGTCTGATCCAGTTTCAACGCCAGGCCGACCTCAGCAGCCTGTATCAACGCACAGAATATCTGGGCCGACGTTTCGACACCCTGCTGAATGAAGCCCGGGCCCAACAGAAGCGCCTCAACCAGATCCTGCTGCTGGCCACACTGGTACTCGCCGCGCTGGCGATTGCCGCCCTGATCAGCCTGCAGCGCCACGCCCGAGCGCTAGAAAAGCAGCAGGACGACCTCAAGCGCCTCAACCGCTTCTACCGCGCCTTGAGTGAAGTCAACGAAGCGATTGTCGCCATGCCAGATCGATCGTCTCTGCTGCAGAAAACGGCCCGCATTCTCAACGAAACCCTCGAGCTGCTGGCCGCCGCCATTCTGGAAGTGGACCCCAGCTCCGGCTGGCTGAAACTGGTGGCCGGCAGCAGCGCCAACCCGGACGCGCGCAACACGATGGCGAAGCTGCGCATCAGCGTGGATGAAAACAGACCCGAAGGGCGTGGGCTGGCGGGTGAAGCCTGCCGCAGCCTGCGCATCGCCCATGCGGACAATTATCAGCAGGACGCACGTTTTGCGCCCTGGAAGCCTCTGGGACAGCGTTACAACGTCCAGAGCCTTGCCGCGCTGCCGGTGGAAGTTGAAGGGCGCTGCGAGCTGGTCATCATGCTGTATGACACGCACCCTACTGCCTTTACGCCAGAGCTGCTGCATCTGTTGGACGAAATCCGCCAGGACATCGGCTATGCCCTCACGCGCCTGAAAATGCTCGAGCGGCAGAAGGCACAGGAAGCCCAGCTGCAGCTGGCCGAAATCGCCTTCAACGCCAAGGAAGGCATCGCCATTATCAACGGCGATGGACGCATTCTGCGCGCCAACGAAAGCCTGCACGCCATGCTCGGCCTGACAGATAATGAACTGGCAGGCAAGCGGGCGCACCTGCTGTTTGCCGATCAGACCCTGTTCATGCAGCTTATGAACCTGCTCGACGCCGAACAGGATACCTGGCATGGCGAGATCACCCTGCAGCGCATCAACGGCGAGCATATCCCGGCAGCCATTACCCTCACCCGTGTCCCGCAGGATTTCGACCAGGCGGCCTATGTTCTGCAGGCGCTCGACCTGAGCGAAAAGCGCGCGCTGGAGCGGGCACTGGAACGCCAGCGCCATACCAATGCGATCACGGGCCTGCCCAATCGAGAGAGTCTGCTGCTGCAGCTGCAGACCCTGCTGGATAATGTGATGGATCGCAACGATCTCGGCCTGTGTATCCTGCTCAATCTGCGCCAGTTCAAGACCATCAACAACTCTCTTGGTTTCACGCAGGCCAATGAACTGCTGAAAAAGGTAGGCCAACGCCTGCAGAGCAAGCTGGATTTCCCCCATATTACCGCTCACAATGGCGCGGACGAATTCTTTATCGTGCCACTGCAGTTTTATCGCGATGAACAGGCGGCCCGGGACAGCTGGAACACCCTTGCCGCGCAACTGCGCGAGCTGTTCAATGCACCCATTACCGTAGGCGATCGCCAGATACACCTCGAATTCTATGCTGGCATTACCCTGTTCACGGCCGCCGACAACGCTGAGGATATCCTCACCCACGCCACCACAGCCATGGGTGCTGCCAAGAGCGAACAGAAAACCTGTATGTTCTATGCACCGGAAATGGATCAGCTGGCCGCCCGTCGCCTGGATCTGCGCAACGCGCTGGAACGCGCCCTGAGGCAGGCGGCCTTTGAGTTGCACTATCAGCCGGTGGTCGATGCCCGCACGGGCAAGCCGCAGCTGGTCGAAGCCCTGTTGCGCTGGCGGCGGGACGGAGAGTTGGTGCGCCCGGATCAGTTTATCCCCGTGCTCGAAGAACACCCGCAGCTGATGATCGAGGTGGGCCGCTGGGTATTACGTCAGGGCCTCAACGATCTGCTCCACATGCAGACGGTCGCCGGCGACGGCTTTGGTGTGGCCATCAACCTCTCCAGCCATCAGATGAACGACCCCGAGCTGGAAACGCTCGCCCACGAGCTGGTGATGACTCTTGGACTCAATCCGGCCACCATCACCCTCGAACTGACCGAAAGCGCCCTCGTTTCCGATCTGGACAGGGCGCGCGCCTTTATCGACCGCTGCCATGGCATGGGCGTGCAAACCGCCATCGACGACTTCGGCACCGGCTACGCCTCGCTGGCCTACCTGCAGCACTTTCCCACCAACAAGATCAAGCTGGACAAGGCCTTTGTCGACCCCATCGATCCCAATGTTCCCAAGTCCTTCGCCATCCCCGAAGCGGCCATTACCATGGCCCACGCACTGGGAGCGCAACTCATCGCCGAAGGCGTGGAGACCGAGGTGCAAGCCCGAACCCTTGCAAAGCTCGGCGCCGACATGATTCAGGGCTATTACTTCAGCCGTCCGTTGCCGCTGGATGAGCTGCTGGCCTATCTCAAAGCCCAACACGCATCATGATTCCCACCTGGCTGATCAGCGGCGGCCTCGGCAGCGGCAAGACCACCACCGTGCAACAGCTGCTACGCAAGAAACCCGCTTATGAACACTGGGCGCTGCTCATCAACGACTTCGGCGCCGTGGGATTGGATGCTGCCCTGCTGGCCAATCAGGGGGCCACGGTGCATGCCGTCGAAGGCGGCTGCGCCTGCTGCAGCGGGGCGGGTGCGCTGGAGGCAGCGCTGCAGGAGGCAATGAACCATGCCCCCGACCGCCTGCTCATCGAACCCTCCGGCATGAGCGTCGCCGATGTGCTGGTGGATACGCTGCTGCGCCATGAAGGCATCGAACTGCACGGCGTGATCTACGTGCTTGATGCCGCCCACGCCGATCCACAAGAACTGATCCGCTGGCAGAGCGTGCTCAACCAGCTCACACTGGCCGATCTGGTGCTACTCAACAAGACCGATCTGGCGCCGCCCGGCCGCTGTGATGCGCTTGAACGGGTGCTGGACAGCCTTTACCCACCCAAAACCGTGCTGCGCACGCAAAATGGTACGCTGGATCTCGCCACGCTGGAGGCGCTGCAGCCCTACCGCGGACCGCGCTTTATGCCCCCCGCTGCCCCGCACCAGCACGGTGGTGCTGTCACCACCACAACGCTGCAAAACTGGCCCCACGGCGGCGAAAAGCGCATCCAGCAGGGCATTTCGGCCTCCACTGGCTGGTTATGGCCACCTGAAACCGCTTTCGACTGGCGTGGCGCAAAACGGCTGCTGGAAAAAGTCGGGGACCCCCCTTATGGAGACGTGCAGCGCCTCAAGGCGGTGCTGCATATCGGCGAGGGGCGCTGGATGGCATTTCAATGGATGCATGGTCAGCTGACGCGCGAGCTAAGCAGCTGGCGGCGGGATTCACGGCTGGAGATTATCCACGGAGCGTCCTTTGATACCTCGGCCTTTGAACAGGCCCTGCGGCAAACCTGCATCCGCTGACTTGCTCATCTTTCGCCAACCTCTTCACCCAGATCAGGATTTATACATCCCCCCCAAAAAATTTTTATGAGCCCGTCCTTGCGATCATGCACAAAGTTATCCACAGGCCGATCCCTCTGATCACGCCGTCTGCGCCCCCGTCATGGGGATAAATGCCTGTGAACAAGGGCCAATTTTTGCCGTTGCACCGCCTGCGCAATTACACTATATTTGGAAACCTTGCATGACGTCACAACTATATATAGCGCTTTTTCGCAAATTCGCACACAAGACGTTAGCACCCGGTTCTTAACATGCGCTGCCACCTGCTGCAGCCAAGTTATTGAGCGCCGGTGCAAGGGTTTGTTTTTATAGCCGCCAGTTATTCACAGGATCGCAGCATGACCGAACAGCAGATACTCGTCACCAAACGCGACGGCCGCAAGGAGCCGCTCGATCTGGAAAAGATTCACCGCGTGATCACCTGGGCCGCCGAAGGGCTGGAGGATGTTTCCGTCTCCGAGGTGGAATTGCGCGCCCATATCCAGTTCTACGACGGCATGACCACCTCCGAGATCCACGAGACCATCATCAAGTCCGCTGCCGACCTGATTTCGGAAAAGGCGCCGGACTATCAACACCTGGCCGCCCGTCTGGCGATCTTCCATCTGCGCAAACGGGCCTTCGGCCGCTTTACCCCGCCGTCGCTGTTCGAGCACGTAAACAAGATGGTGCGCGCCGGCCGCTATGACAAGCACCTGCTGGATGACTACACCCGCGAGGAGTTCGCCGAGCTGGACGAGCACATCGACCACGAGCGCGACATGAACTTCTCCTACGCCGCGGTAAAGCAGCTGGAAGGCAAGTATCTGGTGCAGAACCGCGTCACCGGCGAGATCTACGAGTCGCCGCAGTTCATCTACATGCTGATCCCCATGTGCCTATTTGCCCACTATCCAAAAGAGCAGCGCCTCGATCTGATCAAGCGCTTCTACGACGCCGCCAGCCAGTTCAAGCTGAGCCTGCCCACGCCGATCATGTCCGGCGTGCGCACGCCCACGCGCCAGTTCAGCTCCTGCGTGCTCATCGAGTGCGATGACTCGCTGGATTCCATCAACGCCACCGCATCGGCCATCGTGAAATACGTTTCCCAGCGCGCCGGCATCGGCGTCAATATCGGCCGCATCCGCGCACTGGGCTCGCCCATCCGCGGCGGCGAGGCATTCCACACCGGGCTGATTCCGTTCATCAAGCACTTCCAAACGGCGGTGAAGTCCTGTTCCCAGGGCGGCGTGCGCGGCGGTGCAGCCACGCTGTTCTACCCCATCTGGCATCTGGAAGTGGAAAGCCTGCTGGTGCTGAAGAACAACCGCGGTGTGGAAGAGAACCGCGCTCGCCATCTGGACTATGGCGTGCAGATCAACCGCCTCATGTACAAGCGCCTGATCGAAGGCGGCGAGATCACCCTGTTCAGCCCCTCTGACGTGCCCGGGCTGTACGACGCTTTCTTCAACGATCAGGACAAATTCGAACGCCTGTACCACATCTACGAAGCGGATGACTCCATTCGCAAGAAGCGCATCAAGGCGATCGACCTATTCACCATGCTGGCGCAGGAGCGCGCCCAGACCGGCCGTATTTACGTGCAGAACGTGGACCACTCCAACACCCACAGCGCCTTCGACGAGCAGGTAGCGCCGGTGCGTCAGTCCAACCTGTGCATGGAAATCACCCTGCCCACCAAGCCGCTGGAAGAGGTGAACGACCCCAATGGCGAGATCGCGCTGTGCACCCTGTCCGCCTTTAACCTGGGCGCACTGGAGAATCTCGACGAGCTGGAAGAGCTGTCCGAGCTGATCGTGCGCGCGCTGGATGCCCTGCTGGACTATCAGGACTACCCCATCCCGGCGGCCAAGCGCGGCAGCCTCAACCGCCGCACCCTTGGCGTGGGTGTGACCAACCTGGCCTACTATCTGGCCAAGCACGGCACGCGCTACTCCGACGGCTCCGCCAACGGGCTGGTGCACCGCACCTTCGAGGCGATCCAGTACTATCTGATCAAGGCGTCGGTCAATCTGGCCAAGGAACAGGGACCGGCGCCGTGGTTCAACGAAACCAAGTACGCCCAAGGCATTCTGCCCATTGACACCTACAAGGACGATGTCAACGAGATCTGTGACGAGCCGCTGCATCTGGACTGGGACAGCCTGCGCGAAGAAATCAAACAGCACGGCATGCGCAACTCCACCCTCACCGCGCTGATGCCGTGCGAAACCTCCTCGCAGATCACCAACTCCACCAACGGGATCGAGCCGCCGCGCGGCTACGTCTCCGTCAAGGCGTCCAAGGACGGCATCCTCAAGCAGGTGGTGCCCGAGTTCAAGACGCTGCGCGACAACTACGAGCTGCTGTGGCAGATTCCGGACAACAAGGGCTATCTGCAGCTGGTGGCCATCATGCAGAAGTTCGTGGATCAGTCCATCTCGGCCAACACCAACTACGATCCCAAGCGCTTCCCGGACGAAAAGGTGCCCATCAAGGCGATCCTGAAGGACATCCTCTACGCCTACAAGCTGGGTGTGAAGACGCTCTACTACCACAACACCCGCGACGGCGTTTCCGACGCGCAGGAAGACGACGGCTGCGCCGGCGGCGCCTGCAAGCTGTAAGACCCTGCAGCAGCGCAGGCCACTGACGAACCGCGCTCCGGCGCGGTTTTTTATTCCTCTGCCGAAAACAGCCCTGCTGTGCATGCACGAACGGCCCGTGCACCAGCAACGAATGGTTTCAGGAAAATGCTGCCGCCAAGCGGTGCTCTGCGAAGGGGTCCCCGACTTTTTTGAGCGGCAATTTTTTTCGCCCCTCACCTCAGGGCTGCAGAGGTCCGATGCGCCGGCCCCAATCGCGCAATTGGGTCCGCAAGGTCTGATAATCCGGGAGCTGGGCGGCCACATGGGCCCAGAAACGGGAGGAGTGGTTCATTTCATGCAAATGGGCCAGCTCGTGCACGATGACATAGTCCACCAGCGGCTTAGGCACCTGTGCAAGATTGAGTGCAAAGGCCACACGCCCACGACTGGAGCAGCTGCCCCAGCGGCTTTTCATGTTGGTAATGACCACACGGTTCGGTTCACACCCCATGCGCGCGCTCCATACTGGAAGCCGCTCCGACAAATACACTTGCAGGGCATCGCGGGCGTCAATGCTGGTCAGCGGATGCGACACACCCCAAAGAAAGGTTTGTCGCGGTGTCTGCCGGGACAGCGCGCTCTCGATCCAGGCATGGTTGGCCACCACGAAAGCTTCGATGGTGCGGCGGGACGCGTGCGGTGGCACGCGCACCTCCACGCCGGTATCGGTCATTACCAACGCCATGCGCCGCCGTCGTGGATGCACCTTGACCGGAATCTGAAAGGGTGGGCTGTGAATCATCATAGCGCGATTATAATGCGCCCATGGCCTATCTGACCCTTGCCGCCCCGGCCGATGCCGAAATCGAAATCAGGAAAAGTCGCTTCCATGCGTTTGCCTTCCCAATTACCGACCGTGAACAGGCCCTGCAAGAAGTAAATGCGCTCAAAGCCCGCTACCCAGATGCGCGACATCACTGCTGGGCCTATCTGCTCGGCAATCCGGCGGGCAGCGCTTCCGCCGGCATGGACGACAACGGCGAACCCGCCGGCACCGCCGGTCGCCCCATTCTGAACGTGCTGCAGCACAAAAAAGTGGGCGATACCCTCATTGTGGTGGTGCGCTGGTTTGGCGGCATCAAGCTCGGTGCCGGCGGGTTAACACGCGCCTACAGTCAGGCCGCCCAATCGGTGCTCGACCACGCCGAGCTGGTGGAACGCGCGCCCATGCAGCGGCTGCACATTGCGCTCCCATTTTCAGACGAACATGCGTTACGACACCTGCTCGCTCAGTACGGCGGCACGCTGGATACCCTCACCTATGAGAGCCAGGGTATCGCAGCAGAGGTATCCCTTCCCGAATCGTCCGGCAGCCAGGCCGAGTGGCCGCATACATGGCAGATCACACCCGTCTGAAAGTGCGCCCTGCCTGAATTTGCTGGGTACCTTCTCTTTCAAGCCATGGCGCATAATCTCTGCGCTGTCTGCGGGCAATACTGCGTACACGGCTGCACATTTGAACGGGAACAAAAACGAAAACGAAATGATTTACAGTACCTTCAGGCGTGGACAAGGAAGGGGGTATGCCCCCTGCTGGACTCGAACCAGCGACCTACCGATTATGAGTCGGCAGCTCTAACCAACTGAGCTAAGGGGGCATAATACGGGCAGAACAACAGCAGCCATTTCGCAAGAAGCGGCCACAAAAAAGCCGCCCGAAGGCGGCTTGGCATTATACCCGAACGGCTGATAAACCGCTTATTCGAGAAAGCTCTTGAGGCGATCCGCCCGCGAGGGGTGGCGCAGCTTGCGCAGCGCCTTGGCTTCGATCTGACGGATGCGCTCGCGGGTGACATCGAACTGCTTGCCCACTTCCTCAAGGGTGTGGTCGGTGTTCATGCCGATACCAAAGCGCATCTGCAGCACCTTGGCCTCGCGCGGCGACAGGGAAGCCAGCATTTCGTGCACGGTTTCGGACATGGCTTCCCTGTCTGCCACTTCGGACGGGTTGGGAATATTGGTGTCCTCGATAAAATCGCCCAGTGAGCTGTCTTCGTCGTCCCCCACCGGGGTTTCCATGGAGATGGGCTCCTTGGCGATCTTCATCACCTTGCGCACCTTGTCTTCCGGCATTTCCATCTCTTCGGCCAGCTCTTCCGGCGTGGGCTCGCGGCCCAGCTTCTGGATGAGCACACGCTGCACGCGGTTGAGCTTGTTGATGGTCTCGATCATGTGCACCGGAATACGGATGGTGCGCGCCTGGTCGGCGATGGAGCGGGTAATCGCCTGCCGGATCCACCAGGTGGCATAGGTGGAGAACTTGTAGCCGCGGCGGTATTCGAACTTGTCCACCGCCTTCATCAGGCCGATATTGCCCTCCTGAATCAGGTCGAGGAACTGCAGGCCACGGTTGGTGTACTTCTTGGCGATGGAAATCACCAGGCGCAGGTTGGCCTCCACCATTTCACGCTTGGCGGCGCGCATCTTCTGCTCGTGGCGACTGATGTCCTTGTACAGCTCCTTGAAGTGGCTGATGGGCATGCGGCTTTCGATCATCTTGAGACGCTTCTGCGCCCGGTTGATCTCGGGACGCAGCGCCTCCAGCTGCTCGGCCTTCTGGGGAAAGCGCTCGATGAGGCGATCGACGAAGTCGCGATCAATTTCGTGCCCCACGTAGAGCTCGAGGAAGTCCTTGCGCGAAATGCCGGCCTGATTGACCACCAGATCGAGAATAACGCGCTCGAACTTGCGGATCTCGGAAATCTTGCCCTTCAGCTCAGCCAGGAACGCATTGGTGAAGTTAGGGGTGAGCTTGGCCATTTTCAGGTGCTCGACCACCGCTTCCCGCTTCTTGCGCGCACGCTCATCGTCTGCACCGTATTTCTGCTCGGCCTTTTCCGCGGCCGTATGCAGCTTGCGAAGCTTGTCCACGAACGCCTTGACCTCTTTCGGGTCCATGCCGTCCTTGTCCATCTTGTCGATATCCGGGTTGAGCTTTTCGTCCGGAATATCCTCGAAATCTTCGGGGCGCAGGAAGCCCTGAACAACGTCAGCCAGTTTGCCTTCGCCCTCGTCCATGCGCTCAAAGGCTTCGAGAATGCGCTCCGCCAGCAGCGGGTAGCGGGCCAGGCCGCTCATCATGCCGCGCTGACCGGCTTCGATGCGTTTGGCGATTTCAATCTCGCCCTTGCGGCTGAGCAGTTCCACCGAGCCCATTTCGCGCATGTACATGCGGACCGGGTCGGTGGTGCGGCCGAATTCCGAGTCCACTTCAGACAGGGCGATCATCGCGGCTTCGGCGGCCTTTTCATCAAAGACGCCGCCTTCCACGGTCATCAACTCGTCAGAGTCGGGCGTGGATTCAAAGAAGGGGATGCCAAAGTCCTTGAGAATGGTGATAACCTGATTGACCTGATCCTCTTCCGCATCTTCCGGCATGACGTCGTTGACGTCGGAATAGGTCAGATAGCCAAGTTCCTTGGCACGTTCGATCAGGTCGATGAGTTGCTGTTTGCGTTCTTGACGAGTAGCCTGGGCCATAGTTGTGCTGTGTCCTCCACAATTGCAATCGGTGTCCAGCTGGGGACGGGTCACGCATGTTCGCCAGTTTTGAGCTCAAAAGCCAACCGGTGACACACTCGCTGAGGTGCCGCGACGGGATCACGCTTCAGGGGGTCAGTCCGGAAATGTTCGGGCGACTACTCTGCTAACCAATAAGTCGGATCAAATGATAAATTATAACACCTTTCAACAGCTTATCGGCATCCACGCCGAAAAACTTGAACGGTCATGCCGTGTAAATAGGGCCTATTCACCCCGTTTCAAGGCGGCGATGGCGGAAATATCGTCGGTGGTCGCCAGCTCGATGGCCTCGATCAGTCGCTGCAGCAGCGCCTGAAACTCGGCATCGCGATTTTCGCCGGGCGGAGGCAGCTCCAGCCGCTGCAGGATCGTCACCAGCGCCTCCTGTCCATGTTCTCGCAAGGCCTGCACCACGGTGGCCTCGTCCGCGTCATTCAGAAGCGTTTCGATCAGCCACGCCAGCATGGGTGCGCCCTCCACCGGCGCCGCCCGCAACAGTGCCACATCGTCTGCACTGAACCAGGCGCGCGCCCTCGCAGGTTCCGCCAGCAGATGACGCGCCAGACGATGCGCCAGCCCCACCACCGGCGGCGCCTGCCACTGGGGTTTCTTCACGCCTTCGCTGCGGGCATAGGGCAGATAGATGCCCAGCTCCCTGCCCAGCCGCCATGCCGGAATGCCCAATGCACCGGCCGCCTGCTCGGCCAGCGCGGACTGATACCACCCCTTCGCCCGCTGCAGCCACGGTTTGATTTCCGCCAGAAACAGCCGCCGTCCCTCCTGCTCGCTCAGCGGCACCGGCAACGCGGCGACGATCTGCTCGACCACAAAGTCGACCAGCGGCGGGGCCGAATCGAGCTGCTGCTGAAAACCCGCCTTGCCCTGCTTGCGCACCCAGCTGTCGGGATCTTCACCCGGGGGCAGAAACAGAAAACGCGCACTCTGCCTTTCGTTCAAGCGCGGCAACAGCAGCTCCACGGCCTTCCAAGCCGCCTTGCGTCCGGCAGCATCGCCGTCAAAGCTGAACACCACCGTATTCACTTCGCGATACAACCGATCCAGATGCGCTTCGGTCACGGCGGTGCCCAACGTCGCCACGGCATTGGGAAAGCCGTGCTGCGCGAGGGCGATCACGTCCATATAGCCTTCCACCACGATGATGAGATCGGCTTTGACCCGTGCCTGGTGCATTTCATAAAGGCCATAGAGCACCTGCCCCTTGTGAAAAATGGGGCTTTCCGGCGAATTGAGGTACTTGGGCTTTTCATCGCCCAGCACGCGCCCGCCAAAGCCCAGTACGCGGCCGCGCACATCACGGATAGGGAACATGATGCGGTTGCGGAAGCGATCATAGGTTCCCTGCTTGCCTTCCTTGCGGATGCGCAGCCCCACCGTTTCCAGCGCCTCCTCGTAGTCTGTGATGGGCGTAAAGGCACGATCGAGACTGCTCCAGCCGGGTGGCGCGAACCCCAGGTAATAGCGCTTGGCGATTTCGGGGGTTAGGCCACGCTGACGCAGATAGGCCTTGGCCGCTTCCGCATCGGGATGGTCGCGCAACTGCTGGCGGTAGAAGCGCGCGGCGTGTGCCATCAGATCGTAGAGTGTGGCCTGCGCCTTCTGACGCTGCGCCTGCTCCGGCGTCAGCTTCTGATAGGGCACCTGCAGGCCTACCTGCTGCGCCAGCGCCTCAACGGCATCGGTAAAGCTAAGCCCATCGTATTCCTGCAGGAACTTGATGGCATCCCCGCTGGCACCGCAGCCGAAGCAGTGATAGAACTGCTTGGAGGGAATGACATTAAACGATGGCGTCTTTTCGCTGTGGAAGGGACAGCAGGCCACGTAATTGCGCCCCGCCTTTTTCAGCGGCACGCGCTGGCCGATAACCTGAACGATATCAGTCTGCGCCAGCAGTTGCTCGATAAACGCCCGCGGGATCTGACCGGCCATACGCCTCCTGATGGGTGCGGCACCCCTTTACAGGTACCAGAAACAGAAAAGCCTGCACATCGGCAGGCTTTTCATTGAACAGTGATTCCGGCGTTTTTTCAACCGGCCAGTTTCGCCTTCACCTTCTTGCTGACTTCAGCCATGTCGGCACGTCCCTGCATTTTCGGCTTGAGCACGCCCATGACCTGTCCCATGCCCTGCATGCCACTGGCACCGGTTTCGGCGATGGCCGCCTCGATCATGGCGTCGATCTCGGCTTCGCTCAGAGGCTGCGGCAGGAACTCCTGAATGACTTCCATCTCGTAGCGTTCCTGCTCGGCCAGCTCGGGGCGTCCGGCATTTTCATACTGCTCGATGGAATCGCGGCGCTGCTTGACCTGCTTGTCGAGCACGGCAATGATGTCGTCATCGCTCAGGTGTTTCTGGCTGTCCACTTCCACCTGCTTGATGGCGGCCAGCATGCTGCGGATGACGCCCAGACGCTTCTTGTCGCCTGCCTTCATGCAGGCTTTCATTTCCTGAGTCAGCTGCGCCTTGAGATCAGACATGGTCTGGACCGATCAGTGACGGCGGTTCTGCATCATGCGGCGACGCTCGCGTGACAGGCGCTTGGCCAGACGCTTGATCGCAGCAGCTTTCTTGCGCTTGCGCGCCCAGGTGGGCTTTTCGTAATACTCGCGGCGACGCGCTTCGGCGATGATGCCGGCCTTTTCACATGCACGCTTGAAACGACGCAGGGCGACGTCAAACGGCTCGGTTTCACGAATCTTGACTACTGGCATAATTCTGTTTCCGTCCTGTTAAGGGTTTTCAAAGAAAGGCGAATTATAACCATGGCGTTAAGTCATTGCAAACGTTTACACAATTTCAGTTTTCACGCCGCGCTGGCATGCCCATGCTGAACGAATAACGCCTGCCTCAAGCATGCCGGCCACGGACTGCACACGCTCCCCTCTCCATAACCTTTATACAGCTATTCAGCGCATGCATTTGTGCGTCAGCGCAAACCCTCGACCAGACGCTTTTGGCTACAATGTAGCGACTCAAGATTAACGGACGCCGTGCATGAATCTGGAATCCATTCGCACCCTGATTAAAGATGACATAAAAGCCACCGATGCGTTGATCCTCAATCGCCTCGCCTCCGATGTCGTGCTGATCAACCAGATTGGGCACTACATTATCAACAGTGGTGGCAAGCGCTTCCGCCCCCTGCTGGTCCTGCTTGGCGCCCGGGCGTGTGGCTACGAAGGGACACACCATCATGTCATGGCGGCGGCCATCGAGTTCATTCACACCTCCACGCTTCTGCACGACGATGTGGTGGATGAATCCCATACCCGCCGCGGACGGCGCACCGCCAACGACGTCTGGGGCAACGCAGCCAGCGTACTGGTGGGGGATTACCTTTATTCACGCTCGTTTCAGCTGATGGTGGAACCCGGCTCCATGCGTCTGATGGAGATGATGGCGGAAGCCACCAACGTCATTGCCATGGGTGAGGTGATGCAACTGCTCAATATCCACAACGCCGATGTGGATGAAGCCACCTACATGGAAGTGATTAATCGCAAGACGGCCAAGCTGTTCGAGGCCGGCCTGCGCGTGGGCCCCATTCTGGTGGACCGCCCCGACTGGGAAGAGGTGCTGGCTCTGTATGGCTGCCATCTGGGGGCCGCCTTTCAGCTGGTGGACGATGCGCTGGACTATATGGGCGACCCGCAAACCTTGGGCAAGAACGTGGGCGACGACCTGGCGGAGGGCAAGCCGACCCTGCCACTGATTCACGTGCTGCATCAGGGCAATGAAGCGGATCGTGCGCTCATCCGGAAAGCCATCGAATCCGAAGACGGTGCGCAGTATCTGAACGAGGTCATCGAAGTGATCAAGCGCAGCGGCGCGCTGGACTATACGCTGCAGCGTGCCCGTGAAGAAGCCGACAAGGCGAAGAAGCTGCTGTTTGTTCTGCCGGAATCCCCCTATCGGGACGCCCTGGCTTCCCTGGCCGAACTGGCCGTCCAACGGGATCACTGAACCACCGAAAACCCTGGCGACTATCCGTTCGCCGCGCGCCCGCGCCCCATGATATTTCTGACCTGACGGTGCTCATTCAGCTCGCGCAGCTGACGGTGCAGGCGCTCATCACGGGTGCGCACGAACAGCTTGTACAGGTCCAGATTGCGCAAGCGTGTCTTCTTCCAGTCGATGCGGTCGATAATCCAGTGGGCGATAAAGCGAATGATGTGGCACTCGTCGCGGTGCGCATAGATCAGTTTGGGCACATAGTCGGGCCCTCTGAGCCGCTCCACTACAATCTTGCCTCGTTTGGGATCCGGATAGATGCGCAGGAAGCTGTTGTCCTCATCGCGCACACTGATGCCCTCGTAAAGCCGGACCACGCCCCCCATGGAAAAGCTCACCTTGGTAATGAGCAGACTTTCCGACTTGCCGCTCCACCCCGGCACAAACACAAAGATGTTCTGCTGGCGCACCTGACGCATGAACTTTTCCACCAACTCAAAGGAAACAAAATGGTGGCTGTCCGCCTGCTCAAACTCGCGCACCATGGCGCGGTCTTCCGCCCGCTCCAGCAGGCGCATAAAATAGAATAGCGCCGGTTGCGCCGGCAATTCGTTCTTGCGCCGACGCTGTCTGCGATCCTGAGTTTCCTTTTTCTGCTTTGCCATCGTTTCTCCACTCCCGATACTCTCACTATCGGCCGATGCAGGCAAAACTGGAGAGTAGCAGCGGCTAAAATGCCCTCATGCGCCCGATCATCCTATTTTTACTTGTTTTCCTGACTGCCTGCAGCCAGGCACCCGCGCCCCACAGCCGAACGTTCTATGTCTTCGGCACGCAAGTCAACGTGACGCTCTATGCCGACGATCCTCGACAGGCTGAACAGGCCTTTGCGGCATTGAACCAGCGCTTTCAGCACTTTCATCACGACTGGCACGCCTGGGAACCGGGCGGCATTGTGGCCAGAATCAATGCCTCCATCGCTTCAGGCCAGCCCATCGAAGTGCCCACTTCCGTCAAGGCGTTCATTCTGAAATCACAGCAGCTGTGCCGTGCCTCAGGCGGCCTGTTCGACCCGGGCATTGGTGCGCTGATCGACCTGTGGGGCTTTCATGGCGAAGACTGGCACGGCCCGCCTCCACCTCAGCATGAGATTGACAGATGGCGCAAACAGCGTCCCTCCATCTGCGACCTCGCCTTTCAGGGCGGCCGCCTCATCAGCCGCAACCCCACTGTCCGTCTCGACTTTGGCGGCAATGCCAAGGGACTGGCGCTGGACATGGCGCTGGAAACCCTGCAGCAGTTCGGCATTCGCCATGCAATCGTCAATATCGGCGGCGACATGAAGGCACTGGGCAGCAAGTCAGACGGCACGCCCTGGCACATTGGCGTGGAAGATCCCTTTCAGCCGCGTCAGATTCTGGCACGCATCGACCTGCGCGATGGGGAGGCGGTGGTCACCTCCGGCACCTATGAACGCTATTTCGACTGGCAGGGCACCCGCTACAGTCACATCCTCGACCCCACCACCGGCTGGCCCGCCCATGGACTGGTCTCGGTGACGGTCATCCACCCGGATGCCACCACTGCCGATGCAGCCGCCACCGCCCTGCTGGTAGCCGGCCCCAAACGCTGGCGCGCGGCGGCCAAACGCATGGGCGTCACCACCGCCGCGGTCATCGATCAGCACGGCATGATCCAGATGACCCCCGCCATGCAGGCACGCTGGCACCCCATGCCTCCCTGACCCTGAAAGGTGCCCCCCCCAAGAAGGCTGCGCAAGACTTCAGAGTGTGCTCGTTACCAGTGCAATGATGGCAACCGATTTAAGGCGGATTATATGTTGCTCGATTCGCGCCGCGTTTTGCGCCGCATCGCGCGCCTCTTCAGTCTGCGCCTTGCCCTGTTTTGCGTCTGGGTCTTCCAGATAGTCAAGCGCAACCTGAGCCACTGCAACGACATCCGTTGCTTCATTAAAGGCGTTTTGCGGCATCATCGGCCTTCACCATCAATCAATCGCACGGTAAACCTGAATAAATGGAAGCTTTCTAATCGCTCCGTAATCATCCTCAAGGATAAGGTCAATGAGATGTTCGCGCTCTTCTGGCGTTAAATCTCTGGTGATTATATGATCAAGATACCTAAAATATCCGGCTGATTTTGATTCATCTACCATCTTCTCCACGATTTTTCGCAGCTCTGGGTCTTCCTTTCTCATTTTGCAACCTCCATTTGTTTGCGTTTCTCTTCTGCCCATTCAAGAATGCCAAGGTAGCGCGTCAGCAGGTCTTTATCTGCCATGATCCCCAAAAACCGCTTTGGGCCCCTTCATATTTGTGTTTGTGAAGGCCTTGGCGTATGCCAGCGCCTCGTGCATCCCGGTGATTAACTCGCTGAATACAATGTTATCAATTGAAAATCTTTCTTACTGTCTATCTTATAGCCGCGATACATGTAAGCCGCCGCTGCTTCTCGCTGCAAGGTAAACCATCAGGCGGAAAGATATACTCTTGCGAAGCGCCCTGATATTTGGTTTTTTTCTCATCGGGAGCCCTTTTGGGTATTTTCTAATTCGCGCCCTGTGGAATTCTTGCAAGCCATATTAAAGCCTTACGGAAGAGGAAGGGGTCGCTTTAAATTTTGCACCCCCACATTTTTGTTTGTGGCCGATTATGAACTGACGCGCGCAAACCGAAATTGAAAACACTTTGAAATGATTTCAGGGGAGCTCTCTTTTCTGATTTAAGCAGCCACAATCTCGCAAACTCTTTGAAATAATGATGTGACCACTTGTATCAAGATCCCTTAAAGAGAGAATAAGGCAGATCGGTGCCCTCTTCCCTTTCACTGCTCACCGGTTATATTCCTTTCTTATTACACATAGTGTCAGTTCTACTGACGGCTGCTGGCCGTTGCCAGACAATCCCTGAGAAAAAACTTCTGAACTTCCCCAATTTTTTGAAGACGCCATAGGAAACCCTTTGCAAATACCAGAGTGCTCATTCTAATCCTAACCTATGGGCTCACTCGTAAGTCTGCATCGGGGGTCCCCGACTTTTTTTCAAGGCACAAAAAACCCCGCCGGGCGGCGGGGTTGATATGGCATGCTGAAAGGGCCTATCAGGCCTGTTTCAGTTCCTTTTCCAGCATGGATGGATCCGCCTGCGGATCCTCGTCGCCGAAATAAAGCTGCCAGATGTAATACAGCAGCGGAATGATGAACAGCGTCAGCAGGGTGGACGACAGGGTGCCGAAGATTAACGACACTGCCAGCCCGCCAAACACCGGATCGGTGATCATGATGGCGGAACCAAAGATGATCGCCAGCGCGGTCAGGATGATCGGGCGCGCCCGCACCTTGCCGGCTTCGATCACCGCATCCTTGAGGCTGTAGCCCTGCTTGCGGTAGTCCAGGATAAAGTCGATCAGCAGCAGCGAGTTGCGCACCACGATTCCCGCCAGCGCGATCACCCCGATCATGGAGGTGGCAGTAAACGCCTGATCGGTGAGCCAGTGGCCCGGGAACACGCCGATCATGGTGAGCGGAATCGCGCCCATCACGATCACCGGAATCATGAAGGAGCGGTAGTAAGCCACCAGAATCAGGTAGATAAAGATCAGCGCCACGATGAACGCGCTGCCCATGTCGCGGAACACGTCCAGCGTCAGGCGCATCTCGCCGCCCCACAGAACGGTGTAGTCGGTGATGTCCTTCGGCTGCGCTTCCACAAAGCCCAGGTTGGCGGTATGGAAGGTGAGCCCGGACTTCGGCAGCGGCTGTCCGTCCAGCCACTTGTCCAGCGTCAGCACGGCATACACCGGACTGGATTTCAGCAGCTCGCCGCCCACCATCACCATCTGATGCTGATCGCGATCCAGAATCGGCTTGGCCTGAATCACCTTCTCGATTTTGGCCACGGCGCTCACTGGCACTGCCGCACCGGTACGCGAGGCCACACGCAAGCTCATCAGCTGCTCCGGCGCCGAGCGCTCGGAGCGTGGCAGGCGCACCACAATATGCACCGGCTCGCGGGCGTCATCCAGGTGCATGGCGCCAATCTTGAAGCCGGAGACATAGTCGTGCAGCATCTTGCCCACCTGCGCCGGCGCGACGCCCAGCAGGTTGGCCTGATCGCGGTCAATGACGATGCGGTAGGTTTCCACATTGGCAGTGACCGTGTCGTTGACGTTGATCATGCCATACACCTGCTTGAACAGGCCGTTCACCTCGCGGGCCGCAGTGCGCAGCTGATCATAGTCCGGCCCATACAGCTCGGCCAGAATCTGTTTGGGCACCGGCGGGCCCGGCGGGGTTTCGTAGATGTTCAGCTCCGCTTCCGGATAGATGGTGCGCACCTTGTCCAGCGCCTTGTTCAGGCGCTGCGCGATTTCGTGGGAGCTGACATCGCGATGGTGCTTGTTGACCAGATTGACACGAATCTGCGCCAGATAGGCCCCCATCTTGAGCAGGTCACCTCGCACCAGTGCCGCAAAGTCCACCGGTGCGGTAATGCCCAGATAGGTGCTGTAGTCGGTCACAAACTGGGTATCACGCAGCACGTCGCCCACGGCACGGGCCACCTGATCGGTAGCTTCGATGGCTGCGTCCTCCGGCATCTTCACTTCCACCAGCAGGGTGTTGGTGTTGTCGTAGGGCAGCATCTTCACTTCCACGCCCATGGGCGGCAGCGGGCCGTTCAGATCCTTCTGCAGGAACGGCAGCGCCGGCTGCAACAATGCCAGAATCAGCGCCAGCAGGGTGGCACCAAAGAACAGATTGCGCTTGGTGCGGCTTTCGATCAGCGGCACGATCCAGCGCTCGTAACCACGCTGCAGCCAGTCTTCCTTGCGCTCCTCTTCTTCCAGCAGGGACTCACGCTTCTCCATTTCGGCGATGGCGCGCCTGCCCATCCAGTGATAGACCGCATAGGGCACAAGGATGTAGGCAATGACCAACGAGGCGATCATGGCCACCGGCACATTGAAGGGAATCGGCGCCATAAACGGCCCCATCATGCCAGTTACGAACAGCATGGGGATAAACGCCAGAATCACCGCCAGTGTGGCAATATTGGTGGGGTTGCCGATCTCGTTGGTGGCTTGGATCAGCATCTGATCGAAGCGCTTGGGATCGAAGCCCTCGTGAATGTGGCGGTGAATATTCTCGATCACCACGATGGCAGCATCCACCAGCAGGCCCAGCGACAGAATCAGCGCGAACAGGGTAATACGGTTGATGGTCTGCCCTGCCACCAGGCCCACCACCAATACCACAAACAGGATCAGCGGCACGGTCAGGGTGACGATACCGGCTTCACGCCAGCCGAGGAAGATCATCAGGATAATCACCACCGAGCCCACAGCGATGCCCAGATGCTCCACCAGCGTGTTGACGGCATCGTCGGCCTTTTCGCCATCGTTACGGGTCACGACTACCTCGACGCCCTGCGGAATCACGGAGCGCTTCATCTCTTCCAGTTTGGCCAGTACGCGGTTGGCCACGGTCACCGCATTGGTCCCCGGCTTCTTGGCGATAGTAATGGTCACCTGCGGGATCTCCTCATGCAGGCCCGCCTTGTCGCCGTCCGGGCCAAAACCGATACGGGTGTCCTGATCAATCTCCATGGGGCCATCGACGATATGGGCGATGTCTTTCAGGAAAATGGGGCGGCCCTGCACCACGCCAATGATGATGTCGCCCACTTCATCCACATTTTTCAGATAGCCGGAGACGCGCACCGGATGGGCCTTGTTGCTGTTGATCAGCTCGCCCACGGGTAGCGAGGCGTTGTTGCCCTTGAGCATGTCGCGGATCTGATCCAGCGACAGCCCGGTCATGGCGATCTTCTGTGCATCCAGCCACACATTGATGGCACGCGGCTTGCCGCCCACCACATTGGTGAAGGAGACATCGGGAATATTGCGGATATGCTCCACCAGCTTCAGCGCTACATCGCGCAGCGCAAAGCTGGACAGGTGCTCGGAGCTCACCGCCAGGGTCATGATGGGCACATCGTCCACATTGATGGGCTTGATAATCGGCTGCAGCGTATCCGGCGGGATCTCGTTGATGTGCTGCATCACCTGGTTGTAGAGGTTCACCAGCGAACGGGTCTGATCCTCGCCCACCTCGAACTGCACGGTGACGATGCCCACATCATTCATGGCCATGCCGTAGGTGTGATCCACCCCGGGCAGGGCGTTCATGATGCTCTCCAGCGGCTTGACCACCATGTTTTCCACTTCCTGCGGCGTCGCACCCGGCTTGGGCACGATGATATTGGCCGCCGGCACCACGATCTGCGGGTTGTACTCCCGCGGCGTCAGCACCAGCGCCAGCATGCCGGCCAGAAACAGCGCCAGCATGATCAGCAGGGTAATCTTGGAGTGGATGAACATGGCGGCCAGCTTGCCCGCCAGATTCAGCTCCTGTGTATGGGTTTCGTGTGCCATAGATCAGGCTCCCTTGTCGCTGTCCAGCGTTTTCACAACCTTGACCGGCTCGTCGTTCATCAGCGTCTTGTTGTTGGGGCTGACGACGATACGTTCGCCCAGGCTCAGGCCGGCCTGCACCTCGATCATGTCGTCAATGCGACGACCGGGTCGGATCATGCGGAAATGTGCCTTGTTGTCGCTATCCACCACAAACACGCCCGTGATGCCGGCGCGCACCACCATTGCCTGCGCAGGAATCATCATGGCCTGACGCTCGCCCACCTTGAAGCTGACACGCACGAAGGTGCCGGAGTTGATGTTCTTCAGATCCTTGGGCAGGCTGAGCTTGACGGTGTGGGTGCGGGTTTTCGGATCAGCGGCGGAGACCATGGTGTAGATCACACCCTTGACCGGATGATCCACGCCGTCGATCCACATGGTGGCCTCATCCCCGATACGCAGGCGCGCATACAGGTCTTCCGCCACATCGGTCTGTACCGACATGGTCTCCAGGTTTTCGACGATCAGCACCGGCTTGCCCGGCGCGGCCAGGTCACCGTTGGCGGCCATTTTCTTCACCACCACACCGTCAAACGGCGCTTTCACGTGCGCATATTTCAGCTGCGCCCGGGCTTGATCAAATGCAGCCTTGGCAGCGGCCAGGTTCTGCTGCGCCACCTGATACTGCAGACGTACCTTGTCGAACTGCTGCTTGGAGACGGAGGCTTCCTTGTAGAGCTTCTTGAAGCGCTCGTAATCGGCCAGCGCATCATCCAACGCCGCCTTCGCCTGACGGTAAGCCGCCTCCGCCTGGGCGATCTGGCTCTTCACGTCAGTGGGGTCAACCGTGAACAGCAGTTGGCCCTTCTTGACGTGATCGCCTTCCTTCACGTTCAGATCGTGAATAAAACCCATCAGGCGCGAGGCGATCTGGGCCTGCTCATCGGGCACCACCGCCCCGGGGACGACGACGGTTAGGGGCACGGTCCCCAGATTGACCTTGGTAACAGTGACATCAGCCGTTTCCATAGGCGCTGCGCTTTTGGCAGCCGTTTCCTTTTGCCCGGACTGGCAGCCAACCAGCCCGATGGTGGCCGCCAGCAGGGTCAACAATGCAAACTGTCGTGCTTTCATCGTCATCACTCCTTAAAAACTATCCGGGGTCATGGTGCCGGTCAGCAGGCGCAGTTTCGCCTTCTGAATATTGGCGTCATAAATGGCGGCCACGTGATCGGCACGCGCCTTGTCCAGCTGGGCCTGGCTGGCCAGCAATTCGGTAATGGTGGAAATACCCGCCTCATAGCGCTTGCGGATCAGGCGGTTCGCTTCTTGCGCCTGACGCTGGTTAAGATCCGTGGTGAGAATGCGGCGGTTGGCGATCTTGAGCTTCCGCCACGCCTGAATGACTTCCAGACGCGTCTGGTTTTCTGCCGAGGCCAGCTTGCTCATGCGGGTAGAGGCCTTGGCACGCATGCGGCTGACGGCGGCATCAGTGACGCCGAAGTCAGTCAGCTTCCACTTGGCCTGCGCTGCAACGGTATAGGCATACTCGCCCAGCCCGGCGTGGTCGGAATAGGCGTTCTCCTCCGCCAGCATGTTCAGATGAGGGTACTTGTCAGCGCGGGCAATTTTCACTTCAGCCAGATCGGCTTCATACTGCTTGCGCATCGCCTTCAGCTTGGGGTTGTCGCTCAATGCCATGCTGACCATCTCGGCGACATCCTCGGAAGGCAGTTCCAGCTTCACGCGCTGGGCCACATCCAGTTCGTGGCTTTCGTCCAGTGCCAACAGGGTACGCAGCGCGGCCAGCGCCAGCTGCTCCTGATTCTGCGCTGTTTCCAATGCCAGCGCCGCTTCGGAACGGTGCACCTCGGCGCGCAGCAGCTCAGCCTTGACCACCACACCCTCTTCCACCAGGTTGCGAGTTGTCTTCACATAGCTTTCAGCGGCTTTCAGCGCCTTTTTGGACACTTCGATATAGGCGCGGGCCGTGTGTACGGCGTCGTAGGCGCGGAAGACGTTATAGGCGAGAAACTGACGCACCGCCTCCTTGCCATATTGAGCCGCTTCCATCAGTGCACCGGCCTGATCCTGGAAACCGCTGATCTTGCCGCCGTTCCAGATGGGGATGAGCAGCTGCAGCTTGCCGTTGTAATGGGTCCAGTCACCGGGCTGGTTGAGGTTTTTCGGCTTGACGCCCAGCGCACTCGGCCCCGTGAATTCATTGGCACCAAAGTCGTTGAAGGTGGCACGGCGCTCCTGCAGCTTCATGCCAAATACATTCAACGCATCGTTGCTGTTGATAACGTTCAGTTCCAGATTGATCTGCGGCAGTCGCGAGCGCTTCGCAGCCTTCAGCGCAGCCGCCGCCTGCTGGATCTGACCATCCGCCGCGGCGATCTCGGGATTGTTTTGCAGCGCCTGCTGCACACAGGCTTTCAGGCTCAACACTTCGGCTTGGGCCCACAAAGGCAGACTCAGGGCCACAGCGGCCACCAGGGGTCGAAGTTTCATCGGCTTATCCTCGCGTTGTGCGACAGTTGGCAAATGGATTCAGGGTAAACCGCCCTGATTCATAACTCAAACTTATCGCCATATAAGAAAATGCTGATTATTTTATATTAGAGAAATCTAATATTCCAGCTTTATCACCTCACGCAGCCAGATCAGCTGCCGGTGAAAGAAGTGCGACACACCGTCGCGCCAGTACAGGGTTGGTCGCCGCTCCAGTGAAGACAGCCAGTCCCACACGGCACCGGGCGCCACCACCTCGTCAGCCCCCCCCTGAATCACCACCCACGGGCACTCGGGGGTGCGGATGGCATCGAAGGGCCACAAGCCCACCGGCGGCGCCAGCGACAGCAGCTGCTGCGGCGCGATCTGCGGCCAGGCGCTCAGGCTGATATAGGCCCCAAAGGAAAAGCCGCCCAGCAGCAGGTGAGCCATGCCGTGCTGATCCTGCAGATGGCGGTGCACCGCCAGCAGGTCCAGTCGCTCACCCTGCCCGCCG
Source organism: Sulfurivirga caldicuralii (assembly GCF_900141795.1). Taxonomy (GTDB): domain Bacteria; phylum Pseudomonadota; class Gammaproteobacteria; order Thiomicrospirales; family Thiomicrospiraceae; genus Sulfurivirga; species Sulfurivirga caldicuralii. Next base: position 268,244 of record NZ_FSRE01000003.1, read on the forward strand.
CTGTATTCACCGGCACTCTCGCCCACGCCGCGGAAATTGAACACGCAGGTACTCCACCCTTTCTGCTGCAGCGCGCGCTCTGTAGTCACGATCACCTTGTTGTCCATGCTGCCGCCATACAGCGGATGGGGATGGCACAGCAGCGCCCAACGCCCGCCGCCGTTGTCTAAAATACGGGTCTGCAACGGCCCGGCAGGCCCTTCGACAAACCGCTCTTCAGCCTTGGGATGCATGCTCATGTCCTCCAGTAAACCCTTGCGCCGCATTGTAATTGACGACGCCGTACCCCACGCCGAAACCCTGTTCGGCGATCTGGGTGAATGCACCCTGCTGCCCGGCCGGGCCATCGATGCCGAGGCGGTGAAGGAGGCGGACGCACTGATCGTGCGTTCGCGCACGCAGGTCAATGCCAGCTTGCTGGCCGGCAGCCGCGTGCGCTTTGTGGGCAGCACGGTGGTGGGGCTGGATCATGTGGATCAGCCCTGGCTGAGGCAGGCAGGCATCCACTTCTTTTCCGCCCAGGGCTGCAACAGTGTCGCGGTGGCGGAATATGTGATCTTTGCGCTACTGGACTGGGCCCATCGCCACGGCACCACCCTGCGAGGCAGGACACTGGGCATTATCGGTGTGGGTCATGTGGGGCGAGAAGTGCTCAAGCGCGCCGAGGCGCTCGGCCTGCGCTGTCTGCTCAACGATCCGCCCCGCGCCGAAAGAGAAGCCGATTTTCCCCATACACCGTTGGAAACCCTACTGCCGCAGGTGGATCTGCTCACGGTGCACACCCCTCTAATCACAACCGGCACACATCCCACGCACCATCTACTGAATGCCGAACGGCTGGCACGCGTGCCGCCCCAGACACTGATTATCAATGCAGCTCGGGGCGGCATCATCGACGAAACCGCCTGGCTCGAGCATCCAGGCGACAAGGTGGTGGACTGCTGGGAAAACGAGCCGCAGATCAATGCTGCGCTGCTTTCGGCCGCTCAACTGGCCACACCTCATATCGCCGGCCACAGCCTCGATGCCAAGCTGCGCGGCGGTGTCATGGCCAGCAATGCCCTGCGCCGCTTTCTGGGGCTGCCAGTGCTGGAGGCTGATGTCGTGGATGGCTGCCTGCCGCCTGCCCCGCCCCCCCTGCGAGCACCCGCCGCGTGTCAGGGAGAAGCCCTGCTGCACTGGGCCGTGCAGCAGGCGTATGACTTTTATCAGGACGATGCCCAGCTGCGGCAGCCGAACATTGAAGAAACCCATGCACACTTCGAATACTACCGCCGCCACTATCCCCCTCGACGTGAATGGGCAGCCTGGCAAGTGGCACAAATCGCACAGGAAGACGGACGTAAGCGCTTGTGCGCATTGGATTTTTCCACCTATTAAGAATTGCTAATTTAACTGTATAAGCAATCCTTTATAAGTAAAAGTTATGAAAACGACAAATTTTTCAAATTTGCAATAGCCCTGATGGGGCGTAAGCTACCACCCTATGCTTTACGCATGACAACGGGCCTAAATTACAACGAGGAGCACCCTATGAAAGTAATGAATCTGATCAAGCTCGGTTTCCTGACCGCCGCGATCGCCACCCTGTCTGCCTGCGGCACCATGAAAGCGGTCAGCAACCTGGAAGACGGCGCTGGCGAAACCGCCATGCAGCTGTGGGACAAATGGGTTGAGTGTGGCGGCGAAATCGCCTGCGCCACAACCTGGGAGCGCAAGGTTGAAGAGGGCATCACCCCCGAAGACATCGAAGACGCCCTGATGTCCGTGGCCACCGAAATGGGTATCAAGCCGGTCGGCACCCTACCCCTGTCTGACGAACTGAAGGCGCGCGGCATCGAAACCGGCTACCTGAAAGTGTATTCCTTCTGTAACCCGGTTACTGCTCGCCACATGGTCAGCTTCTCACCCCACATGGCGGCCTACTTGCCCTGCCGTATCGTTGTGGTCGAGCGCAAGAACGAAAAGACCGGCAAGAACGAACTGTGGCTCTACACCCTCAACATGGATATGATGGTGAAGATGGGCAAGAAACTGCCTCCGGAGCTGAAAAAGGAAGCTATCAAGGTACGTGACACCATCGCCAAGATGATGGAAGCGGGTGCTACTGGCGCCTTCTAAGTTCGACCCCGAACATCATCGATCATCCAACCCCGCCTCGCGCGGGGTTTTTATTGCCTGCTGTGCACGCAAGGGCCCTTTTGCCCTTCTTGGCCCGTGCACCAGCGAGTGCGCAAAAAACGCCTTTTCAAAAAGTCGGGGACCCCTCTCCTGCAAGGGGCAGCAGCGATACGGCTGTCCATTTTTCCCCTCCCGAAAACTTTCCCGTCCCACAAATCGCCAGCACACAGCACAGGCCCGATAATAAAAAACGCCCCATTTGGGGCGTTTCGTATTTGGATGAGTCTAAGGTACTGTTATTCGCGAATGGTGCCGTCGCCCAACACGATCCACTTCTGCGAAGTCAGCCCTTCCAGCCCAACCGGACCACGGGCGTGGAATTTATCAGTGGAAATGCCGATTTCTGCGCCCAGCCCGTATTCAAACCCATCGGCAAAGCGGGTGGAGGCATTCACCATTACCGAGCTGGAGTCCACCTCGGCCAAAAAGCGCCGTGCGGTGGTGAAGTTTTCCGTAATGATGGATTCAGTGTGGCCGGAGCTGTACTGCGCGATATGATCCATGGCCGCATCCACATCATCCACCACGCGGATGGAGAGAATCGGCCCCAGATATTCGCTGGCCCAGTCCTCTTCCGTGGCCGGTTTGGCATCGATAATGGCACGGGTGCGCTCACAGCCGCGCAGCTCCACGCCCTTTTCCGCATACAGCTTCGCCAGCGGCGGCAGCACGGTTGCGGCAATATCGTCGTCCACCAGCAGGGTTTCCATGGCGTTGCACACACCGTAGCGCTGCGTCTTGGCATTAAAGGCCACCTTAATGGCCTTGTCCACGTCCGCGTCCCGGTCGATATACACATGGCAGATGCCATCCAGATGCTTGATCACCGGTACGCGCGCGTCACGGCTGATGCGCTCAATCAGTCCCTTGCCGCCGCGGGGGATGATTACATCCACATATTCCGGCATGGTGATCAGCTCACCCACCGCGGCGCGATCGGTGGTCTCCACCACCTGCACGGTGGCCGACGGCAGACCCGCCTGCTCAACGCCGGTGCGGATACACTCGGCCAGCGCACGGTTGGAGTGAATGGCCTCGCTGCCACCGCGCAGAATGGCGGCATTGCCCGACTTCAGACACAGCGCCGCCGCATCCACGGTGACATTGGGACGCGATTCGTAGATGATGCCCACCACGCCCAGCGGCACACGCATCTTGCCCACCTGAATGCCGGACGGACGCATGCGCATGTCGGTGATCTCGCCCACCAGGTCAGGCAACTGCGCAATCTGCTTCAGGCCGTCGATCATGGTGTCGATGACCTTGTCGGAAAGCTCGAGACGATCCAACAATGCCACATCCAGCCCGTTGGCACGGCCTGCTTCCAGATCCCGGGCGTTTTCCGCCTGCAGGGTTTCCCGCTTGCGGGCGATCTCGTCCGCAATGGCTTGCAGCGCCGCATTCTTCTGCGCGGTGGAGACACGGCGCAGCGTCCGGGACGCTTCGCGCGCCTGTGCACCCAATTGCTGCATGTACTGCTTGACGTCGTTCATAGTGTTTCTCCGCAAATCGTGTTCACGATACCATCCAGCGCGATCCACGGATCGCCGCTGCGAATGCCCTTATTCATCTGATCGATCTCTCCCAATTGTGCCAGCGCCGCCGCCCAGCGTGCCGGGTCAAGGCGCTGTGCCGCCGCCTGGTAACGCGCCTGCTGAGTGCGCCAGATCTTCAATGCCTGTGCGCTGCGCCCCAACGCCAGCTGATAATAGAGACGTATTTCCCGCGCCAGCAGCCATACGATCAAAGTGGCGTCGGTACCAGTCTGGCGCAGGCGCTGCAAGGTGTGCAGCGCCTGACCCACTTCGCCGAACAGCAGCGCATCGCCCAGGGCGAACAGCTGATAGTGCGCCTCGTCCACCACATTGTCACGTACCTCTGGCACGTCGATGGTGGCGCCCTCGCCGTAGCGCAGCGCCAGAATTTCCAGCGCCTGCGCCGCCGCCAGCAGGTTGCCCTCCACCCGCTCTGCCAGCAACGCGGCTGCATCCGGCGTAAGCGTCAGCCCGTGGGCCTGCGCCTGCTGGATGCACCAGTTGGGCAGCTGCATGGGAGGCACTTCACGTGCCTGAATCACCAGCCCCGCCTGCTCGATCGCCTGCACCCAGGCACTCTTTAGCTGGCGGCCGTCCAGCCGTCCGCTGAAGATGGCCAGCACGGCATCGGCAGGCGGCTGCTGCGCCCACTGGCGGAAAAACGCGGCGCCGTCCTTTCCGGGCGTGCCCTTGGGCAGGTCCAGCTGAAAATACTGACCGGCGGAAAACAGGCTGCCTGACTGCGTCTGCTGGGCAATGGCATCCCAGTCGCTGTCGGCGCCCACCTCGATGCTGATGCGCTCGCTCAACCTCCTTTCCTGCGCCTGCCGCCACAGGGCATCGCGCACCTGCTGCTGGTGCCAGGGCTCATCCCCATGCACCAGCACAATTGGCGGCAAGGGCAACGGATTGCGCAAGTAGGCGTCAGCAGGGATCATACATGCGTGTCCTCATGCTGCATCGGCTCGGGCACCCGCACCTCATGGCTTGAGATAACTCAGCTGGCGCAGAATCTGGTTAACCGCTTCGCGGCGCATGGCGTCCTGCAGGTCGCGCCGTTCGGTTTCGGCCGCCGCCAGCGCATTGGTGTCGATACGGTGATCGCGATACACCACCGCCTCGTCGCGCAGCACCAGCGTGCCGTTGTACCAGACTTCAAACGGCTGCTTGAGCGAGAGGGCTTCCGCGGCGGTGTCGCCGGTGAGGGTGTAGGCTGTGCGGCTGACATGCCAGCGGGTTTCACCGAGGCGCAGACGCCAGTCGACGGTGCTGTCCACGGCCACCCCCAGCTGCGTCAGTTGATCCAGCAGCCGCTGCACCAGCGCCGGTTCGGCGATCGTCTCATCCACGGCCAGCCGTTTGAACGGCAGGGCACGGGTCTCATTCATGCCGCGCAGGTGCCAGCCGCTGCAGCCACTGACTGTGACTGCGCCCAGCAGGGAGAGAAAGGCGCGCCGCTTCATCCCTTCACCACCAGGTTGACCAGACGGCCGGGCACCACGATCTCCTTGACGATCTCCTTGCCCTCGATGAACTTCTGCACATTGGGCTCCGCCCGGGCAGCGGCGAGTATCGCCGTCTTGTCGGCATCCACCGGTACCTGAATGCGCCCGCGCAATTTGCCGTTGACCTGCACCACCAGCTCGATGGCGTCCTGCTTGAGCGCCTCCTCGTCCACTTGCGGCCAGGGCTGATCCACGATCAGCCCCTCATGGCCAAGCGCTTCCCACAGCGCTTGGGCAATATGGGGCGTAATGGGCGAAAGTACCAGCACCGCCAGTTCCAGCGCCTCCTGCAGCACGGCGCGATCCTGATCGTTCTGCGGCTCGAACCTGCTCAGCGTATTCACCAGACTCATCACCGCAGCGATGGCGGTGTTGAAGTGGAGGCGGTCGCGAATGTCGTGAGTGGCCTGCTTGAGCATTTCGTGCGCAGCGCGACGCAGATCCTTCTGCTCGGACGTCAGTGCAGCCTTGTCCACGGCCGCAGCCGTGCCCTCCTCGGCATGACGCTGCACCAGTCGCCACAACCGGTTGAGGAAGCGGTGCGCCCCTTCCACGCCGGCATCCGACCATTCCAGACTCTGCGTCGGCGGCGCGGCGAACATGGTGAACAGGCGCACGGTATCAGCACCGTATTTGTCCACCATCGCCTGCGGGTCCACGCCATTGTTCTTGGACTTGGACATCTTCTCGATGCCGCCGAATTCCACCGGCTGGCCATCGCTTTTGAGCACGCCGCCAACGATGCGACCCTTGTCATCGCGCTGGACTTCAACATCCGCCGGGTTGTACCAGGTTTTGGAGCCATCCGGATTCTGGCGGTACCAGGTTTCCGCAATCACCATGCCCTGGGTGAGCAGGTTGGCAAACGGCTCGTCGCTGTGCACCAGACCGAAGTCGCGCATTAGCTTGTGGAAGAAGCGGGCATACAGCAGGTGCAGAATGGCGTGTTCGATGCCGCCGATATACTGATCCACCGGCAGCCAGTAGTCGGCACGCTCGTCCAGCATGGCCTTGTCCTGATCCGGGCAGGCGTAGCGGGCGTAGTACCAGCTGGACTCGAAGAAGGTGTCGAAGGTATCCGTCTCGCGGCGCGCCTTGCCACCGCATTTCGGGCAGGTAGTCTCATAAAATTCCGGCATTTTCGCCAGCGGCGAGCCGGCGCCGTCGGGCACCACGTCTTCGGGCAGGCGCACCGGCAGATCCTCTTCCGGCACCGGCACCACGCCACAGCTGTCACAGTAGATCATGGGGATCGGACAGCCCCAGTAGCGCTGACGGGACACGCCCCAGTCGCGCAGGCGGTAATTGACCTGCTTGCGGCCCAGACCCTTTTCGCCCAGCACTTTCGCAAAGACCTCCAGCGCCTGTTCGGATCTGATACCGTCGAATTCGCCGGAGTTCACCAGCTCCCCCTTTTCGGTGTAAGCGCCTTCGGAAACATCCGGAAGCTCGCCGCCCACCGGCTTGATCACCACCTTGATGGGCAGGCCATACTTTTTGGCGAACTCCCAGTCGCGCTGGTCGTGCGCCGGCACGCTCATCACCGCGCCGGTGCCGTAGCCCATGAGCACGAAGTTGGCCGCCCACACCGGCAGTTGCTCGCCGGTAATGGGATGCCTGACGCGGATGCCGGTGTCCACGCCTTCCTTCTCCAGCGTTTCCACCACTGCTTCAGAGGTGGCGATATGGGCGCACTTCTCAATAAACGCCGCCAGCTCGGGGTTGTTCTCAGCGGCGCGCTTGCTCAGCGGGTGATCCGGCGCCACTGCCACATAGGTGACGCCCATCAGGGTATCGGGACGCGTGGTATAGACGGAAAGCCGGTCGGTCTCATCCGCCAGCGGGAAGTCGATCTCCAGCCCCACGGAGCGGCCGATCCAGTTGCGCTGCATGGTCTTGACCTGTTCCGGCCAGCCGTCCAGCTTGTCCAGGTCGTCCAGCAACTGGTCGGCGTAGTCGGTGATCTTCACAAACCACTGCTCCAGCTCACGCCGCTGCACCGGCGCACCGGAGCGCCAACCCTTGCCGTCGATCACCTGCTCGTTGGCCAGCACGCACTGATCCACCGGATCCCAGTTCACCACCGACTTCTTGCGGTAGGCCAGCCCCTTCTCGTACAGCTTGGTGAACAGCCACTGCTCCCACTTGTAGTAGTCCGGATCGCAGGTGGCCAGCTCCCGATCCCAGTCGTAGGCAAAGCCAAGGCTCTTGAGCTGCCCCTTCATGTAGTCGATGTTCTGGCGTGTCCACTGCGCTGGCGCCACCTTGTTCTGAATGGCGGCATTTTCCGCCGGCAGGCCGAAGGCATCCCAGCCCATGGGCTGCATCACATTCTTGCCCTGCATGCGCTGGAAGCGGGCGATCACGTCGCCGATGGTGTAGTTGCGCACGTGCCCCATGTGCAGCTTGCCGGAGGGATAGGGGAACATGGACAGGCAGTAAAACTTCTCCCGATCGGGATCTTCTACGGCCTTGAAGGTTCTGTTTTCGTTCCAAACCTGTTGAATCGCCTTTTCAAGCGTCTGCGGCTGGTATTCCTGCATGCTAAACCCCATAATAAAAAAATCGCAATTGCACAATTATAACGGGAGACCCCTATGCTCAACGAACAACAGAAACGCGCCTATGCTGCCCTGCTCAAGCGCGCGCAGGAAGCAGCAAAGGAAGCCGAAGACAGAATCCTTGAGACCATGCACGAGGTGATCGACAAGGCCTCGGAAGTGGAAGCCGAATTTGCCGAGCTGAGCAAGGAAGAGCTGGAAAAGGTCAAGGCAGCCCTGAAAGAGGACCTCAACGCCGTTGCCAACTACTTTGAAGAAGTGGGCGAAGGGCTGGAAGAGATCCTCACCATGGATGCGGCCTATCTGGAAGAGAAGTTTCTCGAGCTGTCGGAAAAGCTGGCCGACCCGGCGCAGCTGGAACTGCTCAAGCTGCGCTTGCTCGCAGCCATGAAAACGCACGCAAAGCACGATACGTCCAAATCGTAATCGCCCTTTCTGATCGTTCTACCGCATCACGCACGCCTGCACATGCGCTGAAACGCGCACATCCTGCGTGCCCGCCTGAATGGCGGGCGCAGGCGCTGCGTCCATCATTTTGGCCATGGCGGCCCGAAACACGGGGCGTGGCGCCTCACCACCGGAAAGATTAACCGTCTGAATCGCCACTTCGCTGCGGCCCAGCGCCTGCCCATGAGCTTCGGCCCGCTTGCGGGCCTCCTTGAGTACGGCCAGCTCGAGCGCTTCCCTTGCAGCACGACGCCGTAGCTCGGACACCACTGGCGTAATCCCCGACAGGGTCAGGTAACGCTGCAGCGCCGCCAGCGCGCGGGTGGTCTGATCCGCCACCGGCCCCTTGAGCAGAACCCCATAGCGCCCGCGCCAGGCAATGATCACCTTGCGCTTGCTGTCATAGACCGGCCAGCTGCTAAAGGTGCGTGTCTGCACCTCTACCTCCGGCGCATAAGGCTCTGCCGCCGCCTTAACCTGTTGGGAAATGCGGTTGAGCTGGCGGTTGATAGTCGCCACATTGCCTGCCTGCACTTCCACATACAGCTTGGCGTGCAGACGATCCACCTCAACCGACTGGCTGCGCGCCACACTGAAGCTGATCTGCGTGCCGGCACAGTCCGTCGCCTGACTTACTGGGCTCAAAAGCAGCAAAAACGCGCTTAAAAGGGCAATATAACGGGGCATGAAAGCATCTCCGGAAAAAGTGGCTTTGAAAAAGTCGGGGACCCCCGTCTTAGCTGCGCTCAAAGCGCGCCATGATGGTGGCGGAATCCAGCGCATGCCCCTCGATCCAGCGTGCGGCCTGCTCGGGCGGTGTATCCACCGTGAGCGGCGCCTTGGCCACCGGCAGTGCCCACACGGTAATGTAGTAACGGTGCGGCCCATGCCCCACGGGCGGACAGGGGCCGCCATAGCCGGGCTCGCCAAAGGTGGTCACGCTTTCCACCGCACCCAGTTCCCGCAGCCAGGGCCCCGCCCCTTCCGGGAGACTGTGCAAGGTGGACGGAATATCGAATACGATCCAGTGCCACCAGCCACCGGGGTGAGGCGCATCCGGATCGTGCATGGTGATGGCAAAGCTCTGCGTACCGGGCGGCTCGCCACGCCACTCCAGCGGTGGCGACAGGTTATCCCCCGTACAGCCGTAGCCGCGATACACATAGCGCAGCGGGAACCATTCACCCAGCGCTGGACTTCTCAACTCCATGACACCCTCCTTTTGCCACGTTTGACAGTTTCATGTTACGCCCACGGAGGCAAAAAGAGAAGCCATTGTCTTATGCGAACGGGCTAAGCTTTCCATTCGCAAAAGCTGTTGCCCGCCCGTCACAATAGAGCGAGAAGATGATGGCACTCGCCTCGCGTGTGTCAGGCCACATTCCCAAAAGCACCGCCGCATCCCACGCCGCTGGCGCACAGGCTGCGCAACGGTACCCCAGGCATCAGAGCTCTTCGCTGAGAATACGCTCTTCCTGACGGAACTCATGCGCCAGCGTTTCGAGACGCTTGGCCACATCGTGCATGGTGGTGGCATAGACATCCCCAATGGCCGCCTCCACCAGCAGCAACAGTTCATCAAAGTGCTCACGGTCGATGGTTTGCGCCACCTCATCAGGCAGCATTTCTTCAAAACGCTGCACCACCCCTTCAGCTCGCTTGCGGATTTGTGTTCTCATTACTCAGTCCTCCTTGAAAATATCGTCGCCACTGGCCAGAATCAGCGGATCGGGCTGCCCGACCACCTCCTGATCCTTGCCATCATAATCGAAATGGCTCAGTACATAGCGCATGGCCGCCAGACGGGCGCGTTTCTTGTCGTCCGACTTGATCACCGTCCACGGTGCATGCTTGGTGTTGGTATAGAAGAACATGTCTTCCTTCGCATTGGTGTAGTCGTCCCAGCGGTCCAGCGAGGCCAGGTCCATGGGACTCAGTTTCCACTGCTTGAGTGGGTCCTTCTTGCGCGCGTTGAAGCGCCGCAACTGCTCTTTGCGGCTCACCGAGAACCAGAACTTCATGAAGTGGATGCCTTCCTCCACGATCATCTTCTCCAGCTCGGGCGCCTGATGCAAAAACTGGTTGTACTCGCTGGGGGTACAGAAGCCCATCACCCGCTCCACGCCGGCACGGTTGTACCAGGAACGGTCGAAGAACACCATCTCGCCCGAGGTGGGGAAATGGCTGATATAGCGCTGAAAATACCACTGCCCCTTTTCGATTTCGGAGGGCTTGTCCAGCGCCACCACGCGTGCGCCACGGGGATTCAGGTGTTCCATGAAGCGCTTGATGGTGCCCCCCTTGCCGGCTGCATCGCGCCCTTCAAACAGGATCATCAGCCGCTCGCCGGACTCCTTGATCCACTTCTGCAGCTTGAGCAGCTCAATCTGCAGCAGGCGCTTCTGCGCCTCGTACTCATTGCGCGACATCTTTTCTTCGTAAGGGTAGCCGTTCTGGCTTGATACAATCTTTTTACCCATTGATAGTGACTCCTCTCTTATCAGCGATAAACTATTAATTATATAAGTTAGAGTTTATATGAATCTTGATCCAGATCAATTTGAAAGCGAAGCACGCCAACGTCTTGAAACGGTACAGAGCCGCATTGCCCGTGCCTGCGAACAGGCCGGGCGTAATCCGGCCGACATTACCCTGCTGGCGGTCAGCAAGACCAAACCCATCGAAATGGTCAATGCCTATGCGAAACTGGGACTGAAGCACTTCGGCGAGAACTACGTGCAGGAAGGTGTGGACAAGCAGATGCAACGTCCCGACCTGTGCTGGCACATGATTGGCCCCATTCAATCCAACAAGACCAAGCTGATCGCGCAACATTTCGACTGGGTGCACAGCATCGATCGCCTCAAGATCGCCCGGCGGCTCAACGAACAGCGCCCGCCCGAAAAGGGGCCATTACCCGTCCTGATTGAAGTCAATACCAGTGGCGAGGCCAGCAAGGCGGGTGTGCCACCCGAGCAGGTAGAAGAACTGGCCCAGGCCATTGCCAAAATGGACAGCCTGCAGTTGCGCGGCCTGATGACCATTCCTGCGCGCAGCACCACACTGGAGGAACAGCGCAGCCCTTTTCGCATGCTGCGCGAGCTGCTGGAACAGCTCAATCAGCGCGGCCTGCAGCTGGACACCCTTTCCATGGGCATGAGCGCCGATCTGGAAGCCGCCATTCTCGAAGGCGCCACCATTGTGCGCATCGGCACCGACCTGTTCGGCCCGCGGGATTACGGAGCGCAAAAACAAGAAACCCCGCACAAGGCGGGGTGATCTCCTTTTTGAAAGCCGGGCCCAACCGTCAGGCGGTTGATGTCTCCGGACGCGGGGTATTTGCCTCCGCCCGCGCAGCGGAGGATTCAACGGATTCCTGCTCAGCAGCCTGCGCCGCTGACGCCTGATCGGCTGCCGCCTCACCTGTCTGCTCGTTTTCTTCGCCCGTTTCAGTCTCATTTGCAGTCGGCGCATCCAGCCTGGTGCCAAGCAGTTCGGCCATCTGCTGACGCAGCTGCTGGATAACCTGGGTCAAGGCATCCACATCCTGACCATCCTCACTGCCCAAGGCAGCCATCATGCCTTCCACAGAGGTATCGGCAAACCTGAAGTGGGCGCTGAGCGACTGCTCCGCCTGCGTCATCTGTGCCTGCCACTGCTCCACACGCAATTGCTGCACCAGCGGATGGGCGGGTCGCGGTCCATGCCCCGGGCGCACCACTTGCTGATATACCTGCACCGCCGCCTGCTGACGCTGATGCACCTGTACGCGTTGGCGCATGTTCAGATCAAAATAGGCCAGCTGGCTTTTATCGAAGTGCATCTGGCTCAGCTCATCCAGTGCACCCTGCATGTCGCCATTGAAAAAGTCCTGCGCCAGCTCGCCCACCTGCTTCATCACCGCCTGCAGCGCCGCAAGCTCGTCTTCGTTGAGATCGCCCTGTACATGGATACCGATGCCCGCTTCAAACTGCCCGGCCTGCAGCTGAGAAAGGCTGCCCACCAGTGCGGTGTTCTGTCCATCTGTCGCACCTGCGGCCACCAGGGTTGTCTGCTGCATGGCCCCCAGCTTCTGGCGCACGCTCACCTGCACACGGTCCCCTTCCTGCGTAGTCAGCTCGAAGGTGAGGGTATTGCTCATGCGCACCTGCCACATTGACTGGGCACCAATGGCCGCAGCCGTGATGGGGCGGCGGGATGGGTGACCATGCTCTGCATGATGTGGTGCCGGTTTCTGACGAGCTCCGGCAAGCAGTGGGTTATCGCGGTTCGGCTCGGCCAGAGCGCCGAGGAGTGATGAGGCAGATGCAATGTTGTTCATGGCCCGTTCTCCCTGCTGCCTGAAGGCTATCGGCAGCAGCAAGAAAACCTTGAGAAGCCTCTTGCAGCCACTAAAATGAGGATAACCTTTCAATGGATGGACAAGCATGGACGCAACCATCGCTTTTATCGGCGCCGGCAACATGGCACGCAGCCTGATCGGCGGACTGATCAACAGCAGTTATGACCGCCAGCGCCTGCTGGCGACGGATCCCAACGAGGACGCCCGCCAGCAGCTCACCAGCACACTGGGCATCAGCGCTCTGGCAGACAACCACGAGGCCGCCGGCAAGGCCGATGTGGTGGTGCTGGCGGTCAAGCCGCAGCAGCTGCAGGCCGTGTGCCGCGAGCTGGCGGACACCGTGCAGCAGCACAAGCCGCTGATCGTTTCCATTGCTGCCGGCATCCGCTCGGACGACATCGACCGCTGGCTGGGCGGCAGCATGGCCATCGTGCGCGCCATGCCCAATACACCTGCGCTGGTGGGCAGTGGTGCCAGCGGTTTGTACGCCAATGCAGCGGTGACACCGGAACAGAAGGAGCTGGCGGAAAATATTCTTCGCGCCGTCGGCATCACCGTATGGGTCAACAAGGAAACCCTGCTGGATGCCGTCACTGCAGTATCCGGCAGCGGGCCGGCTTACTTTTTCCTGTTCATGGAGGCGCTCAGCGAAGCCGGCGAACGGCTCGGCCTCGAGGCAGAGGATGCTCGCCTGCTGACCCTGCAAACCGCACTGGGCGCGGCACGCATGGCCATGGAAAGCGAAGAGCCATTTGCCACGCTGCGGCAGAAAGTCACTTCACCGGGCGGCACCACCGAAGCCGCACTGAAGGTATTTGGCCGCGAAGGCTGCAGCGAAATCATCGATCAGGCGGCACAGGCCGCCTATCAGCGCGCTGGTGAACTGGCCGAACAACTTGGCCGCGATACAAAGGAGACAAACTGATGGGCGCAGGCACACAGGCACTGGTATTTCTGCTGCAGGTCGTTTTCGGCCTGGTGGTCTTTCTGTTTATCGTGCGCTTTCTCATGCGCGCCACCTTTGTGGACTGGCGCCTGCCGCTGGTGCACGTGGTCGCACGCCTCACCAACTGGGCATGTGCACCGCTGGGACGCATTATTCCTATCCGAGGCCGCTGGGATCTGGCCGCGCTGGCCGCCGCATTCCTGATCGAAATGGTCTATGTGCTGCTCATCGGCACTGTCACCGGCCGCAGTTTTGGCGTGGGCGTTGTCTTTATCGCACTGGCAGAAACGCTGAATGTCCTGCTGGATACGCTCTTTTGGCTGGTGATCATTGCGGTGATTCTCAGCTGGATTCAGCCCGGCTACAACCCCAACCTGGCCATTTTTCAGCAAATGGCCGAGCCGATCCTGCGCCCCTTCCAGCGTCTGATCCCGCCCTTGGGCGGGCTGGACCTGTCGCCAATCGTCGCCATTGTGGCCATCAAGCTGGCGCAGATTCTGCTGGTCGGCCCCTTGGCTGGCTTTGCACAGGGCTTCGTGCCACCCATGGGCATGTGAGCCATGCGCTGGGACGGCGAGGATCTGATTCTATCCATTCTGTTGCAGCCCAAGGCCAGCTGCGACAAGATTGTCGGCTGGCAGGGCGATGAGCTGAAAATCGCCATCACCGCCCCGCCGGTGGATGGCAAGGCCAACGCCCATCTGCTCAAGTTTCTCAGCAAGCAGTTCAAGGTAGCCAAAAGCGCCATCACGCTGGAAGCGGGCGAATTGAACCGCCACAAGCGCGTGCGCATTCACGCACCGCAAAAACTGCCGCCGCAACTGCAGCTCTGAGCGGACCCACTGCGCCCTCATGCCGAATCACCGGGAGCGACGAAGTGAAACAGAGACAAAAGAGGGTTAACCTGTATGCCTTCACGCAAATCGGAGCACTGCCCCCATGGTCGAGAATGCCGACAGCAGCCCATCGCCGGAAATTCATCTGATCGACTATGCGCGAAATGGTTTTCTGGAGATCGATGACGCCGACCTGGATGAAATCGCCGAGCGCCTCAAGTCGGCGAGCAACTCCTGGCTGAGAATCTGTGGTCTGCCAGAAGAGCGGTGGCTGAAGCGCTTTGGCGACCTGATCGAACTGCGCCAGCGGGGAAAGCGCTTGAGCAGCGCCTGAGTGCGATAGCGGCCCAGAAAAAACCAGAGCTGATCGGCCCGTCAATGAACCGACAAAAGCGCTGACGATAACCCACTGCAGCTCGAGATAGCCGAGGCGGGCGGCCACCGCTCCAAGAACCAGAATGGTCTCGCCCTCGAAAAAGGTGCCCTCGATAATGGCGAGATACCCGCACTCACTGATCAGCGTTTAGAGGTTCATGGCGCTCCGGGCGTTGATTCATGCGGTGTCGTGAGGGCGCAAGCCGATAGGCTGCGGGCGCCGCCAAGGGGGTGCCGGGGTGCGGGCGGCCACACCTCAGCCGCGCTGTTCCAGCGGGATATAGCAGCGCGGGCCGGGGCCGGTATAGATCTGCGTAGGACGGAAGATCTTGTTGTTCTGCAGCTGTTCGCGCCAGTGGGCCATCCAGCCGGCTGTGCGCGCCACCGCAAAGATAGACGTGAACATCAGCGGATCGAAGCCCATCTCCCGGTAGAGAATGCCGGAGTAGAAGTCCACATTGGGATAGACGCCCTTGGGCCCCAGATACTCTTCGCACACCCGCCCTACTTCGCGGGCAATCTCGAAGGTCTTGGACAGCCCTGCCTTGTCGCGCAGCACCTCCTCAGCCAGCTTCTGCAGAATGGTGGCGCGAGGATCCTTGGTCTTGTATTCGCGATGCCCCATGCCCCAGATGACCTGCTTGTTCTTGAGGCGCTTTTCGATATAGGGGCGCACGTTTTTCACGTCGCCGATCTCGTCGAGCATTTCGATCACTTTTTGGTTTGCGCCGCCGTGCAGCGGACCGGACAGCGCGCCAATGGCAGCGGACATGACCGAACAGGGGTTGGCCAGCGTGGAGCCCACCACCAGCGTGGTAAAGGTGGAGGCGTTAATGGTGTGCTCGGCGTGCAGCACCAAACAGGCATCCAGAAGCCGCGCCCATTCCGGGTCGGGCTCTTCGCCGTTGAGCATGTAGAGGAAGTTTTCCGCGTAGGTGAGGTCCTTGCGCGGCTCGATGGGATCATAGCCGTGGCGCAGGTGCTCCCACATGGCCACCAGCGTGGCCATGTGCGCGATGATCTTGATGGTCACCTCGTTGATATAGTCGCGGCTCTCCTCGCCCCCTTCCAGGTATTCGGTGCTGGGGTAGAAGCTGGCCAGCGACGCCACCGCCGTCTGCAGCATGTGCATGGGGTGGGTGGTGTGCGGCAGGTTTTTCATCAGCTCGCGCAGGTTGTACTTGACGCGGCGGTTTTCACGCATCTGCTGATCGAAGGCCTCCAACTCCGCTCTGTTGGGCAGCTCGCCGTAGAGCAGCAGCAGCGTGGTTTCCTCGAAGGTGGAGTTTTCTGCCAGATCGGCAATATCGTAGCCGCGATAGGTGAGGATGCCCTTTTCACCGTCGATGCAGGAGATGGCCGACTTGGTGGCGGGCACCCCCGCCAGACCGGGAATATATTCTTTACAACTCATGGATCGCTCTCAGACGCTGAAGGAACTGCCGCAGCCGCACGTGGTGGTAGCGTTGGGGTTTTCGATCACGAAACGGGCGCCCTGCAGATCTTCCAGATAGTCGATCTTGGCACCGACCAGATACTGGAAGCTCATGGGGTCGATCAGGAGGGTGACGCCGTTCTTCTCTACCACGGTGTCGTCTTCCGCCTGGTTTTCGTCAAAGGTAAAACCATACTGGAAGCCCGAGCAGCCGCCGCCGGTGATATACACGCGCAACTTGAGGTTGGGATTGCCCTCGTCCTCGATAAGGCTTTTCACCTTGTTGGCCGCAGCATCGGTAAAGATGACCGTATCCTTGGGCAGTTCGCTCATGGCCTGCTCCTTCCTGTTCGGGATAATCGAAATAAGGGCGCTATTCTAACATGCCCGCCTATCAGGGCAGCAGCGCCGGCGCCTCCAGACCCAGGGTTTCATCCAGATCGAACATCAGATTCATGTTCTGCACCGCCTGTCCGGATGCACCCTTGACCAGATTGTCGATCACGCAGGTGACCACCACCGTATCGCGCCCCTGCGGGCGGTACACGGCCATGCGGCACATGTTGGAACCCTTGACCATGCGCGTATCCGGCAGGCTGCCGCGCGGCATCACATCCACAAACGGCTCTTCGGCGTAGGTTTCCTCAAAAATATGCTGCAGTTCGTCCTCGGAAATGCTGCGGGTCAGCTTGCCATACAGCGTGGCCTCGATGCCACGGATCATGGGTACCAGATGCGGCACAAAGGTGAGGTTAACATGAGTCTGCGCCATGTGGTTGAGCTGCTGTTCGATTTCCGGCAGATGGCGGTGACCGTGAATGCCATAGGCCTTGAAGCTTTCGGAGGTTTCCGCTGCCAGCGAGCCCACCTTGGCACCGCGCCCGGCACCGCTGACGCCGGACTTCGCATCCGCCACCAGATGATCCACATCCACCAGCCTGTGCTTGAGCAATGGCCAGAAGCCCAGCTGCACCGCAGTGGGATAGCAGCCCGGGTTGGCGATGATGCGCGCCGTGCGGATACGCTCGCGGTTTAGCTCGGGCAGGCCATACACCACCTCCTCCATCAATTCCGGTGCTGCATGGGGCATGCCGTAGAAGTTTTCCCACACGCGCAGGTCATTGATGCGGAAGTCAGCCGCCAGATCGATGATCTTCACGCCGTTTTCCACCAGCTCGGGCGCCAGCTTCATGGCCACGCCATGGGGCGTGGCGAAAAAGACCACGTCGCAACGCTTGAGCTTCTCAACATCCGGCTCGCTGTACTGCAGGTCGGGATAGGCCTCGCGCAGGTTGGCAAACAGCTCCCACACGTACAGCCCCGTCTCGGAACGGGAGGTGATCACCTTTACGAACGCCTTCGGATGCTGCGCCAGAATACGCAACAGCTCCACACCGGTATAGCCGGTGCCGCCCACAATGCCGATTTCCAGTTTGCCGTTCTCAGTCATGTCTTCATTCCTCATTGAGCCAGTGCGCCAGCCAGCGCGCCTCGAGTTCCTGCGCCTGCCGGGCCAGATCCTGCTGCAGGCCATGATACACGGCCAGCGTACGCTCGCCAAAAGGGGTCAGCCGCGCACCACCACCGGCGCGCCCGCCCGCCTCCTTTTCCACCATGGGTTTAGGTCCCAGTGCATTCAAGGCCTGAACCAACGTCCATGCCCGCTTGTAGGACATGCCCATCTCCTTCGCTGCCTGGCGAATGGAACCGGTGCGGGCAATCGCTTCCAGCAGGGCCACGCGCCCCTTGCCCACATATTCGCCCGTTTCCGGGTTTACCAGCCAGAAGCGGGCACGCAGATGAGCCGTATAAGCATCGCCTGGCAACTTGTTGCCTGTCTTGGGTGCCGCACACATTCTTTTATTATGGCACGCCGGGGTTAAGCGGTTGCTAATCTGTTTGACAAAATCCACCGTTTCTCGCTAAATTCAATCATGCAATTCATCAAGAGGAGAATAGACATGAACGTATGCGGACTGGATCGCTGGCTGCGCATTCTTGTGGGCATTATTCTGGTCGGCCTGGCTGCTGCCGGAGCCATTGGCGTCTGGGGCTGGATCGGACTCATTCCACTGCTGACCGGACTGTTCCGCTGGTGCCCGCTGTATGCCATATTTGGTTTTCAGACCTGCGGCCTGGCCGAGCAGAAATACGGTAGCTGATCTTAACGATAACCCTTCAACAAAAAAACCGGAGCGCTGCTCCGGTTTTTTTACCTCAGGTGCACTTCAGAAGGGTACATCATCGTCATCAAAATCCATGCCGGCCGGTGTCGGTGGCGGCGGTGCGAAGTTGGCGGGTTGCGTCTGCTGCTGTGCCGCAGGCCTGGGCTGGCCAGCAGGCTGCTGAGCGGGCGCCGCGCCCTGCGATGGCTGAGCAGGCATGCCTTCACCGCCTATACCGCCTGCCGGTGCGTCACCATAGGCCGCGCCGTCATCAAAGGGCACATCGCCGCCTTGGCCACGGCCACCACCGCCACCCAGCATTTGCATGGTGCCACGCTGATCCACGACCACTTCGGTGGTATAGCGATCCATGCCATTCTGGTCGGTCCACTTTCGCGTCTGCAGCTTGCCTTCCAGATAGACCTGCTGGCCCTTGCGCAAATACTGCGCCGCAATTTCCGCCAGCTTGCCGAAAAGTACCACGCGATGCCACTCGGTGCGCTCCTGGCGCTGCCCGGTCTGACGGTCGCTCCACTGTTCGCTGGTGGCCACGCTCAGGTTGGCAATGGCATTGCCATTGGCCGCATAACGCACTTCGGGGTCACGCCCCAAGGTGCCCACTAGAATAACCTTGTTAACGCCTCTCGCCATCTTTTACATCCTTGTCTTCATTTGAGTCTTCGAGCACCTCGCCCAGAATCACCTCGTTGGTGACCTTGCGGTCGATCTTCACGTAAGCGGTGTTTTCCTCCGGAACCACGACAGCGGCCGCTACACCCGGCTGCTCACTGATCAGCAGTTCCACCAGCGTCTTGTTGGTTTCGGTCACCGCAAAGGGAATGGGGATGGACGCGATACTCAAAGGTTGTGGTTTCTCCATTGTAATGGCCACACCCAGCCACAGCAAACTCAGCAACGCCACGCCCCAGAAGACCGCTTCCATGCCGTAATACTGATAGAGCCAACCGCCCAAAGCACCACCGAGTGCAGCACCGAGGAACTGACTGGTGGAATAGACGCCTGAGGCGGTGCCTTTTTTATCCGGCGGGGCCAGCTTGACCACCAGCGATGGCAGCGAAGCTTCCAGCAAATTGAAAGCAGTAAAGAACACCATCAACAGGATAAACAGGCTCCAGTAACCGGGCGCCACCAGGTTGAAGGCAATGTTTACCAGCCCCAGGGTTGCAATGGCGCCGATGAAAATCTGCTTCATGCGCCCCTTGCTTTCCGCCTGAATAATGAAGGGCACCATGAGCAGGAAGGAAAGCAACATCACAGGGAGATAGAGCTTCCAGTGGTGTTGTGTATCCAGACCGGCCTTGTGCGCGATCAACAGCGGCACCACCACGAACATCGCTGTGAGCATCGCATGCAGGCTGAAGACACCGAAATCCAGACGCAACAACTGAGGATGCCTGAGCACCTCGCCGATCATGCGTGGATCCACTTCGGCCTCGCGCTGGAACTTGTGTGTTTTTGGCGTGGGCACCACAAAAATCACCAGCAGCATGCCGATCACAGCCAATGCCGCGATGGCCCAGAAGATGCCGCGCACACCCCAGAACTGGGACAGAATCGGACCCAGAATCAAGGACAGAGTAAACGACAGGCCAATGGTCATGCCGACGATGGACATGGCGCGCAGGCGCAGCGGCTCGCGCACCAGGTCTGCGACCAAAGCAGTCAATACTGCGGCTACGGCACCCATGCCCTGCACGGCACGCCCAAAAATCATGGTTTCCATATCCGGCGCCACGGCACAGATCACCGAGCCGATGGCAAATACCAGCATGCCGCCGATAATCAGTGGCTTGCGCCCCCACTTGTCAGAGGCCAGTCCGAACGGAATCTGCAGCAGGGCCTGCGTCAGGCCGTAGATTCCCATGGCCAGCCCGATCTGCGTGCCGGTGGCTTCCGCAAAGGCCTGGTGGGCGAAAATGGCGAACACCGGAAAAATCATGAACAGACCCAGCATGCGCGTGGCAAATACGCCCGCAATGGCAAAGGTGGCCTTGCGCTCTTCTGGCGTCATGCTCAAGGGAATTTGTTTCATAAGACTTGAACCATCCTGGTTAAACGAAAAACGCCCGGTCTAAGCCGGGCGTTGTCATAAGGTCTGAAACCGTATCAGTTAACTTTCTGATCCAGTTCACCAGACTCGTAGCGCTGGTACATGACTTCCAGACCCAGCGGCTTGATCTTGTCGGCATGGCCGGCAGAACCGAAGGCTTCGAAGCGTGCCTTACAGATTTCCTTCATGGCGTCCTGTGCCGCCTTCAGGAATTTACGCGGATCGAAGTTGGATGGGTTTTCCGCCAGATGCTTGCGGATTGCACCCGTAGAGGCCATGCGCAGATCTGTATCAATGTTCACCTTGCGCACGCCATACTTGATGCCTTCCACGATGGCTTCAACTGGCACACCGTAGGTCTGACCCATGTCACCACCGTAGTTGTTGATGATTTCCAGCCACTCTTCCGGTACGGAAGAAGAACCGTGCATGACCAGGTGCGTGGTGGGGATGCGCTCGTGGATTTCCTTGATGCGGTCGATACGCAGCACGTCACCAGACGGTTTCTTGGTGAACTTGTAAGCACCGTGAGAGGTACCTACAGCAACCGCCAGGGCGTCAACGTTGGTCTGCTTAACGAAATCTGCTGCCTCGTCGGGGTCAGTCAGCAGCTGAGAGTGATCCAATACGCCGTCCGCGCCGTGACCGTCTTCTTCACCCATCTTGCCGGTTTCCAGTGAACCCAAGCAGCCCAGCTCACCTTCCACGGATACACCGCCAGAGTGCGCCATTTCAACCACCTTGCGGGTTACTTCCACGTTGTATTCGTAGGTGGATGGGGTCTTCATGTCAGGCATCAGAGAGCCGTCCATCATTACAGAAGTGAAGCCGGACTGGATCGCACGCAGACATACGCCCGGATCAGAACCGTGGTCCTGGTGCATGACGATCGGAATATCAGGATACATTTCAACGGCTGCCGCTACCAGGTGACGCAGGAAAGGCTCGCCTGCGTACTTGCGCGCACCGGCAGAACCCTGCAGGATAACCGGCGAGTTGGTTTCCTTGGCCGCTTCCATGATGGCCTTGACCTGCTCCATGTTGTTCACGTTGAACGCCGGCATGCCAAAGCCATGCTCTGCCGCGTAATCCATCAGCTCACGCAATGTAATCATTGCCATAGGTCGGACTCCTTAATGGTTTTCAAAATGCAAAAAAGTCTATCGAGCTATCTTATCAGGGGACTTTGACGATTTCCATTCTGTTGGTACCGCCCAGTACACCTCGCGCAGCGCCACGGGTCATGATGACCAGATCGCCGGACGCCACCACACCATAGCCTTTCAGCGTCTCCAGAACGCGATTCTGCAATGCTGCATCGTCCTCGTCACCGTATTCGAAGGTGGAGGGGTACACGCCGCGATACAGCGTGACCTTGCGGCGTGTTTCCAGATGCGGCGTCATCGCATAAATTGGGATGCCGGAGCTGATGCGGCTCATCAGGAGTGCCGTATTACCGGACTCAGTCAGTGCTGCGATGGCGCGCACGCCCGGAAAGTGATTGGCGGCGTACATGGTGGCCATGGCGATGGTTTCGTCGATAGCCGCGAAGCTTTCATCGATACGGTGCGTGGATTCGCGCGTGATGCGCGCCTTTTCCGCCTCCTTGCAGATGCGTCCCATGGACTCCACCACCAGCGCCGGGAACTTGCCGGTTGCGGTTTCTCCGGACAGCATCACCGCATCAGTGCCGTCCATGACCGCGTTGGCCACGTCGAACACTTCGGCGCGGGTCGGGATGGGGTTGTTGATCATGGACTCCATCATCTGCGTCGCGGTAATGCTCACGCGATTGAGCTGCCGGGCACGCTTAATGATTTTCTTCTGAATGGCGGGCAGCTGCGCGTCGCCGATTTCCACGCCCAGGTCGCCGCGGGCAATCATGACCGCATCGGACGCCAGAATAATGCTGTCCAGTGTATAGTCATCGGCGACGGCTTCGGCGCGCTCGATCTTGGAGACAATGCCTGCATTCAGGCCGGCTTCCAGCGCCAGGCGGCGACACTCTTCCACGTCTTCGGCGCTGCGAGGGAAGGAGAGCGCCAGATAATCGGCACCGATCACCGCGGCCGTTTTGATGTCCTCCTTGTCCTTTTCGGTAATGGCCGAAGCCGACAGACCGCCGCCGCGCAGGTTGATGCCCTTGTTGTTGGACAACTGGCCACCCACGATCACGGTGGTGTTGACGCGGGTGCCTTCAACGGAATCAACGCGCAGCACCAGGCGACCGTCGTCCAGCAGCAATTCGTCGCCTGGCTCCACATCGTTGGGCAGCTCCTTGTAGGTCAGCCCGACGATATGCTCATCGCCTTCATTGGGATCCCATTCGCTGTCCAGCGCAAACTTTGCGCCTTCCATCAGCTCCACCACACCCTCGCGGAACCGGGCGATGCGAATCTTGGGGCCCTGCAGATCCACCAGGATCCCCACCTGGCGATCCACCTTGTTGGCAATTTCACGCACCTTGGCTGCACGATCAATGTGATCCTGCGCCTCGCCGTGAGACATGTTGATGCGAACCACATCGACGCCAGCCTTGATCAGCCGCTCCAATTCACCGGGCTTGTCCGTTGCTGGGCCGAGCGTGGCAACAATTTTGGTGCGACGCAAAACGGGACGGGTGCTCATAGGATTGCTTATCCTTTTTCAATGATATTTGTCAGAATGCTTTCAAAAGGGCTATTTTGGAAGCATTCTGCCATGCGTTGCATGACAGAACGATGAACACGCCTGCACATGTGGCAGACGTGTTCTATCAGAGATTAAAGGCCCAGTTCTGCGGCTTTCTTCTCCAGCATTTCAACGGCGGGCAGTTTCTTGCCCTCCAGGAACTCCAGGAATGCACCACCACCAGTAGAAATGTAGGACACGCCGTCTTCCACGCCATACTTGTCGATGGCGGCCAGCGTGTCACCACCCCCTGCGATGGAGAAGGCCTTGGAGGCAGCAATCGCCTTGGCGATGGTTTCGGTTCCCTTCCCGAACTGATCGAACTCGAACACGCCCACGGGACCGTTCCACACCACTGTGCCCGCCTGCATGATAATGTCGGCCAGCTCCTTAGCGGACTCGGGACCAATATCGAAGATCATGTCGTCGTCAGCCACTTCATCCACCTTCTTCAGCGTAGCTTCGGCGTCTTCAGCGAACGCCTTGGCGACGACCACGTCCTTGGCGATGGGCACGCCTGCACCACGGGCTTCCATGGTTTCCATCAGGCGCTTCGCGGTGGGAATCAGATCGGGCTCATACAGGGACTTGCCCACGTTGTAGCCCGCAGCGGCGATAAAGGTGTTGGCGATGCCGCCACCCACAACCAGCTGATCCACCTTTTCTGCCAGGGATTCCAGCACGGTCAGCTTGGTAGACACCTTGGAACCACCCACGATGGCCACCATGGGGCGATCCGGGTTTTCCAGCGCCTTGCCCAGCGCTTCCAGCTCGGCTGCCAGCAACGGACCGGCTGCCGCGATCGGTGCGTAAACGCCGACACCATAGGTGGACGCCTGTGCACGGTGGGCAGTACCAAATGCATCCATGACAAATACGTCGCACAGGGCGGCGTATTTCTTCGCCAGCGCTTCATCGTTCTTTTTCTCGCCCACATTGAAGCGGACGTTTTCCAGCAGCACCACTTCGCCTTCACCCACTTCAACGTTACCGTCCAGGTAATCCTTGATCAGCGGCACTTCGCGACCCAGCTTTTCGGACAGGTCTGCAGCGACGGGCGCCAGAGAATACTGCTCGTCGTATTCACCTTCAGTGGGACGGCCGAGGTGGGACATCAGCATCACTTTCGCACCGGCGTCCATTGCCATCTTGATAGTGGGCAGGGATGCCACGATACGCTTGTCAGAGGTGACCTTGCCGTCCTTGACGGGTACGTTCAGGTCTTCGCGGATCAGCACGCGCTTGCCGGCCAGCTTGCCTTCTTTGGCCAGATCTTCCATTTTGATGATTGCCATGATGCGGCTCCTTTAAGGTTGGTCTGAATTCATTCACCAAACCCCACCGCGACTGCGATGGGGTTCAGTGAATGGGGTACCAAAGCACCCCTCATGCAGGCATGATCAGGCGGCAACGTGACGGGCGACACGCAGCATGTTGCAGGTGTAGCCGTACTCGTTGTCGTACCACGCGATCACCTTGACGAAGGTGGGATCCAGCTGGATACCCGCCTTGGCGTCAAAGATGGAAGGCTGCGCCACGCCACGGAAGTCGGTAGAGACCACGGCTTCGTCTGTATAGCCCAGAACACCCTTCAACTCGCCTTCAGAGGCGGCCTTCATGGCAGCACAGATATCGTCGTAGCTGGTTTCCTTTTCCAGCTCAACGGTCAGGTCTACCACGGACACGTCAGAAGTGGGCACGCGGAACGCCATGCCGGTCAGCTTGCCGTTCAGTGCGGGCAGCACCTTGCCAACGGCCTTTGCAGCACCGGTGGAAGACGGAATGATGTTTTCCAGAATACCGCGGCCACCGCGCCAGTCCTTCTTGGACGGACCGTCAACGGTTTTCTGGGTGGCTGTGGCAGCATGAACGGTGGACATCAGACCGCGCTTCACGCCGAAGTTGTCGTTCAGCACCTTGACCACAGGCGCCAGGCCGTTGGTGGTACAGGACGCAGCGGAAACGATCGCCTGACCGGCATAGTCGCTGTGGTTTACGCCATACACGAACATGGGGGTGTGGTCCTTGGACGGGGCAGACTGAACCACCTTTTTAGCACCCGCCTGGATATGCTTCTGGCAGCTTTCCTCGGTCAGGAAGAAACCGGTACACTCCAGCACCAGATCAACGCCCACTTCATCCCACTTCAGGTTGGCCGGATCGGTTTCAGCGGTGATGCGAATGGTCTTGCCGTTGACCACCAGGTTGCCGCCTTCAACGGAGACATCACCCTTGAAGCGACCGTGAACAGAGTCGTACTTCAGCATGTAAGCCAGGTAATCAGGGTCCAGCAGGTCGTTTATGGCGACCACTTCCAGATTGTCGAATTCCGCTTCCTGCGCGATGGCGCGGAACGCCATGCGGCCGATACGGCCGAAGCCGTTGATACCAACTCGTACAGTCATGGTTATCTCCTTTGGAGCATTTTTAAACAGATTTAAACAGAAGAAGGACGCCCCGCACTCAGGCGGGGCGGCAAGCCGTGCTTACTTGTTCTTTTCCAGCAGGGTTTCGGCGTGGGCCACGACATTGTCCACGGTGAAGCCGAACTCCTTAAACAGTTCACCGGCCGGTGCGGATTCGCCGAAGCGATCCATGCCCACGATTTCGCCGTTCAGACCGACATACTTGTACCAGCTGTCGGACACGCCGGCTTCCACCGCCATCTTCGGCACATCAGCCGGCAGGACAATGTCCTTGTAGGCTTGCGGCTGCGCGTCGAAACGCTTGGTGGAGGGCATAGACACCACGCGCGCCTTGATGCCCTTTTCAGCCAGCACTTTGGCGGCATCAGCAGCCAGAGCCACTTCGGAGCCCGTGGCGATGATAATCAGATCCGGCTTACCGTCCGTATCCACCAGAATGTAGCCACCCTTGCTGATGTTTTCCAACTGCGCATCGTCACGCTGCTGATGCTGCAGATTCTGGCGAGAGAAGATCAGGCAGGTAGGCCCGTCCTTGCGGTCCATCGCTTCTTTCCATGCGATGACGGATTCAACCGCATCACACGGACGCCACTCTTCCATGTTGGGGATCACACGCAGCGTGGCGATCTGCTCAACCGGCTGGTGGGTTGGTCCGTCTTCACCCAGACCGATGGAGTCGTGGGTATAGACGAAGATGGTCGGAACCTTCATAAGCGCAGCCATACGCACCGCATTGCGCATGTATTCCATGAACATCAGGAAGGTGCCGCCATAGGGACGGAAACCGCCGTGCAACACGATACCGTTCATGATGTGCGCCATGCCGAACTCGCGCACGCCGTAGGAAATGTAGTTACCGTCGTGCACGGTGCGAGTAATCTTCCTGGAGCCGGACCACGCAGTCAGGTTGGACGGCGTCAGGTCGGCAGAACCGCCCAGCAGCTCGGGCACGATGGGCCCCATCTTCTCGATGGCCATCTGTGACGCCTTGCGGGAGGCCACCACCGGACCCTCCTTCTGCAGCTCGCGCGCATAGTCCATCATCACCTGATCGAACTGCGCCGGCAGTTGCATGTTCATGCGGCGCTCGAACTCGGCGGCTAGTTCAGGGTATTCCTTGCGATAGGCTTCGAATTTCGCCTGCCATTCGTCTTCCAGCTTCTGACCCTTCTCGCGCGCATCCCAGCCGGCGTAGATTTCTTCCGGAATTTCAAACGGCGCATACGGCCAGTTCAGATTTTCGCGCGTCAGCTTGATCTCTTCCTCGCCCAGCGGCGCACCGTGGCAGTCGTGGGTGCCGCACAGGTTCGGCGCACCGAAACCAATGGTCGTCTTGGTCTGAATCAGCGTCGGCTTGTCGTTGACCGCTTTCGCTTCGCGGATTGCCTGATCAACCGCTTCCGCATCGTGGCCATCCACGTCACGGATCACATGCCAGCCATAGGCTTCGAAGCGCTTGGGCACATCTTCGGAGAACCAGTCGTCCACGTGACCGTCGATGGAAATGTTATTGTCATCCCAGAAGGCGATCAGCTTGCCCAGCCCCATGGTGCCGGCAAAGGAGCAGGCCTCGTGCGAGATGCCTTCCATCAGACAACCGTCGCCCATGAACACATAGGTGTAGTGGTCAACGATGTCGTGACCCGGACGGTTGAATGTAGCCGCCAGGGTACGCTCGGCCAGGGCAAAGCCCACGGCGTTGGTAATGCCCTGACCCAGCGGGCCTGTGGTGGTTTCCACGCCCGGTGTGTAGCCATATTCGGGGTGGCCAGGCGTCTTGGAGTGCAGCTGACGGAACTGCTTGAGGTCCTCCATGGACACGTCATAGCCGGTCAGATGCAGAATGGAGTAGATCAGCATGGAGCCGTGACCATTGGAGAGCACGAAGCGGTCACGGTCAGCCCATTTGGGGTTGTTGGGGTTGTGGCGCATGTGGCTGTTCCACAGCACTTCGGCGATGTCCGCCATTCCCATGGGCGCACCCGGGTGGCCGGACTTGGCCTTCTGAACCGCATCCATGCTCAGGGCACGGATGGCATTGGCGAGATCTCTGCGTGTAGGCATACTACGCCTCCTCTTGACTAAAAGAATTAACACGTCTCTGCAGGCGCATTGGACGTCCGCACAGAGGTGTTCACTCAATATGGATACCACCCGGAATCGGCGCCAGGCCCGAAGCAGTGCAAAAACAATGCTTTATAGGGGCATTAGCCGGACATTTTCGCCGATTGGGGAAAAAGTTGCAAGGAAAGGGCGGGTTAAGCGTCAGTCCGCAAGAACGAGGTTGTCGCAGTGAATCAGCTCTTCTTCCGTCTCGAATCCGAGGATTTCGCGTGCCGCCCCGCTATCCCGCCCCGCGATCTGTCGCGCCTGCTCAGCGTCAAAGTTGACCAGGCCCCGCGCCACTTCCCGGCCATCCGGCCCCAGGCACGCCACCACATCCCCCGCGCGGAAATTGCCTTCGACACGGGTCACGCCCACGGGCAACAGACTGCGCCCCTTTTCCCGTAGAGCGCGTACCGCACCGGCATCCAGCCACACCCGACCCTTTACCTGCAGCTGACTGGCAATCCAGCGCTTTCGTGCTGAATAGGGCTCAAGATCCGGCACAAACAGCGTGCCCAGCTCCTCACCGGCATGCAGGCGCAGTAGCACATCCTTCTCGCGCCCGTTGGCGATGAGCGTCGCCGTGCCGGATCTCGCTGCGCGCTTCGCCGCCAACACCTTGGTATACATGCCGCCGCGCCCCAGTGCACCGCCCTCGCTGCTGGCCATCTGCTCCAGACCCGGCTCGCTGGCCCTGACCTCGTGCAGCAGGCGCGCATCGGGGTGGGTACGGGGATTGGCTTCGTACAGGCCCTGCTGGTCAGTCAGAATCACCAGCACGTCCGCGCCGACCAGGTTGGCCGTCAGTGCCGCCAGGGTATCGTTGTCACCAAAACGGATTTCGTCGGTGACCACCGTGTCGTTTTCATTGATGACAGGTACTACCTGATTGTCCAGCAACGTGCGCAGGGTATTGCGGGCATTGAGATAACGCTGTCGGTCGGAGAGATCCGCATGGGTCAGCAGAATCTGCGCAGTATGGTAATTATGCTCGCTGAAAGCCTGCTCATAGGCCCATACCAGCCCCATCTGCCCGACCGCCGCAGCCGCCTGCAGCTTGCTCAATTCACTGGGCCGCTCGGACCAGCCCAGCCGTTTGATACCTTCCGCAACCGAACCGGACGACACCACCAGCACCTCCACGCCCTGCTCGCGCAGCGCGGCCATCTGCCGCACCCAGTCGTGAATGGCGGGCAGGTTCAACCCGCGGCCGTCGTTGGTCAGCAGACTGGAGCCGATCTTGACCACCCAACGGCGGCTTTCGGGCAGGCGATCACGCCGGATCATGGACTGTCGCCTCCTCCTGTTCAGCACTCGCCTGTTCTGCAGCAGCGTCATCCGCCTCGAAGGCTGCCTTGCGGCGGGCGGCCAGCGCTTTCGCCACGGCGTTCATCAAATCATCCGTGCCGCGGCGCTCGGCGGCGGAAATGGCGAACACCGGCCCTTTCCAGTCCAGCTGCTGCACAATCTCGTCCACCCGCGGCTGCACCTCATCCTCCGGCAGCAGATCGATCTTGTTGAAAACCAGCCAGCGTGGCTTGTTAGCCAGTTCTTCGCTGTACTGCGCCAGCTCGCGCTCCACAATGCGCACATTCTCCGCCGGATCGCTGCCGTCCATAGGGGCGATATCCACCACGTGCAGCAGCAGCCCGGTGCGCGACAGATGCTTGAGGAACTGCACCCCCAGCCCCACGCCTTCGGAAGCGCCCTCGATCAGTCCCGGAATGTCGGCGATAACAAAACTGAATTCGGGAGAAATGCGCACCACGCCCAGATTGGGGTACAGCGTGGTAAAGGGAT
Source organism: Sulfurivirga caldicuralii (assembly GCF_900141795.1). Lineage (GTDB taxonomy): Bacteria > Pseudomonadota > Gammaproteobacteria > Thiomicrospirales > Thiomicrospiraceae > Sulfurivirga > Sulfurivirga caldicuralii. The sequence continues at coordinate 297,645 of NZ_FSRE01000003.1, forward strand.
AGTTGGCAATCTTGGGCCGCGCCGCGGAAACGGCTGCAATCAGGCTGGACTTGCCGGCATTGGGCAGGCCAAGCAGCCCCACGTCTGCCAGCACCTTCATTTCCAGCTTCAGGTTGCGCGCCTCACCCGGCTCACCCTTGGTGCACTGCCGTGGCGTGCGGTTGGTACTGGACTTGAAGTGCACGTTGCCCAGCCCGTGCTTGCCGCCCCGCGCCACCAGCAGCGTCTGCCCATCCTCGGTCAGATCACCAATCACCTCCTGCGTATCCGCGTCGATGACCGTGGTGCCCACCGGCACCTTGATATAAAGATCTTCGCCGGAGCGGCCGGTTTTCTGCTGCCCCTGCCCGGGCCTGCCGTTTTCCGCCTTGTAGTCGCGCACATACTGGAAGTCCACCAGCGTGTTCAGATTGCGGTCAGCCACCAGATACACGCTGCCACCGTCGCCGCCGTCGCCACCATTGGGGCCGCCGAACGGAATGTATTTTTCACGCCGGAAGCTGACGATGCCGTCGCCGCCGCGACCGGCCTGCACGTGAATCGTGGCTTCATCTACAAATTTCATGCTGCCTATCCTTTCTGCAAGGATGCACTCCGCTGAATGTGGCATTCAGCGCAATACACCCATTCATTTTAATCCGCCCCCTGCACGCCTACGGGGCATTTGCAGTCGGGCCATACAAAAACGCCCCGACAAGCGGGGCGTACTGCGTGCGATTGCGGCCGAATCTTATTCAGTCACAATGGTCACGTAGGTGCGAACCGGCTTGCCCTTGCGCACGAATGCTACCTTGCCGTCCGCCAGCGCGAACAGGGTATCGTCCTTGCCGCGACCAACATTGTCACCCGCGTGGAACTTGGTGCCACGCTGACGCACGATGATGTTTCCGGCACGAACCGCTTCACCGCCAAAACGCTTGATACCAAGGCGTTTGGCGTTGGAATCGCGACCGTTACGCGTAGAACCTGCTGCCTTCTTATGTGCCATGTCTCAAATCCTCTTGCAATTATGCGGAAATCTTGGTGATTTCAACCTCGGTGAAGTTCTGACGATGACCCTTCTTCAGACGAGAGCGGTTCTTGCGACGGCGGAACTTGATGATGGTGACCTTCTTGCCACGGCCGTGACCTTTGACCACTGCCTCAACCTTGGCACCATCCACAACAGGTGCGCCCACCTTGATGTCTTCGCCTTCGCCGACCAGCAGAACCTCGTCGAACTCAACCTTGTCGCCTTCACCGGCCTCAATGGTTTCGATGCGCAGCACGTCGCCTTCGCGCACTTTATACTGCTTGCCACCGGTTTTAATGACTGCGTACATGTGTGTTTCTCCCACAACTTTCAAACGCCAGCGCGCCGGCTGACGCCGCTCAAATTCAGATGACTTGCGCTGCCATGCATTCAAGAAAAGCGGAATTATAGCCATGAAAGCCTGTGAGGTCAAAACTTTAGCCAACTTTTTGCAGGCGGCAAAAATCGCGCCGTGAAAAAGTCGGGGACCCCCGTGCGACGGTACCGGTTAGAATACCGCCAGCACCCACCGAGAAGCAACATGATCACCCTGGGAATTGAATCCTCCTGCGACGAAACCGGCGTCGCGCTGTATCACGACACCGACGGCCTGCTGGCGCACACCCTGCACAGCCAGGTGGCGCTGCACGCCGAATACGGCGGTGTGGTACCGGAGCTGGCCTCGCGCGACCATATCCGTCGTGTCGTGCCACTGATTCAGGAAACGCTGCGCCAGGCCAATTGCACTCTGCAGGACATCAGCGGCATCGCCTACACCGCCGGCCCCGGCCTACTGGGCGCGCTGCTGGTCGGCGCGGGCGTCGCCCGCTCACTCGCCTACGCGCTGGATATTCCCGCCATCGGCGTGCACCACATGGAAGGCCATCTGCTCGCGCCCATGCTGGAGACCGACGCCATCCAACCCCCCTTTGTCGCGCTGCTGGTTTCCGGCGGGCATACCATGCTGGTGGGCGTCGAAGCACTGGGCCGCTACACCGTGCTGGGCGAAACCCTCGACGATGCCGCCGGCGAAGCCTTCGACAAGACCGCCAAACTGCTGGGACTGGGCTACCCCGGCGGCCCGGCCGTGTCAAAGCTGGCGCAACAGGGGGATCCCGACCGCTATACCTTCCCCCGTCCTATGGTGGATCGCCCCGGGCTGGACATGAGCTTTTCCGGCTTGAAAACCACCGTACTCAATACCTGGAACAAGGCGGTGACCGCCGGCGACGACAGCGAACAGACAAAGGCAGACATCTGCCGCGCCTTTGAAACCGCCGTGGCCGAAACCCTCGCCATCAAGTGCAAGCGTGCGCTGCAGCAAACCGGTTACCGCACCTTAGTCGTATCCGGCGGCGTCAGCGCCAACACCACCATCCGCCAGCGCCTCACCCAGGTGGCAGAGGCCCTGCGCGGCGAAGCCTTCTTTCCCCGTCCCGAATTCTGCACCGACAATGGCGCCATGATCGCCTACGCCGGCCACCTGCGCCTCAAGGCCGGGCAACGCACCGGGCTCGACTTCTCTCCCAGAGCACGCTGGTCGCTGGAAGACCTGCCTCCCATCGCCTGAGCTTTCCAGCACGCTCTCTTCTTTAACCACACCCTCTTGAAAATATTTTTGATAATCACTCCCATTTGCATTGACACGCCGCCAGATGAATGCATAATGCACACCCATTCCAGTTAATGGAAATCATTCTCACTTTCACTTACAAATGGAGTGTCAATATGAAGCGAACGGCATCTGCGACTGTCGCCGCCCTGCTGGCAGCCGCCAGCCTGCCCGGCTGGGCACAAAATGACCTGGAAAAGAAGCAACTGGAACAGCGCATCCAGCAGCTGGAAGAAAAAGTGGATGCACTTGCTGCGACCCAAGTGCATCCGACCACCGCCCCCGCAACGTCCATTGGAGGGTATGGCGAACTTCACTATAACAATATTGAAGGCAAGTCACCAACCTTCGACTTCCACCGCTTCGTACTCTTTTTCAACCACACCTTCAGCGAAAACCTGAAGCTCTACTCCGAGCTTGAGCTGGAACACGCCATCAGCGGCGACGGCCAGAAAGGCGAAGTCGAACTGGAACAGGCCTATCTGGACTGGACACTGAATGACCGTGTCAGCCTGCAGGGTGGCGTCATGCTGCAGCCCATCGGCTTTCTTAACGAAACCCATGAACCGGATACTTTCTACGGCGTCGAACGCCCCATTGTGGAAAAGGACATCATCCCCACCACCTGGTGGGGCGCCGGCGTGGGCATGAAAGTCCGTAACAGCGGCACTGGCCAATGGCAGCTGATGGTGACCGAGGGCCTCTACGACCCCAGCGGCACTCAGATCCGCAAAGCGCGGCAAAAAAGCGCCAAGACCCGCTCCGAATCATTGGGCTACACCCTTGCCTACCGCGTCTCTCCTGCACCGGGCGTCAACCTGGGCGTCAGCCTCTTTTACCAGAACGATATCACCCAGGGTGATCGCTCAAAGACAAACGAAGCAGTCAGCGCCACGCTGGGGGAAGTCCACGGCCAGTTTGAGTTCGGCAACGCAACCCTGAAAGCGCTCTATGCCCAGTGGCGCCTGTCGGGCACCGCCGCGCGACAGGCCAACCGGGATGAGCAGACCGGCTACTATCTGGAGCCCAGCTACAAGCTGACCGAAAAGCTGGGCGCCTTTGCCCGCTACAGCAACTGGTACACCGATGCGGACGACAAGAAGGATCGCTGGGACGTGGGCGTCAACTACTGGCTGCACCCCCGTGCCGTGCTGAAGGCCGACTATCAATCCCAGAAGGATAACAGCGGCTTCAACCTTGGTATTGGTTACAGCTTCTGATCAACCCGCCCGGCCAACGGGTCGGGCCTTTTCAGCGATTGCATTATGAAATGGATACTGCTCACACTCGGTTTGTGCGTGTCGGCCGGAGCAACGGCGGGCCAATATGACGACTTCCTTCAACAATGGATCGATGCCCCCGAGCGACACCAAAAGGTATTCTGGTTTACCGGAAAACACAAGCAGGCCGCCATCCGCATCCTCGGCCATCCCTATCCACGTCTTGCCGTGCCTTATTGGCAGCAGGGGTCTCGTACAGTCTGGATTCTGCAGGAAAAAGGCAAGGATGAATACTTTATCGCCGGCATTGTCATTGAAAATGGGCGCGTCATCACCACCCGCATTCTCGAATTCAAGGAACCGCGTGGCTGGGAGATCATGGACCCCGGCTATCTGCGCCAATATCGGGGCATTGAACTGACCGATGACCAGCGCCTGTCCCGCACCATCGACGGCATTACCGGCGCCACCCTGTCGGTTCGCGGTCTAAAACGCCTCGTGCGCCTGGCCCTCTATCTGCACCGGCAGGTGATACGCCCATGAAATGGCGTCGCTTTCATCACGCGCTGGCGCTGACGGGCGCCATCATCCTGCTTTTTCTTACCGGCACCGGCCTGCTGCTCAACCACAGCCACGACCTGAAACTGGATCAGCGCCTCCTGCCCAATGCCATAGCAACGTACCTTATGGATGCACAACATCCCCACATCCGTCAGAGCTGGATGCTGGCCAAAACACCGATCGTCAGCACAGACGCCGGTAGTCTGGTGTCCCCCCACTGGCTGGAGGAGATAACCCGAATCAGCGTTTACACCCTGTCCATTGGCTGGCTGGTGGTTGCTGGAGAGAAGTTGTTTTTATATGACAAAAACGGCGCGCTGATTACGCAACTGGGCAAACCACCCGGACAGCTGGCCGAAGCGTGGCCCATTACTTTTGACGACGAAAAAACCGGCTGCTCGCAACTGGACATGGCCACTCTGCAATGGCACCCCTGCTCTCGACCCCCTGTCGCATCTACGCTCCCACTTCCCGCCCAGGCGAGCGCATCCCTCATGGCACGGGAACAGGTTCTGCAGGCGTGGAAACGGGCGCAGCACCTGAGCTGGGAAACGCTATTGCTAAAGCTGCACAACGGCACACTTTTTGGGCGTGCCGGGCCGTGGCTGCTGGACGCATTCGGCCTGCTGATCATCGCCATGATCCTCAGCGGGCTGGCGCTGCGCCGCCGCAAGCACTGACTACCTCGACTGTGTCGGCGCCTTTTCCTCGCCGCGCAGCAGGCGCACGATATTACTGCGGTGGCGCCACCACAACAGCACCGCCATCAGCGTGATCACCGCTGTCAGCGCCTGATCCTGCCCCGACAACCACCACACGTACAGCGGCGACAGGGCGCTGGCCGCCAGGGCAGCGGCCGAGGAAATCTTCAGCACCTTGGCAACAAACAGCCAGATCACGGCAAACGCCAGCCCCATCAACGGGTTCAGGCCAAACAGCACACCGAGAAACGTGGCCACGCCCTTGCCGCCGCGAAACCCGAAAAAGAGCGGATAGAGATGACCGAGAAATGCGGCAAAACCGACCACACCCAGTTGCCAGCCCTCCAGACCCGCCCAGCGCGCCGCCAGCACCGCCACGAGGCCCTTGAGCAGATCACCCAGCAGCGTAATCGCCGCGGCCAGCTTGCCGCGCTCGCCACCAATGCGCAGCACATTGGTCGCACCCGGGTTGCCGGAACCTGCTTCGCGCGGATCGCCCAGCCCCATCAGCCGGCAGACAATAATGGCCGACGAAACCGAACCCAGCAGATAGGCGAGTGCACTCAATCCCCACAGCATCGGTGATACCATTCCCCTGTAAAAATGAACGGAGATTTTAGCATGCAGGCGCAAACGCCCATGGATCGCATCTTTATCGAACAGCTGGAAGTGAAGTGCATTATCGGCATCCTGCCGTGGGAAAAGCAGGTGCCGCAACCATTGCGTTTTGATATTGAGCTGCTGCTTCCGCTCAGGGCAGCGGGCGAAGAAAATGACCTGTCAAAAACGGTGGACTATGCCGAGGTGGCGCAGCGTATCGAATCCCTGTTAAGCACGCCCCACGAACTGATCGAAACCGTGGCGGAAAAGGTCTGCCATGCGCTGCTGAGCACCTACCCGGCCGTACAGCAGGTACACCTGCGTGTGCACAAGCCCGCGGCAGTGCAGGCTGCGCGCAGCGTGGGTGTGGAGATCTGGCGGGGGCGCTGACGCTTATTCCTTCGCCATCTGCGCTTCCAGCGCCTTCTGCTCCTGCGCAATCTTCTTGAGCACCGGCACGATCTGTTCCATATAAATGACCGCCTGGTGCTCAGTAATGCGGTTGAGCCGGGCGTAATCCTCTTCAAACTGGCGTCGGTTGGTCTTGGAAAGATTGCGCTCGATCTTACGCAGCACCGCCTCACCGCCGAGACGCGCCAGTGTCACCAGCTGCTCGGCGGTCAACTGCGACAACATGCGCTGCATGATGCGGTCATCCACCGCCGCCAGCTTCTTTGCCAGATCGCTAAATACTGCCAGCTTCTTCTTGATGGCTGCCCGCTCCTTTTCACCGCAGGCGTTCAGACGCGCATCCAGCGCCTGCTGCAGCGCCTTGATCACCGCAGGCTGCAGATTGAGCATCACCCTGCCGAAATCCAGCTGAATCTCACCGTTTTTCAGGCGTCTAACCTCAATATCCATCAGATATACTCCGTCACCGCCGTCTGAAACTCGATCTCGCCGCGTGCCTCCATTTCAAAGGCGGTGCGCATGATCCGCTCGATGGCCGCCTTGGCCGCCTCCACATCCAGCGGCGCGTCCATGTGCAGATCCCGCTCCAGCTGCTTGGCCAGCAGCGGGCCCACATTGCGCAGGATGCGGGCGCGAAAATCCCCCTCATTCAAGGCACGCAGCATCAGCACCAGATCCCGATCACTGACCGCCCGCAACACCTTCTGCAAATCCTCATCGCTGAGCAGGTCCAGCTTGTGCGCCAGCTTGATAAACCCGGCCAGCAGGTTGTACTCACCGCCTTCACTCAGACGCACCCCTTCCTGCAGCAGGATATTGAGCAGTTCCACCTCAAAGTAGTTGAGCCGTACCGTCGCACAGCCGGCCTCCACCCACCATTCATCCTCATGCACCTTGCGTATGCCCACTTTCATCGTACAATCACCGCGCGATTTCTGAATAGTGCAATCATAGCAAGCATTGCGCCAAAAAAGGCCTTGCGAGACCATCATGAAAAAACAGCTCAACCTGCCCACGCCCGACCCCGACGCCCTGCAGCGCAGCGAAACCCTGCGCGAACGCATTGTGCGCGCCATCCGCCAGAACGGCCCCATGCCCTTTTCCGAATACATGCAGCGCGCGCTGTACACACCCGGTCTCGGCTATTACAGCAATGGCCTGCCCAAACTGGGGCCGACGGGCGACTTCACCACCGCACCGGAAAGCTCGCCTCTGTTCGGCCAATGCGTGGCGCGGCAGCTGGATCAGATCCTGGGAGCACTGGGCGGCGGCAATATTCTCGAGTTCGGTGCCGGCTCCGGGCGCATGGCGCGGGACATCCTGCTTACGCTGGCCGATGCGGACGCCCTGCCGGAACGCTACCAGATTCTCGACCTGAGCGCCGACCTACGCGCCCGCCAGCAGGCCTTTCTGCAGGAATCGCTCCCGCCCGAGCTGTATGCGCGGGTCGAATGGCTGGAGCGTCTGCCCGCCCCCGGCTGGCGCGGTGTGGTGGTGGCCAACGAAGTACTGGACGCCATGCCGGTGGAACGCTTCTATCTGGAACCGGGCACCAGCTGGCGTATGGGCGTGGATGCCGATGAAAGCGGTCAACTGATCTGGACGCAGCTGCCCATCAGCGATGCCACCTTGCAGCGGGTTGTCAATGGCCTGCGCAGCCTGATCAAGCCCACATCGCTGGGCTACAAGGCGGAAGTGAACCTCAACATTCACCCCTGGCTCAAAAGCCTGAGCGACTTTATGGCGGCCGGCGCCGTGCTGCTCATCGACTACGGTTTTCCGCAGCAGGAGCTCTATCAGAAGGAACGGCTCAACGGCACCCTGCGCTGCTTTTACCAGCACCGCGTGCACGACAACCCGCTGTTGTGGCCGGGATTGCAGGATATCACCGCCCATGTGGACTTCACCGAAGTGGCGGAGTCGGGCTTCGACGCCGGTTTCCGCGTGGCGGGCTTCACCACCCAGGCACATTTTCTGATGAGCACCGGCCTGCTGGAAAGCATCCCCGCCGACCTGCCTGTGACCGAACAGCTCAAGCTGAGCCAGCAGATCAAGACGCTCACCCTTCCGGATGAAATGGGCGAAATCTTCAAGGTGATGGCGCTGACCAAGGGAGTGGATACGCCGTTGATGGGCTTTCAGCTGGTGGATCTGCGTGACAGGCTTTAGATCGACCCGAAATTCATACAATAGCGGGACGCCTGTCGGTTAAGCGGGCTTACGACTTACCTTTTTATGACTGGAGTGTTTGCGTGCGCATCTTGTCCATCCACCCCGCTTCAGGCCTCCGCCTTGTCCTGTTTTTGGCCGGTCTGCTTCTCGCCAGCGCCTTTCCCGCTGTCTATGCCGCCGGGACCCTGCAGGCACAGCTGGATCAGCTTGCCCGCAAGATTCAGACGGCGCAGCAGGCGCTGAACAACGCCACGGACGCCGCGGCCAAATCACAATCCGCCCTGTTGGCGCAGGCGCAGGCGCACCCCAAGGTCCTGCGCAACCCCCGTCCGTCCGCCGGGTTCAGCGGCTTTGGCGACAACACCCTCAATCTGGTGCTCCGAGCCTACATCGACAACATCGACGACCTCTTCACCATTCGCTCGGAGCTGAATCAGTCCATCAACGACCGCTTCAAAAAGGCGAGCATCGTCATCGCCTTCCCGCAGCGGGATGTGCACCTGGATGTCGTCAAGCCCATCGAAGTGGTGCTGCGCCGCAATCACGGCGAGGGGGAACCCCCGTCCGCGTGCCAACGCCACCCCAACCGCAAAACTGAGGAGACTCCATGGATCTGTTGCAAGCCGCCATCCTGGGCCTGATCGAGGGCCTGACCGAATATCTGCCCATTTCCTCCACCGGGCATCTCATCATTGTGGCCGACTGGCTCGGCCTGCCGCAGAACGCCGAAAACAAGGCGTTCGAAGTCATTATCCAGCTGGGCGCCATTCTTGCGGTCATTACCCACTACCGCGACAAGTTCTCTGTCGAGCACCTGCCACTGTGGTTCAAGGTGGCGGTGTCCTTTGTGCCCATCGGCGCGCTGGGGCTGCTGTTTCACCATCAGATCAAGGCGCTGTTCACGGTGGAAGTGGTGGCGTGGATGTTCATTATTGGCGGCATCGTGTTTCTCATTATGGAAGCGCTCTATAATGAAGGCACCCACCGCACCCGCGACATCGAAAAGGTCTCCCTGCGCCAGGCGCTGTGGATCGGCGTGTTTCAGGCCTTTGCACTGATCCCGGGCACGAGCCGGGCCGGTGCATCCATTGTGGGCGGCGTGGTGGCCGGGCTGGACCGCAAGACGGCGGCGGAGTTTTCTTTCCTGCTGGCCCTGCCGGTTCTGGCTGGCGCTTGCGGCTTTGATCTGGTGAAGCATTACGATGACTTTGCCACCACCGGCTGGGCACCGCTGGCGGTGGGCTTTGCCGTGGCCTTTATCACCGCCTGGCTCACCATGAAGCTGTTTCTGGAATTTCTGCAACGCTTTACCTTCCGCGCCTTCGGCTGGTACCGTATCGCCTTTGGAGTCCTGCTGCTGTGGCTGTACTGAACCTCTATAGCGCCGAACAGGCCCGCACCATCGACCGCATCGCCATCGAACAGGCGGGCGTGCCCGGCATTCTGCTGATGAAACGGGCCGCCTTCAGCGCCTTTCAACACCTGCGTGCCCACTGGCCTCAGGCGCAGCGCATCGCCGTGGTCTGCGGTGTAGGCAATAATGGCGGCGACGGCTTTGCGCTGGCGCAATACGCCACTCTTGCCGGCCTGCAGGTGGATGTGCTGCAGGTGGGCCCCACCCATAAAATCCGTGGCGATGCGCTCACCATGCTGCACGAAATGGCCGATCTGGGCCTGAGCGGTCTGCCGTTTGACACCAATACCCTCGCCGAGGCGGATGTCATTGTGGACGCCCTGCTGGGCACCGGGCTGGATCGCCCGGTTGAAGGCGCCTACCGCGACTCCATTGAGGCCATCAACGCCAGCGGCAGACCGGTGCTGGCGCTGGACATTCCTTCCGGTCTTTCCGCCGACACCGGCCAGGTATTGGGCAGCGCCGTCAAGGCCCATCTGACCACCACCTTCATCGTGCCCAAGGTGGGCCTCTATATGGAGCAGGGACGGGAATGCGCCGGAAAAATCGTTTGCGAAAATTTAGGCGTCCCCCTTCATACCCTTGCCATGCAAACGCCAGTGGCACGCGGTCTTCGCTGGCAGGATTGCGTTTTACCGCCTCGTCCGGCCCATGCCCACAAGGGCCGCTGCGGCACCGCCCTGCTCATCGGCGGCGACGCACTGGCGGGCGCCATTGCACTGACGGCGGAAGCCGCCCTGCACGCCGGTGCAGGACTCACGCAGGTGGTGACCCGAGCCGAACACCGCACTGCCCTGCTGTGCCGCAATCCGGCGCTCATGGTGTACGACACCCTGTCGCCAGACCGTATAGAAGCGGCAAGCGCCATTGGCATCGGCCCCGGACTGGGACAAAACGACTGGGGACGACAGTTGCTGCGCCAGATTTTGCATCGCGACACGCCGCGGGTACTGGACGCCGACGCTCTCAACTTGCTGGCACAGACAGCCATGCGGGCCGACAACTGGATTCTCACCCCACACCCCGGGGAAGCGGCGCGCCTGCTCGGCTGCAGCGTGGCCGAGGTGCAGGCCGACCGCATTCAGGCAGTGCGCAAACTGCAGCAGCGTTATGGTGGCGTGATCGTGCTCAAGGGCGCCGGCACCCTGATTGATGATGGCGAACATGTTGATCTGTGTCTGCACGGCAATGCCGGCATGGCCACCGGCGGCATGGGGGATGTACTCACCGGCATCCTCACCGCCCTGATTGCCCAAGGGCTGCCGCTGCCCGAGGCCGCCCGCAGCGGTGTCTGCCTGCACGCTGCGGCGGCTGATCTGGCTGCGGCTCAGCACGGCACGCGCGGGCTTGATCCCACACAGCTGCTCGCCCCGATGCAGCATCTGTTAAATTAGCTCCATGAAACGGGAAACAGCCTACTTCGCTGCAGGGTGCTTCTGGGGCGTGCAGGCGCGCCTCGATGCCCTGCCGGGCGTGGTGGAAACGCAAGTCGGCTATATGGGCGGGCACCTGCCCAATCCGGACTACCGCAGCGTGTGCAGCGGCGCCACCGGCCATGCGGAAACGGTCAAGGCGGTGTTCGACCCGGAGCAGATCGCCTATGTGGATCTGCTGGACGCCTTCTTTCAGCTGCACGACCCCACCCAGCTGAACCGACAGGGTCCCGACATCGGCACCCAGTACCGCAGCGCCATTTTTCCCGTCAATGACCGCCAGCGCGCCGAAGCGGAAGCGGGTATTCAGCGCTGGCAGGGGCATTTCCCTCGCCCCATCGTCACCACCATTGAAACCGCCGACACCTTCTGGCCGGCGGAAGACTACCACCAGCACTATCTCAAGCGCCGTGGCGGCCACTGCCACCTGTAAATTTCCACACATACTCTAATAAAAAATTTATTAATACCTGCAGTTCAATAATTTCTATTTAATAAATTTTGTTGATACCTCTATTATCTACACTGAAACCCTGACTTTTTTTAATGCGGGCAATAAGGAGTCATTATCATGGAACTGATCAGCCTCTATCCCACCTGGTATGATCCGGCCATGGGATCCGGCTACTGGATTGCGCTCATCGCGACGATCCACGTGCTCTTTTCCCATACCTCGGTCGGGGCGGCGATCTTCTTCGCCTATCTGGTAAACAAGGCGTATCGCGAAGATCGGCCGGAGCTGCTGGAATTCGTCAAGAAATACGGTATTTTCCTGCTCATTTTCTCCTATGTAATGGGCTCCATCACCGGGCCGGGTATCTGGTACTCCACCACGGTCGGCTCGCCGAAGGGGATCTCCGCCCTGATTCACTCCTTCGTATGGAAATGGGCAACCGAATGGGTCTTCTTCGTCATTGAGGTAGTGGGCGTCTATCTGGTGATATACCTGGTCGGCAAGGTGGACAAGCGGACACACACCTATATTGCATTCATCTTCGCCGCGGCATCATATGCCACCATGATGCTGATCCTGGGTATCCTCTCCTTCATGATGTGGCCTGGCTCACCAGAGTGGTTCGAGAAAGGCGGCACCTTGTATTCCTTCTTTGGCCAGAACACCTTTGCCCAATTGATGATCCGCACCGGTTTTGCCATGGCGGTCACTGCAGTAGTGGGCAGCATCATTGCATCCGCCTTCAAGGATGACGCGCTCAAGGATGAAGTGCTGCGCAAGCTGGCCGGCTTCGGGCTGCTGGGCGTCAGCATTATGATCGGTACCTACTTCTGGTACGTGCAGACCGTTCCCGCCAATGCACTGGAAGTGATGCATAACCGCATGCCGAGCTGGTTCGCGCCGGCCATCATCGCCACTTTCGGACTGATGCTGCTCTACTTCATCGTCGCCCTGTTCAACACTCGGCTGCTGACGCCGGTAATTGCCGGGGCGATGGTGGTGGTGATTACCGTGCTGGGTCTGTTCCCGGAAGAGATTACCCGCGAGTCCATGCGCAAGCCTTATGTGGCCGGGCAGTATGTCTACTCCAACCAGATCATCGCTCGCGACGTTCCGGGCATGGGCATCAAGGCGGAACTGCCCAAGGTAGAGAAATATGGCATTCTGAAGGTTCACCCTTTCCTGCCGGATAATCTGCGCACCGTGACAGCCGAGAACAAGCTGGCCGTGGGCAAGCAGATCGCCGTGGTGATGTGTTCCAACTGCCACCAGGTCACCAAAACGGAAGGCATCCGCCCGCTGACCGACTACTTTGGGGGTGAAACCAATGTGGATCGCATCAAGCGTTATCTGAAGGGCACCGTGGTGGCCGGCAACATCATGTACATGCCGCGCATTCCGCTGAAGGAGGCCGAACTGGACGCACTGGCCACCTATATCGCCCATCTCAATGGCGATAACGCCAAAACGCTTGCAGCGAAATAAGGAGGAACCAAACAATGGATATGAATCCAGCTGCAGTTCATGACATGCTGTATGCCCTGCGGGATCCTGCAGGCCTGCCCTTCTTCCCGTGGGCATTCTGGGGCGTAGGCATTCTCACCTTCGCCATGCACTTCTTTGCCGTGGCCGTGATGATCGGCGGTGCAGGCGTGGCCCTCTACGGCGTGCGCCAGGACAACCCCTACTGGCGCAAGCTGGGCTACGCCATGGCCGACGTGAGCAAGATCGCCGTGTCCGTCGCCATCGTGCTGGGCGTGGCGCCCCTGCTGGCCGTGCAGGTGTATTACGACCCCATGTGGTACACCTCCAACGTGCTCAGCGCCTACTGGGTCATTACCTTCGTGCTGGCGCTGATCGTGGCCTACTCACTGCACTATGTGTTCTATTTCCGCAACAAGAAGCGCGAGGGCACGCCCAAGTCGCTGTGGTCACTGGGCGGTGCGCTGCTGGGCTACCTGCTGGTGGGCTTCATCATGCACAGCCTGGGTTATCAGACCCTGAGCCCGGAAAAGTGGCTGCAGTGGTATGCCCCCAATGGCGTGGTGGACAACAGTGGCACCAAGCTGCATGACTTCAACGTGATCCGCTATGTGTTCTTTATCCTGCTGAGCGTACCGGTGATCGGCACCTACCTGATGGCTTATGCCACTTACTGGTCCACCCGCAAGGATCAGGATGCGGCCTACCTTGAGTTCGCCTTTACCCTGGGTCGCAAGCTGGCCATGGTGGGGGCAGCGATTACCACAACACTGGCCATCGTCTATCTGGCCACATTGCCCGAGAAACTGCATGCGTTCCAGACCTCCCTCTGGGCTGCGCTGTGGGTCATCGGCGCCCTGCTGCCTGCGCTAGTGGCCTGGCGTGCCGGCAAGGCCGGGTATCGCTGCGGCTACCGCCCGTTTATCGTGGCCTTTGTGGGCATGCTGCTGATTGCCATCGCCCGGGAAATGCTGCGCTATTATGCGGTTATCCCCTACTACAACTTCATGGACTACAAGGTGAATCTGGACTGGTTCACCACGGATGTGTTCCTGTTCACCTTCCTGGTACTCGGCTTCTCCACTCTGGGTTATCTGCTGACCGTGGTATGGAAAGCCGGCAAGACCGAAGGCGTGTACGAAGCCTCGCCCATCATGCATGTATGGGCTCGCTTCAACATTGGTCTGATGGTCTTCTGGACCGCAGTCTATTTCCTGCTGATGACCATTCGCAGCTTCTGAGGGAGGGACGAACATGAAACGGATACTGCTTTTGAACCTGTTGCTGACGATCGGCCTGAACGCGTGGGCCGAGTCCGATATCTTTATTCCACCCGAGCGTTATGCCAAGGACCCGGCCGTGAGCGGCCGGGTGCTGGGGGACAACTGCTCCGCCTGTCACGGTACCCGTGGCGCCGTGTTTGACGAAAGTATGCCGCCACTGGCCGGCATGGATCGGGACACCTTTATCAAGCTGATGAAGGATTTCAAGAACGAGGTGCGTCCCACCATCGTCATGAACGACGTCGCCAAGGCCTACACGGACGAAGAGATCGAACGGATGGCGGATTATTTCTCCAGCATTCCCGCCTTGCCCTGGAAAAAACAAACGCTGCATTAATGGGAGGAACCCATCATGTTATTGACTCGCAGAGACCTGATTAAGCTGTTTGGCGCCTCGGCGGCCACAGCCGCGCTGGGTGTCAGCCCCAAAGCCTTTTCTGCGTCGGCACCCCACCTGGTGATCGTGGGCGGCGGCGTGGGTGGCACGGCCACCGCCAAATACATGCGCATGCTGGACCCCAGCATTCGCATCACACTCATTGAGCCCAACAGGGAATACGTCTTCTGTCCGGGCAGCAACGAGGTGCTGAACGATGAGGTCACCCTAGCGGAACAGACTGTCACCTATGACAGCATCCGCAACCGCTATGGCGTCAATGTGGTGCTGGACAAGGCCACCGCCATCGACTACGACAAGAAGACCGTGCGCACCGCCAAGGGCGAGCGCATCGCTTACGACTGGCTGGTGGTCTCTCCCGGTCCGGATTTCGTCTTCGATGCGGTAGAAGGCTACAGCCGTGAACTGGCAGAAGGCGACTTCCCGCACGCCTGGAAAGCTGGCCCACAGACCCTGAAGCTGAAAAAGCTGTATCAGGGCATGCGCACCGGCGGCGTGGTGGTGATTTCCGCCCCGCCCATGCCTTACCGCTGCCCACCAGCACCCTATGAGCGCGCCAGCTTCATGGCGGAGTGGCTGAAGGAACACAACCCCACTGCGAAGATCCTCATTCTGGACAGCAAACCGGATTTCATCTTCCAGCCCCACTATGAAACCTACTGGAAAGAAAAATTCGGCTATGGCACCGACAACGCCATGATCGAGTGGGTCGGGGAACACAATGGCGGCAAGGTGGTCAGCCTCGACCCGAATACCCGCAGCGTCAAAACCGCGGATGGCGAAACCATCAAGGCCGATGTCATCAATATCATCCCGGTGCACAAGGCCGGCAAGTTCGCCTTTGATACCGGCCTGACCATGGGCAAGCAGTGGGTACCGATCAATCCGTTCGACTTCCGCTCCAAAGTGGACAAGAACGTGTTTGTCATCGGCGATACCACCGAAGCAGATCCGATGGTAAAAACCGGCTACCTGGCCTCCAACCAGGCCAAGTGGGTGGCACAGGTGATCCTTGCCGAAATGACCGGCAAGGATCCCGGCTATCCACTGTGGACCAACAACTGTGTGGCCATGGCCGGCGAAGATTTCGGCATGACCATTACTGACACCTTCCGTTACCACGACGGCAAGATTGAGCTGCAGGAGACTATCCAGTCGCCCGTCAACCTCAATCCGCACCTGAACGCTGAACGGGTTGCCATCGCGCGCAACTGGCAGCGTACATTCCGTCGCGACATTTTTGAATAAGGGAGGTGACCGATGAACAAGCGACTTCTGCTTTTACTGGCCTTTGCCAGCCCCCTGTGGGCCGGCGAGCCTCAAAATACAGCCCCGGAATGGACGGCTGAAGCCTGGCATGAAACCCTGCGCAACATGCCCTATGGCAATGCAGCGCGAGGGGCACAGCTGGCCAAGGAAGGCTACTGCTACACCTGCCATGGCGATCGCGGCTATGCACCGTCACGCAACGCGCCTTCCCTGGCCGGTCAGAACCAGGCCTACCTCTACAAGACCATGCTGGACTTTGCCAGCAAGCGCTGGTGGGCTGACCACAAGGATGACGTGATGCACAATGCAGCCATCACTTTCACCAAGCAGGACTATGCCGACATGGCCGCCTACTATGCACAGCAGCCCAAGCCGTTTTTCAAGCGGGTGGAAAAGCCCAATCACGTGGCGGATCAACTGGCTCGCCGCGGCGACCACACCCGCCTGCTGACACCCTGCAGCTCCTGCCACGGGGTGCGCGGTGAGGGCGGCGTGAATGAAACGCCCATGATCAGCGGCCAGAGTGCCTTCTACATCAAGCGTCAGCTGGAAATGTACAAGTCCGGCAAGCGTCGCAACGATGTGGAAGAAGGCATGCGCTTTGTCGCCGAGCAGCTCACCGACGAGGAGATCGAGGCGCTGGCGCAGTACTACGGCAACGGACAGAAATAACCTGTCCTTCTGCCTGCCAACAAAAAGCCCCGCGCTGCGGGGCTTTTTTATACCGATATTGTCTGCCTGTCAGAACTCGCGCCGCAAAAGCTGCGCCAGCACCCAGCCATCACGCTTGTCCAGCTGATGGCCTGCCGACACCGGAATGGTCATGGCGCGCCCACTCAGTGCGGGCACCCGTCGCAGATCCTGATACTTGGGCGGCACCATCATCCCCACCCAGTCATCCATGCGTCGCCCACCCCATTTGCGCATATGCACGAGACTGATGTATTTCACCCCTTCCGGATGGCGCATGTAAGCCATGCGGTGGATGGTGTTGCCGCGCTTGTCGGAGGCCAGCTCCCACAGCAGGTAGCGGGCGGCGTAGAGCCGCTCGGACTTGTCGTCCATCTCCTTGAGCATGCGCCCCATGGGAGAACGCAACATCTGCCAGCCCAGTTTTGCCCACGGCGTGCCCAGATTGGGCGACGCAATGGTAATCACGCCCGCCACCGGTACACGCCATTTTTCCGGTGCCAGCGAATAGAGCCGCGCCACGATACCGCCGCTGGAGTGGCCGACGAGAATCACAGGCTCCTTGCGCAGCGCATAAATGCGCCGCAACACCTGATCCAGATAGCGCGCCTGCGCTTCCAACGGCAGCCACCAGGGCATGCGCACGGTATAAACCACATCCGGTGCCTTCTGCGCCGCCCAATTGGGCAGCATTGGCAACATGCCGCCATCTGCCCAGCCACTGGCCAGCAGCGGCTGAATGACCTTGTGCTTGTACCACGCATCCGGATTGCTCACCATGCCGTAAATCAGCACCGCCGTGCGCGCCCACGCACTGCCCGCAAGCAGCGAAACCAGCAGAATAACCAGCAGCGTTGCACGTTTCATCACCCCCCTCCTCTGGTGGGGCATCCCGCACAATCTATCCCGAATGGTCGCAATGGGACGGGTTTGGCGCGGATGCCATTGATATGATTGTAAAAAGGCCTATTTTTTGAGGCAAATGCTTGAGTTTTCGCTTATATAAGTGCCCCGCTGCGAGGATGTGAAAAAAATCGATTTCAAAAAGTCGGGGACCCCCCCTTACTCATCGGGAAAATCCCATTAGAATGCTTTCACCCAATACAAATGTGAACCATTATCATGAGTAAGCACTCCCTTTCCTATTTCTTTCTGATCTGGCTAGTCACAGTTAGCGCAACTGCTGCTGCACCCGCCGAAGTCAGCGGTAATCTGATGTGGACGCATCAGCGTTCCGATCTGGGAGCCGTTAAACCGGAAAACACCCTCTCCGGCGATTTCCTCGCCGAAGGACACTGGAAACAAATTGGCTGGCTGGTGCACCTGGAAGGCAACAACACCCCAGACGCACGCGGCCCCAGTGCACTGGGTGCCCAGGCAGCAGCCGGTGTCGCCACCGACAAGGACGGCGAGGGCCGCATCCAGCTTTCCGAAGCCTTTGCCAGCTTCGGCATGTTAAACGGCCAACTCCACATTGGGCTGATCGATCTGGCCGGTTTTGCCGATACCTCTGACGTCGCCAATGACGAAACCACCCAGTTCCTCAATGCCGATCTGGTAAACAACAGCACCATTTCATTTCCGGATCACGACCTGGGCCTTGCCTGGACATCAGCGCGCCTCAATATTCTCTTGGCAAAAAACACTGGCCTTGCTGATAACGGCAGCGACTATCACCGTCTCTTTTCTCTCACCAACCATCGCACTGGCATTTTTACCTTAGCTGAAACCCACTGGCTGAATGAATCCCTGCATATCGGCGCATGGTATAGAGAAGGTGCAGAGGACGAAAAAGACAGCTGGGGAACCTATCTCACCACCGATCAATCACTGGGCGGGCTGGACTGGAACCTGCGCCTGGGGTGGGCCGATGACACGGCCCAGGATGCGGCACGCTTCGCCAGCCTCGCTGCGCAAAAAAGCTGGAACCGCTGGACCCTTGGCCTTGGTCATGCCACCACACTGGGCAGCGGCCCGCTCAATGCGCCAGATCGCCATATGAGCGAAGGCTATCTGCGCTACCGTATCAATGCCCACTGGGATATCAGCGCCGATGTGCAATTTATCCGCCAACAGACGGATACATGGGTCTATGGTGCCCGGGCACTGTGGCACTTTTAAGACGGGAGATCGTGCCTGAGCGATTGCGGATGCGAAGTTGAAATCAAGGACGCCAGCCAGAAGAAAACCCTCCACTGGCTGTTGGGCATCAATGCCACCCTGTTCCTGCTGGAGATTATCGTCGGCTGGCTGGCCCAGTCCACAGCGCTCATCGCCGACTCGCTGGATACGCGCTGGCCGGATCTGATCATTGGACTCATTATCGCCGCCGTGGTCCTGCGCGGTGCCCGGCGCATTCTGGACGATGCGCGCAAGGAAGAAGCCATACTTTCCGGAGGCTGCAACGACAGCTGTAGCAGCAGACACAACAGCCAGAAAGGCGAAGCGGAAACCCCCAGCAGCGGTGGCGATGCCTGCACCACGACATGTTCGGCGGGACGTGAATAAATGAAAAGGCGTGCAGCCTGACGCGGCAGCACGCACGGTTGATTCCAGTCTTCAGGAAGACCGCAAGGGAATCAGACGACTTGCCAGCGCCACCGCCACGATACACCAGACGATCAGTGGCGCTGCAGGCAGGTCATACAGGCTGGAGAGCACCAGCCCCAAGGCATAGGCCATCACAGCGATGGCATAGCCCATGCCTGCCGCTCGCCACCCATGCAGATGGCGCACGGCAATCGCCGGCACAATCAGTGTCGCAAACACCAGATAGACCCCCAGCAACTGCACGGAAGCAGTCACCGCCAGTGCGAAGGCAATATAGAATGCCGCCCGCCCCAGCCAGCGCTGTGCGAACAGCAGCAGGCCCACAGCAACTGTCACACCAGCCAGCGGTATTAACTGATCCCACAGGGTCCACAGGATCTGCCCGCTGAGCAGGTCCCGCATGTGTTCACCCCCATGGGGGTTATTGGCCAGCAATAGCAGGCTGGCTGTCGATGCCAGCACAAAGGTGACACCGATCAGCGCTTCCTGAATAGCTGGCCAGTAGCGCTCACACAGCAGCAGCCATCCCGCACCGATCAGGGCGGCTGCACCTGCCGCAGCCTGCGCCTGAAAAGGTTGGTCCCAGTGCAACAGCTGCGCCATCAGATAGCCCAGCGCGGCAATCTGCGCCACGGCCAGATCCATGAAGATCACGCCGCGAGCGAGCACTTCCCGCCCCAGGGGCACATGGGTCAGCGCCACCAGCGCACCCGCCACAAAGGGCGGGAGCAACAGTCCCCAATCGAACATTATGGTGTACCCACACCGGCGGCCTTGCGCAGGCGCGCCAGGGTGTCGTCAAACAGGGTAAACAGGTCCTTAGCTTGCGGTGTACCGCCCACGGTAAACGGCAGCACGACAGCCGGTGTGCCGGTTTTGGCCGACAGCCACTCGGACGGTTTCGGATCCTGGTAGGGGGCACGGATAATCGCCCTGGCCGGCTTCACCTTCAGCAGCGCAACCAGTTTCTGCAGGTGTGCACTGGACGGCGGAATGCCTGGCTTGGGCTCAAGCGTGGCAACCTCATTGAGCTGCAGCCAGTGAACAAGATAAGTCCAGCCCTTGTGATGGGTGACGATCGGCATGCCCTTCAGCGGCGCACCCAGGGCATTCCAGTGCTGCATGGCCTGCTGCCAACGGGTGGAGAAGGCCGCCCAGCGGACACGGTAATGGGCCGCGTGCTCGGGATCTATCTCCATCAAGCGTTGTGCCAGCGCCTGACCCACACGATAGATATTGCGTGGGTCCGTCTGAATGTGCGGATTGCCCTGTGGATGCACATCCCCTTCTGAGCGATCCAGCCGCTGCGGCCGTTCAAGCAGTGGCACATGGGCCGCGGCTTCGAAATAGCCGGGCTGTCCCGGCAGCACTTTCGGGTTGGCACCGCGACGCAACAGGACAGGCAGCCAGCCCACTTCCAAGTCCGCACCTGTGCATACCACCATGTCTGCACGATGTATTTTGGCGATCAGGCTGGGGCGCGCCTGAATGTGGTGCGGGTCCTGCAATGCGCTGGTAGCGACAAACACCTCTGCTGCATCGCCCGCCAGCTCACGCGTCAGCGCGCCCCATTCCGGTTCGCAAGCGAACACATTCAACTTGGCGTAAGCAGGCGCCTGAACCACCAACCAGGCCAATACAACCAATACAAACTTTTTCATGACCTTCACTCCTCAATAGCTGTGCGCGCCATGGGCACCCAGGCTCATGGTGTATTGCAGATACACCTGATCATCCGCCTTCCCACTGGATTCGTCGCGGTTGAACTGCAGGCGCACGCGGCTGAACTCGCTGTTGCTGTAATCCAGCATCACGCTGCTGCGACGGGGT
The DNA here is from genome assembly GCF_900141795.1 of Sulfurivirga caldicuralii. GTDB lineage: Bacteria > Pseudomonadota > Gammaproteobacteria > Thiomicrospirales > Thiomicrospiraceae > Sulfurivirga > Sulfurivirga caldicuralii. The sequence continues at coordinate 318,736 of NZ_FSRE01000003.1, forward strand.
GTTTTACCTTCCGCATCCAGCGCCGTTCCCTGCAATGCTGTCGGCACCTTATCCGGCGTCAACTCATCGTAGCGGGCGCCGACACGCCAGCGCGGCATGAACTGATAGACGGCCTGCGCATACCAGCCCTTGCGGTGCAGATCGACCTTGCCCAGGCCATCATAGGTGCCCTTTTCGTTGTCCCAGAAATACTCCGCCTGCAGCTTTAAGTTGCGCACGGTGGTATTGCCATTGGGCGCCCACTTCCACACAAAATCCACTACATTGACGCTGTTTTCGCCGGTAAAGATCAGATCATCCGTTTCGCGTTCCTTGGCGTCCCCATGAAGATGACCAAGTCCCAGCTGCCAGCTGGAACTCAGGCCCACATCACCGCCCAGCTTGGCAAACAGGGTATAGGTGCCCTGCCCGTCGTGGGCTGCTCCGGCGACGGGATAGCTGTCGCCGCGGAACACTTCGCCGCCGATCAGCAGATAGGTGTCGGTGGGTGCCAGCCAGGTCAGCTGTACCCCATCATCCGCATACTGGCCCGCGAAGAAGGCGCGATAAACCAGCGGCTCATCCACGAAGTCCCACACATGGCTGTGCTGGCTGTTGAGATAGCCGATGCCCGACTTGAAACGACCGAACTTGCCGGTCAACCCTGCCGGCAATGCCAGGGTCTGAATATAGGCCTCTTCCAACTCCACCTCGTTTTCCGGCGTCAGCGCAGCAGTAAGCTGACCGTAGAACCAGTTATCCACCGTAGCGGACAAGGTCAGCTCAGATTCACCCAACGAAAAACCCCGGCTGCCAGGGCCCACTTCTTCATCCCCCAGCACAAACCCCGCCAGGCGATAGTCTTCCGGATCCTTGCTCAGATTGGCATAGGTGCCTGTCAGAACGGCACTGATGGCCGGATTGAAACCGTTCGCTCGCGTAGTATCTCCAGCGGGTGCAGGCGTCACAGGTGCGGCAGCCACAGCAGCCTTGGATTGGGCGGCCGCCTGCTTTTTCAATGTTTCAATCTGCTGCTGCATGGCCTGCAGCTGCGCTTGATAAGTCTGCTGCAACTGCTTGAGCTGGGCTTCCAGCTGCTGCAGGCGCTGCTGTTCAGTCGTGTCAGCTGCATGGGCACTGGTGGCCAAGGCCAATGCCACAGCCAGATAATGTTTTTTAAACATGGGATAACTCCTGTTCTGTTTTTATTAATTCAAGTCAATGCACACTACAAACCCTTGAACAGGAAAAAAACCTGATTCGATAGGCTTGCATTGTTTAAGGATCAAAATTGGGAAAGCGATTTAAAACAGAACAGGCGGTGCGCGGGGGTTGCCGTCAAAGCGAAAAAAATGTGAAAACAGCGGAAAGAAAAGCGGGGGATTCAGCCGCTGCCATGACAGGCTGACAAGCGTCCAATGAAAGGCAAGCGCCTCGGATGAGGCGTGCAGGGTATTAGCGAATTGAGCAATGAGGCAGTGATCGTCGCCATCCAAGCCGAGATGCACTTCATCGTGCACCACCACGATGGACTGGGCCAGCACGACAGCCAATGCCAGCAGTGCGGCCAGCCATGGTGCCTGTATTCCGTGCTTCATCCCAACTCGCTTCGCTCAATCTCGACCGCGGGATTATAACCACAGCCCCCGGAGACAGGAAGACGGCAGACGCAAGATACCTGCCCCACGCCATGCCCATATGGCTTGCGCCCAACCGCAAGGATTCAGGCGCCGCTGCTATCCCGTGGTGGAGGTGAGCGCCAGCGGCGCCAGCAGCAGCCAGGCGGCCATGCCCAGCGTGACATAGGGCTTTTCCAGCACCTGTGCGGGCAATTCATTGAGCAGAGATTCAGTTCAAACGCCAGCAGGTGCAGCGTGGCGTAGAAAAAGGCCAGCAGCCGCGCCGCCTCTTTTTGGGTCAGCCGTTTCTCGGTCCATCCCGTATAGGCTTCTTCGAATCGCATTTTCCGGATCTCCTGTAGCAGTTCTATCCGTCTCATAGCTCACCTCCTTGGTGATCATGAAACCGGACAAATCACGTGCTACAAGTCCGGACAGTTTATTTGCTCCCAACATATAAGTGATTGTCAGTAAAGGTTTTTTAGAGAAAAACCATGCTGGATAACTTGTAAATCAACGATGATTGATAAAAATGGCTGAGGGTACTCCGCTGGCGCGATTGGGTTTGGCACCCACATGAACCTGTTCAAAACCCTGCCGCTGCCAGAACCGCTGCAAGCACGCTTCTGCGGCACAGCTGACGGAAACAAAATCCACCGGCGCCAGCAATACCGCCTGCACCAGCTGGCTGCCAATGCCCTGCCCCTGTAGCGCAGGATGTACGGCGATGCGGGTAATGCGCAGGCTGCGCTGGCGCAGCCAAAGCGAATCATCACGGAGCTGCGCCAGCCGCTGCGCCACCAGATGGCCGCGCACATGCCCTTCCACTGCATCCAGTCCGCCCTCCTCCAATGCCCATACGGCACCCACCACCTGACTCGCTCGCCACGCCAACCATACATGCTGCCCCGGCGCGTCCAGCAGCTGCAGGAGATCACGCGGGCGCGTCTGATAATGGGCCGTGCGCAACAGCGCCCAGAGGTGCGGCAACAGACGCATGTCATCCCGATTCCAGGGCACAATGCTGACCCCATCGCCGCACGGCGCCTCTGGGAGTTCGGCATGCAGCAGAAGGGTCTGATCGAGTATCCGCTCCAGCGCATCATCGGCTGACCAGCGGGTAGGCGTATTCAATTCAAACGTGCGCAGCACGCGCCCTGCGGGAATGTGCTGATTCAGTTTGAGACGCAGCCCCTGCCCTGCGCCTTCATAGCCCTCGTCCGTGCTGGCCATGATAATGGGTGCAGGCGTCAACAGCAGCCGCGCCAGCACCGGCAGGGTCAGCCGCGCCGCCTCATCAATCAGCAGCAGATCACACGATGGGGATGTAGCCAGAAAGGTATCCGGCGCCATGATTTTCAATTCTGGAAGGGGGGTCCCCGACTTTTTCAACGGCACATTTTTCGCGGTTGCGCCAGTGCCTGCCTGCCAGGCGTTTCGGGCGGTTTTTTGCCATCCCAGTGCCTGCAGGCGGTTAAGAAAGGTGCGCAGCGCCGCGGGATGATTGCTGAGTAGGATCGTTCGGGCGGGCCGGGCAGCCTGCACCAGCTCGGCCAGTAGCGTGCTTTTGCCGCGACCACGGCGCCCGCGGATCAGCCAGATATCCGAGTCATTGAGGGTATGCAGCGCAGCCAGCACCTGCTGCTGATCATAGGTCAGCCCTTCAGGTCGTGGTTGAGGGGTACAGGTGGGTAGAGAAGGTAGTTCAGATAGTGAGCCCCGATAATGTTGCCACGGCTGGCCAAGCCAGGCGGCCAGGCGACTTTTGATCGGCAGCCGCTGGCCGGCACTCAGCCAGCGTTGCAGGGCCTGGTTGGATTGCTGCGACCAGTTCGGCGGCGTGAGCAACAGGCACACACCGCCGGCCTGTAGCGTAGCGCTCAGGGCCAGCAACATGTCCGGGTCAAAGCCGCTGAAGCCATCAACGATCAGCCCCTGCCATTCGCTACCCAGATAATGCTGCGCCTGATTGGGATACACCTGCACCACACCGTCTGGCACATGCAGGGGGGATACCCCGCCGCTGTCGAGCCAGAGCCACTGCGCTGGCTCAGTAAGCGCATCGATCGCAGCTTGCAAAGCGCCCGGCTCATCGGCCAGCCACAACAGGCTGCGTTGACGACCGGCATGCAGGCGTTTCCTTGCCTGCTGCAGCCAGGCGTTCAGACTCATTCAAGCCGTCCGTACGGCCCCAGAATGGTATTGATACGTGCCGGATCGGGCCGCCAGCTGTCGGGGGCATCCTGCGGATCGCCATCGCTGAGCCGTCCGGCACAGGTAAGGCGCAGCACATTCGGTTGCCGGGGACTGTGCAGGTAAAGATGCACGGCATCCATGGTCTGAGGCCGCTCCTGCCCTCCAAGCGCCAGCGCCACGCCGCCCTTCCACAGTGCGGCCAGCTGCACACCCGGACGCACCGCCACCTCCATTTCATCCAGCTGAACGCGGGTGATGGCAAAGGTATCGGGCTGGACGGTTGTGGCCGTTTCCTTCAGGGTGCGCACTTCCAACGCACACCATGGTGCATACCAGTCCACCGCCATATAGGGCTTGGCGACACCCTGCTGAAAGAAGGTGCGTGTCGTGCCGGCAGCAATGGCCACAGGCTTCTCAAGCATGAAATGCTTGATGCCCGCATAGGGACGGGGGGACGTGCTCTGGCACCCCGCCAGTATCAGCGCGGCTAGAAAAAGGGTTAACAAGCGCATAATGCATGACTCCGTTTGTGACAACTTTCATCATAGCAAAACGAAAAAACCCCGCGCCCTTTCGGGCTGCGGGGTTCGCGTTGAAGCAACGAGGAGGCTTGATTACATCATGTCGCCCATGCCGCCCATGCCGCCGGCCGAGGCAGGCGCTTCAGGCTTGGGCTTTTCGGCCACCATGGCTTCGGTGGTGATGATCAGACCTGCAACGGATGCCGCGTTCTGCAGCGCAGTACGGGTCACCTTGGCCGGATCGATCACACCCATCTTGATCATGTCGCCGTACTCTTCGGTGGCAGCGTTGAAGCCGAAGTTACCTTCGCCTTCAGCCACCTTGTTCACCACTACAGAGCCTTCCAGACCGCAGTTGAAGGCGATCTGACGCAGCGGCTCTTCCACGGCGCGCATGATGATTTCCACGCCAACCTGCTGATCCTGGTTGTCGCCTTTTACCTTATCACCCAGGTTCGCCTTGGCGCGGATCAGGGCAACACCACCACCGGGCACGATGCCTTCTTCCACCGCAGCGCGGGTTGCGTGCAGGGCGTCGTCCACGCGGTCCTTCTTCTCTTTCATTTCAACTTCGGTGGCCGCACCCAGCTTGATCACGGCAACACCGCCTGCCAGCTTGGCCAGACGCTCCTGCAGTTTTTCGCGATCGTAATCAGAGGTGGTCTGCTCGATCTGCGCCTTGATCTGCGCGATGCGTGCCTCAATGTCTTCCTTGGAGCCGGCACCGTCAACGATGGTGGTGCTGTCCTTGCCGACTACGACGCGCTTGGCCTGACCCAGATCGTCAATGGTGGCGCTTTCCAGCGTCATGCCCAGTTCTTCGGAGATCACAGTACCGCCAGTCAATACGGCGATGTCCTGCAGCATGGCCTTGCGACGCTCACCGAAGCCAGGCGCCTTAACGGCTGCGACCTTCACGATGCCGCGCATGTTGTTGATTACCAGTGTGGCCAGCGCTTCGCCTTCCACGTCTTCGGCGATGATCAACAGCGGACGGCCCTGCTTGGCAACCTGCTCCAGAATCGGCAGCAGGTCGCGGATGTTGCTGATCTTCTTGTCATGCAGCAGGATGAAGGCGTTGTCCAGCTCGGCGATCATCTTCTCCTGGTTGTTCACGAAGTATGGGGACAGATAACCACGGTCGAACTCCATACCTTCTACAACTTCCAGCTCGTCGGTCAGGCTGTTGCCTTCCTCGACGGTGATAACACCTTCCTTGCCAACCTTTTCCATCGCCTGCGCGATCAGGTTACCAATCTCGGGGTCGTTGTTGGCAGAAATAGTGCCTACCTGCGCGATGGCCTCTGTGGTGTCGCACGGCTTGCTCATGGCCTTGATTTCTTCCACGATGGCGTTCACCGCCTTGTGAATGCCGCGGTTCAGGTCCATCGGGTTCATGCCGGCAGCCACGGATTTCATGCCTTCGCGCACGATGGCCTGCGCCAGCACGGTCGCGGTGGTGGTACCGTCACCGGCTTCGTCGTTGGTCTTGGAGGCCACTTCCTTGACCAGCTGCGCACCCATATTCTCGAACTTGTCTTCCAGCTCGATTTCACGGGCGACGGACACACCGTCCTTGGTCACGGTCGGCGCACCAAAGGACTTTTCCAGCACCACGTTGCGGCCCTTGGGACCCAGAGTAACCTTCACTGCGTCGGCGAGCACATTCACGCCGTCGGCCATGCGCTCGCGCGCATCAAAACCAAATTTCACTTCTTTCGCTGACATATTCGTCCTCTCCCTTTAGCTGTGGAATTCCGTTGGATTACTCGATGATGGCCACGATGTCGTCTTCACGCATCACCAGCAGCTCTTCGCCGTCCACGGTGATGTCCTGACCGGCATACTTGCCAAACAGCACGGTATCGCCCACTTTTACACTCATGGGGATGGTCTGACCATTGTCAGCCACCTTGCCGGGGCCTACGGCCACCACTTCACCCTTCAGGGGTTTTTCCTTAGCCGTATCGGGCAGCACGATGCCGCCTGCAGTGACTTCTTCCTCTTCCATGCGACGGATAATGACGCGATCGTGCAGAGGTTTAACAGCCATAGTTCCACTCCTTTGTTTGAATTCGGTTCCGGTAATTGACTCAAGCGCTGCTGTTAGCACTCCCCGGACGAGAGTGCTAACAATTGTAGCCAGCACTCACAGCGTGTCAACTATCCAATGGGGATGAAAAAACAGCTTTCAAGAGGTCAAAACCACTTTTTCAAGGCAAGCTGGCAACTTGAGCGTCATCAACGGTAGCATGCCAATAAAGCACCCCCGTCAAGCTGCGGGTGCTGAGCATGTACAGCGCCATTGCAGTCACTCTGATCATTTGTTCAATGGCTGCCTGCCAAATCCACCTTGCAGCAGGAACAGGCACGGATCGTTTCTATCAAACCTTTCCCGCCTAATCGCTACGACGCACGCTTCATTAATGACGATGGCAGGCAGCTCAGCTGCGCGGAAAAAAGCGTTGCGCGCCTGGCCGCCCGTGCCCGTAAACCGTTGCCCTGTCGATACCCTTGCCGCACATGTTGAGTGAACCGGTGACTGTGCTCCACAATGGCCAGGACGTCCATGAGGCCAGGCAGAGGGAGCAGGTTTTGCCCGATATAGTGCCTTACGCCGGGCGCAGCTCGGGCTGCTGATCGTGGCGCTGATTCTGGTCGGGTTTGCCGTCCACTACTGGCGCAAGCCAGCTATCTGATTCCGAAGGGAATGGAACAGAACAACAAAGCGTGCGAGATTACCGCTGGGCAGATGTGAGCGAAGCGTTTCTGAAACGGCTCACCCCCAATCCGGACGCCTAGGCGCGCATCTTCTCACCGGCCAACTGCTCGTACAGACTGAGCAGCACCGGCACCACCAGCAGGATCAGCAGCGTGGAGGCCATCAGACCAAAGGCGATGGCAGTGGCCATGGGGATAAGGAACTGCGCCTGCAAGGACTTTTCAAACAGCAGCGGCAGCAACCCGCCGATGGTGGTGAGCGAAGTGAGCAGCACCGCGCGCACCCGCTGCACGGAGGCCTCTTCCAGTGCCTGCTGCACCGCCATGCCCTTTTGGCGCAACTGCTTGTAGAAAGTCACCAGAATAATGGAGTCGTTGACCACGATCCCCGCCAGCGCAAAGAAACCGAACAGGGACAAAATGGTCAGGTCCAGCCCCATGACCCAGTGGCCGAAAATCGCACCGATCAGGCCAAATGGGATCGCCATCATCACCAGCAGCGGCCAGCCGTAGCTGGCCAGCACCCAGGCAAGAATCAGATAGATCAGCGCCAGCCCCACCAACATGCCGATCTTCATGTTCTCCAGCGTTGCCTTCTGGTCGCGGGCGCGCCCCTGCTCGCTGAACTTCACCCCATATTCCTGCGCCAGCTGCGGGAACAGCGTCTTTTCAAACTGCGCACGCAGGGCATTGGCATTGTTGCGCGTATGATCCACATCTGCCCGCACGGTCACACCCAGGCGGCCATCCACATGGCGCAATACCTCAAAGCCCTGCTTCTCTTCGATGTGGACCAGCTGATCCAGTGGCGCCCAGCCCTGCGGCGTCCTGATCTGCAGCGCGCGCCAGGTGGCCAGCTCGGTGCGCTGCGCCTGCGGCAGCTGTACGCGCAGCTCCACCTCGTCCTCGCCGTGGGTAAAGATCTGCACCAGTCTGCTAGCAAAGGCGGACGAAAGCTGGGCTGCGAGATCCTCCACTGTCATGCCCAGCGCCTGCGCCGCGGGCGTCAGATGCAGCACCCACTGCACCTTGCCAAAGGGCAGGTCATCTTCGATGGCATACACGCCCGGCTGCTCGGAGAGCGCCTGCTGCAGGCGCAGGGACGCCGCCTTCAATTTCTCCAGCGGGGCGCCGTACATCTGCACCTCGAAATCCGCGCCCTGTGGCCCCATTTTGGGCGTGGCAATGATCAGACTGTCCAGTCCTGGCGGCTCCGGCCCAATGCGCTTGCGCCACTCTTCGATAAAGGTGGTGTTGCGCGTCTGGCGCTGGTCGGAATCCACAAACTCCAGATCCACCGTCGCGTAGTGCTGACCGGTCGCCGCACGGGTCTTGTTCAGGCGCAGAATCGCCACCTTGAGCATGCCCGGCTCCAGCGCATCGGCAGTATCCAGCGCCGCCTGACGTACCCGCTGCGCATAGGCCTGCGTATCCTCCGCAGGCGTCCCGGCAACAAACTGAATGTAGGCACTCACCTTGTTGGACTCGGGTGAGGGGAAGAAGGTAAACGGCACGCGCCCGCCCGCCAGCAGGCCGATGGCGAGAATCATCAGCCCCAGCGTGGCGCTGAGCACGAGGGCGCGGTTGGCCAGCGCCCAGCGCACCACTGCACGGAACCACACAAAACGAAAATGGTCGATGCCTCGTTCCAGCTTCTGGCGAATGGGATTGGGCTTTTGGGGGTCGATTTTGGCCAGTGCATGACGCAGGTGCCCGGGCAGCACCAGAAAGCTTTCCAGCAGCGAGGCCGCCACCACCGCCACCATCACCATGGGAATGGGTTCGAGAATGTTGCCCATGGTGCCTGTGAGCATCATCAGCGGCAGAAACGCCGCAATGGTCGTCAGACTGGCGGCGGTGACCGGCGCGGCCATGCGGTGGGCGCCCCCTTCGGCGGCCTGAAGCGGCGGCTCGCCCCGCTCATAGTGGGCCAGTGCGTCCTCGCCCACCACGATGGCATCATCCACGATAATCCCCAGCGCCATAATGAGCGCGAACAGGCTCACCATATTGATGCTGCCACCGGTGAGCCACATGATCGCCAGCGTGGCGGCAAAACTGGTGGGGATACCCACCGCCACCCAGAAGGCCACCCGACCGTTCATGAAAATGAACAGCACTGCCAGCACCAGCAGGAGGCCCCCCAGACCATTGTTGACCAGCAGCATGATGCGCTGCTTGACCAGACTCCAGGTTTCGTCGTGGATCACCAGCTTCATGCCCTGCGGCAGTTCGGCACGGGCCCGCTGCAGCCAGTCATAGACGATTTTGGCCGACTTGAGGGTGTTGCCGTTTTCCGAGCGCTGCACCTCAAGCGTTACGGCACGGGCCTGCCCCAGCCACTCCAGCGGCGCCGAGGAGGAGACCGCCCAGCGCGCCGTGCCGATATCGCGCAGGCGCAGATCCGGCACATCCGCTGTCGGCACGGACAGGTTGGCCACTGCCGTGGGCGATTCGCGCTTTTCGCTGAAGCGCAGGTCGCGGGCGCTCTCCCGCTCGCCCACGCTGCCCAACGGCAGGTCCCGGCTCTGGCGGGCGATCAGGCTGCCCCACTGAGGCAGCGTCTGATCTGAGCGAATCAGGTTTTCCTGCGGGATTTCCACCCGCAGGCGCAGATCCGGCAGACCGGAAAAGATCACCCGATCCACGCCCGCATCCAGCAGCTCCCGCTCAAAGCGCTGCGCCCAGGCACGCAGCGCCATCAGGTCGCCCTGCTCGCTCACCAGCGTGATCTTGGCGATGCGCTCGTAGCGCTGCACATGCTCGATCACCGGCTTTTGCGCATCCTCGGGCAGGTTGCGCAGCGCAGTAACCTTCTGGCGTACCCGTTCCAGCGCCTCGATCATATTGGTGCCGTCCAGATACTTAAGCATGATCACCGCCATGCCTTCCGACGAGGTGGAGCTCATCTGATCCAGTCCATCTTCCGTGCGCAAGGCGCGCTCAATGGACCGGGTAATGCTGCGCTCCACATCCTCCGCATTAGCGCCCGGCCAGATCACCCTGATCTGGATCATCTCCAGCTGAAAGTTGGGAAAGAACTGTACATTGAGCTTCATCAGCGCCACGGCACCCAGCAGCAGTATGATGATCATGGTCAGGTTCGCCGCCACAGGATGGCGGGCGAAGGCGCCAATCAGGCCATGGGAGTGAACCTTAGCCATTGGCCGCGCTCACCTTGACGCGAAGACCGTCGATGGCATTGGGCAGATGGGTGATCATAACCTGCGCACCATCCGGCACGCCTTCGAGCAGCGCCCAGGTCTTGCCATCGCGGCGGATTTCGCCACGCCACTGCACTGGCTGACGGTGCAGGATACCGTCCTGCACCAGATAGACATGATCCTCGCCATACAGAGCGCTGTAAGGCAGCGCCACCACATCGGTCAGCGGCGGCAGCTTTAGCGTCAGCTTGCGCAGGTCACCCAGGCGGGCGGTGTTATCGGCCCGAAACCAGAGTGTCTTGCCCAGCGGCGAAACCTGTTCTGCTGCGCGATCAAAAGCATACTGGTGCACGCCGTCAGTCAGTGCCAGTTCATGCAAATGCGTTTCAACCTGCCGCCAGACACTTTCCGGCAGCACCACCTGATAGCGCACATCCTCGGGGCGGTAGCCCATTACCAGCGTCTGCCCCACATTGACACGCTGTCCTGCAGCCACCTTCACCTCAGTAATGCGCACGTCCGCATCCGCCTTCAGCACCGGTTCGGCTGTATCCCGCTGCACCTGTTTCAGCTGCGCCCGCGCCTGCTTCAGCTGGACCTGCAGCTCCTTGAGCTGCTGACGGAAGGTTTCCACATCCAGTTCGCCGGCCAATTTCTGGCGCGCCAGCTTCTGGCGTGCCTTGAGCTGCTGACGGGTCAGGGCAATCTTCGCCTCCAGCTGGGCCACCTGTGCTTCGGCATTGACCCGCGCCACCACCGCATCAGTAGCATCCAGCTTTACCAGCGAGGTGCCTACCTGCACCTGATCACCCGGCTTGACGGGCACAGCACGCACCCAAGCGGCAAAGGGCGCCTGCAGCTGCCAGCCGCTGCCCAGCAGCACCACATCGGCGAAGACCTCACGCACCGGCACATATTCGCCGGGCATAGCCGTGACCACCGCCACCGGCCAGCTTTTCGATGGCAGACTGCTCTGCGGCGGAGTAGGCCTTGTCTGCTTTAGCCAGACAAACCCGCCCACGGCGGCCGCTAGAATCACCAGCGCCAGAAAGCCCTTGAATAGTTTCATGCCCATGTCCCTGAAATGTCAGGCGTTCATTTTAAGAGCTTGTGCACCGCCGCCACCAGAAAAACAGCGCCGCGGCAAAGAAGGCGGCGTGCACCCCCCAGAAGGCATCCGCCGCCGGATGCACGACAAACAGTGGCACCACCACACTGGCCACCGCCGCATTACCCATCATCTGCACCGCACCCTGCAGGGAGGTGGCGAGCCCGCGCTGCGTGGGCAGGCTATCCATCACCAGCAGGCTCAACGCCGGCATGGCCATGCCCAGACCTGAGGCGAATAGCATCAGCGCCCCCACCAGCAGCCACAGGGAAAACGGCATCAGCTGCAGGAGCAATCCCTGCCCGCCAACTGCCAGCAACATCACGGCAAGCCCTGCCTTCACCACCCGATCCGGCGCCCAATGTCCACTCAGACGAGCCGATAGTAATGAACTTGCCATCATTCCTGCCACCATAGGGATGAACTGGGCGCCAAAGTCGAGCCCCCAGGCCCAGCAGGTCATGCAACAGCGTGGGCGCCCCGGCTATATAGAGAAAAAGGGCGGCGAACACCATCATCGCAGTGAGAATCGTGTTGCGGAAGGTGCGATCTGCGAGCGCATCGCGGTAACGACACGCAACGGCTCGCCAGTGCAGGGACTGGCGGTGGGCATCCGGCAGTGTTTCCGGCAAGCGCCACCTCAGCAGCAACAGGATTGCCGCATAGAGCAGAAGAAAGCTAAACACGCTGCGCCAGCCGAAGGCGTGATCCAGCCAGTCGCCCAGCACCGGCGCCAGCGCCGGCGCGATGGTAAACCAGAACATGACCTGCGGCGCGGGGCCGTCAAGCAGCAGCGCACGGCCTGCCACGAAAGCCCCAGCCCCCCCTTGCAGCAATCGGCCTACAAGCAGGACATCCACCTGAGGCGCCAACACTGCCAGCGCCAAGCCCAGCAGATAGAGCCACAATCCCAGCCGGATCGTTTTTCTGCGTCCGACACTGTCGACCACCGGCCCCCAGATCAGCGCACTGACCGCAAAAGCAAACAGATAAAGTCCCAGCGCCTGACTCATGGCCGCGCGGTCGCTGTTGAGCGCCTGCTCTATATCCGGGAAGGATGGGAGATAGGCATCGATGCTGAAAGGGCCCAGCATCGACAGCAGCACCACGATAGCGATCAGGCGTCGGTCAGACATCACGGCGGGTCATTTCCACCATGCACTAGGGCCGAAATGCGACAGCCTTTCTGCCGCCATTCGTGATAAAACACCATCAGCACATGCCCGCTCGCCAGCACGAGCAACACCAGCGCCAGCACCCCATGCACGGATTTGAGCGCATCCACGCCCTGCAGATAGATCAGCGCGCCCAGCAAGCCCTGCAGCAGCAACAGCGCGAACAGCAGCAGATAAACCATGCCCGCCAGCGGATTATGCCCCTGCCAGTCGGGATCGGGCGCGCGCCCGAGGGTCAGATAGTGTCTGAGCGTGGCACGAAAAACGGCGCGCTGCCCGGCAGTCAGCGGCACCATGTCGCGCCAGTGGGCGCGCGGCTGTTCAGAATCGAATAGCGCCGCAATGCGGATCAGCAGGCTGGTCATCAGCGCGAAACCCGTAAGGGCATGGGCGTGCACAAGCCAGCCGAGGGCGGCATCGCCCTCAAGCCAGAGCACCCCGCCACTGAGCCACAACAGACTCAGTAGCAGAACATTCACCCAATGGGTGGCGCGAACGACCGCAGGCCAGCTCATGCCTTGGCATCATTGCGATACTGGGCAAAGCCCAGCGCCATCAGCACCATGACGGCTATCAGCGCAATGGCGCCAATCGGTGTCAATGCTGCGGCACCGCCTACCCCAAGACCGGTGAGATAGAGCATGCCGGAGTGGAAAATCGCCGCAACGATCAGCAAAAGGCTTACCGTGCGCGCGATCCAAGCCTTAAGCGCGAATTTCATCAGCACAAGACCGATGACAATATTCAGCAAACTTTCCATATTGCCATGCACATGGGCCGCCTTTAGCATGGCATGATGCGGTGACTGCATCCATGCCTGCAGCGCCTCGGGCGGCTGCTGAAACTTGCTGGCCAGATACATGCCCAGCGCCAGCGTGGTAACGAAATAGGCAAACCCGAATACAACATTGATTTTTCCTGACATGTCTTGTCCTCCTTTTATGACTTTTAAGAAAAAAATTCTTACAGACCCCGCCAGGCCAGCGTGGCACGCGCCACACGCTCCCCCAGCAGTGCAGCCGTTTCCCTGTCTGCCTGCGGCGGGGCCACATCCGGTCCCTCGTCGTTATTGGCCTGCGCCATCGCGCCCAGATAGCTGCCGACACGGTTGAGGTCCTGCGGCGTGCCCTTGGAACTGTTGTAACCGGGCAATACATCCAGCCCGACCCAGATCATGCCGTGCTGCACCGCGAAGATCGCCATCTGGATCAACGTATTCAGTTTGTCGCCGGACCAGCTGGCCGAACAGGCAAATCCCGCCGCCAGCTTGTTGCACCACTTTCTCTCGAACCACCGATGGGAGGTTTGATCCATGAACGCCTTGAAGGGCGCCGACACGCTGCCCATATAGGTGGGCGAGCCAAAAATGATGGCGTCGGCCGCATCCAGCCGGTCCCAGTCCAGCGCCTCCACAGGCTGGAGATTCACCTCGATCCCTTCCACCCGCGCAGCCCCTGTTTGCACGGCTTCTGCGAGGGTTGCCGTATGGCCATAACCTGAGTGATAGACAATTTCCACATGCTTCATTCCATTTCCTCCCGATGGCGAATCAAACCCGCACGAATAGATTACCGCCCGTCCTCTCCGTTAAAATTGAAAAACAATAACAACAATTTTCGAGATTATGCAAAATGAAGCCGCTTCCTCTGGATGCCCTACAGGTTTTTCTGTCCCTGTGCGAACATGGCAGCCTTACTGCTGCCAGTGAACACCTGCACAAGAGCCCATCCACACTTCATCACAGCATCAAAAAACTGGAACAGCATCTGGGGACACCGCTCATTGCCCGTGCAGGGCCACACCTCAAGCTCACCGCTGCAGGCGAACTTCTGCGCCAAGAGGGCGCGCAACTGCTCACCGGCGCCCAACAGCTGCAGCGCCACGTGCAAACGGTCGCCAGCGGCTGGGAACGGTGTCTACGAGTTGCCGTGGACGACATCGTCCCCATTGAGCCCGTGTTGAAACTGTGTGAGAACTATCTGAATATAGCGCCGGACATGTGCGAGTTAGCACTGCATCGCGAGGTGCTCAACGGGTGCTGGGATGCGCTGGTCATGGATCGGGCTGACCTGGTGATTGGCGCTCCAGAGCCCCGACCCGAGCTGCCCAACACGGAAGCCATGACACTGGGCACGGTAAAAATGGTGTTTGCAGTGGTGCCGCACCACCCGCTCGCACGCCTCAAACGCCCCCTCACGGCCGACGATATCCGACAACATCGCATCGTAACCGTCGCAGACAGTGCACAGAAATTGCCACAACGCAGTATCGGACTGCAACCGGGCCAACCCGTCTTTCGGGTCGGCACACTCGCGCAAAAAGTGGAAGCTCAAAAACTGGGGCTGGGGTGCGGCTGGCTACCCTACCATCTGATTGACAAGGCCATTGCGGCTGGCGAACTGGTTGTACTGCCAACGCAAGAGCAGCCGCCCGCGCCGAGCCTTAACGCTGCCTGGCTCACACCACTTACAGGAAAAGGGTTGCACTGGCTGGTAGAGCAGCTCAAGGCTGGTGCACTAAGGCTTTAAGGCACCCAGCAGAGGGAAAAATGAGCCTGCACACCGCAGCGCGAAAAAGGGGCTTGAAAAAAGTCGGGGACCCCCTCTGTTAGTGATCCTCCTGCCGACGCCAGTACACGGCGGAAGTGAAATTGAAAGGCCTTTCACGCCGACCTGTGGCTTGGGATAGATGCGCCCTTCTTCTTCCAGCCTTAAACAGCGGACACACGATCAGTCTGTTTTATCACGCCCTGATCTCCCTGGCCTATAATGTGTTTAAATTAACCTTACGTCAATAGGTGATCCGATGACGCACCATCCTGAACCTGATCTTCCTATCATCGGCTGGCAGGAATGGGTGATACTCCCCGCGCTGGAAATCCCGCCCGTGCTGGCCAAGATAGACACAGGCGCACGTACCAGTGCCCTGCACGCCTACTACACGGAACCCTGCGAAATCGACGGCATCCCCCATGTGCGCTTCGGCCTGCACCCGCTGCATGGTGATGACTCCATGGCGGTGGAGCGGGTGCTGCCCGTCAAGGACAGACGGCCGGTTCGCAGCTCAAACGGCGAGGTGGAGGAACGCTTTGTGATTGAAACACCGCTTGAAATGGGGAACCAGCGTTATTTGATCGAAATGACCCTGACCGCGCGAGATACCATGCAGTTTCGCATGCTAGTGGGACGCACCGCACTGGCGAACCACTTTCTGGTGGACTGCCGCCTGAAACAAACGCTGGGACACCCCACTCATTTAAAAGACACACCATGAAAATCGCACTGCTTTCCCGCAACCCGAAACTGTACTCCACCCGTCGGCTGGTCGAAGCTGCTGAAGCGCGCGGGCATGAAATCCATGTGATCGACACCCTGCGCTGTTACATGAACATTGCCTCGCACCGCCCCGAGATCCATTACCGCGGCCAGGCGCTCACCGGCTTCGACGCTGTCATCCCGCGCATTGGCGCTTCCATCACCTTCTATGGCACGGCGGTGGTGCGCCAGTTCGAAATGATGGGCGTCTATCCGTTGAACGAATCGGTCGCCATCTCCCGCGCCCGCGACAAGCTGCGCTCGCTGCAACTGCTGGCGCGCAGGGGCATCGGCATGCCGGTGACGGGCTTCGCCCACTCGCCAGACGATGTGGACGATCTGCTCAAGATGGTGGGCGGCGCACCGGTGGTGATAAAACTGCTGGAAGGCACCCAGGGCATCGGCGTGGTGCTGGCGGAGACGCAGAAGGCGGCGGAAAGCGTTATCGAGGCCTTCATGGGCCTCAAACAGAATATCCTCGTGCAGGAATTCATTCAGGAGGCCGGCGGCGCCGATATCCGCTGCTTCGTCATTGGCGACCGCGTGGTCGGCGCCATGATGCGCAAGGCCAAGGAGGGCGAATTCCGCTCAAACCTACACCGCGGCGGCGAGGCCAAGGTGGTGCGCATCACACCGGAGGAGCGCTCCGTTGCCGTGCGCGCCGCCAAGGTCATGGGACTGAATGTGGCCGGCGTGGATCTGCTGCGTTCCAACCACGGACCGCTGGTGATGGAAGTCAACTCCTCGCCGGGACTAGAGGGCATCGAAAAGGCCACCGGCAAGGACATCGCCGGTATGATCATCCAGTTTCTCGAGCGCAACGCGGCCAAGGGCACCACGCGCACGCGCGGCAAGGGCTGATCCATGCGCACCAAGGCGGAAGCGATCGAAATTGCCGGCACACGAGTGGCGCCCGGCAGCCGACAAACCCTCGATATCCCCATCGCCAAACTCTACACCCACACGCCCGTCGTTATGCCGGTGCACATCATTCATGGACGCCGCCCGGGCCCGAAGGTGTTTGTCTGCGCGGGCATTCACGGCGACGAAATCAACGGCGTGGAAACCGCCCGACGGCTGATCAAGTCTTCCGCGCTGCGGCATGTGCGCGGCACCCTGCTGATCATCCCGGTGGTGAATGTATGGGGCTTTCTGAACAAGAGCCGCTACCTGCCCGACCGGCGGGATCTTAACCGCTCCTTTCCCGGCAGCCCCAGCGGTTCCATGGCCGCTCGGCTGGCGGACGCCTTCCTGCAGCTGGTAAAGGGCTTCGACTGCGGCATCGATCTGCACACGGCCGCCATTTACCGCACCAATCTGCCGCAGATTCGCTGCGATCTGAAGGATGAGCGCACCCAAACCCTCAGCGAAGCCTTTGGCGCACCCGTGGTGCTGCACGCCCCCCTGCGCCCCGGCTCTCTGCGGGAAACGTTGCACGCGGAGGGACATACCCCAGTGCTGGTCTATGAAGCCGGTGAAGCGCTGCGCTTTGATGAAGTGTCCATTCGTGCGGGAACCCGTGGCGTCATTAACGTGTTGCGCCAGGCAGGCATGATTCCATCCAAACACGCCGGTCAGGAAAATCGGGGTAGTCCGATGAAAATCTACCGCTCCAGCTGGGTGCGCGCGCCGGAAAGCGGCCTGCTCCACCTCGCCGTCAAGCTGGGCAGCCACGTGAGCACTGGACAGATTCTGGGGCAGATAACCGATCCCTATGGCAGCAACCGCATCGATCTTTATGCACCCTACGACGGCGTCATTATCGGTACGGCAACCCTCCCGCTGGTCAATGAAGGTGAAGCCATAATTCACATTGGCTGTATCGAAGCCGCGCAGGCGGCAACCCTCGCCTCCGAGCTGAATGCGTTCGATGATCAGGAAGACCCCTTCCTGCCGCCCTGGCAGCTGCTCTGACTATACCGTAGAATCCTCTCAGGTTTAACCGCCCGGTTGAGAAAGATCCTCCACCACCACGACCTGCGGTTTGGGGTAGAAGTTGAATTCGGTGGCGGAGGCCAGCGTGTAGGCACCCATCATGCGCGCCACTAGCAGATCGCCGATCTGCAGTTCCGGCAGGTCGATGTCTTCGTCGATGACGTCGATGGAGTCGCAGGTGGGGCCTGCAAGCACACTGGGCTGCAGGTCATCTTCGCGCGGCTCCAGCAGGCAGATGGGATAGAGCGCATGGTCGTAGATCTGGCCGGACAGCGCGCCATAGACGCCGTCGTCCAGGTAGTACCACATGCGCGTGCCGCGGCGGGCGCGCCCCATGACGCAGAGCAGTTCCACCATGCTGGGGGCGGCGATGTAGCGACCCGGCTCGGCCCAGATTTCAATATTCTCCGGTACCTGTGCGAGCGCTTCGCGGATGGGTGCGCAGAAGTCCTCAATTTCCATTACCGGCGTCTGGTAGCTCACGGGAAAGCCTCCGCCGATATCGAGCCATTTCCAGTCGATCTGATCAAAGGTGCGCATGGCCTCAATGGATGCCTCAATGGCCTTCACATGCGCCGCCGGGCTGCCGGACTGCGATCCCACATGAAAGGACAGACCATGAATCGTCAATCCCTGGGTTTGCGCATGCTCGAGCAGCGTGTGCAGTTCCTCCAGCGCGCAGCCGAACTTGCGGCTCAGATCCACCACCGCATCCTGACTGCGGTAGCTGACGCGCACGATCAGCTGCACCCTGTCCTTGTAAGGCACGAACTTGTCCACTTCCGCCAGATTGTCCACCACAAAGCGCGTGCAGCCAAAATCCAGCGCTTCACGGATCTCGCTATCCTTCTTGATGGGATGGGTGTGAATGCAGCGCTCGGCCACAATGCCCAGATCGCGCACCATGTTCACCTCGCCGGCCGTGGCCAGGTCAAAGTGCCCGCCCAGTTGATTGAGGCGCATCAGCAGCGCCGGATGGGCCAGCGCCTTGACGGCATAGAATAGCTTGACGCCTGGCAGCGCCGCCTGCAGACGCTGATACTGTTCGTCCACCCGTTTCAGATTGAGCACCAGCAGCGGCGTGCCATGAATCTGGGCCAGCTGCCGCAGCGTTTGTCGGTCCAGATCACTCAGAGGCTGGGAGTGGCTGTGGGTGGCGAACTGGTGGTTGAGCGCTTGTGAATCCATGCTGGGCTCCAGACAAAAAAGCCGCCTGACGGCGGCTGGTATCAGGCCTTCATCAAGTCCTGCACATATTTGGGGAGGGCAAAGCTGCCCACATGCAGTTCGGGCGTGTAGTAGCGGGTGTCGATACCGCTGGCTTCGTAGCGTTCGCGGATCACCTCCACCGGCTGCTGACGCTTGGTCGGATCATCGCTCGCCCAGGCGAAGGTCATGCTGCCGCCCACATAGGTGGGCACCGCGCTGTGGTAGAAGGCGGCATCCGCAAACAGGGGCGAGAGCCGCTTGTAGGTGGTTTCCACCTCGTCCGCCTGCATGAAGGCCACGCCGTTTTGCGCCACAAAAATGCCGCCCGGGTTCAGGCAGCGCTTGATGCCTTTGTAAAAGGGAGAGGTAAACAGCACTTCGCCCGGCCCCATAGGGTCGGTGGAGTCGGAAATGATGACATCAAAGGTTTCGCGCGTGGACTGCACGAAGCGGATGCCGTCGTCGATGACCAGATTCAGGCGCGGGTCGTCGAAGGCCCCGGCGGAATGGTTGGGCAAATACTGTTTGCACATTTCCACCACCTTGCCGTCGATCTCCACCATGGTGATGGCCTCGATGCGCTTGTGGCGCGCCACTTCCCGCAGGATGCCGCCGTCGCCGCCGCCAATGATCAGCACCTTCTTGGCTTCACCATGGGCGAGGATGGGCACATGCGTCATCATCTCATGATAGATGAACTCATCACGCTCGGTGGTCTGAATGACGCCGTCAAGCGCCATGACGGTGCCCCAGAAGGGGTTCTTGAAGATCACCAGATGCTGGTGTTCGGTACGCACCTCGAACAGAATGCGCTCCACCTCGAAAGTCTGCCACCAGCCGCGGTGCAACGTTTCCGAAAACAGCATGGCGCTCATTCTTTCACCTCGCCACGCAGGACGGTATGCAACTCGACACGATCAGGCGTAAAGGCTTCCTTCAGCACCTCGATCGCCTTTTCCGGCTCGGAATCACCGCACATGAAGACGTCAAAGGCGGCGAAATCGCGCTCCGGCCAGCTGTGCACGGAAATGTGCGACTCCGCCAGCACGGCCACGCCGGAAATGCCGCCATTGGGGGTGAAGTGATGTAGGTGAATATGCAGCAGCGTCGCCTTTGCCTTCTCTACCGCCTTGCGCAGCGCCGCCTCCATCAGCTTGAGGTCGTCCAGCCGACTCGCCCCCCAGAAATCGGCGATCAGATGCGTGCCGGCAAAAACCTTGCCGTCGCGCACGATAAAATGGTCCAGCGTGCTATCGGCAACGGCCTGGTCATGGGTGGGCCAGCTATCGTCCACCAGCGTCGTTTTTTCCACCACTTCGAAATGGTCGTTCTTGGTTACCAGAACGTTTTCTGACATGGTCTGTATTCACCTCATCACAAGGGCGGCGTGCTCAACGCTCGCCCATCCATACCAAAGTGCACATGCACCCCAGCCCAAAACAAAAACCTCTGATTGGGTGATGCGATCACCGCCAACCAGAGGTTCTGCTTTCGCCCGTTTGTTTCACGGGATCGAATTTGTAAATATTAGCGCTTTTTAATAGGCATGTCAATCACTTGGCGCAGTTTCGTCCACGATTTCAAAGTCGTGGGTCACCTCTGCGGCCTGCTCCAGCATTTTCGAAACCGAGCAGTACTTCTCGGCAGAGAGCTTGACCGCCCGCTCCACCTTTTTCGGATCGAGATTGTGGCCACTGACCACATAGTGCACGTGGATTTTGGTATAGACCTTCGGCACCGTGTCGGCCCGTTCGGCATAAACTTCCACGCGGCAATCGCGTACCTGTTCACGCGCCTTCTGCAGAATCATGATCACATCCACGCTGGTGCAGCCGCCCAGGCCCACCAGCACCATTTCCATGGGACGTGGGCCCAGATTCCGGCCGCCAATGTCGGGCGGACCATCCATCACCAGCGCATGGCCGGAGGCGGTTTCCGCCACCATGGTGAGGTTGTCGAGCCATTTAACCGTGGTAATTTTTTCCATTTTGTTCACCCCTTGAAAAACAGTTCTGCCAGCTTCTCGCCCGGTTCATCGGCGCGCATGAACGCTTCCCCCACCAGAAACGCATTCACGCCGTGGCTGCGCATCAGTGCCACATCGTCCGGCCCCAGTATGCCGCTCTCCGTCACCACAAGACGGTCTTCGGGAATCTGCGGCAGCAGATCCAGCGTGGTCTGCAGGCTCACCTCAAAGGTGTGCAGATTGCGGTTGTTGATGCCCACCATGCGCAACGGCGTGGACAGCGCCAGCGTACGTTCAAGCTCGTCCGCATTGTGCACTTCTACCAGCACCGCCATGCCCAATGCCTTCGCCTGCGCCGCCAATTCATCCATTTGCGCATCGCTCAGGCAGGCGGCAATCAGCAGAATGCAGTCGGCACCCATGACGCGTGCTTCCACCACCTGATAGGAGTCGATCATGAAATCCTTGCGCAGCACCGGCAGAGCGGAGGCATTACGCGCCTGCTGCAGGTATTCCGGCGCCCCCTGAAAGAAATCCCGATCGGTCAGCACAGACAGACAGGCGGCCCCGTGCTCGGCATAGCTGCGTCCAATGGCAGCTGGATCGAAACCTTCCCGCAGCACACCCTTTGAAGGCGAGGCCTTTTTTACCTCAGCAATCACCGCGCTCTGCCCGGCATCCAGTTTCGTCTGCAGCGCGCCGACAAAGTCGCGCACGGGCGGGGCATCCGCCAACCGTGCTTCCAGTTCACGCAGGGGCACCCGCGTTTTAGCGTCGGCCACTTCCTCCGCCTTGCGGGCGACAATCTTTTTCAAAATGGTAGGCGTATCGTTCATGACGCAAACTGCTGCGTTGCTTGGATAAATTCGTCCAGTTTCTGCTGCGCGGCACCGCTGGCGAGCACCTTACGAGCCTCGCGCACGCCTTCGGCGTAGTCGGCGGCCAGTCCAGCCACATACAGGGCGGCACCGGCGTTGAGGGCGATAATGTCGGCGTGCGGTCCTGTCTCCCCAGCAAAGGCCGAACGGATCATGGCAAGACTTTCCTCGGCACTGGAAACCTTCAGCGGCTCGAGGCTTTCGTGAGCCGCGTCGAACTCGGCCGGATCGATCCACCACGGCTTGATGGTGTCGCTCTTCAGCTCGCTGACGCGGGTGGGACTGGCGATGCTAATTTCATCCAGACCATCTTCCGCATGCACCGCCATTACATGGGCGCTGCCGAGGCGCTGCAATACCTCGGTAAATACATCGCACAGCTCAGCGTCATACACCCCGACCACCTGATTGGGCGCGCCGGCGGGGTTGGTGAGCGGCCCCAGCATGTTGAAAATCGTGCGCACGCCCAACTCGCGGCGCGGACCGATGACATGCTTCATGGCAGAATGGTGCGCCGGGGCGAACATGAAGCCCACACCCACGGTTTCGATGCATTCGGCCACCTCTTCCGGTGTCAGGTTCAGATTGACACCAGCCGCTTCCAGCACATCGGCGCTGCCAGTGCTGCTGGAGACGGAGCGATTGCCGTGCTTGGCCACCCTCGCACCGCCCGCCGCCGCCACAAAGGCGACCGCAGTGGAAATGTTGAAGGTGTTGACCCCGTCGCCGCCGGTGCCGCAGGTATCCACCAGATGGGCCACGCTGCGCACCGGCACCCTGGCAGAGAGTTCACGCATCACTTCAGCCGCAACGGCAATCTCCGCCGGCGTTTCACCCTTCATGCGCAGGGCAATCAGCACGGCACCGATCTGCGCTGGGGTGGCCTCACCCTGCATCAGCGCCTGCATGAGGGCATGCATTTCATCGTGGTGCAGATCGTGACGGTCGAGCAGTTTTTGCAGAATCGCCTTGAAGTTCATCGCGCTTGCTCCAGAAAGTTGCTGAGCATCTTGTGCCCCGCCTCGGTCAAAATGGACTCCGGATGGAACTGCACACCTTCCACCGGCAGGGTCTTGTGGCGCACACCCATGATCTCGTCAAACTCGCCTTGCGGCGTCTGCGTCCAGGCCGTGACTTCCAGTTCATCCGGCAGGCTATCACGGTCGATGACCAACGAGTGGTAGCGGGTCACCGTGACCGGGTTGGCCACCCCCTTGAATACGCCCACACCCTTGTGATACACCGGCGAGGTCTTGCCGTGCATCACCTCTTTGGCACGCACGATTCTGGCGCCGAACGCCTGGCCGATAGACTGATGACCCAGACACACGCCCAGGATGGGAATCTCCCCGGCAAAGCGGCGGATGGCGGCCACAGAAATGCCCGCCTCGTTGGGCGTACACGGCCCGGGCGAGATGACCAGATAATCCGGCTTCAGCGCTGCGATCTCATCCAGCGTGATCTGGTCGTTGCGGTGCACCACCACGTCCTGCCCCAGCTCGCCAAAATACTGCACCAGGTTGTAGGTAAACGAATCGTAGTTGTCGATCATCAACAACATGGTAAATTCCTTATAGTAAACGTTGCCCTGTGGCAAAGGCCTGCCGAACCACAGCAGGCCCAGTGGTCGATCGGCGGCTGTACCCTAAAAAATCGACCGGCATATCCAGCGCATCCTCCGCCACCAGCAGAATATCCACATCGCCACCGCGGGCACGCTCATCCAGCAACCCCTTACGCTCCAGCAGCATGCTCTCCTACACATCGAGCGCCGCAAGCCGTTCCTCGTTCAGCGGAAAAAGTGGCACAACGACGTTGCGGGCCTGATCAAGACCTTCCCGTTGCCGGTTCAGTTTGTCAAGCACGCCTTGCGCCTGTTGCAACAATATCTGCGGCGTCACGGCTGCAGGCCTTCGCTGACAAACTGGGCGGCACGGAACATAGCGCGAGCCTTGTTCATGGTCTCCTTCCACTCCAGCTCGGGAATGGAGTCGGCCACGATGCCCGCACCAGCCTGAATATTGAGCACATTGTCCTTGAGCACGGCGGTGCGGATGGCAATGGCGGTATCCATATTGCCATGCCAGCCCAGATAGCCCACCGCACCGGCGTAGATGCCACGACGCACCGGCTCCAGCTCATCAATAATCTCCATGGCGCGGATCTTGGGCGCGCCGGAGACTGTGCCCGCCGGGAAGGTGGCCTTGAGCACGTCCATGGCGCTCATGCCCGAACGCAGCCGACCGGTCACATTGGAGACAATATGCATCACGTGGGAATAGCGCTCGATCACCATCTTGTCGGTGAGTTTGACGCTGCCCATCTGGGCGATACGGCCCACATCGTTGCGCCCCAGGTCGATAAGCATGAGATGCTCGGCGATCTCCTTCGGATCGTTGAGCAGCTCCTGCTCCAGCGCCCGATCCTGCTCCGGCGTGGCGCCGCGTTTGCGCGTGCCGGCGATGGGGCGCACGGTGACTTCCTCGTCTTCCAGCCGCACCAGAATCTCCGGCGAGGAACCAACGATGTGATGATCCTTAAGATCCAGATAATACATATAGGGTGACGGATTCAGGTGCCGAAGCGCGCGGTAGAGATCCATACTGTGGCTTTGTTCGAACGGAATGGAGAGCCGCTGAGAGATCACCACCTGCATCACGTCGCCTGCGAGGATGTATTCCTTGATGCGGGCGACGGCGTCCTTGAAGGCGTTCTCGCCAAAGCTGGAGACAAACTGGCTCTCGTCCAGCGGCTGCGCCAGTGGCTTGTCGTCCGGCATGGCCAGGGGCTGGCGCAGGGCACGCTGCAAATCATCCAGCCGCGCCTGCGCCGCCTCATAGGCCCCCGCTTCGGTGGGATCGGCGTGCACGATCACGTGCACCTGACCGGAAAGATTATCGAACACCACCACTTCGTCGGAACGCATCAGCAGAATATCCGGCGTGCCCAGCGGGTCGTTCTTTGGCGCAGTTTCAGCCAGACGCGGTTCGATCAGGCGCACTGTGTCGTAGCCGAAATAGCCCACCAGCCCGCCATGGAACTTGGGCAACCCTTCCACCGGGGCAACGCGATAGCTTTGCCGCAGCTGCTCCACCCAGGCCAGTGGATCGTCATGGGTAATGGTTTGCTCATGCCCATCGGCATGCACATGGCGCAGCTGATGGCCGCGGATTTCCACCCGCTCTTTCGCCGGCAGGCCGATGATGGAATAGCGCCCCCACTTCTCGCCGCCCTGCACCGACTCCAGCAGATAGGCCCACGGCCCATCCACCAGCTTGTGATACACCGACAGCGGCGTATCGAAGTCGGACAGCACCGTGCGCATCAGCGGCACGGCGCGATAGCCTTGCTCGGCGTAGGCGGTGAAGCGGGCAGCGTCCATCACGTCAGGCCTCGCCCTTCGCTTTCAGATACTTGGGCAGATCGGCAAAGCTGTCGATGACCACATCCGGTTCATAGGCACGGATGTCCTCGCCGTGGTTGTAGCCGTAGGGCACACAGAAAATACGGAAGCCGGCGGCGCGCGCGGCCTTGACGTCCGACTTGGAGTCGCCAATCATCAACGCATGGTCGGGAGCGACGCCCATCTGCTTCGCGGCATACAGCAGTGGCTCGGGATCGGGTTTCTTCTTGCTGCAGGTGTCGCCACTGACCACCACTTCAAAGTAATCGTACAGACCCTTGTCCTTGAGCAGCGGGATGGTAAAGGCTTCTGCCTTGTTGGTAACGCAGCCGATACGGTAGTCATTCGCCTTGAGCCAATCCAGCCCTTCCTTGACGCCGGGATAGACCACGGAACGCTGCGAGGTGTTCTCGGCATAGAGTTCCTTGAAAATCGGCAGCGCCCTGGCATAAAGCTCAGGGTCGGGCTCGCCATCGATGGCGTTTATCAGCGCACGCTGCACCAGGCGCTCTACGCCATTGCCCACCCAGTTGCGTACCGAGGCTTCACCGCGGACAGGCATATCCAGGCGCTTCATCATTTCATCGACGCAGTAGGCCAGGTCAGGTACCGAGTCGATCAGCGTTCCATCCAGATCAATGAGCACGAAATCGGGTCGCATTTTTTCCATGTATTCAATCCTTACAACAAAGCCGCCACACGGCGGCTCCGCAGGGTTTGTTTCGGCGTGCGCGATTCAGCCAACCTTGGCCAGCTCGTCACGCATCTGCTGGATAACCGTGTCGAAACGGTTCGGGTCGTTGGGGTTCGCCTTCCCGAAGATGCCGGAACCGGACACGAAGGTATCACAGCCGGCTGCCGCCACTTCGGCGATATTGTCCACCTTCACGCCGCCGTCGATTTCCAGGCGAATGTCATAGCCGCTTTCGTCAATGCGCTGACGGGCTTCCTTCAGCTTGCGAAGGGCGGTAGGAATGAAGCTTTGACCGCCGAAGCCCGGGTTAACGGACATGATCAGAATCATGTCGATCTTGTCCATGACGTAATCCAAGTAGTCCAGCGGGGTCGCCGGGTTGAATACCAGCCCGGACTTGCAGCCGCTGTCGCGGATCAGTTGCAGGGAACGGTCGATGTGCTCGGACGCTTCCGGGTGGAAGGTGATGTAACTGGCACCCGCGTTGGCGAAGTCGGGAATAATGCGATCCACCGGCTTAACCATCAGGTGCACGTCGATGGGCGCTTCCAGCCCTTCGCGGCTCATGTAGTTGGCCAGCGACTCGCACACCAGCGGCCCGATGGTCAGGTTGGGCACATAGTGGTTGTCCATGACGTCAAAGTGCACCACGTCGGCACCGGCGTTCAATACATCCTTCACATCCTGACCCAGCTGCGCGAAGTCCGCAGACAGAATGGAAGGCGCGATCCAGTTTTCTTTCTTGGCCATGTTTTCATCCTCATTCAAAAATGCATTCAGCAAAAGCTGTGCGGCCTTTGCCGAATGCACTAAAATTCTCACCTATCGCATTTTATCACGACTGCAAAGGCGACCGAATGTCTGAACGTCTTGAACGCACCCTGGCCCAGGTCGGCAAGAAAAGCATCCACCTGCTGGAAATCGTTGGTCTGATCATTATCGCCATCGCCACCATCTTCGCAGCGGTGGAAGATATCGGCAACATGATCAACGCCCACCGCGTCACGCTGGCGGACCTGCTCATGCTCTTCCTCTACCTGGAGGTGCTGGCCATGACCGCCATCTATCTGGACAGCGGCAAGCTGCCGATTCGCCTACCCATCTACATCGCCATTGTGGCGCTAGCGCGCTTTCTGGTACTGGACATGAAGGAGCTGGACGCCCTGTCCATGCTGATTATCGCCGCCACCATCCTGCTGCTGGCAGGCGCGGTGCTGGTGCTGCGTTACGGCCATCAGAAGTTCCCGTACAAGAACAGCGAGCGTTGGGGGGCCCGCAAGATTCCGGGGCGTCAAGCACCAGGGCGCCACCCCGAGCCCCCATTCACCCGCCAGCGCATTGACGACTGAGGAACCCACATGGACGCCGTTTACGAAACCCATCTGACCAGCCTGCCCCTGCTTGCCCGTGGCAAGGTGCGCGACATTTACGATATCGATGACGAACGCATGCTCATCGTCACCACCGACCGCATCAGTGCATTCGACGTCATCCTGCCCACCCCCATTCCAGGCAAGGGGCGCATCCTCACCGAAGTGGCCGAGTTCTGGTTTCACAAGACGGCGCACATGATCCCCAACCATCTGGACGAGGATTTTGACGTCAACCCCCTGCTTACGCCTGAAGAACGTAAGCAGATCAGCCGCCGCGCTATGGTGGTGAAAAAGCTCAAGCCGCTGCCCATCGAGGCCATCGTGCGCGGCTACCTGATCGGTTCCGGCTGGAAGGAGTACCAGCAGTCCGGCACCGTCTGCGGCATTCCACTGCCGGAAGGGCTGCCCAAGGCGGCCAAATTGCCCGAGCCGCTGTTCACCCCCTCCACCAAGGCCGACGTGGGTGATCACGACATCAATATCACCTTTGAGGAAATGGCCGAGCGCATCGGACGCGAACTGGCCGAGCAGGTGCGCGACATCAGCCTGAAACTCTACACCTTCGCCGCCGACTACGCCCTCAAGCGCGGCATCATCATCGCCGACACCAAGTTCGAGTTCGGACTGGATGAGGCTGGCACACTTTACCTGATCGACGAGGCGCTCACACCCGACAGCTCCCGCTTCTGGTCAGCCCGGGACTACCAGCCAGGCACCGATCCCAAGAGCTTCGACAAGCAGTACATCCGCGACTATTTGGAAAGTCTCGACTGGGACAAGACCCCGCCGGGTCCGGAGCTGCCGAATGACGTGGTGCGCAAGACCATCGAGAAATACACCGAAGCCAAGGACCGCCTGGTCGAAAACCCGGATGACTGAGCTGCCCAAACGGGGACTGTTCGTCACCGGCACCGATACCGACGTCGGCAAGACGTGGGTGAGCCAAAACCTGCTTAAAAGCCTTAAAAACCCTGCCTTTTCAGGCACCGGTTCCACCGGAAAAAAACCGGCCGCTGAAAAAGTCGGGGACCCCCCTCCCGTGAGCGCCCGCAAGCCCGTCGCCAGCGGTGCCCAGCGCACGCGCCGCGGACTGTGGGCACCTGACACCCTTGCCCTTGCCGATGCCACCGGCGAGCCACTGCAGCGCATCACCCCCTACACCTTTGAACCACCCATCTCCCCCGCCGAGGCGGCACGGCAGGCAGGCTGCGATACATCGTTGGAAAAGCTGATCGATGCCTGCCGCGTGCCGGAAAGGCGCTGGACGCTGGTGGAAGGCGCCGGCGGCTTCTACTCCCCACTGGGCTCTGACGGCAGCCTTAATGCCGACCTAGCCGAAGCGCTTGGCCTGCCGGTCCTGCTGGTGGTGGCGCATAGACTGGGATGCATTAACCACACCCTGCTTACACTGGAAGCGATTGAGCGCCGCGGGCTGAAACTGGCGGGCGTGGTGCTCAATGACGGGCCGCTGCCAGTTGAAAACAGCCCTACGCCTCAGGAATTGAAACGTTATCTAAAAGAAAAGCCGCTGTGGCACTGTGGCCCGCAGCGGCTCGATCCGGCACTGAGCGCGTGGATTACTGCAGTTTATAGCTGATCCCCAGCCCGGCAGAGGTGGTGCTGTTGTTGTCATAACCACCGAAAAGGCTCACGCTCCACTGAGCATTCACCTTATGCCCAATAAACAGCGACCCGCCAAAGGTGTCGTCCAGCTTGCGGTTGGTGGCCTGTGTCCAGTCCAGTGAAACACCGCCCGTCCAGCCGGTTGCAAGCACACGGCCGATGCCTGCTGACAGATAAACGCCGTTCTGATAGTCGGGTTTGTCATCCTGACCACCCTTAAAGGTATAGCCAGCGGTTGCGAAGAAGGAATGACGGTTATCCAGCGTAGCGAAGTAATCCACCTGCACCTTGGTGTCGTTAAAGCCGGTGGTCAGGCCCTTGTCCTTGTCCGCCGTGGTAAACTTCTCCTTCAGACTGACACTCCAGGCGTCATTCAGGTCGTAGCTGACCGTTGCTGTGACATCCCCCATGCCAGACTCGGCCTTGCTGCCCTTGTTCTTGATTTCCAGCCAGCTGCTGCCAAGGCGCAGCCCCCAGGGCCCCTCCTTGATCTTGACGCTGAATGGCACCGACTGAATGGTGCTGTCCGGTGTATTCAAATCATTGCTCTGACCATCGGCATAGAAATAGCCCGTAGACAGCTTCACAGTGGGCGCTGCCTGCACGGAAGCTGCAACACCCAAGGCGCACAATCCCAATACAATGCGTTTCATACGCATCTCCTTCATTCAAATATTTTTACATCAATAAAGCGCGAAGGCCATTATAGACCGTCGCGCCTTGCCTGTACCGGGGTATATCAGAGCTGCCCGGTTGTATCCGCTACAGCTGTTGTACCAGCAGTATCGGTTGTACCAGCAGTATCGGTTGTACCAGCAGTATCGGTTGTACCAGCAGTATCGGCTGTATCAGTTGTACCGGCAGCATCAGTAGCCCCGGTTGTATCGGTTGCACCGGCTACGGGCTCGACAACAACGGTGTTGTCCACCTCGGTTGAGCTCTCAATGGTCATTGCTGTGCTGCCGTCGCCTTCCATGTCATTTTCATGTTCGACCTCAACATCATGCTCAACCTCAACGCCTTCGGCCTTTTCGATGAACTTGGCTTTCATTTCTGCCGCTTTCTCCTGCATGCGATCGGCCTTTTCTTCAAACTTCTCGCGCATGTGCTCGGCACGCTCTTTCATCTTTTCCGACTTCTCGGCGAAGCGCTCATGCATGTCCTCGGCCTTTTCCTGCATATGTTCGGCCTTTTCAGCAAAGCGTTCCTGCATATGCTCAGCCTTCTCCTGCATATGCTCCGCCTTTTCAGCAAAACGTTCCTGTATGTCGTCAGCCCGTTCCTGCATGCGTTCGGCTTTCTCGGCAAAGCGCTCCTGCATGCGCTCAGCCTTCTCCTGCAGTCGAACAGCCTTTTCTGCATGTTCTTCCTGCACTTCCATGCTTGCGCTTACGTCCATATCTGCGTACACAGGCGCTGCACTTATGACACCTGCAACAATCAAGACTTGAGCAACCGCTTTCATTTTCATCACACTTCTCCTTTTTGCTTAAATGGGAAATTTTTACATTCTGTGTGTCTGCATTGTAATGACACTCGGAGCAGGGTCAACCCCTTCTCAATAAAAAATGGTGTTTTTTTACATTTGATATGTAGGTATAATAAAAATCCATGGATACTGGGACACCTCAACACTCAGCGCTACTCAAGGCCCTGCGCAACGCCCTGCGGCCGCTTTTTCGTCTGTTCGTGCGAAAAGGCATCGCCCTGCAGGCGCTTCAGGAACTGGCGAAACAGTTATATGTAGAAGCTGCGCTGGCCGAAGAAGAGCGGAAAGAAGGCAGGGTGACCGTAAGCCGTCTGAGCACCTTGACCGGCATCCACCGCAAGGAGATCAAGCGCCTGCTGGAAACCCTCGACCAACCCAAAAGTCTGGAAGAACGCAAGGCATCCGTCTCCGCCCAGATCGTCAGCCAATGGCTTGGTAGCGACGCCACAACCCTCAGCGATGGCCGCCCTCGCCCCCTTCCATACCAAAGTGATGAGCCAGACACGCCGTCGTTTTATGCGCTGGTTCGGGGCATTACGCAGGATGTTCATCCGAGAACGCTGCTGGAATCACTCAAAATCGTCGGATTGGTGCAGCAACGGGAAGATGGTCTGATCGAACTTGCAGAAGCGGGCTATGTGCCTGACCAGAGCTGGGAAGAAAAGCTGTTTTTTGCCGGCAAGAATCTGGGCGCCCACAGCGATACTGTCGTCCACAATCTGCTCAAAGAACAGCCTCCGCGCCTTGACCGCGCCGTCTATTACTACCACCTGACCCCCGAGGCGGCAGACACGCTGGAAGAGTGGGCGCGCGAGCATGCCCTGGAGTTGCTGATACGCTTCAACAAGGAGGCGGCGCGACTCCAGTTCGAGAGCCTCGAAACACCTGAAGAAGCGACCGAGCAGGTTCACCTGGGTGCCTATTTCTATCGCGATCGAGACGCCTCGGAGCCATCATGATTCGTTTGCTGATGATTCTGAGCCTGCTGCTTGCAAGCTGTGCCCAGCCTGTCGGGACACAACTGGCTGCCGAGTCCGGCTTTGGCGGCACCGGAATGGCGCCAAGCTGCCCGGCTGCCGCCCTCCTCCCCGGCGATAGCGGCTTTGGCGGCACTGGCCATACCGCTGACTGCGGTTTTGGCGGCACCGGCGTCATCGGCACCATTACGGATTTTGGCTCCATCTGGGTCAATGGCCTCGAGATCGAACTGGCCTCTGGCCTGACCATCACCAGCAATCTAGGCCACCCTGTCGAACTCGCAATCGGCCAACAAGTGATCACCCGCACCCGGCAAGACGCCCTGCTGACCGACTATGTGGAAGTGTTTTATCCCATAAGCGGACAGGTTCAGCAACGGGACGGTAACCGCATTGTGGTCAATGGCCAACTGATTACCCTCGACGCACACACCCGCGGTCTGAAAACACTGCAGCCGGGCGACTGGGTTGCAGTTAGCGGCTGGCCGCAGGGCACGGATCGCTGGCTGGCGACGCGCATCGATCCAAACCCGACCCATATGGCCCGCGTGGAAAAACCCGCCCTTGATGCCCTCAACAGCCGCAAGGCGCTGATTGAAGGGGGCGTCGTAATTCGGGACGGCAGCGCCTGGCTGGAGCCCTACCATCTCA
Organism: Sulfurivirga caldicuralii; assembly: GCF_900141795.1. GTDB lineage: Bacteria > Pseudomonadota > Gammaproteobacteria > Thiomicrospirales > Thiomicrospiraceae > Sulfurivirga > Sulfurivirga caldicuralii. The sequence goes on from NZ_FSRE01000003.1 coordinate 350,731, forward strand.
AACTGGGCGATGCCGCAGACTGGCGTGGCGAGCGCCTCGCGCTTGCAGCCGTGGAGCAGCAGCGTGCAGGCTGGCGCATGACGGCCGTGCGCGCCCTGCATAGCTGGCAGGTGGACTGGCACGAACTGGTGCGGGAGCGGTACGAACAGATGGCACAGCCAAGAGTGTATCGTAACCGCCTCGACGTTGAACACACCCGCGAAGCCATGCACGAACGGACCGAGCACCTGAAGAACCAGCGCGACGTGCTCAAGGAGCAGCGGGAAGCATTGCAGGAAAGTCGGGAAGCGCTTCAAGAAAGCAAGCACGAGCTGAAGGATCAGCAGGACATGCTCAAGGCGCAGAAGTCTCTGCTGGAAGAACAGCGAGATGCGCTCAAAGACCAGCAGGAGCAACTCAAGGAACAGCGGGAAGCGCTTAAGGAACAGCGCGAAATGATCAAGGATATCAAGGAACAAAAAGAGGGCTACGGGAGGCAGGACGACTGATTAAGCTCGCCTTTTCCCTTTTCCATTCATTTTCTCCTACCTTTCCCTTTTTCTATAATGAACGATCCTATCACTTGACTCAGACAAGGCGCTCGCTCATGCCCCAGCACTACACTCAGGGCACCATTCATATCAAGAACCTGCTGTTGCGCACCTACGTTGGCATCAACCCGGAAGAAAAGGTCAAGAAGCAGGACGTCCTCATCAACATCACCCTGCGCTGCAGCCGCATCCTCAACGCACCCGAAGGCGCCATCGACCAGACCCTGGACTACAAGAAGGTGGTCAAGACCATCATCCCATTTGTAGAGGAAAACCGCTTCGAGCTGCTGGAAGTCATGGTGCGACAGGTGCTCGACAAAGTCATGGCTTTCGAAGGGGTCGAGTGGGCCCGCGTGGAGATCGACAAGCCCCACGCCATCCGCTTTGCCGAATCCGTCTCCATTGCCCTGGAAGCCGAACGTACATGATCCGCTTAATCCGCCGACACTTCGCCCGCCTGCTCTATGGCAAGCAGGATGCGCTGTCTGACACCTTGCTGAACCCCGATCTCGTGCGTCTCATTCTGCTGACCAATGCCGCGCTGATGGGGTTTTTCCTTGTCACAGGGTTAGCAGGTCTTTTCCCGCTGGGCAGCCTGCACGCCGTCGTGCTGGGAGCACTCATTTTTATCCATCTGGGCAGTGCGGCGGCCACCTGGCTGTCCCCAGAACGCAGTGGTACTATCCTGCTTTTCAACCTGCTCATCTACTGTGCGGGACTCGTGCCCATCATCCTTTCCGTTCCGACGCTTTTTCCGGCTCTGTTCACCGCGCTGATTCCAGTCATGCTCGCGTTCCTGATCATAAATAGCTCAGCCGGGCTGCTGACCACGGCCGTAGCAGCGACCTTGCCCTTCCTGCTCGAAGCGGGCAACCAGGAGATGCTTTCATATGTCCAGATTCTAATCTACGAAATGACGCTGGGTGCCTCGGCACTGGTTACCGGAACGCTCGGCATGCTGCTGCGCTCCCTGCTGCAACGACTGCATGCCACACTGGAAAAACTGAGCCATTCGGCCACCCACGACCCTTTGACCGGCGCACTCAACCGCCGCGGACTTAAGGAACATGGCGAAGTCCTGTTCAACACCCATTACCGCACCGTATCCCCGCTTGCTCTTGCCGTGATTGACCTGGACTATTTCAAGCACGTAAACGACACCTTCGGCCACGATGCAGGCGATCACGTCCTCAAATATCTCACGGACCTGATACATCGTTTTTTCAAACGCAAGAGTGACCTGGTCGCCCGTCTGGGTGGGGATGAGTTTGTGCTCATTGCCGCGAATACCCCATTGGACCTTGCTCACCAGCGATTGACAGAAATGGCCCGGCACCTGCAGGAAAACCCGCCGCGCTGGAATGGTGAACCGCTCCCTGTTGCACTGTCCATCGGTGTAGAAGCTCTGGACATCAACTCGCATCATGCACTCAAGGATCTGCTCAAGGCGGCCGACAAACTGGTCTATCGTGCCAAGGAAAAGGGACGCAGCCACGTATGTGCGCCGCATGCATGCACCCCAATTCTGCTCTCTTTCGAACCGCCAACCGCAGCACGCTAAACTGGCATCAATCCTGCTTGTTTTTTAGGCATCAAAATGCAATAGCGCCCATTATGAAATCCGACCTGCTATCCCGTATTGAAACCAGCACCGGCACCGGCAAGAGTGCTGGTCAGCTGGAACTGCTGCTGTTCCGTCTGGACGACAGGACGCTGTATGGCATCAATGTCTTCAAGATCAAGGAAATCCTGCCCTGCCCACCGGTAAACCTGGTGCCCATGGCCGATCCGCGCACTATCGGCCTGATCGACCTGCGCGGCCAGATCCTGTCGGTGGTCGATCTGGCCCGCGCCCTTGAGCTGCCGCCGCTCGATCCCCAGGGCGAAGAAGCCACCTGCCTCTATACCGAATTCAGCCGCCAGCAGCTGGGTTTTCTGGTGCGCAATGTGGAGCGAATCATCTACGTTCACTGGCATGACGTGCGCCTGCCACCGGAAACCCTGTCTCACAACCCCTATCTCACCGCCATCACCCCCTTTGAAGGCGAACTGGTGCAGATCATCGACATCGAGCGCGTGCTGGCCGATATTCTGCCGGAGAGCTTGGAACTGGACAGCACAGTCGATATTGATCCTGAACAAATGAAGCGGTTCACCGTTATCGGCGTGGACGATTCGCGCGTGGCGCGTAATCACCTCAAAAAGATTTTCGAGCACCTGGGTGTGGACTTCCAGCTGGCAGAGGACGGCAAGAAAGCGCTCGACCTGCTCGGCAGGATGGTGATGGACGCAGAGGACGGCATGGCACCGCCCGTGCACGAACGCCTGCTGGCGGTGGTGAGCGATGTGGAAATGCCGGAAATGGATGGCTATATGCTGACAGAAGCCATTCGCCGCCACCCCCAGTTGAAAACAACACCCATTATCCTCAACTCCTCCATCAGCTCAGAGATCGGCGAGCAGGCCGCCATGCGAGCCGGTGCCAGCGACTTCCTTACCAAGTGGGACGCCAACACCCTCGCTGAACGTCTGCTGGCGCTGGCTCAGCAACGTTTGAGCAAACAAACGGGCTAATCCCCGCGCCGTCAGGCCGCCCCGAGGAACCACAGGTTCAGCGCAATAATCAGCAGGGCGCACGCCCACGCCAGGTTGAGCTGCCACTGTGGTGGACGGAATTCGCCCATCAGCGAACGACTGCTCACGAACAGAATCAGCGGAACCAGCGTAAATGGCAGCTGCATGGACAGAATCACCTGCGACAGCACCAGCAGACTCAATGGCTTGGCGGTCAGCAGGATGGCGATCACCGCCGGGATCATGGTGGCAAGGCGCAGCCACAGCCTGACCTTGGCCACATTCACCTTGCGGCCAAGGAAAGGCTCGAACACGATCTGCCCCGCCATGGTCGCCGTGGTCGAGCTGGCAATCCCCGATGCCAGCAGTGCAAAACCAAACGTCAGTGCTGCCGCCTCGCCAAACAGGGGTCCCAGCGTTACATAGGCCTGATCGATATCGGTAATCAGCAGCCCTTTTTCGTGAAAGGCAGCCGCCGCGGTGATCAGAATCGCCGAATTGACCAGCCATGCGGCTGTCAAGGCGCCCACCGTATCCCAGCGCATCAACTTGAGTATCCGGCGCCTGTCATGATCCCCCTCATCACTCATGCGCGTCAGCACCTGCGAGGAGTGCAGAAAAATGTTGTGCGGCATCACCGTGGCGCCGATGATGCCCAGTGCAATAAACAGCGCTGTATTGTCAAACACCTGCGCATTGGGCACAAACCAGTTGACCGCCACATCCGTCCAGTCCGGCTGCACAATCCACAGTTCCACCACATAGCCCAAGCCGATAGTAGCCACAAAGGCAATGATGGTCATCTCCACCCAGCGGAAACCGAAACGCTCCAGCCACAGGATCAGCAGCACGTCAAAAACGGTCAGGAAAATGGCCAGCACTAGCGGAATGTCCAGCAGCAGGTTCAACGCCACCGCCACACCGAGAAACTCGGCCAGATCCGTGGCCATCATCGCCAGCACCGCCGTGCTCAAAAGCCCCCTGGCACGCCACCCCTTGTAGCGGGTCGCGATCAGCTGCGCCAGATCCTGCCCGGTGACCACACCCAACCGTGCGGCCAGCAGCTGCATCAGAATGGCAATGGCGGACGCCAGGGTGATGACCCACAGCAGGGCGTAGCCATAGCGACTGCCCGCTTCCAGGGATGTGGCCCAGTTGCCGGGGTCCATATAGCCCACCGACACCAGAAAGGCCGGTCCAAGATAAAACCAGAAAGGACGACGCAACATATCAATACCCCTAAAATCATTTTTTAGCCTTGCCTAAATTATAATTTAGACACCTTCAACCAGCAACCTTGTCGCTAAAATACGGAAAAAAGTTTTCTGCCCATGCCCGATATGCACAGCCGCAGCGTTCAGGATTACCTCAAAGCGCTCTATAAACTGCAACACAACGATACGCCGGTCAGCACTTCGGAGCTGGCGGCACGCCTGCATGTCGCGCCGGCATCGGCCACCGCCATGATCAAGAAACTGGCGGACGCCGGTCTGGTCGAACACGTCCCCTATCAGGGCAGCCGTCTCACCGAAAGCGGCCGCCGCGAAGCGGTCAACATGGTGCGCCGCCACCGCATCATCGAGCAGTTCCTGCAGGAAGTCCTGCACTATCGCTGGGACGAGGTGGATGAAGAGGCCGAGGTACTGGAGCACGCCGTCTCCGACAAGATGGTGGATCGCATGTGGGAAGTCCTCGGCCGTCCCAGCCACGACCCTCACGGCTCGCCGATTCCGGATGCCGATGGCCATGTGCCGCACCAGCCAGGCACGCCGCTGAGCGAATGGCCCGATAACACCCCTGCGACCATCGTGCGTCTGGTGGAGCGCTCGCCCGAAGAGCTGCGCTACTTCGCCCAGCAGGGCATCCGCCCCGGCGAAGCGGTGCAGATTGTGCAACGCGCGCCCTTTGATGGCCCCATCACCATACGCACCGCCAGCGGCGAAACCAGCCTCTCGCCGGAACTGGCGCAGGCCATTCACGTGCAATGAGCACCACACCCGTTCACCTGATTACCGGCCTGCTCGGCAGCGGCAAGACCACTTTGCTGCAAAACCTGCTGAAACAGAAGCCGTCCGAAGAAAAGTGGGGCATTATCATCAATGACTTTGGCCCACTCACCATTGACGCGACGCTGGTTGCCGGCGCCGATAAAATCGTCGAAGTGCGCGGCGGCTGTGTGTGCTGCAGCGCCCAGCACGGCCTGCGTCAGGCGCTGGATGCCCTGCTGAAAGCGGGTATTACCCGCATTCTGGTCGAACCCACCGGCGTCAGCCACCCCGCCGAGATCACCGATCTGTTTCTGCACCATCCCGCGCTCGAGCTGCAGGCCATTGTCGCCGTCATGACCCCGCAACAGCTCACACCGGCACGCTGGGAAAAGTCGGCTCTCATGCGCGATCTGGCCATGCTGGCCGATCTCGTCGTGCTGAACAAGATTGACCTGGCCACGGCTGACGTAATCCAACAGGCGGAACAACTGCTGTGCCAGCAACCACGTCCGCCGCAAACAATCCTGCGCGCCAGCCATGCAGACTGCCAGCTGCATGACCTTTTGAAACCCCACAGCCCGCCGCCGCTGCTCATCTGGCAGCACAAACCCCATCAATGCACGTCGTTCATGCCCCACGAAACCGATCTGCCGGGGCTGATCGACGCTCAACGAAGCGAAAGCGACGGACTTATTACCCTCGGCTATCGCTGGGGACCGGAGGCGGTCTTTTCCCGGCCTGCCCTGCGGCAGGTCTTTGCCGATACCGCCCCGCACCGCGGCAAGGGGCTGATTCGCACCGGCAAGCGCTGGCAGAGTCTGCAATGGGCCGACAATATCCTGTCGCTTCAGGAAACAGCCTGGCAACGCGACAGCCGCCTGCTTGTTTTTTTCGATCGTGCGGACGCCATTGAGCCATTTGAAACCCGCCTCAAAGACTCGATTCTGCTGAAGCTGGCACAATAAGTGCTTAATTTCCGGATGGTTTGATTCGACAAGGTGAATTCCCGTGCGCCCTAGCATTCTGAGACGCCTGCTGCTGTCCTATCTGGCCTTCGGGCTGGTCATGGGCATTATTTTTCCGTTTTTCGCCAGCCTGTTCGTGGAATGGAAGCCGGGCATGTATGGCTGGTTTGTGGCGGCCGCACTGGTGGCCGGTGTCATGGTCGGGCTGATCAACTACTGGATGATGCGCATCATTCTGCTGGGCAAGCTACAGCGCATCGCCGAAATTGCCGATGCCGTGAGCAATCGCGACGTCAGTCACGCCTGCACCATGCAGAGTGCCGATACCCTCGGAGAAATCATCGACAGCATCAACCGCATGACCGCGAACCTGCGCGATATCGTGCAGCAACTGAACAGCAACGCCACCCAACTGGACTCGGTTTCCAAACACTTGGGTGAACGGGCCGACGCATCCTGCGAAGAAGTACTATCGCAACGCGCCGAGGCCGAAAACATTCAGCAGGAAATGCAACAGGTCAAGGAAACGGCCCAGGGCGTCACCATCCGCAGCGAGCGGGCCAGAGATGCCGTGGAACGCGCCCGTCAGCTGACGCGCGAAGGCAGCCAGCAGATCCAGGCCACCCTGCACTCGATCCAGTCGCTGGCGGAAAGCACCGAAGAGATCGCCCAGCGCATCGAGCGCCTGACTCAGGCGAGTGACGCCATGAATACCATCCTGCAAGTGATTCGTGAAATCGCCGAACAAACCAACCTGCTGGCGCTGAATGCCGCCATCGAAGCGGCCCGCGCGGGCGAACACGGTCGCGGCTTTGCCGTCGTCGCCGATGAAGTGCGCGAGCTGGCAAGCCGCACCGAAACCTCCGTAAGTGAAATCCAGCAGATGGTCAGCGATGTGCAGGAGCAGGCGCGGGGCACCCAGGCACGTGCCGCTTCCGCCCGCGAACTGGCACAGGAGAGCACCAGGCAAAGCTCGCAAGCCAAGCAGGCGCTCGAGCGCATTGAGCAAGAGGTGAACAGCGTGCACCAGCTCAACCGCGAAATTGCCGAGGCCAGCCGCCATCAGGATCAACTGGTAGCCACCGCCAGCCAGCGAATCGAAACCCTGAACATCTCTTTTGCAGACGTGGACAAGGCCGCACAGGACCTGCATTCTGCCAGTGCTCAGCTGTATGAACTCGTACAGGCTCTCGAAACGCTGGTACGCAGCTTCAAGACCCGGTAAGGAGTGCCCACAATGACAACACACACCCCTCATGAAGTCCCTGTACCGGAAGACCGCTTCATCATCAGCAAGACCGATCCCCGAGGAATCATCACCTACGTCAACCGCACGTTCATGGAGGTGGCGGACTATCCCCATGTCATGGTGATCGGTCAGCCGCATAACATCATTCGCCATCCTGACATGCCAAAGGCCGCGTTCTATCACCTCTGGCACACCATAAAACGGGGGGAGGAGTGGTTTGGCTATGTCAAGAACCGAACCCGCACCGGCAACTACTATTGGGTGTTTGCCCATGTCACCACTGATTATCAGGATGGCAAACCCATCGGCTACTACTCAGTACGACGCACCATGCCCGATGCACTCAAGCCCACCATTGAAACGCTGTATGCCGAAATGCGTCAGATCGAAAGCCGATACGGCGACAAGGCGGACATGGAGGCGGCACTAAAACACCTGATGGCGGCCATCCACCAGGCAGGTTATGCAAGCTACCGGGACTTTATCCTTCAGAGCTATCTGCAGCACGCACCAGCGTGTGAGGAGGCGTTTGCATGAGACAGCACATCAGCGCCCGAATCCCGCTATTGCGCCGCAAGATTCAAGTCCTGCTGGCTGTCCCCCCTCTTTTTACCGCCCTGTTGCTCGTGGCGAACATCGTCATGGAGGGCGCTGACCTGTTTACCGTGCTGCTGGGCATTGCCCTGCTTGTCTTTTCGGGCATCTCCGCCTGGACCTGGCGCACCTTCAAACAGGCTGGCCGCGCTCTTGAAGGAGTGAAAACCAGCCTGAACGAAGCGCTCGCCGGCAATACCGCCTACCGCGTCCTGGATACCCAAGGTCTCGGCGAACTGGGCGAAATCATCTGGGATCTGAATGACTTTTTCGACATCGTGGAAATCTTCCTCAAGGAAGCGGACAATGTCTTTGCCGCCGCCAGCCGCAACGACTACGCTCGCAAGCCCATTCAGCAGGGCTTCCCGGCCAACTGGCGCATGACACTGGGCAATATTGACGCCGGCATTGAGGCCATGCACCAGTCGCACGAGTTTGCGCAGCGCAACCGCCTCATGGGCGAACTGCATCACCTCAATATCACCAATCTGGTGCCCTCGCTGCTGGCCAATCAGCAATCCGTCGTCCAGGTCAACAATCAGCTGGAAGAAGTCATGACCGTCTCCGAAGCCAATCGCCAGCAGGCTTCTGCCAGCCGCAAGGTGGTCGCCGGCATCACCGCCACCGTGGAAACATTCCATCAGCAGATGGACGCCATGGGCGCCGATGCTGAACAGCTCGATCGGGCCAGCGCCTCCATCGGTGAAACGGTCAATGTCATCAAGGATATTGCCGAGCAGACCAATCTTCTTGCGCTTAACGCCTCCATCGAAGCGGCCCGTGCGGGCGAACACGGCCGCGGCTTTGCCGTCGTCGCCGACGAAGTGCGTCAGCTGGCAGAGCGCACCGCCCACGCCACCGAAGACATCCAACAGATCATTGACTCCCTGCAGGGGCGCATCAATGAAATGGTTACCAGCACCCAGCAGATGCGTGAACAGAGCGCGGCCATTCATGAGGAAATCGCCCGTTTCGAGCAGCAGTTCGCGCAGCTGGCAAAAAGTTCGGAGCAGATCGCCGACGCTCTGCGCAAGGGAGAAGACTGGCTATTCGGCGCACTGGTCAAGCTGGATCACATCATCTACATGCAGCGCGCCTTTATCGCCACAGAAAAAGGCGCCGACAGTGACGAAGCGAAAGCCGTGTTCGTGGACCATCACAACTGCCGTCTCGGCAAGTGGTATTACGAAGGCTATGGCAAGAAACGCTTTGCAGATCTGCCCGCCTATCGCGAACTGGAGCCCTGGCATGCGCAGGTGCATACCGGCGTGCACCGGGCCCTGGAGGCCGCCCGCGAGGACTGGATGCACGATGACCACGCGCTGGAAAGCATCATCACCGCCATGCGTGAGGCGCAGGAAGCCAGCCATCATGTAATCCAGCTGATCGACGCGCTGCTGCAGCAGCGCCACAGCGAAAACCCGCCAAAAAATGCATGAAAATGGGGGTGATCAATAGGCAGGCACGAATCTGCTAAAATGCGATTCTTTACGAAACTTGGTGGTTAAATTCCATGAAAAAGCCCCTGCCTGACGTCGCCTGTGAAGCCCAGTCCGAAACCCGGGGTCGCCTCAACTGGGTCGGCATGAGCCAGATCGAGCTGCCCATCGAAGTGCTGGACGGTGAAGATCAGCCTGTACGCGTACCCACACTGGCTGACGCGTTCGTCAATCTGATCGATCCCAACAGCAAGGGCATCCACATGTCGCGCCTCTATCTGCGACTGGATCAGTTCTCGCTGGGGGGGGCTGTCAGTGTCGAGCGGCTACAGGGACTGCTGGCCGACTTTATCGACTCGCATGCGGGACTCAGCGACCGCGCGCATGTGGCGTTTCGCTTCGACTACTACGAGCGCCGCGCCTCGCTGCTCAGCGACAATAGCGGCTGGAAGCACTACCCGGCCGAAATCCGTGCCCAGCTCGGTCCGGGCGGCTTTATGTGCGAACTGGGGGTTGAAATTCCCTACTCATCCACCTGCCCCTGCTCCGCCGCACTGTCCCGCCAGCTGATCATGGAACACTTTGCCGAACGCTTCGCCGGACAGGAATCGGTGGCGCTGGACGAAGCGCTAGCCTGGCTGGCCACCCCCGAAGGCGTCAATGCCACCCCGCACAGCCAGCGCTCCATCGCCCAGATCCGCGTACGCCTGCAACCCGGGCAGGAAATCGATATTTCCGCACTGATCAGCCTGATTGAAGGGGCGCTGCAGACGCCGGTACAGGCTGCTGTCAAGCGCGAGGATGAGCAGGAGTTCGCCCGTCTGAACGCCGCCAATCTCATGTTCTGCGAAGATGCTGCGCGCCGCCTGCAGGCCGCGCTGAATGCGGCGGAGAGCCATTTCGCCGACTTCTGGGCACGCGTCAACCACTACGAAAGCCTGCACCCCCACGACGCCGTGGCCGTGGTCACCAAGGGCGTGCCCGGGGGCTATTCAGACGATCCCGAACTGGTCTGCAAGCGCTAAAACACGCCTGATCCATCGTTTTATGCCCTTACAACCGTTCAGGGGCCAATCCTTTCCACCCGCGAAGAAATTGCTTCTTAAAAAAGTCGGGGACCCCCCCTATTACTCAGGCTCCTGATGCTTCTCGTCGCAGTGGCAGCCGCAGGACGGCACGGGATCCACACCCCCCTCGCTGCCCGGATGACAGCGGCCGATGCGTCTGATGGCCAGCCAGCCGCCGCAAATCAATCCATGCCGCCGCAGCGCCTCGATGGTGTAACTGGAACAGGTGGGATAAAAACGGCAGCGCGGCCCCAGCAGCGGGCTGATAAACAGCTGATAGCCACGGACCAGCAGGATGACCGGCCAGGTGGTGACCTTGCGGATCAGCTCGGATGGCCCCATACTTTCGCCACGATAACAGGATAGTCGGTAAGCGCCCACTGTTGGAAGTCCTCCGCCTTCATGGGGCGGCCCAGGTAATAGCCCTGTAACAGGTCGTAGCCAGCGCGGTACAGCCAGTGCACCTGTTCACCCGTCTCTACACCTTCGGCCACGACTTTCATGTCAAGACTGTGCGCCAGCGAAACAATGGCGTTGGCGATGGCGCAGGCGCCTTCGTCATCCGGAATAGGATCCACGAACTGCTTGTCGACCTTCAGCACCGACAGGGGGAACTTCTGCAGATAGGCCAGCGACGAGTAACCGGTACCGAAGTCATCCACCGCCAGATCGAACCCATGGGCGCGAATAGCCTGGAAGCGCGATACGTTTTCGGCCGCATCGGTCATCACCACGCGCTCGGTCAATTCCAGCTCGAGCAGGTCGGGCGCAACGCCAGCCTGCTTCAGCTTCCGTTGAAGGCGATCCAGCAGTGTTTTGTCCTCCAGCTGCACACTGCTGAGATTAATGGCAATGCGGATATTCTTGAGAACTGGCATTTCTCGCCAGCGCACCAGTTGGCGAATGGACTCATCAATGACCCACTCGCCGATGGCACTGATCAGCCCGACATGCTCGGCCACACTGATAAACTCGTCGGGCGGAATAAAGCCTTCCTCGGGATGAATCCAGCGAATCAGCGCTTCACACCCCACCAGCGCACCCGTCTGTGCGCTAAACTGCGGCTGATAGACCAGGAAAAACTGATTCTGCGCCAATGCCTCGTGCAGCGCATGTTCGATCAATTTGGTGCGCATGAGGCGCGTTTCCATGCTCTCATCGAAGAAGTGGCACAGGTTTTCCTCATCCCGCTTGGCTGCAGCCAGGGCCAAATCGGCCTGCCGATGCAGCTGCTCAATGGCTGCGCCACCATTCTCCAGACTCGCGCCCATGCTGAAATTGACGCTAATCTGCTCGCACTTGCCTTCGATCTCGTAGGGTTGCTTCAGACGCTCGTGAACACGCTGACAAATCCGCTCCACCAGACTGATCTGCCTGTCATGTTCACCAGCAATGCGCGGCAGCCACAGCAATATGGCAAACTCGTTTGGTCCCGTGCGTGCGAGCAGGTTCACATTCCGACTGCGCACGGTTCCACGCAGCCGCTGTGCGATAATTTTAAGCAGTTCATCGCCCCCCTCCTGCCCCAGAAAATCGTTGGTTTCGCGGAAACGGCGCACATCAATCAGGATCAGAGCCAGTGCATCATTCTCTTTTATTTGCGAGGCCAGTCGCCGCACCCGCTCAAACAGACCATTTCGGTTCAGCAAATGGGTCAGCTGATCATAGTAGGCCAGGTGCATGATGTGCTTACGCGTTTTTTCCTCCTCGGTGACGTCACGAAAGACCACCAGCGCAAGCGGACGCGTCCCCTCTCCCTGGGTAGCTGGCACTTCCACCACGGTGACATCCACATCCAGCTTGACCTCGCGGCCGCTTTTCAACACCGCCTCGAGCCGTGCACAGACCTGCTGACCCGGTTGATCAAAGTTCACCCCCAGCGCCTGCAGCACGCCACCCTGACTTTCCTCATCCAGCTCAAAGTCGGCAATGGCATCGATGGTCTGACCACAGACGTTCTCGCTGATGACATCAAACAGCTGCTCGGCCGCCCCATTGAAACGCACCACGTGACCAGCCCGATCCACCTCGACCAGCGCAAGCGGCACCGACTGCGCCAGTGCTGTCAGGTGCGCATTTTCCAGTGCCAGATCACGCTCCATGCGCAATGTGCGCCGATAAAGTGCGGTCAGCCAGACGACAATTGCCAGCGCTACCGCAACGACGAGAGCAAGCTGTCCCCACGAAAAGTGATAGTCCGATACATGCATCCCGGCCCATCGCTGCCAGAACACATTAAACAGCACCGTACCGACAAAAAAGAGCACCAGCATGGCATACACCAGCCGCTGGTATTTTTTCATGGGTGTCTTCATCAGAACTCCCAAAAAATGTGATGCATCAAACCTTATCACACAGGGCCGAAAATCAAAATATACAAATCCGCCTCACCCATGATTTGTGGGCATAATAGAAAAATGACACACTAACGATAACGAGACACACCATGAACACCTTTCTCATCAAAAACGCCACCCTCGTCAACGAAGGGGCGCAAACCCAAGCCGACGTACTGATTCGCAATGGCCGCATCGAAAAAATCGCACCCACCATCGACATCCGCGCCACCCGCACCATTGACGCCGAAGGCCTGACCCTGCTGCCCGGCATGATCGATGATCAGGTGCATTTCCGTGAACCGGGCCTCACCCATAAAGCCGACATCGCATCTGAATCGCGCGCGGCGGTTGCCGGCGGCACCACCACCTTCATGGAAATGCCCAATGTCAATCCACCCACGGTCACGCTGGAAGCGCTCGAAGCCAAACACGCCCGCGCTGCCGAAGTTAGCTGGGCCAACTACAGCTTCTATCTGGGCGCCACCAATGACAATATCGAAGAAATCAAGCGCCTCGATCCCAAACAGGCGTGCGGGGTAAAAATCTTCATGGGCAGCTCCACCGGCAACATGCTGGTGGATCGCGACGAAGCATTGCGGCAGGTTTTTACCCACAGCCCGGTGCTCATCGCTACCCACTGCGAAGATACACCCATGATTCAGGCCCGAGAGGCAGAGTATCGGCAACGCTATGGCGACGACGTCCCCTTCAGCGCCCACCCGGAGATCCGCTGCCGAGAAGCCTGCTACAAATCCTCCTCCCACGCCGTGGCGCTGGCGAAAGAGACCGGCGCGCAGCTGCATATCCTGCACATCACCACCGCCGAGGAGCTAAATCTGTTCGAGCCCGGCCCCGTCACCGGCAAGCAGATTACCAGTGAAGCCTGCACGCATCATCTGTGGTTCTGCGGCGACGAGGACTATGACGCCAAGGGCAGCCTGATCAAGTGCAACCCCGCGATCAAAAGCTGCGCCGACCGCGACGCCATCCGCCAGGCCGTCATCGACGGGCGCATCGATGTGATCGCCACCGACCACGCCCCGCACACGCTCGAGGAAAAGGCGCAGCCCTACTTCAAGGCGCCCGCCGGCCTGCCGCAGGTGCAGCGCAGCCTGCAGGCGCTGCTGGATCTGTACCATCAGGGCGTGTTCCCGCTGGAACTGATCGTTGAAAAGACCAGCCACGCCGTGGCCGAACGCTTCCAAATCAGGGACCGCGGCTATATCCGCGAAGGCTACTGGGCCGATCTGGTGCTGGTGGACCTCAACCGACCCGAAACCGACACCCGCGACAAGGCGCTCTACAAGTGCGGCTGGTCGCCGTGGGAAGGACACACCTTCAAGAGCACCATTGTCGGCACACTGGTCAATGGCGAACTGAAGTACTGGGAAGGCGCCTTCAGCGACTTCACACCGGGCAAGCGGCTAGAATTCAACCGATAGGAGTAGGTCATGGCTCAGGAATTCATTTCCATCAACCCCGCCACCGAGGAAGAAAACGCCCGCATCCCCGTCTGGGATGACGACAAGCTGGACACGGCGCTGCGCTACGCCGGCTACGCACAACGCGACTGGGCGCAGCAGACACCCCTTGAAACCCGATGTGAACTGCTGCGCAATGTCGCAGAACTGCTGCGCGTCAAAAAGCGCGAACTGGCCGAACTGGCCACGCGGGAAATGGGCAAGCGCATCGGCGAGGCCGAAGCCGAAGTGGAAAAGTGCGCCTGGGTGTGCGACTTCTATGCTGATCAGGCCCCCGCCATGCTGGCGGACGAGGTGGTGGAAACGGAAGCCACTCGCTCACTGGTGGTCTATCAGCCGCTGGGCGTCATCCTCGCTGTCATGCCGTGGAACTTCCCCTACTGGCAGGTATTCCGCGCCGCAGCGCCGGCACTGGTGGCCGGCAACGGCGTCGTGCTCAAGCACGCCAGCAATGTGCCCCTGTGTGCGCTGGCCATCGAAGGACTGTTCAAGGAAGCCGGCTTCCCCGAAGACCTGTTCCAGAGCCTGATGATCACCTCCGCGCAGGTGGAACGCGCCATCTGTCATCCCGACGTGCGCGGCGTGACGCTCACCGGCTCGGAACCCGCCGGCCGCGCCGTGGCCAGCATCGCCGGACGTGAACTGAAAAAGACTGTGCTAGAGCTGGGCGGCTCCGACCCCTTTGTGATCCTGCCCGATGCTGATCTGGACGAAGTGGTCCCCATGGCGCTCAAGGCCCGCTTTATCAACATGGGGCAAAGCTGCATTGCGGCCAAGCGCTTTCTGGTGGATAAAACCATGCACGATGAATTTGTGGCGCGCTTCAAGGTCGCCATTGAAGACTACTTTGTGCCCGGCGATCCCATGGACCCTGCCACCACCCTCGGCCCCATGGCACGCCGCGACCTGATGGAGGAGCTGCACAACCAGGTGATCCGCGCTCAGGATTATGGTGCCACGGTGGAAACCGGCGGCCAGACACTGGATCGCCCCGGCGCCTACTATGCGCCCACGCTGTTGACCAATGTCACCACCAGCAACCCGGCGTTTCAGGAAGAACTGTTCGGCCCGGTGGCAACGGTCACAACTTACACCGAACCCTCTCATGCGCTGGGGCTAGCCAATGCCACCCGCTTTGGGCTGGGTGGCTCCGTGTGGACGACGGACATCGCCACTGGCGAGGCCATCGCCCGCGGCATGCAGTGCGGCTGCGCTTTTGTCAACGACATGGTCAGGTCCGACCCGCGCCTGCCCTTTGGCGGCATCAAGGACTCCGGCTATGGGCGCGAACTGAGCGTATATGGCATCCGTGAGTTTGTGAACATCAAGACCCTGTGGATAAAGTAAATACGCTTTCGTTACCGCAGGCAAAACCCGAACCACAGGCGTAAACGGACTCAAGTTCAGGTGATCTACTGCGCAGTTGCGCCATCGTGCCGCAACCCCATGGGGCAGGGCGCTTTTGCGCCCATGGGACGTTGCGGCTCGCGTGCATGGGATGACCATGCTGCGCTCGTCACACCCTGCCCTGGGACAAACTCGCTACTGTCGCGACCATTCAGTGGCGTGCGAAAGTGCCTGCATCACTTGAAAACCCCTGAATCGGGGCCATGAAAATCACAGCGACATTTTTTCAATGAGGAGGTGACACCATGAGTATCTATTTTGAAATCGGCCCCGAACCGGTGGCGGAAAAGCTGGGCAAGCAGACCTTCTGGCTGGGCATCGCCCTGCTGATCGTCGGTGCGATCGGGATTTTCCTGCCAGAGTTTCTGGCGCTGACCATCAACTACTTTCTCGCCTGGCTGCTGATTCTGGCCGCCGTGTTCATGGGCTATCTCACCTGGATTACCCCCTATAAGGACCTGTCCAGCTGGCTCAAGCCCATCCTACTGCTGGCGGTAGGCATTCTGCTGTTCGTCTTTCCGACGGCAGGTATTGCCACACTGACCCTGCTGCTGGCGCTCTATTTCATCATGGATGCCGCCATCAACTTCGCGCTGGCCAGGCAGATTTATCCCATGAAAGGCTGGGGCTGGATGGTGTTCAACGGCATCGTCACCTTTGTGCTGGCCCTGCTGGCGGCTTATGGCTGGCCGGAAACATCGGGCGTTTTCCTCGGCGTGATTGTGGGCATCAGCCTGTTTCTGGACGGCGCCGTATTTACCCGCGTCGGCTGGGAGCTGAAGAAAAAGCATAAGGTGGAAATCGAATAAGCTTATGCTCCGTTGGCTCTTTCATAAATAGCGCACCCACGGGTGCGCTTTTTGTTTGCCCGACCAGATGAAACGGTGGTGCGTCTGGGCGATCGCCTGCGCAGCCGCTCCAAGCCCCATCCATGCGAAGTTCATGACATCCCCTCCCTGTTGCCTGAACGATGGACAGCTGTCCGCCTTCTTTATACCACACTGCGCCCGCCGTCGAGAGGAATGGATGTGGCGGTGAGATAGCGGTTTTCCATGATGAATTTCACCGTCTGCCATACCACTTCGGGCCCCGGCTCGATCTGCAGCAGGGATTTTTTCAGGCGCTGCGCACGATATTCTTCGCTGTCGTCTTCGTTGAACAGGATCAGCGCCGGCGCAATGTCGTTGACCTTGATTTCGGGCGCATACTTCTTGGCAAAGGACTTGGTCAGGTTCTGCAACCCGGCCTTGGTGGCCAGATAGAAGGCATGCTGATCCGAACCGCGGGCAGTATTGAAGTCGGAAATGGAGATAATGTCCTTCAGTTCGGCATCGCTGGCGCGCAGCCACGGCTCCAGCAGGATATTGAGCTCATAGGGCACCTGCAGGTGCAGCCGCATCAGCGCCGCCAGATTCTGCGGGCTGTTGCGCAGCTCCACATCCTTGAGCCACACCGAGGCATTGTGAATCACGCAGCGCAGAGACAACGCATGCTCGGCCACAAAGCCTACCACCTTCTGGCTGGCATCCGCTTCCGCCAGATCCACCAGCAGGCCATGGGCACCCTTTGCTTCCAGCGCTGCAACACTGGGCCGCGGCGTGCGGTAGGTAAACAGCACCGGATGGCCTTCATCCAGAAAACGTTCGGCCAGATGCAGACCGATGCGCTGGCCCGCACCGGTGATCAAAATGGCATTACGCACGTGCGACATGGCTTCTCCAGAGGGGGGGGTCCCCGACTTTTTTCAAACGCGAAATTTCTGACAGCGGCGATCTGCCGCCCAAGCGGGCCTGGGGGTGCGCAAGGCGGCGGCAATCAGCCGTTTATCGCGAGCAAACCAGCACCAGGCGGCCTGTTCGCCCATTTTTGTGCACACCCTAATCTGCCTACGTGCATACAGTGTGCCTTCGTCTTCGAAGGCGTCCAGCTGGCGCAGCAATGTCTGCGACACACCATACAATTCACCGCAGATGGACGCCTTGAGCGCATCCGGCGCTTCATCGATCAATAGCGGCCAGCGCCAGCCCGTGTGCAGAAAATAGGGCTCACAGGTGCGCGCCTCCCCCAGATAGCGCGCCCGCGCCAGCAGATAATGACCCTCGCCACCCCGCATCAGGCTGCCATAGACGAACACCCGTCCCATCAGCGCTTGC
This sequence comes from Sulfurivirga caldicuralii, assembly GCF_900141795.1. Lineage (GTDB taxonomy): Bacteria > Pseudomonadota > Gammaproteobacteria > Thiomicrospirales > Thiomicrospiraceae > Sulfurivirga > Sulfurivirga caldicuralii. Next base: position 368,517 of record NZ_FSRE01000003.1, read on the forward strand.
GCTGCAGCGCCTCCGCCACCGCAGGGTGCACGAACTGACTGACATCGCCGCCCAGCAGCGCGATTTCGCGCACCAGCGAAGAGCTGATAAAGGTGTTCTGCTCCGCCGGCGTGAGATAGACGGTTTCCACTTCCGGGGCCAACCGGCGGTTCATGGTGGCCAACTGGAATTCATACTCAAAGTCCGACACCGCCCGCAGCCCGCGCAGAATAACCTGCGCCTGTTTTTCATGCACGAAATCCACCAGCAGGCCCGAGAAGCCACACACGCTCACGTTCGGCATCTCTGCAAACACCGCACTGGCCAATGCAATGCGCTCATCCAACGTGAACAGCGGCTGCTTTTTCGGGTTATCCGCCACGGCCACGATAATGTGGTCGAACAGGCGGCCGGCGCGGGCCACCAGATCAGTGTGGCCGTTGGTAATGGGGTCGAAGGTTCCGGGATAGACGGCGGTAATAGTCATGCGTCGGTGTCCGTTGTGGGCAGGTGATAGAGCAGATAGCGCACCTCACCGGCTATTTTATCGCGGTGCAGCGCCCAGTCTGGCGGAACCTGCGGCAATGCCTGCCCCCTGGGCTGCTCCACATACACCCGCGCACCCGGTGCCAGCCAGCCATTTTCCTCCAGCGCATCCAGCGCGACCTGCTGCAGGGCGGCATCAAACGGCGGATCGATAAACACAATATCAAAGACGTGCGCAGCCGGCTGCCGCAGCCAGCGCAATGCATCCGTGTTAACAACCTGCCCCCGTGCTGCAGCACCCAGCGTATTCAGATTCGCCGCCAGCTGCCGCGCCACCTTGCCCGAGCGCTCCAGAAACACCGCCGCCTCCGCGCCGCGGGACAGGGCCTCAAGGCCGAGCGCGCCCGTCCCGGCAAAGGCATCCAGCACCCGTGCCCCCGGCAGGTCAAACTGCAGCCAGTTGAACAGCGTCTCGCGCATGCGGTCCGATGTGGGCCGCAGCCCCGGCGCATCGATCACCGGCAGCTGCCGCCGCGCCCACTCGCCGCCGACAATGCGGATACGCCCCTTTCCCTTATGACCTGCCATCAATCATCCCAGCGGCCAAACATATCATCGGTGTGGGCCCAGTCATCAAAGGGGTCACTCCATGTATCACCAAAGCTGTCTGAAAACGTGTCAGAAAACAGCGCATCACTTACGCCGCTATGCAGCCTATTCTCGCCAGTACCATAGGAATTGCCAGCCACATCCATGCTGCAATCCGCCATGGGCAGCCCCGTTGCCGGATTCACTGTGGGGCAGGACGGATCCAAACCATCACGCCTCCCAACGTCCAAAGGCCCATCCGCAAAACCTCTGCACGGTCGCGACAGTGGCAATTTTGGTTCAAGGACGCACCAAACGGTCATTTCACCACCTGGTATAACACTGCATTGCGTCAAAATCACCTGATACCTCCGGGTTGCGACAAAATGACAGCATCGACTGCGTTGCACATCCGGGATTTGAACACGCCAAACCCTGCAACGCGCATCTTGTATCGGCTGTCATGCACCTGCAACGCAAGCCCATTCAGAGATGTTGCGCTGGTGCCTAAACAAAATGGAATAACTCCCCCGGTATGACCAGCCCCTGCAGGCCGCGACCCACACTGGAAATGGCATACTGCTTCCCTGCCACGCCCAGCGCTTCCACCAACGCACTCTTGATGCGGTTCTTGCGATCACGCACAAAGGCATGTGTCATGCCGTCGCGCTCAAGCGTGTGGTCAGCAACCAGATTCCATCCGGCAACGAGGGGGCGGGCTGGTGTGCCAGCGCCTAGACCGTTTCCGTCACCACCTGCGGCGACAGACCCGATACGCACAGCAGCACCTTACGCACTGACACACTCCAACGAGGATCCCTGCTGAATTTTGTACTCCAGCATCCGCGGCTCGCGCGCTTGCAGCGCTTCAAGCGTTTGTTCCAATCGCTGGCGCACCCAGCCATGGTAGTGGAGCACCTCAATTGCGCCTGAGTCATCCGCAACCCGATCACGCAATACCTTGGCCAGCGTGCGGTTGAAGCAGACCAGCGCAACAGGCTTGACGCCGGCCTGGGCCAGCAGGCGGGCGCGCGTCATCAGCACCAGTGTCTTGCCGGAGCCTGATACCCCATGAATGACCCGATGACCATCCCCCAGCGAGCGGGCCAGTCGTTCCTGTTTCCGATCCAGCAGGCGGATCTGTTCATCCAACGGCAGCGCTTCCACATCATCGAACAACTGCGTCTGCTGACCGACCCGGACTTCAGGAAAAAGATGCCAGCGCACACGATCCACCATCGCGGGTGACAAGGGACGCTGAAAGCGGTATTCACACATTCCCCACAGACGCTGACGGAAAGCGCCTGCGTCAATACTACCTGTCATTTCGTCGGCGCAGAGCACCTGTTCGGCTGGCATCACGCCATCCAGTCCCAGCGCCTCGAAACGCTTGCGTGTCAAGTTTGGAAAAACAACACCGTGGGCATAATTGAAGGCGAGATTGCCTCGATAGGCACCGTCCTTCTGTACAAGCACAGGATCCTTTTGCAGCCGTTGCACCAGCGCCAGCAGGTTGCGCCATGCCTGCTGCCGGGGATTGGCCACCCGCTTGGGGCCCTGGGGCGTCTGAATTTCAAAGTTTTCCGGATCGGCAGAGAGGATGGTTTCCGCCTTCCAGTCCTTCACCTCTAGCAGCAGAATGCCCTGTTCCGGACTGAGAATGACGAAGTCGGCCCATGCGCCCCTCTGCTTCATGGGCTGGTCGTACCAGAACCAGTCATCGGGCAGAAGTTTTTTCTGCAGCTGCTGATACAGACGGCGCTCGCCCGCCGTCATGCGCGCCTGAACGGTCCCCAGACTGGGAAAGGCGTTTTCGGTGGCCATTTACTGCGCCTTGGACGCCTTGAATCCACCCACCATGACCTTGACGAGGCGGTCGGGATGGATGTGACGTCGCCAGGCTGCCAACACATCATCAGCAGTGAGGCGCTCGATCTCCCTGGGGAAGCGCTCCAGATAATCCAGCGGCAGATCGTAAAAGCCGATCATGTTGATATAGCCGAGGATCTTGGCGTTGCTATCGAAGCGCAGCGGCCAGCCGCCGAGCAGATTGTCCTTGATGGCCTGCAGCTTGTCGGGGTCGATGTGCTGCATGAAGGCCTTCAGCGTCTGGCGCACCACCTTGTCAGCCTCGTATGCAGTGGCATTTTTGGTGGATAGACTCACCAACCACGGGCCCGGCTGTTTCAACGGCAGGAAGTAGCTGTATACGCTGTACACCAGCCCGCGTTTTTCGCGCACCTCTTCCATCAGCAGGCTGCCGAAACCGGCGCCACCGAGCAGATGGTTGCCGAGAAACAGGGCGTAATAGTCCGCATCGCCGCGCTTGATGCCCAGCTGACCCAGGTAGTAGTAGGTCTGGGTGGACTGAAATGGTTTTTCGATGTCCACGGCCTTGTCCAGTGGCTTGGGTGCAGGCAGCGGCGCGGCTTTTTTACCGGCAGGCAGGGCACCCATAATGCGCTCGGCCAACGCTTCGGCCTGCTTGCGATCAACGGCACCGACGATGCTGATCAGGCCGTTTTTGGCCACATAGTAGCGCTTGTAAAAGGCGCGCACCTGCTCCAGTTGCAGCCCTTTCACCGTCTCCGGCAGGCCGCTGACGGGATGAGCGTAGGGGTGATCACCGTAAAGCGCTTTCCAGAAGGCGCGTGCGGCCAACGTGGAGGGTTTCATTTCCTCCTCCTTCAGCGCCGTCAGCGTATTGCGTTTGACGCGCACAAAGGGACCCTCCGGAAAGGCAGGCTGGCTGAGCACTTCGGTAAACAGCGCTACCGCCTCGTCCATGATGGGCTGGCGTGCCAGGGTGCGCAGCGTGAGTGAGGCCATGTCCCGGTCGGCACTGGTGCCGAACTGTGCGCCCAGCGCGTTGAAGCCCTCGGCAATGGCGTTTTCATCGTGCCCTTTCGTGCCGGCATCCAGCAGCGCATTGGTTATGGCAGCCAGCCCCCATGCCTTGCCGTCCCGGGCCGAACCGGCATCAAAAGTGACTTCGATATCCACCATGGGCAGATCGGGGGTATGCACATAGAGCACCTTCGCGCCGTTGGCGGTGTGCCAGGTTTCAATTTTGGGCGCCGTCCAGCCCGTTGCCAGCCAGGCCAGCAACAGCAGGCCCGTCATTACACGCATGATCGCTTTCATCGCAGGTGTCCTCCCATGGCTGCCGGCATTGCCGCCTTTTTCGGTGCCTCACCGTTGGGGTAGAGGATGCCCACCGTCAGGTTGTCTTGGGTGAAATACTTTTTCGCCACCGCCTGAATGTCTGCGGGGGTGATCGCGCGCAGCTTGTCCGCCCATTTTTCGTCCAGATCCGGCGGCAACCCGACAGCGGAAAGGATGCCCATCACCATCGCCTGCCCCATGACCGAATCTTTGCTGTACACCCGGCTGGCTTCCACCTGGGCCAGTACCCGCGCCAGTTCCTTCTCGGAGACGGGCGTCGTCTTGAGACGCTCCACCTGCTCCAGCAATGCCTGTTTCAGCTTTTCAATGCTGACGCCATCCGCCGGCGTACCCTCCAGCACAAACAAAGGGTCCCACTTGCTGATACTGTTGTAGCCGGCACCCGCAGCCGCCGCCAGCTGCTTGCCGCGCACCAGCTCCGTGCTCAGGCGCGAACTGCTGTCGCCATCCAGAATGGCTGCTGCCAGCTCCAGCGCCCAGGCCTCTTTCTTATCCTTCGCCGTTACCAGCGAGGGCACATGAAAGCCCATGAGGAGCTGCGGCACTTTTACCGGCCCTTTCATCTCCATCGTGCGGACGCCGCTCTGCCCGATCTCCTTCTGCGGCTTGGGCGGCACGATGGTTTCCGGCTTGAGCGGGCCGTAGTGCTTTTTCGCCAACGAGACCACCTGTTCGGGCGTTACGTCGCCCACCACCACGAGAATGGCATTGTTGGGCGCATACCAGCGTTGATACCACTGTCGCAGGTCATCAATGGTGTAGTGTTCAATATCGGTCATCCACCCGATAACAGGATGATGGGGCGGGCTGTTGACGAACGCGGCCGCATTAAACAGCTCGAACAGCTTGGCTGGCGGCTGATCCTCCACGCGCCAGCGTCGCTCCTCCATCACCACCTGCCGTTCCTTCTGAAACTCTTTATCGTCCAGCTTCAAATGGCGCATGCGGTCGGCTTCCAATGCCATCACATCATTCAGATGCTGCTTGCCGACGATCTGGAAATAGGCGGTGTAGTCACGGCTGGTAAAGGCGTTCTCCCGCCCCCCCATGCGCGACACGCGGCGGGAAAACTCGCCCGGCCCCAGTGTTTCGGTGCCCTTGAACATCATGTGTTCCAGCATGTGGCTGATGCCGGTAATGCCGTTGGGCTCGTAATTGGAACCCACGCGATACCACACCATGTGTGCGACCACGGGTGCACGGTGATCCGGCTTGACCAGCACCGTCAGGCCGTTCTCCAGCTGTGTTTTGTAGATCTTCGCCCACGCCGGCTGCAGGGCCAGCATGAACAGCAACAGAAAGGCAAGACGTTTCATGGGCATCCCGGTTTCGTTTAATAATGGACGTTTAGGCACCTGCGCAAAGCCTCTGAACGGTCACGACAGTGGCGATTCTGGCTCAAGGCAAAGCGTGGTGAGCGCAGCATGGTCATTCCATGTAAGCGAGCCACAACACCGCCTTGAGCCAGAGTCGCTCTGTCCCTTTGGATTGCAGACGTGAGCGTATCCAGAGGTTTTGCGCAGGTGCCTTTATAATACGGGTAATGTGATATTCAAGTGAAGTCATTATGTTTGGACTATTCAAGCGCAAAAAGAAAACGCACGCCGAAGAAGAATCGCCTGCAGAACAGCCTGTGCAGCAGGATGAAACGCCTGCTGAATCCGATAGGCCTGCGCCGGAGGAAACTGCTGAAACAGCCTCTGCCGCGCAGGCTGGGGCGGTGGCGGAGGAGCAACCCGCCTCGGCACCGCATGCCGAGCCAGCACCGCTCGAACCAACCGAACCACCCACGCCTGCGACCGTCCCCATCGAAACACACGCATTGGCCGAACGTCCAGACACACCTGCGACGGCTGCTGAAGAAACCACCGCGTCCTCTGCCGAACCCGTGCGCGAAAAACCCAGGGGCGGCTTTTTTGCCCGCCTGCGCGAGCGCCTGAGCAAAACCCGGCGCGGTCTGGCCGATGCCCTCGGCAGCCTGATTGCTGGGCGCAAGCAGATCGACGACGAGCTGCTGGAAGAGATCGAAATGATCCTGCTCTCCGCAGATGTGGGCATTGACGCCACGGATCGCATCATTCAGGCACTGACCAAGCAGGTATCGTGCAGGGAGTTGAAGGACCCCGAGGCCCTGCTCAACGCCCTGCGCCAGCAGCTGCTGGACATCCTCAAGCCGGTAGCCCAGCCGCTGGAAATCCCCGCCAGCGACAAGCCCTTCGTCATCCTCATGGTGGGCGTCAATGGCGTCGGCAAAACAACCACCATCGGCAAGCTGGCGAAAAAACTGCAGGCAGACGGCAAGAAAGTCATGCTTGCCGCCGGCGACACCTTCCGTGCCGCCGCAGTGGAGCAGTTGCAGACCTGGGGCGAGCGCAACAATGTGCCGGTCATCGCTCAGCAGACCGGTGCCGACAGCGCCGCCGTTATCTTCGATGCGCTACAGGCCGCTCAGGCCCGCGGCATGGATGTGCTCATTGCCGATACCGCGGGGCGACTGCACACCCAGTCCAACCTGATGGAAGAGCTGAAAAAGGTCAAGCGCGTCATGGCCAAGCTGGATGAAAGGGCACCGCATGAAGTCATGCTGGTGATCGACGCCAGCACCGGCCAGAACGCCATGAACCAGACCAAGATCTTCAACGACGCCGTCGGCCTGACCGGTTTGACGCTCACCAAGTTGGACGGCACCGCCAAGGGTGGTATCGTCATTGCACTGGCCGACAAGTTCGGCATCCCCATTCGCTATATCGGTGTGGGCGAAGGCATCGACGACCTGCAGCCTTTCGATGCCGAGGCCTTCGTCGCCGCCCTGTTTGACCGGGAAACTGCCAGCGACCAATGAGGCTGCCGCATACCGACAGCGCCGAGGCCATCTGGGCCTTCAAAAAGGGCTACCGCTTTGGCAAGCAGGGCAAGCCGCTCAACGAAATGCCCGTCACTGTGCGCGCCCAGCCGTGGCTGCGCGACTATTTCATGCAGGGCTACGAGCAGGCGCAGGCAGAACTGACCCCGCCCCGAGGCGACGGCCTGACTCCGCGCAAGCGCATCATCTGGCTGTTCTTCGCCGCGCTGGCCGGCGTGGGCACCGCCTGGCTCATGATCCAGCAGATTCAGGCGGACAAGCGGCCTGATTCGGTTCAGGCCGTTGCCAATGCCTCAAAAGAGGGGCCAATGGCGCAAAATGCCATTAAGACGGCCCCAGAGCCTGCCAAACCCACCGAGGAACCGGCCGCGGAAAAAAGTTCATCTGAAAAAGTCGGGGACCCCTCTTCGCTGAGCCTTCAGTCGGATAATGCCGGCATACAGGCAAGGTCCGCTTCAACTAATGAGTCGCCTGTGGTGCAGCCTGAAAAGCAGGCTGAAGGGCAACCGCCGCAAACGGCCGCAGCTCTCTCATCTTCTGAAACGGAAATGCCCGCTCCACAGGATACGGGCCTGCTGGATGAAGAAGCGCGCGCCAAGCAGCGTATTGCTGCCAGACCCACCCGCCCAGAAACGCTGCCCCCCGTAGTCGACCATGCCATCAGGATTGCACGCAGCTCGCTTGCACGCACCATTCAAAATCGGGAGCCTGGCGAATTGCTTGGCGAGTCCATTCCACGCTCGGTGCGCCAGCTCTATTTCTTTACCGAGGTGGCCAATGGCGCAGGCCATTCGCTGCACCACCGCTGGTATTATGGCGACACCCTGATGGCTGACATCACCCTGCCCATTGGCAGCGACCGCTACCGCACCTGGTCGTCCAAGCGTATGAGCCCGGCATGGCAAGGCCGCTGGCATATCGATGTTACCGATGAAAAAGGACAGGTCATTGCACGGAAATTCTTTATCTACGGTCAGACCCATTAAAATGAATAAACACCTGTTGACACTGCTGAGCGCTCTGCTCCTTCTCGGCGGCTGCTCCAGCACGCCCACCTACAGCCCGGAGCAGCCGCCGGCGCACACTCAAAAAAACATCTGTGCCTTAACAGCCCACGACCGCATCTTCTACGACGCCGCCAAGCGCGCGGAACGCAAGTGGGGCACACCGGCGCATATCCTGCTGGCGTTTGTTCACAAGGAGTCCCGTTTTCTCCACGATGCCGAATCCAGCTCCGGAGCGTATGGCTACGCGCAGGCCAAAGATGCCACCTGGGATGAATACCGCAAGGCCACCGGCCACTGGGATGCCAGTCGCGAGGACATCTACGATGCACTGGACTTTATCGGCTGGTACAACTACCTCAGCCACAAGCGCCTTGGCATCAGCCGCTGGGACGCCTACAACCTCTATCTCGCCTACCACGAAGGGCGTGGCGGCTTTGCCCGCAAGAGCTACGAGCGCCGCTCGTGGGTGAAGGACCTGGCCAAAAAGGTGGCCAATCAGGCCTGGCGCTACCGCCAGCAGATGAAACGCTGCGGTCTGTAACCACCCCTGCCATGGCGAAATTTTACGCGGATGAAAGCCTTGGTTATATTTGAATTGTCCAACCCATGAGACAATCCATGCTGAACAGACTGCTGCCCCTTTTTCTGCTGAGCTTGCCCCTGCATCTTGCAGCTGCACAACCCGCAAGTGATACCACCCCACTCACGTGTCATGTAAAGTGGGCGCAAAAGGACGGCAAACGCGTCACGGTGGATAACAAACAAGTCATGCAGGTCACAGATACGGGCGATCAACTACAAGTCGGCAACGTCCGCTACATGCAGACCCTCACCAAGGCCAATCGCCGCTACTTCAGCAGCCCGGATCGACTGCTGCACGCCTGCGTGATTGACGAAGACGGCGGCCAGAGCAAGGTGATTCTGCGCATCAGTGGCACCGCCACCACCATGGTCATGGGCTGCCAAGCGCCCCTTGTCGCCGCCAGCAATCCCTGAGAGCGGCCCGCAGCCCGGGCACATTTGCATGCTCATGCCCCTCAATGCCGGCACCGGCATGAAGCTCCACTGTAAGCACGCCGCTTCCCAATCTTTCTCGACTGTTGTTGCTCCTCGCCGCAGGACTTGAAATGATCCGAAGCGACAAAAAACCGCAAGCCGCGATAAATACATCGCTGCAGGACGACAGGCATTTTCCAGACCCGATAAAAAAGCCGCACCCTCTCGGATGCGGCCGGGATGTGAACGCTGCAAAAAGTCCGTCAGCCGTCGTATTTCTCCATCACGACACACGCATTGGTGCCACCGAAACCGAAGCTGTTGCTCATCACCCGCTTCAGGCCGGCGTTGTCCACCCTTTCCGTAACGATGGGCACCCCTTCACACTCGGGGTCGAGCTGTTCGATATTGATCGATGGGGCGATAAAGTCGTTTTCCAGCATCAGCAGGGAGTAGATCACTTCGTGCACCCCGGCCGCGCCCAACGAATGGCCGGACATGGACTTGGTGGAGCTGATGCGGGGAATGGCGTCTCCAAACACGGCCTTGATGGCGCCGATTTCCTTGGTATCGCCCACCGGCGTGGAGGTGCCGTGCGGATTGATGTAATCGATGGGCCCATCCACGGTTTCCAGCGCAAGGCGCATGCAACGCTCGGCGCCCTCGCCGGACGGAGCCACCATGTCGTAGCCGTCGGAGTTGGCACCATAGCCGACGATTTCGGCATAAATCTTCGCGCCGCGCGCCAGCGCATGCTCCAGCTCTTCCACCACCACGATACCGCCGCCGCCGGCGATGACGAAGCCATCACGATTGGCGTCATAGGCGCGCGAGGCCTTCTCTGGCGTGTCGTTGTACTTGGTAGAGAGCGCGCCCATGGCGTCGAACAGCATGGAAAGGGTCCAGTGCAGTTCCTCGCCACCACCGGCAAAGATCATGTCCTGCTTGCCCAGCATGATCTGCTCGACGGCAGTGCCGATACAGTGGGCACTGGTGGAGCAGGCTGAGCTGATGGAGAAGTTGATCCCCCTGATCTTGAACACCGTGGCCAGGTTGGCGGATACCGTGGAGCCCATGGTGCGCGGCACGCGATAGGGACCGACGCGCTTGACGCCCTTTTCGCGGGCGATGTCGGCCGCTTCCACCACGTTTTCGTTGGAGGCGCCGCCGGAGCCGGCAATCACGCCCACGCGCGGATTGGACACCTCCTCCTCGCTCAGCCCCGCATCGGCGATGGCCTGCTTCATGGCGATGGTGGCATAGGCGGCCGCATCCCCCATGAAACGTAACTGCTTGCGGTCGATCCAGTCGGAGAAGTCCAGATTCTTGACCGCGCCGTGCACCTGTGAGCGCATGCCTACCTCGGCATATTCCGGCGCAAACACGATGCCACTGCGTCCGGCGCGCAGACTTTCGGTCACTTCGTCCTTGTTGTTACCCAGACTGGAAACCACACCCAGGCCGGTAATGACGACACGCTTCATCTCGCCGCTCCTCAGAATTTGCTGGTATCGGTAAACAGACCGACACGCAGGTCTTTGGCGCTGTAGATTTCGCGCCCATCCACATACATCTTCGCATCGCCGATGCCCATATAGAGCTTACGCTTGATGACGCGCTTCATGTCGATGTGATATTCCACCTTCTTCGCATCCGGCAGCACCTGACCGTAGAACTTCACTTCACCGGCGCCGAGTGCTCGCCCGCGACCGGGGCCACCGCTCCAGCCGAGGAAAAAGCCGATCAGCTGCCACATGGCATCCAGCCCCAGACAGCCCGGCATCACCGGATCCCCCTCGAAGTGGCACTGGAAGAACCACAAATCAGGCTTTACATCCAGCTCCGCCCTGATCTCGCCCAGCCCGTGCGCACCGCCTTCGTCCGAAATGTGCGTAATGCGATCGAACATCAGCATGGGCGGCAGCGGCAGGCGGGCGTTGCCCGGGCCGAACAGCTCGCCATGGCCACAGGCGATCAGGTCATCGTAGTCGTAGCTTGATTTGCGCTCCATGCCAACTCCTGTAAATCCTTTTGATATAACTTGCAAATTATATCAATTCATCACCCAACATGGCGGACCAGAGCGCGCGCACCCGCTCTACATCTTCAGCCACCTGTGCATGCGGCACGCGCGCCGGACGATCCTGCAGGGCCAGACGATGGCCCAGCGTACGATAGTGCTGCCAGGCACGCTGCAGCGTATGCACCTGCTCTGATGCCAGCACACCGGCCTCGCCGGCCGTCTCGAGAATGCGCATGGTATCGGTCCAGCGCGCCAGCTCGGGCGCCTCGCAGGCCTGCGTCAGGACAAGATACTGCGCCATGAATTCGATGTCCACCATGCCGCCGCGTCCCTGCTTGAGGTCAAACAGTTCGGCGTTGCTCTTGTCCAGGTGCGCACGCATCTTGTTGCGCATGGCCACCACTTCCTTCGCCACGTGAGCAACATCGCGGGACTGACGCAAAAACGCTTCACGGAACACCGTGAAGGCCTGTCGCGCATCTGCACTGCCCACCACGGCGCGGGCACGCACCAGCGCCTGGTGCTCCCATACCCACGCCTTATCTTCAATATACTGCTCAAAACTCTCCAGACTGCTGGCCAGCAGACCGTCCTTGCCGTTGGGACGCAGACGGGTATCCACTTCATAGGCGCGACCCGAGGGCATGGGCAGCGTCAGCAGATTAAGAATCTTCTGCGCCACACGGATATGCCAGGTCTGCGCCTCCAGCGGCTGCGCGCCATCGCTCCACTGCGCCGGCTGCAGACCGTGATAGAGAAAGACCACATCCAGATCAGATCCATAGCCCAGCTCGTAGCCGCCCAGCTTGCCATAGCCGATAATGAGCAGACCTTCCAGCGGATCCTTGAGCGCGGCAAACCCGCCATGGCGCGCCCGCATCCAGTGCACCGCCCAGTCTGCCGCAGCATCCAGCACACCTTCGGCGATCCAGCTCAAGTGATCGCTCACCTGCATCACCGGCAGCACGCCCATCACGTCCATGGCCGCCACCTTGAAGACCTGACGATGGCGCCACTGACGCAGCTGATCCATGAACCGCTCTTCATCATCATAGTAATCCTGCGCCAGCGTTTCAGCCTCGCGACGGTAATCATCTGCCTGCGGCAGCGCATAGAGCGCCGCGGGGTCGAGCAAGGCATCCAGCAGCGCCGGTGTTCGTGTAAGCATCTGCGCCAGCCAGGTGCTGGCACAAATTAGGCGAATCAGCTCTACCCGCGCCTGGGGATTTTCCTTGAGCAGCAGCAGATAGACGCTGCGCGGCGCAATGGCCGCGACCAGATCCAGCAGCCGCCCCAGCGCGGTCATACGGTCGCAATCCTCTGCCCCAACCAGTGTCTCCAGCAGTAGCGGCAGGGTTTCATCCAGTCGGCTGCGCGCCGTTTCACTGAGGCGCCGCACAGACGCACTGTCACGCAACTGTGCCAGCTGCTTCAATACGGCATCCGGGTCCAGTCCATGGGCTTCAAGCAGCGTATCCGGCTCGGGATGCACACCATCCCACAGCTGGCGCCACGGCGATATGTCCGAGGCCTCTTCCTCCGCAAACAGGGCATCGAAGCGTGCCTGCACGCGAGCGCGCGCCGGTGCCAGCGTGTCCAGAAAGGCTTCGTAGTCGTCGTGGCCGAACGAAAGCGCCAGCGCCTGCTGAGCATCAACCGTTTGCGGCAGCGCATGCGTCTGCTCATCGCGCATCATCTGCAGGTGGTTTTCCACGCGCCGCAGCAACTCGTAATCAGCTCGCTGAGCGGCAGCCTCATTCTGCTCAACAAGACCTTCTGCCACCAGCGCATCCAGCGCCGCATAGAGGCTCGGCGTGCGTAAAGCAGCACGGCGACCGCCGTAAATCAGCTGAAACGCCTGCACCCAGAATTCCACTTCGCGAATACCGCCAGGACCCAGCTTGATGTTGTCCGCCAGCCCGCGCCGCGCCACTTGGGCGCTGATTTTCTGCTTCAGCTCACGCATGGAATCGAGCGCGCTGAAATCGAGATAACGGCGATAGACGAAGGGTGACAGTTGCGCCAGCAGCGCCTCGCCCGTCTCGATGTCGCCGGCGATGGTGCGCGCCTTCACCAACGCATAGCGCTCCCACGCGCGCCCGTGGGTTTCGTAATACTGCAGCATGCCCCCTGCACTGATCGCCAGCGGTCCGCTGCTGCCGAAGGGGCGCAGGCGCAGGTCCACACGATAGGCAAAACCATCGGCCGTCATGTCTGACAGAGCAGGCGCCAGCTGCTGCACCAGCCGAATAAAGAACTGCTGATTATCCAGCTGCCCTGGGCCATCGCACTGGCCGTTTTCCGCATAAAAGCAGATCAGATCGATATCACTGGAAAAGTTGAGTTCACCGCCACCGAGCTTGCCCATGCCCCACACCGACAGCCGCTGCGGCGCGCCACTCTCCTCGCCAATGGGCTCGCCATAGCGGCTCACCAGTTGCGCATGCAGCCAGTCCACCGTGCCGGCGACAATGCCTTCTGCAATGACCGTCAGCGCCTGCAGGGTTGTCTGCACGCCATCCAGACCCAGTCCATCGCGAATGGCTACCCGAGCGGTGTACTGCTGGCGCAGCCGTCGCGTACGCTGCTTGAGATCCTCCAGATTCAGACTGGCCCGCACGGCATCAGCCAGTTCACAGCGCAATGCCGACCACTCGGGCCACGCCGGCCCCCAGAAGGCCTCCTCGCCCACCTCGGGGAAGCGCCGCAACACCTCGGCGACAAAAGGGCTCCACTGTAGTACGGGTTCAATACGCTGGCTCATCGCTCACATCCTCGGGCGGCACAAGCTGCCTGTTCTCATCAAAACGGTACACATAGAGCAGCGTCTGGCGACGGTCATTGACCTGCCAGATTTCGCTAGGCTCGACATCAGGAAAGGGAAAGCTATTGCTGACAAACAGACTGTTCGGCGCCATCTCGGCCAGCGCCTTGTCCTGCAACTGCGCCATGGGCTGAGGCGAGAGAAAGGCGTACACCACATTAAAACGGCTCAGATCCATATCCCAGAGGCTTTTGCCCAGCACGATACCACCCGCGGCACGGGCGCGCCAACGGGCGATGAGATAACTCAGCGGCGCTGTTTCCACCCCGACACTTTCCTCCACATGAGTCTGTCGCGCCATGGCCGCCACCACATCGCCCCAGCCACAGCCCAGATCCACAAAACGCACTGGCGCCAAGGACCGGGTCAACTGCCCGAGCGCACGCTGTGTGGACGCATTGCTGATATAAAGCGGTACCCGCTCACCGCCGGCGTTCCAGAACACCAGCACCAGCAGGATTACCAGGACAACGACAATCCAGCCCGGCACCTGCCACGCCAGGGCTCCGACCAGCAACGGAGGAAACAGCAGCTGGATCACCACCCACCAACGCGGCCAGCGCAGCATCCAGGCGATAGCGGCGGTCAGCAGCGACTGGGCGGCCACAAAAGGCCACAGGGGATAGGGCGGCGGCACCCACACGGGCAAAAAGCGCACGCTCATCCATAGCAAGGCGAAAACCACCCCCTGAAGCAGCAGGGATTGCACCAATATTTTCAATTTTGCACCACTTTCAAGGGGTCAAGTCCGGCAGCAAACATATAAGAAAACGCCTTAACGCATTGTAATAAAAGGCCTTGTTAAGCTTGGCGCCTTGATAGCTTGGAAACCGGTCGATGCCGTTCCAATTCGGGGCATGCCGAGCAAACCTGAAACATGTGCAACCTTATGAGGAGTTAGTATGAAACTGGTCACCGCCATTATCAAGCCGTTCAAGCTTGATGCCGTGCGTGAAGCACTGCACGAGATCCATATCGAAGGCATGACCGTCACCGAGGTAAAGGGGTATGGCCGCCAGAAGGGCCACACCGAAATCTACCGCGGTGCGGAATATGCCATTGAATTCATGCCCAAGCTGAAAGTCGAAGTGGCCGTCAAGGCCGACCTGGTCGATGCGGCTGTTGAAGCCATCGTCCAGGCTGCACAGACCGGCAAAATCGGCGACGGCAAGATCTTTATCACCCCCTTGGACAACGCAGTTCGCATTCGCACCGGCGAAAGCGGCGAAGACGCGCTGTAACACACTGGAGGAACGCTTATGGAACAACCAGCAATTCAACTCGCTTATGCACTGGATACCTTCTACTCCCTGGTATCCGGCGCACTGGTCATGTGGATGGCCGCAGGCTTTGCCATGCTGGAGGCCGGCTTGGTCCGCGCCAAGAACACGACTGAGATTCTGGCCAAGAACGTCGGCCTGTTCGCCATTGCCTGTGTGATGTACATGCTGGTGGGCTACAACATCATGTACGGCGACGGTACGGGCGTATTTCCCAGCATCAGCTTCCTGCTGGGCGGTGACAACGCTGTGGCCGACGTGCTGAAAGGCGACGACGATGCACCTTACTACTCCAACATGGCCGACTTCTTCTTCCAGGTCGTGTTTGTTGCAACCGCCATGTCCGTCGTCTCCGGTGCCATGGCAGAACGCATGAAGCTGATGGCGTTCTTCATCTTCGCCACTGTCTTCACCGGTTTCATTTACCCGGTTGAAGGCTACTGGAAATGGGGCGGCGGCTTCCTGGATCAGATGGGCTTCCAGGACTTCGCAGGCTCCGGTATCGTACACATGGCCGGCGCATCCGCTGCACTGGCTGGCGTACTGCTGCTGGGCGCTCGCAAGGGCAAATACGGCCCCAACGGCGAAATCAAACCGATCCCCGGTGCCAACCTGCCACTGGCCACGCTGGGTACCTTCATCCTATGGCTGGGCTGGTTCGGCTTCAACGGCGGTTCCGAGCTGAAGATCTCCAGTATCGATGAAGCCAATGCCGTCTCCATGGTGTTCGTCAACACCAATATGGCGGCTGCCGGCGGCGTCATCGGCGCCCTGCTGAGCTCACGTCTGGTGTTCGGCAAGGTTGACCTGACCATGATGCTCAACGGCGCTCTGGCCGGTCTGGTGGCGATTACCGCTGAACCGCTGAACCCGAGCGCGCTGGAAGCAACGCTCTTTGGCCTGATCGCTGGCGTGATTGTGTTCTTCAGCATCATCGCACTAGACAAACTGAAGATCGACGATCCGGTCGGCGCCATCTCCGTACACGGTGTAGTCGGCTTCTTTGGCCTGATGATCGTGCCGCTGACCAACGGCGACGCCACCTTCGGCACACAGCTGATCGGTGCCCTGACCATCTTCGCCTGGGTCTTCTTCACCTCACTGATCGTGTGGACCATTCTCAAGGCTGTGATGGGCATCCGCGTGGACGAGGAGCACGAATACGAAGGCTTGGATCTGGTGGAGTGCGGCCAGGAAGCCTATCCGGAGTTCACCAAGAGCTGATCGTTTCCTCAACTTCGGTTCAAGTGTTCAGCCCCGCTTTTGCGGGGCTTTTTTGTGCAAGCCTGAAAACTGCCCAGGCGGCCAAGCAGTTGATTTTTAAAGCTCAGGTGCTATATTCAGAAGAAAAGGGGAGGGACTACCATGATTACCTTGAATGATGCCTACCTTATCTCAAACGCCAACACCCTGACACCAGCCGAACAGCTGACCAGCGGCAAGCGCATCAACCATACCGCCGATGATGCGGCCGGTGCGGCCATTGTGCAGATCATGACCGCACAGATCCGCGGTCAGGACCTGGGCTACCGCAATGCCCACGATGGCATCAGTCTGGTGCAGACCGCCGACGGCGCGCTCGAAGGCTACACAGCAGGCCTGCAGCGCATGCGCGAACTGGCCGTACAATCTGCCAATGGCACATTGAATGCGGCGGAGCGCCAGGCAGTGCAGGCCGAGTTTGACCAGATTCGCGAAGAATTGGGCCGCGTGGCGGAATCCACCCAGTTCAATGGCCGCCCCTTGCTGAAGCAGGCGCAGCAGGTCAATATTCAGCTGGGTGAAAGCGGCACGGCCATCAACCTGCCTGATGCCCGCCCGCAAACCTTGGGCATCGACACGCTGGACATCAGCAACCCGGCCAATGCGCTCAACGCCATCAATGGGCTGGATACCGCACTGGAAACGCTGACCAAAAGCCGTGCAGAAATCGGCGCCAAACAAAACGCCCTGACCCACGCGGCCGATAACCTGGCCAACACGCGCCTCAACACACTGGAAAGCCGCAGCCAGATCAGTGATGCCGACATGGCCAGAGCCTTTGCCGAACTGACCCGCAATCGCATTCTGGAACAGGCGCATATCGCCATGCTGAGCCACCGCAATCACAGTCAGGCAGACGTGCTTAACCTGCTGAGTTAACACAACCCTGATAAAAAACCTCCACGACCCCGTCGCCGTAAAAGACGCCCTCTGCGGACGCGTGGCCGCCCGACATGTGGCACCTCGCCTTCGCGATCAGAACACGACAGACCCGGTGAGTGCTGGCGAGTAGTCAGAGGCTAGAGAGTGCGTAGCTTGTAGAGCAAGGCGTACAGGCGCTGTTTAAGTGTGGGCTGCGCCACGGCGATGTGCTCGAATCGCACCACGCAGGCGGGTGCCTGCGGATTATGCAGAGGGTTGAACGCCCAGCCAAGCAGGTCATCTTCTTCCCGACCAGAATCGAGCGCCACCTGCGCCCATGTGGGAGGCGCCTCCGCTATGATTCGCGGGGGATTCACGGCAAAGTCCACCGGCCACTTGTCACCGATGAACACGGTTTCCGTTTTGCCGTTTTCCATCCAGATGCGCACTTTCTCCCCCCTTTCCAGCAGGGTGCCGTAGGGCAGAAACAGATACCGCGCCTTCAGGTGCGCCACCGGCAGATCCAGCAGGGGCGGCCCCGGCGGAAACTCAAAATTGCAGAAATTGCCGCCACAGCAGCTCATGGGGGCTTTTCTCCTTGTGAAAACCGTTTTTCTCCATTCTACTGAGGCCCGCAGACACGCGACAAAAAACCGACCTTGAAAAAGTCGGCCCCCCCCCCTCCCGAATGCCACCTGCGCCCGCCCCTCAGTGCCGCAATACCCCCATGCTTCATCTGTCTGAATTCGACGTCCATGCCCTGTACCCCGCTTACGCCATTGCGCGCCTTCGCTTTTTGTCGCAATGCGCATGCATTCGGCGTGCCGAGCAGGCCCCCTTGCTATAATTGCACGATTAAACGAATTTGACGGATTTTGCAGCATGGACAAGCATTTCGACCCCAAAAACATTGAAGCCAAGTGGTATCCAGAATGGGAAAGCAAGGGCTACTTCAAACCCCAGCCCAGCCGCACCGGTGAGCACTACTGCATCGTCATTCCCCCACCCAATGTCACCGGCTCGCTGCACATGGGGCATGCGTTCCAGGACACCATCATGGACATCCTCATCCGCTACCACCGCATGAAGGGTGATGAAACCCTGTGGCAGCCCGGCACCGACCACGCCGGCATCGCCACGCAAATGGTGGTGGAGCGCCTGCTGGAGCGCGAGGAAGGCAAGTCCCGCCACGATCTGGGACGCGAAAGGTTCCTCGAGCGCGTGTGGCAGTGGAAGGAAGAGTCCGGCAACACCATCACCCGCCAGTTGCGCCGCATGGGCGCCAGCCTGGACTGGAGCCGCGAGCGCTTCACCATGGACGAAGGGCTGTCCAATGCAGTGCGCGAAGTGTTTGTGCGCCTGTATGAAGAAGGGCTCATCTACCGCGGCAAGCGCCTGGTGAACTGGGACCCCGTGCTGCACACCGCCATCTCCGATCTGGAAGTGATCAACGAAGAGGAAAACAGCCACCTGTGGCACTTCCGCTATCCCCTCAGCGACGGCAGTGGCCATCTGGTGGTGGCCACCACCCGTCCGGAAACCATGCTGGGCGACCAGGCCGTGGCCGTGCATCCCGAGGATGAGCGCTACCGGCACCTGATCGGCAAGACCGTGCGCCTGCCGCTGGTAGACCGCGACATTCCCATCATCGCCGACGACTACGTGGACCCCGAGTTCGGCACCGGCTGCGTCAAGATCACCCCGGCCCACGATTTCAACGACTACGAGATCGCCCAGCGCCACAATCTGCCACTGCTCAACATCTTCACCATCGATGCGGCCATTAACGATAATGCGCCGAACGCCTACCGCGGCCTGGACCGCTTCGAGGCGCGCAAGCGCATCGTTGCCGACATGGAAAAGCTGGGCCTGCTGGAAAAGATCGAAGATCACAAGCTGATGGTGCCCCGCGGCGACCGCTCCGGCGCCGTGATCGAACCCTACCTGACCGACCAGTGGTATGTAGCGGTGGAATCCCTCGCCAAGCCGGCCATCGAAGCGGTGGAAAAGGGCGATATCGAATTCGTACCCAAAAACTGGGAGAACACCTACTTCGAGTGGATGCGCAATATTCAGGACTGGTGCATCAGCCGCCAGCTGTGGTGGGGCCACCGCATTCCCGCCTGGTATGACGAGGCCGGCAACGTCTATGTAGGCCGCTCGGAAGAGGAAGTGCGCGAAAAATACAACCTGGACGACACGCCGCTGAAGCAGGACGAGGACGTGCTGGATACCTGGTTCAGCTCGGCGCTGTGGACCTTCTCCACCCTCGGCTGGCCGGAGGATACCGAAGAACTGCGCAAGTTCCACCCCACCAATGTGCTGGTGACCGGCTTCGATATCATTTTCTTCTGGGTCGCGCGCATGATCATGATGACCCTGAAGTTCATGGACGAAGTACCGTTCCACCAGGTTTACGTACATGGCCTGGTGCGCGATGCCGAAGGCCAGAAGATGTCCAAGTCCAAGGGCAACGTGCTCGACCCGCTGGACATTATCGACGGCATCGATCTGGAAAGCCTGGTCAAGAAACGCACCTACGGCATGATGCAGCCGCAGAAGGCGAAAAAGATCGAAGAGCTAACACGCAAGCAGTTTCCCAACGGTATCCCAGCCTATGGCGCCGATGCGCTACGTTTTACATTCGCCTCGCTGGCCTCCACCGGCCGCGACATCCGCTTTGACCTGCAGCGCTGTGAAGGCTATCGCAACTTCTGCAACAAGCTGTGGAATGCCAGCCGCTATGTGCTCATGAACACGCAGGGGCAGGACACGGGTCTGAACGAAAGTGATCCAGTAGAGCTTTCTATCGCCGACCGCTGGATTATCAGCCGCCTGCAACGGGTTGAACAGGAAGTGGCACGGCACATTCAGCAGTACCGCTTCGATCTGATGGCGCAGACCCTGTACGAGTTCACCTGGGACGAATTCTGCGACTGGTATCTGGAACTGTCCAAGCCCATCCTCAACGATCCTGACGCCAGTGAAGCGGCCAAGCGCGGCACCCGCCGCACCTTGGTGCGCACCCTGGATGCGCTGTTGCGGCTGCTACACCCCACCATCCCGTTCATCACCGAAGAGATCTGGCAGCAGCTCAAGCCGCTGTCCGGCAGCCAGGGTGAAACCATCATGCTGGCGCCCTTCCCGGAGGCAGACGCAAGCCGTATCGATGCAGATGCCGAAGCGGAAATGGTCTGGATTCAGCAATTCATCAGTGGCGTGCGCCGTATCCGTGCAGAGATGAACATTGCACCCTCGAAGCCGCTGCCGGTACTGCTGACGCATGCATCCGAACAGGATCGTGCATGGCTTGCTGAAAATGAACCATTCCTCAAGTCCCTGGCGCGACTGGCATCCATCGAGGTTCTGGATAATGAAAATGATGCGCCCGAATCTGCCGTCGCTCTCGTCGGCGACATGAAGGTACTCATCCCCATGGCTGGCCTTATCGACAAGGAAGCCGAACTGGCCCGCCTGGAAAAGGAACTGGACAAGTTGCGCAAGGATGCCGAACGGCTGAAGAAAAAACTGGGCAATGAAAACTTCGTCAGCCGGGCACCTGCCGAGGTGGTTGCAAAGGAAAAGCAAAAGCTCGAAGATGTGCAGACCGCCCTCAACAACCTGGAAGAGCAGTATGAAAAAATCCGCGCGCTCTAGTCGTCTTCTGGTCGCAGCATTGACATCGACCCTCCTGGCAGCACCGTTGCTGCCGGAGATGAGTCATGCCAGAACAGACGGATTCAAACATTACATATCAGACGAATTGACGGTCCCCGTGCGCCACGGGCCCGGATACAACTACAAGATACGCAAGCTGCTCAAGGCCGGCACGCCAGTCACCGTGCTGGAAATCAATGAAGAGGGCTGGGCCCATATCCAGTACCCCCACAAGGGCAAAATGCTGGAAGGCTGGGTGCCCTCCAGCCTGCTGAGCACACAGCCGGCTGCGCGGCAGCAACTGAAAGAGGCGCAAAAGACCATCAAGGACCTCAATGAAAAACTGCAGCAACAGAATACGCAGCTCACAACATTGCGAGCCGAGAACGAGGACCTCAAAAAACGTCTTTCAGAGGCGCAAAAGCAACTGTTTACGCTGAAAAAGGACTATGACCATCTGGTTAAAACAGCAGGCAATGCCGTCCGGCTTGATGAAGAGAATCAGCAGTTGAAAAAGGACGTTGCCCGTCTTGAGCAGGAAAACGCCATGCTCAAGGATCAGATCGCACACTCCGAGGATGCTATGAAACGTCAGTGGTTCCTGACCGGCGCAGGCGTGCTCTTGCTAGGGCTGCTGCTGGGGCGCTTCTTCCGCCTGCCACAACGTCGCCGTTCCAGCTGGGACGAACTGTAATACTTGAACCTGCTTATGGCAGAGCCTACGCTCTGCCATCATTCATAAACCCAACTGCCTGCGCCTATACCCTGCATTCGACAGGATTCATATCCTCCGTTATCTGCGTGCCAATGCCCTATATTGCCCTACAAAGCTGTCCACCAGCTTTTACTACCTTAATCTCAGTTTTGCGCTAATCAGCAAGCAGATCATGCTAATCAAGCAGGAGGATGTCGAAAGCAAATAAACTGCCCGGACCTGGAGCACGTGATTTGTCCGGTTTCATGATCTCCAACAAGGAGGTGAGCCATGAGACGGACAGAACTGCTACGGAAGATCCGAAAATGCGAATCAAAGAACCCTATACGGGATGAGCCGATAAGCAACTGTCCTACGAAGAGGCAGCATGGCTGCCGGGGCTCTGTGAGCAGACCTTCACGTGCTATATCAACCGCTACGAAGGGGCGGGTCCAGAGGGCCAGATCGACAAGCGCCCGAGTCAGGTCTACCAGTGCAAGGCGCCTCTTCCAGCCAATAAAAAACCCCGGGCGTTTGTGACGACCGGGGTTTGGTATTTAATGCCTGGGGATGACCTACTCTCGCATGGGACCTCCCACACTACCATCGGCGCTGGCGCGTTTCAC
>NZ_FSRE01000002.1 GCF_900141795.1 Sulfurivirga caldicuralii
GTGAAACGCGCCAGCGCCGATGGTAGTGTGGGAGGTCCCATGCGAGAGTAGGTCATCCCCAGGCATTAAATACCAAACCCCGGTCGTCACAAACGACCGGGGTTTTTTATTGGCTAGAGAAAATGTCTCATCTGCTATACTTGCAAGCTGATGTCGTATATGGCTGAGGATATGACGATGGAGGTTGGCCGGGTTAAATTGCATAAGGCTCAGTCAGGTTCAGCTCTGATTGTTCTTGTGCTGGGGATGAGCATAGGCATGCTGGTATGGTTTGGGGTCTCTGGGTTCAATTCCTTATTGGAAACCAAGCGTCTTTATGAAGATATCCGCACCCAGCAGCTACTGGAAATCAAGTCTGCCTTGCTCGCCGGTTCCCTTTTTGTTCCAGAAGTGTATCAAAGTAATGCTGATAAACAGCTCAAACCCTATCAAATAATTCCTGGCATTGGTTATCTGCCCTGTCCTGCCAATGAGTCAGGGGTTTGGGATGGTGCACCATGCGGCAACCCCAGGCAGGGTTACATATCATCTTCTAACCCTGGCGACTCTCATACTGGCATCACCGCACTAGGCTATGTTCCCTTAGCACTTAAGAATCGTAATCAGTTTTTTGCACAGGTTTTGAGAAAGGCAGAGTACAGATATATCTTGGATGAGCGTTTTGTTGCTTTTAACCAGTGTTACTACGATGAAGGAACGGAATACCTTCCATATCCCGTTAATTATCTCTTGAAAATCACAAGCCCGCCTGCGCCTGTCTCTTCATGTGGGGGATCTGCCTTACCTCTTACGAATGGGAGTCTGCCCGTGCCCTTTCTTTCCGTCGACAACCGAACCGGGTACGTTGCGCTGCTAATCGATCCTGGGGCTGATCTTCAGTTGGCACCTGAAAATGTCGATGGTGATGATTATTTCACCCATAAGGATAATGACGACATTATTGTTGGCATTCATTTCGGCGAGTGGTCTGAAGTTGTCAGCCAACGTTGGGTGAATGAACGACGCTATTGGAAAAGCTTTAATAATGAGAATGGCTGGCCGTGGGCTTATGACAAGGCTAGTAATCCTGTCGGGCAGGAGTGGGCACTTAATTAAGGTGTTTCATGTATAAGGCCTTTTACAATCTCAATTACGATCCTTTTAGAAACACGCCCGACTCAGCTGTTTTTTTTGAGGGGGGGGATCGTAAAGCCATTGCTGATGCACTGATTTATGTGATAGATCGGAGTGAAGGCATCACCAAGGTGGTGGGTGATGTTGGCAGCGGCAAGACCACGCTGTTGCGAACTGTTGCACAACGTCTGCTTGAGCTGGGTTATCAGGTCGCATATGTGCCCAGCCCTCTTTTGCAACCCGAGGATATGCTGCGCTTTATCCTTCGGGAGCTGCGCCTTTCCACCACGGTTTCTTCCAAGTTTGAGATGTATGACTTACTTTATCACTATTTTACGGAGCAGCCTTCAGCAAAGGGGCTAGTTATCCTGATTGATGAGGCCCACCTGATTCCCCGGGATACTTTGGAAGAAATCAGGCTACTGACCAATCTCGAAAGCAATTCACAAAAGTTCGTTCAAATCGTGTTATTCGGTCAGCAGGAATTGGATGCGCTGCTGGATCGACACGAAAATCGTCAACTCAAGTCACGGATAGCTCATCAATTTTATTTGGGGCACCTTAACCAGGAAGAGGTGTATCAATACCTGAACTATCGCATGCGCATAGCTGGCTACAGGGGGGAGCGGCCTTTTTTCGACCATCGTACAGCAAGAAAGATTTTTCGCCTCACGCGAGGGAACCCAAGAGAGATCAACAACCTGGCTGACAAAACGGCGCTTAACGCTTTTATGCGAAAAGGTCAAACAGCCACTGCGAAGGATGTTCCCATTCATGGGGGTATTGATGCTATTGGATCCATGAAGTGGATGCTTGCTTCTATTTTTTTCGTTGTACTTTTGGGGGTATGGCTATATCATAGTCATTCAAATTTCTTTAGTTTGTTTGCACCACCTGATTTTGAAACTTCTCTTGCCTCCAATTCACCCTCGGATATGAATCCTCATTCTGTCGGGGCTATGAAAGAGTTAGGCCGGACATCACCAGCTGAAACGGTCATGAAGCAGGATGTGGCCCAAACGTTTGCACCGCCGGAAACTGACGGACAGGAAGAAAGGAAAAACTACTCTGTGGAAGGGGTCGCTGACAAGGGTTACTATGTTGTGTTGGCAACGTCGCCATGTAAGGATATGAAGTTCATCTCAAGTGTGATGAAGTCCTTGAGTGCTGATTCAGCTTCATTGCTGACCATAAGCTATGGGGAGCCACAACAGTGCAAGCTTCTGATGGGGCCATATGAGGGGTACTCGGTTGCTAAAAATGTTCTTGCAAAGCTCCCGGACAAATTCAAACGCTTGGGTGCATATGTGATCCCGGCCGCCAAGTTGAACAAAATGGTTGATAAGCGTGATGCCAAGGTTTACCGTGGAATTTATCAATAATTCAACAAAAGTCATCCTCCTCCTCCTTTTCTTTTTGGCGGGTGGGTGCACAAGTGTGATGACTGGTGCCCGAGACGAGGGTCCATTGATCAAGAAACCGCCCAAAATGGATTCGCTCCCAATCGCAAAAAGGTCGGAGGTTATAAGAACCCATAAGCCTTTGCTGATTCCCAGTGTGTCTGCTCCAGGCTCAAAACTCATCGTTGTGCCACCCGGACCATTGGATAAGCCGATCACTATCAATGCGCATGGAATGTCTGTTTCCGATGTGATCAATCTGCTTGCTGAGCAGAGTGAGTTGCAGTTGGATGTTCGGCAGTTGCCTCCCAAGAAAATTACGCTTTTTCTAAAGGAGGTGCCTCTGCGGATGGCGATCAAGAAAATAACTGAGCAGGCCGGCCTAACCTATACCTATCATAATGGGATTTTAACTATCGATGCCGATCGCCCTGTTTGGAAGCCCTATGTAATAGACCGTATTAATATCAAAAAGTCAGTTAAAGAGGCAATTTCCCTCAATATGTCAGTTGGTAGCGCTGTTTCAGGGGAAGAGGGTGGCGGTTCGGCCATTCAGGGAGGCCACAATACAAGCGAGGTGCAGCTGGAGTCTGAACAGGATCCTTGGAAAGAGATTGAGGAAAACCTCAAAGCCATCCTTGGATTAAATAATGCTGTTGAGCAGCAGCAAGGGACAGAAAGCGTTTCTATATTACCGATGCAGCCGGTGCAGAAGAATGCCTATTCCATTAACCGGCATGCCGGCATTATCATGGTGTACGCACCATCTCAACTTCAGAAAAAGGTGGCCGCATATCTAGATCGTGTAAAGCAGCGGTCCAAGCGTCAAGTACTTATAGAGGCGATGGTGGTAGAGGTGCAATTATCTGATACCCATCAGGCTGGTATTGACTGGTCCTCCTTTCAGGTGACTAATGGTACTTCTGCTCAACTTTCGAATACATATCCAATTCGTATTGTGACAGCAAATAATCAACTTTCTCAGTTGTTCAATATGAATCTCGGTATCAAGTTCTTGCAAAAGTTTGGAAAAACACGGGTCATATCGCAACCCAAGATTGTAGCGCTTAATAACCAGTCTGCCATTCTTAAGGTGGTCGATAATCAGGTTTATTTCACAACTTCCGTTAGTGCAGACTCAAATCAGTCTACGACTACAATTACTTTTGAAACAGAGGTCCATACAGTTCCGGTCGGGTTTATGATGACAGTTACACCATTTGTAGCAGACAATGATCGTGTAGAGCTGTATGTACGCCCCAACATTTCGCGTATTCTTGGTTACGTAGCTGACCCTCATCCAGAGTTGGCTCGAGCAGGGGTTAAAAGTGAAATTCCAATTATTCAGGAGAGAGAAATTAGCACGACGCTACAACTCAAGAGTGGCGAAACAGTTGTGATAGGCGGCTTGATGCAGTCAGAGAATGCAGATACCTCCAATGGGCTGCCAGGCTTGGCTGACGCACCTGGCTTTGGTTCATTGTTTAAATCCATTGACAACTCTAGTTCGCGGTCTGAACTTGTGATTTTCCTGCGTCCGGTATTGGTCGAGTAGTTCAATGAGTGTTTTATTAGAGGCATTAAAAAAGGCTGCTGAGCAACGAGCTGCTGCTGATGCCAAGGTGGAAGCCTCAGATGATGGTGGGGTTTACACTGCGGTCGAACAGCCTCATACGGCTTCGTCGAATGGCTGTCCGATAAACAAGGATGACGAGCTTCCTCTACATTCTGCAATGCAGCCTCAGCAGGCTGATGATTCTGATGTACCAGAAGCTAATGAGACTGGGGCGTCACCTTCAGGTATTCCGTTAAAAATAAAATTTCCCATTTCCGAAGCGCCAGATGACAAGGCTGCTGGTGAACGACAGGCTGTTTTCTCTTCGGATGACATAGAGGACAATAAACATAAATCCAGCTTTGAAAATGCCCAAACGCTACAGCATTACAAACCTTTCACCGAATTACGCCAGGCAGATTTAGAGCCGTCAGATACCGCTTATGGGTTTGCTGAGGCCGATAAGGTAGCAACAAAACCACTTGGTTCGCACCCTGGCAGGGATGAGTCTGTTAGGGGTTCTGCATTCAGTGATGCATTGAGAGAAAGTGAGGGTCTTAAGTTTGTTGAAGAATCGGAGCTTTTATCTTCCAGCGACAGTGAAGAATGGGGGGTGCCGGATGCTGATAATACTGCTACTTCACCGGAAGATATAGACTTCGTACCCTCACAACTGAGTGAAGATAAAGTGGGGTCTACTACCCCTGCAATGCCAGATAAGGCCGCCGCCTCCACTTCACACGAAGAAATTGGCACGGATGGAGGCTTTCAAGTTCAGGACCCAAGTGTATTGCTTCGGTCCCGAAAATCAGGGCGCCGCATCAGCCCATCGGTCTTATTGCTTGCCCTGCTCATTGTTATGGCTTCGGTTGCGGTCATTTGGGGTTATTACCAAAACACACAGCCGGCTCTACCTAATCGCTACGCCCATATTGCAGACAGACACGAGCACGAACTGACAGTTTTATCTGATGCAGGCAAACCCAAGGAGGTACCTGAGCGTTCGCCATCACCCCAGGAAGTTCATTCTCCAGTGATGTCAGAACGGGGGCAGGAACCTCTATCAATGCCTAACGTTGAAAAAATAGGCGATGATACTCAAAGTGAAAGCCAAGAAAATCCGACCGAGAATAAAAAGCTTTCTGAAGCGGCTACACACAAAGCCCCCCCCATATTAGCTAGAACGGATGCTGTTAAAAAGAAGGAAGCAGAGGAAAAAGCACCCTCGGGTGTTGCTCAACTGAATCGACGTGAAGATGGGAAACCTCTAACCTCTTATCCTCGTCTTAAAAAGGCGGCGACGAATCAAACACAAATCGTTTCACTCGAGCAATGTTTTGAGCAGCTTATTAGAGAAGCCACTCAAGGGGATGCATGTAATCACATTGATAATGCTTCTATACGTTTGGCTTTTGAGGCGTATCGTTTGTTTAGCGCGGGCCAAGTGGAACGGGCAAGGCGGCTGGTTCATCAGGCTTATAGTACGGCCCCCTATAATATTTATGTTGCACAAATCTATGCACTGATTGGGGGGGAAGCAATCCCGCTTGAGCAGTTAGCGTCCCTGCATGAAATATTCCCGGGAGCCGTCACTATTGCATTGCAGCTTGCTAATCGTTATGTTCTGTCAGGAAATCTGAATAAGGCTCTCGATGTCCTAATGTTGGCACTCGAGGAGCACCCCCGCAATGGCTATCTGCTGTATAACGCAGCACTTGTGGCCTATGAGATGGATAAGAAAAACTTGGCTTCTGATTTGCTAAGCAGGATTCCGGCTAATCATCTTCAAATAGATTCACAGCTTGGTCAGGCGGTCCACGATCTGGAGGCAGTGATCGGCAATGGTTAATTCATCGAAGCATTCAGGACACTCAATGCAGGGGCGTGGGGAACGCAAAAGGCTGGGTGAGCACCTTGTCGAGGCGGGCATTATTCGGCCAGATCAGCTGCAGGTTGCACTCGTTGAGCAGAAGCGGACCGGAAAAAAACTGGCAGAAATGCTCCGAGAACTGGGGTTCATTTCTGAAGAGCAGGCTAAAAATGTTCTGGGCGAAGTGACCGGTCACAGTGTGGTTGATCCAAATGCCATGCTGGTCGACCCCGAGTTGATCCGTCTTATTCCTGAATCACTGGCACGGCAATACCTTGTTTTTCCTATCTCTTTTGACAAAAAACGACTTCATGTGGCAGTTGCTGATCCCGATGATATTATTTTGCTTGACAAGATCAAGCGCGCCATTGGGAATGATGCAATTGAAGTCGTTCCATTTATTGCAAATCCTGATGCTATTCGGCAGGCAATTGAAAAATATTATGGGTTTGATTTTGTCATAGATCATATTCTCGATGAGTTAACACACGATACCAGTGCGGTTGGTGGCGTTGAAATAGATGGTACTTATGAGCATCCAATTGTACGGCTTGTCGATTCCATTTTGTCCGATGCCGTAAAGAAGGGGGCTTCAGATATTCATATTGAGCCGGAGGAAAAGTTTGCACGACTCCGCTATCGTATAGATGGGGTTCTACAGGAAATCAAGGTATTTCACAAATCACTTTTTTCCCCAGTTACGGTACGCATCAAGATACTTTCTGAGCTGGATATTTCTGAGTCCCGCCATCCGCAAGATGGGCGGATGCAGTTGAATATCTTGGGACGAGAAATTTTCTTTCGTGTTTCCACTTTGCCCACGATTCACGGCGAGAATATTGTTCTGCGTATTCTTGATCGCAACAAGGGAATTGTTCCGCTTGATAAGTTGGGACTGGACAAGCATGCAACCTCAGAACTTCAGCTGGTCCTGGCTCGCCCGGTAGGTATTATATTGGTGACAGGACCGACCGGATCAGGTAAAACAACGACGTTATACTCCATCCTGAATGAGCGGAATTCACCGGAAATCAATATCATGACGCTTGAGGATCCGGTCGAATACCCCTCCCAACTGATTCGTCAGACCCAAATCAATGAAGATATCGGGTTTACATTTGGTTCCGGCGTAAGAGCACTGCTTCGCCAGGATCCGGACATCATTCTTATTGGTGAAGTGCGGGACCAGGATACCGCTGAAATGGCATTCAGAGCAGCCATGACAGGACATCAGGTCTTGGCCACTCTGCATACTAACTCAGCCATCGGTGCTATTACCCGCTTGATAGATTTGGGTGTAACGAAGACCGTTTTGGCCGGGAATATTGCGGGTATTCTCGCACAGAGACTGGTACGAAGGCTTTGTAACCTGTGCAAGGTGCCCTATGAACCGGATAGCATGGAACGCAAGCTGCTGGGGATTCCGGACTCGCAGGAAAGTATTGTTCTATATGCTCCAAAGGGATGCCCCGCTTGTAATGGTACAGGTTACTCCGGTCGTATTGCAGTGGTAGAGATTCTCCGCATGAACAAGGAGCTCGATGACTTGGTGTTGAAGGAGGCCTCATTAAGCGACTTTATGGAGGTGGCGAAGGCAAATGGTTTTCGTCCGCTGGTTGAATCAGCCATTAATAGAGTCTTGTCCGGCGAAACGTCACTTCATGAGATTGCACGTGTTATTGATCTGAGCGAGCAGATCGGCTGATATGTTGTTTCGATATGCTGCATACAAGGATGGCAAGCGTATTACAGGGGAGATGGATGCGAGCTCACCTCGCGAGGTCATTAATCATTTGCGTTCTTCCGGCTTGATACCCATCAAGGTAAAGCCTAAACATAACCCTTTATTTAGTTCAGGCAAGCCGACGCGGCAACAAATCATTTCCTTCTCAATCCAGCTGAAGCAGCTTATCTCTGCGGGTGTTCCCATTATCAGTGCATTAGAGAACATTCGCGACTCTTCTATGGGGACCATGCGGACAATTATTGCCGATATTGTGGAACAGCTGAAGGCTGGGCAGTCATTTTCACAAGCACTGGAATCTAAGAAAGATATTTTTGGTGAAGTATATGTCTCGTTGATAAAGGTTGGTGAAAAAACGGGGCGTATCGAATCCTCTCTGCAAGAACTGATTGATCTGCTGGAGTGGGAAGAAGATGTGGCTGCGAGGACCAAGAAAATAGTTATTTATCCTTCTATTGTTCTTGTGGTGGTTACTGCAGTCGTTATCGTGCTCATGATTTTTGTTGTACCCAAGCTAACCAACTTTATTCAGGAAATGGGCGGGGAAATACCGTGGACGACGCGAGCATTGATCGCCACTTCTGAGTTTATCTCCAATAATATGATACTCATAATTGCAGCCCCCTTGTTATTGCTGGTCCTGTTGCGATATTTATATAAAAGAAATGATAAAGTCAGGTATAAGCTGGATTGTATTATTTTGAAAATCCCACTGATTGGGGAGGTGCTAAAGCTGCTTAAACTGGCCAGATTCTCTAAAGCAGTGGCCCTCTCGTTTTCTGCGGGGATCGGGTTTGTAGACTCCCTTGACCTTGCCAGGCGTGTTGTTGCTTCACGCTGTATAGAGCTTCAAGTCGTTGATGCAATGAAAAAAATAGAAGAAGGTGCCAGCATCTACGAAGCAATATCCAATCAGGATTTTTATAATCCTATATCACTTAATATTATAAAGGCTGGAGAGGAATCCGGTCAGCTGGATGCGTCATTCAAGGTAATTAGCTCAAACTATGACTTTGATGCAAAGCGAAAAATTGATAAGCTGGAACCTGCCATTGAGCCCCTCCTGATAATAGTGCTGGCTGCAATCGTGTTGTGGATTATGATGGCTGTTATGGGACCGGTATATGACACTATAAGCAAAATACAGATTTAATAACGTATATGAATGATATTAACACAATTATTCTTACTGACTCGGATCTGTTTTTTGTTCCGGCTGCCTCAACAGACTCTGTTGTCTCCTTTTCATATGATGAGATGGAGCATATACAGGCCTTTTTGATTGAGTTGGATACTGTATATGCACGCCAGGAATTTAATATCCTTTTTTATTCCAAGTCCGATGAATTGATTGTGTCTGATGCGCCTGCACTGATGCCATGGGAGGTGTCGTCGTTTGTTGCAACCCACTGTGGAGAAAGATACGGATCACAGGAAAGAGTCATCGCGCATGCAGACTACATGCGTTGCAGCGGCAAGCCTATTCTAAGGGACTGGGTAGTTACACTTAATGATCAAACCTATTCCGTCTATGAATCCTTGCTGGCCAGAGATATTCTGGTTTTGTCCGTTTACTCTTTTCCGTCAAGTCTCGCCTATGCACTATCCCACCCTGGAAAAGGATTAAAGGCCAGCCTCAATGGTGTTGCAAAGCTTGCGGGCTCCCAATTAACAAAAAAATTAACGGTTGTATATGACTGCGAATTCATCCATTTTTTTATAATCGATCAATGTGGGACTGTTTTTTTTCGCCATACCCCAATTAAAAGCAGTCAGAAGGGCGTTGTGGAATCCCTGATCGTACGGGAGGTTGACCTGACCTTGAGGTTTGTGTTGGCAAAAGGGGTGATATCAGAGTCTGATCCTATTAATTTTAACCTGATTCTGCCTGATGAGCTACTTGGTCGCGCTCATCTGTGTAGTGAGAAGTCATTTGTGGGTCTTTCTTTGCTCTCAAATCTTGACTCTTTTAATTGTAGTTCTTTTAAGGCCCTATTAAAAGGTGTTGAGGTAAGCGGTTGCAATGGACTGCCAATCCCATTATTCAAAGCGGTAGTTAATAAGTATCCAGGTTTCCCTCTTTTAAAAACGCGGGCAGGCAAGAATAAGCGCGCTCTGGTGCAACTTGGTGCCATAATATGGGCTGGCCTTTTTGTAATTGGGACCCTTTTTTCATACTATTTGGGAAATACCGTTTCAAGGCTTATTAGTCTTCAGGAGGGAGTATCTACGTTAGAGTATCAAAAGGCCAAGCTCGTATATTTAAGGAATAATATTCAGTCTAAACTGAATCTACATTATGATCCTTCTGATATGTATCAGCTTGTATTGTTCAATGATGCCTTCACAAAAGCACAGGCTAATAATCGATTGACAGCAGTCTATTTGCCTTTGCTGGCTGTTCTTGAGCGGTTTGCACCACAAGTAAAAATACGTGAGTTTACTTTTGAAGATGAACAATCCAACCTCCTTGGAGAGCCGGTATACAAGATTAAGGTTTTGCTGGCGTTGCCTGTTGAGGAGTATTCCCTAGCCCAGGTCGATATCTTGATGGAAACCATAGCCAGCCATCTTCAGCGTTCAAAAGGCGTTAAATCGGTTAAACAGATTAAGCAGCCTTTTGATGATGATACTAAGAAGCTGTTAAAGATTAATATTGAGGATTATGAAAAGGATTACTATTTTTATATAGTTAGTTATAAATTTGCGCCTCCTGAATAATGAATTACGTACTTATTAAAAAATATCTTCTCCTTCCAGTTTTGTCCCTGGTTGTTTTGTCTGTTATAGACTATCAGGCATATTTACACCTCAGCCATCGTTTAGAAAGAACTCAGCATCGGCTCGACTCCCTGATAGCAGAAGTTAACCGGCTTGACAAAGAGGTTTCCTTTTTGCGCCAGAAGCTGGTTTACTACCTTCGTTATGGTGAGCAATATAAGAAGATTTCAGTCTGGCTTGTCAAACCTCTGGATCGTTTGTTGTTTTCTGATCAATTTTATCGTCTGTCTCAGATCTACAACATTTCCAATTTTGCCATTACTTTCATGCCTCGTCGCCCTATATCTGGTCTCCGAGCCGGCAATACAGCTATCAGAGAGGGCCTGTTGGTTGCTGACCCTGTTAGGTTGCGTTGGGATGGGCCGAGTGATGTAGATCATTTCCGTATTGTTAATTTTTATAATCTACACACATCCCCATATTTTAGAGTTAGTAACTGCAGCATGGTATTCTCCGGCGATATTGCCTCATTTGATTTTGCCAAGGCTGTCAAGGAAAGGCCTGGTCTTATTTCTTTCGACTGTGAGCTTGTATTTATTGTTGCGATGCCAAGAGAGCTTGATTATGCTTCAGATTAATAGAGTGATATTACATTCTCTTGTTTTTATTTTGGTTTTTTTAAAACCAGCCTTTTCAGACGATGTTCCGGTATCGCTTTTTTCTGATCCTGTCTTCTCTGATCCACTCAAGTTTTTTAACGATAATTTGAATCAGCGTTTCCCCCCTTTTTTTCTCACTCCTGATCAACGTGATATGATTGATAGACTGCGTAAAAATCGCTTGGGCATTAAAATTCGGTCAGAATCGCTCGGGCATGGTAAACCTGTTATGCGCAAGTATAAAATAGTTGGATTTGTGGAGGTTGGCGCCGGAAAGGTTTTTGTAGCGTTGGAGGGCGTTGGGCTTGTTTCGCTAACTCGGATTTTCGGAAGGAATAAGTTGATAGTCAATAAAGTTGGCTACCGAACTCTTTCTGTTTCAGTTAATGGAGTTCGCCAAGAGTTGACAGTCGGCGAGAAGGTGGCTCTGAAGATGTGAGACTGGCTTATAAGTTAGAGGGGAGTTTCCTTGTTCTTCTCCCCTCCATGGACGTTAAGAAATCACAGATTATCCAGATACTTTTCAGCATCCAGCGCAGCCATGCAGCCTGCTCCGGCAGAGGTAATCGCCTGTTTGTAGTGCTGGTCCATGACATCACCCGCAGCAAATACACCCGGCACGCTCGTTGCCGTGGCATTGCCCTGCAGACCGCTCTTCACCTTGATATATCCGTTATCCATCTCCAGTTGTCCGGCAAAAATGTCGGTATTGGGATGATGGCCAATGGCGATAAAGACGCCCATCAGCTCGATTTCTTCGGTTTCGCCCGTACGGGTATCCTTGATGCGCACACCAGTGACGCCGCTGTCGTCCCCAAGAATCTCATCGACTTCCTTGTGAAGTTTCAGCTCGATTTTGCCTTCTTCCACTTTTTGCATCAGGTGATCCTCCAGAATCTTTTCGGCGCGGAAGGTGTCCCGACGGTGAATCAGCACTACCTTGGAAGCAATGTTGGCCAGATAGAGCGCCTCTTCCACCGCGGTATTGCCGCCGCCCACGACCGCGACCTTCTGGTTGCGGTAGAAAAAGCCGTCGCAGGTGGCGCAGGCCGAGACGCCCTTGCCCTTGAATTTCTCTTCAGAGGGGAGGCCCAAGTACTTGGCAGAGGCACCGGTGGCGATGATCAGTGCGTCGCAGGTGTATTCGCCTGCGTCGCCGGTCAGCTTGAAGGGACGCTGGGACAGATCGGCCGCCTTGATGTGGTCGAAAATCATTTCGGTACCGTATTTCTCGGCATGCTTGCGCATGCGCTCCATCAGCTCAGGGCCCTGTACGCCCTCCGGCTCGCCCGGCCAGTTGTCCACATCGGTCGTGGTCATCAGCTGGCCGCCCTGCTGCATGCCGGTGATGATGGTGGGCTTAAGATTGGCGCGGGCGGCATAAATGGCGGCAGTGTAGCCTGCCGGTCCGGAACCGAGAATGATCAGTTTGCGGTGCTGTGTGCTCATGACAGTGCTCCTGTAGTCCTGTGTTAGAATCCGGTGTCTGACGGCTGGCTATCCTCATATATGGATGCAACCTATCAAAGCATGAATCAATAATAAGATTTTACGCGCTTTTGGCATCGGAGACAGGGGGGTCCCCGACTTTTTCGCAAACCATAAAAATGCGCTGTGCTGCCAAGCCGTTCAGAGCGCTTTGAAGAGCCTTTTTACACGTTCAGGACTTGTTTTGAGCCATTCGAGGAGCATCATGCAGGATTCCGACTCCATGTCGCTATGGCGCTGGCTATTGCGGGAAGGCGCGTGGCTGGGTGCCCTGTTGCTCGCAACTTTTCTGTTTCTGATTCTGTTCAGCTATACCCCCAGCGACCCCGGCATCAACCAGAGTGGAAGCGACCACCCCATTCATAATTACGGGGGGCGCTCCGGCGCCTGGGTGGCCTCAGTCATGTTCTATCTGATCGGTGCCTGGGCGTTGCTTATCCCTTTTTTCCTGCTTGGGCTGGCGTGGCGCGCCTTTCGTCAGGCACGTGATCTGGACGAATCGGCGGACACATTGACGCGTGGCTTGCTGGGCGGCACCATGGTGCTGGTGGCGGGCGCTGCGCTAACAGCCCTTTACTTGGATCCCAAGGCATTCATCGTGCCATTGCCCCATTCCGGTGGCGGTGTGCTGGGGTATGCATTGGCACAGACGCTGGTCAGTGGCATCGACCGGCTCGCCACAACTCTGTTGTTGCTGCTAGTGGGGGCGCTGGGGGTTGCTTTGCTGCTCGGGCGCAGTTGGCTGAACATCTTTGAGTCGACCGGTGCGCGTGCCTGGTGGCTGTGGGAATGGCTGAGAAACCGGCCAGCACAGGACGGTCAGCGTTGGAGCATGGCAGCGCTGAAGGCGCAGTTCCTGCAACGGTTACGTGGGGATAAGAGCGCGCCTGTTGTGGAGGCTAGGTCGCCTGCTCCAGCCAAAACAAAACGTTCCGCTGCCAATCCGCCGGCTTCACAGGCGAAAAAAGTGGAGGCGGTGACTGCGCCCGCTTCCACTGCCAGTGTTAACACCCAGGCGCAGGTCAATACCGTTTATACCGGGGGAGAGGGCGGCTTGCCGCCTGTCGATCTGCTTGATCTGCCGCAACCAGCCCAGGACAACTATGGTGAATCGGAGCTGGCGGAGATGTCTGCCCTGCTGGAGAAGAATCTGCTCGACTTCGGCGTCAAGGCGCAAGTGGAGTCGGTGCAGGCCGGCCCCGTGGTGACCCGCTTCGAGATTCTGCCGGCCCCTGGCGTAAAGGTCTCACAGATCAGCAACTTGGCCAAGGATCTGGCGCGGGCACTTTCCGTGCGCTCGGTGCGTGTCGTGGAGGTGATCCCCGGCAAGTCTACCGTGGGCATTGAAATTCCCAATCCGACTCGTGAAGTGATCGCCCTGCGGGAAATTATCGCGTCCGACCTGTTTGCGCACGCGCGTTCGCCGTTGACACTGGCGCTGGGCAAGGATATTGCCGGCGAACCGGTGGTGGCCGATCTGGCCAAGATGCCACATCTGCTGGTGGCCGGGACCACCGGTTCCGGCAAGTCGGTGGGTATCAACTCCATGATCGTCTCCATGCTCTACAAGTCCACACCCGAGCAGGTGCGGCTGATTATGGTGGACCCCAAGATGCTGGAACTGTCGGTGTATGAAGACATTCCCCATCTGCTTACGCCGGTGGTGACCGACATGAACGAAGCGGCGCAGGCGTTGCGTTGGTGTGTCTATGAGATGGATCGTCGCTATCAGCTGATGGCTAAATTGGGCGTGCGCAATATCGCCGGTTTCAATGAAAAGGTTCAGGCAGCGATCGACCGTGGCGAGCCGTTGGTCGATCCTCTGTGGAAGCCTGATCCCAACTTTGGCCATGAACTGAGCGAAGAGGTCCCGACACTCCAGCCGCTGCCCTATATCGTGGTGGTCATCGATGAGTTCGCCGACATGATGATGGTGGTGGGCAAAAAGGTGGAGGAGCTGATCGCGCGCCTGGCGCAAAAGGCCCGTGCAGCGGGCATCCACCTGATTCTTGCCACTCAGCGTCCGTCGGTGAACGTGATTACCGGCCTGATCAAGGCGAATATTCCCACACGCATCTCCTTTCAGGTGTCGTCCAAGGTGGATTCACGCACCATTCTGGATCAGATGGGCGCCGAGCAGCTTCTGGGGCAGGGGGACATGCTCTATCTGCCGCCGGGCAGCGGCGTGCCGCGGCGCGTACATGGGGCCTTCGTGTCGGATGACGAGGTGCATCGCGTGGTGGATTACGTGAAGCAGCAGGGAGCGCCGCAGTATCTGGACATGATCCTGCAACAGGGTAATGAAGGCGGCAGTGCTTCGGCACTGGAGGGCATGGGTGGCGATGCCGAAAAGGACAGCCTGTATGATGCGGCGGTGGCGTTTGTGATCGAAAAGCAGCGGGTATCCGTCTCCCTGATTCAGCGTCAGTTCAGCATCGGCTACAATCGTGCCGCACGCATTGTAGAAGCAATGGAGCAAGCAGGCGTGGTGTCCCCCATGGAAAGCAACGGTGGCCGCAAGGTACTGGTGCCGAAGGAGTCGTAATGCGTTTTATTCTCTCACTCTGCGTGGCGTTTATGGTGTTGCCCACCTGGGCTGGCGTGGAGCGCCTGCAGGCCTTTGCCGATCAGCTGCGCACCTTCGAGGCGGATTTTGTACAGGAAACCCCGCGCGACGAGAGTGATATCCTTGGTGTGGACATCCATACTGGCCATGTGGCGCTGCAGCGCCCCGGCAAGCTGTACTGGCGCTATGACAAGGCGCCGCAGGGGCCCCAGTTGCTGGTGGTGGATGGTCGCGCCCTATGGGCATGGGATCCCGACCTCGAGCAGGTGACGGTCCAGCCCATCGAACAGGTGATCAAGGATATTCCCCTCAACTGGCTGCTGTATCAGATTCCCATTGCCAGCAAGTTTCGCATTATCGATGCAGGCGAAGCCGATGGCCTGCACTGGTACAACCTGCGCCCCAAGAAGGATACCTATTTCGAAAGCATGGATGTGGGTCTGGATGCCGCCAACCGCCTCAAGGCGATCACCCTCTATCAGAGCAACGACCGTGTCGAGCGGGTGCGTTTCGAGCATGTGCGCGTCAATCAGCCGGTGGATGCGAGCCTGTTTGTGTTCCACATTCCCGAGGGGGCGGACGTGGTGGGAGAGCTGCCACGATGAGTCAGCCGTTGGCAGAGCGCCTGCGTCCGCAGACCCTTGAGGAATATGTGGGTCAGCAGCATCTATTGGGAGAGGGCAAGGCGCTCAGCCGCATGTTTGCCAGCGGTCGGCTGCATTCCATGATTTTCTGGGGGCCGCCGGGCACGGGCAAGACCACGCTGGCGCGGCTTATCGCCCGGCAGTCCGATTTGCAGTTTCTGCAGCTGTCGGCGGTGCTCGATGGGGTCAAGGAGGTGCGCAAGGCGGTTGAGCAGGCGCGCAGTCATCTGCAGACCGCGGGGCAGGGCACGCTTCTGTTTGTGGATGAGGTGCACCGCTTCAACAAGGCGCAGCAGGATGCCTTTCTGCCGTTTGTGGAAGATGGTACCTTTGTATTTATCGGCGCCACCACCGAGAACCCCAGTTTCGAGCTGAACAACGCCCTGTTGTCCCGTGCGCGCGTCTATGTGCTCAAGCCGCTGGATGCCGAGGCGCTGCAGACCGTGCTGCAGCGTGGGCTGGATGCGCTGGGTGAGGATCTGGGCCAGCCGCTGGACATCGACGCGGACGCGGCACAGGCGCTGATTCAGGCAGCGGACGGTGATGCGCGCCGCCTGCTCAACTATCTGGAGCAGGCCAGTGATTTCGCCGAAAGCGATGGGCCTGTGGCGCGTCTGACGCTCGAGGGCGTGCGTGAAGTGATTCAGGCCGGCACACGCCGTTTCGACAAGGGTGGCGATGCCTTCTACGATCAGATTTCCGCCCTGCACAAGGCGGTGCGCGGCTCCAGTCCGGACGCGGCGCTCTACTGGCTGACGCGCATGCTCGACGGCGGGGCCGATCCGCGCTATCTGGCACGGCGGCTGATCCGCATGGCCTCCGAGGATATCGGCAATGCCGATCCTAAGGCACTGCCGCTGACCATCGCCGCTGCGGAAGCCTACGAGCGTCTCGGCAGCCCGGAAGGGGAGCTGGCGCTGGCGCAGGCTGCGGTCTATCTGGCGGTGGCGCCCAAGTCCAACGCGGTCTACAAGGCGTACAATACCGCGCTGAAGGATGTGAAGAAGCACGGATCCTACGAGGTGCCTATGCACCTGCGCAATGCGTCTACCAAGCTGATGAAGCAGCTGGGCTATCACGAGGGCTATCGATACGCCCACGATGAGCCGGAAGGCTATGCGGCGGGTGAAGACTACTTCCCCGCCGAAATGGCGCCGCGCAGCTACTATCAGCCGGTGCCCCGTGGTATGGAGCGCAAGATTCTGGAAAAGCTTGAATATTTGAAACAGCTGGATGCGGCTGCGCCGCACAAGAGGAGACCGTCATGATGCAGTGGGTGGCCGTTGCAGCGGGCGGGGCGCTGGGCGCCATGAGCCGCTTCTGGATTTCGCATCACGTCTATCAGCTGCTGGGCAAGCAGTTCGCCTGGGGGACACTGGCGGTGAATGTGCTGGGCTCCTTCATCATGGGGTTCATGGCCGTGTGGCTGATCGACAAGCTGGGTGCTTCCAGCGAATGGCGCCTGTTTGTCATGACCGGTTTTCTTGGCGCACTGACCACCTTTTCCACCTTTTCCTTCGAAACCCTGCAGTACCTGCAGGTGGGCGAAGTCAACAAGGCGCTGGCCAATATCGTCATCAGTGTGGTGGTCTGCCTGATTGCGGTGTGGCTGGGCTTCAATACCGGAAAACTGACCTTGACGGAGTAATTCATGCTGGATCCCAAACTGTTGCGTACCGATCTGGAGGGCGTTGCCGCACGCCTGAAAACCCGTGGCTTTGAGCTGCCGTTAGAAGAAATCCGCGCCCTGGAAGCCGAACGCAAGCGGCTGCAGGTGGAGGCCGAGCAGCTGCAGGCGGAGCGAAACCGAAGCGCTAAGGCCATCGGGCAGGCCAAGGCGCGCGGTGAGGACATTCAGCCGTTGCTGGATGCGGTGTCGGATCTGGGCGATCGCCTCGAAGCCGCGCAAAAGGCCCTGCAGACCGTGCAACAGCAGCTGAATGCGCTGTATGCCACCATCCCGAACCTGCCCCATGAAAGTGTGCCCGTAGGCGCGAGCGAGGATGACAACGTGGAAATCCGCCGCTGGGGTGAGCCGACAACATTCGACTTTGAACCGAAGGATCATGTAGATATATTGGCCGCCCGTGGCTGGTATGACAATGATGCGGCCGTCAAAATTGCCCAGTCGCGCTTTGCGGTGCTGAAAGGCCCGCTGGCGCGGTTGCAGCGTGCGCTTATCCAGTACATGCTCGATCTGCATACGCAACAGCACGGCTACGAAGAAGTGTATGTGCCCTATCTGGTGAATCAGGACAGCCTCTATGGCACAGGCCAGCTGCCCAAGTTCGAGGAGGATCTGTTCAAGATTGCCAACCGCACCGAAGCCGAGGACAGTCGCGAGCTCTATCTCATCCCGACTGCAGAGGTGCCCGTCACCAATCTGGTACGCGACGAGATCGTTCCGAATGAGGCGCTGCCCATCAAGCGTACGGCGCACACGCCTTGCTTTCGTGCCGAAGCAGGTTCGTCCGGCCGCGATATCCGCGGACTGATCCGTCAGCACCAATTTGAGAAGGTGGAACTGGTGGTGATCGCCCATCCGGACCACTCCTATGACCTGCTGGAGAGTCTGACTGCACATGCCGAAGCCGTGCTGCAGGGGCTTGAGCTGCCATACCGCGTAGTCTCACTGTGCACCGGCGACTTGGGCTTTTCTGCCGCCAAGACCTACGATCTGGAAGTGTGGCTGCCCGGTCAGCAGGCCTACCGGGAAATCTCCTCCTGTTCCAATTTCGAGGACTTTCAGGCGCGCCGCCTCAAGGCCCGCTACCGCGACGAAAACGGCAAGCCGCAGCTGGTGCATACCCTCAATGGCTCCGGCCTCGCCGTAGGGCGGACGCTGGTGGCGGTGGTGGAAAACTATCAGAACGCCGACGGCAGTATCACTATACCCGAGGCATTGCGACCCTACATGGGCGGGGCTGAAACGCTCTGACAGAGGGGGGGGGCCCCGACTTTTTGCGAGCCGCAAAAAACGGCGCAGGGGCGCCTGCCCTGTTTTGCTTGAAAAAATGGCGGTTTCCCCTATAATGAGCGCCGTCAATTACCCGGTGGGGTGGCTGAGCGGTTGAAAGCACCGGTCTTGAAAACCGGCGTGGGTTGATAGCCCACCGTGGGTTCGAATCCCACCCCCACCGCCATCTTGTGGAAGAAACCGCCTCGGGCGGTTTTTTTGTTTCTGCCTTCCATCTATAATAATTTTTTATTTGCGCATAAGTAAAAGGAGTGGAAGATGGCATTGAACTATGCAGTCAACAAGGATCTGGCACTGAACGATATGGAGGCTGCGGTAGAGCGCGTGCAGGATGTGGCGCAGAGCATGCAGCTGGGCGTGGTGTTCGATATCGATGTACAGAAGACCATTGCCACCAAGTTGGGCGAGGACTTCCGTCCCTACCGCATTCTCGGTCTGTGCAACCCTGGTCTGGCCAAGGCGGCAATTGAGGCGGACGCGGACTTTGGTGCACTCCTGCCCTGCGCCATCGCACTGCACCAGACGGAAAACGGCATTCGTGCCAGTGTTTACAATTTGCCGGCCATTGTGGACCAGCTGGACAACGCGGCACTGGCTGCCTGGAATGAAACCGTAAAGGAGAAGCTGGCAGCGTTTGTTAACGCGCTGTAAGGCTACACCACTGCGCTAGAATGAAGTCCTCGTTCGAGGGCTTTTTTGTATTCGGGAGGCACATGATTCTGGGGATCGGCAGCGACATGGTGGAAGTGGCACGCATAGCGGCACTGCAGCAAAAGCATCCGACCTTTGCGCAGCGGATACTGTGCGAACAGGAATATGCCCAGTGGCAGTCACGCAAGGCGTGTGTGGCATTTCTTGCCAAGCGCTGGGCGGCCAAGGAGGCGGTCTTCAAGGCGCTGGGTACCGGCCTGCGTGATGGCATGCGTTTTCAGCAGGTGTGCATTGAAAATGACGCGCTGGGCAAGCCGGAGGTATGCTTGCACGGTGCGGCGGCACAGCGCGCGGCGCAGATGGGGATTCGTGTCATCCACCTTTCTCTGAGCGATGAGCGCAACTTTGCGCTGGCCTTTGCGGTGGCGGAAGGGGACTTGACAGGCACCGTATAATAGCTATCACACTCTTAAGAAGGAAAGGAGCCGAACAATGAGCGATCTGCCTCTGGCGAAACGTGCGGTCATCACCCTGTTTTCAGACCCCAAGGATCCCAATTCCCACCGCATTCGCTTCCTGGCAGTGGAAAAGGAGGTACCATTGGAGATCGTGTCCGTGGACAGCAACGCCGTCCCGGAAGAGCTGTACGAGCTGAATCCCTATGGCACCATTCCGACGCTGGTGGATCGGGACCTGGTCCTGCACGACGCCCAGGTGATTCTTGAATACCTGGATGAGCGTTTCCCCCATCCGCCGATGATGCCTGTGGATCCCATTCAGAAGGCGTTGATCCGCCAGCAGTTGCGTCTGATCGAGACGGAATGGTATCCGCTGATCCGCACCATTACCCAGAGCGACGACAAGAAGGCAGTGAATGCGGCGCGCAAGCACCTGTTCGAGCGTCTGATTCAGCTGATCCCCATCGTCTCCGAGCAACCCTACTTCCTCAGCGAGGAATTCACACTGCTGGATCTGAGCATGGCACCCATTTTCTGGCGCCTGCAGTATTTGGGGATCGAACTGCCCAAGTCCGCCAAGCCGGTGATGGACTATGCCGACAAGCTGCTGAGCCGCCCTGAGTTCAAGAACAGTCTCAGCGACGATGAACTGGACATGCGGGATATTCTCTGATGATTTCCAACCGGCCCTATTTGATTCGTGCCCTGTACGAATGGATCGTTGATAACGGCTGGACGCCCTATGTTCAGGTGGACGCCGAGTGGCCCGGCGTTCAGGTGCCGCAGCAGTTTGTGCACGATGGCGTGATCGTGCTTAATATTGGCCCATTGGCTACACGCGACCTGACGCTGGGCAATGATGAAATCCGTTTTCGTGCCCGCTTTCAGGGGGAAGAGCAGGTTGTGCATTTCCCGCCGCAGGCGGTTCTGGCAATCTTTGCCAAAGAAAACGGACAGGGTATGCCCTTTCCGCCGGAGCCCTATCCCGAGGAGGCTTCGGAGCCCGTGGCTGAAAAGCCTGCGGCAACTGCCGCCTCGGAGGCGGGTAGCGAGAAGGTGGTGCAGTTCAAGCCCCGCCGCAAGTAAGCGATTCGAGGAATTCTTTTAACAGACGCCCGCACTCCTTGCGGGCGTTTTGCTTTCAGCCTCATCGATCCATGTAATGCGCTCGGGTTTGTACCCGCTGGCAGCGAGGGTGCAGGCGAGCCAATCGTGCAGCAGGGCGTCGGGCTCAGGCAGAGGCGTCACAAGATCGGCCAATTGCGTCATCGGCTGCTGTGTCAGTCCGCAGGGATTGATGCGCGTAAATGGGGACAGGTCCATGTCCACATTGAGCGCGATGCCGTGGTAGCAGCCCTTGCGGGTTACCTTGAGTCCCAGAGAGGCCAGCTTGGCCGCGCCCACATACACGCCGGGTGCATCGTCGCGGGCATGGGCGTCAATGGAGCGGGTGGCCAGATAGTCGATGAGCCCCTGCTCCAGACTGTGTACGAAGTGGCGGGCCTCCAGTTGGGCACGCTTGAGATCCAGTAGCGGGTAGAGAATCCATTGCCCGGGGCCGTGATAGGTGACCTGACCACCTCGGTCGGTCTGTACCACCGGAATATCACCCGGGTTCAGCAGGTGTTCAGGCTTGCCATTGAGACCCTGGGTAAAGACAGGCGGATGTTGCACCAGCCAGACCTCATCTGGCGTGGTGTGGTTGCGGTCATATGTAAAGGCTTTCATGGCCGACCATGTCGGTTCATAAGGGCGCTGCCCCAGAACGCGCACGATCAGCTCGGCCATGATCAGAGGGTCATGTGAACGTCAGGGTGGTCGTTCAGATCCTTGTAGAGCTTTTCCAACTGCTCGCGGCTTTTGGCATTCATCTTCACGTTGACGGACTGGAACTTGCCGCCGCTGGAGGTCTTCACGCTCATATCGCCCTCCTGCAGTTCCGGAATGTGCGTCTTGCAGATGTCGTAGATTTCCGCGGCAAAGCTGTCGGTGTTGTTGCCCATCGCCTTGACGGTGATATCGCACGGAAACTCGAGCTGGCCCGGGTTTTCGGGTGTGTTGGTATTGGTGTCATCAATACTCATGAGGCGCCCCCTCGCTGTTGGACAAGACGTTGTTTTTCCTGTTGATAGTGGCTGCGCATCGCCTGCCAGACAGGGCCCGGCGTGCCATCTCCAACGGAGCGTTCATCCAGCTCCACCACGGGCAGGGCCTCCTTGGTGGAGGAGGTGAGCCAGATCTCATCCGCCTGGTAGAGGCGCTGTATGCTGATGGGTTCTTCCACCGGCAGCAGGCCAATGGCGGGTGCGCAGTTCAACAGGATCTGGCGGGTAATGCCGCCCAGCAGATGGTGATCCAGCGGCGGCGTGACCAGCGACTGGCCTTCCACGATCATGACGT
Organism: Sulfurivirga caldicuralii; assembly: GCF_900141795.1. Lineage (GTDB taxonomy): Bacteria > Pseudomonadota > Gammaproteobacteria > Thiomicrospirales > Thiomicrospiraceae > Sulfurivirga > Sulfurivirga caldicuralii. The sequence goes on from NZ_FSRE01000002.1 coordinate 22,247, forward strand.
TGCTGGCCGTGCCTTCCGACACCATGCCGTTGCGGATCAGAATGGCGTCGTCGGCGCCAGCCCGCTGCGCCTCCAGTTTCATCATCACATTGGCCAGCAGGGTAATGGCCTTGATGTCGCAGCGCTGCCAGCGGATGTCCTGGGTGGTAATGCAGCGTACGCCACGCTGCAGCACGGCCTCATCCATGGGCTTGAGTTCGCTGGTATAGGCAAACACTGTGGGCACGAGGCAGTTCTGGGGCAGGTGATCCCGCTTCGGTTGAACACCCCGTGTCACCTGTATGTAAAGATACTGATCCGTCCACGGGTGGCGCTCTACCAGGCTATTGCACAACGCTTCCCACTCCTCGTCAGTATGCGGGTTGGGAATGCCGGTGGCCTCCAGGCTGTGCTTCAGGCGCTGGAGATGGGGTTTGAAAGCAAAAACGCGGCGCTCATAGACCGGAATGACTTCGTACACGCCGTCCCCAAAGAGAAAGCCACGGTCCAATGGCGAAACGCGCGCCGCCTCCAGTGGTTGCCACTCCCCATTCAGCCAGGCGGTTTGTGTGCTCACAGTCCCAGGCTCTCCATCATTTGGGCGAACAGCAGCTTCACCTGATCCATCAGTTTCTTGAAGAAGCCACCTTCCTGCACGTCATTGAGTGCAATCAGCGGTTTTTCCACCAGCACCTTGTCGTGCAGCATCACTTTCAGTGTGCCCAGCTGCTGACCCTTTTGAATGGGCGCATGCAATTCCTTGGGAATTTCCATCATGGGCTGCACATTCTTGTACTCGCCGCGCGGAATGGTGATGTAGACATCTTCCGGCGTGCCGATGGCGACCGTATCCGTGGCACCTTCCCACACCCTGTGGTCGGTCAGGCGCTGATTCGCCTTGTAGAGGGGGTGGGTTTCATAGAAACGGAAACCATAGTTGAGCAGCTTGCGGCTTTCACTGATGCGCTTGCGGTCGGAGTCGGTACCCAGTACTACGCTGATCAGGCGCATGCCGTCACGCTTGGCAGAGGCAACCAGACAGTAGCCGGCAGACTGGGTATGGCCGGTCTTGATGCCGTCCACGCTGGGGTCTTGCCACAGCAGCTTGTTGCGGTTGTACTGGGTGATGCCGTTATAGGTGAAAACTTTTTCCTTGTACCAGTCGTAATGATTGGGGAATTCCCTAATCAGCGCACGCGCCAGGATGGCCAGATCCCGAGCGGTGGTGTAGTGGTTGGGGTCGGGCAGGCCGGTGGCATTGACAAAATGCGTGTGGGTCATGCCCAGCTTCTGCGCGTACTGGTTCATCAGCTGGGCAAAGACCTCCTCGCTGCCGGCCACATATTCGGCCAGTGCCACGGTGGCGTCATTGCCGGACTGCACGATCATGCCCTTGAGCAGGTCCCGCACCGGCACCTTCTTGCCCACTTCGATGAACATCTTCGACCCTGGCATCTTCCAGGCCTTTTCGCTGATAGTGACCTTGTCGTCCAGGTGGATCTTGCCCGCATCCAGCTCGTGTGCCACGATGTAGCTGGTCATCATCTTGGTCAGGCTGGCCGGTTCCACACGCTTGTCAGGATCCCTCGCAGCCAGTACGGCGCCGCTGTCGAAATCGATGAGCAGGTAGGCCTTGGCCGCGATGGAGGGCGGCGCTGGCACGATGGAAACCTGTTCGGTGACGGGCTTGGGTGCCGGCACATGGGCAGGGGCGCTCAAGCCTGTCTGGACGAACAGCAGCAGGGGAAAAAGGAGTAGTACGCGGAGGTGTTTCATCAGCTTGTTCATTTTGGTTCCAGTGCGATTTTAACGCGCTAATCTAACACGGTGGGCAGGTGGGTTCAAGGCAGCATCAGGTGCTCTGGCTGCCCATGAAGCGGCGATGCGTACGGATGGACATGAGCACGCCAAAACCGATCATCAGCGTGACCAGTGCGCTGCCGCCATAGCTGATCAGAGGGAGGGGCAGGCCTACTACCGGCAGCAGGCCGCTGACCATGCCGATATTGACAAACGCGTAGGTAAACAGGGTCATGGACAGGGCGGCAGCCAGTAGGCGGCCGAAATTGTCATCGGCCGTTAAGGCGATGTAAAAGCCCCTGAAAATGACGAAGGTATAACCTGCCAGCAGCAGGGCGACACCCCACAGGCCAAACTCTTCCGAGAATACGGAAAAGATGAAATCGGTGGTGCTCTCCGGCAGAAACTCCAGATGCGCCTGGGTGCTCCCCATGAAACCCTTGCCCCACAGGCCGCCGGAGCCGATGGCGATCTTGGACTGGATGATATGGTAGCCGGCTCCGAGCGGATCCGACTCCGGGTTGAGGAAAGTCAGCACGCGCTGCTTCTGGTAGTCGTACATGAAATGCCACACCACGGGTGCTGCCGCGACGGCGGCGACCAGCACGCCCAAAATGACCTTCCACGGCAGTCCCACAAAAAAGAGCACGAACAGCCCGCTGCTGGCAATCAGCAGCGCAGTACCCAAGTCCGGTTGCACCACAATCAGGCCGGCGGTGAGCGCAATGGAGCCGAACCCGACCGCCAGCCGCGGCCAGTTGGGCGGCATGGGGCTCCAGGCATACAGCCAGGCCAGAAACATGGGCAGGGCCAGTTTCATCAGCTCCGAAGGCTGAAAGCGAATGACACCGAGATCGAGCCAGCGCTGTGCCCCCTTGCCCACCTTGCCCGCCACCAGTACGGCTATCAGCAGGACAATGCCCAGCAGAAACAGCCACGGTGCCCACAGCATCAGCTGACGCGGCGGAATTTGTGCGAAGATGAGCATCAGAACAAAGGCGACACCGACGCGCATCAGGTGGCGTTGCACCACGGACCATTCGCCCCCGGAGGCACTGTACACCACAAGCGTACTTGTGATCAGCAGCAGCACGACCCCCAGCAACAGCCAGCCGTCAATGTGCAGTCGATAGAGCAGACCTGTTTCCTGTTTCATGGTTTCTTCGCCTTCGCTTTGGGCGGGGACAACCCCAGATAGGCATTGACCAGCTGCACCGCCAGTGGCGCGGCCGCCTTGCTGCCTCCGCCACCATGCTCCACGATGACGGAAACGGCGATTTCGGGCTTGTCCACCGGCGCAAAGCCGATGAACAGGGCATGGTCGCGTTCCTGGAGCGGAATTTTGGTTTCGTCATACTCCTCTTCGGCACGCAGCCCCTTGACTTGGGCCGTGCCGGTCTTGCCCGCCATGGGGATGGGGATCATGCGGCCTGCACGGCGGGCGGTGCCATGACGCGGATCCTTGAGAACCCCCACCATCGCCTTGATGACCAGCTCCCAATGCTTGCGGTTCTTAATGGGAATATGCCCTTCGGGCGGCACGGGCACATCGCGCAGGTGTGGGACCACCTGGGTGCCGCGATTGGCCAGGATGGCGGTGGCCCGTGCCAGTTGAATGGGAGTTGAAAGGTCATAGCCCTGTCCAATGGCGGCGATGATCGTTTCACCGTTGTACCAGGGTTTGCCACGCACGGCGCGTTTCCACGCTTTGTTGGGGATCAGGCCGCTGCGTTCGCCTGGCAGGTCAATGCCGGTTTTGCGTCCGAGGCCGAACTGGAGCAATCCGTCGTGAATGCGGTCGATGCCCATTTTCAGCCCTACCTGATAGAAATAGGTGTCGCACGACTCCATGATGGCGTGATAGAGGTCAACCCGACCATGTCCCTCGCGCTTCCAGTCGCGATAAGTATGCCCCTGATATTCAAAATAGCCCGGATCGTATATGTTGAAGCCGGGCGATACGATGCCGTGCTCCAGGGCGATGAGCCCCAAAAAGGGCTTGATGGTGGAGCCGGGCGGATAGACGCCGGCGATGGGGCGATTAATGAGCGGCTTGCGCCAGTCGGTAAGAAGGCTGTGGTAGGTGCTCGCGTCGATGCCATCCACGAACAGGTTGGCATCGAAGCCGGGCGCGCTGGCGATGGCCAGCACACTGCCGTCTTCGGGTTTGAGCGCCACGATGGCGCCGGGGCGTCCCCCCAGCAGCTTGTAGGCCTTCTGTTGCAGGGCAATGTCCAGTGTGAGGGTGATGTCCTCCCCGTCCTGTGGTGGCGTCGTGTTTAGCACGCGTACGATACGGCCCTGCGCATTGCGCTCCACTTCCCGATAGCCGGGATGTCCCATCAGCAGATTCTCGTACTGTTTTTCAATGCCGGACTTGCCGATGGTATAGGTTTCCTGATAGCGCTTGGCGTCAAGGTGCTTGAGCTCATCCTCGTTGATCTTGCCCACATAGCCCACCACATGGGCGGTAATGCTGCCATAGGGGTAGATGCGCTTCAGCCGGGTGGTCAGTTCGAAGCCGGGCCATTGATGGCTGAGCGCGGCAAAACGGGCAGCTTCGGTTTCGTCCAGGTCGAACGGCAATGGGTATGCCTTGAAGCGTTTACGGACCCGCAGATATTCGTAAAACGCATCAGCGTCGTTCTGATCGAATTTATACGGAAACTGTTCCGACAGATCTTGCAGCGCCTTACGGAGATCACGGGTCCGTTCGGGAATGGCCGTGATGACAAAGGTGGGCCGGTTGTCTGCCAGCACCACGTGGTTGCGATCAAAGATGCGCCCGCGGCGCGGCGGAATCACTTCCACGCTAATGCGGTTGCCTTCCGCCAGACTGGCGTAGCGGTCATACAGCGTAATCTGCAGATAGGCCATGCGTCCCAGCAGGACGCCAAAGCCCACGAGGACCGCGAGCGCCGCCCAGATGATACGCCGTTTGAACAGAAGCGCAGCCTGGGTCGATTTCATCGGGCTCCAGCAGGGCGGGTGAGAAAGTGCAATGTGGCTGAAATGACAGGCCAGATGAGCAGGGCAGTCAATGGCATTGCCAGCCAGTAGATGCGCGTGGCTTCATCCAGGTTGGGGCGCAGAATAAACCAGCCGAGCGCTTCGAAGAGATACAGCAGCCCCGTAAACAGGAGGCTCTGCTGCAGCGGATGGGCCAGCCGCAGGCGCAGACGCAGGCGCAGCACGATGAACAGCAGGACTGAAAAGAGCAGGGCATGTCCGCCCAGCAGCGTGCCTTCCAGCGCGTCATAGAGCAGGCCAATCAATACGGCGGCGACAAAATGGGTTCGGTCCAGCTGACGCAAGGCCCAGTAAAACAGTACCAGCAATCCGACTGGGGGGAGCAGCAGTCCCCAGGGATGGGGGAGCGGCAGGGCGTTGATGACCAGCGCTACGAGATAGCTCAGCAGAATCAGCCAGAAGGCATCAGTCGTTCGCGGGGGTGTCTTCATGGTGTATCTTGAGGACGAGAACTTCGTCGTTATTGTAGAGCTGACTGACGGGCTGGGCGATCACGCGCAGAAAAACCGCGTCACGCTGAAAGTCAATGGCGCTGATACGCGCAACGGGGTAGCCCGGTGGATAAATGTTGCCCAGTCCACTGGTTACCAGCAGATCACCCACCTGAATGTCGGCCCCCTTGCGCAGGAAGCGAACCAGCACGCGTCCGTGTCCCAGTCCCTGGGTGATGGCGCGCTGGCCGGTCCGCTCGATACGCACCGGGATGGCCAGATCAGGGTCGGTGAGCAGGCGAACCCGGCTGGTCAGGGCAGCGGTTTCGGTAACCAGTCCGAAAATGCCGGCCGGGTCGATGACCGGGCTGTTGGGTCGGATGCCATCCAGAGCGCCCTTGTTGATGACGGCGTAGTTTTCAAATGGGCCGCTGCCATAGCGCAGCACCGTGGCGATCATCAGGTCGGTTTTTTCCACAGGCAAGCGGCCGCTGGCGTCCAGCAGCAGGCGCAGGCGGCGGTTTTCCGCCTTCAGGTCTTCCATCTGTAGCAGTTTGCTGCGCAGCAGCAGGTTTTCGGCTTCAGCGGCTGCCAGACGTCGCCGCAATACGGCTTCATCGGTCTGCGCCTCGGTGTAGCTTTCATACAGGAGTCGAGGTGTCGTGGCCAGATACTCTACCGGCTGCAGCAGCTGCACCAGGGCGACGCGCAAATCGTCTATTAGATGGGTGTAGTGATCCACCGCCATGAGGATGGCAGAAAAAACGAAAGCCGCCACAAAATGACGGCCATCCGTGCGGGCTGATGTGGCGGCGAGAGCGATGGTTCGACTCCTAGACGTTATTCATGGGAGAAGACGTCCATGCCACGCTCGTCCATCAGCTCCAGCGCACGGCCGCCGCCGCGGGCGACGCAGGTCATGGGGTCGTCGGCCACGATCACCGGAATGCCGGTTTCCTCGCTCAGCAGCACGTCCAGGTTGCGCAGCAGGGCGCCCCCCCCGGTGAGGACGATACCCTGTTCGGAAATGTCTGCCCCCAGCTCCGGTGGCGTGCGTTCCAGTGCGGTCCGCACGGCGCTGACGATGGCGGCGAGCGGGTCCTGCAGCGCCTCAAGGATTTCATTGCTGTTGAGGGTGAAGCTGCGCGGTACACCTTCTGCTAGGTTGCGCCCGCGCACTTCGATGGTGCGCGGTTCACTTTCGTGGTAGGCAGTGGCGATTTCGTGCTTGATGCGCTCGGCGCTGGCCGGGCCGATCAGCATGCCGTAGTTGCGGCGCACGTACTTGATGATGGCTTCATCAAAGTGGTCCCCGCCCACCTTGATGGAATCGGCGTAGACGATGCCGTTCAGGGCGATGGTGGCCACTTCGGTGGTGCCCCCACCGATATCCACCACCATGGAACCAGCAGGGTCGCTCACCGGCATGCCGGCACCGATGGCAGCGGCCATGGGTTCTTCGATCAGATAGACTTCGCGGGCCCCGGCCCCGGCAGCCGATTCCCGAATGGCGCGGCGTTCCACCTGAGTGGAACCGCAGGGCACGCACACCAGCACGCGAGGACTGGGCTGGAAGAATCGGGCCGCATGCACCTTCTTGATGAAATGCTGCAGCATTTTTTCGGTGACGGAAAAGTCTGCGATCACGCCGTCCTTGAGCGGGCGCACGGCTTCGAGGTTGCCTGGTGTGCGTCCCAGCATGCGCTTGGCTTCTTCGCCCACGGCGACGATGCTGCGATTGCCACGTCCATTGTCGCGGATGGCCACCACAGAGGGCTCATTAAGCACGATGCCCTTGCTGCGCACGTAGATCAAGGTGTTGGCAGTCCCCAGGTCGATGGAGAGGTCGTCGGAAAAGATGCCGAAAAGTTTACGAAACATGGTGAGTAGGCGCCCCAGCAGATGTTGGAAAAATTGCCGGCTATTTTACCCCGATTTGATGGGTTTGGGAGGATATCCATATCCCCTTGCCAAAGGGGTTAAAATACGCACTTGTTTCGCGAAGAAAAGTGATCAGGAGGCCCGGAGTGGCATTGACGATTGAAGAAGTGAACAAGATCGCCGCGCTGGCGGCGATTCGCGTGGAAGAAGACGAGAAGGGCGAGTACGCCGAGCGCCTGAACAATGTGCTGGACCTGTTCGCGCAAATGGCCGCCGTGGATACTACTGGTGTAGAGCCCATGGCGCATCCCCTAGAGTTGACCCAGCGCCTGCGCGAGGATGAAGTGACCGAGCACGACCAGCACAAAAAGTTCCAGGGCATCGCGCCCAAGGTGGAAGCGGGGCTCTATCTGGTGCCGCAGGTCATCGAGTGATCTGCGACATTTTTTCCGAACATCCGAACCTGCAATTTTCATAGGGTTGAACCATGCATACGCTAAGCCTGCGCGAACTGAGCGACAAGCTCCATCGCCGTGAGATTTCCAGCGTCGAACTGACGCAATATTTTCTGGGCCGCATCGAAAAACTGGATCCCGAACTCAACAGTTTCATTACCGTCACGCCTGATGTGGCGCTCGAAATGGCGAAAATGGCCGATGCGGCCATCGCCGAAGGCAGTGCCGGGTCGCTCACCGGTATCCCCATTGCCCACAAGGACCTGTTTACTACCGATGGTATCCGCACCAGCTGCGCCAGCCGCATGCTGGACAACTTCATTGCGCCGTATGACGCCCATGTGGTGGAAAAGCTCAAGCAGGCCGGCATGCCGATTCTGGGCAAGACCAACATGGACGAATTTGCCATGGGCTCCTCCAGCGAGACCAGCTACTATGGCCCGGTGCGCAATCCGTGGGACAGGGATGCAGTGCCGGGCGGTTCATCCGGCGGCTCGGCAGCAGCGGTTGCAGCCGGCCTGACACCTGCAGCTACCGGCTCGGATACCGGCGGCTCCATTCGCCAGCCCGCCAGCTTCTGCGGCATTACCGGCATCAAGCCCACCTATGGTCTCGTGTCCCGCTACGGCATGATCGCCTATGCTTCCAGCTTTGATCAGGGCGGTCCCATGGCGCGCAGTGCCGAGGATGCCGCCTGGCTGCTCAACGCCATGGCCGGTTTCGACAAGCGCGACTCCACCTCGCTGGAACGCGAGCTGCCGGACTACACTGTCCATCTGAACGACAGCCTTGAGGGGCTGCGCATCGGCCTGCCGAAGGAGTACTTTAGCGAGGGGCTGGATGACGAGGTGGCGCAGGTGATTGAGGCAGCCATCACAGAGCTGGAAAAGCTGGGCGCTACCGTGGTGGAGGTGAGCCTGCCCAACAAGGACCTGGCTGTGCCGGCCTATTACGTGCTGGCACCGGCGGAGGCGTCGTCCAATCTGGCGCGCTATGACGGTGTGCGCTACGGCCACCGCTGCGAAGATCCGAAGGATCTGAAGGACATGTATACCCGTTCCCGTGCGGAAGGCTTTGGCGACGAGGTGAAGCGTCGCATCATGATCGGTGCCTATGCCCTGTCGGCGGGCTATTACGACGCCTATTACCTCAAGGCGCAGCAGCTGCGCCGCATGGTGCGCGACGACTTCGTGCGCGCCTTCGAGCAGTGCGACGTGATCGCCGGGCCGGTGGCGCCGACGGTGGCGTGGAACCTGGGCGAGAAGTCCGACGATCCGGTCAGCATGTATCTGGCCGACCTGTACACCATTCCGGTGAACCTGGCCGGCCTGCCCGGCATGAGCGTGCCGGCAGGCTTTGCCAAGGGGCGCCCGGTGGGGCTGCATCTGGTGGGGCCGTATTTCAGCGAAGCGAAGCTGCTGAATATCGGTCACCAATTCCAGCAGCACACCGACTGGCACACACGTACACCGGAACTGGGTTAAGGAGCACGCAGCATGAATTGGGAAATTGTTATTGGCCTGGAAATCCACGCACAGCTGGCCACCAAATCGAAAATCTTCTCCGGTGCGTCCACGGCATTCGGTGCTCTGCCCAACACGCAGGCGTCTGCGGTGGATATCGCTCTGCCGGGCACGCTGCCGGTGCTGAACAAGGCCGCCGTGGACATGGCAATCAAGTTTGGCCTTGCCATCGACGCCGAAATTACCCGCCGCAGCGTGTTTGCGCGCAAGCACTATTTCTATCCGGATCTGCCCAAAGGCTATCAGATCTCCCAGTATGAACTGCCGGTCATCGGCAAGGGGCAGGTGGAGATTGAGGTGGATGGCGACACCAAGACCATCGGCGTCACCCGTGCCCACCTGGAAGAGGATGCGGGCAAGTCCCTGCACGAGGACTTCGCCGGCATGACCGGCATCGACCTCAACCGCGCCGGCACACCGCTGCTGGAAATCGTTTCCGAGCCGGACATGCGTTCCGTCGCGGAGGCCATCGCCTATGCCAAGAAGATTCACGAGCTGGTGCAGTATCTGGAAATCTGCGACGGCAACATGCAGGAAGGCTCCTTCCGCGTGGACGCCAACGTCTCCATTCGCCGTCCGGGTGAGCCGCTGGGCACACGCACCGAGCTGAAGAACATCAACTCGTTCAAGTTCCTGGAAAAGGCGCTCCAGTACGAGATCGAGCGCCACATGGACATTCTCGAATCCGGCGGCAGCATTGTGCAGGAAACGCGTCTGTACGACTCCGTCAAGGACGAAACCCGTTCCATGCGCGAAAAGGAAGAGGCGAACGATTACCGCTACTTCCCGGATCCGGATCTGCTGCCTCTGGTGATCACCGATGAGATGATCGCCGAGGTGGCCGAAACCCTGCCGGAACTGCCGGATGCCAAGCGCAAGCGTTTCATGGAACAGTATGGGCTGCCCAGCTATGACGCCGGTGTTCTGACCGGTTCACGTGCGCTGGCCGACTACTACGAGGAGGTGGTTGCCACCGTGGGCGGCGAGTCCAAGCTGTGCGCCAACTGGGTTATGGTGGAATTGCTCGGTGCGCTCAACAAGGAGAATCTGCTGCTGTCCGAATCGCCCATTACCGCGGCCATGCTCGGCGAGCTGCTGGCTCGGATCGTGGACAACACCATCTCCGGCAAGATCGCCAAGGAGGTATTCGAAGCCATGTGGGCCGGCGAAGGCCGTGCTGACGAGATCATTGAGGCGAAGGGTCTCAAGCAGATTACCGACACCGGTGCCATTGAGGCAATTATTGACGAGGTGATCGCCAATAACCCGGCGCAGGTGGAGCAGTACCGCAGCGGCAAGGACAAGCTGTTCGGTTTCTTTGTGGGGCAGGTGATGAAAGCCACCCAGGGCAAGGCCAATCCGAAGCAGGTCAACGAGCTGCTGCGCAAGAAACTGGACGGCTGACAGGGGTCCCCGACTTTTTCAAAGCCGTTTTTTCGACGCCGTGCAAAACCCCGCCAGAAAAGCTTGTGGCGGGGTTTTTTACGTGTAGCGCATTCTCAGCGGCTCCACTGGATGCCGATGCCGATCTTGTCCACGCTGCGGTTGTAGTCGATCAGGCTTTCGCCATAACCGCTGAACAGCTGTACATAACCGAAGGTGTGGCGGAACTCCTTGATGGGAAAGGACCAATCCAGTTGCACGGCGCCGCGGTTGTGGGCGGTATCCAGGTTGTTGCGCAGCGTCAGACTGAGCAGATTGCGCCCGATGGGCCAGGCGACGCGCAGGTCGCCGTAGCCCAGATACTGTTCGATATCCGGGTTGTCATCGCTGCTGCGCGCTTCGGGAATGCGCCACCAGCCACGCAGGCTGACGAAGGTGTCGTCCAGCTGAAACAGGCCGGCTGCATACAGGCGGTTCCACGAGCGCGAGCGCGTCCCGCCCTGACCATTGGACTGATGATTGAGCCCCACCTTGAGGGCGCGCAGCGGGAAGTCGCCCCATTTGAACGGCAGGGTGACAAACAGCTCCGGCTCGTAGTTGGTTTCGCGGAACGGGGCGGAGCTGGCGTAAATCTGCCAGTTTGACTGTTGGGTGTAGGCGGCAAAAAAGGTTTCTTCCAGCCCGAACAGGTTGTAGACGAGCGGTTTCATCAGGCTGAGCTGGAATTTGGCTTCGTCTGCCTTGCGGTCGGGTTTGGCATGGAAGTCATGACTATAGGGGATGAAATAGTTGCTGCGGTAGGGGTAAAGCCCAATGCCGTCATCGCCGGCCTTGATGCGCAGCAGCGGCTTTTGGGTTGTGTCGACCAGCGTATTGAAGGTGATGGCCAGTTTCAGCGGCGGTTCAATCTGGGCACGTGGCGGTGTGCCTGCTTTTTCAGTCGCTTGCGTTCCGGGCACCTGTGCGGATTTCTCTGTCCTCGAGGCGGCATGCACCGCTGAGCTGTCTCTTTGCAGCAATAGCTGGGCTGCACGGCTGCCCTGGGCGGCGGCACGGGTCAGCCATGCCTGTGCCCGGTTGGGATCGGCGCTCAGCCCCAGTGCACCCTCCTGGTAGGCCAGGGCGAGCGTCAGCATGGCGTCCACATCGCCGTTTTGGGCTGCTGAGCGAATTTCGGACAGTTGCAGAGGGGCTGAGTGGGCGGGCAATGCGAGTATCAGCGAAAGAAACAGCGTCAGACGAAGCATTTTCGGTATCCTGGGTGAGAATTTGCGTTATTTTACGTATAGGATGCTGGGTTGATTTGTTATAAATAATCCTTATATTGTTTATATGCAATTGCTCATCACAAGGAGGTTTCCATGAGCTTGAAGGGCATATTCCTGTTTCTTTTGACCAACATCGCTGTCATTGCGGTGGCGTCCATTTCGCTCAGTCTGCTGGGTGTGGGCGGCTATGTGAATCAGTATGGCCTTGATCTGGGCAACCTGCTGGTCTTTGCAGCGGTGTTCGGCTTTGCCGGTTCGTTTGTGTCGCTGTTGCTGTCCAAGTGGATGGCACTGCAGATGACCGGTGCCGAGGTGATTGACCCGCAGCATCCGCGCAATCAGGCGGAAGCCTGGCTGGTGCAGACCGTGCACCGTCTTGCGGACAAGGCTGGCATCGGGCATCCGGATGTAGCCATTTATCCGGATCCGGCACCCAATGCGTTTGCCACGGGCTGGAACCGCAATAATGCGCTGGTGGCCGTATCCACCGGCCTGCTGGAAAACATGACCCAGGATGAGATCGAGGCGGTCCTCGCGCACGAAGTGGCGCACATCGCCAATGGCGACATGATTACCATGGCGCTGTTGCAGGGCGTGGTCAACACCTTTGTCATCTTCTTTGCCCGCATCGTCGGTTATTTCGTGGACCGTGTCTTGTTCCGTAACGAAGATGATGCGCCCGGTATCGGCTTTTACATTACCAGTTTCATCTTTGAGATCCTGTTTGGCATCCTCGCCAGCATGATCGTAATGTGGTACAGCCGCAAGCGTGAATTTCGTGCTGATGCGGGCGGTGCCTATCTGGCCGGGCGTGACAAGATGATTGCCGCCCTGAAGCGCCTGATGACCATCCACGAACCGGCCCATCTGCCGGAGCAGCTGGCGGCGTTCGGTATCAACGAGTCCGCAGGTGAGCGCATTATGGCGCTGTTTGCCAGTCACCCGCCACTGGAAAAGCGCATCGAGTATCTGATGCGCGCTGACGAGCGTCAGTTGAAGCTGGGGCTCGGCTTGAGCTGATAAAACCGATGCTGATCCACTGAAAAGCCCGCTCTGGCTCGCCAGGGCGGGCTTTTTTGTGGCGGTGAAAAATGCCGTTTGAAAAAGTCGGGGACCCCCCTCAGTGGGTCTGCTGTTTGGCCTTGATTTGACGAATGAGCGCTTCCTTGGCTTCCTTCTGGATGCGCTTGATCATGTGATAAAGGCCATTGGCGCGGTTGGGGGACAGGTGCTGCAGCAGGCCCATCTCTTTGAGAAAGTCCAGCGGCGCCTTGAGGATCTCTTCCGGCGTGCGCCCGTTATAGACGCGCAGCAACATGGCGACCAGCCCTGAGACAATGGCTGCATCGCTCATGCCCTGAAAAAAGAGACGGCCATCGTGCTCTTCCGTGTGCAGCCATACCTGCGACTGACAGCCGTGGATGCGGTTGGCTTCCGTCTTGTATTCCTCGGGCATGTCCTGCAGCTTCTTGCCCATGTCGATCAGCAGCTTGTAGCGGTCCTTCCAGTTGTCGTAACGGTTGAACATTTGCACCAGCTCGCGCTGAACGTCTTCAATGTTTTTTTCCGGGACGGTGTAATCCATTGTTGCTCTCCTGGCCTTGATTGCGCGCTAGTTTACCGCAGACGGTAGCGGATCGGCACCTCAACCCAGAGCGGGTCCGACGCCATGCCAGGCGGGAAGGGGCGAAAGCGCGCACCCAATTCATCCATGATGACGGCACGAGCCGCTTCGTCCAGCAACGCGCTGCCACTGCTGCGCTCGATGGCAAGCGCGTCGATGCGGCCATCGGCGTGGATACGGAACTGCAGCCAGACATCGCCTTCAATGCCGCGACGTCGCGCCCGATAGGGATAGGTATCTCGAGCCGCCGTCGTAATCGCCTGTCGCAATGCGGCCAGATAGTCGGCTTTTTCCGCCTCGGCCTGGGGATTGGACGCTGTTTTGGCAGGCTGTGTGGGCGTCGCAGTGGCAGCCTTGGACGGCGCCTGATCAGCTGTTGCGGGCTTGGGCTGTGGCTTGGGCTGTGGCTTGGGCTGTGGCTTGGGCTGCGGCTTGGGCTGCGGCTTGGGCTGCGGCTTGGGCTGCGGCTTGGGCTGCGGCTTGGGCTGCGGCTTGGGCTGCGGCTTGGGCTGTGGCTTGGGCTGTGGCTGTGCAAACTCGGACAGTGTCACCGGCACCACCTGCCTCAGGGTGTCCGAAGGTGTCTGCGTTTGGCTGAGACTCATCACCATTAGACCCACGAGCGGCAGCAGCAGGGCCACGGCCAGCAGCAGGGCGAGCAGGTGGCGTTTACGGCTGGACATGCTCGGTGAGAATCGTCAGCGGTGGGGGCGGGGTGAGGCTTTTGATACGTTCAACCACGGCGACAAAATCGCCAAAGGCGGTGCGACGGTCCACGCGCAATTCCAGGGGACGTTTGGGGTCGGCATGCAGCAGGGCACTCAACTGTGAAAGTGCAATGGGCTGCGCTTCAAAATAAAGGCGCCCCTGGGCATCGAGCGCCAGATGGCGTGTTTCGGGTAAGGGGGCGGTACTGGCGGACTGCTGCGTCTGGGGCAGCTCGATGTTCAGCTTGTCATGGACGATGAAACTGGCAGTCACCAGCACCACCGCCAGCAGCACCAGCATGACGTCGATCAGGGGAATGACATTGATCTGGTCAATTCTGCGCACGGGCTTGCACCTGCAGCTGGATTACTTCCGCCTTGCGCAGCAGCACGTTGTAGAGCAGGGTGCCGGGAATGGCCACCAGGATGCCGGCCGCCGTGGCCTTGAGGGCCATTGCCAGCCCCAGCATGATGGCCTGTGTAGAGAGGTTGCCGGCTTCACCAATCTGCCAGAAGGTGAGCATGATGGCCAGCACCGTACCCAGCAGTCCCACATAGGGGGCGTTGGCCGCCAGGCTGGCGATCAGCGTGAGGTTGCGCGTGGTCTCGATGCGTGCCGCTTCGGGTGAGTCGAAGCGGTCAGGATCCGTGCTGCGGAAATAGAGCCAGCGCTCCAGCGACAGCCACAGCACGATAAAACCCATGGTGCCAAGGGTGCCAAAAATGAGCGGATCGAGCCAGTGAATGAGCCAGTGCATTATGGTTTTCTCCTGTTTGCCCATCATTATAAAAATGCGCCCCTGAAAATCCTTGCCAAAATGTGAAACTTGCAGGTCCTGCGGTTTTTGTTACAATCAGATGACTGCGATAGGAGATTGTGATATGGATAGGCGCGAATTTATTCGAATGATGGGGCTGGCTGTTGGCGCGACGGCGCTGACCCCGCTTTATGCGGCAGATGAGGACATGGTGGTGAAGGCACCGCCGATGCCGGATGTGCCGGCCACGCAACTGAGCGAAAAATGTTGGTACATTCGTGCCAAGGATCCCGAGCCCACGCCTGAGAATCACGGTTTTTTCTCCAACCCGGGCTTTATCGTCACCTCAGAGGGGGTAGTGGTGCTGGAGCCGGGCGGTTCGGTGCAGATTGGTGAAATGATCTTGCGCCAGATCCGCAAGGTGACCGACAAGCCGGTGGTGATGGTAATCAATACCCACTATCACGGTGATCACTGGCTGGGCAACCACGCTTTTGTGGAAGCCTATCCGGATGTGCCTATTTATGCTCACCCCGCCACCTTCCAAAAAATCAAGGACGGGGCTGGCGACTTCTGGCTCAATTTCTTCAACCGCGTGACCAACAATGCGGTGATGGGCACCATCGTAACACCGCCCAACAAGGTGCTGAAAGGGGGTGAAGTGCTGAAGGTGGGCGATACCGAGCTGCGCATTCACCACTACAGCAACCCGGACTACGAGGATAGGGTACACACCGAGTCTGACCTTATGGTGGAGGTGCCCGACCAGAAGATTGTCTACATTGGTGATGTGGCCATGCGTCGTATTGCCAATGCGGCGGACGGTTCGTTCCGCGGGACCATCGATGCCATGCAGCGCTGGCAGAAGCAGTTTGCCGGCTATACGCTGAGCCCGGGGCACGGGCACCACGACGACATCCAGCTGTTCAAGGATCAGGAGCTGTTCTTCAAGACCATCTGGGACAATGTGGCCAAGTATTACGAAGAAGGCCTGTCGCCATTTGAGATGAAACCGAAGATCATGGCGGAGCCGTTCATGCAGCAGGTGGCCAGCAAGTGGCCGGGTTACCAGTCCACACTGGGCAAGTTCATCAGCGTGGCGGTTCAGGAGTATGAGAGCAGCATGTTTTAACTGATGCTGGCCGCAATGCCCAATTAAAAGCCCGCGAGTGCGGGCTTTTTTCATGCCTCGAGAAAGTCGAGAATGGCGTCCAGTCCGCGAATGTTGAGTTGGGTATCCGCCTGGGTGCGTACGGCAGGCTTGGCGTGGTAGGCCACGGAAAGGCCGGCCAGTTTCATCATTTCCAGATCATTGGCGCCGTCGCCTACGGCAATGGCCTGTTGGGGGGTGATGCCCAGCTGATCGCACAGTTCCAGCAGATATTCTGCCTTGGTGTGGGCGGCAACGATATCCCCGTCAATCCCGCCGGTAAGTTTTCCTTCCGCAACGGCCAGCACATTGGCGCGGGCAAAGTCCAGCCCCAGCTCCGCCTTCAGCCGCTCGGTAAAGAAGGTGAAGCCGCCGGAGACCAAGGCGAAGCTGATGCCTTTCTGCTTGAGCCCGGCGATGAGGGTTTCCGCACCCGGGTTGAGTTCGAGGCGTTCCTCGTAGACGCATTCGAGTTCGTGCGTGGGCAGGCCCTCCAGCAGTCCGACACGCTTTTTCAGCGAACTTTCAAAGTCCAGCTCGCCGCGCATGGCCGCTTCAGTAATGGCTGCGACTTCGTCCTTGATGCCCACCCGGTCGGCAATTTCGTCCACGCACTCGATGGCGATCAGGGTGGAATCCATGTCCGAAATCAGCAGTTTGACGGCTTTCGGGTCAAAGTCTTCCGGCAGGACGTTGATATCCAGCTGGAGGGCGTTGCGCAGGGCATCGAGGGTTTCTGGAGCGGGTGGTTCCGCCCGTTCAATACGATAGTGGGTGGTGTGCTTTTCGGGTTTGCCGAGGGCGCGGGTCAGGGTGGTTACCTGATCGAAATTGAGCACGTTGGAATGAATGATAATGGTGGCCATCTCAGCCCTCCTTGTCTGAACAGGCGACGATTGTAGTGCCCGCAAGTTGATCGTGCAAAGTCTGACCCCGGACAAGCGCCCATAACCAGCCTGCCCCCAGCAATGCGAGCGAAAGCAGGGCGCTGCCAAAGCGCATGTTCACTTCCGCCCAGCTCAGGCGGTTACCGTACTGTCCCCGCAGGCACAGCGACCAGATTTTCTGTCCGGGTGTCAGATAGCCGTTGCGCCAGTGCCAGGCAAGCCACGCGTAGGCAACGGCAAGCAGGTAGAACTGAAAGGCAACCCTGCTGAAAGGATTCTGCTCGAAGCCTGCGCCGAACAGCAGGGGAAATGGAATGGCGGCGACAAACAGAATGACCGCAAGGATGAGTGCATCGTAGAACGCGGCGACGAGAATGCGAAAGGGTGAGGGCTGAGGCATAATGGCTACTGATGGTTCGCTGAAAACAAGCCAATATAATAGGTTGTTTTCAGCGACGCAATGAAGAGGTCGGCTATGAATCTGCCTGCAGATGTTTTACCACTCTCCTGGGTTATCGCCTCGGCGCTGGTCGCGCTGGCGATTCTGTTCTGGACGGTCAAGACAGCGCCGTGGCACAAGGTGAAGGGCGACAGTCATGCGCAGCATGTCTTTTTTGGCGTCGCCGTGGCCCTGGCGCTGCTGTGGAAGTTTTCGGCCTCGATTGCCGATGGATTGACCTTTCATTTTCTGATGATGACGTCCGTCACTCTGATGTTTGGCTGGCAGTTCGCCGTGTTGGCGGCCCTGCTGGCCTTGATCATCCTCAGCGCCTTTGAGGTCACCGGTTGGGATGCTCTGGCGCTCAACTGGCTGTTGATGGGCGTGGTGCCGGCACTGATCACGTGGTGGCTGCTCAAGCTGGCATGGCGTTGGCTGCCACACCACTTTTTTGTGTATGTGTTCTTCAATGCCTTTCTGGCGGCGGGGATCAGCACGTTTGTGGCGTTGCTGCTCACCGGCTGGGTGCTCATTGGCGCAGAAGTTCAGACGGCTGAAAAGGTGGGGCACAGTTTTATGCCCTACATTCCGCTACTGGCGGCGCCGGAAGCCTTCATAAATGGCATGCTGATGGGTTTTCTGGTGATGTTCAAGCCGCAGTGGATTGCCACCTTTACCGACGAGCACTATCTCAAGGGCAAGTAAAGCCCCCCGCAAGGTGATCTTCTTTACGCGCACCTGCCTAGCGAAGTGTGTAGCTGTTAAGTCCCGCATGGTTATAAACCTTCTGGCAGGCACAAAAAAACCGGCGCGTAGCCGGTTTTTTCATCGAACGGTCGAAGGGGATTACTTTTCCCACATCGGCTTTTCGTTCTTGTAGCGGTTGATCTGGTCAACTTCTGCGCGGGCAACGCGCAGTGCCAGCTTGGCGTTCTTCATGGCAGCGGCTTCATCGCCTTTCTTCTTGGCGGCTTCAGCCTGGGCCAAGTAGTAATCTACGTAGGCCTTTTTCATCTTCTTCTGCTTCCACACGTTCTGGTGCTTCTTGGCTTCAGCGTGGGCTGCTTTGGCTGCAGCGGTGATTTCTGCGTAGGTCTTCGGCTCCGACTTGGTGCCCATGGAGCAGGCGCCCAGAGACAGGGACGCGGCGACAGCTGCAGTAACGATGATTTTTTTCATTCCGGTTTTCCTCCTGATTGAGAGCTTTGCCTGGATGGTCGCTGCCATCCTGAACCCGGCTGGGTTGTTGTTTGGCCGGTTGCATAACACTATAAAGTTTACCGGCCTTGTGTCAATCCTTATAATGACGCTCAAGTTCAGGCAATGCCTGTTCAGGGTGCCGACAGACGAATCATGTCGGACTCAAGTGATTGAAATTCAATATCTTGCGATTCGTTTAACCCATTGAGTTTCAATAATTGAAAAATCTGATCAGGCTATAAAAAACCTATTTGGGAACCCGCCATGCTACGAATTATTGAAGAAGCCTATACATTTGACGATGTTCTGCTGGTGCCGGCGCACTCCACCGTGCTGCCCAAGGACGTGGATCTGAGCACGCAGCTGACGCGCAATATCCGCCTTAACCTGCCGTTCGTGTCCGCGGCGATGGATACGGTGACCGAATCGCGCCTTGCCATTGCCATTGCCCAGGAAGGCGGCATTGGCATTATCCACAAGAACATGACCGTGCAGCAGCAGGCCGATGAAGTGCGCAAGGTGAAGAAATACGAGCATGGCGTGATTACCGACCCGATCACCGTCAATGCCGATGCCACCATTGAAGAAGTGCTGAACCTGACGGGGCAGCACAATATCTCTAGCGTGCCGGTGATGAAGGACGGCAAGCTGTATGGTCTGGTGACCAGCCGCGATCTGCGTTTCGTCAAGGACGTGCACGCTCCCATTACTACCGTCATGACCCCGCGCGAGAAGCTGGTGACCGTAAAGGAAGGCGCCTCCAAGGGTGAAATTCGCAAGCTGATGCACGAGCATCGCATCGAGCGCGTGCTGGTGGTGGATGATGACTCCAACCTGAAGGGCATGATTACCCTTACTGACATGCTCAAAGAGAGCGAGCATCCCAATGCGTGCAAGGATGAAGCGGGACGTCTGCGCGTGGGTGCGGCGGTCGGTACCGGTGAAGGCACCGAGCAGCGTGTGGAAGCGCTGGTGGATGCCGGCGCTGACGTGATCGTGGTGGATACCGCTCACGGTCACTCTCAGGGCGTGCTCGATCGGGTGCGCTGGGTCAAGGATCACTTCCCCGAAGTGGATGTGATTGGTGGCAACATCGCCACTGCCCAGGCTGCACTGGATCTGGTGGAAGCCGGTGCGGATGCGGTCAAGGTGGGCATCGGCCCCGGCTCCATCTGCACCACGCGGATTGTTGCAGGTGTGGGCGTGCCCCAGCTGACCGCCATCGCCAATGTGGCCGAGGCGCTGCAGGACAGCGGCGTGCCGCTGATTGCCGACGGTGGCATCCGCTTCTCTGGCGACATCGCCAAGGCGATCGCGGCCGGGGCCTATGCGGTCATGCTGGGCAGCATGTTCGCCGGCACCGAAGAGGCACCGGGCGAGGTGGAATACTACCAGGGCCGCGCCTACAAATCTTACCGAGGCATGGGGTCACTGGGCGCCATGGCGCAGACACAGGGCTCCAGCGACCGCTACTTCCAGTCCACCAATGCGGTGGACAAGCTGGTGCCGGAAGGCATCGAAGGGCGTGTGGATTACAAGGGCCCCATGGGCGCGATCGTCCACCAGCTGGCCGGCGGCCTGCGTGCCAGCATGGGTTACACCGGCTGTGCCAATATTGAAGAAATGCGCAACAAGCCGGTGTTCGTGCGCATTACCAATGCGGGTATCACCGAAAGTCACGTGCACGATGTCACCATTACCAAGGAAGCGCCCAACTACCGTGTCTGACGGGCGCAGCATGCCGAAGAATACGACGGGGGCGCTGTGCCCCCGTTTTGCTTGAAAACCGAGGAGTTGCCATGACCCATACCCCCGCCCACGACATTCATCAGGACAAGGTTCTGATTCTGGACTTTGGCTCGCAGTACACTCAGCTGATCGGCCGACGCATCCGCGAGATCGGCGTTTTCTGTGAAATCGTACCGTGGGACATCGGTGATGATTTCGTGCGCAATTACGGCGCCAAGGCCATCATCCTTTCGGGCGGGCCGGAAAGTGCCACGGGTGACGATGCGCCGCGCATACCGGAAGCGGTCTTCGAGCTGGGGGTGCCGCTGCTGGGCATTTGCTACGGCATGCAGACCATGGCGGAGCAGCTGGGCGGCAAGGTGATTCACGCTGATACCCATGAATACGGCTTTGCGCAGGTACGGGCGCACGGGCACACGCCGCTGCTGCGGGACATTGAGGACCATGTCACACCGGAAGGCTACGGCATTCTCGATGTGTGGATGTCTCACGGCGACCGCGTCGCACAGATGCCGCCGGGCTTTATTCTCATGTGCAGTAACGAAACCTGCCCCATCGCCGGCATGGCCAATGTGGACAAGCAGTGGTACGGGGTCCAGTTCCATCCCGAAGTGACGCATACCAAGCAGGGCAAGCGCATTCTCGAACGCTTTGTGGTGGATATCGCCGGCTGCGAAAAGCTGTGGACCACGAAAAACATCGTTGAAGACAGCATCCAGCGCATTCGTGAGCAGGTGGGGGATGACGAGGTGCTGCTGGGCCTCTCCGGAGGCGTGGATTCCTCGGTGGTGGCGGCGCTGCTGCACAAGGCGATTGGCGATCAACTCACCTGTGTGTTTGTGGACCACGGTCTGCTGCGCTACGGCGAAGGTGACCAGGTGATGGCCATGTTCGCTCGTCACATGGGCATCAAGGTGATCCGTGTGGATGCGCAGGACCTGTTCTTCGGGCGCCTCAAGGGGGTCACCGATCCGGAGGAGAAGCGCAAGATCATCGGCCACACCTTTATTGAGGTGTTCGATGAGGAGGCGTCCAAACTGACCAATGTGAAGTGGCTGGCGCAGGGCACCATCTATCCGGACGTGATCGAATCGGCAGGCTCCAAGACCGGTAAAGCCAAGGTGATCAAGTCGCACCACAATGTGGGCGGCCTGCCGGAAGAGATGAACCTGAAGCTGCTGGAACCCCTGCGCGAACTATTCAAGGACGAAGTGCGCAAGCTGGGCGTGGAGCTGGGGCTGCCCTACGAAATGGTCTATCGCCATCCGTTCCCGGGGCCGGGACTGGGCGTGCGCATTCTTGGCGAGGTGAAGAAGGAGTATGCCGATATCCTGCGTCTGGCGGACCATATCTTTATCGAGGAACTGCGTGCGGCCGATCTCTACGACAAGACTTCGCAGGCGTTTGCCGTGTTCCTGCCCATCAAGTCGGTGGGCGTGGTGGGCGATGCGCGTCGCTACGACTATGTGGTGGCACTGCGCGCGGTGGAGACCATCGACTTCATGACTGCGCGCTGGGCGCACCTGCCATACGATTTCCTCGAGCGCGTGTCCACCCGCATTATCAATGAGATACCGCGCATTTCCCGCGTTGTCTATGACATCTCCAGTAAACCCCCTGCAACCATCGAGTGGGAGTAATTGTCCCGCTGAAGCCTTGAATCTGCCGGCCACTGTGCCGGCAGATTTGTCTGCGCAACAGGCGGACGCCTTCTGGATGCGCCAGGCGCTGGCGCTGGCCGAATTCGCCCAGTCTCAGGGCGAAGTGCCGGTAGGTGCCGTGCTGGTGCAGGGCGGGCAACGCATTGCCTGCGGCTGGAACCGGGTCATTACCGACCGGGATCCGTCGGCCCATGCAGAAGTCGTGGCTCTGCGCGCGGGTGCCCAGGTGCTGAACAACTACCGCCTGCTCGATACCACCCTGTATGTCACACTGGAGCCGTGCCCCATGTGTGCCGGTGCGCTGGTGCACGCCCGCGTGTCACGCGTCGTCTTTGCCGCGGCCGACCCGCGCGCTGGTGCCTGCGGCTCACTGTTCAATCTGTGTCGTTCGCCGCTGCTCAACCATCAGCTGCAGCTGACGGGGGGCGTACTCGCTGAAGAGAGTCGCGCCCTGTTGCAGGGGTTTTTCAACGTGCGGCGCTGAGCTTTCTTTTCTCCTTGAAACGATGACATTGTGCGACCTCTGCCCACCGGCTGTCCAGTTATTCGCCCGCTTGTATGGAGACGCTGGCAGCATTGTTCGCCGTCTGGCGGCAAGGATGTTTCAGTATTTGCTCATGTTCTGAAATAAACCGCTTCGATTTTTAAATAAAAAACTTCAGCTGTTCATAATCCCCTGATATCGCTCACAATACGTGCTGCTTTTTGCATTCATACACATAGAAACAGAGGACGATTGTTCATGAAACGCATGCACTGGTTCACACTGATTTTGGCCTGGCTGGCATCGGCTGCAGCGCTGGCCGGGGATCTCAAGCCCTTTATTCTGAGCACCATCAAGCCCGCTGGCATCGAAGAGGGCGTTTCCAAGATCAAGAGTGCGCTTTCCAGTGCCGGATTTACCATCGTGGGCGAGTATGCCCCCAAAAGCGAGACCCACATCATCGTGGTCACGAATGATGCGCTGAAGACCCTGGCGGCGAAAAGCGAGCGCGGCGGTTTCGGTGCCATGGAGCGTGTGGCGGTAGTGAAGCACAACGGTGCACTGGAAGTCAGCTACACCAACCCGACGTACTGGTGGAACGCCTATCGCATGGCGGGGGATATTAAGCCGGTGCAGGCTGCCATGGAAAAGGCGCTGGGCAATGCCGGTCAGTTTGGGGTGGAGCCGGGTCTGTCTGCAAGCGAGCTGCGCGATTACCATTACAAGTTCATGATGCCGTATTTCACCGATGTGGATGAACTGGAGGAGTACGACTCTCACCAGCAGGGCATTGATGTGATCGAGAAAAACCTGGCCAAGCGGGTGGATGGCGCGCTCAAGGTCTATCGCATCGACATTCCGGGCACCGAGATGACCGTGTGGGGCGTCGGCTTTACCCAGAGTGCCGCGGCGGACAAGTATGTTCTCGACAATATTGACCATGGTGCGCACAGCCATGCGGCCCATCTGCCGTATGAATTGCTGCTGGACGGCAAGCAGGCGGTTGCGCTCAACGGCAAGTTCCGCATTGCCATCAGCTGGCCGGGTCTGCCCATGGGCGAGTTCATGAAGATCATGCGCACGCCGGATGACATCGAAACCACGCTGGAAGACGTGGCAGACCCCATGGGGCGGGTCAAAGATGATGAGAACGGCTTCTAACCGCTAAAAACGCTCATCAGATCCAGAAAAGGCGCCTGCGGGCGCCTTTTTCGTGCCTGCCAAAAAAATGGATCTTTAAAAAGTCGGGGACCCCCCTTTAAAAACGGCATTTGGCCCCTATTTTTCCTGTTTGTACAGACAACAGAAAGGAGACCGTTTATGGCACAAGCGGAAAAGCATGCCTTTCAGACCGAAGTCAAACAGCTGCTGCATCTTGTGATCCACGCCCTGTACAGCAACCGCGACATCTTTCTGCGCGAGCTCATTTCCAATGCCTCGGACGCGCTGGACAAGCTGCGCTTTGAGGCATTGTCCAATGATGCACTTTACGAAGGGGACAAGGAGCTGGCGATCCGTGTCAGCTACGATCCGGAGGCACGCACCATTACCGTGGAAGACAACGGTATCGGCATGTCCCGCGATGAAGTAATCGAGAATATCGGCACCATCGCCAACTCCGGCACGAAAAAGTTTCTCGAACAGCTCAGCGGTGATCAGGCCAGGGACAGTGCCCTGATCGGTCAGTTTGGCGTGGGCTTTTATTCTGCCTTTATCGTGGCGGACAAGGTGACGCTGGAAACCCGCCGTGCCGGCGCGCCGAAAGAAGAAGGTGTGCGCTGGGAATCCGACGGGCAGGGGGAATACACGCTGGAGACCATTGAGAAATCAGGCAAGGGCACACGCATTAGCCTGCACCTGAAAGAGGATGCGAAGGAATTCCTCGACGGCCACAGGCTGCGCCAGATTATCCATACCTATTCGGACCACATTGCCTTTCCCATCCTCATGCCCAAGGAGGAATTCAAGGATGGCAAGCCGGTCATCACCGACGAGTGGGAACAGGTGAACAAGGCCACGGCGCTGTGGCTGGAACCCCGCTCCAAGCTGAAGGACGAGGATTACATCAATTTCTACAAGCAGACCTTCCACGACTTCGAAGCGCCGCTGACCTGGCTGCACAACCGCGTGGAAGGCACGCTGGAGTACACCAGTCTGTTCTATATTCCCAAGGTGCCGCCGTTTGACCTGTACGATCGCGAGCGTCGCTATGGCGTCAAGCTGTATGTGAAGCGCGTCTTTATCATGGACGACGCGGAGCATCTGCTGCCCACCTATCTGCGGTTCGTGCGCGGCATCATCGATTCCAACGACCTGCCACTGAACGTTTCCCGGGAGATCCTGCAGGACAATCAGGTAGTGCGCAAGATTCACAGTGCCTCCACCAAGCGTATTCTTGACCACTTGAGCAAGTTGGCCAAGGAGGATGCGGACAAGTACGCCACTTTCTGGGATGCCTTTGGCAATGTGCTCAAGGAAGGGGTGGTGGAAGACTTCAGCAACCGGGAGAAGATCGCCTCCCTGCTGCGCTTTGCTTCCACCCACAACGATACGCCCGAGCAGCGGGTCAGTCTGGATGATTACATTGAACGTATGCAGCCGGATCAGGAGGCCATCTATTACATCGTGGCCGACAGCTATCAGGCAGCGAAAAACAGCCCGCATCTGGAGATCTTCCGCAAGAAGGGCATCGAAGTGTTGCTCCTGTATGACCGCATTGACGAGTGGCTGGTAGCGCACCTCAACGAATACGCCGGCAAGCCGCTGAAATCCGTGGCTCAGGCTGATATTGAGCCGCCGGAAAACGAGGCCATTTCTGAAGAGGAGAAAAAGGCGGCCGATGAACTGATCGAGCGCCTGCAGAAGGTGCTGGCCGAGCGTGTGGAAGCGGTACGCACCACGGCGCGCCTGACCGATTCACCCGCCTGTGTGGTGCCGCCTAAAAACGGCCTCAGCCCGCACATGATCCAGATGCTCAAGCAGATGGGACAGGAGCCACCCAAGCAGAAGCCGGTGCTGGAGATCAACCCTGCACATCCGCTGATCAAAAAGCTGGAAAACCTTAGCGACGAAGAGAAGCTGAAGCTGTGGGGCGAAATCCTGCTGGATCAGGCCGAGCTGGCCGAAGGGGTGCAGCCGGAGGATCCGGCCGGATTCGTCAAGCGTCTCAACAGCGTACTCGCCGACGCGTTATAAGGCACGCGAGCGCTTGGTGTATAAAAAGAAAACCCGCCATGGCCTGAGATCGTGGCGGGTTTTTTATTGCCAGAGGCTTGGGTTGCAGTGATTAACTGCCACTCGCCGCCTTGGGCGTCTCGTCAGCAGCCGTGTTCTGCTCGGCTACGGCCTCCTCTACGTTTTCGGTAGCAGGGGGTTCAGACGTTGCCTCTTTCGTTTCTTCGCTGTCAGCTGACGCCACCGTGTTCTGTGCACCTGTCTCAGCAGATGACTCAGACTCAGTCTGTTCAGCTGCCTCGGCAGGTGTTGCAGGGGTTTCCTCTGTCGGTGCAGCATCAGGTGCCTGAGACGCCGGTGAAGCAGAGGCGCTAGCCGAAGCCTGCTCTGCGGACTCGATGCTCGTTTCAGCCGGTTGTGCCGACGTAGCCGCGTCCGCTGATGCTTCAGCCGGTACCGTTTCGGGCTGTTCGGACATTGCCGTTGCCTGCGGTGCTGAGGTGGGCGCACCCGTTTCTGCGTCCGTAATCATGGGGACCCGAACCGGCTCGGGAGTTGCCACTGGTGGTTCTTCGGCGGCCTGCGCCATCACATCTTCAACCGTGAGGCTAGCGGCATCCTGCGGGGCGCGCCGGCGACGTACGGCATAGCGTCCCTGACGCTGATAGGTGCGGCGCTTGTTAAGGGTGCGCGGCGCTTCTTCTACCGGCACATTGTCCCCGGATGATTCGGACTCAACTGCACCCGCTTCGGTTTCGCTATCTACAACAGTTTCAGCCTTTTTCGGTTCTGCGGCTTCTGGTATGGCCGCTTTCTCCATTTCAGCTACTGCAGCGGATGGCGTTTCGCTTGCCGCGGCATCCACAGCCGCAGTTTCGACGGCTTCCGTGGTCGCTTCCTGACTGCGGTTGTTGCGATTGCGGTTGCGATTACGGTTGCGATTACGGTTGCGCCCGTTTCCGCCGTTCTCGTTATTGCCACTTGCAGGCGCTTCCTGAGTGGTTTGTTCACCCTGCGCGTTCACATCGGCGCTGCTGGCGCCTTCCTCCAGTGGCCGGTTGTTGCGGCGGCGGTTGTTGTTGCGACGTCGATTATTGCTATTGCTACGGCGGCGGTTGTTATTGCGCGTGCGTGCCGGTTTTTTTTCCTCTTCCTCGGCCGGTGCGGGGGCAAACAGCGCCTGCCACAGGCGCGTCAGCAGACCCGGTTTGGGGGCTTCGGCCTTGGGTGCGGGCGGTGGCGGCGGTGCAGTGGGCTGAATCTGCTGCACCACCGGTGTTTCCTTGGCAATGGTTTCGGCGGTGGGCTCCTCGATGGCGGGAAGCTCCGGCGTTTTTTCAGTTTTCTGCGCGTAGCTGGCGCCCTGCTGCACTTCCTCTTCGTTGAAGCGTACACGCTCCATCAGGTAATCCGGCGTCTGCAGGTGCTCGTTAGGCACGATGAGAATGTGCAGGTTGTGGCGCTCTTCGATGCGGGTGAGGTGATTGCGCTTTTCGTTGAGCAGGAAGGTGGCTACATCCACGGGCAGCTGTACAGTGACCCGCTTGGTGTTTTCCTTCATCGCCTCTTCTTCCAGCAGGCGCAGAATGGAGAGCGCCATGGATTCCACGCCGCGGATGACACCGACACCCTTGCAGCGCGGGCAGACGATCTGCGTGGACTCCTCAATGGAAGGACGCAGGCGCTGACGGGACATTTCCAGCAGGCCAAAGCGGGAGATGCGGCCGATCTGCACGCGGGCACGGTCGCTCTTGACCGCTTCGCGCAGGGTATTTTCCACTTCGCGCTGGTGCTTGTTGGCGTGCATGTCGATAAAGTCGATCACGATCAGGCCACCCAGGTCGCGCAGGCGCAGCTGGCGTGCGATTTCCACCGCCGCTTCCATATTGGTGTTGAAGGCGGTCTCCTCGATATCGCCGCCCTTGGTGGCGCGGGAGGAGTTGATGTCGATGGCGGTCAGCGCTTCGGTAATGTCGATGACGATCACGCCGCCGGAGGGCAGGGTCACCTCCCGCTGATAGGCGGTTTCGATCTGGGATTCGATCTGGAAGCGGGTAAACAGGGGGATCTTGTCCTGATAGGGCTTGATGCGACCGACGAACTGGGGCATGACATGCTGGACGAAGTCGCGAGCGCGGTGGAAAGCCTCCATGTCGTCGATGAGGACTTCGCCGATGTCCTGGCGCAGGTGATCGCGAATGGCGCGGGTGATGATGTCCGACTCCTGATAGATCAGGAACGGCGCCGGCTTGCTTTCGGCAGCCTTCTTGATGGCTTCCCACAGTTGCACCAGATAGTTGACATTCCACTGCAGCTCCTCGCTGCTCTTGCCGATCCCGGCGGTGCGCACGATCAGGCCCATGCCTTCCGGTACGTCCACACCATTGAGGGCATCGCGCAGTTCAGCGCGTTCTTCGCCTTCGATGCGGCGGGAGATGCCGCCGGCGCGGGGGTTGTTGGGCATCATGACCACATAGGGGCCGGCGAGGGTGATCTGCGTGGTGAGCGCCGCACCCTTGTTGCCGCGCTCTTCCTTCTGCACCTGAACAATGATTTCCTGCCCCTCCTTCAGCACATCGCTGATGGACAGGCGGCCGTCCTTGCGATCCTGGGGGTAGTATTCCTCGGCGACTTCCTTGAAGGGCAGAAAACCGTGGCGTTCAGCGCCATAATCGACGAAGGCGGCTTCCAGACTGGGCTCGATGCGGGTCACCTTGCCCTTGTAGATATTGGCCTTTTTCTTCTGGTGCCGGGTGGTTTCAATGTCCAGATCATAGAGCTTCTGGCCATCGACCAGCGCAACGCGGATCTCTTCCGGCTGCGTGGCATTGATGAGCATTCGTTTCATGGTTGAATGTCCTGTTATCTGTCGGTTAAACGGCGTACACCGACACTGCGGACAGGCGTTCCACAGCAGGACTTAAAAGGCGGGTCAGCGTCTTGATAAGGTGTCAGTCGCGCAGGCACACGCCGCCGCCCAACAGGTGCTTGCCGGGTGGCGGTAAGCAGTTGGTGGTCAGATGTGTCAAATGAATGCGCGTGGTGATCAAACCTTATCCTTTTTCTCAAGCTGAACCTGTACCCAGCTCAGCTCTCAGCTTGTATTCGGTTGTTTTTAAGTTCTGCTTCGGCCAGCGTCTTATCCCGATAGTGTTATGAGCGGGTGCGCCGGTGAGTTCCTGTTGAACTCGGGATCGCATGTCTGCAGATCGTGTACGGTCTTCAAATCAATCTTGTCTGCTCGGGCGTGTGCCCGTTCGGGTGAATCCTTATTGATCGACCCGGGGTCTGATGCCTGTGCATGTTGACCCATATTGCCTGTGAAATATATCACGCGCTTGAACGCTTGACAATGTAAAGGTGTGATTGCAGGACAGGGCTGCCGCATTTCGGTGTATGAGCCTGGCAGGATGGGACGCGGGCATTGCCGCTACAATAGGCGCCAGCTTACTGTATGGAAACTCCCCATGGCCTATCAGCAGGTGCAGAAAGTGCGTGTCGGCGAGGAAGACGCCGGACAACGACTCGACAATTTTCTCATGCGCCGACTGCGCAAGGCGCCCCGAGCACTCATCTACCGAATCGTGCGCAAGGGGGAGGTGCGCGTCAATGGGCGCCGTGCCAAGGTCAGCGACCGCCTGCAGGTCGGTGACGAAGTGCGCATTCCGCCAACACGACTGCCGGAAGCGGAGGGCAAGCCTGTCTTTCGCGATGATGCGGTGGCGCGTTTTGAAGCGCTGGTGCTGTATGAGGATGCGGATATTCTTGTGCTGAACAAGCCTCCCGGCATGGCGGTGCATGGGGGCAGCGGCCTGAGTTGGGGCGTGATCGAGCTGGCCCGCGCGGCAAGGCCGCACGCGCGTCGGCTGGAATTGGTGCATCGCCTGGATCGGGATACCTCAGGGGTGCTGTTGCTGGCGAAAAAGGCGTCGGTGCTCAAGGCATTGCATGAGCAGGTGCGGGGTCAGGGCATGACCAAGCTTTACCGCGCATTGGTAGCCGGGCAGTGGCCTGCTCAGCGCCGCAAGGTGGCGCTGCCGCTACGCAAGAATACGCTCAAGTCGGGCGAGCGCATGGTGGTGGTCGCGGACGACGGCAAGCCCTCGCTAAGCTATTTTCGGCTGGTACAAGGGTGCGAGCGGGCGTCGGATGTGGAGGTTAGTCTGAAGACGGGCCGCACCCATCAGATTCGCGTGCATGCACAGGCCAGCGGCCATCCATTATTGGGCGACGAAAAATATGGGGATCGGGCAGCCAACCAGATGGCGCGCCGCTGTGGCCTGAAGCGTCTGGCGTTGCATGCGTGGCGGCTGGGGTTCATCCATCCTGCGACCGAGCAGCGAATGGAAGTAGAAGCGCCGCTACCCGACCTATTTCCACAGACATTAACATGCTTGTGCAGAAAGGATCACAATGACTGAAGCGTCGGACACCTCGCGTTGCTATCGGCTGGTCATCTTTGACTGGGATGGCACGCTCATGAATTCACAGGATCGCATTGTGGATGCGATTCAGCAGGCAGCCCGAAAAACCGGATTGCCGGTACTGGATGATCGCACCAGTGCCAGCATTATCGGATTGAGCCTGACGAAGGCAATTCAAACCCTCTATCCCGAGGCGGATGAGGCGCAGGTGCGGCGCATGGCAGAAGCCTATTCGCACCACTTCCTCAATGACTCGCTGGTGCCCATGGTGCCGTTTGCGGGGGCCGAAGGCTTGCTGCGCGCCCTCAAGGCGGCGGGTGCCATTGTGGCGATTGCGACGGGGAAGAGCCGCCGCGGCCTGAATCAGGTGCTCGAGGAGAGCGGGCTGGGTCCCTATTTTGATCTGACCTATACCCCGGAAGAGTCTGCGTCAAAGCCCGACCCGTTGATGTTGCAGCGCATCCTTGAAGAGACCGGCGTGCCGGTATCGCAGGCAGTCATGGTAGGGGATACAACGTTCGACATGGAGATGGCGCAGCGCATTGGCATGGATCGGATTGCGCTGAGTCACGGCGTGCACGACAGCGCCGAGCTGGACCGCTATGGGCCGGTGGCGCACCTGCACGACCTGGAGGGTCTCAAGGCGTGGCTGTTGCCGCGCCTGTGTCCCTCTTCCATGGAAAGGGATAATCCAGCGCACTCAACAGATCGATCAGCTTGATCAGCGGCAGGCCGATGAGGGCGTTGGGGTCGTCATTTTCGATGCGCTTGATCAGAATGATCCCCAGCCCTTCCGACTTGATGGCGCCGGCGCAATTCCAGGGCTGTTCGTGATCCAGGTAATAATCGATCAGGGCGTCGTCGAGGGTGCGGAACTGTGTCCAGGTGGTATCCAGTGTGGTCAGGCAGTGATCGCCATGACACACGCTCAGGCCGGTATGAAAGGCGACGCGCTGTCCGGATAGCAGCTTCAGCTGCTGGCGGGCCCGTCCCCGCGTGCCGGGCTTGACGAGTTGCTGCCCCGCGACGGTCGCGCTTTGGTCGGAGCCGATCACCCAGGCGTTCGGGTGGTTCGTTGCAATGGCGCGCGCCTTGGCTTCGCTGAGGCGCTGCACCAGCTGCTCGATGGGCTCGTCCGCGGCCGGGGTCTCATCCACCTGTGGTGCCATGCATTCGAACGGCAGCTGTAGTTTTTCCAGCAGGGCGCGTCGGTAGGGTGAGGTGGAAGCCAAAATAAGCATTCGGTTTTTATTCCGTATTGCTGTTATAATTAACAGCTTAACAAAATTCAGGGCTTCGGCGTGAGCAAGCGATTACCTGATTTGATCGAGCCGTCACAGGCGGCGCGCAACGGGCAGCAGTACCGGCTGGCCATTGCCCAGTCGCGCTTTCCGCGCTTGATGGAAATGCTTCAGGACGATGGCGCACGCGAGGTGGATGTGGCGCTCGACTTTTTCGAGGAGCCGGAAACCGGTTATCCCGCCTTTACGCTGACGCTGAAAACGCCTTTGTCCCTGCAGTGTCAACGTACGCTGGAGGCGTATGACGAACCGGTGGATGAAACCTACACCGCCGTGGTCGTCAACGATGAGGCAGAAGCGAAGCTGGTGCCCGAGCAATACGATACCTGGTTGCTGGAGGCGCCCAAACTGAATCCCTGGCAGATGATTGAAGACGAACTGCTACTGGCCATTCCACAGGTCCCCCGCAAGCCGGGTGAGCCGCTGGTGTGGCTGGATGGAGACGCGGCGGCTGAAGCGGAAGAAAACCCCTTCGCTGCCCTGAAAGACTTGATGAAAAAACACTGAAAAGGAGCTGATCATGGCTGTTCAACAGAACCGTAAAACCCCTTCCAAGCGTGGCATGCGCCGTTCACACGATGCGATTTCCGGCCCCAAGCTGAGCACGGATCCCACCACCGGTGAACTGCACCGTCGTCATCACGTGACTGCGGACGGCTACTACAAGGGCAAGAAAGTCATCGAGAAGTAATGGCTGCGTCGCACGCAACCATTGCCATCGACGCCATGAGCGGGGATCACGGCCTTCGGGTCACGATCCCCGCGGCGCTTCAGGCCCTGAAAACCTGGTCGGACATCACGCTGGTGCTGGTCGGCCGCGAAGCTGAGATTCTCGAAGCGCTGGCCGAGCACAACGAAACGCCGAACGAGCGCCTGCGTGTGGTGCATGCTGATCAGGTGGTGGAAATGGACGATCTGCCGTCCAAGGCCCTGCGTCAGAAACGGCAGTCCTCCATGCGTGTTGCCCTGAATCTGGTCAAGGACGACCAGGCGGACGCCTGCGTCAGTGCCGGCAATACCGGTGCGCTGATGGCCATGTCCAAGTTTGTGCTCAAGACCCTGCCTGGCATCGAACGTCCAGCCATCTGTACCGCCATGCCGACCATGAAAGGGCATGTACACATGCTGGATCTGGGCGCCAATGTGGGCGTGGATGGCGAGAACCTGCTGCAGTTTGCATTGATGGGTTCTGTGCTCGTCAGCCAGCTGGACGACAACCCGGCGCCCAGGGTCGGCCTGCTCAATATCGGCGAAGAGGAGATCAAGGGGCCGGAACGGATTCGCCATGCGCATCGCCTATTGCTGCAGACCCCGCTCAATTACATCGGCTACGTGGAAGGTGACGACATCTTCAAGGGGGATACCGATGTGGTGGTATGCGACGGCTTTGACGGCAATATCGCCCTCAAGGCTTCCGAAGGGGTGGCCAAGATGATCAGCTTCCACCTCAAGAAGGCGTTTGGACGCAGTTTGCTCACCAAGCTCGCCGGCATGGTGGCATTGCCGGTTCTGCGTCATTTTCAGCAGACCATTGATCCGCGCCGTTATAATGGCGCCAGCCTGTTAGGTCTGCGCAAGATCGTCATCAAGAGTCACGGCGGCGCAGATGAATTTGCCTATTTCCATGCGATTGGTCAGGCGCGCCTTGAGGTGCAGAAGGCGATTCCGCAGATGATCAGCGAGCAGCTGGCGCAGCTGATGGCCACGCTGGAACAACAAGACACCGTTCATGAATCAGAGCAGCAAGCAGTTTAGTCGCATTGTCGGCACCGGCGGTTACCTGCCGGAAAAAATCCTTACCAATGCGGATCTTGAGCAGATGGTGGATACTTCCGATGCCTGGATACGTGAACGCACCGGCATCGAGCAGCGTCATATCGCTGCCGATGATCAGACCACATCCGATCTGGCCGAGCAGGCCGCCCGCCAGGCACTGGATATGGCCAATCTGGCCCCAGAGGATCTACAGCTGATCGTGGTGGCGACCACCACGCCTGATAAGATCTTCCCCAGTACCGCCTGTCTGCTGCAGCAGCGTCTGGGCAATCATGGTGCCCCCGCATTTGACGTACAGGCGGTCTGCTCCGGTTTTATCTACGCCCTGAGCGTTGCGGATCAGTTCATTCGTGCCGGCATGGTGCGCAATGCACTGGTGGTCGGCGCAGAAACCCTGTCGCGCATCATCGACTGGTCCGATCGCAACACCTGCGTACTGTTCGGCGATGGGGCCGGGGCTGTCGTGCTGGAGGTCGGCGAAGAACCCGGTGTCATCAATACCCATATCCACGCAGATGGCCAGTATGAGAACCTGCTGCACGTGCCGTCCGGCGTGTCCAAGAAACCCATTACCGACAGCATCTCCGAGCGCAGCATGCACATGCGCGGCAGCGAGGTGTTCAAGGTGGCGGTCAATACTCTCAGTCAGGTGGCCACCGAAACGCTGGCTCGCAACGGCGTGGCACCGGAAGAGCTTGACTGGCTGGTGCCGCATCAGGCCAACAAGCGCATTATCGACGCCACCGCACGCAAGCTGAAAATGAAGCCGGAACAGGTGGTGCTGACGGTAAACCGTCATGCCAATACTTCAGCCGCCTCCGTGCCGCTTGCCTTGAACGAGGCGGTTCGGGACGGTCGTATCCAGCCCGGGCAGCTTATTCTCATGGAGGCCTTTGGCGGCGGCTTTACCTGGGGCTCCGCCCTGGTTCGTTATTGAGGGAGTATTCCATTCGATGAACTATGCAATCGTTTTTCCTGGGCAGGGCGCACAATCTGTGGGCATGCTCGCAGAGCTGGCCGCCGTCTACCCTCAGGTCCAGCAAACCTTTGAAGAAGCCTCGGATGCGCTTGGCTACGATCTGTGGGCGCTTACGCAGAATGGTCCTGAATCTGAATTGAACAAGACGCAGATTACGCAGCCGGCCATGCTCACGGCGGGCATGGCAGTATGGCGCGTGCTCGACAGCCAGATCGATATGGCACCGGCGGCGCTGGCCGGCCATTCGTTGGGTGAGTATACGGCACTCACGGCCGCCGAGGTCTGGCCGCTTGCGGATGCGGTACAGTTGGTAGCCCTGCGCGGCGAGCTGATGCAGAATGCCGTGCCGGAAGGGGCGGGTAAGATGGCCGCCATCCTCGGCCTGAGCGACGAAGACGTGATCGCGTTGTGTGAGGAAGCGGCCCAGGGACAAGTCTGTGAGGCGGTGAACTTCAATTCCCCGGGGCAGGTGGTGATTGCCGGTGATGCGCCGGCCGTCGAACGCGCCATGGCGTTGGCGGAAGCCAAGGGTGCTAAGCGTGTCGTGCCGCTGGCGGTAAGCGCGCCGTCTCATTGCTCACTGATGAAGCCAGCGGCAGAGAAGCTGGCGGAAAAGCTGGCGGACATGCCCCTGAATACACCGCGTTTCCCCGTGCTGCACAATGTGGATGTGCAGAGTCATGCGGACGTGGATGCACTGCGCAACGCGCTAGTGCAGCAGCTTTACAAGCCGGTACAATGGGTGAAAACCATCGAGGCCCTCAAGGTGCAGGGGGTGGAGCAGCTGTTCGAGTTTGGCCCGGGCAAGGTGCTCACCGGCCTGAACCGCCGCATCGACCGCCGCTTCCCCATTGCGGCCGTCATGGATCCCGCCTCGGTTGAGGCCGCCATTGAAGCCATGGAGTCATGAAGATGTTTGCAGGAAAAGTTGCTCTGGTTACGGGCGCCAGTCGCGGTATTGGCAAGGCCATCGCCCTTGAGCTAGCCGCAAAGGGCGCCACCGTTGTGGGCACGGCTACCTCGGAAGCGGGAGCCGAAGCCATTTCGCTTTATTTCAAGGATGCCGGTCTGGAAGGCTACGGCAAGGTGCTGGATGTCACTCAGCCCGAGCAGATCGATGAACTGGTCAGCTGGGTCAATGCCGAAGTGGGCGTGCCCACCATTCTGGTCAATAACGCCGGCATCACCCGCGACAACCTGCTGATGCGCATGAAGGACGAGGAGTGGGAGGCCATCATCCAGACCAACCTTACCTCCGTGTACCGCATGAGCAAGGCGGTCCTGCGCGGCATGATGAAGGCCCGTGAAGGGCGCATCATCAGCATTGCCTCTGTGGTGGGGCTGATGGGGAATGCAGGCCAGACCAACTATGCCGCCGCCAAGGCCGGCATCATGGGCTTTTCCAAGTCACTGGCCCGTGAAGTGGGTCCGCGCGGCATTACTGTCAATGTGGTGGCACCGGGCTTTATCGATACTGACATGACGCGCGCATTGGGCGAAGATCAGCGTGCCGCGCTGACAAGCCAGATTCCTCTGCAGCGTCTGGGTGAGCCGGAAGACATCGCCAAGGCGGTGGCCTTCCTGGCCAGCGAAGATGCCGCTTACATTACCGGGCAGACGCTCAGCGTTAACGGCGGTATGGTCATGTGCTGATTGGTGCTTGCAAAGCGCACGCAATCCGCAGAAAATAGCAAAAGATTTTTCCTTAACAACAACTGGAGACTTTCAATGAGCAGCATTGAAGAACGCGTCAAGAAGATCGTGGTAGAACAGCTGGGTGTGGAAGAAGATCAGGTAACTCCTGACGCATCTTTCGTTGACGATCTGGGCGCTGATTCCCTGGATACCGTTGAGCTGGTCATGGCGCTGGAAGAAGAATTCGACTGTGAAATTCCAGACGAAGAAGCTGAAAACATTCAGACACTGGGTCAGGCAGTAGCTTACATCGAAGAGCATTGCGAGAAGTAATGCCCTGCGTTTGAACACCCATGCAAGAGCCGTTTTCATACGGCTCTTTTTGTAAGTGCGTCCTGAAAACGGCCGAGGCCGTCAGGATGGATACTAGTTACAGGAGTGAAAGCCTTGAGCAAGCGTCGCGTCGTCATTACAGGTCTGGGTATGGTTTCCCCGCTGGGCAACACGGTGGCGTCAAGCTGGGACGGAATCAAAGCGGGCCGCAGCGGCATCAGCACCATTGATACGTTCGATGTCAGTGCGTTTTCCGTCAAGTTCGGCGGTCAGATTCGCGATTTTGACGTCAGTCAGTACATCGCACCCAAGGAAGCCAAGAAGATGGATCCGTTCATACACTATGGCATGGCGGCGGGCATTCAGGCGTTTGAGGATGCCGGTATTGAAGTCACTGAGGAAAACGCCGAGCGGATTGGGGTGCACATGGGGGCCGGTATTGGCGGGGTCGACACCATTTCCCGCCAGCACAAGATCCTGCTGGAAAATGGGCCACGGCGCATTTCCCCGTTCTTTGTGCCCAGCGCCATCATCAACATGACTTCCGGCAACCTGTCCATCAAGTACGGCCTCAAGGGACCGAATCTGGCCATGGTTACCGCCTGTGCCACCGGTACCCATGCTATTGGCGATGCGGCACGCCTGATCATGTATGGCGATGCGGACGTGATGATCGCTGGCGGTTCCGAGCAGGCGGCCAACCCGCTTGGCCTGGCCGGTTTTGCCGCGGCGCGTGCGCTGTCCACCCGGAATGACGAACCGGAAAGGGCGTCGCGTCCCTGGGACAGGGATCGCGATGGCTTCGTGCTGGCCGATGGTGCCGGTGCCGTGGTACTGGAGGAATATGAACACGCCAGGGCACGTGGAGCCACCATCTATGCAGAGGTGCTCGGGTTTGGCATGAGCGGCGATGCGTATCACATGACCCTGCCGGCCAAGGGAGGTGAAGGTGCGGCACGCTGCATGAAAAATGCCCTGCGCGATGCCGGCCTCAACCCTGAAGACATCGATTACGTCAATGCTCACGGCACTTCCACACCAGCAGGTGATCTGGCCGAAACCGACGCCGTCAAAAGCGTTTTTGGCGACCATGCCTACAAGCTGGCGGTCAGCTCCACCAAGTCCATGACCGGGCATGCGCTGGGTGCGGCCGGTGCACTGGAAACCATCTTCACGGCTCTGGCCTTGCACGAAGGCGTGCTGCCGCCTACCATCAATCTGGATAACCCGGATGAGGGCTGTGACTTGGACTATGTGCCCAACGAGGCGCGTCAGGCCGACATCCGTTATGCGCTGAATAACTCCTTCGGTTTTGGTGGCACCAACGGCACGCTGGTTCTGGGCAAGGTCTGACGGGTTTCCATGCAGCCGGCCATTGTTCGTCAGGCATGGCCTGAACAGCTCGATCTGCTGAATCTCTACCGCGCCAATCCGGCGCGGTATCCGTTTCTGCTACAGAGTGTCGCTAGAGGCCCGCTTGGGCGCTATGACATTCTGTTTGCCTTTCCACAGGATACGCTGACCCTTACGGAAGAGGGGGTCCCCGACTTTTTCAAACGCGCATTTTTGCAGCGCTGGGAAAAGCGCCCTCAGCTGTCCCCCGAGGCGGACATTCCCTTTCTGGGCGGTTTTTTTGCCTTTTTTGCCTATGAATACGCCCGCGTGGTAGAGCCGACGCTGCAGTTGCCGCGCGGGCAGGGCCCTCTGGCCCAGCTGGTGCACTGTCCGGCCGCCATCATCGTCGATCATGCCACGGCTTCGTTGCTGCTGGTCGCAGAACCCGGCGCCGAAGATCTGATCGAGCCCATGCAGGTGGATATCAAGGCGGCTTTGCAGCAGCGGGCGAGTGGTTCAGCGCCGCTGTCGGTGCGCAAGCTGATGGAAGAACCGCCCGCGCAGTTTCTGGAGGGGGTGGAGACCATTCGCGACTACATTTTTGCCGGCGACGTGTTTCAGGTAAACCTGTCGCGGGCGTGGCAGGCCGAGGTTGAAGGCGCGCCTGCCGACCTTTATGACCGACTGCGACGTGCCAATCCGGCGCCCTTTGCGGCGCTGGCTGATTTTGGCGACTGGCAGGTGATCAGCTCCTCGCCCGAACGGCTGCTGCGTTTTGACGGCACCTGGCTGGAGACGCGCCCGATTGCCGGCACGCGCAAGCGCGGCGCCACCCCCGATGCTGATGCCCGCCTGAAGGCCGAACTGCTGGAAACGGTCAAGGAACGCGCCGAGCACATCATGCTTATCGACCTGGAACGCAACGATCTGGGGCGCATCTGTCAGCCTGGTACGGTTGAGGTCAACGAGCTGATGGTGCTGGAAAGTTATCAGCATGTGCATCACATCGTTTCCAACGTACGTGGGCGTCCGCGCGACGGCCTGAGTCCGCTGCAGCAGATCGAGGCGCTTTTTCCCGGTGGCACCATTACCGGCTGCCCCAAGGTGCGCTGCATGGAAATCATTGCTGAGCTGGAAGCGGCACCCCGGCAGGCCTATACTGGCAGTCTCGGGTATATCAGCTGGGACGGGCGCATGGATCTGAACATTCTGATTCGCACCTTGGAGCGACATGGCAGCCGCGTGCACTTTCGTGCCGGCGCCGGTATCGTGGCGGATGCCCAGGCCGAGCAGGAGCTCAAGGAAACCCGCCATAAGGCTGAGGGTCTGCTGAGGGCATTGGGATGAAGGAAAGCTGGCTGAACGGCAAAAAAGCGTCGAGCTTGAGCCTATGGGATCGGGGGCTTCACTATGGTGATGGTTTTTTTACTACCATCCGTGTTGAACAGGGTGCGCTGCTGAATTGGTCAGCGCATAAGCAGCGCATCATTCAATCCCTGAAGGCGATGCATATGCCGCCTGCCAATGCGGTCTGGCTCGAAGCCGATCTGAAAACCATTCTGCCGCAATTGAAAAAAGGATCGGGCGTTTTGAAATGCATTCTGACCCGCGGCGAGATGGGAGGGCGGGGCTATCGACCGCCTCAGTCCCCGAAACTGACGCGGCTGGTGATGTTTCAGTCCGGTCTGCCCAGGGCCTCAACCGAGGCGCTGACGCTGACAATCAGCTCTGTGCTCTGGCCGACGCCCGATGTCTATCCGGGTATCAAGCACCTGAATCGCCTTGCGCAGGTGGAGGCTTTGCGAGTTCTGCCAGAAAATGCGCCGGAGGCGTTGATGCTGGATGCGAAACAGAATGTGGTCAGTGGCGTTGCCTCGGCTGTGGTCGCCAAGCTGGGGCGGACGCTCTATCTGCCGGAGCTGAGCGAAGCGGGTGTGGAAAGCACGACCGTTTTTGCCTTGCGTCAGTGTGCCCAGGTGCTGGGGTATCAGGTTCATACCATCCCCCTCTCTCTGGGACGGGTGATGCATATGGATGGTCTGGCACTGGCTAATGCGGTCAGGCTGCTGCAGCCGGTTGGTGCGGTGAAAGGGGGCATCGAGAAGCGGTTTGAAACGCAGGCGTGGGCGCCTCTGGCTGATATCCTGCACGATTTCATCACAGAAACGGCCTGGCGTGAGGCATAACGGATGGTGATCAGGCGCAAGGTGCTCTTGCTGGGCGGCGCAGGGCTGCTTGTTTTTACTGCTTTGGCTCTGAGTGTATACCTCTACAATCTGTATCGCCACCCGCTCCTGCCAGTTGCTCAGGGACAGGTGCTGGCCGTGGCACCGACGGTGCATGGAACATTGAAACGTCTGCACGACGCAGGCCTGCGCAGTCCGACCCTGTTTCGCCTCTATCTGAGCTGGCAGGGCCTGGATCGCCGCATACAGCCCGGCGAGATCCGCCTCGATAGCCAATGGACCATGGCGCAACTGGCACAGGCGCTGGTCAGCGGGCCCCGCGTCCAGTATCGAGTGACCCTGATTCCGGGCATGCGCTTCCGGGAAGCACTGCAGGCTATCCAGCACGCAGAAAAGGTCAAGGTGACGCTCACGGATGCGAAAGCCATCGCAGCGCTGCCCGAACGGCTGGGGAGCGACAAGCCCATGGAAGGGCAGCTGTTGCCGGAAACCTATTTTTATACCGCCGGCACCAGCGATTTCGAGCTGGTCAAGCGTGCCTACGAGGCATTGTGGCGCTATCTCAATGCGGCCTGGCCCAGGCGGGATGCGGATCTGCCGCTGAAAACGCCTTACGAAGCACTGATTCTGGCCTCCATCGTGGAAAAGGAGACGGGGCGTGCCGATGAGCGCACCCAAATTGCCGGTGTGTTTATCCGCCGCCTGAAAAAGGGCATGCGCCTGCAGTCGGATCCAACGACGATTTATGGACTGGGCGAGGCGTTTGACGGCAATCTGACCCGTGCCGACCTGCGCCGCAAAACCCCGTACAATACCTATCGCATCAACGGGCTGCCGCCCACTCCCATCGCTCTGGCGAGCAAGGCCAGTATCGATGCGGTGTTGCATCCGGCACCCGGCAAGGCACTCTATTTTGTTGCCAAGGGGGACGGCAGTCACGAATTTTCCAACACGCTCAGGGAACACAATCGAGCTGTGCAACGCTATCAGTTGAAAAGGTCACATCGGTGAGTCGCTTTCTGGTTCTGGAAGGCGTGGAAGGTGGGGGCAAGTCCACCGCGCAGCAGTTCATCGCTGACTGGCTGCGCGCCCGTGGCAAGGCGGTGCTGACCACCCGCGAGCCCGGTGGCACCCCCATCGGCGAGCAGATCCGCGCCATTCTGCTGGATCCGGCCAATGCGGCCATGACGGTAGATACCGAAGCGCTGCTCATGTTCGCCGCCCGTGCCCAGCATGTGGAGGAAAAGATCAAGCCGGCACTGACGGCCGGGCAGTGGGTGGTGTCGGACCGCTTTGTGGACGCCAGCTATGCCTATCAGGGCGTAGGACGTGGGATGCCCTTCGAGCGTCTTGATGCCCTGGCCGACTGGACGCTGCAGGGATTCCATGCCGACATGACCTTCATCTTTGACCTGCCGCCGGAAGTGGGACTGGCACGCGTAGCCGCCCGGGGCGAAGGACACGACCGTTTTGAGCAGGAAAAGCTGGACTTTTTTGAGCGCGTACGCGAAGCCTACCTGCAGCGTGCGGCGCTGGCACCGCAACGCTATGCCATTATCGATGCCAGTCAATCCGTGGAGGACGTGCAGGCACAGCTGGTACAGGTACTGGAGAGACTGCTGTGAACCTGCCGTGGCTTGAGCCCATTCTTACTCAGTGGCAGGCGGTGCAGCCGGCCCCGCAGAATACGCTGCTACACGGGCCTGCCGGCATGGGCGGGGTTGAACTGATGGAGGCGATGGCGCGCCAGCTGTTGTGTCCGCAGGGCGGCTGCGGCACGTGCCCGGCCTGTGCCATGCTTGACGCCGGCACCCACCCCGACCTGCTGCGCTGCACGCCGGAGCAGGGCAAGAAGGACATTCGCGTCGAAACCATTCGCGATCTGAACACCTGGGTGTATGAAGCAGCGCATCAGAGCGGCGCCAAGGTGGTGCTGCTGTGGCCGGCTGAAGCCATGAACCGCTCGGCCGCCAATGCACTGCTGAAAACGCTGGAAGAGCCGCCGCAGGATACTCACTTCATTCTACTGACTCACCAGCTGGGTGCGCTGCTGCCTACCATTCGCAGCCGCTGCCAGCTGTGGCGCCTGCCACGTCCGGATGCAGCGACAGCGCTTGCGTGGCTGCAGCAGGCGATGCCGCAGGCAGAGCCTGAGCAACTGCAGACGGCGCTGGCAATTCACCACGGCATGCCATTGGCCGCCCGGGCATGGCTGGAAAACGAGGGCTGGAAAAGCTATCAGGCGTGGCGAGAGCAGATGAACGGCCTGCGCCGTGGTCAGAAGACGTTGGTGGACGTGGCCGAGGCGTGGTCCAAATGGGATGTGCCGCAGCAGGCGCTGGATTATTTTGAAATGTGGTGCACGCGCCAGCTGCACGCCCGCCCGCACGACATGGCGTTGCATGGGCTCTATACCGCCATTCAGGAGGCGCGCACGGCACTGGCCGGAAACGCCAATGTGCAGCTGACCCTCGAGCGAGTGCTCATTCACTACCTGTATCCGCAAGAGGTGGACGCATGAGAATTACCGACAGCCATTGTCATCTGAACACCATTCCCAAAAAGGCCGGAACGGTGGACGAAATCATTGCCCAGGCAGCCGAGCTGGACGTGACTCGCATGCTCTGCGTTGCCATTGAGCCAGCGCGCTGGCATGAGGTGATCGACATCGCCGAGCGATTCGACAATGTCTATGCCACTGTGGGTATTCATCCCACCACCGATCCGGCGGTGCAGCTGGACGAAACCCGTTTTCGCGAGCTGGCTGCCCACCCCAAGGTGATCGGCGTGGGTGAAATCGGACTGGATTACTTCCACTTCAAGCCGGAAAAGGAGGATCTGAGCTGGCAGCACGAACGTTTCCGCCAGCAGATCCGGCTGGCGAAGGAAGTAAATCTGCCCATCATCATCCACACGCGTGAATCCACGCCGGACCTGCTCGACATTATGGAAGAGGAGGACGCGGATGCCGTAGGGGGCATCATGCACTGTTTCGTGGAGGATCTGGCCACCGCACAGCGGGCCATGGACATGGGCTTCTATATTTCCTTTTCCGGCATCCTTACCTTTAGCAGTGCAAAGGATCTGCAGGAAGTGGCGAAAGAGATCCCGGCAGAGCGGTTGCTGGTGGAAACCGACAGCCCCTATCTGGCGCCGGTGCCCTACCGCGGCAAGGTCAACCTGCCCGGCTACACCCGCTATGTGGTGGAAAAACTGGCCGAGCTGCGAGGTGAAGCGGCGCAAGCCATTGCCGAACAGACCTGGCAGAACTTCAACACCCTGTTTGGTTTGAGTGAATGAAACCCTATACCTGGTGGCGCATTTGGCAGCTGGTCAAGTCGCACCGACGTGAACTGATTATCGCCAATGTCATTGCGCTGGCGGCGGCGCTGGCTGCGGTGCCCGTGCCACTGCTCATTCCGCTGCTGGTGGACGAGGTGCTGCTGAATCAGCCCGGAACGCTGGTGGGGTGGATGAGTCAGCTGTTCCCCCCTGAGTGGCACGGGCCGGTGCTCTACATCGGTTTTATTACCCTGGTGACCATCGCGCTGCGTCTGGCAGGGCTGGGGCTGGGCATCTGGCAGAACCGCAACTTCACCCTTATCGGCAAGGATGTCACCTGGAAGATTCGTCAGGACCTGCTGGCGCGGCTGCGGCATGTCTCCATGGATGCCTATACGCGGCTGGGCTCCGGCTCCGTCAGCGCCACGCTGGTGAACGACGTCAATACGCTGGACGACTTTATCAGCACGACCATCAGCAAGCTGATCGTGGCGGTGCTGTCGCTCGTCGGCGTGTCGGCGGTGCTGCTGTGGCTCAACTGGCAGCTGGCGCTGTTCATTCTGCTGCTGAACCCGGTGGTGATCTATTTCACCATTGCGCTGGGGCGCAAGGTGCGCGAGCTGAAAAAACGCGAAAACACGGCGCTGGAGCTGTTTCAGCAGGCCGTGACTGAAACCCTGGATGCGCTGCAGCAGATTCGTGCAGCAGGCAAGGAGCAACGCTTTTTTGACCGCCTGACGCTGCTGGCCCGCCAGGTGCGTGACTCCGCCGGGCAGTTCGTGTGGAAGTCGGATGCGGCAAGCCGGCTGTCTTTCATGGTGTTTCTGATCGGCTTTGATCTGTTTCGCATGCTCGGCATGCTGATGGTGCTGTGGTCGGATCTCACCATCGGCGAGATGATGGCCATCTTCGGTTATCTGTGGTTCATGATGGGGCCGGTGCAGGAAATCCTTTCCATTCAGTACGCCTATGCGGCGGCATCCGGCGCCCTGCAGCGCATCAACAGCGTGCTGGCGCTGGAACAGGAGCCGGAACCTGAGGGCCATGAAAATCCTTTCCAACGGTTGCCGGTCGGTATTCGC
Source organism: Sulfurivirga caldicuralii (assembly GCF_900141795.1). Lineage (GTDB taxonomy): Bacteria > Pseudomonadota > Gammaproteobacteria > Thiomicrospirales > Thiomicrospiraceae > Sulfurivirga > Sulfurivirga caldicuralii. The sequence goes on from NZ_FSRE01000002.1 coordinate 66,163, forward strand.
GTGGAGAACCTGACCTTCGCCTATGGTGACAACGAGCCGGTGCTGCGGGATCTGAGCTTTTCCATCGCGCCAGGTGAAAAGGTGGCGTTTGTGGGTGCATCGGGCGGCGGCAAGACGACACTGGTCAATCTGATGCTGGGCTTCTATACGCCCCAGTCGGGTTGCATCTGCTACAACGACGTGCCACTTGCGCGCATTGACCGTCAGCTGCTGCGCCAGAAGGTGGCGGTGGTCCTGCAGCAGCCGGTGCTGTTCGATGAAACGGTGCGCTTCAACCTCACGCTGGGCGAGGCGCTATCGGACGCGCAGCTATGGCAGGCGCTGGAAATGGCACAGGCGGCCGACTTCGTGCGCGAACTGCCGGACGGGCTGGAAACCCGCGTGGGCCGCAATGGCATCACCCTGTCCGGCGGCCAGCGCCAGCGCATCGCCATTGCCCGCATGATTCTGCAGGACCCGGCCGTTGTCATCATGGATGAGGCTACCTCGGCACTGGATGCGCAAACCGAGCGCCGCCTCTACGATGCGCTGGCGCCGTGGCTGGAAAGCCGCACGGCGCTCATCGTCGCCCACCGTCTCACCTCCGTGCTGCAGGCCGAGCGCATTATCGTCTTCGAAGACGGCCGCATCGTGGAGCATGGCGACCACGCCGGTCTGCTGCGCCAGCAGGGCACCTACTGGCGTCTGTACGGCACCCTGGCGAAATCAACCTCGTTCTGATCGCGCGCCGTTTCCGACCATACCCCCTGTTGCGACCGTCCGATGTGTTCTTGAGCGGACGTGCGCAGGAGGCTGTCGTATACTGACTTGAAAACACCTTGGTTGTGAAGGGGGCTTTATGAAGGCACGCTGGTGGGCTCTTGCGCTCGTTGTGGTGGCACTCTCTGGTGCAGGCTGGCAGTATTGGCATCTGCACGCCGAGCAGCAGGATGACAGCACGCTGCTGCTGAACGGTCGTATCGAGGGCGATCATCTGCTGGCCGCGGCCAAGCAGCCGGGCAGGGTGGTGGAACTGACCCGCCAGGAAGGCGAGGCGGTGAAAAAGGGGCAGGTGCTGGCGCGGCTGGACGACCGTCAGATTCGCAGCCGGGTGACGCAGGCGGCGTCGGCCTGGCATGCGGCGCAGGCGCAGTACGCGTCGGCGCAGACTGCCCTTGAAGTGCTGAAAAAGAGCGTCCCCCTTCAGGTGGAAACGGCGCAGGCAGCACTGAGCCATGCCGAGGCGCAGGCCAGCGCAGCGCAGGCGCAGCACGATCAGGCCAGGCGGGAGGCGGCGCGTCTTGCCGTGCTATATCGCAAGAAGCAGATAAGTCGCGATGCGCTGGAAAAGGCGCAGCTGGCGGAAAAGACCGCTCGAGCCCAGTGGCAGGTGGCGCAGGCTGCGGTGATTCAGACGCAAAAGGCCCTGAACGAGGCCAGGCTGGGCTATGAGCGCATCAGAAGCGAGGAGGCAAAGGTGAACGCGGCCCATGCGGCCATGCTGCAGGCCCATGCCGCGCTGGAAGAAGCCATGAGTGTGCTGGAGGACATGACCATTCGTGCACCCGGTGACGGTACCATCGTGCGGCGCCTCGCGCATGTGGGCGAGGTGCTGCCGGCCGGCTCGGTGCTGTATGAAATCGTCGATCTGGACGCGCTCTATTTTCAGGGCTATATCCCGGAGAAGGCACTGGGGCGTATTCAGCTAGGCAGCATCGCCCGCGTGAAGGTGGACGCCCTGCCCGGGCAGAGTGAAGAGGCGGTGCTGCGATTCATGAATCAGCAGGCAGAATTTACCCCCAAGGAAATCCAGACCCCGGATGAACGCATCAAGCAGGTATTCGCTGCCAGGTTTTACCTGAAGCGTAATCCTGGCCACCATTATCTGCCGGGCATGCCGGCGGATGCAGAGGTGCCACTTGCTGGCGGGCATGAGTGACGTAGCAGCGCCCTCCGCAAAGATGGCGAGTGGCCAGACAGGCGCCATGGATTCTCAGCAGTCCGCCGCCATGATTCGCCTGCAGGGCGTGGTCAAGCGCTATCGAAAGACGACTGCGCTGCGAGGCGTTGACCTCACGGTGGCACGGGGGCAGCTGTTCGGGCTGATCGGCCCGGACGGGGCGGGAAAAAGCTCGCTGATGCACATTGTCGCCGGTGTGCTCGCGCAGGATGCCGGTGAGGTTGTTGTCAATGGCGTGGCCATCCGCGACGAGCGCAGCGCCGAGGCGGTCAAGGCGCAACTGGGCCTGATGCCGCAGGGGTTGGGGCTCAACCTGTATCCCACCCTCAGCGTCGAGGAAAACCTGCGTTTCTTTGCCGATCTGCACGCCATCCCGCCTGAAGTGGTCAGTCAGCGCATTGAGCAGCTGCTGGCCATGACGCAGATGTCCCGCTTTCGCGATCGCCGCATGCAGCATCTCTCCGGCGGCATGAAGCAAAAGCTGGGGTTGATGTGCACCCTGATCCATGAACCCCAACTGATTATCCTCGACGAGCCCACTACCGGCGTGGATCCCATCTCCCGTCAGGCCTTCTGGGAGCTGCTCAATCAGCTGGTGCGCGAGCGCGCTCTGACTGCACTGGTGTCCACGGCTTACATGGATGAAGCGGCACGCTTCGATACGCTTGCACTCATGCACGATGGCCTGATCCTGGAGCAGGGTCCGCCCGATTCTCTTGCAGCCGGTCAGGCGGCGACGGTGCTCTGGTTCTCGGCCGCAGCACGGGATACGTTGCGTCCTTGTTTGCAGGATTTTTCTGCCATGCGTTTGCGTATGGAAGCCGGTCAACTGCGTGCCTGGCTGCCACAGACACAACGGGAGGCGCTGGTGCAGAAGCTGGACAGTCCGCCCGTACGAGAGACACCGCCCACACTGGAGGACCTGTTCATGGCAGCGGTCGGCGCGCCCCATGACCTGACCTTTGACTGGGCACCCCCACCGCCGGCGTCGGCTCCAGTGGAAATACGGGCCGATGGGCTGGTGCGTCGCTTTGGCGACTTTACCGCCGTGGATCATGTCTCTCTGCAGGTCCGCGCTGGAGAAATCTTTGGTCTGCTGGGCGCCAATGGGGCTGGCAAAAGTACGCTGATTCGCATGTTGACGGGGATTCTGCTGCCTACCGCAGGCAGCGGGGAGGTGGCCGGTCAGCCACTGGGCAAGGCCGCCCGGCAGGTCCGCCAGCGCATCGGCTACATGTCGCAGCAGTTTTCCCTCTATCCGCAGCTCTCCGTGCTGGAAAATCTCCGGTTGTTTGGACGCATTTATGGTTTGCGCCGCAGACAACTGCAGCAGCGCATCGAATGGGGGCTGGACTGGACAGGCCTGGTAACGGATAAAAACGAGGCGGCAGGCCGCCTGCCACTGGGAAAACGTCAGCGGCTGGCACTGCTTGCAGCTATCCTGCATGAGCCGGAAGTGCTGTTTCTGGATGAGCCCACGTCCGGCGTCGATCCTTTGGGGCGGCAGCAGTTCTGGGGGCTGCTGCACACGCTGGTGCGCAAAGAGGGTGTCGCACTGCTGGTCACGACCCATGCCATGAACGAAGCGGAAAATTGCCACAATCTGGCCCTGATGCGCCAGGGCAGGGTGGTGGCCAGCGGTTCGCCCCGGCAGTTGCGCAGTACGGTGCGCAGCCGCTTCGGAGAGGTATATGCCCTGCGTGTGGACGATACCGCTCGGGCGCTGGCGACATTGCGGCAACGGGGCTGGCTGGCGTTCGCGCAGGGGCGCGAGGTGCACGTGTTTGTGGCCGGGGATGACGCATCCCTTGGTCGGCTCAAGGCCCAATTGGACGAGGCGGGGTGTGTGATCAGTGCCATTGAACGCGTGGAACCCACCATGGAAGAGGTGTTCGTGAGCATGATCGAGGGAACAGCATGAACCTGCGCCATATTCGCGCCTTGGCGCTGAAGGAGTCCCGCGAGATTCTGCGCGATCGCATTTATCTGGCGCTGGCCTTTCTGGTGCCCGTTCTGATGATGGTCGTGCTGGGTCATGGACTGGTGCTGGAGGTACGCCATGTGCCCATGGCGGTGTGGAATCAGGACAAGGGGCCACTGAGCCGCGATTTCGTGGATCGCTTTCGCCTGAGCGAGTATTTTGACTATCGTGGTGAACTGACGGGCGATCAGGCCGTGGAGCAGGCGCTCAAGCGCGGCGATGTGCGCTTTGTGCTCATCGTGCCGCCACATTTTTCCGAGCGGTTGTCCCGTGGTCTGACGGCACCGGTGCAGACGCTGATCGACGGCCAGTTTACCTACCATGCCCGCGTTGCCAGCGGCTATGTGCAGGCGATTACGGCGCGCTTCAATCAGGATCGTATTCAGGACTGGCTGGTACGGCGTGAGGGGCTGCCGCCGCAGCGGGTTCAGCAGCAGCTGAGCCCGGTGAAGCTTGAGGTGCGCTACCTTTACAATCAGGCACTCAAGAGTGAGTGGTCCATTGCGCCGGGTTTGATCATGCTGATCATGCTCATGGCGCCAGCCCTGCTGACCGCGCTGGGTGTGGTGCGCGAAAAGGAGAGCGGTTCCATCTTCAATTTCTACGCCTCCAACGTGCGCCGTGTGGATTTTCTCATCGGCAAGCTGTTGCCTTATGTGGCCATCTCCGCGATTAACCTGCTGGTGCTCACCGCCATGGCCCTGTGGGTGTATGGAGCGCCCTTCAAGGGCAGCGCGAGTGTGTATGCGGTAGCCAGCCTGCTGTACATTTTCGCGGCCGGCGGGATTGGCCTGCTGGTCTCCGTGCTGGTGCGCAGTCAGGCGGCGGCCGCGCTGATTACCATGCTGGGCACCATGATCCCAGGGTTCATGTTCTCCGGTCTGATGATGCCCATCAGCGCCATGAGCCCCGAAGCGCAGCGCGAAGCGCATCTGTTTCCCGCCATGCACGATCTTGAGGTGGTATGGGGCGTGTTTCTGAAAGGACAGGGCTGGGACTTTCTCTGGCCGCAGGTGGCCCTGATCGGGCTTTACGCCGTGGTGGTTCTGACGCTGGCGTGGGTTCTGTTTCACAAGCGGGTGAAGCGATAATGTGGTGGCGTCAGCTGGCGGCACTGTGGTTCAAGGAGCTGCGCACGCTCTATCGCGACCCCTTTCTGCTGCTGGCGATAATCTGGTTCTTTACCGCCGAGATCTATATCGCCGGCACCGGCATTCGCCTGGAACTCAACAAGGCGCCCATGGGTGTGGTCATGGAAGAGAGCAGTGCCCCGGCGCGCGAGTGGCTGGCGGCGTTTCACCGCCCATGGTTCGATGTGCAGGGATCGGTCTTAGACATGCAGACGGGGCAGGCGCTGCTGGATTCCGGCAAACTGATGCAGGTGGTGGATCTGCCGCCGCGGCTGGACGAAGCCCTGTGGCGTGGACAGCCGGTGGCCATTCAGGTTTTCATGGATGGGAGCAATGTCACCCTGGGGAGCCTGATGGCCAGCTATACCCAGCAGATTCATGCACGTTACAACACCGAGCAGATGCTGGAAAAACTGCACCGCAGTGCCGCGCAGCCATTGCCGGTGCCCCAGGTGGACAACCGCGTGCGCCTGCGCTTCAACGAAAACAACGAGGACAGCTGGTTCATGTCGGTGACGGAGCTGTTCATGGTGATCACCGTGCTGGGCATGCTGCTGCCGGCTGCGCTGGCGGTGCGCGAAAAGGAGCGCGGTACCATTGAGCAGCTGCTGGTGACGCCGCTGGATACGACGCAGATCATGCTCGCCAAGATATTCGCCGTCATTCTGGTGATTCTGCTCGGGGTGACCATCAGCCTGTTCTGTGTGATCGTGCCGCTGATCGGCGCGCCGCTACGGGGCGATCTGGGGCTGTTTTACGCCAGCGTGGCACTGTATGCCTTCAGCATCTGTGGGGTGGGATTGTTTATTGCCACGCTGGCGCGCAATCTGGGGCAGGTGATGCTGCTTACCTTCATGCTGATTCTGCCCATGCTGCTGCTAAGCGGGGCGTGGACGCCGCCAGAGGCCATGCCCGCCTGGGAGCGGGCTCTGATGGCGTTTACACCGCTGTATCACTTCAATATTATCGGCAACAGCATCCTATTCAAGGCGGCGACCCTGGCTGAACTGAAAACCCACCTGCTGGCGCTGGCTGCCATCGGTTTGGTGCTGTTTTCCTTCGGCGCGTGGCGTTTCCGTCGCCAATTTGCCGTCTGAGCGGCCTTTTCGCCACGTTTTTGCAGTGTGCAAAAAAAGGGGGCGCCGAAAAAGTCGGGGACCCCCTTGTCCATTAGGGCTTTTGCGCCTTAGTGGTGATACATTTTCATGCCCATGCCGGCGTGAATCATTTTCACCGGTGCTGTCACCTGCTTGGTGCTGCCGTCCTTGAATGTTAGTGTCAGGTGAACGGTGTCACCCGGCTTGAGCGGATGCTTCAGGTTGATGAGCATGATGTGGTAGCCACCGGGCTGCAGGGGGGTGGCCTTGTGAGCCGGCAGGTCAATCTTTTCTACCGGGCGCATCATCATCATGCCGTTCTTGTGAATGTGCGTGTGCAGTTCGGTCACCCTGGCGACGTCCGAATCGGCACCCACCAGCGCGGTGTCATGGTCGCTGGTGTTTTTCAACACCATAAAGGCGGCACTGGCCGCTGCTGTGGGTGGAACAGCGCGGGCATAGGGATTGATGACCTTCACATGATCTGCATCGGCGGCGTGTACTTGCGCGAACAGAGAGGCAGTGGCCAGCATGCTGGCGCCAAACAGGGTCTTCAGGTTCATGGTGTGGCTCCTTTCAGGGTCTTGTTATACAGGTCGGTAACGGCCTGCTGGAAGGCTTTCGGTGAGGTGCCATGGGGCAGTTGCGTGACCAGCTTGCCATCGGGATCGATCAAGTAGGTAAAGGCGGAGTGATCCACCAGATAGCCAATGGAGGCTTCCTTGACCGGTACCTTCCTGTACACGGCACCATAGCGATGAGCGATCTCTTTCAGCGTTTTGGGATCGCCGGTCAGGCCGATAATGTGCGCATTGAAAAAGTCCGTGTAGGCTTTCAGGCGCTCCGGCGTATCCCGCTCGGGATCAACGGAGACAAAAATGATCTGGGTCTTGTCGCGGATTTCAGGCGGCAGATTGCGCCATGCCACGGACAGGTTGCCCAGGTTCGTGGGGCAGATGTCCGGGCAGAAGGTGTAGCCAAAATAGAGCAGCACGATCTTGCCCTTAAAGTCGTGCAGACTCACCGGGCCATTGGCGCTCTGCAGGGTGAAGTCGCCGCCGGGGGGCGGACCAGACAGCACGGCATGACCTTCGCTGTGGCCACGCTGCCAGGCAAAGTAGCCGGCAGCTACTGCCGCCAGCAGCACGACAAGAATGGCCCAGACACTTTTGCGCATGGCGAAATCCCTTAGAATCTGGCGCTGATTTTAGCCCATACGCTACGGCCGGGTTCGTTCACCTGATAGCTGGTGCCCTGGGTGGGATCCATCTTGCGGTTCAGATAGTCGGCATAGGCGTGATCGAACACATTGTCCACGCCTGCGGCCAGCGCCCAGGTGCGGTTGATGCGCCAGTCGGCATAGAGGTCGAGGGTGGCCCAGCCGGGCGTCTTGCCGGTTTCATCCGGCGAAAGCGGATCGATATCCGACTTGTCTGTAGCCCAGTTGATCCGAGCACCATAGCGCCACGCTCCCTGCTCGCGGGAGAGCTCCGCAAAGCCGTGCCACGGGGCGATACCGGCCAGATTGCGGTGGTCGCTGTCATTGTAGCCGTAGGTATAGGTGGCGCTGACAGTCAGGTCGGTGCGGCTGTCCAGGGCCCAGTCGCCGGTCAGCGTGGCCCCGCGCAGCTGAGCATTTTTATTGACATAAATAACGCGGCCATCATTTGCAGCCACGCTGGCCTGGTTCACTGCCCTGTCCTTGAGGATATAGTCGTCCACCCAGTCAGCCCACAGGTGTGCCTGCCACAAGGCGGCCAGCGCCCTGCCGGACAGATCCCACTGAATCTGACGGTGGTTTTCCGCCTTCAGGTTCGGGTTCCCCACCCATGATTTGGCAGCGGCGCTTTTGGCCATATAGCGCTCGGTGGCATCGGGGGTGCGCCAGGTGCTCGAAAGGGTCCACTGACTGGTCCAGCTGCCCAGGCGGTGCTTCCAGCCTGCCAGCAGGTTGGTGTGGATGTCGTCGTGCTTGATGTCGGGGGTGGTGCCATAGGTGCTTTGATAGAGTGAGCGAGGCGTTCCGCTGGCCACGGCCCTATCTGCATCCTTGGCATCGGTGTGGATCTGATCCACGCGGGCGCCGAGCTTGAGCGTGCCGGCAGAGAAGGGGTGCGTCATTTCCGCAAAGGCACTGCGGCGTTCGTAGCGGGTATCCGGCCACATGAGCGACAGCGCTGCACCGTTGGCGGCATTTTCAAAGGTGGCGTTTTTCTTTTCGTAACGGGCGTCCACGCCATAGGTGAGCTGGGCAGGCCCGAACTGGCTGTGCAGGGTCAGGATGCCGCCGGTGGTATCGGTGTTGGTTGGCGTGCGCCGCTTCATCATTGGGTTAGCAGTACGCAGGGAGTAGTTGTCCATCAGATGATCGACGCTGGTGTGGTACAGCTCGACCTTGCCACCGTTCCAGGCATAGCCTGCGCTGAGACGGTTGGCTTCGGAGTAGGGAGAGTCCATCTTGGCACCGGGATAAAGCGCATCCTCGATGCGGCTGCGTTCGGCGCTGACGGTGGCGACACCGGAACCGATGCGCACGCCTGCCTTGGCACCGAAGGCTTTGCTTTCGTATTCGGCCTTGACGGTGTCACCGTTGCCATCCGTGTAGTTGTTCGCCTGGGTGTGGTTGCCAAAGACACGCAGTGTCGCGCGATCACCAGCCGCATTGACATTGACAGCCTCACTGTCCTGAATTAAATGGGATTTTTTTACACTTGCGCGACCATGGATGCCGGGCGTCCAGTCGAGCTTGCGTTCAAGCAGCAGCGTGCCGCCGCTGGCGTTGTCCACGGGGCGGGTCAAGGTGGTGATGCCCAGCAGCGCAGTAACGGTATCGCTGCTTTCCAGATCCATGTAGCTGGTGGCCGGGTCCATGCGGTTGGGGCAGCCGGAAGCGATTTCGGCCCCATCAAGGCTCACGCGCACGCGGCTCGCCTTTTGACCATGCACCACCGGGTCAATGCCGTGGCCACCCATGCGGCTGCCCTCCACACCGGGCAGCTGTCGCAGCAGATCGCCCGTTTCACCCCTGGCGCTGTCGGTTAGCAGTTCGGCAGGCAGTGTTTCGGCTGTGGCCGTATCTTCCACCTGGATGGGGGCGAGGGTTTCTGCGTGAAGGGGCAGGGCGGCGGTTAGTGCGGCAGCAATGAGGGTCTTGCGGTACATGGTTGTGCTCCTTGTAGATGATGTTTCGCATATCTTAGGCAAAAGCCGAAATGGAACCCTGACGCAACCCTTGAAAAACTGGCTGAATTGTTACGAAACCCTTACGCACGCGTTAAAATGCGGGTCAATTGACTTAACCTGGACGATACCCCCATGCCTCAGGAATTGCTGCGTCGCGTGCTCTCCGTGCCGGTTTACGATGTGGCCACGGAAACGCCGTTTGAAAAGGCGCCGCTATTGAGCCGTCGGCTCAAGAATGACGTCTGGCTGAAGCGTGAAGACCTGCAGCCGGTGTTCTCCTTCAAGCTGCGCGGCGCCTACAACAAGATGGTGCACCTGACCGAAGCGCAGAAGGAGGCGGGGGTCATCGCCGCCTCTGCTGGCAACCATGCGCAGGGGGTGGCACTGGCCGCGAGCCGCATGGGCATTGATGCGGTGATCGTCATGCCGCGCACCACGCCACCGATCAAGGTGAATGCGGTGCGACGCATGGGGGGTAATGTGGTGTTGGCGGGCGATACCTATGATGAGGCTGCAGCCCATGCGCGCCAGCTGGCTGAAGACAATGGTTATACCTTTATTCATCCCTATGACGATCTGGATGTGATCGCCGGGCAGGGCACAATTGGTCTGGAAATGCTGCGTCAGAAGCGCAGTCCACTGGATGCGGTGTTTATTCCGGTGGGCGGCGGTGGGCTCATTGCCGGTGTGGCGGCCGTATTCAAGCAGGTCTGTCCCAATACACGCATTATTGGTGTGGAGCCGGAGGATGCGGCCTGCCTGACCGAAGCGCTCAAGGCAGGTGAGCGCGTGGTACTGGATCAGGTGGGGCTGTTCGCCGATGGTGTGGCGGTGGCGCAGGTGGGTGAGCTGCCGTTTCAGTTCGCGCAGCAGTGTGTGGACGAGATGGTGACCGTCAATACCGATGAGATTTGTGCGGCCATCAAGGATATTTTTGAAGACACCCGCGCCATCGCCGAGCCGGCGGGCGCGCTGGCGCTGGCCGGATTGAAAAAGTGGCTGCAGCAGGACGAAGCGCGCCAGGGTATGCAGCTGTCCGCCATTGTCAGTGGTGCCAACATGAACTTCGACCGCCTGCGCCATATTTCCGAACGCACCGAGCTGGGCGAGAAGAAAGAGGCGATTTTTGCCGTCACCATCGATGAGCGCCCGGGCAGCTTCAAGCGCTTCTGCGAACTGCTGGGACCACGACGCATGATCACGGAATTCAATTACCGCTATGCGGATCCCAAGCAGGCAGTTGTGTTCGTCGGGGTGCGCACCGAGCAGGGCGAAAGCGAGAAGGAAGAGATTATCGAACAGCTGCGTGCCCACGACTATCCCGTGGTGGACATGTCCGACAACGAGCTGGCCAAGCTGCACCTGCGCCACATGGTGGGCGGCCATGCCCACGGGGTGAAGAACGAGGTGGTCTATCGCTTCGAGTTTCCGGAGCGGCCCGGCGCGCTGCTGCAATTTCTCAGCCACATGAGCGAGGAGTGGAACATCAGTCTGTTCCACTACCGCAATCACGGTGCTGCCTATGGGCGTGTGTTGGTGGGTGTGCAGGTGCCGCCTGAACAGCGACAGGATTTCGAGATGTATCTGGAAAGCCTGGGCTACCCGTTCGTTAATGAACAGAACAACCTCGGCTATCAGCTGTTCCTGTGCCCGACCGACTGATTGGCTTGGCGGATTCCACAGTAGAAAGCCGTGGCCGCAAGAGCAGAGCAGATCCAGTGCGCTGCATTGAGAAGGGTGGCGTGTAGATCCAATCCGTCGGAAAGGCGGGTTATTCCTCCTCTTGCTCTGCCTGCTGCTGCATCCTTTATTGCCAGGCTGTGTCTGACCAGACCCTCCGTGATAGTGTGATCGCCTCGGCTTGAACCTGAAAGAGTGCGGCCCGGCATGCCGCGAGCCATTCCGGAAAACCATGTGGTGATTGACCTGGCATGAGACGTGCGCAATGCGGTGTGGAATGGTTCAGTTTTTGTGCGTAAAGCGTTGCACGCCGTTTTCCGTTATCACACCATTCAGTGACACATCCCACGGCTGCGCCGGCAGTGCACCCACCTGCTGAAAGGCGTAGGCCCACCCTATCAGGAGGGGGGTCCCCGACTTTTTTCGCGTGCCAATTTTTCGGCATGCAAAGGTGCGGTCGTAGTAGCCGCCTCCCATGCCCAGACGTTGCCCCTGGGCATCGAAGGCTACCAGTGGGGTGATGACCACATCCAGTTGACACCCGTGGCGATACTGGCGGTTGATGGGCTCGAGAATGCCGTAACGGTTGGGCTTGAGCGGTTCATCTGGTGTCCAGTGCGCAAACAGCATGGGATGGGGGAGCGGCTGCGCCAACACGGGCAGATAGAGTTGATGGCCGCGGGCATGCAGTGCCGCAATCAGCGGTTCGGTGGGTAGCTCACCATCGCTGGAGAGAAAAACGCCTACATGCGCCTTGCGTTGCAGCCAGGGCGCACGCAACAGATGATGGGTCGCACGGTTTGCAGCTTCGAGACGCTGTTTGGAGGAGAGCATGTTGCGCTGCTTGCGCAGGGTCTGGCGCAATGTGCGCAGGTTAGATGCATTCACGACAGGACTCATGGGGCAGGAAAGGGGGCAGATCGGTCGCCCTTGGTCCCTGAACCCATAGGTTCAGGTGGCGGTCTCGAACATGGGCTTAGGCTGCCCGGACGAAAGCGGGCGGCTCACCACCCATGCCTCTGACCCCTAGATCATCGATCATCGGCACAGGGGCACTCGGACGAACCGATCTGCACTTTCATTATAGACCCTTTGGAAGGGCGTTCAAGCGCTATCGCTGCGCCTTTCCGGCGTGTCCGGTACATCCAGCGACATGGAAAGCTGTTGCATGACCTGTTCCAGGGTCTTGTCCACCTGCCGTGTGGTGGCGCGGCTGCGTTCCTTGACCAGCAGCAGGTCATAGGCCAGGTTCAGTGCCACCGTCAGTGCGCGCAGTTCCCCGGTGCGCCCCGGGGCTTCCTGAAGCTTTCTGTCCACCAGCGTGGCCGCTTCGATGAGGCGTGCTTCGTCCTCGGGTGCGACCGGCACGCGGAAGGTGTGGTTGTTGAGAATGATATCCAGCGTTTTCTGGCTCATGGGCATGAGTCCTGTGCAGCGATGGTGTAAGATTTGATGATAAAAGAAACAGAGGTCCGGTATGAAAGAAATTTGTCCAACGGTGGAGCGCATTGTGCGCGAATGGCCCGAGCTGGAGTCGCCGGCCTTTCTGCACGGCATGCTCACAGGTGAGTTGTGCGGGGCTGAGAAGCTGGAGGTGGGCGATTTCATCAAGGGGCTGTTGCAGGAGATCGGCGCCGAATCGGTGAAGGAGAAGGCGTTGCAGACCCTTTATGTGCTCTATGATGAGACTCTGAAAGGACTCACCAGCAGCGATTTCAGTCTTGAATTGTGTCTGCCGGACGAAGCGCGCCCCCTGATCGAACGCGCCCGTGCCGTGGGCCAGTGGTGCGAAGGGTTTCTCTATGGCTTTGGTCTGACCCATCCGGGTCGCGCGAAGTTGGGTGAAGAGGTAAAGGAGTACCTGGAGACGTTGCAGGATGTGGCCGACATCGACAGTGAAGCGCTGAAGGATGTTGAAGACGAACAGATGAATGCCCAGCTGGAAGAGATCATCGAGTTTATCCGCATCGGTGCCATTGCCGTGTATGAAAACCTGCATCCGGCCGAGCGCAAGCCCATTGAGCTGGACACCATTCCCGAACCCACACACAAGACTGTGCAGTAAATGGACATAACCCCTTTCAAGGCCAACCGTGCACGGCTGCTTGAGGCACTGCCACCCGCCAGTGCCGCGCTGGTGTTTTCAGGGCGGGAGCAGTTTCGCAACCGGGACGTGGACTATCCTTTCCGCGTGCACAGCGATTTTTACTATTTGACCGGGTTTAGCGAACCGGACAGCACGTTGCTGCTGATTCATGCCGAGGACGGCAGCACGCACAGCGTGGCATTTGTGCGCCCCCGCGACGAAAAGGCCGAAATCTGGACCGGCCGCCGCCTGGGCGTAGAGCGTGCTCCGGACGTGCTGGGCGTGGATGCCGCGTACAGCGGCGAAGAGTGGGATGCGCAACTGGTTGAGCTGCTCAAGGGCGTACAGCAGGTGCATGTCAGTTTCAGCGACAGCGCTTACTGGTGGCCGGTGCTGCAGCCGGTCTTTGCGGGCCTGAAAAAGCACATTCGCGAAGGCGTCGAGCCACCACAGGCACTGCAGGATCTGGATCGCATTCTGCATGAACAGCGCCTCATCAAGCAGCCCTGGGAGCTGGCGCATTTGCGCGAAGCGGCGCAGATCAGCGTCAAGGGGCACCTCGCCGCCATGCAGGCGGCTCCTCGCGTGCAGACGGAACGTGAGGTGCAGCGGGCGCTGGAGTGTGCCTTCTACGAGGCGGGAGGGGATGACCTGTCGTTCAACCCCATCGTGGCATCCGGTGCCAATGCCTGTGTGCTTCACTATACCGAAAACGGTGCGCCACTCGATCGCAACGCACTGCTGCTGGTGGATGCGGGCGCGGAAAAGGCATTCTATGCGGGCGACATTACCACCACCTTCCCCGCCAGCGGCCGCTTCAGTGCCGAGCAGAAGGCGCTCTACGAAGTGGTATTGGCGGCCCAACATGCGGCGCTGGCGCAGGTACGCCCCGGCATCCCCTATGACCGTCATCACCAGGCGGCTGTGCGTGTGCTGACAGAAGGGTTGGTGGATCTGGGCCTGCTGCAGGGCGAGGTGGATACGCTGATCGAAGAAAAGGCCTATACCCGCTTCTACATGCACAAGACCGGCCACTGGCTGGGGCTGGATGTGCACGATGTGGGTGCCTACCGTCTCAACGGCGCCTGGCGCCCTCTGGAAGAGAATATGGTGCTGACGGTGGAGCCGGGACTGTATGTGGCACCGGATGATGACACCGTCGAGGCGCACTGGCGCGGCATCGGCATCCGCATTGAGGACGATGTGCGCGTCATCGCCGAGGGCTACGAAATCCTCACGCATGGCCTGCCGCGCACGCCGGAGGAGATTGAGGCATGGATGAGTTAGCCCGCTCAGCCGATCTGATTGTGGTTGGCGGCGGCCCCGTTGGGCTGGCGCTGGCCATTGGTGCCCGGCGGCAAGGGGTAAAAACCCTGCTGGTGGAACGCAGTGCCCCGGCCCAATCCGAGGGCACCTCGTTTGATGGGCGCATGCTGGCACTCAATCTGGCCAGCCAGCAGTTGCTGGAACGCATTGGTATCTGGGACGAGCTGGCGCCGTTGGCCACGCCGATTCGCCATGTGCATGTTTCCCAGCAGGGGCACTTTGGCCTGACACTGATGCACGCCGAGGAGATGGGTGTGCCGGCACTGGGCTACAGTGTGCTGGGCGTCGATCTGGGCCGTGTCCTGTGGGCAGAAGCCGAACGCGCCGGTGTGCAGGTGCTGCGCCCGGCGCAGGTCGTGGATGTGGCGCTTGAGGAGACGCGCGTGGGGGTGCAGCTGCAGGACGGGACGTCCATTGAGAGCGTACTGCTGGCGGGCGCGGATGGCACCCACTCCCGCGTTCGCGAAGCCATGGGCTGGCCACTGCAGGAAAAGGATTATGGTGCCCATGCGGTGCTGGCGCAGGTGAAGACCCGTCAGCCCCACCATGGCTGGTCGTATGAACGCTTTACCCCCGACGGACCGGTGGCGCTGCTGCCGCACCGTACCCACCACCACAAGGCGGTGTATGTCTGCCCTGATGAACAGCTGGATGCAGTGATGGCGTTGGATGACCGTGACTGGCTGGAGGCTTTCGCTGCACGAATCGGGCCGCGCTTGGGCGGTTTCGACGAAGTCGGTCCGCGCCTGGCCTACCCCTTGAAGGAGGTCTATGTGCCGCGGGTGGCGGAAGGGCGGGTGGCGCTGCTGGGCAATGCCTCGCATACCCAGCATCCGGTGGCGGCCCAGGGGCTCAATCTGGGCTTGCGCGATGTAGCCGACTATCTGGATGCGTTGCAGCAGCGGGACGCCTGGGGCACCGCGGTGTGGGCGCAGGCTTACGAGACAAAACGGCAGGCGGATCATCAGGCAGTGATGCGCATGACGGATTCTCTGGTGACTATTTTTCAATGCCGCTTGCCCGGTGCCGGCCATCTACGTGGCGCGGGGTTGGTGGCGACGCAGCTGATGCCGGGTCTGAAGCGGCGTCTGGCGCGCTTTTCCATGGGGCTGGAGTCATGAGTCGAATCGTGGATACCGTAATTGTTGGCGGGGGCATGGTGGGTGCATCAGTGGCGCTGCGCCTGGCCGAAGCTGGTATGCAGGTGGCTGTGGTGGAGCGCGAACCCCCACCGGCAATTGAGGATGTGGCCCCCTGTGAAGTGCGTGTGAGCGCGTTGACACACGCCTCGGAACAATGGCTTGAGCAGCTGGGCGTGTGGAAGGCGCTGCTGGCGCAGGGTGCACACCCCTTTCGTGCCATGCATGTGTGGGCGGATGATGTGGACGGTGAGGTAGTGTTTGATGCTGCCTCGGTGGGCGAGGACAATTTGGGACATGTACTGCCGAACCGTCTGATTCAGGCCGCGCTGTGGGCGCGTATGACCGATCATGCCAATGTGACTGCTTGCTTTGACAGTATCGAGGGATTTGAAACGGAAGCCAGCGGCGTGCATGTGGTGCTGGAGGGCGGAGACGTTTTGCACGCGCAGCTGCTGGTGGGTGCAGATGGTGCCTTTTCCCGCGTGCGCCAGCTGGCCAACATCCCTCTGGATGCGCACGAGTATGGCGAGGCCGCTATTGTCGGCTGTGTGCGCACCGAGCGGCCTCATCAGGACGCCTGCTGGCAGCGTTATACCGCAGAGGGACCAGTGGCGTTTCTGGCTATGCAGGACAACCTTTCCTCGTTGGCGTGGTATTTGCCGCAGCACAAGCTCGACTGGGTGCTGTCTCTGGATGATGAGGCGTTTGCAGAAGCGCTGACCGAGGCCAGCGGCGGGCGTTTGGGGCGGATTGATTGGGTCGGTGAGCGTGCCGGCTTTCCGCTGGTGCGGAGGCATGCCCAGCGCTACCATGCCGAGCGGGTAGTGCTGGTGGGCGATGCCGCACATACCATCCACCCGCAGGCGGGGCAGGGTGTAAATCTGGGCTTTCTGGATGCACAGGTGCTGTGTGAAGAGGTGCTGACGGCTTTTGAAGCCAAGGCCCCCTTCTGGGTGCCGGCTGTGCTTAGCCGTTATCAGCGCCGCCGCTATATGGATAATCTGGCGGTGCAGCGCGCCATGGATGGTTTTGAGTGGCTGTTTGCCCACGACCTGCCGTGGAAGCGGCCGCTGCGGCAGCTGGTCATGTTGGCCGGGCGTCTGCGGCCGGCGACGCAGACCCTGACGCGTCTTGCGCTGGATGCACGACCGGGAAGCTATTGAAATGCCCATTCAGAAGTTGAAAAAAAGCATCAACATCAACATGCGCGCGGTACTGGGCGTGGGCGGTGTGCCCGCCAGCGAGAATGCGCGTGCCCGCCGCTTTGGCGAGCTGATGGAAACGGCCGTGCTGATTGCATTGGCGCTGGTGTTCTTTCAGGTATTTGCGCAGATTTTCGGTGTTCAGGCCGAGTTCCGCTTCATTGATGTTCTTATCTGGTTGGTCTTTGCGGTGGAATTCATCGGTTCCCTTTACCTCGTGGACGACAAGTGGCGCTATGTACGTTTTAACTGGATGAATGCCCTGATTGTGTTTCTGGCCTTTCCGCTGCTGCCGTGGTGGGAAGCCTATGCCATCATTTTCCAGTCGCTGCGTCTGGCACTGATCTTCCGCTTTACGGTTCACTTCTTTGGTACGGCGCTGGAAATTCTGCGCCGTAACCGCTTCGGTCAGGTGCTGGGCTTGGCCGCGTTGCTGGTGGTGTTTGCCGGAGCGCTGTTTGCCCATCTTGAGCATCGTACCATCGGTGACGGCATCTGGTGGGCACTGGTGACGGTGACTACGGTCGGCTATGGCGATGTGGTACCTGAAACGGAACATGGACGCCTGTTCGGCGGCGCCATGCTCCTGATCGGCGTCTTACTGTTCTCGCTGGTGACGGCGAACATCTCCGCCTTTCTGGTGGGCGAAGAGCAGTCCCGTATTGAGGAAGAGATTCTGCATACCGTGCGGGATACCAACGAGCGCGTGATTGCGCAGGAGCGGGCCCTGGCCCGCCATGTGGATGCGCTGTTGCAGCGGCTTGAAACCATCGAGGTGCGCAGTGCCGAGCAGTTGGAAAAAAGCGTGGAGCGGTTGGCGCAGGATATTGAGGTGCTGGCGCGTAATCAGGCGAGCATGCTGGAAAGGCTGGGAGATGAGGGCGGCCGGCGTGAAGTGGAAAGACTGGGTGCGGACATCAAGCGGGTGGAAAGCGCCGTGAGTCGTCTTCACCAGCTGATTGAGGAAAAGAAGAGTTCCTGAAGTATTGCAAAAATATGACAGTCTCGATTAGGATTAGCCGTTATGATTTTTGCTCATGGGGCAATCAAAAAATTAAATTGAAACGTTCGGCAAAGGGAGGCCCTCAATGGCCATAGTGGATCGCCGCCTGCAGGTCTTTTACACGGTTGCCAAGGTATTGAGCTTTACCAAGGCGGCTGAAACGCTGCACATGACGCAGCCGGCGGTAACCTTTCAGGTCAAGCAGCTGGAAGAGCAGTTCAACACCCGCCTGTTTGACCGCACGCACAACAAGATTTCCTTGACCGAAGCGGGCAAGATCGTTTATGGCTACGCCGAAAACATCCTCGAGCTCTATGAGCGCATGTACAACGAGGTGCTGGAAATTACCGGCGAGGTGTCCGGTTCGTTGCTGATCGGGGCTTCCACTACCATTGCCGAATACATGCTGCCGTGCCTGCTGGGTGCCTTCAAGCAGCAGTTCCCGGAAGTAAATATCCGCCTGCAGGTAGGCAATACCGACGCCATCGTCACCATGGTGGAAAACAACCTGGTTGACCTGGGGCTGGTGGAGGCGCCGGTATACAACAAGAATCTGGAAGTGGAGGTGTGCCGCATCGACGAAATGGTGTTGGCCGTGCCGCCAGATCATCCGCTGGTTTCCCGCAAGGAGGTCTCCGTGGAGGAGATCCGTCGCTACGAGTACATTACCCGTGAAGAGGGCTCAGGTACCCGTGCGGTGATCGATCAGTACCTCAAGGAGCAGGGGATGAGCTACAGCGATCTGGACGTGGTGCTCGAGCTGGGCAGCCCCGAGGCCATCAAGATGGCCATCGAAGCCGGTGTGGGCATTGCCATCGTCTCGCGTACGACACTGCGCAAGGAGCTCAAGCTGGGCACGCTCAAGGCCATTCCGCTCAACCCGCCGTTGACACGTCCCTTCTCTCATGTGCGCCAGAAGCACAAGTTCCGCAACAATGCGGTGGTCGAGCTACTCAATTTTGCAGTGGATTACTGCAAGCAACGCGCCATTGAAGAAGGCTTTTCCGTGCCCGAACTGGAGGCGGTCCAGCAGGCCATGCGCAAGGGCGGTTGAGCCGCTCATTCAGTGTGCTTGCCCACATCATGGCGGGGCGGTCTCGTATAATATGCGTTTTCTGAAACCGCAACGCTCAAGAGGGTGCGCATGCTGTCCGTGCTGAAACGCTATCTGATCGCCGGCCTGCTGGTGTGGCTGCCGCTTGGTGTCACCATCGCCGCCCTCATCTTCCTGGTCAATCTGTTCGACAAGAGCCTGCTTTTGCTGCCGCAACACTGGCGGCCGGAATACTGGCTCGGTTTCAAGATTCCCGGCTTTGGCATTATCGTCTCGCTGACGCTGATTCTGGTGACAGGCATGCTGGTGGCCAATTTTCTCGGCAACCGCCTCATGCGTCTGTGGGAAACCTTTCTTGAGCGTATTCCCTTGGTGCGGGGCATCTATTCTGCGGTCAAGCAGTTGACCGAAGCGGTGCTGGGGACCGGTGATCAGAGCTTTCAGAAAGTCTTTCTGGTGGAGTATCCCCGTCGCGGGCTGTGGACGCTGGGGTTTCAGACCAGCACCACTCGCGGGGAAGCCCAGTGCAAGACTGGAGTGGACGAGGTCGTCAACCTGTTTGTGCCGACGACGCCCAACCCTACGTCCGGTTTTTTCATCATTGCCGACCGCTCTGACATCATCGAGCTGGAGATGGGTGTGGATGAGGCACTGAAGATGGTGATTTCCGGCGGGGTGGTGGTGCCCCCCGTTGAATGTGACGCACAAGGGCGCCCGGCTGAAGCGCATCAGAATGACTCCCATGACGTTGACACAGAACATAAAAAATCGGAGAACCCATGAGCAATACGACAGAACACGCCTACCGCAGCCACTACTGCGGCACAGTGACTGAAAACCTGATGGATGAAACGGTCACCGTTTCCGGCTGGGTGCACCGCCGTCGCGACCATGGCGGGGTGATCTTTATCGACCTGCGCGACAGCAGCGGTCTGGTGCAGGTGGTGGTGGACCCGGATACACCGCAGGCGTTTGCTGCCGCCGAACGCCTGCGGGCCGAGTGCGTCATTCAGGTGACCGGCCGTGTGCGCGCCCGCCCGGAAGGGACCACTAACCCCAACCTGCCTACCGGCCAGATCGAAATCCTCGCCAAGGACCTGCAGGTGCTGAGCATGGCAGAGCCCATTCCATTCCAGCTGGACGAGAAGGTGGGCGAGGATGTGCGCCTGAAGTACCGCTACATCGATCTGCGCCGGGACGACATGCAGCGCAATCTCAAGCTACGCTATCAGGTCACCCGCGCCATGCGCAACTACCTGGACGACAACGGTTTCATGGAAATCGAAACCCCCATGCTGACCAAGTCCACCCCTGAAGGCGCGCGCGACTATCTGGTACCCAGCCGCACCCATCCGCACAAGTTCTTTGCCCTGCCGCAGTCGCCACAGCTGTTCAAGCAGCTGCTGATGATGTCCGGCTTCGATCGCTACTTCCAGATTACCCGCTGCTTCCGTGACGAGGACTTGCGTGCCGATCGCCAGCCTGAGTTCACCCAGCTGGATCTGGAAACCAGTTTCCTCACCGAAGAGGGCGTGATGGCGCTGATGGAGGGACTGGTGAAGCATATCTTCAAGGAAGGCATCGGCGTCGAGTTTAGCGAAGATTTTCCGCGCATGACCTACGCCGAAGCGATTCGCAAGTATGGGGTGGATCGCCCCGACTTGCGTATTCCGCTGGAGCTGATGGATGTGGCTGACCTGCTTCAGGATATCGACTTCAAGGTGTTCGCCGGCCCGGCCAAGGATCCGAAAGGCCGCGTGGCCGCGCTGAAGGTGCCCGGCGGTGCCAGGCTGACGCGCAAGGAGATCGACGAGTACACCAAATTTGTCGGCATTTACGGTGCCAAGGGGTTGGCGTGGATCAAGGTTAACGATCTGTCCAGGGGCATTGAAGGGCTACAGTCGCCCATTGTGAAGTTTTTCCCCGATCAAGTGATGGAAATTATGGAACGGGTCGGTGCCCAGGATGGCGATATCGTCTTCTTCGGTGCGGACAAGGCCAAGGTGGTCAACGAGTCTCTGGGTGCGCTGCGCGTCAAGCTGGGCGAGGACCTGGGCATGCTGGAAGGTGAGTGGGCACCGGTATGGATCGTGGACTTCCCCATGTTCGAAGAGGACGAGAAGACTGCACGCCTAACCGCGATTCACCATCCCTTTACCCAGCCCAAGGCGACCACCGAGGAACTCAGGGCGCTGGAGCAGGAAGAAAAGCACCAGCTGTTGTCCCGTGCCTACGATCTGGTTATCAACGGCATCGAAGTGGGCGGCGGTTCCGTGCGTATCCACGATTCGGCCATGCAGGCGGAAGTGTTCAAGCTGCTGGGCATTTCCGACGAGGAAGCGCAGGAGAAGTTCGGCTTCTTCCTCCAGGCGCTTAAGTACGGTGCACCGCCCCATGCCGGCATGGCCTTCGGTCTGGACCGTCTGGTGATGCTCATGGCCGGGTGTGACACCATCCGTGATGTCATTGCCTTCCCCAAAACCCAGTCGGCGGCGTGTTTGCTCACTGAGGCGCCAGGTGAAGTGGCGCCGGAGCAGTTGCGCGAACTGGGGCTGCGCTTCCGCGAGGCCGTCAAGTAATCATGACTGATACCACCCGGCTTCCTCAGGCATTGCAGCAGCGCATTGAGCAGCTGGCACAGCAGGCGCCGGCCGGGCCGATTCTGTCGCCGGAGCAGACAGCCGCGCTGAAAAGTGATATCAAGGCGCTGCTGAAGGAAAAGAATGCCCAGCTGGTGGCCCATTATTATGTGGATGCCGAGCTGCAGGCCCTGGCGGAAGAGACGGGCGGCGTGGTGGCCGACTCGCTGGAAATGGCCAACTTTGGCGCCAAATCCGATGCGGATATCCTCGTGGTGTGTGGCGTACGCTTCATGGGCGAGACCGCCAAGCTGCTGAGCCCGGGGAAAAAGGTACTCATGCCCACGCTGGAGGCCACCTGTTCACTGGACCTCAGCTGTCCCCCGGATGCGTTCAGGGCTTTTATCGACGAACACCCTGATCATACGGTGGTGGTCTATGCCAACACCAGCGCAGAGGTGAAGGCCCTGGCAGACTGGACGGTGACCTCCGGCAATGCGCTGCATATCGTGCGCCACCTAAAGGCGCAGGGTGAGCGCATCATCTGGGCACCGGATCGCCACCTGGGCCACTGGATCGAAAAGGAAACCGGCGTAGACATGCTGGTTTGGCAGGGGCACTGTGTGGTGCATGACGAGTTCATGGCCTATGAGCTGGAAAAGCTCAGGGCCGAGCACCCCGAGGCGAAAGTGCTGGTGCACCCGGAATCGCCGGAGAATGTCATTGCCCTGGCGGATGTGGTGGGATCCACCCGCGTGCTGATCGAAGCAGTGCGTACCCTGCCGGACAGGCAGTTTATCGTGGCCACCGACTATGGCATCTTCTACAAGATGCAGCAGGTGGCGCCTGACAAGGAGCTGATCGTGGCGCCAACAAGCAGCCGCGAGCGTCAGTGCAGCAGCTGCGCCCACTGCCCGTGGATGGCGATGAACTCGCTGGTCAATCTCAAGCGCGTTTTGGAAACGGAAGATCAGGAAATTGTGATCGACCCTGAATTGCGGGAGCGCGCCGTGCAGCCCATCGAGCGGATGCTGGCCTTTTCCCGTGAGCAGGGTCTGGTGAAATAGGAGCGATTATGGCTGGACACAGTAAATGGGCCAATATCAAGCACCGCAAGGCGGCACAGGACGCCAAGCGGGGCAAGATCTTTACCAAGCTGATCCGTGAACTGGTGGTGGCTGCCAAGATGGGGGGGGCCGTCATTGAGGATAACCCGCGTCTGCGCGCTGCCGTGGACAAGGCGCTGCGCAACAACATGAAAAAGGACACCATCGAAAAGGCCATTGCACGCGGGGCCGGTCAGGACGAGGCGGACAACTACGAAGAGATCCGCTACGAGGGCTATGGCCCGGGTGGCGTGGCCATCATGGTGGACTGCCTCACCGACAATCGTCAGCGCACCGTGTCTGAAGTGCGTCACGCTTTCAGCAAGCGGGGCGGCAACCTGGGTACGGATGGTTCCGTGGCCTACATGTTCAAGCGCGTGGGGCTGATCTCCTTTGAGCCCGGTGTGGGTGAGGATGCGCTGATGGAAGCGGCCATTGAAGCCGGGGCAGACGATGTGGTCGTCAACGATGACGGCAGTGTGGATGTCATCACCACACCGGAAAACTACATGGATGTGCTCACCGCGCTGGAAGAAACCGGGTTCAAGCCGGTGCAGGCGGACATTTCCATGGAAGCGGATGTGAAGGCGGAAATCACCGATCCCGAGCAGGCGCAGAAGGTAATGGCGCTGATCGACGCACTGGAAGATCTGGACGACGTACAGCGGGTCTATTCCAACGTGGATATCCCTGATGAAGTCATGGAGAAGATCGCCTGAAACCCTTGCGCATTCTCGGCATTGATCCCGGCTCCCGCAAGACCGGCTTTGGCATTATCGAAATGGTGCGCCAGCAGCCGGTGTATGTGGCCAGCGGCGTGATTCGTGTCGAGAAGTTTCCTGCACCGCAACGGCTCAAGCGCATTTTTGAAGCTTTTGGCGAGCTGGTAAGGCAGTATGCGCCGGATCAGGTGGCGGTGGAAAAGGTGTTCGTGCACAAGGATCCGGTGGCGGCCATCAAGCTGGGTCAAGCACGCGGGGTGGTGCTGTGTGCGGCGGCGCTGGCCGAGTTGCCCATTTACGAATATACGCCCACGCGCATCAAAGGCGCCATCGTCGGTAAGGGCCATGCGCGCAAGGAGCAGGTGCAGTTCATGGTGCGCCAGCTGCTGCGC
This sequence comes from Sulfurivirga caldicuralii, assembly GCF_900141795.1. Classification (GTDB taxonomy): domain Bacteria; phylum Pseudomonadota; class Gammaproteobacteria; order Thiomicrospirales; family Thiomicrospiraceae; genus Sulfurivirga; species Sulfurivirga caldicuralii. Next base: position 89,785 of record NZ_FSRE01000002.1, read on the forward strand.
CTGTCGGAAACGCCGCAGGAGGATGCAGCCGATGCGCTGGCTTGCGCCCTGTGCCATGGGCGGCTGGCCGCACTGGGCGTTGACCTTTCCATCCTCAACAAGGGGGCGCGCTTTTGATTGGTGCACTCACGGGACAGGTTCTTAGCTGGCAGCCGCCAGTGCTGCTACTGGATGTGCAGGGGGTGGGCTACGAGCTGCACCTGCCCATGAATACCCCCGTGCAGCTGGATGCTGCGGCACAGCGGTTCTACACCCACATGATCGTGCGCGAAGACCAGATGCAGCTGTATGGCTTTGCCGATCAGGCCACGCGCGATGTTTTCCGCACGCTGCTGAAGATCAATGGCGTCGGTGCCAAGATGGGGCTGGCCATTCTCTCCACCTGGTCCGTCAGTGAGCTGGTTGCCATCGTGTCGCAGGAAAACCTCAAGGCCTTGACCCAAATTCCGGGTGTGGGTAAAAAGACCGCCGAGCGACTGCTGGTGGAAATGAAGCATAAGCTCAAACAGCTGGGTGTCGAGGTGTCGGCTGGCCATGCGGCTTTGACGGGCGGTGCCACCTTGCCCCTGGCTGAAAACAGTATGACGTTGGCGCTGCAGGCGCTCGAGAGCCTGGGCTACAAGCCCGCCGAAGCGCAGAAGTTGCTGGATCAGGTACCAGATGCCGACGCGCTGGAGACACCTGAGCTGATCAAGGCCGCATTGAGACAGGCGCAGCAGCGATGATCGAGACCGACCGCATTATCGGCAATCAGGCGCAGGAAGACGACATCTACTTGCCGCCGCGCATCCGTCCGCAGGCGCTGAACGAGTATGTGGGCCAGCAGGGCGTGCGTGAGCAGCTCACCATGTTCATCAAGGCGGCCCGTCAGCGGCAGGAAGCGCTGGATCACGTGCTGCTGTATGGTCCACCCGGGCTGGGCAAGACGACCCTTGCCAATATTATCGCCCATGAAATGGGCGCCAATCTGCGCCAGACCTCGGGGCCTGCACTGGAGCGTGCCGGCGACCTGGCCGCCATTCTCACCCGTCTCGAGCCCTTTGACGTCCTGTTTATCGATGAGATTCATCGGCTGTCGCCCGCGGTGGAAGAGGTGCTCTATCCCGCCATGGAGGACTTCCGCATCGACATCGTCATCGGCGAGGGCCCTGCGGCGCAGAGCGTGCAGCTGGACATTCCGCCGTTTACCCTCGTGGGGGCCACTACCCGCGCCGGGCTGCTGACCATGCCGCTGATGGACCGCTTTGGCATTGTCCATCGCCTCGAGTTCTATTCCGTCGAGGAGTTGTCGCACATCGTGACCCGTGCGGCGCATATATTGGGTGTCGATATTGAGCCGGCCGGGGCGGCTGAAATTGCCCGTCGAGCGCGCGGCACGCCGAGAATTGCCAATCGGCTGCTCAAGCGGGTACGTGATTTTGCACAAGTAAAAGGTGACGGCGTGATTACAGCAGACCTGGCGGATGCCGCACTCAATTTGCTGGAAGTGGATCCCTGCGGTTTGGATAAAATGGACCGTCGCCTGCTGGAGGTGATTATCACCCAGTTTGACGGTGGCCCGGTGGGCATCGACAGCCTTGCCAGTGCCTTGGGTGAAGAAAAGGGCACTATTGAGGAGGTGATCGAGCCCTATCTGGTGCAGCAGGGATTTGTCGTGCGCACGCCCCGTGGCCGTAGTGCGACGGATCTGGCATATGGGCATCTTGGGCTCACACGGCGGGACTGATTGCAAGAGGGGGTCCCTGACTTTTTGAAACCCCGATTTTTCGCCTGTTTTCGCAGGCATGAAAAACAGGACACTAGAGCAAATATGGAAGCAAAAGAACTCCTACATCTGATTTTGACCGCCTCGCCGGTGGTGCAGGGTGTGATCGTGCTGCTGCTGTTCATGTCAGTAGCCGCTTGGGCCGTCGGTTTTGCCAAGCGCGCCCAGCTGGGGCGCCTGGCTAAAGATACGCGTGAACTACGCGAGGACTTTGAAAAGAGTCCGGGGCTGCAACTTTATAACGTCTATACGGCCAAGCCCTATGCAGACAGTCCGGTAGCTGGCATTTTTGCGGCGCCGGTGGAAGAGCTGCTGAAGCTGGACAAGATGGGGATTCGTAAACCGGAAGCGCTGGTGGAAGGGGCTGAGCGCGCCCAGGAAGCGGCCATGCGTGCCGCCCAGCCGGCTCTGGTGCAGATGCTGCCAACGCTTGCCATTGTGGGCTCGTCCGCCCCTTACATCGGTCTGTTCGGCACCGTGTGGGGGGTGATGCACGCCTTTGCCGGTCTGGCCAATGTGAAAACGGCCACCCTGTCTGCGGTGGCACCCGGGATTGCCGAAGCGCTTATCGCCACGGCAATCGGTCTGTTTGCCGCCATCCCGGCGGTGATTGCCTACAACCGCCTGTCCGCGCGGGCCAACCGTCTGGAAAGCGACTGGGAAGCGCTGGCCGAGCTGGTGATGACGCGGGTTCACCGTCAGGCGCGCAAGCTGGAACTGGACGGCGAGGGACGCTGAAATGGCGCGCAAGCGGCGAGGATACCTGCGCAAGGCCCCGTTGATCGCCGAGATCAACGTGGTGCCTTATGTGGATGTGACCCTGGTGCTGCTGATCATTTTCATGGTCACTGCCCCCATTGTGCAGCAGGCCGTGTGGGTGGATCTACCGGCGACGCCGAAGGTAAAAAGCGCGCGTGCCGCCGCCAAGATCGAGCCCTTTGTGATTACCGTTACCAAGGAGGGGCTTTATCGCACCAGTGCTGATCCCGACCGTGCCCTCGCCCAGCAGGACCTTGCCCGACTGGTGGCAGAAACGGTGGCGCGGGCACAGGTGATGAAACAGCCTGTTTATATTCAGGGCGACCGTAATGCGCCTTATGGAAAAGTGGTCAAGCTGTTTGTCATTCTGCGTGCCAATGGCGTGGATAACGTGGCGTTGCTGACCCAGCCGGAGGATGCGCAGTGATCCGCTTTGTGCTTAAGCACCCCGTGGCCACACTGGCTTCCCTGTTGGTGCACGGGGTGTTGTTGCTGTTATTGTTCGGCGTGTGGGAATCACAGCCCAAAACGCCCGGCGCTGTTGTGCAGGCTGAACCCGCGCCGACCGAGCCTGCGCCGAAAACAGCGCCGCTCAAGGAAATTCCCCCGCTGAAGACCTTTACCGTCGATGCGCAACTGGTGCAGCAGCAGATTGAAAGGGTGCGCGCCGAGCAGCAGCGTCGTCGAGAAGAGGCGCAGCGTCTGAAAGCACAGGCAGAGGCGGAAAAGCGCCGTCTGGCAGAGCTGGAACGCCGCAAGAAGCAGGCAGCCGAACAGGCCCGCCGTGCCAGGGAGCAGGCTGAAGCGCTCAAGCAGCAACAGCTGGCCGAACAGAAGCGACTGGCCGAGGCGAAGCGCAAGGCTGAAGAGTTGAAGAAAAAGGCTGAACTGGCAGCCAAAAAACGTCGCGAAGCGGAAGAAAAGGCCAGGCGTCTGCTGGCGGAGGCCGAAGCGAAACGCAAGGCGGAACTGGAAAAGAAAAAACGGCTCGAAAAAGAGCTGAAAAGAAAACTAGAAGAAAAGAAAAGACTTGAAGAGGCCGCGCGCAAGGCTCAGCTGGAGAAGGAGCGTCAGCAGCAGGCAGCGCTGTTGCAGCAGCAGTTGGCGGAAGAGGAAAAGCGCCGTCAGGCAGCTGAACGCGCAGCGCGCCTGAAAAAGCTGCGCCAGCTCTATATCAGCCAGATTGCTGCCAAGGTGAAGGAAAACTGGCGCACCCCAGCCAAGGTGGACCCGAACGCCCAGTGCGAGCTGCAGATCCAGCAGGACAAACAAGGCAAGATAGTCGATGTGCAGGTGCTCAACTGCAACGCCAGGGCGGACAAGATATTCCGCGATGCGGCAGAGCGCGCCGTGTGGCGCACCGGCACCCTGCCGCCGCCGCCTGATCCGGCGCTGTTTGAGCGTACCATTCGATTTGTATTCAAACCCTGAGGACACCGCATGTTGCAACGTGCTGTATTGACCCTTGTTTTGCTGATGCTCGCCTGGCAGGCGCATGCAGTACTGACCATCGAGATTGAAGAGGCTGAAACGCAGGCCACGCCGGTTGCCATTCTGCCGTTTCAGGGCGAGGCTGAAGCGCCGCAGAAGCTGTCCGAAATCGTGGGCTTCGACATGCGCCGCAGCGGCAAGTTCCGCGCCCTGCCTGTTGATCAGTTGCCGGAACTGCCGCTGGCGCCCGGGCAGATTCACTTTGAGCAGTGGCGCGACAGCGGCAGTGATGTGCTGCTGATGGGCAAGATCGCGCACAATGTTGATGGGACGTGGCGCGTAGAAGCCACGCTGGTGGATCTGCTGCGTCGCAGTGTGCTGTTCGCTCGCGTGTGGCCGAGCGTCAAGACCAGGCAGCTGAGCCGCGTGGCTCATCAGATCAGTGACCGCATGTACGAAGAGCTTACCGGCATTCCGGGGGCTTTCGACACGCGCATTGCCTATGTGGTCAAACAGGGTGAAGGCAAGGCGCGCCGTTTCCTGCTGAACGTGTCGGACTCCGATGGCTTGAACGAGCAGACAGTGTTACGCTCCTATGAGGCGATCATGTCACCGGACTGGTCACCCGATGGCCGTAAGCTCGCCTATGTTTCATTCGAAAACGGTCGCTCGGAAGTTTTTGTCCAGAACCTGTTTACGGGCAAACGCGAAAAGGTGGCCAGCTTCAAGGGCATCAATGGCGCGCCGGCGTGGTCGCCCGACGGTCGCAAGCTTGCGTTCACTACCTCAAAGGACGGCAATGCGGAAATTTATATCCTCGACCTGGCTACCCGGAAGCTGCAGCGTCTGACCCGCAATCCAGCCATCGATACCGAGCCATGCTGGGCGCCCAATGGCCGCTCCATTTACTTTACCTCGGACCGTCGTGGCAAGCCGCAGATCTTTCAGGTGTTTCTCGATACTGGTGAAACACGCCGCGTGACCTTTGAAGGCACTTACAACGCCACGCCGACCATTACGCCGGACGGTCGTTATCTGGCCATGGTCACCAGTGTCCCGGGCGTGGGCATGCATATCGGGTTGCTGGACCTGTACAGCAACGAATTCCGTATCCTGACGCGAACTTTTCTGGATGAGTCACCCAGTTTCGCCCCCAATGGCGATATGCTGATCTATGCCATGAACAAGGACAACCGCGGCATGCTGGCAGTGGTCTCCGTCGACGGTGGTGCATCGCAAATTCTGCGTGTGAAGGCAGGCGAAGTGCGCGAACCGGACTGGGGACCCTATATGGATCAAATCAAAGGAGCTGACAAATGAAGCGAATGACGAAACTGTGGCCAGCGCTTCTGCTGGCCGGAACACTGGCCGGATGTGGCGGTCAGCAGACCAAGCCTGAAACTGCGCCGGTCGAGCCCGTAAGCGAAGCGGAAAAGGCGCAGGGCGAACGCAATGGCTTGCCGATTCAATCGGGCGATCAGGCATCCGGCGTTGAAGTGATCCCCATTCAGTCGGATAGCGGCGAAGCGGTCGGTGCGGGGCTGAGCCCCGATGAAATGCAGGCTGGCGCTGAGCAGACTGATCAAGATATGCAGCCCGATGCGCCGGTGATCTATTTTGGCTTTGATTCCGATCAGGTGGACGAGCAGGGGCGCGAGACCATCAAGTATTACGCCGAAAAGCTGCTGGACGAGCCCAATGTGCGCGTGCGCCTCGAGGGGCATACCGATGAGCGCGGCTCACCGGAGTACAACCTCGCCCTTGGCGAGCGCCGCGCCAAGGCGGTGGCACAAATCCTCGAGCTGTATGGCGTCACGCCGGATCGGATCGAGATCGTCAGTTATGGTGAAACCAAGCCGGCGGTGGATGGCAACGATGAGGCGGCGTGGGCGAAGAATCGTCGCGTCGAAATGGTGTTTATCCGATGAAACGCTTGCTGTTTCTTTTCGTGGCGTTCACGACGGGGACTGCGCTGGCGGCACCCGTGGTGGTGAGCGAATATGATCTGGAAAAGCGCGTCAGCCGCCTGGAGCGGATGATGGAAAACCCTGTTCTGCTGCAGCTCAGCGACCGACTGGCCGAGCAGCAGCGGGAAATTCAGGCGTTGCAGGATCGGGTGGATCGACTGGAGTATCGTTTGCGTCAGCAAAAGGCGGATGAAAAGCGCCAGCTCGACGCCTTGAAGGCACGCATCGACGAACTGGAGGCGCAGCTGCAGCGGCCAGCCCCTGCAGACAGTGCGGCGGTTGAGCAGGCTTCCGCAGAGGCGCCAGTCGAACGGAACGAGGCGGGTGGTTCGGAAAAGGGTCTCAAGCCGGCTGATACCGCGACGCAGTCGGAATACAGTGCCGCCTTTACCCTGTTGCAGAAAGCTCACTATGCAAAAGCGGCCAAGGCTTTTGAGGCTTTCCTGAAAAAACATCCGGATTCCGTGCTGGCACCCAATGCCGCCTATTGGGCCGGCGAGGCGTATATGGTGCTGCTGGATTACAAGTCCGCCTGGAACCGGTTCGAGCAGGTGATCAAGCAATACCCGGACAGCAGCAAGGTGCCGGCTGCCCTGTATCGGGGTGCGGCAGCGCTGGCCAAGCTGGGCCGCAAGCAGGAAGCCATCAAGCTGCTGCAGCGAGAAATCAAGGCCTACCCGGATGATACAGTCACGCCGAAAGCCAGGGCGTTGTTGAAACAGCTGCAGGCGGGCAAGGCGAAATGAACAGACCCGCGATTGTCCTGCTGTCTGGTGGGCTTGATTCCGCCACGGTACTGGCCATCGCCCGCGATCAGGGCTATGCGTGTCATACGCTGAGCTTTGATTATGGTCAGCGCCACCGCGCCGAACTGGATGCGGCGGCACGGATTTCCGAAGCATTGGGGGCCATCAGCCACCGTGTTGTGCGCATTGACCTGGGCACTATCGGCGGGTCCGCGCTGACCGATGATTCGCTGTCGGTGCCCACGGACGGTGTTGGGGAATCCATCCCCATTACCTATGTGCCTGCGCGCAACATGACGTTTCTCTCCTTTGCCGTGGGGCTCGGGGAGGTGCTGGAGGCGCAGGATATCTTTATCGGGGTCAATGCCGTCGATTATTCCGGCTATCCCGACTGTCGTCCCGAATTTATCGCTGCCTTAGAGCAGGCGGCCAACCTGGGCACCAAGGCAGGGGTGGGAGGGCATCCCTTCAAGATTCACACCCCGCTGATTCATCTTGCCAAGGCGGAAATCATCCGCACCGGACTCGCGTTGGGGGTGGATTACGGGCTGACGGTTTCCTGCTATCAGGCGGATGAACAGGGGCGGGCCTGCGGTGTGTGCGACAGCTGTCGGCTGCGTCGCAAGGGCTTTGAAGAGGCGGGGGTTGCCGACCCCACCCGTTATCAAAATTGAGTTGCATTCGGCGGGTCGATTCGTATAATACCGCCTCATTGATTTGGGTCGTTAGCTCAGTTGGTAGAGCAGCTGGCTTTTAACCAGTTGGTCGAAGGTTCGAATCCTTCACGACCCACCATCCAGAATTGCGGAACATGGCACATGCGGTGTTCCACCCCCATCCGGGTCGTTAGCTCAGTTGGTAGAGCAGCTGGCTTTTAACCAGTTGGTCGAAGGTTCGAATCCTTCACGACCCACCATTGTTCAAAAGGCCCTGCAAAGGGCCTTTTTTCATTTGTGACAACATGGCGGATCCGGCGTGAAAAACAAACCCCAGAAACTGCCCTTTACCTGGCACTATTTTGCCATGGCCATCGGCGCGCTGGCCGCGGTCCTGTCGGCCCTGCTGGGTGCGTGGAGTGCCGCCGCGGCAGCCCTCGGCTTTGCCATCATTGCCCACCCGGGCCTGCGCTTTACCGGTCTGACGCGTCAGGTCATTCTGATTCTGTTCGCCATCATGTTCATCTTTGCATTCCCCTCCGATCCTCCTGCTGTTCAAACTGCACCACAGCAGGGCACAGAATCCCATTGAGCAGCACGTTATAAGGCCTTATACTGCACTTTTACGGTGCAGGATGCGCTGCTAGATGTACAAGATACCCCCTCAAGTCGCACAGGAACTGCTCGGTGGACTGATGACGGCCGTGATGTGGTTTGACGCCGATCAGAAGCTGCAGTGGATGAACCTGTCTGCCTCTGAACTCTTTTTCTGTGGTCTGAACAAGGCGCGGGGCCGTCCTTTCAGCTGGTTCTTTCCCAAGACGGATATCGACTGGAAAGCGTGTGAACATATGCGCATGACGCTGCACGAGCAGGTACTGGAGCGGGACGACGGACAGCAGCTGGAGGGACGGCTGGTGATTGCATCCTACGATATTCAGGGTGAAAACGGTTGGCTGGTGGAAGTCAACGAGACCCTGCGCGAGCGCCGTATTTTGGAAGAGGAGGAGCGCTGGCATCAGTATGAAGCGGGTACGCAACTGGTGAAAACGCTCGCGCACGAGATCAAGAACCCTTTGGCCGGCATTTACGGTGCCACACAATTGCTCAAGCCGCAATTGCCGGACACCCGTCAGGCCCACAAGGCACTGTCGGTCATTCGCGATGAGGTGAAGCGCCTGCAGAACCTGGTGGATCGTATGCTGGGGCCGCGCAAGCTGCCTGAACTGGCGCCGCACAACATCCACGACGTGCTCGGCTATGTGCTGGAAGTTCTTGAGGGTGAGCGCCCGGCCAACATTTCCATCCGGCTGGACTATGACCCCAGCATTCCCGAATTTGCCATGGATTTCGAACAGCTGGTGCAGGCGTTCATCAACCTGGTACGCAACGCCTTTCAAGCAATGCATGCTCACGGTGGTGTGCTGACCTTGCGCACGCGGGTAGAGCATCGCTTTACTCTTGGGCAAAAGTTGCTGCCACAGGTCGTTGTGGTTGAGGTCATCGATGAAGGGGAAGGCATTCCACCCGAGCTGGCGGACGCCATTTTCTATCCGATGGTGACCAGCAAGCCGGACGGCACGGGGCTGGGTTTGCCGGTTTCTCAGGCCGTTGTGCGCCAGCACGGTGGCCTGATTACGACGGAAAGTGAGCCGGGGCACACCTGTTTCAGCGTGATCCTGCCATTGCCAAGAGAGCGAGAAGCCCATGACGCATGAAACCGAACAGCCGATTGTCTGGGTGGTTGATGACGATGCCTCCATCCGCTGGGTACTGAGCGAGGCGCTGGAGTCACTGCCTTACGAAATCCGCACCTTCGAATCGCCTGAAGATGCGCTGGCGAGCTGGGACAAGGCGCCTCCGAGGGCCGTGCTGACCGATATGCGCATGCCTGGCATGGACGGGCTGACCTTCATGGAGGCGCTGCACGAGCGCAGGCCAGAGATTCCTGTCATCGTGATGACCGCGCACGCTGATCTGGATACGGCCGTCAATGCATTTGCTCACGAAGCCTTTGAATATGTGCCCAAGCCCTTTGAGGTGGATGAGGTGGTGGCACTGGTGGACCGTGCCGTGCGCAAGACACTCTCCGGTGGACGTCGCCGCGGGACGCGGAAAAGGACTGATGAAGGCGGGCAGCTGTCGGTGCAGATCATCGGCCAGGCCCCGGCAATGCAGGAGGTGTTCCGCATTATCGGTCGGGTGTCCAAGCTGGATGTCACTGTGCTGATCAATGGTGAAACGGGCACGGGCAAGGAGCTGGTGGCGCGCGCGCTGCATTCGCTCAGCCCGCGGGCGGACAAGCCTTTCGTGGCGCTGAATACCGCCGCGATTCCGCGGGAACTGCTCGAATCCGAGCTGTTCGGCCATGAAAAGGGCGCCTTTACCGGTGCCGTGGCCACCCGCATTGGCCGTTTTGAGCAGGCCCATGGCGGCACACTGTTTCTTGACGAAATCGGCGACATGCCGGTGGATCTGCAGACCCGTCTGCTGCGCGTACTCAACGACGGTACCTTCTTTCGTGTAGGCGGGCGCGACCCCATCGCCGTGAATGTGCGCATTCTCGCCGCGACGCATCAGGACATGGAAGAACTGGTGAGGCAGGGACGTTTTCGTGAAGATCTTCTCTACCGCCTCAATGTGATCCGCATCAAGGTGCCGCCGCTGCGCGAGCGCCGCGAGGACATTCCCCTGCTGCTGCGCCACTATCTGGCGGAAGAGGCGCGCAAGCTGGGGCTTGAGGAGAAGACGCTGGATCCGGCCGTGGAGCGCTATCTGAGCCAGTTGCCATGGCCCGGCAATGTGCGCCAGCTCTCCAGCCTCTGTACCTGGCTCACGATTATGGCACCGGGCAAGGTGGTGCACGAAGAGGATCTGCCGCTGGAGCTGCGCGAGACACAGGTCACCACCGGCGGGCAGGAAACGGGGGATGACTGGAGCCATGCCCTACGCCGCTGGGCGGCAGATTATCTGGCCAAAGGAGGCAACGATCTGCACGGCGTGGCCGAGCAGACGCTGGAAAAGGTTCTGATCCAAGAGGCGCTCAAGGCCTCCTTCTACCACAAGCAGAAGGCCGCCAAACGGCTGGGGTGGGGACGCAACACCCTGACCCGCAAGCTTCAGCAGTTGGGTATCGAATAAATGCTGGCCGAGTGGTTGCAGTACTGGACCACCTGGCCGGCGGTCCCTCAGGCCCGTTCACTGGGCTATCTTTATGAAGCCATCGCGTTGCAGGCACGGCGCCACCGCTGTGCAGGGGCATGGAGTGCTCACTACGCCCGGTGTCGGCAGGCCATGGAGGCGCTGAATGCTCAGCCCGGTTCACGCTGGCTGATTCTTGGCGGCGGTCTGCTGGAAGATATCCCGTTGGAATGGCTGGACCGCCAGGGCGTGCGGGTGGATGTGGTGGATATCGTTTTTCTGCGCAGGGCGCGTCGGCGCTTGCGGGGTTATAAACAGGTGCATCTGCTCGAGCGGGATGTGACCGAGCATCTGCACCAGCTGGTGCAGGGAGATTTCACACCGCCTGTGCCCAGCTGGGGACTGGACCGGGGCTACGATGTAGTGGTGTCGCTCAATCTGGCCACGCAACTGCCGCTGCTGCCCGCACAATACCTGTTGAAACAGGGAATTAAGGACGACGCCATTGATGCCTACGGCCGCGCATTGATGCGTGCCCACCTGACTTATCTGCAGCGTTTCCCGGGTGCTGAGGTGCTGCTGATTGCCGACCGGCATATTGAATCGCTGGATCGCGGCGGGCGTGTCGTGGATGAGATTGATCCTTGGTGGGGCGAAACGCCACCACCCGCAGAGACGCATTGGCAGTGGGAGGCGGTGCCGCTGCGCGAAGGCGGCGGACGCGGTCGCCGCGTGCATACGGTTGGCGTATCCCGCTGGCGCAATCCGTAAGGGGGTCCCCGACTTTTACAGACCGAAAAAAAGTGCCCCGGCAAAAAACCGGGGCACTGGGTCTGTCAGGGCGTTCAGATAGACTTATTCAGGGCGTTTGCGACCCAGCATGCGCAACAGCACATCGTCCTTGTCAATAAAGTGATGTTTCCACGCAGCGGCCATGTGCAGCACCACAATGGCCATCAGGGTCCACGCCAGAAATTCGTGCGTCTCTTCAAAGAACTCGTGCAGCTCTTCGTTTTCGCCGATCAGAATGGGCATTTCAATGCCGAAGAAGATGGGGTGGTAACCCTTGGTGGTGACCGTCAGGTAGCCCGCGATGGGGATCAGCAGCAGAAGCAGGTTCATGCCTTTTTTCACTGCGTTGGCGAACTGCACTTCCCAAGGCCCCATGTGCGAGGGGGGCATGGGTTCAGGCTGAATCCGGCTCAGAGGAATGCGAATCAGCGTCAGTAGAAAGACCAGCATGCCAACGGACTGGTGCAGGGCGAACAGCTGCTTGCGCAACGGATCGGTCTTGTCCAGTTCGCCCATGTAGAGTCCCACGAAAAAGAGGGCAAAGAACAGCAGGGCGATGCCCCAGTGGAACAGGCGGGTAATCAGGCCATAGCTTTCGCGGGTATTCCATAACATGGGCAGCAGCTCCTGTATATGCGTGGGATGTGTTGTTTTGCTTATGCGTGCCGATAAATTGTATTAGTTTGCCGGCGGTTACGCATTAGACATCTGCTGCAAGGGCCAGGAACTGCTGCAGCAGTTCGGGGGATGCGGCTGCCACGGCGCTGCGTTTGTTCAGGGTGCCGTTAAAAACGGCTTCGCCGTCCAGCGTTGCCGAGACGCCGCCCGCTTCATGCAGAATCAGGTGTCCCGCCGCATAATCCCACAGCCCCTGGCCGCCGTGGGCATAGATTTCAGCACGCCCGGCAGCGATCCAGCACCAGTCCAGCACCACCGCGCCGATATTGCGCTGCGAGGCATAGGGTGCCTCGGTGGCGAGGCGGGCCGCCAGCGGCTTGGGCAGGCGCTTGAAGTCGATCAGCGCCAGTGTCTCCTTAAGCTGATCGACCGCGGTGTTGACCCGGATGGGGGTGTCGTTCAGTGTGGCGCCCTGACCCTTGCGTGCGGTAAAGAGTTCATCGCGGACGGGGTCGTACACCAGCCCAAGCACGACTTCACCTCCCTGCACTAGCGCCAGCGAGGTGGCGAACAGCGGGCAGCCGTGGGCAAAGTTGGTGGTGCCATCAAGGGGGTCGAGTACCCAGCAACCGGTATCCGACTGCAACGCCGCCTGTTGTGCCGCCGGGGTGGATTCCTCCCCCACAAAGGCGAGTTGGGGCCAGTTGTCGTGCAGAAAGCGCTGGCAGGCACGCTGCATGGCGCCGTCCGCTTCGGTGAGCAGGGAGCCATCGGCCTTTTTTTCCGCCGTCACATGGCGAAAGCGGGGCAGCAATTCTGCCTGTGCCAGGCGGCGCAGTTCGTCCTGCAGGAGTTGCCAGTCGGCATCGGATTCGTAGGGTGTGGGGTGCATCAGTCCTCCGTGCGTTCTTCGCTGTTGTTGGATGCTGGCGTGATCCTGACCTGCTCGATGGCGTTTTCGCTGGTGGAAACCACTTCGAGAATCCAGTTGCCGATCTTGAGCGCGGTGCTCGGTTGCGGCATGGTTTCCAGCACTTCCTGAATCAGGCCGTTGATGGTTTTCGGACCGTCCACCGGCAGATCCAGGCCATACTCCCGGTTCAGATCGCGAATAAAGGCACCGCCTTCCACCAGCAGTTCGCCACCTTCGGCCTGAATGACCGGACTGCGTTCCTGAGGGGTGCCGCGTTTGTCGTGGGTCAGTTCACCGACGATTTCTTCAAGCAGGTCTTCCATGGTGAGCAGACCGATCAGATCGCCATACTCGTCCACCACCAGCGCCATACGACGGCGGTGCTTGCGAAATTCCGCCAGCTGCTTGTTCAGTGGGGTGGTGTTGGGGACGAAATAGGCTGGGCGAGACTGCTTGATGATGTCCTTCAGGGTGATTTCGTGACAGCCCATCAAAATCGGCAGGGCGCGGCGAATATTGATGATACCGATCAGGTCCTCGTCCAGCGAGCCACGATACAGCGGAATGCGCGTGTAGGGTGATTTCTTGATCGCTTCCAGAATCCTGTCCATGGGCTCGTCCACATCGATGGCGTAGATGTCGGACTTGGGCACGATGACATCTTCCACCGTGACCTCTTCCATGCGCAGGATGCTCTTGAGCATGTCGCGGTACTGCTTGGGGATCTGTGGTGAGCTTTCGATAATGGCTTCCAGCTCCTGCGGTGTGAGGAGATCACTATCGTTTTTCACCAGCTTGACGCCGAGCAGACGCAGGAAGTTGTTGGCCACGAAGTTGACCATGAGCACCAGCGGCGACAGCACCTTCAGCAGCGGCTCGAGGAAATAGGTGGCCGGGAATGCGATCTTTTCCGGATACATGGCCGCCAAGGTTTTCGGTGCCACCTCGGAGAAGATGAGTACGACCAGCGTCAGGATACCCGCGCCGATGGCGATACCCGGCTCGCCGGCGATACGCATGGCAATAATGGTGGCAATGGAAGAGGCGAGGATATTAACGAAGTTGTTGCCCAACAGGATGACGCCCAGCAGGCGATCCGGGTGTTCCAGCAGGCGCAGGGCGCGGATGGCGGGCTTGTAACCTTCTTTCGCAAGTGCCTTGAGGCGATAGCGGTTCAGTGCCATCATGCCAGTTTCGGAGCTGGAAAAGATGGCGGACATGAGCAGAAGCAATCCCAGGATGGCAAACAGCAGGGACAGCGGCATATCGTTCATGGGTGTGAAATCTCCATGTCAAAAAATGTTGTGACAAAAAAGCTCTGATTAGGGGCGGGGCAGAAGAAATTCAAGTACGATGGAGGAGCCGACATAGCCCAGCATCAGCAGAACGAAGGCCCACAGGGTGAGGCGGGCTGCCTTGCGCCCACGCCAGCCGCGGCGGAAGTGCCCCCACAGCAGCAGACCATAGAGCAGCCAGGCCAACAGAGAGAAGAAGGTCTTGTGGGCCAGATGCTGGGCAAACAGATCTTCCACGAAAAAGAAACCGGTGATCAGTGCAAAGGTGAGGGTGATGAAGCCCAGAACCAGCAACTGGTAGAGGGTTTTTTCCATCAGCTGAAGCGGCGGCAGAGCCCCGAACAGACTGCCCAGTTTATGGGAGCGGAAGCGCTGTTCCTGAATGAGGAACAGAATCGCCTGGGTGGCAGCAAGGAAGAACAGGCCATAGGCGAGAATGGCCAGCACGATATGCGCCCCGTATTCCACCGGCAGTGGGTGCGTGTCGGTAATGACCAGCGGCGCCAGTGCCAGCAGGCCGGCAAAGGGAAAGATGATCAGGCCGAGCATTTCTGTCGGCTTGGTGAGCATGCCGATCCATAGCGCTACGGCAGCACTCCAGCCGATCAGCGAAAGGGCGATGCCGAAGCCGAACACCCACTGATCCTGCTGCCGCATGGCCAGCCAGATACTGATGGCGTGAGCGATGAGGCCGATGAGGGTGTAGGCAATCAGCTGCGGACGACGGTAACCTGCCTCCAGGTCAAACCGCAGGCGTGCAACCACAATCAGCCAGTTGTTCAGGTAGAGAATGAATGCGATAAGGCTTGCAAAGCCGAAACCGGACATGGGCAAAAGGTCATAGTCGTAAAGCCGCTATAATAGCGTAAAATCGCCTGAAATGGAGCAAGGCATGTTTGAGAATTTAACCGATCGATTGAACAAGACCCTGCGCAGTCTGACCGGGCAGGGCAAGCTGACCGAAAGCAATATTCAGGACGCCCTGCGCGACGTGCGTCGTGCCCTGCTGGAGGCGGACGTGGCGCTGCCGGTGGTCAAGCAGTTTATCGATCGTGTCCGTGAGCGCGCCATCGGTCAGGAAGTCAGCAGTGCCCTGAATCCGGGGCAGGCGTTCATCAAGATCGTCAATGAAACGCTGACCGAGGTGATGGGCGGTGCGGCTGAACCGCTCAATCTGAATGTGGAGCCGCCAGCAGTCATTTTGATGGCTGGTCTGCAGGGTGCGGGCAAGACCACCACCGTCGGCAAGCTAGCCAAGTACCTGAAGGAGCGCGAGAAGAAAAAGGTGATGGTGGTGTCGGCGGACGTCTATCGCCCCGCGGCCATCAAGCAGCTGGAAACGCTTGCCGGGCAGGTGGGTGTGGACTTCTTCCCCAGCTCGCCCGAACAGGATCCTGTTGAGATTGCGCAGCAGGCGGTGGCGGCGGCGCGCAAGGCGTTTGCCGATGTGCTGATCGTGGACACCGCCGGTCGTCTGCACGTGGACGACGAAATGATGGCCGAGATCAAGCGCCTGCATGCGGCGCTGAATCCGGCGGAAACCCTATTTGTGGTGGACGCCATGACCGGTCAGGACGCAGCCAATACGGCCCGGGCATTTCACGATGCGCTGCCGCTCACTGGCGTGGTGCTCACCAAGGCGGACGGTGACGCGCGCGGCGGTGCGGCACTTTCTATCCGTGAAATTACCGGCAAGCCGATCAAGTTCATCGGTACGGGTGAGAAGCTGGACGGGCTGGAGCCGTTCCATCCGGATCGCATGGCCAGCCGTATTCTCGGCATGGGCGATGTGCTCTCCCTGATCGAGGAAGCTGAAGCCAAGATCGACAAGAAAAAGGCGGAAAAGTTCGCCAGAAAGGTCCAGAAGAGTGGACAGTTCGATCTGGAAGACTTCCGCGAGCAACTGGGGCAGATCCACCGCATGGGTGGAATTGGCGGCCTGATGGGCAAATTGCCCGGTATGGGCGGGCTGGCCAATCAGGTGGATCCTGCCGTGGCGGAAAAGGAGTTCAAGCGCATGGAGGCAATCATTAACTCCATGACGCCGCAGGAGCGTCGTCATCCCTCCATTATCAAGGGTTCGCGCAAGCGCCGCATCGCTAAGGGGGCGGGTGTGCAGGTGCAGGATGTGAACCGACTGCTCAAGCAGTTCGAGCAGATGCAGAAGATGATGAAAAAGCTCTCCAAGGGCGGCATGAAAAACCTCATGCGCGGGCTGGGCGGCAAGCTGCCGGGCGGAATGGGCGGACCTGGTGGCGCCGGCGGTATGGGCGGTCTGCCGGGCCTCGGTGGCGGCTTGCCATTTGGGCGCAAGTAGCTGCAGATAGGCCTCGCGCTTTACAAGCCCGTTCGTTTTCGTATAATACCGGCCTCAACGCGGTGAAGTGGCCGAGAGGCTGAAGGCGCTCCCCTGCTAAGGGAGTATGGGCCAAAAGCCCATCGAGGGTTCGAATCCCTCCTTCACCGCCATTTTTATTTGAGTGTGAAAATTATTTGACAATGCGGTTGCCAATCCGCATAATTCGCACCCATCAATTTCAGCGCTCGTAGCTCAACTGGATAGAGTACCTGGCTACGAACCAGGCGGTTGGAGGTTCGAGTCCTCCCGAGCGCGCCATACACCTCCCGGCCCTGCAAGGTTCCCCCTCCTCCTTGCGGGGCTTTTTTATTTCAAGTTTTTTCGTGCTTCCTATTCTCCAGAGCGTATTGGCGCGCTCAATGGATGGCGCCCCCCACTTGGTTGGTCGGCCGTCGGAATTTGTCTTTTCCATTTGGGGGCAGGTCGGGCTTGAGTGGCAGGGGTAGTCAGTGGATTCGGGATTCGCCGGTCAGTCGATCCCAAGCAGCTTGTGAGTCTGCAGGCTCAGGCGCCATTGCGGGTGCTTGAGGCAGTAGTTTAGGGTCTTGCGCAGGTTGGCCTGCTGGTTGGGCCCGTCCATGGGTTGCAGATAGAACAGTTTGAATTCGAGGTGTGCCACTTTCTCTGGCGGCAGATCAGCCTGCGGATATACCAGCTTGAGCTCGTCGCCCCATGTCTGAATCAGCGGCGCACCGGCCTTGGGGCTGACTGTCAGCCAGTCGATGCCGCCCGGCGCCTTGATGGTGCCGTTGGTTTCCACCGCGATCTCAAAACGTTGCCGTTTGAGCGCCTTGAGCAGGGCGGTATCCACCTGCAGCAGGGGTTCGCCACCGGTCAGCACCACGAAAGGGGGTACGCTGATATCTGGCCAGAAGCGAATGAGGTGTTCAACCAGTGCCTCGGCCGTGTCGAAACGGCCACCATTTTGTCCGTCGGTGCCCACGAAATCGGTATCACAGAAGCGGCACACCGCAGTGGCGCGATCTTCCTCCTTGCCCGTCCAAAGGTTGCAATGGCTGAAGCGACAGAAAATGGCGGGGCGACCGCTGTGGGCCCCTTCGCCCTGCAGTGAATAGAAGACTTCCTTGATGCGGTAGGCCATGGGCAGCGTCCGAAATTAAAAAGGTTATTTTACGGCACCTCCGCAAAACCTCTGAACGGTCGCGACAGTGGCGATTCCGGTTCAAGGCAAGACGCACCGAACGTGGCATGGTCATTCCGTGCGAGTGAGGTGCAACACCGCATTGGGCCGGAATCGCCCTGTCCCTTCGGGTTGCGGCGGGACGGCAGCATCTTCTGCGTTGCGCGGCTTGCCTTTGGCGCCAACAAAAGCTGCGCCGTGCGCCTTGAATCTGCTGCCCTCGCGCCAGCAACGCGAGCGCATTCAGAGGTTTTGCGGAGGTGCCTTGCTGCTATAATGGCAAGATTATTTCTATCGGATATCGACGAGCGGATCATGGCAGGAAAAACCCTCTACGACAAGCTCTGGGGCGAGCATGTGGTGCGTCAGGATGAGGATGGCACCGCATTAATCTATATCGACCGCCACCTGTTGCACGAAGTGACCTCGCCGCAGGCGTTTGAAGGCCTGCGTCTGGCCGGGCGCAAGCCGTGGCGCGTGGATGCCAATCTGTGTACCCCGGATCACAATGTGCCCACCACCGAAGTGGAAGGGGGGCCGGAGAACATCGAAGACCCCATCTCGCGCATTCAGGTGCTGACCCTGGACAAAAATGCGCAGGAATTTGGCATTCTCGAGTTCCCCATGGGGGATCCCCGTCAGGGCATTGTCCATGTGGTGGGCCCAGAGGAGGGGGCCACCCTGCCAGGCATGACTGTGGTCTGCGGCGACTCCCATACTTCCACCCACGGTGCGCTCGGTTGTCTGGCGCATGGTATCGGTACCTCGGAAGTTGAGCATGTGCTGGCCACTCAGTGCCTGATCCAGAAGAAAATGAAGAACATGCTCATCAAGGTGGATGGGCAGCTGCAGCCGGGCGTGGGTCCCAAGGATGTCATTCTGTACATTATCGGCCAGATCGGTACTGCTGGCGGAACCGGTTATGCCATCGAGTTCGGCGGCCAGGTGTTCCGCGACATGTCCATCGAAGGGCGCATGACAGTGTGTAACATGGCCATCGAAGCGGGCGCCCGCGCCGGTATGGTGGCCGTGGATGACAAGACCATCGATTACGTAAAAGGGCGCCCGTTTGCCCCCACCGGCGAGCTGTGGGACCGTGCGGTTGAGCATTGGAAGACTCTGCACTCCGATCCGGATGCCGACTTCGATGTGGTGCTGGAGTTTGACGGCAGCCAGATCGAACCGCAGGTGACTTGGGGGACGTCCCCGGAAATGGTGATTCCCATTACCGGCAAGGTGCCGAATCCCGATTATGAAACGGATCCGGTACGCGAGGCCGGCATGCGTCGCGCGCTGGAATACATGGGGCTGGAGGCTGAAACGCCGGCGACCGAAATTCCGGTGGACTATGTCTTTATCGGCTCCTGTACCAACTCGCGCATCGAAGACCTGCGTGCCGCTGCGGAAATCGTCAAGGGACGCAAGGTGTCCGACCGCGTGGAGCAGGCGTTGGTGGTGCCCGGTTCCGGTCTGGTGAAGATGCAGGCGGAAAAGGAAGGGTTGGACAAGATCTTCAAGGAGGCCGGGTTCCAGTGGCGCAACCCGGGCTGCTCCATGTGTCTGGCCATGAATGCCGACCGTCTGCCGCCGAAAAAGCACTGCGCCTCCACCTCGAACCGCAACTTCGAGGGGCGGCAGGGCGCTGGCGGGCGCACGCACCTGGTCAGCCCGCAGATGGCCGCTGCAGCAGCCATTGCCGGGCATTTCGTTGATGTACGTGAATTTCTGTAAGGAGGGCGGCAGATGGAACAGTTTGGACGCTTGACCGCCATCGTGGCGCCGCTGGATCGCGCCAATGTGGATACCGACGCGATTATTCCAAAGCAGTTTCTGAAATCCATTCAGCGTACCGGCTTCGGCCCCTATCTGTTCGATGAATGGCGCTATCTGGATGTGGGGCAACCGGGGCAGGACTGCAGCAACCGACCGGTCAACCCGGAATTTGTGCTCAACCAGCCCCGCTATCAGGGCGCCAAGATTCTGCTGGCGCGGGAAAACTTTGGCTGCGGCTCCAGCCGTGAGCACGCGCCCTGGGCGCTTAAGGATTATGGCTTTGATGTCATCATCGCGCCCAGCTTTGCGGAAATCTTCTTTAACAACAGCTTCAAAAACGGCATCCTGCCCATCGTGTTGGACGAGGTCACCGTCGATCAGCTGTTCAAGGAGGTGCAAGCGCAGGAAGGCTATCAGCTGACGGTGGATCTGGAGGCGCAGACCATTACCAAGCCCAATGGTGAGGTGATTCATTTTGAAGTGGACCCCTTCCGTCGTCATTGCCTGCTGCAGGGGCTGGATGACATCGGCCTGACGCTGCAGTATGCGGCTGAAATTCGCGCCTATGAAGAACGCCGCAAGCAGGAAGCCCCCTGGCTGTTCATGCACCTGCACGAAATTGCGGAAAAATTTGACCAGATCTGAGGAACGAACATGAGCAAGAAAGTACTGGTTCTGCCGGGTGACGGTATTGGCCCCGAAATTACCGAACAGGCGGTCAAGGTGCTCAAGCGCCTGAGCGACGAGGGCGCCATCGATATCGAAATGGAAGAGGCGCTAGTGGGCGGGGCTGCATACGACGCCGAGGGCTCGCCGCTGCCGGAATCCACCATGCAGCTGGCACGCGAGGCCGATGCCATTCTGCTGGGTGCCGTGGGCGGTCCACAGTATGACGACCTGCCCCGGGACAAGCGTCCGGAAAAAGGCCTTCTCGGGCTGCGTTCCGGGCTGGGGCTGTTTGCCAACCTGCGACCAGCCATGCTTTATCCGCAGCTGGCGCACGCCTCGTCGCTCAAGCCTGAAGTGGTCAGCGGACTGGATATTCTTATCGTGCGCGAGTTGACGGGCGGAATTTACTTTGGCCAGCCCCGCGGGATTCGCACCCTGGAAAATGGCGAGCGTGAAGGCTTCAACACCTACGTCTATTCCGAATCCGAAATCAAACGAATTGCCCATGTGGCCTTCCAGGCAGCGCAGAAGCGCAATAAAAAGGTGACCTCCATCGATAAGTCCAACGTGCTGGAAGTCACCGAGCTGTGGAAGGAAGTGGTCACCGAGGTGGCGAAGGACTATCCGGATGTTACGCTGGAGCATATGCTGGTGGACAATGCCGCCATGCAGCTGGTGCGCTGGCCCAAGCAGTTTGATGTGATGCTCACCGGCAACATGTTCGGTGACATTCTTTCGGATGAGGCCTCCATGCTGACCGGCTCCATCGGCATGTTGCCCTCTGCGTCTCTGAATGAAGAAAACAAGGGTATGTACGAGCCGTCCCACGGTTCGGCGCCAGACATCGCCGGGCAGGATATTGCCAACCCGCTGGCCACCATTCTATCTGCCGCCATGATGTTGCGTTACTCCCTCGGCGCCGAGGACCAGGCGGCGCGTATCGAGCAGGCGGTCAGCAAGGTGCTCGATCAGGGCCTGCGTACAGCAGATATCTGGACAGAAGGCACGCAAAAGGTCTCCTGCAGCGCCATGGGCGATGCCGTTGTCGCGGCGTTGTGAAACCGACTTTAAAAAAGTCGGGGACCCCCGTATTCAGCGGCTGACCTTAGCATGAAAAACCGCTTTACCATCACCATCAGTGACGTCCATGGGGTGCGTCACTACACCTTTAACCAGCTGGTCAAGCGATTTTTCTGGTGGGTGGTGATGGGGCTGGTGATACTGGCTGCCATTTCGCTGGCGCTCATCTGGGGGTTGCGGCAGGAAGTGCAGCTGCTGCAGCAGAAACGTGCCGAAGCGTTGGCTCGGTACGAGCAGCTGCTCGAGCAGCGGGCAGGGGAACTGTCTGCCTATCAGGCTGCCACGCAAAAGTTGCAGCAGGAGTTGGACGCCAAGGGGCAGCATCTGGAAAATCTGGATGCAGCCGTGGCTGCACTCGAGGCCATGCTCGGTGCCGAACCGGAAGATGACACCGCGCCACTGGCGCAGCGGGTGGAAAACCTCAAGCTGACCATGGGCGAGAAACGCTATCTGCTGCAGGTGATTCCGTCAGGGCGTCCGGTGCAGACCTTCAAGGGAGTGAGCTCCAGCTTCGGTTGGCGCAAACACCCGGTGACCAGCAAGCGCGAATTCCACAAGGGCATTGATTACCGCGGGAAACTCGGTGACAAGATCATTGCCACGGCCGACGGGGTGGTGGAATATGCCGGCTATCACAAGAGCAGCGGCTACGGTAATATGGTGCTGATTGATCATGCCTTTGGTTTTCGCACCCTGTATGGCCATTTGAAAAAGGTGCTGGTTAAAAACGGCCAGGTGGTCAAAAAGGGTGATGTCATTGCCCTGATGGGGAATACCGGCCTGTCCACGGGGCCGCACCTGCATTATGAGATTTCATTCATTCAGCGCTCGCTCAATCCGGCCCCCTTTGTGGCGTGGGATCTGAAGCACTACGACGCGATTTTCAAAAAGGCGAGGCACGTGCCATGGGACTCTTTGGTGGAAAGGGTAAAACAGTACATTCAGGCGGTGGCGCCACCATCATTGCCGGCGATGTCCACCTCAAGGGCGAACTGACGGGTCTCAACGCGCCGCTGTACGTTGAGGGCATTGTGGAAGGCCGTATCGACTCCAGCGCCGAGGTCATCATTGGCCCCAAAGGCAAGGTGCTGGGTACGCTGCGCGCCCGACAGGTGGTGGTGAACGGCTACATGGAAGGCGATGTGGTGTGCCAGCAGCTGGACATTATGGTGTCCGGTACGCTGCAGGGCACCGTGGTGGCACCCACCTTCACCATTGAGCAGGGGGGTCGCTTTGTGGGGCAGAGCTTCGATCAGGGCGAGCAGGCGCAGATCAATATCGTGCAGGTCAATCTCGAACCGGCCCGAACCGAGCCGGGGCCTGCGTTGGAAATCAATCAAGACAAACAGAAGGATGAAGTGCAATGAGACCTGAAGGGTATGATGTCGCAGTTGTCGGCGCGACCGGTGCAGTCGGCGAAACCATTTTGCGCGTTCTGCAGGAGCGCAAGTTTCCGGTACGCAATCTCTATCCCCTGGCCTCCAGCCGCTCCGCCGGCAAGAAGATCGAGTTCAACGGTCAGTGGGTGAAAGTCCAGGACTTGGAAACCTTCGACTTCTCCAAGGTGCAGATCGGCCTGTTTTCCCCCGGCGCCAGTGTCTCCAAAATCTATGCGCCCAAGGCGGCCGCAGCGGGCTGTGTGGTGGTGGACAACACGTCCCAGTTCCGCTATGACGACGACATCCCGCTGGTGGTGCCCGAAGTGAATCCCGAGGCGGTGGCCGGCTACAAAAATCGCGGCATTATCGCCAACCCCAACTGCTCCACCATTCAGATGCTGGTGGCGCTGAAGCCCATTTATGATGCTGTGGGCATCGAGCGCATTAATGTGGCCACCTATCAGGCAGTGTCCGGCTCCGGCAAGGAAGCCATCGAGGAGCTGGCGACACAGACGGCGAACCTGCTCAACCTCAAGCCCATCGAGTGCAATGTCTATCCCAAGCAGATCGCCTTCAACTGCATTCCGCAGATCGATGTGTTCATGGATAACGGCTACACCAAGGAAGAGATGAAGATGGTGTGGGAGACCAAAAAGATCATGGGTGACGACAGCATTGTGGTGAACCCCACCGCGGTGCGGGTGCCCGTGTTCTATGGCCACAGTGAAGCCGTGCATATCGAAACGAAGGAAAAGATCACGGCCGAGCAGGCGCGCGAGATACTGGCAAAAGCCCCCGGCATCGTGCTGATGGACGAGCGCAGGGACGGCGGCTATCCCACCGCCATCGATGCGGCCGATACCGATCAGGTCTATGTGGGCCGCATTCGCGAGGATATTTCCCATCCGCGCGGGCTCAACCTGTGGGTGGTGGCTGATAATGTGCGCAAGGGCGCGGCGACCAATACCGTGCAGATTGCTGAGCTGCTGATTGAAAAATACATCTGATTCTTCCATGCGCATTGCGCTGGGCATCGAATACGACGGCAGTGCCTACTGCGGCTGGCAGCATCAGGATCACTGCGACGCGGTGCAGACCCACGTGGAGGCGGCGCTCTCCTTTGTGGCTGATCATCCCATCGAAGTGGTCTGTGCCGGACGTACTGATACCGGAGTACATGCCCTGAATCAGGTGGTGCATTTTGACACCACGGCGGAACGCCCGCTGCGGGCGTGGGTGGAAGGGGTGAATACCCGTCTGCCCGATGCCATTCGTATCCATTGGGTCAAACCCGTGGCAGAGGACTTCGATGCCCGTTTCAGCGCGGTGGCACGTCGTTACCGTTATGTCATTCATAACGTACCCACACGCTCCGCGCTCCTGCGCCAGCGAGTGACCTGGGTGCGTGAACCGCTGGATGCGGCGGCCATGGACAAGGCCGCGCAGGCACTGGTGGGAGAGCAGGACTTTTCCAGCTTTCGCGCTGCCGGCTGTCAGGCGCGCCACCCCATGCGCGAGGTGCAGCGGGTTCACGTGCACCGTCAGGGCAACATGGTGCTTGTGGACATTCAGGCCAATGCCTTTTTGCACCACATGGTGCGCAATATTGTCGGCAGCCTGCTCAAGGTGGGCCAGGGCGAACGCCCAGTGGAATGGATCGCTGAATTGCTGGCGGCAAAAGACCGGACGCAGGCAGCGGAAACGGCACCGGCGGCCGGCCTCTACTTTGTGACCGCAGTCTATCCGCCAGCACTGGGCATTGCGGAACGTGAACCCGACTGCGTCGTATGGAGGTGTGCATGACCCGTGTGAAAATCTGCGGCATTACCCGTCCCGAGGATGCGCTGGCCGCTGCAAATGCCGGTGCTGATGCCATTGGGCTGGTGTTCTATCCCGACAGTCCGCGGGCCATTGACATCGCCACCGCCTGGGAGATCCTCGAGGTGGTGCCGCCGTTTGTCACCACGGTCGGCCTGTTCGTGGATGCAGACCCGGAGTGGATCGAGGAGATTCTGGTAGAAGTGCCGCTGGATGTCCTGCAGTTTCATGGCAATGAATCGCCGGAGCAGTGCGAACAGTTTGCTCATCCTTATATCAAGGCAATCCGCATGCGGCCCGATACGGATCTGTCTGCCATTGCGAAGCGCTATGCCGATGCGCAGGGCCTGCTGCTGGATACCTATCGCCCCGGTGTGCCCGGCGGCACCGGCGAGGTCTTTGACTGGTCCCTGGTCCAGCAGCCGTGCGACAAGCCGATCATCCTCGCCGGTGGTTTGACGCCTGATAATGTGGCAGATGCCATTGCGCAGGTTCAACCATGGGCGGTGGATGTAAGCGGTGGCGTGGAAAAGGAAAAGGGTCTCAAGGATTCGAGTAAAATTAACGCTTTTATGGCAGCCGTCAAAGCAGCAGATCAATGACCATCGATTACAGCAAGTTTCCCGACGCGCGCGGCCATTTCGGGCCCTACGGCGGCATTTTCGCCCCGGAAACCCTCATGGCTGCACTGGAAGAACTCAAGCAGCAATATCACACCCTCAAGGCGGATCCGGCCTTCTGGGCCGAACTGGATGCCGATCTGGCCGACTATGTGGGGCGTCCATCGCCGCTCTATCTGGCCGAACGTCTGACCGAAGCCTATGGCGGCGCCAAAATCTACCTCAAGCGGGAAGACCTGAACCACACCGGTGCCCACAAGATCAACAACACCATCGGCCAGGCACTGCTGGCCAAGAAGCTGGGCAAGACGCGCATCATTGCCGAGACCGGCGCAGGGCAGCATGGCGTAGCGTCAGCTACCGTGGCTGCTCGTCTGGGGCTGGAGTGCGTGGTCTACATGGGCGCCGAAGACGTGGCGCGCCAGGCGCCCAATGTGGCGCGCATGAAGATGCTGGGCGCGGAAGTGATCCCGGTCACCTCCGGAACGCGCACCCTGAAGGACGCCCTCAACGAGGCTATGCGCGACTGGGTCACCAATGTGGATGACACCTTCTACATTATCGGCACCGTTGCGGGACCACACCCCTATCCGGAGATGGTGCGCGACTTTCAGGCCATCATCGGCCGCGAAGCCCGTACGCAGATTCTCGACAAGGCCGGTCGTCTGCCGGATGCGCTGGTGGCGTGTGTGGGCGGCGGCTCCAACGCCATCGGACTGTTCTACGAGTTTCTGCCTGACGAGGATGTGGCCATCTATGGGGTCGAGGCGGCAGGCCGCGGCCTGGAAACCGGCGAGCACGCCGCACCGCTGTGTGCTGGCAAGCCGGGCGTGCTGCATGGCAACCGCACCTATCTGATGCAGGATGAAAACGGCGAGATTATCGGTACTCACTCCATTTCCGCCGGGCTGGACTATCCTGGTGTAGGGCCGGAGCATGCCTGGCTCAAGGATATCGGTCGTGCCAACTATGTGGCGGTGACCGACGAGGAGGCGCTGGACGCATGCCGCGACCTGACCCGTCTGGAGGGCATTCTGCCGGCGCTGGAGTCCAGTCATGCGCTGGCTTATGCCAAAAAACTGGCGCCTGAACTTGGCGAAGACAAGATCATGATTGTGAACCTGTCGGGCCGCGGGGACAAGGATATGGCCACGCTGGCCCGCATCGAGGGGTTTGAATACTGATGAGCCGCATTGGACAGACTTTTGACCGCCTGAAGGCAGCCGGTCGCACCGCACTGGTGCCCTATATCACCGCAGGCGACCCGCACCCCGATTACACCGTGGAGATGATGCACGCGCTGGTGGAGGCGGGCGCTGACATGCTGGAGCTGGGCGTGCCGTTTTCCGATCCCATGGCTGACGGCCCGGTGATTCAGAAGGCCACCGAGCGGGCCTTGGCCCACGGCACCAGTCTGGCGCAGGTGCTGGAGATGGTCGAGCAGTTCCGCCAGCGGGACGACGCCACGCCGGTGATTCTGATGGGTTATGCCAATCCCATTGAGGCCATGGGCTATGTGCCCTTTGCCGTGCGCGCCCGCGAAGTGGGCGTGGACGGCGTGCTCACCGTGGATATTCCTCCGGAGGAAGCCGAGGACGGCTACTACGAGGCACTGGCGTCCGAGGGACTGGACCGCGTCTTTCTGGCGGCACCCACTACACCGGTGTCGCGACTGGCGCAGATCGAACGCCTGGGCAGCGGCTTTGTCTACTATGTGTCCCTGAAGGGCGTTACCGGTGCGGATCAGCTGGATGCAGAGGATGTGGCGACCCATGTGGCACAGCTGCGCGAGCATGTTTCCCTGCCGGTGGGTATCGGGTTTGGCATTCGCAATGGCGAGCGGGCCGAGGCCATGGCGCGTCTGGGGGATGCCGTTATCGTGGGCTCGGCGCTGGTGAATGAAATTGAAGCGGTTTGGCATGCAGACAAGGCCGCGGTGATCGAACGTCTGCGTGCGGCCATGGCACCGTTCAGAGCCGGGGTGGACCGTGCGGATAAGGAGAAGCAGGCATGAACTGGTTTGAACGTATTCTGCCCAGCATCAAGGGCGTGGCGCAACGCAAGAAGTCAGTCCCCGAAGGGCTGTGGATCAAGTGCCCTGAATGTGAAGGCGTCCTCTACAAGGCGGAACTGGAACGCAACCAGTATGTGTGTCCCAAGTGCGGTCATCACATGCGCATCGGTGCGCGCCAGCGTCTGAATTACTTCTTTGACGAGAACACTGCGCAGGAGTTTGCGCAGAACGTAAGGCCCATCGATATTCTTGGGTTCAAGGATCAGAAGCGTTACAAGGACCGCATTACTGCCGCACAGAAGAGCACCGGTGAAAACGATGCGCTGGTGACCATGGTGGGCGAAATTGAAAAATTGCGCGTCGTGGCTGCGGCCTTTGAGTTCAAGTTTATGGGCGGTTCCATGGGTTCGGTGGTGGGCGAGAAATTCGTGCGTGCCGTCAACAAGGCCATCGAGCTGGATGCGCCCCTGATCGTCTTTGCTGCTTCGGGCGGCGCGCGCATGCAGGAGTCGCTGTTCTCGCTGATGCAGATGGCGAAGACGTCGGCAGCGCTGGGCAAGCTGCGGGAAAAGGGCCTGCCGTTTGTGTCCGTGTTGACGGATCCCACCATGGGTGGTGTCTCTGCCAGCTTTGCCATGCTGGGTGACATCAACGTGGCCGAACCCAAGGCGCTGATCGGTTTTGCAGGTCCGCGCGTCATCGAGCAGACCGTGCGCGAAAAGCTGCCTGAAGGCTTCCAGCGCAGCGAATTCCTGCTGGAGCACGGCGCCATCGACCGTATCATCGACCGGCGTGACATGAAGCACGAGCTGGCGCTCATGTGCCGCATGTTCCTCAATCAGCCGGCCTGACCCGTTTAGCATGCACCCGCACAAGGACTGGTCGCTGACACAGTGGCTTGATTACCAGCAGCGGGTGCACCCCAATGCCATCGAGCTGGGTCTGGAGCGCGTGCGCACCGTGGCCGAGCGCATGGAGCTGCTACCGCTCAAGGCACCCGTAGTAACCGTTGCCGGCACCAATGGCAAGGGCTCCAGCGTGGCCATGCTGGAAGCCATTCTCGCTGGCGCCTATCGTATCGGCACCTATACCTCTCCGCATCTGCTGCGCTATAACGAGCGCATCCGTCTGTCAGGCGAACCAGTGGATGACGACACCCTCATTGCGGCGTTCAACCGCATCGAAAACGCCCGCGGTGATATTCCGCTGACCTTTTTTGAGTATGGCACACTGGCCGCGCTGTCAATCTTTTCGGCGCAGCATCTTGACTTGATCGTGCTTGAAGTCGGTCTGGGCGGACGCCTGGATGCCGCCAATATTGTCGATGCCGATATCGCCCTTGTCACCGCGGTTGATGTGGATCATGCGCAGTGGCTGGGGAATGACCGTGAAGCCATTGGGCGCGAGAAGGCGGGTATCTTTCGTCCGCAGCAAAAAGCCGTTGTCTCCGACCCAAACCCACCGAAAAGTGTGCTGGAGCATGCTGAAGAACTGGGTGTGCACCTTAAGCGGCTGGGGGCGGATTTTTCCTATCGCACTCACGGGACAGGTTGGGATTACCACGGCGCAGCCACGCTGAAACATCTGCCGCGACCGGCGCTGCGGGGGGATTTTCAGCTGCAGAACGCGGCGGGTGTCCTCGCCGTACTGGAACAGCTGCCAGCCTATTTTTATCTGCCCCGCCGCCTGATCGAAAGGGGGCTGACGCAGGTGCGCAATCCCGGTCGATTGGAACATCGCGAGGTCAAGGGGCAGTCCTGGTGGGTCGATGTGGCGCATAATCCGCAGGCCATGGCCGAGGTGGTTGCCTATTTGGCGCCGCAGCGCCCTCTGCAGGTGATTTTGGGTATGATGGCAGACAAGGCCATTGCAGACACGCTGCGTGTGCTTGCGCCGCTGGCTGCCGTGTGGGACCTGGCGCCGTTGCCTGGCGAGCGTGCGCTTTCGCCCCAGGCGCTGGGCCAGCAGCTGGTGCAGCTGGGGGTGCCGGACTCTGCGATTCATTTCCATGACAGCATGGCAGCAGCGGTGGCCGCGGCACAACAGAGGACACTGCCCGTGTTGGTGACCGGTTCCTTTATTACCGCAGGTGAGGCCCTGCAGCAGATCGAGCATGGATGAGAAGCTACGCAATCAACTGACCGGCGCGATCATCTGGTTTGTGCTGCTCATTGTGGTGGTGGGGCACTGGTACAGCCATCCGGTCAATTTTGATCCGGACAGTGCGGTGCCGGCTGCGCCGCAGGCAGACAAGGCCGTGATCGTGGCACAGCCCCTGCGTGTGAGTGATGCGAAGCAGACGGATGCCCAACCTCATGCCAGCCCGACCAATGAAAGGGGATCGGATACAACAAAACCTGAAAAAACACGCAAAAATGAGGCGCAAGCAGCTGATTTGACAAAAAAACCGGCTTCAGTAACGTCTTCTGCAGAGCGCAAAAAAGAGGCTGCTGAAAAAGTCGGGGACCCCCCTGTTGCACAGGGGAAAAAACAGGCTGACAGCTCGGATCAGGGTATGGAATCAGCGAAGCGGGCTGTCAAGGCATCCAATCACGCGCAACGCTGGCTGGTGAAGGTGGCGGCCTACTTTACCGCCCGTCAGGCCAACGATCTGGTGGCCACGCTCAATGAACAGGGGTATGACGCCACCTACAGGAAATTCATGAACGCCAAGGGGCAGACGGTCTATTCCGTGCGCCTGGCCCCGGTGGACTCGAAAGAGGAAGCCTTGAGACTGAAGCGGATCGTGGACAAGCGCTTCCATACCAACAGTATTATTGAACCCTTACCACCTCAATCATAGGAAACGGAACATGTGCGGAGTTATCGGCATCGTCCATACCGACGAAACCCTGGTCAACCAGTCCATTTATGACGGTCTGACCATCCTGCAGCACCGCGGTCAGGATGCGGCCGGGATTGTGACCTGTCATAACGGACGCTTTTTCCAGCGCAAGGACAACGGACTGGTCAAGGATGTCTTCCGGACACGCCACATGCGTGAACTGATCGGCAGCATGGGGATCGGCCATGTGCGTTATCCCACCGCTGGTACCTCATCCAGCGCCGAGGCACAGCCATTTTACGTCAATGCGCCCTATGGCATCGCCATGGGACACAACGGCAATCTGACCAACGCACAGCAGCTGCGCAAGGAGATCTATACGCAGGATCTGCGTCATCTCAATACCAATTCCGACTCTGAAGTGCTGCTGAACGTGTTTGCCCATGAACTGATGCAGCAGCACAAGCTCAAGCCGGAGCCGGCGGATATTTTTGCCGCCATCCGCCGCGTCCACGAGCGTGTGCGTGGTGGCTACGCTACGGTGGGCATGATCGCCGATATAGGCGTGTTTGCCTTCCGCGATCCCTACGGCCTGCGTCCGCTGATTGTGGGTGAGCGGGAGAATGCACAGGGCAAGAAGGACTATATCGTTGCCTCCGAAAGCGTGGCCCTGGATGGCCTCGGATTCAAGGTGGTGCGCGATGTGGCGCCGGGCGAGGCGGTGGTAATGACCCAGGACGGCGAACTGCTGTTTGAGCAGTGTCATGATAACCCTCAGTATGCCCCCTGTATTTTCGAGTTCGTCTATTTTGCCCGGCCGGACTCCATGATCGACGGCATTTCCGTCTACAAGGCACGCCTGCGCATGGGACGCAAGCTGGGTGAGAAAATCCTGCGCGAATGGCCCGACAACGACATCGATGTGGTCATCCCCATTCCTGACACCAGCCGCACCAGTGCCCTGCAGTTGGCAGAAACCCTCGGCAAGCCCTATCGGGAAGGCTTTATCAAGAACCGCTATATTGGCCGCACCTTTATCATGCCTGGCCAGCAGCAGCGCAAGAAGTCGGTTCGTCAGAAACTCAACCCCGTGGGGCTGGAGTTCGAGGGCAAGAACGTGCTGCTGGTGGATGACTCCATCGTGCGTGGCACCACCTCGGGCGAAATCGTGCAGATGGCGCGGGATGCCGGTGCCAACAAGGTCTATTTCGCTTCCGCTGCGCCACCGGTGCGCTACCCCTATGTGTACGGCATCGACATGCCGGCCGCATCGGAACTGATCGCCAATGGCCGCACGGTTGACGAGATCGCCGCGTTCATCGGCGCAGATTGCCTCATCTATCAGGATCTGGATGATCTGGTGGACGCGGTCCGTGAGGGCAACAAGGTGATTCCCTGTTTCGACACCTCCTGTTTCAGTGGCGAATATGTCACCGGCGACATCACGCCCGAGTATCTGGCGGAGCTGGAGCGCAGCCGCCACGGCAACCAGCCGGTGGGTGACGAGCCGGTTGGCATGACCAACGTGGGAGAATAGGATGACCTGGTCTGAAGAAACCTTTGCGATTCACGGCGGCTACCGGCGCACACCGGAAGGGGAGAACAGCGAAGCGATTTTTCCCACATCCAGTTTTGCGTTTGATTCTGCTGCGCAGGCCGCGGCTCGTTTCAGTGGAGACGAGCCGGGCAATATCTATTCCCGTTTTACCAATCCTACCGTGCGCACCTTCGAGCAGCGCCTTGCGGCCATGGAAGGGGGGGAAGCCTGCGTGGGCACGGCCTCCGGTATGAGCGCGATTCTGTCGCTGATGCTCGGCATGCTGGAAAGCGGTGATCACATTGTCTCGTCCCAGAGCATTTTTGGCACCACAAAGGTGCTGTTTTCCAAGTATCTGGGCAAGCTGGGCATTGACACCACCTACGTGCCGTTGACCGACTACGATGCGTGGGCTGCCGCCATCCGCCCCGAAACCAGAATGCTGTTTCTGGAAACGCCCTCCAATCCCATGACGGACGTGGCCGATATCCAACGCCTGGCGGAGATTGCACACGCCCATGACTGCCTGCTGGTGGTAGATAACTGTTTCTGCACGCCGGCGCTGCAGCAGCCGCTCAAGCTGGGCGCGGACCTTGTCATCCATTCTGCTACCAAGTTTCTGGATGGGCAGGGGCGCTGTGTCGGCGGTGCGGTCGTGGGCCCGGAATCACTGGTCGAGGAACACGTGCGCGGTTTCCTGCGCACCTGTGGTCCCAGCATGAGCCCGTTCAATGCCTGGGTGTTCTTCAAGGGGCTGGAAACGCTGCATGTACGCATGCAAGCGCATTCAGCTAATGCACTGGCATTGGCGCAGTGGCTCAGCGACCATCCCGCAGTGGAGCAGGTGTTCTACCCGGGGCTGCCTTCGCACCCACAGCATGAGCTGGCCATGCGTCAGCAGAAAGCGGGTGGCGGACTGGTCAGTTTCCGTATCAAGGGCGGGCGAGGGGATGCCTGGAAGGTGGTGGACAGCCTGGAGATGATTCACATTACCGCTAATCTGGGCGATACCAAGACGCTGATCACCCATCCCGCGACCACGACCCATTCTCGTGTGGAGCCCGAGGCACGCCTTGCCGCCGGCATTACTGACAATCTGCTGCGCGTTTCGGTGGGGCTCGAATCCATCGAGGATATCAAGGCAGACCTGGGGCGCGGACTGGATCAGATTCGCTGACGGCTTCAGCGGAGCTGGGCAAAGTCGCTGTCCTTTTTCTCCGGATTGCGGCGGAAGAGCACAAACACCTTGCCGATGCTTTGCACCAGTTCTGCGCCGGTGGCGTTTACGACGGCTTCAATGATCGCCTTGCGTTCTTCGCGATCGCCCTCGTTGATCCTGATCTTGATCAGCTCGTGATGATCCAGCGTGCTGTTCAGCTCATCCATCAGGGCGTCGGTCACCCCTTTGGCGCCGATCTGAATCACCGGGTTGAGATGGTGGGCCAGGCCACGCAGGGCCTTTTTCTGCTGAATGGTCAACGCCATATATAATGCTCCTTTCCAAATTGAGACACATTGTAAGTCATGGCTCGAAGCAAATCCTCGAAACGCTGGCTCAAGGAACATTTCGACGACTATTACGTCCAAAAGGCGCAGCGCGAAGGCTGGCGCTCCCGTGCGGTCTACAAGTTGCAGGAGATCGACGAGAAGGATAAGTTGTTCAAGCCGGGCATGACCGTAGTGGACCTGGGAGCGGCCCCGGGGGGGTGGTCGCAGTGGGTCACCCATCGTATTGGCGAAAAGGGGCATGTGTACGCGCTGGATATTTTGCCGGTGGAGCCCTTTGCCGGCATCACCTTTATTCAGGGGGACTTTCGAGAAGACGAGGTCTATCAGAAGCTGCTGGATGCCCTGGATGGTCGTGAAGTAGATCTGGTCATGTCGGACATGGCCCCCAATATGAGTGGCAATACTGCAGTGGACATTCCACGCGCTATGTATCTGGCCGAGTTGGCCATGGACTTCGCCGATCAGGCATTGAAGCCCGGCGGCGATCTGCTCATGAAGGTGTTTCAGGGGGAAGGCTTCGATGAATTGCACCGTGCCCTGCGCGAACGCTATGGCAAGGTGATCACGCGCAAGCCCAAAGCCTCCCGTCCACGCAGTCGCGAGGTCTATCTGCTTGCGCGTGGCAAAAAGTAAAGTTTATAAGCGTTTTAGTTTTGTTTATTTTGCGCTGGCATTTTCTCTCTGCTTGCAGTAAAGTTGTGTGTCAAACCACTAAAAGTTGATAGCGTATGGCAAACCCACCAAACAACAATAATAACAACGACTTGATCAAGAATCTAATCATCTGGACCGTGCTCACTGTTGTGCTGCTGACCGTGTTCAATCACTTTGGCAGCCAGAACATGGGCACGACCCATCGACTGGACTATACCCAGTTCATTCAGGATGTGCGCAGCGGCCGGGTCGCTCAAGTGGAAATCCAGGGCAATCTGATTCGCGGTGTCTATACGGATGGCAAGACCTTCTCCACCTACAACCCAGGTGATCCGGGTCTGATGGGGGATCTGCTCGATAACAACGTGCGCATTGTGGCGCGTCCACCCGAGCAGCAGAGCGTATTGATGCAGATCTTCATTTCCTGGTTCCCCATGCTGTTGTTGATTGCGGTGTGGCTGTGGGCCATGCGCGGCATGGCCAACGGCGGCATGGGCGGCAAGGGCGGTCCCTTCTCGTTTGGCAAGTCCAAGGCGCGCATGCTGACGCCGGAGCAGGTGAAGGTCACGTTTGATGATGTGGCAGGCGCTGAGGAAGCCAAGGAGGAAGTGAAGGAGGTCGTTGATTTCCTCAAGAATCCGGAAAAGTTCCAGAAGCTGGGTGCCAAGATTCCCAAGGGTGTACTCATGGTGGGGCCGCCGGGAACGGGTAAGACGTTGCTGGCCAAGGCGATTGCCGGCGAAGCCAATGTGCCGTTCTTCAGCATTTCCGGCTCGGACTTCGTGGAAATGTTCGTGGGCGTGGGTGCGTCTCGCGTGCGCGACCTGTTCGAGCAGGCCCGTGCCAACGCGCCCTGCATCATCTTCATCGACGAGATCGATGCGGTGGGTCGCAGCCGCGGTGTCGGCATTGGCGGCGGCAATGACGAGCGTGAGCAGACCCTGAACCAGCTGCTGGTGGAAATGGACGGTATTGAGGGCAGCGAAGGTATTATCGTTATCGCCGCGACCAACCGTCCCGATGTCCTGGATCCGGCGCTGCTGCGTCCGGGTCGTTTCGACCGTCAGGTCACGGTTGGTCTGCCGGATGTGCGCGGCCGTGAACAGATCCTCAAGGTGCACATGCGCAAGATTCCGGTGGGCGAGGATGTGGATCCTGCGGTTATCGCGCGGGGGACGCCCGGTTTCTCCGGCGCTGATCTGGCCAACCTGGTGAATGAGGCGGCACTGATCGCGGCCCGTGAAAACTCCGACAAGGTCTACATGCGCCACTTCGAAAAGGCGAAGGACAAGATCCTCATGGGCGTGGAACGCAAGACCATGGTCATGAGCGAGGAAGAGAAAAAGCTTACGGCCTATCACGAGGCGGGGCATGCCATTATTGGCTATCTGATGCCCGAGCATGATCCGGTGTACAAGGTCAGTATCATCCCGCGCGGCAAGGCGCTGGGTGTGACCATGTATCTGCCGGAAGAGGACAGCTGGAGCTATTCCAAGACCAAGCTGGAAAGCCAGTTGTGCTCCCTTTATGGTGGACGCATAGCGGAAGAGTTGATTTTTGGTCCGGAAAAGGTCACCACGGGCGCCAGCAACGATATCGAGCGAGCCACCAAGCTGGCGCGCAACATGGTAGCGAAGTGGGGGCTGTCCGAGCGCCTCGGTCCACTGCTCTACGAAGAGGAAGAACAGAATGGTTTCCTCGGCAGTGGTGGTATCGTGAGCTATGTATCCGATGAAACCAAGGAGCTGATCGACGAAGAGGTGCGGCGCATCATCGACACCAACTATGCGCGTGCCAAGAAGATCCTTGAGGACAATATGGACAAGTTGCACGCCATGGCACAGGCCCTGCTCGAATACGAGACCATTGATGCCGAGCAGATCAAGCGCATTATGGAGGGCAAGGACCCGGGTCAGCCCAAGGACTGGCAGGACAGTCAGGACAAGACGCCACCCGCTGAGACGGCACCTGCTGACACCTCGGCAGAGGCGACCGAGTCAAAGGGGGATGCCGACAAGGATGCGCCGAGCGGTGCAATTCCGGATGGCGCACCGAAGTTGCAGTAGTGCGATAAGATAGCGATTTTTTGAGCCCCTGCCGAGCAGGGGTTTTTTTATGTCTTGCCGCTTTATTTTAGGTATGACTTGGTTCAGCTAAACGGGTCGAGGAGGAATGTCTTGAATCGCTTTCAGGCACTGTTGCGGAGTGAACCGCTTGATCGTGCGCTGGTCATGGGTATTCTGAACGTGACGCCAGACTCCTTTTCGGACGGTGGTCGCTGGACCCACGAGGCGGCGATTCGCCAGCATGCGACCGAAATGGCTGCCGCTGGGGCTGACCTGATCGATATTGGTGGCGAGTCAACCCGCCCTGGCGCTGAACCGGTTTCGCTCGAGGAGGAGTTGGCGCGTGTTATTCCAGCCATCAAGTGGGTGCGTGCGGAAACGAATCTGCCCATATCCGTGGATACCAGCAAGCCGGAGGTGATGGCGGCTGCGCTGGAGGCCGGTGCAGACATGATTAATGATGTAAATGCCCTGCAGGCACCGGGGGCACTGGATGTTGTGCGTGAAGCAATGGTGCCTGTTTGTCTGATGCACCGACAGGGCACGCCGCAGACCATGCAGGACAATCCGGTCTACACGGATGTGGTGGCTGATGTGGAAGCCTTTTTGCTTGCCCGGGCGCAGGCGGTGCAGGCGGAAACCGGTCTGGATTCCAGTGCCATCTGGCTTGACCCCGGGTTTGGCTTTGGCAAGACGCTTGAGCACAATCAGGCACTCTTTTCGGAACTGGATACCCTGGTCGACAGCGGCTATCCGGTGCTGGTGGGTGTATCGCGCAAGCGCATGATCGGCGAGCTGCTGGGTGGCGCACCGATCGAAGAGCGAGTGTGCGGCAGCGTTTCAGCTGCGGTGTTGGCAGCCTTGAAGGGCGCGAGCGTGGTACGGGTTCATGATGTTAAAGAGACAGTCGATGCACTGACGGTTGCAATGGCACTGCTATGAGTAAACAAACAAAGCGTTTTTTCGGCACGGACGGCATCCGCGATCGCGTTGGCCGAGGCATGATCCGGCCAGATAAGGTATTAAAGCTGGGCTGGGCAGTTGGCCATGTGCTGCGGGAACAGGGCGGCCGGCAGGTGCTCATTGGCAAGGATACGCGCATTTCCGGCTATATGTTCGAGTCGGCCCTGGAAGCCGGCCTGATTGCGGCGGGTGTGGATGTGTTGCTGACCGGGCCCATGCCGACACCAGCCATAGCCTATCTTACGCGCACCTTCAGTGCGGACATGGGCATCGTGATCAGTGCCTCGCACAATCCGCATCATGACAACGGCATCAAGTTCTTCGATGCTGACGGCCAGAAGGTGGCCGATGAGGTAGAGGAAGCCATCGAGGCGGCTTTTCATCATGACCTTAAGATGGTTCCCTCCGAAGCCCTGGGCAAGGCATCGCGTATTGATGATGCGCCAGGCCGCTATATCGAGTTTTGCAAGAGTACCTATGACGCCCCCGTCGGGCTCAAGGGCCTGCGCATTGTGCTGGACTGTGCCAATGGTGCCACCTATCACATCGCTCCCAGCGTGTTTTCCGAGCTGGGTGCCGAGGTGGATGCCATCAACGTTTCGCCCGACGGGCTCAACATCAATGCCGGCTGTGGCGCGACGGACCTGATCATGCTGCGCCAGCGCGTAAGGGAGGCTCAGGCCGATCTCGGCATCGCCTTTGATGGAGACGGCGACCGCGTCATGTTCGTGGACAGTGAGGGCGAAGTCTTTGACGGGGATGATGTGCTTTATCTGCTGGCGACTGGGCAGAGCGAGCGCCCCCAGGGGGTGGTGGGCACCGTCATGACCAATATGGCCATTGAGCAGGCGTTGGCCGAGCAGGGGATCAAGCTGGTCAGAACGCCGGTCGGGGACCGTCATGTGATGGCCGCATTGAAGGAACGGCGCTGGTGCTTTGGTGCCGAACCGTCCGGGCATGTACTGTGCATGCATCGTCTGACAACCGGTGATGGCATTATTGCCGCTTTGCAGGTGCTGGCTGTCCTGCAGCGTACGGGCACGCGACTGCAGGACTGGCGGGTCAACAAGTTTCCAAACGTGCTCAGGAATGTCCGCTGTGATGATCCCTCCATTCTGGAAACCACGGCGTGGAAGGAGCGGCTCGCTGAGGCTCAAGCCCTGCTCGGTGAGCAGGGGCGCATACTGGTGCGTCCGTCCGGAACCGAGCCCCTGATCCGGGTGATGGTGGAGGCGCAGGATGCGGCTCAGGCCGAGGCGTTGGCACAGGCCCTTGCAGAGTGGCTTGAAACAAAAAATTCATGAATTTGTCAAGATTGTAATCGCTGCAATCTACATATAAGATTATCGGGATTTGCTGAATAACGGAGCGGACGATGCGCAAGCCTTTTGTTGCAGGGAACTGGAAGATGCATGGCAGCAAGGCCATGATTGCGAGTTTGATCAATGATCTCTCCCGGGCGTGGCAACAGGGTGACAAGGTGGATGTCGCGGTATGCCCTCCGTTCGTTTATATCGATTACGTGCAGCGTACGCTGAACAATCCTGCCATCAAGGTAGGTGCGCAGAACATGGCGGCTGAGCCGGAGTACGGCGCCTTCACGGGTGAGGTATCTGCGCCCATGCTCAAGGAGTTCGATTGCCGTTACGTCATTCTCGGCCATTCCGAGCGTCGCAGCCTATTTGGCGAAGATGACGATCTGATCGCCCGCAAGGTTGAGGTGGCGCTGAATGCACGACTGACCCCTATTCTGTGTGTGGGTGAAACCCTAGAGGAGCGTGACGCCGGGATTACCGAGCAGGTCATCGAGCGTCAGCTGCAGGCAGTAATTGACCGTGTTGGCGGTGACGCCTTTGCTGATATTGTGGTGGCATATGAGCCGGTTTGGGCGATCGGCACCGGCAAGACGGCATCCCCTGAGCAGGCGCAGGCAGTTCATGCCTTTATTCGTGATAAAATTCGCCTTCTTTCAGCCGAGGCGGCGGATGACATGATCATTCAGTACGGTGGTAGCGTAAAGCCCGGGAATGCAATGGAACTGTTTTCCCAGCCGGATATCGATGGTGGCCTGATTGGCGGCGCGTCTCTGGTGGCGGACGATTTTCTTGCCATCTGTAATGCTGCAGCAACTGCAAAAGGGTAAGCATGTTTAACATTATTTTGACAATCCACCTTCTGGTGGCACTCGCCATTATCGGCCTCGTGTTGATCCAGCACGGCAAGGGGGCTGATGCGGGTGCCAGCTTTGGAGGGGGGTCATCGCAGTCCGTGTTCGGGAGTCGTGGTGCTGCTACGTTTCTGTCGCGTCTGACTGCGATCATGGCAACGGTATTCTTTATCACCAGCATTACGCTGGTGTACATCACGGGTCATCAGACACGTGAATACAAGAGCGTAATCGAAAAGGTACAGCAGCCTGCTACCCAGGATGCGGATGTGCCTGCTGTACCGGCACCGAAGGTGCCCGAATAAGAAATTTGCCCAGGTGGTGGAATTGGTAGACACGCCATCTTGAGGGGGTGGTGGCGAAAGCCGTGCGGGTTCGACTCCCGCCCTGGGCACCATATTTGACCCACTGGGTCGCTTAAATCAGGAGGTTGCAATGCTGGAGAACTACCTCCCCATACTTGTGTTTGTCGTGCTCGGCATTCTCTTTGGTGTGGGTCCCATTGTTGTCGGTTACCTTCTGGGACCGCAAAAGCCGGATGACGAGAAGCTGTCTCCCTACGAGTGTGGTTTTGAAGCATTCGAAGACGCACGCATGAAATTCGATGTGCGTTTCTATCTTGTTGCGATTCTCTTCATTATCTTTGACCTCGAGATCGCATTCCTCTTCCCATGGGCTGTTGTGCTGGACGAGATCGGCACCTTTGGTCTGGTGAGTATGGCCGTTTTTCTGGCGTTGCTCGTGGTGGGGTTCATCTATGAATGGCGCAAGGGGGCTCTGGAATGGGAGTAGAAGGCGTTCTCAAGGAGGGTGTCGTTACCACCACGGCGGACAAGCTGATCAACTGGGCGCGTACCGGCTCCCTGTGGCCCATGACGTTTGGGCTGGCATGCTGCGCCGTCGAGATGATGCATGCGGGTGCATCCCGTTACGACCTCGACCGTTTTGGTGTCATCTTTCGACCCAGTCCGCGCCAGTCGGATGTCATGATCGTGGCCGGCACGCTGGTAAACAAGATGGCGCCGGCCCTGCGCAAGGTTTATGACCAGATGGCAGAACCCCGTTGGGTTATCTCCATGGGGTCCTGTGCCAATGGCGGTGGTTATTACCACTATTCCTACTCTGTCGTGCGCGGCTGTGATCGAATCGTTCCCGTGGATGTGTATGTGCCAGGCTGTCCGCCAACCGCGGAGGCGCTGCTGTACGGCATTGTGCAGCTGCAGCAGAAGATCAAGCGCACCAATACGATTGCGCGATAAGGATTGGCCATGAAACAGTCATTGTTGGATCTGCAGACCCAGTCACGCGAAGCCCTTGGCGATGCCATCGAAAAGGATGTCATTGCGCTGGATGAGTACACCATTGAGGTGGATGCAACGCGCTGGCACGAGGTGGCCTTGGCATTGCGCGACACGCTTGGTTTTGAGCAGCTGATCGATCTGTGCGGTGTTGATTATGTGGCGTGGAAGCGAACCAACTGGGAAACGCTGGAGGCGCCAAACGAAGGCTTCAGCCGTGGCGTCTTCGACTTTGAAGAGGTGGTCAGCGAGCTGCCACTGGACATGCCTCGTCGCTTTGCGGTTGTCATGCATCTGCTCTCCGTGCAGCATAACCGTCGCATTCGTGTGCGCGCCTTTATCGAAGATACACAGCAGCCCGAGATCGATTCTGTGGTTGATGTGTGGTCTGCGGCCAATTGGTTCGAGCGTGAGGCCTTCGATCTGTTCGGCATCATCTTCAGGGGTCATCCCGATCTGCGTCGCATCCTGACCGATTACGGCTTTATCGGCCACCCCTTGCGCAAGGATTTCCCGCTGACCGGTCATGTGGAAATGCGTTACGACCCGGAAAAGGCACGTTGTGTCTATGAGCCGGTTTCCATTGAAAACCGCGTTAATGTGCCCCGGGTTATTCGCCATGAACCGGTCGGTGAAGAAGGATAAGCGTCATGGCAGAAATCAAGAACTACACTCTTAACTTTGGCCCGCAGCACCCCTCTGCGCACGGTGTGTTGCGCCTGATTCTCGAGTTGGACGGTGAAACGGTTGTCCGTTCGGATCCACACATTGGCCTGCTCCATCGCGGTACGGAAAAGCTGGCTGAGTACAAGCCGTTCAACCAGTCCATCGGCTACATGGACCGTCTCGACTATGTATCCATGATGTGTAACGAACACGGCTATGTACTGGCCATTGAAAAGCTGCTGGGC
This sequence comes from Sulfurivirga caldicuralii, assembly GCF_900141795.1. GTDB lineage: Bacteria > Pseudomonadota > Gammaproteobacteria > Thiomicrospirales > Thiomicrospiraceae > Sulfurivirga > Sulfurivirga caldicuralii. The sequence continues at coordinate 130,611 of NZ_FSRE01000002.1, forward strand.
ATTGAAGTGCCCGAGCGTGCTCAGTATATCCGCGTCATGTTCGACGAAATCACCCGTATCCTCAACCACCTGTTGTGGGTTGGGGCGCATGCCCTGGATATCGGTGCCATGACCGTGTTCCTGTACGCATTCCGCGAGCGTGAAGACCTGATGGACTGCTACGAGGCCGTCTCCGGTGCTCGGCTGCATGCCACCTATTACCGCCCGGGTGGAGTCTATCGCGATCTGCCTGACAGCATGCCCAAGTACAAGCCATCCAAGTGGCGTTCTGAAAAGGAGCTCAAGCGCCTGAACGAGACGCGCGAGGGCAGCCTGCTTGATTTTCTCGAGGCCTTTACGGAGCGCTTCCCGGGCTACTTGGATGAATATGAAACCCTATTGACGGATAACCGCATCTGGAAGCAGCGCACCGTCGATATTGGTGTGGTTTCGCCGGAGCGTGCTCTGCAGCTCGGCTTTACCGGGCCCATGCTGCGAGGCTCGGGCATTGCCTGGGACCTGCGCAAGAAGCAGCCGTACGAAGTGTACGACAAGCTTGATTTCGATATTCCTGTGGGCAAGAACGGTGACAGCTACGACCGCTATCTGGTGCGCATGGCCGAAATGCGCGAGTCCAACAAGATTATCAAGCAGTGCATCAAGTGGCTGCGTGAAAATCCCGGTCCGGTAATGGCGGAAAACCACAAGGTGACGCCGCCAAGCCGCGAGGCCATGAAGACCAATATGGAAGCCCTGATCCACCACTTCAAGCTGTTTACCGAGGGTTATAGCGTGCCGGAAGGTGAAGCCTATGCGGCGGTGGAGCATCCGAAAGGAGAGTTTGGCATCTATCTGGTTTCGGACGGCGCTAACAAGCCCTATCGCCTGAAAATCCGTGCCCCGGGCTTTGCACACCTCGCATCTCTGGATGAGATGTGCAAGGGGCACATGATTGCTGACGTGGTCACCATTATTGGTACGCAGGATATCGTATTTGGGGAGATCGACCGATGAAAGACACCGACTTCAAGGTGATCAAGGGAGAGGTCAAGGAACGGATTGACCGCTGGATCTCCCATTATCCGGCCGACCAGCGTCAGTCTGCTGTCATGCCGGCCCTGCGCATCGTTCAGGAGGTGAATGGCGGCTATCTGACACCGGAGCTAATGGACGAAGTAGCGGCCTATCTGGGCATGCAGCCGGCAGCCGTTTATGAGGTGGCGACTTTCTACTCCATGTACGAGCACCAGCCAGTGGGCAAGCACAAGATCTGTGTATGCCACAACATCAGCTGTCTGCTCCGTGATGTGGACGATTTGATCGAATATCTGAAGGAAAAGCTGGGTGTGGATATTGGCGAGGTGACCCCGGATGGACGTTTCTCCATCAAGAAGGTGGAGTGTCTGGGCGCCTGTGGCGAAGCACCGGTGGCCATGATTGGCAAGGAATACTACGGCAATCTGACCCGCGAACGGTTGGATGAACTGCTGGAAAGCCTGGAGTAAGTTATGGCGTCTATCCCATTGAACGAATGCTGCTACCGTCTCAATCACCTGGACAAATCCTGGGACATCGAGACCTACATGGCCAATGGTGGTTATGAAGTCTGGAAAAAGGTGCTGGCCGGTGAATTGACGCCTCAGGAAATCATCGATGAGGTGAAGGCGTCCAATATCCGCGGTCGCGGTGGTGCAGGCTTTCCCACGGGCTTAAAGTGGAGCTTCATGAACCGCTACGCACCGGGTCCGAAATACATCCTGTGTAATTCTGACGAAGGTGAGCCGGGCACGTTCAAGGACCGCGACATCCTGCGCTATAACCCCCATCAACTGGTGGAGGGCATGATGATCGCGGGCTACGTCATCGGGGCCAATACGGGCTACAACTACATCCGCGGCGAATTCTGGGAACCTTACAAGCGCTTTGATCAGGCGGTGCAGCAGGCATATGAGGCCGGACTGCTGGGCAAGAACATTCTTGGATCCGGCTGGGATTTTGACCTCTACACTCATCTGGGGGCAGGTGCTTACATCTGTGGCGAAGAAACGGCACTGATTGAGTCCATCGAGGGCAAGAAGGGTCAACCGCGCTTCAAGCCGCCATTCCCGGCCAGTTTCGGTCTGTACGGTCGCCCGACTACCATCAACAATACGGAAACCCTGGCGTCCATTCCCATGATTCTGGCGAAAGGGGGCAAGTGGTTCGCCGATCTGGGTGTGCCGGGCGCGGGAGGGACAAAGATTTTCTCCGTCTCCGGTCATGTGGAGAAGCCTGGCAACTATGAGATTCGCATGGGCACGCCATTCAAGGACCTTCTGGCGCTGGCTGGCGGCGTCTGGAAAGGCCGCAAGCTGAAAGCGGTTATTCCGGGCGGATCCTCTACAGCCGTTCTGCCGGCGGAAAAGGCGCTGGAAATGAACATGGATTACGACTCCATTGCCAAGGCGGGCTCCTTCCTGGGCGCCGGCTCCGTCATCATCATGGATGAAACGACGGACATGGTGAAGGCGCTGGATCGTCTCACTTGGTTCTACTATGAAGAGTCGTGCGGGCAATGTACCCCCTGCCGCGAGGGAACCGGTTGGATGCACCGCGTTGTTCACCGCATCTACACCGGTAAGGGTCGTCCTGAAGACATCGACATGCTCAAGGATGTATCCGGCAAGATCATGGGGCGCGTGATCTGCGGCTTGGGTGATGCGGCAGCCATTCCTGTTGCCAGCTTCCTGGAGCACTTTGAGCACGAATTCAGACACTATATCGAGCACGGTTGCAGCATTTATGACCGGGCATAAGCTGGATGGCACGCTATGATTAAGATCGAAATTAACGGCCAGATTGTTGAAGCCCATGAAGGGGATATGCTCATCGACGTTGCCGATGAGGCGAAAATCCCCATTCCGCGTTTCTGTTATCACAAGAAACTCTCCATTGCTGCCAACTGCCGCATGTGCCTGGTGGAGGTGGAAGGTGCGCCCAAGGCGCTGCCTGCGTGCGCTACGCCCGTCACCGATGGCATGAAGGTGCATACACGCTCGCCCAAGGCACGCGCCGCTCAGAAGGCGGTCATGGAGTTTCTGCTCATTAACCACCCGCTGGATTGCCCCATCTGCGATCAGGGTGGGGAATGCGAGCTGCAGGACGTGGCGTTCGAGTATGGCAACGACGTGGGCAAGTATTCGGAAGCTAAGCGCGTCGTGCCCGATCACGATGTGGGCCCGCTGATCGCGACCGACATGACGCGCTGCATTCACTGTACCCGCTGCGTGCGTTTCGGCCAGGAGATCTCCGGTCTCATGGAACTGGGCGCTGTGGGCCGTTCCGAATGGATGGAAATCACCACCTATGTGGGCAAGTCCATTACCTCGGAGATTTCCGGCAACATTATCGACCTGTGTCCGGTCGGGGCGTTGACTTCCAAGCCGTTCCGCTTCAAAGCGCGTGCGTGGGAAATGGTGGCGCATCCTTCTATCGCGGCCCACGACAGTCTGGGTTCGCATATCGAAGTACATACCTATCAGGACAAAGTGATGCGTGTGGTGCCTCGGGATAACGAGGCCATTAACGAAACCTGGCTGTCCGACCGTGATCGCTTTGCCTACGAGGGCATTAACAGCCAAGATCGTCTCACCGTTCCCCTTGCCAAGTCAAAAGGGCAATGGGACGAGCAGGAATGGGAGGATGCGCTCAATCAGACGGTCGAACTGCTGAAACCCCATCTCAATAATCCGGATACCGTGGGCGTGCTGGTATCACCCAATGCGACGGTGGAGGAGCTCTACCTGTTGCGCAAGCTCCTGCATGCTCATGGTGTGAAGGACATTGAAACCCGCCTGCGCCAGATTGATTTCCGCCTTGATGAGGCGGCAGGCAAGCCTGTTGCGCCAGGTCTGGTCAATACGCTGCCGGAAATCGAAGCCATGGAGAGCGTATTGCTGGTGGGCAGCAACCTGCGTTATGAAATCCCACTGCTGAATTTGCGTGTCCGCAAGGCACAACTGGAAGGCGCACGCGTGCGAGTCCTAAACGTGGCGGATTACCCCTTTACCTTTGACCTTGAGGATAAGGTGATCGCCGATCCTCAGGCGCTGGTCGACACTCTGAAGGTGCTGGTGCGTGCGGCGGCCGAACTGAAAGGAACAGAAATCCCGGCGGGTGCAGAGGATGCCGTTGTTAGCGAACAGCATCAGGCCTGGGCAAAAGATCTTGTTGAAAGTGGCAAGGCCACCATTATGGTGGGCGCCATGGCGCAACAGAGCCCGCTCTATGCCGACTTTGTGCTCTGGTCTGCACGCCTGGCCGACCTGACCGGGGCAACGATCAATGTGGTGCCGCAAAGTGCCAATGAAGTGGGCGCCTATCAGGTGGGCGCCGTACCTGCAAATGGCGGCAATATCGATTCCATGCTTGCAAGCGACAAGAAAGCGTGGATTGTGGTGGGTATCGATCCAGAACTGGACACCGTTTATGGTGCACGCCTCAAACAGGCGCTGGATCAGGCTGACACGGTCATCAGCCTGACGGCTTATGACTCCGAGTATCTGCGGTCCGTGAGCGACATCATGCTGCCGATCGCCGTGCATACGGAAACGGCGGGCACCTTTGTGAACGCAACCGGCGATTGGCAGTCGTTCAAAATTGCCTCAGCAGCACCGGGTGATGCCAAGCCGCTGTGGAAGATTCTGCGCGTACTGGGCAATCTGCTGGATATGGACGGGTTCGACTATGTCCATGCAGATGAAGTGCTTGAAGAGGCGAAAGCCCAAACGCAATCGCTCGGCTCGGTTCAGGGCGATCTCGCTATCCCAGCGCGTACCTGTGACAAACCGGTCGTGCTGGGAGAGTGGTCGCTGTACAGCGTTGATCCGATCGTGAGACGCAGTGAGCCGCTGCAAAAGGCGGCGGGTGCAGCTCGACCGGTTGTGCGCAGCGCCATTGAGGCTGATGAAATCGTTCTGAATACGCCGGCAGGGCCGATTACGCTGCCGAACGAATACGACGAGTCCGTGGCACCCGGTGTGGTGCTGGTGCCCATGGGACTTTCCGAAACCGCTGATGTTACACTGACGGATGTCAGTGTGGCGGCATCCTGATAGGGGTCAAGCATGTTTGAAACCTTACAGCACTGGCTTTCAACGTGGATGTGGGACTGGCTGGCTGTTCTGATCACCATCCTGATTCAGGCAGTCGTCATTATTCTGCCCTTGATGCTGGTTGTGGCCTACCTCACCTACGCCGAGCGCAAGGTCATTGCCTATATGCAGGTTCGTATGGGCCCAAACCGTGTTGGCCCCTATGGATTACTGCAGCCGATTGCGGATGCGGTCAAACTGCTCTTCAAGGAAGTGGTGCTGCCCAGTCAGTCGAACATCTATCTGTTCCTGATTGCACCGGTGTTGGCCATTGCCCCGGCCATCGCCGTGTGGGCCGCCATCCCCTTTGCGGAAGGTTGGGTCGTGGCAGACATTGATGCAGGCGTGCTGTATGTGCTGGCCATTTCTTCCATCACGGTATATGGTGTGGTGGTTTCCGGCTGGGCGTCCAACTCCAAGTACGCCTTCCTGGGTGCGCTGCGCTCATCGGCACAGAAGATCTCCTACGAGATCGCCATGGGCTTCGCCCTGGTGACCGTGCTCATGGTGGCGGACACCATGAACCTGACCCAGATCGTTGAAGGGCAGAAGGGCGGCATCTGGCACTGGTACCTTATCCCGCTGCTGCCCATGTTCGTGGTCTATTTCATCTCCGGTGTGGCTGAAACCAACCGTGCGCCCTTCGACATCGCGGAAGGCGAGTCGGAAATTGTGGCCGGTTTCCACGTGGAATATTCAGGCATGGCCTTTGCGGTATTCTTCCTGGCGGAATATGCCATGATGATCCTGATTTCCTACATGACTGCGATCATGTTCCTGGGGGGCTGGTGGTCACCCTTTGAAGGCATTCCTGTCCTCGAAACCCTGTTCGCCTGGGTGCCCGGCTTCTGGTGGCTGGCTCTGAAAGTCGCTTTCCTGCTGTTTACTTTCCTGTGGTTCCGAGCCACCTTCCCGCGCTATCGCTACGACCAGCTGATGCGTCTAGGGTGGAAGGTGTTTATTCCGCTTACCATCGTGTGGGTCTTTGTCGTGATGCTGCTGCATTACTACAAGGTTGGCCCGTGGTTCAACTGAGGAACGCAGCATGAGTCATACACTTCGACACTGGATCAAGACCTTCGGTCTGATTGAACTGTTCAAGGGGCTGGCGGTAACGGGCAAATACCTGTTCAAGCCCAAGATTACCGTGCGCTATCCTGAAGAAAAGACGCCCATTTCACCGCGCTTCCGTGGTCATCATGCCCTGCGTCGCTATGAAAACGGCGAAGAGCGCTGCATTGCCTGCAAATTGTGCGAGGCAGTGTGCCCGGCCAATGCCATCACCATCGAGTCGGAAGAGCGTGAAGACGGCACCCGCCGCACGACCCGCTATGACATTGACATGTTCAAGTGTATTTATTGCGGCTTCTGCGAAGAGGCGTGCCCTGTGGATGCCATCGTTGAGTCGCGCGTGTTTGAGTATGTGTTCTGGGAACGCGGCGAAAACATCATGACCAAGGAGAAGCTCCTTGAGTTTGGCGACAAGCATGAACAGATTATTGCAGCCGACAAGGCTGCCGATGCCAAGTACCGTTAAGGAATGGATCTATGAGCTTTGAGCAGCTGGTGTTCTATGCATTTGCCGGGATCTCGTCCCTGGCGGCCCTGATGATGATCACGGTGCGCAACCCGGTCAAGGCCGCCCTCTGGCTGGTATTGACCTTTATCAGTGCAGCTGGCGTCTGGCTGCTGGCCGAGTCCGAGTTTCTCGGTCTGGTGCTGATTCTGGTGTACGTGGGCGCCGTGATGGTGCTCTTCCTGTTCGTGGTGATGATGCTGGACATCAATCTGGCGGAGATGAAGGAAGGCTTCGCACAATATGCCCCGGTGGGTGCGCTCGTCGCGCTGGTGGTCTTCGGTCTGATTTACCTGGTGGTCGGTCCTGAGCATTTCGGTCTCGACAAGACGGGCCTGCCGGTGACCCATGGCCCGGACTACAGCAATACCAAGGAAATTGCTGTGCCGTTGTACACCCAGCATGCGTATGCCTTCGTACTCGCCGCAGTACTTTTGCTGGTGGGCATTGTTGCAGCCATTGCGCTGACGCTGCGCCGTCGTGGTCCCCGCGATGCCCTGTATCAGGACATTGATGCGCAGGTTCGCGTGCGTGCGGAAGACCGCCTGACCATGGTGAAAATGGCCCCGGAGGTGGAGCCTGATGTGTCCAGCAAGAATGAAGAAGAGGAGGGCGCCAAATGATTGCACTGTCCGATTACCTGCTGTTTGGCGCCGTACTGTTCATGATCAGCCTTGCCGGCATTTTCCTTAACCGCAAGAACCTGATCATCATTCTGATGTGTATCGAACTGCTGCTGCTGGCAGTCAACACCAATCTGGTGGCGTTTTCCCACTATCTGAACGACGTGCAGGGTGAAATCTTCGTGTTCTTCATCCTGACCGTTGCAGCGGCGGAAGCGGCGATTGGTCTGGCGATTCTGGTACTGGTATTCCGTCACCGCAAGCACATTACGGTTGACGATCTCGATCAACTCAAGGGGTAAGGCTGGATGAGCACTTTGCATACGATTCTCACCGTCCTGTTGGTAGCACCACTGATCGGTTCGATCATTGCCGGTCTTTTTGGCCGTCAGATCGGCCGCAAGGGTGCCCACAGTGTGACCATCGCCGCTGTTGCACTGTCTACCGTGCTCGCTGCCTGGGTATTTGCCCTGTTCGTCATTCAGGGGCACGAGCCCTACAATGCATCGCTGTACACCTGGATGATCAGTGACGGAATCAAGTTCGAGATCGGTTACCTGATCGATTCGCTGTCGGCTACGATGATGCTGGTGGTGACCTTCGTTTCCCTGATGGTGCACATCTACACCATCGGCTACATGGATCACGACGCAGACTATCCACCGGAAAACCCGTATTACCAGCGCTTTTTCAGCTATATCTCCCTGTTTACCTTCTCCATGCTGTCGCTGGTGATGGCGAACAACTTCCTGCAGTTGTTCTTCGGCTGGGAAGCGGTGGGCCTAGTGTCCTACTTGCTGATCGGTTTCTACATGAAGCGCGAATCGGCCATTCAGGCAAACCTGAAGGCGTTTCTGGTCAACCGGGTAGGCGACTTTGGTTTCGTACTAGGTATCGCCATTGTAGTGATGTACTTTGGCACGCTGGATTACCAGACCTTCTTTAATGGGCTGGATGCGCACAAGGATGATGTGATCGATTTCGGTTGGGGGCCGGTGTCCATGATTACTGCGGCAACCCTGCTGCTGTTTGTGGGCGCCATGGGCAAATCCGCGCAGATGCCACTGCATGTCTGGCTACCGGAATCCATGGAAGGTCCGACGCCGATTTCAGCCCTGATTCACGCTGCAACCATGGTGACGGCCGGCATTTTCATGGTGGCGCGTCTGTCGCCCGCGTATGAGTTGTCCGAAGTGGCGCTGAGCGTGGTACTGCTTGTGGGCGCCATTACCGCTTTCATGATGGGGCTGCTGGGCATCGTGCAGAATGACATCAAGCGGGTTGTTGCCTACTCCACCCTGTCGCAGCTGGGCTACATGACTGCTGCCCTGGGTGTATCGGCTTATGCCGCGGGCATGTTCCATGTGATTACGCATGCCTTCTTCAAGGCACTGCTGTTCCTCGCGGCCGGTTCCGTGATTATCGCCATGCATCACGATCAGGACATCCGCAACATGGGCGGCCTGAAGAAATACATGCCGATTACCTACTGGACCATGCTGATCGGGTCATTGGCTCTGATCGGTTTCCCGGGCTTCTCCGGCTTCTTCTCCAAGGATTCCATCATCATGGCCACCGAAGCCTCGGAGCAGTTTGGTGCCGGCTTTGCTCACCTGTTGCTGGTGGCAGGCGTCTTTGTCACGGCCTTTTATACCTTCCGCATGTTCTTCCTGGTCTTCCACGCACCGGAAAGCGAGTATGTGCGTACACACGACATTCACGAGTCGCCGAAGGTGGTGACGGTCCCCCTGATTCTGCTGTCGATTCCGGCTGTGCTGGTGGGCTGGCCCATGATCGGTCCCATCCTCTCCGGCAGCTATTTCGCAGATTCCATTTTTGTTCTGCCAGAACACGATGTCCTGCGCGAAATCTACGAGCACCATTTCCACGGCGCGCTGAACATGGTCATTCACGGGCTGTTCACCCTGCCGGTATGGCTTTCCTTTGCAGGTGTGGCGCTGGCCTGGTACATGTACATCAAGAACCCGGCGCTGCCGGCCAGGGTACAGCAGGCGTGCCCGGTGTGCTATCGCATTCTTGAGAATGGGTATGGCTTCGACCGCTTCAACGAGATCGTCTTTGTGAACGGCTCCCGCAAACTGGGTGAGTTCTTCTGGAAGGTCATCGACCAGACCATCATTGATGGCTGGATGGTGAATGGCACTGCAAATCTGGTGGCCGTCGCCGCGCGCAACTGGCGTCAGCTGCAGACGGGCTACCTGTACCATTACGCCTTTGTGATGATTTTCGGCACCCTCATTCTGCTCCTGTGGGCATTGTGGTAAGCCGTTTTATACGAACACGACGCGATACAAAAATAATCTATAAGGAATGCACTACATGACAGTCGGTTATCCCATTCTGAGTACGCTGATCTGGCTGCCCATTATCGCCGGTGTGATCGTTCTGTTCGCAGGGCGAAACAATCCGCGCCTGGCCAAATGGCTGTCCCTGGCGACAGTTATCGTGACCTTCCTGCTGTCACTGCCGCTGTGGTTTGCATTCGATCGCACCACGGCAGCCATGCAGTTTGTGGAAAAGCTCGACTGGATTCCGGCCTACAACATTCAATACTTCCTCGGTGTGGATGGCCTCTCCATGCCGCTGGTCCTGCTCACCACCTTTACCCAGGTACTGGTGATTGCTTCGGCATGGGAGGTGATCAAGGAGCGCGTTGAGCAGTACATGGGTGCGTTCCTGATCATGCAGGGGCTGATGACAGGCGTTTTTGTGGCCCTGGATGCGGTGCTGTTTTACGTGTTCTGGGAAGCGCTGCTGATCCCGATGTTCATCGTAATCGGCAAGTGGGGCGGCCCGCGTCGTGTTTATGCAACCATCAAGTTCTTCCTGTACACCTTCTTCGGCTCCGTATTCATGCTGGTGTCCTTCCTGTACATGTATTACCAGAGCGGCAGCTTCTCGATTCTCGACTTCCATACCCTGCCATTGGGGATGACGGCACAGATTCTCATTTTCCTGGCGTTCCTGATCGCCTTTGCGGTGAAAATCCCCATGTTCCCGGTGCATACCTGGCTGCCGGATGCCCACGTTGAGGCACCCACTGCCGGTTCCGTAGTGCTGGCGGCGATCATGCTGAAGATGGGGGGCTACGGCTTTGTGCGCTTCAGTCTGCCGATCACACCGGATGCGTCCATGCAGCTGGACTGGCTGGTGATTGTGCTGTCGCTGATTGCCATCGTCTACATCGGCTTCGTGGCCCTGGTGCAGCATGACATGAAAAAACTGGTGGCCTATTCCTCCATTTCTCACATGGGCTTTGTCACCCTTGGCATGTTCGTGCTGTACGACATTCTGCAGAACACGGGTACTCTGCAGGGCGCACAACTGGGGATGGAAGGCGCCATGGTGCAGATGATTTCTCACGGCTTTATTTCCGGTGCCATGTTCCTTGCAATCGGTGTTCTGTATGACCGACTGCATACCCGTGAAATCAGTGCCTATGGCGGAGTGGTCAATGTGATGCCGTGGTTTGGCTTCTTCGCGGTGCTGTTTGCCATGGGCAATGTGGGACTGCCCGGCACCTCCGGTTTTGTGGGCGAATTCATGGTGATTCTGAGCAGCTTCAAAGCCAACCCGTGGTATGGGATTCTGGCAGCCTTTACGTTGATCATCGGTGCCGCCTATACCCTGTGGATGGTCAAGCGCGTCATCTTTGGGGACATTCGCAACGAGGCGGTCGCCAAGATGGAAGACCTGAACAAGCGTGAATTTGCCATCATGACAGCGTTGGCTGTGGCAGTGATTGCACTGGGTGTGTATCCCTATCCGCTGATGGATGTGATGCACGCATCGGTCGAGCATCTGATCCAGCAAGCCTTTACATCGAAACTGTAAGCCCTGACAACCGCATATTTAGGAAGCGATCATGACATTTGAAGTTCCCAATCTCGCGCCTGCATTGCCTGAGATCGTTCTGCTGACGTTGACCTCGTTTCTGCTGATTGCAGACACCGTCTGGTCGAAACGCTGTGCGCACTGCACCTACTGGGCGACGCAGATCACCCTGCTTGTGGTCGGCTGGCTCATTGTGAGCAGCTTTACCACGCAGACCGTGGTCACCTTCGATGGCAGCTTCGTGCGCGATACCCTGGCTGATGTGCTCAAGCTGTTCATCGTCGCCACCAGTATCGGCATATTCCTGTTTTCGCGTGAGTATCTGCTTCAGCAGCGCAGTTATCATGGTGAGTTCTTCGTTTTGGGTCTGTACGGTGTGCTGGGCATGTTTGTCATGGTCAGCGCCTATAACCTGATTACCCTCTATCTTGGGCTGGAGATCATGTCGCTGGCGCTGTACGCCATGATCGCCATGCAGCGCGACTCGCAAAAGGCCTCTGAAGCTGCCATGAAGTATTTCGTGCTTGGCGCGTTGGCCACGGGCATGATGCTGTATGGCATGTCCATGCTGTATGGCGCGACCGGGACGCTGGAGCTGCCGAAGATTGCGCAGGTCATTGCAAGCGGGCATGCGGACCAGGCCGTACTGGCGTTCTCGCTGGTATTCATCGTCATCGGTCTGGCGTTCAAGCTGGGTGCAGTGCCATTCCACATGTGGGTGCCTGACGTTTACCATGGTGCTCCCACGGCCATGACGCTCTATCTGGCGTCTGCTCCCAAGATCGCAGCCTTTGCCATGCTGTATCGCCTGCTGTGGGACGGCCTGCAGCTGGCGCTGCCGGACTGGCAGGGCATGCTGATTATCCTGTCGGTACTATCGCTGATTGTGGGTACGGTGATTGCCGTGGTGCAGACCAACCTCAAGCGCCTGCTGGCCTATTCCGGTATCAGCCACATGGGCTTTGTGCTCATGGGGGTGGCTGCAGGCGATGCGGAAGGCTTTGCTGCGGCCATGTTCTATATCATCATTTACGCCATCACCAGCGTGGCGGCGTTCGGCATGATCATCGCCCTGGCACGCATGGGGCACGAATTTGACGAAATCGAAGACTTCAAGGGGCTGAACCAGCGCAATCCCTGGCTGGCCGCCATGATGCTGTTCATCATGTTCTCCATGGCTGGCATTCCGCCTTTCATCGGCTTCTGGGTCAAGCTGGCGGTGATTGAAGCGGCCGTAAACGCGGGCCTGCTGTGGCTGGCCATCGTGGCAGTCATCACCGCCGTGATCGGTGCCTTCTACTACCTGCGCGTGGTCAAGGTGATGTACTTTGATACCGTGGAGGAGAGCAAGCCCGCCGAGCCTATTACCCGTGAGCTGGGCTTTGCGGTGAGTGTCGTTTCCGGCCTGCTGCTGATTCTGGGCCTGTTCCCGTCATGGATCCTGGATCTGTGTTATCGCAGCCTTGGCGTGACGGTGGTAGGCTGACATGAATCTTGAACTGGCTATTAGCCTGCTGATCGTGCTGGCACTGATCCTCGCCAACCTGCCGTGGTTGATGCGGGACCGCGTGTTCCTTGTCTTTTCACGTCACGACAAGCCATTCTGGCTGGGGCTGCTTGAGTGGGGTGTCTACTACGCCCTGAGCATGACACTGGCCCGTTTTGTAGAGTGGCGCGTCATGGGCAACCTGTCGGAACAGGGGTGGGAGTTCTGGACAACCACTTTCTTCCTGTTCATGATTTTTGCCTTTCCCGGCTTTATCGTGCGCTACAACCTGTCGCGTTATCTGCAGGCGGCCCGTTCCTGAGGGGGTCCCCGACTTTTTTCAAAGCGCAAAAAAAGCCCTGCGGATTTGCAGGGCTTTTTCATATCAAAACGGGCATTTTCCCCCTATTTTGAGTCTTAGGGCAGCTGACAGCTGCCTTCTGCAGCCAGACGTGCTTCCTTCTCCAGCCAGGCCTTCAGCGCCGGTGATTTGGCGCGGATGTTAAAGGCCAGGCGTGCCACATCGTCATAATGCCGGGCAAAGTGCACGTCCAGCCCTTCCTTCAGGTAGTCAGGCAGCTCCTCGAAGTCCTTGCGGTTGTCTTCCGGCAGAATCAGCATTTTGATGCCTGAACGGCGTGCTGCAATCACCTTTTCACGAATGCCGCCCACAGGCAGCACCTGCCCGGTCAGACTCAGCTCACCGGTCATGGCCAGCTCGTGCTGCACCGGTTCGCCCCGGGCCAGCGACAGCAGGGCGGTGGCCATGGTGATGCCGGCGCTGGGGCCATCCTTGGGCGTGGCGCCATCGGGTACGTGCAGGTGCACGAAAGCCTTGTCGAAAAACTCAGGGTCGGCCTTGTACTGCTGCAGGTGCGAGCTGATAAAGCTGTAGGCGATATTGGCCGACTCCTGCATCACCGTACCCAGCTGGCCGGACAGCTTGAAGCCGCGGTTGAGCGTATGTACGCGCGTGGCTTCTATGGTGAGGGTGGCGCCCCCCATTGCCGTCCACGCCAGCCCGGTGACCGTACCGATGAGGCGCGGGTGTTTATCCGCATGAAACCGCGGCTGGCCCAGATAGTCCGGCAGATCGCTCACGTGGATGCGGATCGGCGGTTCGGCACCTTCCACCAGCTTCAGGGCGGCCTTGCGAATGATGCGCCCCAGCTGTTTCTGCAGGCTGCGCACACCCGCCTCACGGGCATAGCCCTCGATCACATGACGGATGGCCGCTTCGGTGATCTGCACCGACTGCCTGTCCAGTCCCGCTTCCTTGAGCAGTTTCGGCCACAGGTGATGCTTGGCGATGGCCACCTTCTCTTCGGTGATGTAGCCGGAGAGGCGAATCACCTCCATGCGGTCAAGCAGCGGTCCCGGAATGGTATCCAGCTGGTTGGCAGTGCAGACGAACAGCACGTTGGACAGGTCAAAACGCACGTCCAGATAGTGATCGAGGAAATCGCTGTTCTGCTCCGGGTCCAGCACCTCCAGCAAAGCGGAGGCCGGGTCGCCCTGATAGCTGGCGCCAATCTTGTCCACCTCGTCCAGCATGATGACCGGGTTGGCGGTGCCCACCGTTTTCAGTGCCTGGATAAACTTGCCGGGCATGGCGCCGATATAGGTACGGCGATGACCCTTGATTTCAGCCTCATCGCGCATGCCACCCACGCTGAAGCGGTAGAACTTGCGTCCAAGCGCTTCGGCGATGGACTTTCCGATGGAGGTCTTGCCCACACCCGGCGGGCCCACCAGCAGGATGATGGAGCCGGACACTTCGCCCTTGAGCTTGCCCACGGCGATGAACTCCAGAATCCGCTGCTTGACGTCTTCGAGGCCGTCGTGATGACGGTCGAGCACCTTGCGGGCGTGCCCAAGATCGAGATTGTCCTTGCTGTGGATACCCCACGGCAGCTGGGTAATCCAGTCGAGCCAGTTGCGCGACACCGCGTATTCGGGAGAGTGCGGGTCGAGCATGGCCAGCTTTTCCAGTTCCTCTTCCGCCTTCTGGCGAGCTTCTTCGCTGAGCTGGAGATTTTCTAGCCGTTCGCGGAACAGGTCCACGTCGGCGCTGCGGTCGTCCTTGACGATGCCCAGCTCCTTCTGGATCTCCTTGAGCTGCTGCTTGAGGAAAAATTCGCGCTGGTGCTGGCTGAGGTTTTCCTCCACCCGCTCACGGATATTGGACTGGATGCGGGTGACCTCGATTTCGTCCTTGATCAGGCGCAGCACCTTTTCCATGCGCTCGCTCAGGTTGAGCGTTTCCAGCACGTCTTGCAACACCGGCCCTTCCGCCGTGGTAAGCGTGGCGGCAAAGTCGGCCAGCTGCGCATGGTTGGACGGGCTGAAGCGGTTGAGGAAATAGCGCAGTTCCTCGCTGAATAGTGGGTTGAGCGGCAGCAGCTCGCGGAAAGCGTTCATGATCGCCAAGCCATACGCCTTCAGCTCGGTTTCTGAGGCGTCGTGAATGTCTTCCGGATAGCTCACCACCGCTTCAAACGGCGGCTTGTCCGTCAGCAGCTGCTCGATCTTGAAGCGGCGCAGCCCTTCCGCAATCAGCTGAATGTAGTCTTCCTTGACCTTGAGCTCGTGCACGCGGATCAGCGTGCCGATTTTGGAGAACTCCTCGGGTTTGGCCTTGAGGTTGTCTTCGCTGGTGACGAAGACCACGCCCAGCACATCCTGGCCGGCGACCTTCATCGCCTTGATGGTGTCGAACCACGCCTCCTTGTTCAGAACGACAGGCAGCGTCTGCCCCGGGAAGAAGGGACGGTCCTTGATTGGCAGCAGAAAGATGCGCGCAGGCAACGATGCACCGGCAGGGGCGGGGTGCTGCGTATCCTCGCTATTTTCGTCGCGCACCAGCTCTCCTTCGTGGACGGTGCCCGATTGCTGTTGTGTGTTGTCTTCTTCAGGGGGAAGTTCAAATCGGATGGTGTCTTTCATGGATCCCTTGTGTTCGAGACAGATTGTTGGCTTATGGCTATCATATGGGGCACATTTTCAGGAATTCAAGGATAAGCAATGTCTGAAACACCGGTAAAAATCGGCTTTGTGACCGTCTCTGACCGTGCCAGCAGCGGCGTGTACGAGGATCTGGGCGGTCCGGCCATGCAGGACTGGATTGGCAAGGCGCTGAAAACGCCGTGGCAGCCCGAGGCACGCCTGATTCCCGATGAACAGGCAGTGATCGAGGCCACGCTGAAGGAACTGGCGGACGAGGCGGGCTGCTGCCTGATTCTCACCACCGGCGGCACCGGCCCGGCCAAACGGGATGTCACCCCCGAAGCCACCGAGGCGGTGTGCGACAAGATCCTCGACGGCTTCGCCGAGCAGATGCGCGCCGTGTCGCTGCAGTATGTCCCCACGGCAATCCTGTCACGGCAGATCGCCGGCACCCGCGGCAGCAGCCTGATCATCAACCTGCCCGGCAAGCCCTCGGCCATCGCCGAGTGTCTGGAGGCGGTCTTCCCGGCGGTGCCATACTGCATCGACCTGATCGAAGGGCCGTATCTGGAAACGAACGAGGATTTCATTCAGGCATTTCGTCCCAAACACGCCAGGAAGCCGCAGTGACACGCATCAACTATCAGTACGATGGCCTGGAAACCATTGCCGACTTCGTGCGCTGGGGGGCGACGCTTTTTCAGCAGGCCGGGCTCTGTTTCGGCCATGGCACCGACAACTCCTACGACGAAGCCATGTTTATGGTGTTCAGTGCCCTGAAGCTGCCGTGGGATCTGCCGGAGCGCTACTGGCAGGCACGGCTGAGCATGGCAGAGCGTGCCCGCATCACACAGCTGTTTCAGCAGCGCATCGAAACCCGCAAGCCGGCAGCCTATCTCACGGGCGAGGCGTGGTTTGCCGGGTTGCCGTTTTACGTAAACGAGCATGTGCTGGTGCCGCGTTCACCCATTGCGGAACTGATCGCGCGCGGTTTCGATGGTTGGCTGCAGCCGGAGCGGGTCGAACGCATTCTGGACATGTGCACCGGCTCCGGCTGTATCGGCATTGCCTCTCTGCAGGCATTCCCCGATGCCCGGGTGGATCTGGTGGATATTTCCCCGGAAGCGCTGGACGTGGCACAGCGCAATATTGCGCGACATAGGGTGGAAGGGCAGGTGCGCACTATCGAGTCGGATCTGTTTGCAAACCTTCAGGGAGAACGCTACGATCTTATCGTTTCCAATCCGCCCTATGTGGATGCCATTGAAATGGCCCACCTGCCGCCGGAGTTCCAGCAGGAACCCAGCCTCGGGCTTGCGGCGGGTGAAGACGGACTGGATCTGGTGCGGCGCATGCTGGCCGAGGCGAAGGATCACCTGACCGAACAGGGGGTGCTGGTGGTGGAAGTGGGCGTGAGCTGGATGAACCTGGTGGAAGCCTATCCCGAGCTGCCCTTTTACTGGTTCGAGTTCGAGCAGGGCGGCGAAGGGGTGTTTGCCCTAAACCGCAGCGAACTGGTAGCCTTTGACGACATACTCCAACAGAGGAAGGATACCAAGACATGAAAAAAACACTGCTTGCCACGCTGATCGCCGCAGCCATGACACCGGCCGCCATGGCCGAAACCCACCATCACGGTCATGCCATCAAGGTGGAGCACGCCAAGGCGCCGCTGATCAATCTGGAGGAAGAGGCAAAAAAATACGCCGGCGTGGACACCCATGCCGCGGCGGATCACGCGAAGAAGTCAGACCATGCCGACGACAAGAAGCACGCCGCTCACAAGGCGCACTGGGGCTACAGCGGTGAAACCGGCCCGGATCACTGGGGCGACCTGGATCCCAAATACATCATGTGCAAGCTGGGCGTAAACCAGTCGCCCATCGATATTCGCGACAAGGTGGCCGTGGGTACGGTCGGGTTGCCGGGGCTGACGGTAGCCTACGGGCAGCCGCAGCTGCGCGTCATCAACAATGGTCACACCATTCAGGTGAACTATCCCATTGGAAACAGCCACATTACCGTGGGCAACCACCGCTTCGAGCTGCTGCAGTTCCACTTCCACACGCCGTCGGAGCACACCAAGGAAGGCTTCAACTATCCCATGGAGATGCACCTGGTGCACAAGGATGGTGATGGCAATCTGGCCGTTATCGGCATTCTATACAAGGAAGGCGAGCACAATGCCGAGCTGCAGAAGCTTATCGATCACCTGCCCAAGGACGTGGGCAAGGAACACCACTATAAGGGTGTGCATATTGACCTGACCAAATTCTTCCCGGCGCAGAAGCTGTTCTACAAGTACAGCGGCTCGTTGACCACGCCGCCGTGCTCCGAAGGCGTGTACTGGATGGTGTTCAAGCAGCCCATTGAGGCTTCGGCGGATCAGATCGATGCCATGCATGCGCTGCTGCACACCAACAACCGTCCGGTACAGGGCGTGCATTCGCGCCATGTACTCAAGTCGTGGGCCGAGCCGGACATGAGTAACGACTTCTACTATTATTGATCGGCGCCACGGAGCCGATTGAGACACCCTGCTAAAATAGCGGGGTTTTTTGTTTTCGGGAGAGCGAGCATGGCAGGCAATACCCTTGGCGAACTGTTTCGCGTGACCACCGCCGGCGAGAGTCACGGACCGGCACTGGTCTGCATTGTGGACGGCTGTCCGCCGGGCATGGAATTGTCCGAAGCGGACATCCAGCCCGATCTGGACCGTCGTCGCCCTGGCAGTTCCAAGTTCACCACGCCACGACGGGAAGCCGATCATGTGAAGATTCTCTCCGGCGTGTTCGAAGGCAAGACCACCGGCACGCCTATCGCCATGGTGATCGAAAACACCGACCAGCGCTCGAAGGATTATGGCAGCATCGCGCAGACCTTCCGCCCCGCCCACGCCGACTACACCTATCTGCAGAAATACGGCATCCGTGACTACCGCGGCGGCGGGCGCTCGTCCGCACGGGAAACCGCCATGCGTGTCGCGGCCGGCGCCATTGCCAAAAAATATCTGCGCGAACGAATAGGGGTGGAGATTTTCGGTTATGTGAGTCAAATCGGCCCTGTGGCCATCGAGAAGGTAGAGCGCAGCTTTATCGATACCAATCCGCTCTTTTGTCCGGACCCGGAGGCACTGCCGAAAATGGAGCAGTTCCTCATTGACCTGAAAAAAACAGGGGACTCCATCGGCGCCAAAGTGAGCGTGGTGGCCAGCGGGGTGCCGGTGGGACTGGGCGAGCCGGTATTTGACCGCCTGGATGCCGATATCGCCAAGTCGCTGATGAGCATTAATGCAGTCAAGGGTGTGGAAATCGGCGACGGCTTTGCCGTGGTTAACCAGCGCGGCAGCGAACACCGCGACGAGATCACCCCCGAGGAAGGCTTTCTCAGCAACCACGCTGGCGGCGTGGTGGGCGGCATCTCTACCGGGCAGGATATTGTGGCCCATATCGCCCTCAAGCCCACCTCCAGCATTACCGTGCCGGGGCGCAGCGTGACCCGCAACATGGAAGCGGTGGAGATGATCACCAAGGGGCGTCACGACCCCTGTGTCGGCATACGTGCCGTGCCCATTGCGGAGGCGCAGCTGGCCATTGTGCTCATGGATCACTATTTGCGCCACCGGGCCCAGAATGCCGATGTTGAACCGCCCATGCCGGATCTGGCCCGGCTGTAAACGGCCATGACAGCGCCATCCGCCACACGGCAACGCGGCCATACTGACCTGGCCGCGTTTTATTTTGCCTATTTCGCGCTGCTGGGCGTGCTGGTGCCCTATACCAGCCTGTGGCTTGATGCGCAGGGGCTGGATGCCGTGCAGATTGGCGTGGTCATGGGGGCCTTTATTGGCACCAAACTCATTGCCCCGGCGCTGTGGGGATACTTTGCCGATCACAGCGGCCACAAGGTG
Source organism: Sulfurivirga caldicuralii (assembly GCF_900141795.1). GTDB lineage: Bacteria > Pseudomonadota > Gammaproteobacteria > Thiomicrospirales > Thiomicrospiraceae > Sulfurivirga > Sulfurivirga caldicuralii. The sequence continues at coordinate 150,118 of NZ_FSRE01000002.1, forward strand.
CGCTGGGCGCAGGCGGCTGCCGGGCTGACGGTTCTGTTTGCGCTGGGCTGGCTGGTGGCCGAACGCTTCTACAGCCTGCTGCTGGTATCCATAACCTTCAGCTTTTTCTACCACGCCATGCTGCCACAGGTGGAGGCGATCACCCTGGAGCGCCTGCACGACAAGGGCCGCTATGGTCGCATTCGCCTTTGGGGCTCGCTCGGCTTTATCGCAGCCGTGCTGGGGGCGGGGCAGTGGCTGCACTGGCAGGGGGTTGCGTGGCTGCCGTGGCTGCTGGTCATCGCAGCCGTGTTCACCTTTGCCAGCACGCTTGTATTGCGCGACAGCGCGATCCACCATGAAGAGGCGGTGGTACCGCTGGCCCCTATCCTGCGCCAGCCAGCAGTGCAGGCGCTGCTGGTCACCAGTTTTCTGGTGACGGCATCCCATGGGGTGTATTACAACTTCTATTCCATCGCCTGGAAGGAAGCGGGCTATGGCGAATCGCTCATCAGCGTGCTGTGGGCGTGGGCGGTGCTGGTGGAAGTGGCGCTGTTTTTTGTGCTGCATCGGCTGTTTGCCCGCTGGTCAGTGCCGTGGTTGCTGCAGGTGGCCATTGCACTGACGGCGCTGCGCTGGGGGCTGAACCTGTTCTGGCCGACGCAGCTGGGCGTGCAGCTGTTTGCGCAGGCGCTGCATGCCGCCAGCTATGCCCTCTACCACGGTGCCGCCATCACGCTGATCGATCGGCATTTCCGCGGACGGACGCAAGTGCGTGGGCAGGGGCTGTATGCGGCCATCAGCCACGGGCTGGGCGGTGGCGTGGGCGCGCTGCTGGGCGGCTATCTGTGGCACTGGGGGGGTGGCACACTGGGCTATGTCGTGTCGCTGGGGCTGGCCCTGCTGGCATTATGGATTTTTCATCAATGGGGAGACCGAAAATGAGACTGTTGCATACCATGCTGCGCGTCGGGAACCTGGAGCGTTCCATCGACTTTTACACTAATGTGCTGGGCATGCAGCTGCTGCGCCAGAAGGATTATCCGGACGGGAAGTTTACGCTGGCATTTCTCGGTTATGGTCCGGAAAGTGAAACCTGCGTGCTGGAACTGACTTACAACTGGGGTGTGGACCATTACGATCTGGGCAACGGCTTTGGCCATATCGCCATCGAGGTGGATGATGTGTATAAAGCGGTGGAGGCGATCCGCGCACGTGGCGGCAAGATCATCCGCGAAGCCGGTCCCATGAATGCGGGCACCACCATTATTGCCTTTGTGGAAGACCCGGATGGTTATCAGATCGAATTGCTGGGCCCGCGGAGTTAAAAAGGCCATTTAAGGCCTCGGGAAGCCCTGTTTCCCCTGACTTTTTGCACGGCGAAAAAAATGCGCCTGAAAAAAGTCGGGGACCCCCTATCCGTAGTGCCCATCCACCCGCGGGCGCAGCCAATATGGCAGATACTGGAGCGTAAACAGGCTCCAACCAAGAATCCACAGGATCAAGCTGAATTGAATCAGCAGCGTGTACGCGTAGGCCATAAAAAGCGGCCCCAGTACGCGGATAAGGGCGCTGATCAGCCCCATCTGTTTCCATTGGCGGGCACGGACGATGGGGTAGGTTATGGCGTCTGCGGCACCCAGCCCGAACAGGCTGTCGAAGATGAAGGCCGGGATGAGGCCGCCATCGACGGCATTGGCAAAGCGCGCCGTAAGCCAGAGCAGTGCCAGCAGAGCCAATGGCCAGCGGTGCAGGGTCTGCAGGCCGGTCCAGTTGCGGATGGCGGTGAGCAGAAACCCGGTGATGACCGCAAAGCCGAAGCCGAACACCATTTCGTGGCCGTGCCACAGGGCCGCATTGGTCCAGGCGCTGTGAAGCTGAGCGGGCAATGTCAGCGCCAGCAGCCAGGCCAAGCCCAGCAATGCAGCACTAAACTCAGCCAGTAGAAAAAAGGGCGAAACCCCAGATGGAGGAGGGCAAAACGTCCCACTTTTGGCTGTTTCCAGCCAAGAATGACGCTTATTGCTCTCGCTCTGTCTGCTTCCTGCGGCGCTTTTTCATGTACACATGCAGGCCCAGATGTGCGACGATCAGAACCACAAATACACCTGCCATAACGGTGCCAAGGTGATGAATCCACATGTCGGGGCGCTCCCTTAAATGAATAGGGGCATTCTGCTATAATTCGCGCCCCTTAAGAAATAAGAATTTTTTATCAAAGTCATGGACAAGCAGCAGACCGAACGCAAACTGGAAAGCTTTCTGCAGCGTATGAATCTGATGGGGCCGCAAACTGACCCCCACCAGATGCGGCGAGATATTCTCTCGGGTCTGACGGTGGCGATGGCGCTGGTGCCGGAAGCGGTGGCGTTTTCGTTTGTCGCCCATGTGAATCCGCTGGTGGGTCTGTATGCAGCCGTGATCGTCGGTTTCATCACCGCCGCGTTCGGCGGACGCCCCGGCATGATTTCCGCTGCCGCCGGTTCGCTGGCGGTGGTTATGGTCGGGCTGGTGGTACAGCACGGCGTGGAATATCTGTATGCCGCTGTGATTCTCATGGGGATCTTCCAGCTCATCATCGGCATCATGGGCTGGGGCAAGTTCATTCGCATGGTGCCGCAGCCGGTGATGCTGGGGTTTGTAAATGGCCTGGCCATCGTGATTTTCATGGCGCAGCTGGGTCAATTCAAGGATGCCGACGGCCACTGGCTGCAGGGTGTGCCGCTCTATATCATGCTGGGACTGGTGGGACTGACCATGGCGATCATGTACATCCTGCCGCGCTTTGTTAAGGCGATCCCAGCAGGACTGGTCGCCATTATCCTGGTGACGCTGCTGGTGGCGATCTTCAATATCGATACCAGGACAGTGGGTGATCTGGCCAGCGTGCATGGCACCCTGGAGACGCTCATTTTTGGCGACCCCAATGACCCCCAACTGAATGGCCTGCACCTGCCCAATGTGCCCTATACCTGGGAAACGCTGTGGATCGTGCTCCCCTATGCGCTGATTCTTACCGTGGTGGGCACCACCGAGTCGCTGCTGACCATGACGCTGATCGACGATCTGACCCAGACCCGCGGTCAGGCCAACCGTGAGTGTCGTGCACTGGGGTCGGCCAATGTGGTGGCCGGCGCCTGCAGCACCATGGGCGGCTGTGCGTTAATCGGTCAGTCGCTGATCAATATCAGCTCCGGTGGGCGCGGGCGCCTGTCCGGCATCGCCGCCTCGCTGGGTCTGCTGGCGATTATTCTGGCGTTTTCGGACTATATGGAAATGGTGCCAGTGGCCGCACTGGTCGGGCTGATGTTTGTGGTGGTGATCGCCACCTTCGACTGGTCCACGCTCAACATTTTGCGCGGTATCAACAAGTATGACGCCTTTGTGGTGGTGCTGGTCACCGTGCTCACGGTTGTGTTCGATCTGGCCGTTGCCGTGGTGGCGGGCGTCATCGTCTCGGCACTGGTGTTTACCTGGCAGCATGCCCAGCGCATTGTGGTGCGCGCGGAAGAGGTGGAGGAAGACGGTCGCAGGATCAGGATCTATCAGCCGTTTGGACCGCTGTTCTTTGCTTCCGCGCCTACCTTTCTGGAACAGTTCGATCCGCAGAACGATCCCGACTGCGTGGTGATCGATTTCCGCTATTCACGCGTGTATGACCATACCGGTGTAGAGGCCATCGACAAGCTGACGCGACGCTACAAAAAACTGGGCAAGAAACTGGTGCTCAAGCACCTGAGCCCGGAATGCCGTGAACTGCTCAAGGACGCCAAGGATCTGGTGGAGGTGAATGTTTCCGAGGATCCGCACTACCACGTATCCATTGGGAAATAAGGCCTATAACATCATGAAACAAAAAGCCCGGCTTGGTGCCGGGCTTTTTATTAGGTGAGAAAATTCCTGCAGTTTCAGTGCGGGATAAAGCCCACGGCGTCGTGGACACGCTCGAGGGTGGGCTGTGCCATCTCCCGAGCGCGGGCAGCCCCGTCGCGCAACAGCTGCAGCAGCGCTGCCTCATCTTCGCGAATGGCCCGGAAGCGCTCCTGAATAGGAGCGATGGTGTCCGCCACCAGCTCACCCAGCTCCACCTTCAGATGGCCATACATCTTGCCTTCGAAGTGTTTCTCTACCGCTTCCATGGGCTGATCGCTGAAGATGCTGTATAGCGTCAGCAAATTGGAGACGCCGGGCTTGTTGTCCGGATCGTAGCGGATCTCGTCGCCGGAGTCGGTCACGGCCTTCTTGAACTTCTTGATGATCTTTTTCGGTTCGTCCAGCAAGGAGATGTAATTGTTGGGGTTTTCGTCCGACTTGGACATCTTCTTGGTGGGTTCCTGCAGGCTCATGATGCGTCCGCCGGCGGTCTTCGGCGGGATATAGGGTTCCGGAATGGTGAAGATTTCGACGTCGTACTTGCGGTTGAAGCGCTCGGCCAGATCCCGTGTCAGCTCCAGATGCTGCTTCTGATCCTCGCCCACCGGAACCACTTTGGTCTGATAGAGCAGGATGTCGGCCGCCATGAGCACCGGATAGTCGAACAGGCCGACGGAAATGTTTTCGCCCTGCTTCTGCGACTTGTCCTTGAACTGTGTCATGCGTGACAGTTCGCCCATGTAGGCGTGGCAGTTGAGCACCCACGCCAGCTCGCTGTGCTGTGGCACATGAGACTGGATGAACACCACGGACTTGTCCGGATCTATGCCGCAGGCGAGATAGAGCGCCACGAAGTCCAGTGAGCGCTGGCGCAGCGCCTGCGGATCCTGCGGCACGGTAATGGCGTGCAGGTCCACCAGTGAAAACAGGCACTGATAGTCGTCCTGTAACCTGATCCAGTTACGCATGGCGCCCACGTAGTTACCGATGGTCATGACCCCTGAGGGTTGAATGCCGCTGAGAAGAACGGGTTTGCTCATGGCGCTGCCTCGTGAAGATGAAACGGTGCGGATTTTACCAGATGAAGGGCAGCAGACGCTTGCTGCGGCGGCAGTAGTCGCTGTAGCCATCGACCTGCGTGCACAGCAGGCGTTCTTCATAACTGAGTTTGATCAGCAGATCGGCAATCAGTATCGCAAAAACACCCAGCCGCAGTGTGGTTGGCGTTTCTACGACCGGCGGACTGAAGAACAGAATGATGGACAGGTACATGGGGTGTCGGATCCAGCGATAGGGCCCGTGGCACACCAGTTCGCAGTCGGGGCGAGGGTCCGGCACAATGTTGAAGCGCTGCATGGTCAGCACGCCCCAGAGGCCGACGGCAACACCGAGGCCCTGCAGGGCGAGCCCCCACAGGCTGTGGGCGAACCAGGGGCCGGTGAGCAGCAGAAGAAGGATGGCGCCAAACTGGATGGCAACCAGCGTGCGCGAGAGCAGTGGTTTTTGCATCAGTGATAGAATAACCGTTAATTTTTCTATCAGGGTAGGTGCCCATGCAGCGCTGGGTCAATGCAGTCAAAAAACTTTTTTCCCCTCGGAAGGATTCATCGGCGCAGGTCTCTGCCCAGAATGCAACTGCGCCCATCCGCGTGCCGCGCAGTGAGCACAACATTTCTCGCAAGATGATCGACAAGCCGGCGCTGGATGTGCTGTATGGCCTGAAGCGTGCCGGCTATGACGCCTATCTGGTGGGTGGTGGGGTGCGCGATCTGCTGCTGGGGCTGGAGCCGAAGGATTTTGACGTGGTCACCAATGCGCGCCCTGAGGAGATCAAGCGCGTTTTCGGGCGCAAGTGCCGCATCATTGGGCGGCGCTTTCGTCTGGCTCATGTCTATTTTGGTCGTGACAACTATGTGGAGGTGGCCACCTTCCGCGGGCAGGGGGAAGGGCAGCGCAAGACGGACGGGCAGGGCCGTATCATCTACGACAATGTGTACGGCACCCTGGAAGAGGATGTGTGGCGGCGCGACTTTACTGTCAATGCCCTGTATTACGACATTCGCAACTTCTCCATCATCGACTATACCGGTGGCCTCAATGACCTGCGCAACGGGCAGCTGCGCCTGATCGGCGATCCGGAAACCCGCTACCGCGAGGACCCGGTGCGCACTATTCGAGCAGTGCGTTTTGCGGTAAAGCTGGGTTTCAATATTGAGCCGCAAACGGAAAAGCCCCTGCGGGAAATGGGTGCTCTGCTGGCAGAAGTGTCTCCGGCGCGTCTGTTCGAGGAAACACTCAAGCTGTTTCATAACCGTCAGGCGGTGGAGGTGTTTGAAAAGCTGCGTCATTACGATCTGTTCCGCCACCTCTTTCCGGTCACGGATGCGCTGCTCGATGAAGACGAAGCAGTGGCTGCATTGGTGGTGGCCGGGTTGCAGAGCACCGAGCGGCGCCTGCAGATCGGCAAGGGGGTGAACCCGGCGTTCCTATTTGCCTTCATGCTATGGAGCGTGTTGGAGCGGCGCATGCAGCCCCTGCTGGCCGAACACAGTCCGCAGGAAGCCATGGCCAAGGCGGCGGATGCTGTCATTGCCGAGCAGATGAAGCATATTGCCGTACCGCGGCGCTTTACCCAGCAGGTGCGCGATATCTGGCATCTGCAGCTGCGCCTGCCCAACCGCCACGGCGAGCGAGCGGCTCGCCTGATGGAGCATCCCCGCTTTCGCGCCGCCTATGATCTGCTGGGGCTGCGCGCAGAAGCCAGTGGCGATGAGGCGCTCAAGGCCCTGCATGCCTGGTGGACTGAGTATCAGGCCCTGTCGCCGGTGGAGCGTGTGGCCTTTGCCGCACAGGTGGCACGCCCCAAACGCAAGCGCAAGCGCCGTCGACGCAATCGTAACCCCTACCGCCGCCGTGCAGGCGAGGCGGGCAATGGGGCGGCGAATGCCTCATCCGATCAGAATGCGTCGGCGTCTGGAGGCGCGGCAGGCGACGCATGAGCACTGTGCAAGCCGCCATTGGTCTGGGCAGCAATCTGGGTGATCCGATTTCGCAATTGCAGGCTGCGCTACAACGGCTGCAGGCGCACGATGCGATTAGTCTGACGGCGACATCAAGTTTTTACCGCTCGGCACCCCAGGGGGATGCCGAGCAACCGGATTACGTCAATGCCTGTGCCCTGATCGAAACAACGCTGGCCCCCCATGCACTGCTGGCCGCCCTGCAGGCCATTGAACGCGATTTGGGCAAGATCAAGCGGGGGCACTGGCAGGCGCGCGAAATCGACCTGGATCTGCTGCTGTATGGCGATGCGGTGATACAATCGGATGATCTGACCGTGCCGCACCCGTGGCTGCATAAACGGGACTTTGTGCTGGTGCCGCTGGCGGAGATTGCCCCTGACTGGATGGTTCCCGGGAAGGGCTCCGTCAGCGAGATGCTGGCGCAGTTGCCCGATCACTTTATTCAGGAACGCCTATGACCCTTGCACAACTCAAGCAACTGAAACAGAACGGCGAGAAGATCGCCTGTCTGACCGCCTATGACGCCAACATGGCCCACTGGGTGGCGCAGGCGGGGTGCGAAGTGATTCTTGTCGGCGATTCCCTCGGTATGGTGGTGCAGGGGCACGCCACGACGCTGCCGGTTACGCTTGAACAGATGGTGTATCACACCGAAATGGTGGCACGGGGTGCGCCTGATGCATGGATTGTGGCGGATGTGCCCTTCATGAGCGATGCGACACTGGCAAAAGGGCTGGAAGCCGCTCAGGCGCTGATTCAGGCCGGTGCCAACATGGTCAAGGTGGAGGGCGGATTGCCGGTGCTGCCCCTGGTGCATCGCCTGGCTGAACTGGGTGTGCCGGTGTGCGGTCATCTGGGGCTGCTGCCACAGTCGGTGCTGCGACACGGGTATCGCACCGTGGAGGCGGATGAAGCCCTGATTGCAGCAGCCGATGCGCTGGTACAGGCCGGTGCGGAAATGCTGGTGCTGGAATGTGTCCGTTCGGAAACGGCAGAAACCATCAGCCACAGCCATGCCGTTCCCGTCATCGGCATTGGCAGTGGGCCGGATACCGACGGTCAGGTGCTGGTGTTGCAGGATGTGCTGGGACTGACCATCGGGCGCACGCCCTCGTTTGCGCGCAACTTTATGGCGGGTGCCGATTCGGTTCAGAGCGCCTTGCGTGCCTATGTCGAGGCTGTCAAGAACGGAACATTCCCTGAATCATGAGCACGCAGGTTATCGAAAAGATCGAAACCCTGCAGCAGCAGGTGCGCGTCTGGAAGGCGGCCGGTGAGCGGGTGGGTTTCGTGCCCACCATGGGCAACCTGCACGCCGGTCATCTTTCGCTGGTGGATGCGTTGATGCCGTGTTGCGACCGCCTGGTGGTCAGCGTCTTCGTCAATCCGCTGCAGTTTGGTCCCAGCGAGGATTTCGAGCGTTATCCGCGCACCTTCGATGCTGACCGCGCCGCACTGGAAGCGGCGGGTGTGGATGTCATGTTTCACCCGGCCGTGGAAGCCATGTATCCCACCTGGCCGCAGGCGACGCGCGTACTGGCGGCCCCGGAGCTGGCAGCCCGCTGGGAAGGCGCCAGTCGTCCCGGTCACTTTGATGGGGTCGCCACCGTGGTGAGCAAGCTGTTCAATATCGTGCAGCCGGATGCGGCCGCCTTTGGGCAGAAGGACTTTCAGCAGCTGCGCATTATCGAAACCATGGTGGCCGAGCTGAATTACCCCATCGAAATCGTGCGCGTGCCCATTGCACGGGAGGCGGATGGTCTGGCCATGAGTTCACGCAATCAGTATCTGGATGCACGCCAGCGCGCCATTGCACCGCAGCTGAACGCCACGCTGACCTGGGCGGCAGCGCAGTTGCGTTCTGGTGTGGTGCCCCAGATAGTTCAGGAACAGGCGCAGGCGCGCCTGCTCAAGGCGGGGTTTGATCAGGTGGATTATTTCGCCCTGTGCGATCAGGCCACGCTGGCACCGACACAGGTGGTGGACAATGCAATCCTGTTAGCCGCTGCTCGTCTGGGTAGCACCCGCCTGCTGGACAATCTGTTGCTGTAGGGGGGGTCCCCGACTTTTTCAGGGTCGGTTTTTTCAGGGCTCGAAAAGTTCTACTGCGTTGCCGTCCAGATCGCGGAAAAACAGGGCCTTTCGCCCCGATTTGCTGCGCGTGAACGGAATCTGCAGCTGTTCGAGCTGTTCGGCATGCCAGGCAAGATCATCCACGCGCAGGGCAAAGTGCATGTCACGCCCGCCGTGCGCCGGTTTTTCAGCTCCACTATAGGGATTAGGCAGCTGCATCAGGTGCAGGCTGCGACCATCGTTCAGATCCAGCCAGTAGCCGGGAAAGCCCAGATTGGGGCGGGGCAGGGTGGTCAGTCCCAGCACCTTGTGGTAGAAGGCGTAAGCCTTTTCTGCATCGCTGACGAGAATGCTGACGTGGTCAAGTCCGATTACGGCCATGCTCAAAATGCTCCTGTCATGAAAGTGGCACCTCCGCAAAGTTTCTGAACGGTCGCGACCATGGCGATAGGGTCTAAGGCAAGGTGTGGCGAGTGCGGCACGGTCATTCCACGTAAGCGAGCCACAACGCCGCACTGGGCCAGAGTCGCCCTGGCCCTTCGGGTTGCGGCGGGATGGCGGCATCAGCTGTGTTGCTCACTTTGGATTTGGACTCTCCAACCCTGCGGCTCGTGCCTGGTATCTGCCGTCATCGCACCGCAACGCAAGCGCATTCAGAAACCTTGCGCAGCTGCCTTATAATAGCGTGTTATTGTTTTTATGGAATCAAGGAGTCACTGCGCATGTATCAGGATCTGCAGAATACCATCGAACAGGCATTTGAAAACCGAGCCGAGTATACGCCCACCAACGCCCCGGCACAGGTGCGTGAAGCCGTCGCGGAGGCCATCAACCTGCTGGATTCCGGCAAGCTGCGCGTGGCCGAGCGCGAAGGTGTTGGCCAGTGGAAGGTCAATGAATGGCTGAAAAAGGCGGTGCTGCTCTCCTTCCGTCTGGAAGACAATCATGTAATCGAAGCCCCGGATACCAAGTATTTCGACAAGGTGCCGTCCAAGTTTGCTGACTGGAATGAAGACGATTTCCGTACCGCTGGCATCCGAGTTGTGCCTCCTGCGATGGCGCGCAAGGGTAGCTTCATTGCCAAGGGTGCGGTGCTGATGCCTTCCTACGTGAACATCGGCGCCTATGTGGATGAAGGCACCATGGTGGATACCTGGGCGACGGTGGGTTCCTGTGCGCAGATCGGCAAGAACGTGCACCTGTCCGGCGGTGTCGGCATTGGTGGTGTGCTGGAGCCGTTGCAGGCTGCGCCCACCATCATCGAGGACAACTGCTTTATCGGTGCCCGTTCCGAGATTGTTGAAGGTGTGATTGTGGAGGAGGGCTCCGTCATTTCCATGGGTGTGTACATCGGTCAGTCCACGCGCATCTACGACCGCGAAACCGGTGAAATCCACTACGGCCGCGTACCGGCGGGTTCCGTGGTGGTGTCCGGCTCCCTGCCGTCCAGGGATGGCAGCTACAGCCTCTACTGCGCCGTGATCGTCAAGAAGGTGGACGCCAAGACGCTGAGCAAGGTGGGCATCAACGAGTTGCTGCGCGGTGTCTGAGATTATCCTTTACGGCATTCCCAACTGCGACAAGGTGCGTGCCGCGCGCAAGTGGCTTGAAGAGCGGGGGGTGCTCTACCGTTTCTGGGATCTGCGCAAGGACGGGCTTGATGAAGCACTGCTGCAACGCTGGCTGCAGGCGGTGGGCCTGAAAACGCTGGTTAATACCCGCAGTGCCACGTGGCGACAGCTGGACGGGGCAGCACGTGCAGCCATTCTGAATGGTGATCTGCAGGGGCTGGCAGCGCACCCCACGCTGATTAAACGCCCCCTGCTGGATGTGGATGGACAGATCCTGGTGGGATTTGATCCCGAACGCTGGGCGGAGGTACTGGCATGATCGATCCTGTCAAGCTGGCCCAGCACCTCTTGCGCATTCCCTCCATTACGCCTGAGGACGGCGGCTGTCAGGAGCTGATTGCCAGTCATCTGGAAGAGCTGGACTTTTCCTGTGAGCGCATGCCGTTCGGTGAAGTGAAAAACCTGTGGGCCACGCGCCGACGCACTGGCCCCATGCTGGTGTTTGCCGGGCATACGGATGTGGTGCCGCCCGGGCCGGTGGAAGACTGGACACATCCACCGTTCGAGGCTGTTATTGAGGGTGACAAGCTCTATGCTCGCGGTGCGGCGGACATGAAAGGCAGCATCGCCTGCTTTATCGCCGCCACCACCCGTTTTCTGCACGACTTTCCCGATACGCCGCTGTCGCTGGGGTATCTGATCACCTCCGACGAGGAAGGCCCCGCGGTGGATGGTACCGCTGCCGTGCTGCGTGAACTGGGTACACGCAACGAACGCTTTGAGTACTGTCTGGTGGGTGAACCTTCCAGCGTGAAGCGGGTCGGGGACGAAATCAAAAACGGCCGCCGCGGCTCCCTGTCGGGTGAGCTGACCATTCATGGCGTACAGGGGCACATTGCCTACCCCCATCTGGCTGAAAACCCGGTGCACCGTTTTGCGCCGGCGCTGCAGGCGCTGGTGTCGGAGGTATGGGATGAGGGCAATGAGGATTTTCCGCCCACATCGTTCCAGATTTCCAATATCCATGCCGGTACCGGGGCCACCAATGTAATTCCCGGGCACCTGCAGGTGTCGTTCAATTTCCGCTTTTCCACCGAGCAGACGCCCGAGTCCCTCAAGCAGCGTGTGCACGCCATCCTTGATGAGCACGGCTTGAAACATGATCTGGACTGGTCCCTGTCGGGGCTGCCATTTCTGACGCAACGGGATGGCACACTGGTGCGCCATGTGCGCAAGGCGATTGAATCGGTCACCGGACAGATGCCATCATTGTCCACCGGAGGGGGGACGTCCGATGGCCGCTTTATCGCTCAGACAGGTGCGCAGGTGATTGAGCTGGGCCCATTGAATGCCACCATTCACAAGGTGGATGAGCATGTGGCGGTGGACGATCTGCGGATTCTCACCGAGATCTACTACCAGCTGCTGGTGAATTTCCATACCGACCTGATGGAGCAGACAGGATGAACGCAGGACACATGCCGGCATGGCTGGAGTGGAGCGTTCTGATTATCGCCGTGGGCAGCGGTGTACTGTTTGTGTACATGATGTGGCCCTATATCGCCCACAAGGAATGGAAAGAGAAGTTTTATGACAACAAGGTGGCCTGGGCGCTGATTGTGGTGTCCATACTGGCGTTTATCTTCATTATCGCCATGGGGGCATGGGTGGATGCCTTTTTCCCGGTAGAAACCTACAAGTAGTCTCCGGCCACGTTCATCGAAGGAGTTGAAACATGAGTCAACAGGCTGATGCAGAAATCATCAAGCAATCCGTACTGGGGCAGGACCTGTCCGATCAGGACGCCCAGCTTCTGGCGACCATTACACGCCACCAAACTCTGAATGCGGGAGATGTGCTCTATCAGGAAGGTGATCAGGACAATACCCTGTATGTGATCGTCTCCGGAAAGGTTGCCGTGGGCAAGGATGAGGGCGGTCGCTGGGTGGACATCGCCACCCTCAAGGAAGGCGCCATCGCCGGTGAAATGGCCTTTGTGGACGGGTCGCCTCATACACTGACCCTGAAGGCACTTAAATCGACCGAGGTTATTACCATTAAGCGGGAAGATTTCGAATCGCTGGTGGAAAACGCACCGGTGACCTGCTATCACATTATGCGGGCGATCATTCGCAATGGCCACAGACTGCAGAAAGAGATGAATGCGCGCTTTCTCGAAATGAGCCGCTTCATTCAGAATCAGTACACCATGTAATGCATGTAATGAAAACCCCGCACTGCGGGGTTTTTTGTGAGAGGGTTATATGGCGCAGATACTGGTTGTTGATGATGATGCAGCACTGCGCAATATGCTGGCCCTGCTGCTGGAGGGGGAGGGGCACGATGTCGCTCTGGCACGGGATCGCCACTGTGCTGTGGCACAGCTGCATCAGCACGCGTTTGACGTTGTGTTTCTGGATATGGGCATGCCGCCTCACGAGCACACATTGGAAGAGGGCCTTCAGGTACTGGACTGGCTGCAGCAGCATCCGCGTCGACTCAAAACCATCGTGCTGACGGGACAGAACCGCAGTGAATCGGCCTATGCAGCCATCCGTCATGGTGCGTTCGATTATCTTTCCAAACCCGTGGAGGAAGGGCGGCTATTGCACGCCCTCGAGCGTGCGCTGCTGTTTCTGGATAATGAACAGCGTTTGCGCAACGAAGCCGGTGAAGAGAAGCTTACGCTTACCCTGCCGGTGGGAGAAGGTGTCAAGCCGGTGCGCAATCGTGCCGAGGAGCAGTTGCTGCGGCAGGTACTGGAAGAATCGGCCTACAAAATCCATGAAACCGCCCGTCGCCTGAACCTGAATCGGGAAAACGTCTATTACCTGCTGAAGAAATATGGCATCAAGCGTCCACAAAAGGATGGGTAAGCCGTTATGGAACTGACGCTGCTGTTGCCGCTTATTCTGGTGGTGGCCGGTGTCACCCTTATTGCCGCTGCCTACTACCTGCACATGCAGGCAAAGGAAGTGGAGTACCTGATTCAGCAGTTGGTCCATCTGGATGAAGATGCCCGCAATGATCCCATCGAATTCATCAAATCCACTCTGGCATGGATGAAGCGGGCAGGCGCGGACAAACTGCATGTTCGCCTGAACTGGTTTGGTGAAGTATTGCAGCTGGGGGATACCGTATCGGGACGCTCTGCAGACCAGGAGGAAAAAGGATGCGAAGTTTTCAGCCTGGGTGAAGGCGAGCTTCAGGCAACTGTCCTGTTGTGCCCCAAAAGTTCGCTTCGTGGGGAGCGAGAAGCCCTTTTTCAGGTCGTCAAGCAGCTCTGGCTGCGCCTGCTGGCTGCGCAGCTCAATGGTCGTGTTGCCCAGTTGCATCTATCCCAACAACAGATGCAACGCTATGAAATGTTTTATAAACATGATTTGAAAAACCTGGCTCAGTTCCTTACCTTGCTGAACAGCCAGATTGATCGCTGTGATGATTCCGAGTGTGTCCTTAAGCTGGTAAACCGTTTGCGGGGTGTGCTGCCCTCGTTGGAACATCGTGCCCAGCGCATCCTGCGCTTTCTGACCCAGAAAAATATCGATACGGCTGAACAGCAGACCTTTGCCTTGAGCGAACGCATTCAGCTGGTGGCGCGCATGGTTGATGTTCAGGTAGCTATCGAAGGTGATGCAACGCTCAAGGCTTATGAAGCGCTGTTTGAACAGGGGTTGCAGGGTGTTCTGGAGAATTTTATCCACCATGGCGAGCGCAATGAACCTGTTCGGATCTGGATCGAGGATCAGGGCGTAGGCGTGGTGATGCGTTTGCGCGATGCTTCGATGCAACAGCCCCTTACTGCAGAACAGCGGGTGCGCATGTTCGAACCCTTCTGGACCACCAGTGAAAGTGGGCTGGGGCTGGGGCTGTATCTGGCGCGGCAGAACTTCGCCCGCGCCTGTCATGGGCGGCTGGATGCGGTTAACATGCCGGACGGCGGCTGGGCGTTCGAACTGGTGTGCCCCAAGGGCTAGCCAACGTTATTTGCCGGACTGTAGGAAGTGCTCGGCGCGTTCGAGATCTTCCGGCTCGCCCACCAGTACGACCACATCCTCGTCGCGCAGGCGGGTGGCGTCTTCCGGGTTTTCGCCACGGATGTGGCCGCGTTTGACCGCCTGCACCTTGACGTTCATGTCCTGCAGATTCAGGTCGCCGATGGTGCGGCCGGTCGCGTAGCTGTCTGCCGTGAGCGGCACGGTACGGGTCAGCTTGCGAATGCCTTGATCCTTCAGGCGCGTCAGGTTGCCTTCGCCCTGATAGAAGCCTTCCAGCACTTCTTCATGGTGCTTGCGCGCTAGCTCGATGGCGTTGAGCACTTCGGTTTCGCTATGGCCCAGCTTAAGGAGAATTTCGGCGCTCAGCAGCAGGCTGGCCTCAAAAGTGTCGGAGATAACTTCGGTGGCGCCGGCCTGCAAGAATTCTTCGTAATGGCGGTCGTCGCGCAGGCGTACCATCACAGGAATATCGGGACGCAGGCGGCGCACGGCTTCAAGGGTTTTCAGCGCCATCTGCACGTCGCCATAGGTGATGCTGACAAGGCGGGCGCGGTCGATGTGGGCCGCTTCGAGAATGCTGGGCCGTGAGCTGTTGCCGTAAAACACGGGCTCACCGGCCTGTTTGGCCAGATGCACGCGGCTGATGTCCAGATCCAGTGCAAGATAAGGCTCGTGTGCTTCCTTCAGAAAGCGTGCCGTCATCTGGCCGACCCGGCCAAAGCCGCACAGGATGACGTGGTTCTTCATCCAGTCGGTTTCTTCGCGGATTTCTTCTTCACGGTTGACCAGTTCCTGACCATAGCTGAGATCGAGCCGTTTGGCGATCACGCCATTGAATTTGATGAGGATGGGGGCCATCATCATGGAGAGCACGGCAGCGGTCATGATCCATTGCAGTGTCAACTCATCCAGCAGGGCGTAGCTGCCAGCCAGCGTCAGCAGTACCAGGCCGAACTCGCCGACCTGATTCAACGACAGGGCGGTGCGCAGACTGACGCCGAGCGGTTTGCGCATCAGCCAGCCGACCAGCAGAATGACGAGGGTTTTCAGCGCCATGATGGCAAGCGTGAGCGCAAGGATCCAGACGAAATTTGCACCCAATACCTTGAACGAAAGCCCCATGCCGACGGTAATGAAGAACAGCCCCAGCAGCACGTCGCGGAAGGGTCGGATGTCCGATTCGATCTGATGGCGATACTCGGTTTCTCCCAGCATCATGCCGGCAATAAAGGCACCCAGCGTCATGCTGATGCCGGCGCTTTCGGCGAGAGCCGCGGCGAGCAGGGCTACGGTCAGAACGGTGAGGGTGAACAGTTCCTCGCTGCGGCTGTGGGCCACCTCGTGAAACAGAGGGCGTAACACATAGCGCCCGGCCAACAGAAGCAGGGCGGTGACGCCCAGTCCCTTCAGCAATGACCAGGCAAGCGTGGTGGCCAGCTGGCCTTCAACTGGGTTGCCCAGTGCGGGCACCACGATGAGCAGCGGGATGGCCATCAGGTCCTGAAAGATCAGAATGCCTACGGCCGCCCTGCCATGGCGGGACTGCAGCTCACCCTGATCGGCCAGCTGCTTGATGACAATGGCGGTGGAGGAGAGTGCCAGCGCTGAGCCGATGACAAACGCCTGCGTGGTATCCAGCTCGAAAAAGACGATGGCCAACAGAAAAATCACCAGCGTCGTCAGCACCACCTGAAGCGTACCCATGCCGAACACGTGCCGACGCAGTGCCAGCATCTGCGGCACGGAAAATTCCAGCCCGATGGAAAACAGCAGAAAGACGATACCCACCTCGGCCAGCAGGTGAATGGTCTTGTCACTCTGTATCCAGCCCAGACCGTCCGGCCCCACCAGCATTCCCACAAGGATATAGCCGAGGATGGCCGGCATGTGCAGGCGGTGCGCAAGGGCGACCACCACCATGCTCACCCCAAGCAGGGCGGCGATAGCGAGGATGATGTGTTCATTCATTGACAATTCTCATGGAAAGGTCAATGGCGCGCACATGCTTGGTAATGGCGCCGGTGGAAATGAAATCAACCCCCAGTTTCGCCAATTGGGGTAGGGTGTCGAGCGTGACATTGCCGGACAGTTCGGTCAGCGCGCGGCCCTTGATGCGCTCAAGCGCCTCGCACACGGTGGGAATATCGAAATTGTCCAGCATGATAATGTCGGCGCCGGCTTGCAGTGCTGCGTCCACTTCTTGCAGTGTTTCCGTTTCTACCTCTACCTTTAAGTCTGGGAACTGTGCCCGGGCCCGCTGCACGGCTGCCTGAATGCCGCCCGCTGCGGCAATGTGGTTTTCCTTCAACATGATCATGTCGTGCAGGCCAAGGCGGTGATTGTGACCGCCTCCACAGCGTACGGCGTATTTCTGCGCGAGGCGCAGACCCGGCAAGGTCTTGCGCGTGTCCAGCAGACGGGTTTTGCTGTCGCCCAGTGCCTCTACATAACGGCGTGTGACAGTGGCGGTCCCGCTGAGTGTCTGGAGAAAGTTAAGCGCGGTGCGCTCGCCACTGAGCAGGGCACGTGCCGGTCCGTGCAGTTGTACGATGGGCTGGTCGGGTTTGACCTGTGCGCCTTCGTCGACCAGCCATTCGATTTCCACTTCGTGGCTGAGCTGTTGGAAGACCTCGTCAAACCACAGACGTCCACAGATGACTGCGTCTTCTCGGCTGATGACGCGCGCTTCAGCTCGTGTCTCCGCCGGAATCAGTGCCGCACTCACATCCCCGGAGCCGATATCTTCTTCCAGTGCCAGTTGCACGATGGGACGGATGTGTGAAGGGGTCAGCTCGAAGTGCGCCATGGGAATGCCGTGTATTGTGTGAATGGACCCCATTATACTGATGCGCCATGAAGACCTCTCTGGCCTTGCGCCACCATCGCCTGCAGCCTGTTCGTTGGCTGCCCAGCCCCAACCAGGATGCCCGTCCCGACGGCGTGCAGCCGCGGCTGGTTGTTGTGCACGGGATCAGTCTGCCGCCGGGCGAGTTTGGCGGCTCCCATGTGGATGACCTGTTTACCAATCGTCTCGATCCGGCGAAGCACCCCTATTTTGCACAGATTGCGCACCTGCGTGTCTCGGCTCACCTGCTGATCGACCGTCAGGGGCGTATCACCCAGTATGTGGCCTTTAATCGTCGCGCCTGGCATGCCGGCCTTTCTCATTGGCGTGGTCTTGAACGCTGCAATGACTTTTCCATTGGCATTGAGTTGGAGGGTGCGGACTGGCTGCCTTACACGGCCGCGCAGTACCGGTGTCTTGAGCAGGTGTTACCGCTGTTGGCGCAGGCCTATCCCATCGAAGGGATTGCGGGCCACAGCGAGATTGCGCCCGGTCGCAAGACGGATCCGGGTGCCGCGTTTGCCTGGCATCGGCTGTCGAGTCTGTTCAGGCGGTTTAACTGGCAAAGGAGGGCTTAACCCTGTCAGCGGGCAAGCCCGCACGGGCACGATCCATCGGCTTGCTGTTGGCATGTTCGAGGGTTTCAAACTGGCGTTTTTGAACCAGTGTTTGTAGCGTTCGTATCCTGTTTTGGCTCGAACAGTTGGCACGGCTCGCCGGAACTTTGCTGAACGACTATGGAAGGGAGCAGTTTCGTCTTGAAGCCGAAGGCCCGACAGCCCCGCGGCGCAGAGGGATCCCATGTGACATAAAAGTGCCGACAACGAAAGCAGTCTATTTGTTTATTCTTATTCATAATGCAAGTTTATCGACGCTGGGCCGCTTCGGTGCTATGATTTTATCAACTCAATCAATTTACCTTATGAGGAGCACACCATGACTGGAAAAGTGGGCCTGTTCTACGGCACGGATACCGGCAACACCGAGCGCGTCGCCGAACTGATCAAGGAAAAGCTGGAAGAAAAGATTGGTGAAGGGCAGGTGGACGTTTATGACGTGGCTACCGCCTCGCCAGAAGATTTCGACAAGTATCAGTACATCATTCTGGGTCAGCCCACGTGGTACTACGGCGAGCTGCAGAGCAGCTGGGACGAGTTCTGGGACGACTTCAAGAAAGTGGATTTCACCGGCAAGAAGGTGGCCTGTTTCGGGCTCGGTGACCAGGCGGATTACTCCGAATATTTCCTTGATGCCATGGGCATGATGCACGATGTAGCGGTGGAAAATGGTGCCGAGCCGGTCGGCTACTGGCCCACGGATGGCTATGAGTTCGATGCGTCCAAGGCGGTGACCGAGGATGGCGAGTTCTTTGTGGGGCTTGCCATTGACGAGGATCAGCAGCCCGAATTGACCGAAGAGCGCGTCAGCCAGTGGGTTGATCAGATCGTGGAAGAGATGGGTCTGGCCTGATTACTTCTCACGCATCTGCAGCGTGAAAAAGCCCCGCCAGGTGCGGGGCTTTGTTTATCTGGAGATCTATCTAGAGAACCCGACTGACTTTAAATGCCTATGAAGTGCGATTCGTGATGGCTGCTAGGCTGTTCAGGCGTAGCGCCTCGTTTTAGCGGAAAGAGATAATCGGCCAGCCCTGTCGCTCGGCATGAGCCCGCAACCGGTCGTCCGGATCAACGACCGCAGGATTGTCAACCGCTTCCAGCAGAGGGATGTCATTGTGGGAGTCGGAATAGAACCAGCTGCCTTCCAGCGTCTCGCCATGTTCATTCAGCCACTGCTGCAGGCGTTCCACCTTGCCGTGTTGAAAGGTGGGAATGCCGACAATTTCGCCGGTGTAATAGCCGTTTTCATCCCGTTCTGGTTCGGTGGCGAGCAGATGCTCTACGCCGAGGCGCTCGGCAATGGGGCGTGTAACAAAGGCATTGGTGGCGGTGATGATCATCAGCGTATCGCCTGCCTTGCGGTGTTTCTCCAGCGCTTCAAATCCTTTGGGCAGGATAATGGGTTCGATGTATCGCTGCATGAATTCGCGATGCCACTGCGCCAGTTCCTCGGGATCGCGGCCCACGAGGGGTGCGAGCGCAAAGCGCTGGTAGGCGTGAATGTCCAGCGTGCCATTGCAGTAATCGGCGTAGAACTGGTCGTTCTGTCGTCTGTGATCAGCCGGATCCACCAGTCCCTTTTCAATGACGAACTCCCCCCACAGGTGGTCGCTGTCGCCGCCGAGCAACGTGTTGTCCAGATCGAAGATTGCCAGTGCCATGCTGTCCCCTTGTGCTCGACCGCCCCGCACGGGTCGGATTCGTTAAAATAGCCGTAATCAAACTTTGTGATCGTGTATCAAGATGCCGAATTATACCTGTCGTCAGGACGACAACTCCGTGATAGATGAACAGGGATATCGGCCCAATGTGGGCATTGTGCTGGTGAATCCGCAGGGAAAGGTGTTTCTGGGCAAGCGCGTGTATCAGGACGCTTGGCAGCTCCCGCAGGGCGGCATTCAGCAGCATGAAACCCCGCAGCAGGCGGTATTCCGTGAGCTAAAGGAAGAGGTGGGCCTCAACCCGGCCGATGTGCGTGTGCTGGGCCGTACCAGCGATTGGCTGCGCTACGAACTGCCGGCGCAGTTCGTGCGTCACCACAACGAGCCTGTGTGCATCGGCCAGAAGCAGATCTGGTTTCTGCTCGGCCTGGTGGGGCCGGAATCGCATATCCGCTTTGATCAGGATGAGACGCCGGAATTTGAGGATTACCGCTGGGTGGACTGGTGGGTACCGGTTCAGGAAGTGGTGGAATTCAAGCGCAATGTCTATCAACAAGCCCTGACCGAACTGGAACCCTATCTGCAGCAGTTCTGGCTGAAGTGATGGTGGTTCCCCCTGAAGGGCCGTGTCAGGGTTCGTGGTAAGATATCTTTTTGACAGGACACAAAAACACGCGTGTTTCTGCTCAATCCGAACATTGAAAATGAGCCGGCGTGCCAAACAGGGGCGCCGGCTCATGTGTGATTAACCTGTCCTCATCCGGGGCAGAAGCGGGCGCCAAAAGCGCCGTGAGAACGAGGTAAGCGTATGACTGACAAGTTTATCGACCAGGATCCGCAGGAAACTCAAGAATGGCTTGAAGCCCTTGAGGCCGTTGTTGAGTTTGAAGGCAGTGACAAGGCGCAGCACCTGATCAATGCCCTGATCGCCAAGGCGCGCCAGTTCGGTATCGATACACCCTATTCAGCCAATACTCCCTATATCAATACCATTCCCCTCGAACAGCAGCCCAAGTATCCCGGCGATCTGAAGCTGGAGCAGCGTCTGCGTGCCATTCTGCGCTGGAATGCGATGGCGATGGTGGTGCGTGCCAACAAGTACACCGGCGTGGGCGGTCATATTGCATCCTACGCTTCCAGCTGTACCCTGTACGAAGTGGGCTTCAACCACTTCTTCCGCGGCCCGCAGGCTGAGCAGGGGCACGACATGGTCTTCTTTCAGGGACATACGGCCCCTGGCATGTATGCACGTGCCTATCTGGAAGGGCGTCTTGACGAAGAGCACCTGAAAAACTTCCGTCAGGAAGTGGACGGCCACGGTCTCTCTTCCTATCCGCATCCCTGGCTGATGCCGGACTTCTGGCAGTATCCCACCGTATCCATGGGCTTGGGGCCTATCATGGCCATCTATCAGGCGCGCTTCATGAAATACATGCAGGCACGCGGGCTGGCCAAGACGGATCAGCGCAAGGTGTGGGCGTTCCTGGGCGATGGCGAGATGGACGAGCCGGAATCCCGCGGTGCCATTCATTTGGCCAGCCGTGAAAAGCTCAACAACCTCATCTTTGTGGTCAATTGCAACCTGCAGCGTCTTGACGGTCCGGTGCGTGGCAACGGCAAGATCATTCAGGAACTGGAAGCCTTCTTCCGTGGTGCCGGCTGGAATGTGATCAAGGTGATCTGGGGCAGTGGCTGGGATCAGCTGCTGGCCAAGGATACCTCCGGCAAGCTGATTCAGCGCATGGGCGAAGTGGTCGATGGCGAATACCAGGCCTACAAGGCGAAGGATGGCGCCTATGTGCGCAAGCACTTCTTCGGCAAGTACTCGGAAACGGCCAAGCTGGTGGAAGACTGGACCGACGACGAAATCTTCCGTCTTACCCGCGGTGGCCACAGCCCGCGCAAGATCTATGCAGCCTACAAGGCCGCGACGGAGTCCGATTTGCCGACCGTTATTCTGGCCAAGACAGTCAAGGGCTACGGCATGGGGCCCTATGGCGAGGCGGCCAACACCACACACCAGCAGAAAAAGCTGGATATCGACGGGCTGAAGTATTTCCGCGACCGCTTTGCCATTCCGATCTCCGACGAGCAGCTGGAGAAGGATGTGCCCTTCTACCGCCCGCCGGAAGATTCCGAGCTGATGCAGTACATGCATGCGCGCCGCAAGGAACTGGGCGGCTATCTGCCCAGTCGCTCCAGCGAATGCGACACCTTGTCCGCGCCGAAGCTGGAGGCGTTCAAGGCGCTGCTGGAAGGCACCGGCGAGCGGGAGATTTCCACCACCATGGCGTTTGTTCGTATCCTTTCCACGCTGCTGCGCGACAAGCAGCTGAAGGATCGTATCGTGCCCATTATTCCCGATGAGGCGCGCACCTTCGGCATGGAAGGTCTGTTCCGTCAGATCGGTATCTACGATCCGGCGGGCCAGCTGTATGAGCCGGTGGACAAGGATCAGGTGTCCTACTACAAGGAATCCGAGAAAGGGCAGGTGCTGGAAGAGGGTATTAACGAAGCCGGCGCCATGTCCGACTGGATCGCCGCTGCGACCGCATACAGCAATTACGGCGTCAGCATGATCCCCTTCTACATTTTCTATTCCATGTTCGGCTTCCAGCGCATTGGCGATCTGGTTTGGGCGGCAGGCGACCTGCGCAGCCGCGGCTTCCTTATCGGGGCTACCGCAGGCCGCACTACGCTGGAAGGCGAGGGCCTGCAGCATGACGACGGCCACAACCTGCTGTTCTACGATGCGGTGCCCAACTGCCTTAGCTACGATCCGACGTTCGCCTACGAGATGGTCGTGATCATCCGCGACGGCATCAAGCGTATGTACGAAGACAAGGAAGACGTCTTCTACTACATCACCGCCATGAACGAAAACTACACCCATCCGGCCATGCCGGAAGGGGCGGAAGAAGGCATTCTCAAGGGGCTGTATCTGTTCAAGGCAGCCGACGCGAAGAAAGGGCAACCGCAGGTGAACCTGCTCGGTTCCGGCACCATTTTCCGCGAGTCCATTGCTGCAGCCGATCTGCTGCGCGATGACTGGGGCGTGGCTGCCAATCTGTGGTCAGCGCCCAGTTTCAACCTGCTGGCGCGCGATGGCAAGGAGGTGGCACGCTGGAACATGCTGCATCCGGATGCCGAGCCGAAACAGCCGTATGTGACTGAACAGCTGTCCAAGGCTGCAGGCCCCTATGTGGCGGCGACGGACTACATCCGCGACCTGCCGGAAAAAATCCGTGCCTTTGTGCCCGGCACGTACATCACGCTCGGCACCGATGGCTTCGGCCGCTCCGACACTCGCCAGAAGCTGCGCCGCCACTTCGAGGTGAACCGCTACTACATTGCTGTGGCCGCGCTGAAGGCGCTGGCGGACGATGGCGTGATTGAGCGCAAGGTGGTGAAGGACGCCATTGAGAAATACGGCATTGATGCGGACAAGACCTATCCGCTCTATCTGTAATAACCAATCCATCAGGCCGCCGACGTGCGGCCTTTTTGTGCAGGAAGAATGCTCATGACAGTCAAGACGATTACGCTGCCTGATATTGGCGATTTTGATTCGGTCGATGTGATTGAGGTGCTGGTTCAGCCCGGTGACACCGTTGATGTGGACGACTCGCTCATTACGCTGGAGTCCGACAAGGCCACCATGGAAGTGCCGTCCCCCTATGCCGGCACCATTACCAAAGTGCTGGTGAAGGAAGGCGACAAGGTCAAGGAAGGTGACCCCATTGCGGAAATCGAGGTGGCCGACGAAAGTACTGAGCCAGCGCCTCAACCCGAAGCGGAAACCCCAGCTGAGCAGAAGGTATCTGCTGAGCCGGCAGCACAACCCGAACCTGCCAAGCCCGCTGCTGCAGCACCGGCGCAACCCGCCGCTGCGCAGGAAGAAGAAAAGCCGGTGAATGCCCAGCCCATGGGCGCGAAATTCCATGCCAGCCCAGCGGTGCGCGCCTTTGCCCGTGTGCTGGGGGTGGACCTGTCCAAGGTGACCGGCACCGGTCCCAAGGGACGTATTACCAAGGAAGATATACAGCAGTTCGTGAAATCGGTGATGGAAGGCGCGCAGCAGCTGACGCCGGCCACAGGCGGTGCCGGCATTCCGGCTATCAAGCTGCCCGACTTCAGTCAATTCGGCCCGGTGGAAGAGGTGGAGCTGTCGCGTATCAAAAAGCTTTCCGGCAAGCATCTGCACGCCTGCTGGCTGAATGTGCCCCATGTCACTCAGTTCGACGAAGCGGACATCACCGAGCTGGAGGCCTTCCGCAATGGGCTTAAGGCGCAAGCCGAGAAGGAAGGCGTCAAGATCACGCCGCTGGTATTCATCATGAAGGCGGTGGTCGCGGCACTGAAGCAGTTCCCCAATATGAACGCATCCCTGTCTGAAGACGGCGAGCGCCTGATCGTGAAGAAATACTACAATCTGGGCATTGCCGTGGATACGCCCAATGGATTGGTCGTACCGGTAGTGCGGGATGTGGATCAGAAGGGCATTTTCGAATTGTCCCGCGAACTGATGACCCTCAGCACCAAGGCGCGCGAAGGCAAGCTCTCACCGGCGGACATGTCCGCAGGCACCTTCACCATCTCCAGCCTGGGTGGGATTGGCGGCACCAACTTTACGCCGATCGTCAATGCCCCGGAAGTGGGCATTATGGGGGTTTCCAAGGCGAAGATGCAGCCTGTGTGGAATGGCAGCGACTTCGAGCCGCGGCTGATGCTGCCGTTCTCCGTCAGCTATGACCACCGCGTGATTGATGGTGCGGAAGGGGTGCGCTTCACCCAGACCGTGGCGCGCTATCTGAGCGATATTCGTCAACTGATTCTGTAAGGGGCGGGCTGAAGATGAGCAAGATTGTGGATATTGTCCTGCCAGATATTGGTGATTTTGACGCCGTTGATGTGATTGAAGTGCTGGTTCAGCCCGGCGACACCGTTGAAGTGGATGACTCGCTGATTACGCTGGAGTCCGACAAGGCCACCATGGAAGTGCCGTCGCCCCATGCCGGTGAAATTGTCGAGCTCACCGTCAAGGAAGGCGACAAGGTCTCCACCGGCGATGTGATCGGCAAAATGGCCCTGGCAGACAGCGAAACTGTTGAAAACAGCGAAAAAATGCCTGAAACCGCTGAAGAGCCCGCAGCGGCAGCGGCTGCCGAAAAAGCGGCCGCGCAAAAAGTCGGGGACCCCCTCCCTGAAGCGGATCAGCATGCCGAAGTGCTGGTGCTGGGCGGTGGGCCAGGTGGCTATACCGCCGCCTTCCGCGCCGCGGATCTGGGCAAGAAAGTGGTGCTGGTGGAGCGTTACCCGGTCATTGGTGGGGTGTGCCTCAATGTGGGCTGCATTCCCTCCAAAGCGCTGCTGCACATGTCCGTGATTTTGAACGAAACCCGCGAACTGGCGGATCACGGCCTCAAGTTCGCCGAGCCGGAAATCGATCTGGACAAGCTGCGCGACTACAAGAACGGGGTGATCAAAAAGCTCACTGGCGGACTGGCTGCACTGGCCAAGCAGCGCAAGGTGGACGTGGTGCAGGGCTACGGCCGTTTCACCAGTCCGCATACCGTCGAAGTCGAGCTGGCGGATGGTGGCACCAAGACCATTTCGTTTGACAATGCCATCATTGCCGCAGGCTCCCAGCCCATCAAGCTGCCGTTTATCCCCCACGACGACCCGCGGGTGATGGACTCCACCGATGCGCTGGAGCTGCCCGAGGTGCCCAAGCGCATGCTGGTGATCGGCGGCGGCATTATCGGCTTGGAAATGGCGCAGGTGTATGACAGCTTGGGTGCCAAGATCACCATTGTGGAGCTGGGCGACACCATTATTCCCGGTGCCGACAAGGATCTGACCAAGCCGCTGCTCAAGCGCATCAAGAAGCGCTACGAAAATATCTACCTCAATGCCAAGGTGACCAATGTGGAGGCCAAGCCGGAAGGCCTTGAAGTGACCTTCGAAGGCAAGAATGTGCCGCAGAAGGATACCTTTGACCGCATTCTGGTGGCGGTGGGACGCGCGCCTAATGGTCTCAGGATCGGTGCCGAAAAGGCGGGTGTGGCCGTGGACGAACGCGGCTTTATCGCTGTGGACGAGCGCCAGCGCACCAATGTGCCGCACATTTACGCCATTGGCGATATCGTCGGGCAGCCCATGCTGGCCCACAAGGCAGTGCACGAAGGCAAGGTGGCGGCGGAGGTCATCTGTGGCTTGCCGTCCGCCTTTACCCCCATGGGGATTCCGTCCGTGGCCTATACCGATCCGGAAGTGGCTTGGGCGGGCAAGACCGAAGAGGAGCTCAAGGCCGAGGGCGTGGAATACGAAAAGGGCGTGTTCCCCTGGGCGGCGTCCGGTCGCAGCCTGAGTCTGGGCCGTGACGAGGGTATGACCAAGGCGCTGTTCGATGCCAAGACCCATCGCATTCTGGGCTGTGGAATCGTCGGCCCCAATGCGGGCGAGCTGATTGCCGAAGCCATGCTGGCCATCGAAATGGGTGCGGACATGCAGGACATTGGGCTCACCATCCATCCGCACCCGACACTGTCGGAAACCTTTGCGTTTGCAGCCGAGATGGCTGAAGGCACCATCACCGACCTGATCGCGCCGAAAAAGCGCAAGTAAAGGCGGCGGTGCTTCAAGAGGAATAAAGCCGCCGCCTGGCGGCTTTTTTATGAGTGTTGTCTATGGAAAACCTGACCCTGGTGGCTCTGTGTGTACTCATTGGCCTGCTGCTGCAGCGGGTGCATGTGTTCAAGGCAGCGCATGAAGTCCTGAATGCCTGGGTCATCTGGGTCGCACTGCCGGCGGTCATTCTGCATTATCTGCCGTTGCTGGCGTTCGATCAACGCCTGCTGGGGCTGATTCTGATCCCCTGGGTAACGCTGGCGCTGATTGCCGGGCTGGTGCTGTGGCTGGGTCGGCAGCTGGGCTGGTCGCGCAATACCATCGGGGCACTGCTCATGCTGGCGCCGCTGGGCAATACCTCCTTCCTTGGCATTCCCATGCTGCAGGCATTGCTGGGTGATCAGAGCATTCCCTATGCGCTGGTGTACGATCAGGCCGGTTCGTTTCTTGCAGTGGTCCTGTATCTGCCCTTTGTGGCGGCTTTTTACGCCGGCGATGGGGTATTCAGCTGGGGCAAGGTGCTGCGCAAGATGATCACGTTTCCCCCGATGATCGCAGCGTTGGTTACCTTTGCCACCTGGTCGTTGGATCGCCCTGTATGGCTGGAAGCCAATCTGATTCGTCTGGCCGACACGCTGGTGCCCGTGGCGATGGTGGCCGTAGGGCTGCAGCTGAAGCTCAGCCTGCCGCAGGGACTGGGGCAGCCGTTTGCCGTGGGCATGCTGCTGAAGATGGGGTTGATGCCGCTTCTGGCATTATGGCTAATCCAGCTGCTGGACATGCGTGGCCTGCCGGCGCAGACGGCCCTACTGGAAGCGGCCATGCCCACCATGATTACCGCCGGGGTGGTGGCTGCCAGCCACAACCTGCAGCCACGCCTTGCTGCGGCCATGGTGGGGTGGGGCGTGCTCGTCTCGTTTGTAACCCTGCCGCTGTGGTCGCTGGTCGCCCAACAGCTCTAGCGACTTACGCTTGCCAGTCCGGCAGGCGTTTGGGCAGTGCGGCCAGATGCAGGGGATAGAGGTCAGGCAGCCCATCGCGCCAGTTAATGGGATGTTCACCCTGAATCAGTTCGCGCACATAGGCCTTGCCGGCTTCCGTCGCCCCGTAGCCATCATCCGTAATAAATTCGTCCGGCACGGTCTTTTCCAGATCGGCGATCTTTTCCAGCGAACAGGACTCAAACCGCCACGTGAAGGGCTTTTCGCCGGTCTTGACCACAATGGGCAGCACGCCAGCTTCACCTCGCACAGCGGCCTCTACGCTGGCCTTGCCGGCATCATACGCCAGCGCCCAGTCCACGCTTGAAACCAGGTGCGCCGCACTGCGCTGCAGATAGTCGGGCACCGCGGCGTGGATCTTGGTATCCAGGTCCCGGCGCAGTTCATCGGCCAGCTTGATGGCCGCGCCGCCCATCTGGCTCCAGCCCATGTGTTCCCGATTGGGTCGCGCCACGGCGTAAAACTGGCCATCGGCCGTCTTGATGCCTTCGCCCACGATGACGACACAGTATCCGTGTTCGGCGATGCAATGGCGAATGCGCTTGAGCGTTTGCGCATAATCGAACACGCGTTCCGGAAAAAGAATGAGCAGGGGCAGCTCCGGCAGCCGGTCCTGAACCAGTGCTGCGGACAGGGCGATCCAGCCGGTATGGCGCCCCATGGCTTCCATGAGGAAGACCCTGGTGCTGGTGGGGTACATGGCGCGCAGATCCAGAGCGGATTCCAGCAGGCTGGTGGCGAAAAACTTGGCGGTGGAGCCATAGCCAGGCGAACAGTGGGTCAGCGCCAGATCGTTGTCAATGGTCTTGGCGACGCCGATGACATTGAGTTCATGGCCGTGCTGGGCGCAATAGTCGGCCACTTTCTGCGCCGTGAGCATGGAACCATTGCCACCGTTGTAGAAGAAATAGCGGATATTCCAGGCCTTGAGCACCTGAAAGACACGTTCGTACTGAGCCGGATTCTCTTCGATAGGGTCCAGGTCAAAGCGGCACGCCTGCAGAGCCCCACCAGGCAGCTGCTTCAGGCGCTGCAGTTCCCAGTCGCTCACGGCACTGAGATTGACCAGATTCTCTTTCAGTACGCCGAGAATGCCGTTGCGGGCGCCATACAGGGTGCCGAAGGTATCGGGATGCGCGCGCACGGTTTCAATAACGGCAGCCATGGAAGTGTTGATGACAGCCGACACGCCGCCGGCCTGGGCGTAAAGGGCGTTAGGTCTTGAAGATGGGGTCATGGGGCACCTTGAGGGTATCGTGTTCAAGTGTGAGGGGGGTGCCGGTGCGCAGTCGCCGCAGCGGATCGCCTACCAGCAGACGGCGCCAGCCGCGATCCAGCGGTGACGGCTGCTGGCGCAAAAAGGCGAGCAGATGGCTCTGCAGGGTATTGGGGCTGAAGCCAAACGTAAGCGCCTGCTGCTCGATTACGGCACGGCCGAGCAGTTGCAAAACGCTTTCCTGCGCCGTGGGTTTGGGGGCGCGCGCAGATTGCTTTTCCCAGGTATTTTCCGCAAAGACGCGGTCGATTTCGGCGATGATCTGGGGCCCCCAGTCGGTGATCTGCGGCTTGAGCAGGCCCGGCACGTTCTTGAGCTTGTCCAGCGAGGCGGGCGGCCGTTTGGCCAGTGCCAGCAGCGCATCATCCCCGATGACCCAGCGGCGCGGCAGATTGTGCTGCTGTGCGGTGCGCTCTCGCCAGGCCGCAAGGTGGCGCAGCAGGGTTTGCTGCTTGGCGGAGAAATGCCGCCCACCACTGAGGCGCTGCCAGGCCGTTTCGGGGTTACCGGCATAAGTTTCCGGCTTGAGCAGATCGGAAAAGTCTTCCTCCAGTGCGGCTATGGCGGCATCAGAAAGAGGAGCCGTCAGCTGCGTATGCAGCGGCAGCAGGTAGCGCACGTCATTGGCGGCATAGGTCTGCTGTTTTGCATTGAGTGGGCGGCGACACCAGTCGGTGCGGGTGGCGTCTTTTGGCAGCTTCACGTCGCAAAAATGTTGCACCAGCTGGGCCAGTCCGCTCTTGTCGCCGAGGCGATGCAGCAGCGCGGCAATCTGGGTGTCGAACACCGCCGCAGGCAGGCGGCCGGACGCTTGATACAATACCTCCAGATCCTGCCACGCCGCATGCACCACTGTGGTGATGCCGGGGGTGGTCAAAGTCTCCCACAAGGGCTCAAGCGGGCACTTCAGCGGGTCGATCAGCGCAATCTCGCCATCCTCCCGCGCCAGCTGAATCAGGCACAGGCGCGGATAGTAGGTGTCGGTGCGCAGAAACTCCGTATCCAGTCCGAGGCGTGCCGGGGGCTGGACAGGGGCAAGAAAGGACTTCAGGTCGGCTTCGTGCTCGATCCACTGCATGAAAAAGGTTCCGGAAAATGAGAATCCATATTTTAGGCGTTGGCGGCACCTTTATGGGCGGGCTGGCACAGATTTTACAGGGGCTTGGACATCGGGTCACCGGCTCGGATGGCCCGCTGTATCCGCCCATGAGCGACCAGCTAGCCCAGGCTGGTATCGAGGTGTTCGGCTACGGAGAGCATGGCTGGATGTCGCCGGAACCGGATGTGGTGGTTATCGGCAACGCCTTGTCGCGTGGGCATGTGGATGTGGAAGCCGTGCTGAACCGCGGCTTGCGTTACACCTCGGGGCCGCAAATACTCAGCGAACTGCTGCTGCAGGATCGCTGGGTGGTGGGCATCGCCGGCACCCATGGCAAGACCACCACCTCCAGCATGGTAGCGTGGATTCTGGAATATGCGGGGTTGGCGCCCGGTTTCCTGATTGGCGGCGTACCGGAGAACTTCGGCCGATCCGCTCAGGTGGGGCAGGCGCCCTTTTTCGTGATCGAGGCGGATGAATACGACACCGCCTTTTTCGACAAGCGCAGCAAGTTCGTGCACTATCGTCCGCGCACCTGTGTCATCAACAATCTCGAGTTTGACCACGCCGATATCTTTGCGGATCTGCAGGCCATCCAGTGGCAGTTTCATCAACTGGTGCGTACCGTGCCGGGCAATGGCCTGATTATTACGCCAGCCAATGAACCGGCCATAGACGAGACGCTGGCCATGGGGTGCTGGACGCCGGTGGTGCGCTGGGACGAGCGTCTGCAGGTGATGCCGCTGGCTGAGGCAGGGTGGGAATTTGCGGTGCTGGATCGAGGCCAACAGGTCGGTGTGGTGCGCTGGCCATTGACCGGGGAACATAATCTCGCCAATGCGGCCGCGGCGCTGCTGGCGGCTGAACATGCGGGCGTGCCACTGCCACTGGGGGTAGAAGCGCTGAACCACTTCAAGGGGGTGCGTCGGCGTCAGACGCAGGTGGGCGAGACGGCAGGCGTGCGTATCATCGATGACTTTGCCCACCACCCCACCGCCATTGCCACCACGCTGGCGGGGCTTAAGGCGACGTTGCAGCCCGGCCAGCGCCTGCTGGCGGTGTTCGAGCCACGTTCCAATACCATGCGCATGGGTGTGCATGCAGCCCGCCTGCCCGAGGCCTTTGCCCCGGCGGATGCGGTATTTGCCTTTATCGACCCGGCCTGGGCCTGGCAGCTGCCGCCCTTTGCCGTGCCGCTTGCGACCGCGCCGGATTACGACACGCTGCTTAAGCAGCTGCTGGACGCCGTGCAGGTCGGTGATGTGGTGGTTTTCATGTCCAATGGGGCGTTTGGCGGCCTGCAGCAGGCCTTTTTGCAGGCGCTGCGCGAACGGGAAAAAAGCAAAGGATAGGCACCCCCGCAAAGCCTCTGAATGATCGCGACAGTGGCGATTATGGTTCAAGGCGAGGCGTGGTGAGCGAAGCATGATGAGTCCATGTGAGCGAAGCACAACGCTGCATTGCACCAAAATCGTCCTGTCCCTCCGGGTTGCGACGGGACGGCAAGATTTCAGTGAAGCGCCTTTAGACGACATTCTGATCAAGAGTGCTTGTCGCGGACAAACCAGCAATGCGAGTGCATTCAGAGGTTTTGTGGGGGTGCCTGTAAAGTCGGGGACACCCTTGTTCAGCGGTTGTCCAGCGTGAACTCGTCCGACTTGAGGGGACGATCGGGCCGATAGTGATCCTTCAGCACCTGCGACCAGCGGGCTGCGCGGGCGGGCAAGCCATTTTCCAGATAGGCATGCACCTGTTTCAGCACGGCCTGCTTGAAGGCGGGTGACGGACCCACGCCGCCGTCCAGATTGTCGGCACTGAAGTGAAAGTGGAAATCTGCACTGGCGGAAAAAATCCACTCCAGCGCCTGCGGCTTGACCTCCACGCGCTCGAATTCTGCCTGCTCTTGTTCGCTGCGACCATCCGGCTTGTACCAGTAGCCGTAATCTTCCAGCAGACGCCGTTCAGGACCGGCCACGCACCAGTGGGCGATCTCATGCAGGGCGCTGGCGAAAAAGCCATGGGCAAAGATGATGCGGTGATAGGGGCACGCGGCATCAGCCGGGCGATAGATGGGCTCGTCCTCGCAACAGATCAGGCGGGTGTTTTCGCTGGCTGCAAATGTGTCGTCAAACAGGCGGATCAGCGTCTGAATGTCGTGTTTCATGGAAAAAGGGGCGCCATTGCAGGCGCCCGGAGGTGTTGTGTTATACGGGAGATTCGTTTTCGAAGGCCTGGAAACAGCGACGTGCTGCGGCCAGGGTGGCTTCCAGATCTTCGTCCGTGTGCGCGGCTGATACGAAGCCGGCTTCAAACGCGGAGGGCGCCAGATAGATGCCCTCGTCCAGCATCATGTGGAAGAAACGCTTGAAGTGCTCGATGTCGGAGCGTACCACCTGCTCAAAGCGCGTAATGGGCGCCTCGGCGGTAAAGAAGAAACCAAACATGCCGCCCACCTGATTAGTAGTGAGGGCGATGCCCTCTTCGTGGGCCACCTGTTCCAATCCCATGGCCAGTTTTTGGGTCTTGGCTTCCAGGTCTTCAAAGAAGCCGGGCTGGCTGATGCGTTTCAGGGTGGTCAGACCCGCCGCCATGGCCAGCGGATTGCCGGAAAGAGTGCCGGCCTGATAGACCGGGCCCGTCGGTGCCAGCTGGGACATGATCTCGCGCTTGCCGCCCAGGGCGCCCACAGGCATGCCGCCGCCGATAACCTTGCCAAAGGTGGTCAGGTCAGGGGTGATGCCGTAGCGGCCCTGTGCGCCGGTCAGACCAACGCGGAAGCCGGTCATCACCTCATCAAAGATCAGAATGGCGCCGTGGGCATCGCATACCTGGCGCAGGGTCTCCAGAAAACCGGGCACGGGCGGAATGCAGTTCATGTTGCCGGCCACCGGCTCGACGATGATGCAGGCGATCTCGTCGCCCACCTCGTCAAACACATTGCGAACCTGTTCGGCATCGTTGTAGGTGAGCGTCAGGGTCTGCTCGGCCAGACACTTGGGGACTCCGGGCGAAGAGGGCACGCCGTGGGTCAGTGCGCCGGAGCCTGCCTTCACCAGCAGGCTGTCGGAGTGGCCATGATAGCCGCCCTCGAACTTGACGATCCTGTCGCGGCCGGTGGCGCCGCGCGCCAGACGAATGGCGGTCATGGTCGCTTCGGTGCCGGAGTTGACCATGCGTACCATGTCCACTGAGGGGATCAGCTCGCAGATCAGATCGGCCATTTCCACTTCCAGCTCGGTGGGTGCGCCATAGCTGAGCCCCTTTTCCGCCTGCTTCTGCACGGCTTCCACCACCTCCGGGTGGGCATGGCCGAGGATTGCCGGCCCCCATGAGCCTACGTAATCAATATAGCGCTTGCCGTCCACATCCCATACGTAAGCCCCTTTGGCACGGTCGATGAACACAGGATCGCCTTCCACGCTGCGGAAGGCGCGCACGGGCGAATTCACGCCACCGGGAATGTGTTGCTGGGCATGAGTAAACAGTTGATGTGAACGGTTCATGGAGCGCTTTTCCTCACGATTTTTGAAACAGTTGACAGAATTGGCGTGCGGTCGCTTCGATGTCGGGTTGGGCAAACAGACCCTGAATCACAGCTACCACATCGGCACCCGCATCGATAACCACGTCCGCATTTTCGGTGGTGATGCCGCCGATGGCCACCACGGGAATGGTCAGTTCCGCCCGTGCCTGACGCAGGGTTTCCAGACTCGCCGGTTGCGCCTGCGGCTTGGTGCGGCTGGCAAAGAAGCGGCCAAAGGCTACATAGTCGGCACCGGCGTTCTGCGCCGCACGGGCTCGTGCCAGGTCGTTGTAGCAGGAGACGCCAATGAGCGTATCAGGATCGAGCAGCTCGCGTGCCTCTTCAAGCGGCATGTCCTCACGGCCCAGATGCACGCCGTGTGCCTGCACGGCCTTGGTCAGTGCCACATCGTCATTGACGATAAACCAGGCGCCGTAGTCGTAGCACAGGGCACGCAGTTCTTGCGCAATGCGCAGCCGGTCCCCGGCCTCATGGAGCTTGTCGCGGTATTGCAGGTAGCTGACCCCGCCGCGCAGCGCCGCTTCCACGGCCTCGAACAGCTGCTGTCCCGGTGTCAGGTATGGATCGGTAATGGCATAGAGTCCACGCATGGTTGTTCCCTCCCGGTGTGGTTTAACGCGGTGGCAACATGGCCCTTACGCGCGCTTCCACCTTATCGTAGTCCACTTCACCGATCTTGCGATAGACAATGTTGCCATTGGGTGCGATCAGGAATGAGGTGGGCGTCAGGCTGACGCCGCCAAAGGCCGCCGCAATCTCACCCGTACTGTCGTGTGCAAACAGGAAGGGGTAGGCGTGTGCCTTGCGGTATTTCTGCACCTGAACGATAGGATCGTAGGCCATGGCGATGGCGACGATCTGAAAATCCTTGCCCAGACGCTGCTTCATTTTCGCCAGATGAGGCATTTCCGCGATGCAGCCGGGGCAGGTGGTCGCCCAGAAATTGACCAGGGTGGGCTTACCGGGGTGGCCGAGATTCACCACTTCGCCATCCAGCGTGTTCACCTGAATGGCCGGTGCCTTGTCGTTGCCGAACAGGGTGATGCCGATCAGCGCCACCAGCACGGCGACGACTGCGGCCACCAGCAGTTTGGGCATCAGCCCCTTAGTCTGTGAGGACTTCGACGCCATTGGCCGTACCACACAGAAGAATGTCGGCCTTGCGCTGGGCAAACAGGCCATTGGTCACTGTACCGACGATGTTGTTCAGCTCGCGCTCCATACCCACGGGATCCACGATTTCCAGTCCGTGCACGTCGAGAATCACATTGCCATTGTCGGTGATAAAGCCTTCGCGCCACACGGGCTCGCCGCCGAAGCGCTTGACGATTTCACGGGCCACATAGCTGCGCGCCATGGGGATGACTTCGATGGGTAGTGGGAACTTGCCGAGGATATCCACTTTTTTGGTTTCATCGGCGATGCAGACGAACTTGTCGGCCACTGCTGCCACGATCTTTTCACGCGTGAGCGCGCCGCCGCCGCCCTTGGTGAGGTGCAGGTGGCGGTCAAATTCATCGGCGCCATCCACATAAACGGAAATTTCGTCCACGCTGTTGAGATCCAGCACGGGAATGCCGTGACCCTTGAGGCGTTCGGCCGAGGCTTCGGAAGAGGCGACGGTGCCTTCGATCTTGTTTTTGATTTTCGCCAGCTCGTCAATGAAGTAGTTGGCGGTCGAGCCGGTGCCGACACCGATAATTGTGCCGGGAACCACATAGTCGATGGCCGCCTTGGCAACGGCCTGCTTCATTTCGTCCTGTGTCATGGCCATGGTCATTTCTCCATTGTCTGTTGATGCGGGCGATCCACGGGTGCCGGTGCAGCCGGGTTGGCGTGCATGATCACCGGCGGGGGTGCTACCTTGGGTTTCTGGGCGTCCAGTTGCGGGGGCAACTGACCGGGAACGCGGTCGTACACACGCGTAATGATGCCGCTCTGGCTCACATAGTACTTGTCGTCATACACGTGCACGATCTTGGGGGTGCGGACCCACGTGTGGCCGATGAACTTGCCCTTTTCATGCAGAGGTATACCGCGGGTCATGTACATGGCGCAGCGGGTATTGCCGTTTTCCAGCGTCTTCTGCTTGCCTTTCAGTAGATCGTCATCCTTGACGCTGAGCATGCCGCGGCGCTTGAGCTCCTTGAGCTCGGCGGCCTTTTTGTCCGCATTCTTCTGGCTGTAATAATCCACGCACAGGTTCAGGGTCTTGGCGTCACGTAGGTTGTCCGGTACGGAAAAGTCCCGCGGCGCTGCTTTTTTTTCGGCCTGTGCCAAAGCGGTGGTGCTGGCAAGCGCTGCCAGCAGAATCAGGGTCATTCGTTTCATTCCATAGCCTCGCGAAGTTTATAGGCGGTCAAGGTGTTTTCCAGTAGCGTGGCGATGGTCATGGGGCCGACTCCGCCGGGGACGGGTGTAATCCATCCGGCACGCTCACGGGCGGTTTCAAATTCCACATCGCCGACCAGACGGCCATCGTCAAGGCGGTTGATGCCCACATCGATCACAATGGCGCCGGGTTTAATCCATTCGCCCTTGACCATTTCCGGGATGCCGACACCCACAACGAGGATTTCGGCTTCGCCAACCTTGCCGGGCAAATCCTGCGTGGCACTGTGGCAGACGGTCACGGTGGCTCGGGCGTTAAGCAGTTCCAGCGCCATGGGCACCCCAACGATATTGGACGCGCCCACGACCACGGCATTCTTGCCGCGAATGGGCTCGCCGGTTTCTGCCAGCAGTGTCATCACACCATGAGGGGTACAGGGCGCCAGTTGCGGATTGCGCGTGGCCAACCTTCCCATGTTGTAGGGGTGAAAGCCATCGACATCCTTGCTTGGGTGGATGCGCTCGATGATCTTGTTGGGGTCGATATGGTCGGGAACGGGCAGCTGCACCAGGATACCGTCCACTTCGGCATGTTCATTGAGCTGATCGATGAGTGCCAGCACTTCCTTTTCAGAGGCGTCGGCGGGCAACTCATAGGAAAAGTCGGCGAAACCGACTTCCAGACACGCCTTTTTCTTGTTGCGCACATAGACCTGTGAGGCGGGGTCTTCGCCGACCAGCACGACGGCCAGTCCGGGTCGGCGCTTGCCCTGCGCGACGAGCTGGTCCACCGTTTTTCTGATCGTGCCGCGCACCTTGGCAGCGACGGCCTTGCCATCAATGATTTTGGCGCTCATGGCATCCCTCGTGAATTCAAATGCAGTTGTTGGCATCTTCACAAAGCCTCTGAACGGTCGCGACAGTGGGGATTCCGGTTCAAGACAAGGCGCACCGAACGTGGCATGGTCATTCCATGCGAGTAAGGTGCAACGCTGCTTTGGGCCGGAATCGCCCTGTCCCTGTGGGTTGCGGCGGGATAGCGGCATCTTCTATGTTGCGCGTCTTGCCTTTGGCGCCCCAAAGGCTGCGCCGTGCGCCTTGAATCTGCCACCATCGCGTCAGCAACGCGAGCGCATTCAGAGTCTTTGCGAAGATGCCTATTATACAGGCAAGCGCATGACGGTTTTTTTGCGGCGTCAGCTTGACAGTGCAAGGGGCGCTTCCTACAATACGCGCCACATTATCGGAGTGTAGCGCAGCCTGGTAGCGCACCTGTTTTGGGTACAGGTGGTCGGGGGTTCAAATCCCTCCACTCCGACCAATGTCAACCGATAGGGTTCTGCAAAGTTTGCTGCTTTGCAGAACCCTGTTGGGTATCCTTTCTGCCGAAAGGTCTCGAATGAGCGCCCGTAGCTCAACTGGATAGAGCAACGGCCTTCTAAGCCGTAGGCTGCAGGTTCGAGTCCTGCCGGGCGTGCCATCTGGCCGCCGGCGTTGCCACAATATGGTGGGTGTAGCTCAGTTGGTAGAGCCCAGGGTTGTGATCTCTGTTGTCGCGGGTTCGAGTCCCGTCACCCACCCCATTTCCTGCCTGCTTCCCCGATCATCAGCTGCTGAAATAAGTCGTTTTTATCCCTTTGTGTCGGTCTTGAATACCGGTTAGGCAATGAAATCGGTATACTTGCGCCCATTGTTACAAAAGTGTCATAAAGGAGTTTTTATGCTGGTGAAAAAGCGTGTCCTGGCCGCGGCGATCGGCCTGAGTGTAAGTAGTGCCACCGCCATGGCGTCCGGTTTTCAGTTGTGGGAAGAGAGTGCGAGCGGCCTTGGACGCGCGTTTGCCGGCATGGGTGCTGCCACCGATGATGCTTCCGTGCAGTGGTACAACCCTGCGGGCATGACCGCTATCGACGGGTATCAGATTGTGGTGGGTGGACACTACATCGTCCCGTCTGCGGATTTCGATAACAACGGATCGACCGGCATTTTTGCCAGCGGCAAGGATGACAATGGTGGCAATAGCGCCTTTATCCCCAACCTGTTCTGGAAGGGGCAGTGGCAAGGATACGATCTCGGCCTGAGCGTGGTGACGCCCTTTGGTCTTGGCACCAAGTACGACAGCGACTGGCGCGGCCGCTATCTGGGTGTGGAATCGGATTTGCGCACGATTAATATCAATCCCAGCATTGCCCGTAAGATGGGTGACTGGTCGTTTGGCGTGGGCATCAGTGCGCAGTATATGGAAGCGAAACTGACCAAGCGGATTTTGCCTTCTGCTGTGTTACAAGGGTTGGGATATCCGGCACTTACTGCAAATGCGGTGGGAGATGGTACTTCAGAGCTCAAAGGTGATTCGTGGGCGTGGGGTTATAACCTGGGTTTAACCTACACGCCGACGGAAAAGGACCGCATTGGCGTCAGTTATCGCTCGCAGGTTGAGCAGGTGCTCAGTGGCAAGGCGAAAAAATATGCCCAGAATGGCACGTATCTGGGTGCGGATAATGCCAAGGCCGAGCTGGATCTGCCGGCCATGGTGGATATCTCCTGGTCGCACCGCTACAACAATGCGCTGGAAGTATTGCTGAGCGGCACCTGGACCGGCTGGAGCAGCTTCAAGGAATTGCGTGTCACCAAAAAGTCGGATGGCTCCACGCTTTCGTACACGCCTGAGCGCTGGCACGATACCTGGCGCTGGGCGCTGGGTGCCAACTATACCCTCAACAGCAAGTGGCTGCTGCGCGGCGGTGTTGCCTACGATCAGACGCCTGTGCGCGATCCTTACCGCACGGTGCGTATTCCCGACAACGACCGCAAGTGGCTCTCTCTGGGCGCACGCTATACCATCAAACCGAACCTGATGGTGGACATGAGCTATGCGCACCTGTGGGCTGACAAGACCAAGATCGACGAAACCGTTTATGCGGGTGAAAACGATATTGGCGCTTATACAGGCCACCTGAAAGGCAGTTATGACAATGGGGTGGATATCTTCTCCGCACAGCTGGTCTGGAATTTCTGACAGAACACTTTGTTAGGCCAATAAAAAGCCCGGCTTGATGCCGGGCTTTTTCGTTTCAGGGAAGTTGTTGTTTAAACGTGTTGCGCCACCCACTGGGCAAACTGCTGCGGTGGCAGCGCGCCGGCGATCTGATCCACCATCTGACCATTCTTGAAAATGGCGATGGTCGGGATCGAGCGGATGCCAAACTGGGCAGACAGCTCCGGGTTGGTTTCCGTATTGATCTTCACAAAGCGCGCCCGCGGCTCGAACTGGCTGGCAACCTGTGCAAAGGTGGGTGCGAACATCTTGCACGGACCGCACCAGCTGGCCCAGAAATCCACCACCATGGGCTGATCCGTCTTGGTCAGCGCCTTCATGAACTGTTCGCTGTTCATTTCCACCGGCTGACCGGTAAACAGCGGCTTCTTGCACTTGCCGCAGGTAGGGTTGGCGTTCAGCTTTTCTTCCGGTACGCGGTTGAGCGCACCGCAATGGGGACACATGACAATCATCTTCCGACTCCTTGATTGAATTGTTTACTGCTTTATGGCGTCGGAAGATGGCTTTTCAAGCCTCGCTGTAGTGTGCCTTGACCCAGTCGGGGACGGGGGAAGGCTCGCCAGAAATGTTGTAGCCGGCGCGGACAAAGTTGTGCAGTGTCTCGTCGTGCTTTCTGATCAGCTCGACGATTTTGGGGTCGTCGCTGGTCATTTCGGTGAGAACGCCATCAGGCAGCATTTCGTACTGCATGTTGATTTGGTCACGAAACTCGAACAGGGCAGCAAACAGCGGGTCCCAGGAACGGATGGCGCGGCCACTGGCGAAGCGCTTTTCCATGCCTTCCACATGCTGGTGCAGGATGTTCACCAGGTCTGGATCGGTGCTGCGGGTGGTTACGCGGATGCCATTTTCCAGAAAGGCGGTCTTGCGGCTGAGCTTTGTGTGGTTTTCCAGCAGTTGCTTGAACAGTGCCTGATCGCGCTTGTGTTGCGCATCGGTGCCGTGGCCGAACTTGTACGCGTGTTTGTCTTCGCAAGCCATGGATGTTGTCCTCCTTTTCATGGGTAGGGAAATTCTGGCATAAAAAAAGCGCCGATGAGGAGAATCGGCGCTTCAAGTCTGAGGAGCAACTCGCTTGAGGGCGTGTTGGCAGGAAATCTTGCCTAAACAATCCTTATCAAGCTTGAAGATTATTTTATGACCGAGAACTCTCAAGAGTCTTGATAAAGTATGGAGAAGAATGGAGTGCGCTTGTCCGTCGGTAAAAAGTGCCTTATGGAGATCCATAAGGCATTTAAATCAGTCATTAAAGGGCGTCGCGGCCGTGCTCGCCGGTGCGGATACGGATAACATCATCCAGGTGAGAAACGAAAATCTTGCCATCGCCGATTTTGCCGGTCTGAGCTGCGTTGATAATGGCTTCGACCGCCTGTTCGACGCGATCCTCTGCTACCGCGATTTCCAGTTTCAGCTTGGGCAGGAAGTCAACCACATATTCCGCACCGCGATACATTTCGGTGTGTCCTTTCTGGCGACCGTAGCCTTTGACTTCAGTAACGGTGAGGCCGTGGATGCCCACTTCGTGCAGGGCTTCGCGTACGTCGTCCAGTTTGAAGGGCTTAATGATGGCGGTGATCAGTTTCATCGTTGCACTCCTCGTTCAGTTCCAAAGGTTCACCCATTTTAATACTGGCGGGCGTAGGGAGGGCACTCAAGCCATCATGCTGACCATCGGGGGTCAGCAAAATGACGGTTGAGCCCATATTGAAGCGCCCGATTTCATCCCCCTGCCGGAAAGTGAGGTTTTCGGCGCGATAGTCCCAGTGCTGCAACGTCGGGCGATAGGGTGGGGTAATTTTGCCGGCCCAGACGGTCTGCATGCTGCCTACAAAAATGGCGCCTACCATAATGAGACACACCGGGCCTTCGGCTGTCTCAAAGCGGAGGATCAGGCGTTCGTTGCGGGCAAACAGCCCCGGCACGGTTTCTACCGTGGCCGGATTGACGGCGAACAGATCGCCGGGTACATAGGTCATGGAAACCAGGGTGCCATCGCAGGGCATGTGCACGCGATGATAGTCGCGCGGCGACAGGTAGATAACCGCGGCATTGCCATTGCGGAAGCCTTCGGCATAGCTGATGTCGCCCCCCAGCAGCGACTCCAGCGTGTAATCGTGGCACTTGGCCTGGATGAGCGTGTTGTCCTGAATTTTCTGACTTTGGCTGATGATGCCGTCGGCCGGGCTGACCAGGTCATGGCCATCGCCGTGAATGGGGCGCGCCTCGGGTTTCAGAGCGCGGGTAAAGAAGTCGTTGAAGCTGCGGTAGGCCTTAGGGTCCGATTCGAGCGCTTCGTCCAGATTGACATCATATAGCGCCAGAAAACCTTTGATCAGCAGGTTTTTTAGCCACTGGATTTCGCAGTTGGCCAGGCGATGCATGCCGCTGGAAAGCAGATGTTGTGGCAGCAGGTACTGCGGGCCGACTTTGAGCAGGTTGAGCCAGTTCATGAGGTGGGGTTCCGCTGCGGTATAATTCGCGCAATTTTAA
Source organism: Sulfurivirga caldicuralii (assembly GCF_900141795.1). Taxonomy (GTDB): domain Bacteria; phylum Pseudomonadota; class Gammaproteobacteria; order Thiomicrospirales; family Thiomicrospiraceae; genus Sulfurivirga; species Sulfurivirga caldicuralii. Next base: position 191,190 of record NZ_FSRE01000002.1, read on the forward strand.
CGAATCCTGGGAGTGACGACATGAAAGATAAGATCAATAAAGTGGTGCTGGCCTATTCCGGTGGACTCGATACCTCCATCATTGCCAAGTGGCTGCAGGAAGCCTATGACTGTGAAGTGGTGACCTTTACCGCAGACATTGGCCAGGGCGAAGAGGTCGAGCCGGCGCGCGAGAAGGCGCAGGCTATGGGTATCAGGGAAATCTATATTGAAGATCTGCGCGAGGAATTTGCGCGTGATTATGTCTACCCCATGTTCCGCGCCAACGCCATTTACGAAGGCGAATATCTTTTGGGCACCTCCATTGCGCGCCCCCTGATCGCCAAGCGGCTGGTTGAGATCGCCGAGGAAACCGGGGCCGATGCCATTGCGCATGGCGCTACCGGCAAGGGCAACGATCAGGTGCGTTTCGAACTGAACGCCTATGCGCTGAACCCGGACATCAAGGTGATTGCCCCATGGCGGGAGTGGGATCTGAACTCCCGTGAAAAACTGATGGCCTACGCCGAGACCCACGGCATTCCCATCGAGAACAAGAAGGGCAAGAAGTCACCCTATTCCATGGATGCCAACCTGCTGCATATCTCCTACGAAGGCGGCCTGCTGGAAGACCCGTGGAATGAGCCGGAAGAGAGCATGTGGCGCTGGACGGTTTCGCCGGAAAAGGCGCCCAACGAACCGGTTTATCTGGAGCTGGCGTATGAAAAGGGTGACTTGGTGGGTATCAATGGCGAACGCATGACGCCGGCCCAGGTGATGGAAACCCTGAACCGAATCGGTGGTGAGCACGGTATTGGCCGTACCGATATCGTGGAGAACCGCTTTGTGGGCATGAAGTCTCGTGGTTGCTACGAAACGCCGGCGGGTACCATCATGCTCAAGGCGCACCGCGCCATCGAGTCCATTACGTTGGATCGCGAGGCGGCGCATACCAAGGACGAGCTGATGCCGCGCTACGCCACACTTATCTACAATGGCTTCTGGTTCGCGCCGGAGCGCGAAATGCTGCAGGCGGCCATTGATCAGACCCAGCAGTATGTCACTGGTACGGTGCGCGTCAAGCTCTATAAGGGCAATGTGATTGTGGTGGGCCGCAAGTCGCCCTACAGTCTGTTCGATGAGAAGATCGCCACCTTTGAAGACGACGAGGGCGCATACGATCAGAAGGATGCCGAAGGCTTTATCAAGCTCAACGCCCTGCGCCTGAAGAACCTGGCCAAGCGCCAGCGCTGATGCTGCAACGGCTGCTCACGCGTCTGCGCCGTGCCCAGAAGGGACAGGCGGGCACTGTGCCGAACTGGTCCCGACTGCAGGACGAACCGGCGCTAATGCTCTCTTTCGGGCTGGGCAGCGGCCTGTCGCCCATTGCGCCGGGCACCCTGGGCACGCTGGTGGGGCTGGTCGTATTTATTCCTGTCATGCTCTATCAGCCCTGGCTGGGTTGGGCGCTGGCCATTACAGGCACGGTATTTGGCGGACAGATCTGTCAGGCGGGTATCGATGCCACGGGCGTGGAAGATCATTCCGGTATCGTCTGGGACGAAATCGTTGCCATCTGGTGGGTGTTGCTGTTTCTGCCCGCACAGACACCCTTGTGGTGGCTGGCTGCGTTTGTCGCATTCCGTGTGTTTGATGTACTCAAGCCGCCGCCGATCAGTCTGCTGGAGCGTCAGCTCAAGGGCGGCTGGGGTGTCATGCTGGACGACCTGCTCGCTGCCGGTTATGCGCTGATGGTGCTGTGGCTGGTACAAATCTGGCTTTTGCTGCTCGGATAAAGTACCATTTATGACATTTTATAAATCAGGCTGCAGGATGGAATCATGTTCATTTCATGCGAAGAGACCAAAAAGCTGATCAAGGAAAAGAATGCACAGTTCGTGGATGTGCGCACACCGCCCGAATATCAGATGAGCAAGCTGCCGGGTGCTATTAACATCCCGCTGCAGGAGCTTGAGGCGCGTGCCAACGAGCTGGACAAGAGCCTTCCGGTAATCGTATTCTGCCGTTCCGGCAGCCGTTCGCACATGGCGCAGCAGATTCTGCAGATGATGGGGTTTTCCGAAGTGTATAACATGGGGCCCTATACCGCCTGGTACCAGTGCCCGGATGTATAACGCAGCACGGAAATGATTCAGGAGCGCCTCGGGCGCTCTTTTTGTTTGGGGAGAATGGACATGAAACTGGCACTGCACTGGCAGATCCTGCTCGCACTGGCGTTGGCCGTCCTGATGGGCTGGTTGACCGGGACTGACGCAACCATTCTGGGTGTGCACTGGATTGCGATTTACGACTTCATTGGCACACTTTTTCTCAATGCGCTGAAAATGGTGGTGGTTCCTCTGGTGATGGCGGCCATCATTACCGGCATGGCCAGCATTGCCAGGCAGGGGGGATTTGGTCGTCTGGGGCTGAAAACCCTCGGCTATTATCTGATGACCAGCGCCATTGCCATCCTCATCGGCATTACGTTGGTCAACCTCATTCAGCCCGGCGTCAGCGACAATCCGCCGCCGCAGATTGCTGCGGATACCCAGCTGCAGCAGAAACTGGAAGGACGGGACATCGGTGACATTGCCGAAGTGTTCCTGCGCATGATCCCCACCAATATCGTGGAAGCCGCTGCGGAAACGCAGATGCTGGGGCTGATTTTCTTCAGTCTGCTGTTTGGCTATTTCATGATGAAAATCCAAACACCCTACCGCGACACCCTGTACAACTTCTGGCAGGGCGTGTTCGAGGTGATGATGCAGATCACTGAATGGGTGATGAAGTTCGCGCCGCTGGGGGTTTTCGGTCTGGTGGCAGCCTCGGTGGCGCGCACTGGTTTTGATCAATTTGCAAATCTGGCGCTGTTTTTTATCACTGTGGTACTGGCGCTGGGCATTCACTTTTTCGTGGTGATGCCGCTGATCCTGCGTTTTATCGGCGGGGTGCGCAATCCCTGGAAGCACTACAAGGTGATGTTGCCTGCGATTCTGACCGCCTTTTCCACCAGTTCCAGCGCTTCCACACTGCCGGTGACCATAGAGTGCGTAGAGAGGGGCGCCGGGGTGCCCAACCGCATTTCCGGCTTTGTGCTGCCATTGGGCGCAACCGTGAACATGGACGGCACCGCGTTGTATGAAGCGGTGGCGGCGTTGTTTATCGCCCAGCTCTTCGGCGTGCATCTGGATGTGACTCAGCAGTTTATGATCATTGTTATTGCCCTGCTGACCTCCATCGGTGTGGCCGGTATTCCGTCGGCATCGCTGGTGGCGATCAGCATCATTCTGGTAAGCGTCGGCCTGCCGGCAGAAGCCATTGGTCTGCTGCTGGTGGTGGATCGTTTGCTGGACATGATGCGCACCACCGTGAATATCTTCAGCGATTCGGTGGGTGCGGTGGTGATTGCCCGTTCAGAGGGCGAAAAGGACGTGCTGGAAGGCGACGGCCGCTGCGGCTGAAAAATTTGCTTTTGAAAAAGTCGGGGACCCCCTCTTTCTGCAGGATTTGCGCGGGATGAGAGAGTTCTCGCTTAAAATATCTCGATTAAAACGGAATTGACTGACACCCTTCATGAAGCAACCCATCGAAAACATTCGCAACTTCTCCATCATCGCCCATATCGACCACGGAAAGTCCACGCTGGCAGACCGCTTTATCCAAGTGTGCGGTGGTCTCACCGAGCGTGAGATGGAAGCGCAGGTGCTCGACTCCATGGATCTGGAGCGCGAGCGTGGCATTACCATCAAGGCCCAGAGTGTGACCCTGGAATACAAGGCGAAGGACGGCAACATCTATCAGCTGAACTTCATCGACACACCCGGGCACGTGGACTTTTCTTACGAAGTATCGCGCTCGCTGGCGGCCTGCGAGGGGGCGCTGCTGGTGGTGGATGCTTCGCAGGGCGTGGAAGCGCAGACGGTGGCCAACTGCTATACCGCCATCGAGCAGGGGCTGGAAGTGGTGCCGGTGCTCAACAAGATTGATCTTCCGGCTGCGGACCCGGATCGCGTTATTCACGAAATCGAGGAAATCATCGGCATCGAGGCACAGGATGCCGTGCGGGCCAGCGCCAAGACCGGCATCGGCATCGAAGATGTGCTGGAACAGATTGTCGCGCGGATTCCCGCACCGGAAGGCGATCGGGACGCACCGCTCAAGGCGCTGATTATCGACTCCTGGTTCGACCCGTATCTGGGGGTGGTGTCGCTGGTGCGTGTGGTGGACGGCAAAATCGGCAAGAAGACCAAAATGCGCGTCATGTCCACCGGTATGGATTATGAAGTGGATCAGGTCGGCATCTTTACGCCCAAGCGCACACCCACCGACCAGCTGGTGGCAGGCGAGGTGGGCTACGTGATCGCCGGCATCAAAGACATTGATGGCGCGCCGGTAGGCGACACCCTCACCGATGCGCAGAATCCTGTAGAGGAACCGCTGCCGGGCTTCAAGCCGGTGCAGCCGCGCGTATTTGCCGGTATCTTCCCCATCAGTTCCGAAGACTACGAGGACCTGCGTGAAGCGTTGCGCAAGCTGCGTCTCAATGATGCGGCGCTGTTTTTCGAGCCGGAAACCTCCGAGGCGCTGGGTTTTGGCTTCCGCTGCGGTTTCCTCGGCATGCTGCACATGGAGATCATCCAGGAGCGGCTGGAACGGGAATACAACCTCGATCTCATTACCACCGCCCCCACCGTGGTCTATGAGGTGGAAACCAAAAAGGGCGAAGTGCTCAAGGTGGACAACCCGTCCAAGCTGCCCGACATGAGCACCATCGCCGAGATTCGTGAGCCCATTATCGAGGCGACCATTCTGCTGCCGGACGAATACGTGGGCAACGTGATGAAGCTGTGTATCGAAAAGCGCGGCGTGCAGAAGAACATGACCTATGTGGGCTCGCAGGTGCAGATGGTCTATGAGCTGCCCATGAACGAGGTAGTGCTGGATTTCTTCGACCGCCTCAAGTCCACCAGTCGCGGCTATGCCTCCATGGACTATGAATTCAAGCGCTTCCAGGCCGACGACCTGGTGCGCATGGATATCCTCATCAATGGCGAGCCGGTGGATGCGCTGGCGATTATTGTGCACCGCTCCAAGGCGGTGCAGCGCGGGCGTGAACTGATTGAAAAACTGCGCGAGCTGATCCCGCGGCAGATGTTCGAAGTGGCGCTGCAGGCGGCCATCGGTGGCAAGATCATCGCGCGCACCAATGTGAAAGCACTACGCAAGAATGTAACCGCCAAGTGCTACGGCGGTGACGTCAGCCGCAAGAAGAAGCTGCTGCAGAAACAGAAGGAAGGCAAGAAGCGCATGAAGTCCATTGGCAAGGTAGAGCTGCCCCAGGAGGCTTTCCTCGCCGTGCTGCAGACCGGAGGAGAGCAGAAGTCATGAATTTTGAACTGATTCTGGTGCTGGCGACAGCGATCACCGGTGTGGTAGCGCTGGTGGATCGCATGGTGTGGGAGCCGGCCCGGCGCGAAGCGGCGGTTACCGAAAAGGTGCCCGTGCTGGTCGACTATTCGCGCTCGCTCTTTCCGGTCCTGCTGATTGTGCTGGTGCTGCGCTCGTTCGTAGCCGAGCCGTTCCGAATTCCTTCGGGTTCCATGTATCCCACGCTCCACATCGGCGACTTCATTGTGGTGAGCAAATTCAGCTACGGCATTAAGCTGCCGGTCATTCAGGAGAAGATCATTCCCGTGGGTGAACCCAAGCGCGGCGATGTGGTGGTGTTCAAGTATCCCCAGGATCCCGATCTGGACTACATCAAGAGGATTATCGGTCTGCCGGGTGACACCATCGAATACATCAACAAGCAGCTGATTATCAACGGCAAGCCGGTGGATATGCGCTTCGTGACCAAATTCCACGGCACTGGCGCGGGCGCCATGCTGGACGGCGCCAAAGAGTATGAAGAGTGTCTGCCGGACGAGGGCAAATGCCACCGCATTCTGCTGGATGACGAAACACGGCCTGGTCGTTTGCTGCTTTCCCCGGTCAAGGTTCCGCCGGGCCATTACTTTGTGATGGGTGACAACCGCGACCACTCCAACGACAGCCGCTACTGGGGCTTCGTGCCAGAGAAAAATCTGAAGGGGCGCGCTGTCATGATATGGATGAGCTGGGATGACGGCATCCGCTTTGACCGCATCGGGACGCTGATCAAATGATGACCACCGCACAGAAGCGTCTGGAACAGCGTCTTGGACACACGTTCAATCGGCCTGCGTTGCTGCAGCAGGCGTTGACCCATCGCAGCGCTGCCAGCGAAAACAACGAGCGCCTCGAGTTTCTCGGCGACAGCCTGCTCAACTTCATTATCGGCGAAGCGCTGTTCAAGGGTTTCGGACGCCTGCCGGAAGGGGATCTGAGCCGTATTCGCGCCCATCTGGTCAAGGGCGATACGCTGGCCGAAATCGCGCGGGAGCTGGATCTGAGCGATGCGCTCATTCTTGGCGGCGGCGAACTCAAGTCCGGTGGTTATCGGCGGAATTCCATTCTCGCTGATGCGGTGGAAGCGCTCATTGCAGCGGTCTATCTGGATGCCGGCATGGATGCCTGCAGGGATCTCGTCCTGCGTCTGTATGACCAGCGCCTGCAGAACCTCGACCCGCGCAAGATGGGCAAGGATCCCAAGACACGCCTGCAGGAGTGGCTGCAGAAGCGGCGCGAACCGCTGCCGGAGTACGAGGTGGTGAATGTGAGCGGCCCGGCCCACGATCAGACCTTTGATGTGGTCTGCAAGGTGGCTGGCCAGCCGCCGGTGCAGGCCCGCGCCGGCTCTCGCCGCAAGGCTGAGCAACTGGCCGCTGAAAAGGCGTTGGACCGTCTGGAGGGGGACAATGACTGACCATACCGAACCGGCAATCCGGGACCATGAATTGGGCGAGTGTGAAGGGCCCTTCAAGGTCGGCTTCGTCTCCATTATCGGGCGCCCCAATGTGGGCAAGTCCACCCTGGTCAATGAACTGATCGGGCAGAAGATTACCATTACCGCACCGCGGCCGCAGACCACCCGGCATCGCATTCACGCCATCAAGAGTACGCCGTGCCATCAACTGGTTCTGGTGGATACCCCGGGGTTGCACAAGGGTACCGGCAAGTCACTCAACCGCTACATGAACCGCGCCGCCAAGTCGGCGCTGGTGGACGTGGATGTGATCGTTTTTGTCGTGGAAGCGGGAAAGTGGACGGGCGAGGATGAAGCCGTGGCCCGCCTGTTGCAGGATGTCAAGGCACCGATCATCGTTGCCATCAACAAGATCGACCGTATCAAGGCCAAATACGACCTGCTGCCCTTTATCGACAAGGTTGCTCAGAAGGTCGCCTTTTCTGCGGTGGTGCCGGTATCCGCCTATCGGAAAACCAACCTGGACGCGCTGGAACAGGAGATTGTGAAGCACCTGCCCGAACAACCCCCAATCTTCCCGGAAGATTATGTGACCGATCGCCCCACAAAATTTCTTGTAGCCGAGATGATCCGCGAAAAGCTGATGCGCTACTTGGGGGACGAGGTGCCCTATGGCACCACGGTTGAAGTGGAGCGCATGGCGTGGGACGAGGACGAAGGGCGCTGGATCATCCATGCCACCATCATGGTGGAGCGGGAAGGGCAGAAGCGTATCGTTATCGGCGAAAACGGGCAGCTGATCAAGAAGATCGGCTCTGAGGCGCGTCAGGACATTATCAATCTGCTGGATGCCCGTGTGCATCTGGAGCTGTGGGTGAAGGTGAAGCGCAACTGGTCGGACGATGACCGCGCGCTGGCCAGCCTGGGGTATAACGAGGTCTGATGAGTTGGGTTGAGCAGCCGGCCTGGCTGTTGCATCGGCGACCCTATCGGGAAACCAGCCTGCTTATTGACCTGCTTACACCGGAAGAAGGGCGCATTGCCGCGGTGGTAAAAGGGGTGCGTGGCACTGGGCGTGTCGCTCGGCAGAAACAGGCCTGGTTGCAGCCGGCGCAGCCGTTGCAGGCGCGCTGGCGTGCCCGTGCCACACAGGGGCTGGTGTCACTCCGTCAATTGGAGCCTCGCGGTCAGGGCACCTTTCTGCAGGGCGAAGCGCTTCTGTGTCTGCTGTATACCAATGAACTGCTGGTTCGTGTCCTGCCGGAAGGCGCGCCGGTTCCTGAAGTTTTCAGTGCCTACGAAGCATTGGTGGAGCGGTTGGCCGGTGTGGTGTCTCGGGATGATCTGGCCTGGGCCTTGCGTCGCTTTGAAGGCGTGCTGGTGGCGGCACTGGGTGTCAACCCCATTTTTGCAACCGATGCGCTGGAACGTCCGCTGGATGCAGCGGCGCGCTATCGCTGGGATCCTGAGCAGGGATGGCTGCTGGCTGCCGACGGTGTCAGTGGGTGCTGCCTTATGGCTTTTGCCGCTCAGGAGCCGCTTCCGGCGTGCCTGAAGGAATGGAAACGGATGCTGCGCATGCTGCTCGCGCCCTGGCTGGGAAACCGGCCCTTGCGTGCACAGCAATTGTGGCAGGCGACTAAAACGGAGAAGTGAACATGGAACCGATTTATCTGGGCGTTAATATCGATCATGTGGCCACGCTGCGGCAGGCGCGCGGCACCCGCTATCCCGATCCCATCAAGGCGGCCCTGGATGCCGAGCAGGCGGGAGCGGACAGCATTACCCTGCATTTGCGCGAGGATCGCCGTCATATTCAGGACCATGATGTGGAGCGTCTTGTCGAACTGCGCCAGACCAAGGTGAATCTGGAAATGGCGGCCACCGATGAGATGGTGGGTATTGCCTGCCGTCTGCGTCCCGAAGATGTATGTCTCGTTCCCGAGCGTCGGGAAGAGCTGACCACGGAAGGGGGGCTGGATGTGGCCGGGCAGGTGGAGCGCCTGAAGGATGTGTGCACGCGCCTGGATGAGTCAGGTGTGCGAGTCTCTTTGTTCATTGATGCAGACAAGGCGCAGATCGATGCAGCCAAAGAGACGGGTGCGCCGGTGATCGAACTGCATACCGGTCATTACGCTGATCTGGGCGAGGTATCGCACTGGGGGCAGCAACAGGAGCTTGAGCGCATTCGCGAGGCAGCGGCCTATGCTCACGGACTGGGGTTGCAGGTCAATGCCGGGCATGGGTTGCACTATCACAATGTGCAGCCCGTAGCGCGCATTCCCGAAATTGTGGAATTGAACATTGGCCATGCCATTGTGGCGCATGCGGTTTTTGTGGGGTTCGCCGAAGCGGTGCGAGAAATGAAGCGCCTCATGGTCGAGGCACGCATGATGGGGTGAGTGATTTTTCGGGCGGCTTGTGGGTGCTTCTTTTTAATCAGTAGTAGGGGTATTGGCGTTCAGACGGGTTTGGGAGCGCACTATCACGTCTCTGCTCTTCTTTCCCAAACGCTTTATCAGGCTTCAGGGCAATTGCCATTTTCAACAGAAATGGCATTGGGCCCTTTCTGTTTAGCATTGCGCAACTGCTGTTCCACTTTTTCCAGCAGGGTTACATGATGATCTTCTCGGGATGGCACATGGCAGACAATGCCAATGCTTACGCATACATGCCCTGTTTCGATGGCGTCATGATGAAAGTTAAGCGCATTGATCTCTTCCTGGATGCGTTTTGCAAGCAGAGCACCGTTTTCTGCGGTTGTGTCCGGCAGAATGCTGACAAACTGATCTCCACCGTAACGAGCATTCAGGTCTGTGGTTCGACGGATGTGTTTTTGGAGAATCAGGGCAATTTCCTTGAGGATCTGATCGGCCTTTTGGTAGCCCAATAATAAGTTCCAACTGTGAAATTGATCAATATCAAAAAGGATAAGGGTTAAAGGCGTTTGTTTACGAATGGCGCGACCCCACTCCCGTATCAGGGTTTCCGTAAATAAGTTGATGTTTCCCAGTTGCGTAAGCCCATCAATGTGGGTCATCTGCTTGATCATGCTGTCTTTTATTTTGAGTAGGTGATCAAGCTTTTTGATTCTGTTCTCCAGTTTTTTCTCGGCCGTGATTTCATTTTCGACCGAGACAAACCCACGCCGGCCATCGATCAGGCGGAAGGGTTCAATCAGCATATCAACCCAGTAGGCTTCACCATGTTTGGTATAGTTCAAAATCTGGGTTTTGAGCGGCTCGCATTGCTGCAGATGCTCATGGATTTTTCGAACGGTTTCCGGATCTGTCTCAGGCCCTTGTAATAGATTGCCCGGTTTTTTGCCTTTTATTTCGCCCAGGGTATAGCCTGTTCTGTATTCGAAGGCCGGATTGATCCATTCTGTTTTTTCCTGCTCATCCGTCACAATAATCAGGTTGCGAACTCTTGCGAGCAGGCGCTCGTAGAAACTGGTCTTTTGGGTCAGGTCCTTTAAATTGGTGCGATCTTCAATTTCGATTAGATACCAATTTCCAGTAAAAAAAATCAGAGGTGAAATGGAATAGTGGAACAGTCTGTTGTCAACAAGGATTTCCCGGGTGACGGGGACGGTTTTATTATTGATATTTTCTAGAATGGCAGCGCCAAGCTTGGGGGGGAGAAGAGAACTGATGAAGGTGGGCGGGGAGGTTTTTTTGGATTTGTCGATCAGATCCGCTACGGCTTCATTATGGTGGCGAACCTGTCCATTGTGATCCAGGATGAGAAGGGGTTTATGAATGCTGTCAAAAACCGATCTGACCCATCCATAACGTTTTTCCGTACGTATTAAACGGATTGAAGCAATAACAAAAAGGAGAAGTGCCAACCCCAGTGCGATCCAGGCGTCAACCGTGAGCATCGAAGTGTTTCCCTTGTCGATTTATGACGACAATCATACAAAAAAAAGCGCCGGATGGCGCTTTTTTATCGTGGGCATGTCAAGCCGGATTAATGCTCTACGCCCCCGGTACCATGGGCATGGCCATCGGCCAGCTCGTCTTCGGTGGCATCGCGGACACCCTTGATTTCCACTTCGAAGGTCAGGTCCTGGCCTGCCAGTGGGTGGTTGCCATCAACGGTGATGGTATCGCCTTCCACCTTGGTCACTTCTACAGAGTGCACACCCTGCTCGGACTGAGCTTCAAAGCGCATGCCCACTTCGATATTGTCAACGCCCTGGAACAGTTGGCGAGGCACTTCCTGTACCAGCTGTTCGACGCGTTCGCCGTAGGCTTCTGCAGCCGGCACTGTCACGGTGAGTTTTTCACCCACTTCCTTGCCTTCCAGTGCCTTTTCCAGGCCGGGAATGATCTGGCCGTGGCCATGCAGGTAGGCCAGTGGCTGCCCATTGGAGGCGTCCATTACATTGCCGTCCTTGTCTTTCAATACGTATTCGATGGAGACAACCTTGTCTTTTGCTACTTTCATGCGTTTTCCTTTTTGTGAACATTGGCGCATCGTGCACCGGTCTATCGCGGCGGCGACGAGCGCCACATCTTGTTATGATAACTTTATTTGTAAGGTCCTCAGGGGGAAATTCAATGCTTTGGGTCAAAATGCTGCATATTCTTTTTGTGATGAGCTGGATGGCGGGCATCTTCTACCTGCCGCGCATCTTCGTGCACTTTGTCGAAGGGCAACAGGCGGGCGAGGATGTACGTCGTCTGCTCATCATGGCTGAGAAACTCTACAAGTTCATGACCATCATGATGGTCATCTCGGTTGTGACAGGGTTATGGCTCTGGCTCGGATTCGGTTTCAGTGGCGGCTGGCTGCACGCCAAACTGACGCTGGTCGTGTTGTTGCTGGCCTATCACTTCTGGGCCGCAGCGCGTGTCAAGCAGATGAAAACCACCGGGCACCTCGATCACAGCGGCGTTTTCTATCGCTGGATGAATGAGATCCCGCTGCTGCTGCTCATAGGCATTCTCATCATGGTGGTGGTCAAGCCCTTCTGATGCGACCGGTTGACGTCGCGCTGAACTTTTCTCAGGCGCCGCAAACATCAGCGCCGCTGCTGCTGCATCCGGCGGTGCAGTGGGAGGCTGCGCTGCCGCTGGGACCGTTCGCCACCCATGCCGGATCCATCTGGGCGATTGAAAGTGGACAGGTACACCACTGGGATGGCAAGCAGTGGCAGCACTGGCCACTGGCGCTGCAGGATGTCCGTCCTGCCACCGATGCAGCTTTGGCAGTCCTGCCGGATGGGAAGCTGCTCTATGCCTTCATGGATCAGGCTCAGAGCCATTTTCGCTGGCTGAAGCACCTGGGGCGTGCCAGCCGAAATACCCGTTCGCCCATTTATCTTGTCCGCAGCGAGGATGAAGGCAAAAGCTGGTCGGCCCCACAACTGATACAGGACGGTTACAGCGGCTCGGTACGCAGCATGGTTGTGCTCGAAAGTGGCCGCGTCGTGCTCAGCAGTCAGTATTTGCTGCCGCAGCAAGGGCGCTATGTCAGTCTGACCTATTACAGCGATGATGGTGGACACCACTGGCAAGCCAGTAATTGGCTCGATGCCGGGGGGCGCGGTCATCACGATGGTGCCATCGAAGGCTACCTGCTGCCACTGAAGGATGGCCGGCTGTGGTATCTGTTGCGCACCAACTGGGATCGCTTCTGGAATGCTTATTCCCAGGACGCAGGGGCGACCTGGACCCATACGAAAATTGGCCTGCCGGCCAGTTCCAGCCCGGGCGCACTGCTGCGTCTGCAAGATGGGCGCATTGTCTTGGCGTACAATCCGGTGGGCGACAATCCGCCGCGACGGGCGGGCGCGTTTTCACAACGCGCGGCCAGCTGGTATCGCGCCGAACTGTGCTTGCGCATCAGTGCGGATGAGGGTACTAGCTGGAGTGCGCCCGTGACAGTTGCACGCTGTGACGACGCATGGTTGAGCTATCCCCACTTGGTAGAACCGGAAAAGGGACGTATCTGGCTGACCACCATGCACAGTGGTCTGCGTTTGAACATGAAGGTAGAGGACATGTTTGCATGAGTGCACAAAACCCGACCGTGGGCATCATTTCTCTGGGCTGTCCAAAGGCCACGGTGGACTCGGAACGGATCCTGACCCAGCTTAGGGCCGAGGGCTACACCTTGACCGACAGCTATGACGACGCCGATGTGGTGATCGTCAACACCTGTGGCTTTATCGATTCGGCCGTGGAGGAGTCGCTGGAAGCCATTGGCGAAGCGCTGGATGAAAACGGCCGCGTCATTGTCACCGGCTGCCTCGGCGCCAAGCCGGAGCAGATCGAGGCGGTGCACCCGCAGGTGCTCGCCATTACTGGCCCTGCCGCCTATGAAGAGGTGGTGCAGCAGGTCCACGACGTCACCCCGCCACCACCCCATGACCCGTTCGTGGATCTGGTGCCGCCACAGGGGCTCAAGCTTACGCCCAAGCACTATGCCTATGTAAAGATTTCCGAAGGGTGCAACCACCGCTGCACCTTCTGCATCATTCCCTCCATGCGAGGCGACCTGGTCAGCCGTCCGGCGCCCGAGATTCTTGATGAAGCGCAGAAACTGGTGGATGCGGGCGTGAAGGAACTGCTGGTGGTCAGTCAGGACACGGCGGCCTATGGCGTGGATATCAGGCACCGCACCGACTTCTGGCAGGGGCGCCCGGTCAAGAGCAACATGACCGGTCTGGTCGAGCAGATGGGGCGCCTGGGTGCATGGGTGCGGCTGCACTATGTTTATCCCTACCCAAATGTGGAAGAGGTGATTCCGCTGATGCGCGACGGGCTGGTACTGCCCTATCTGGATATGCCGCTGCAGCATGCGCATCCGCGCGTGCTCAAGGCCATGCGCCGGCCGGGCAATATCGAGCGCCAGCTTGAACGCATTGAGAAGTGGCGCAGCGAAGTGCCGGATCTGACCATGCGCTCCACCTTTATCGTCGGCTTCCCTGGCGAAACCGATGAAGAGTTCGAAGCGCTGCTGGACTTTATCCGCGAAGCGCGTCTGGATCGTGTGGGCTGCTTCCAGTATTCGCCCGTCGAGGGGGCGGTGGCCAATACGCTGGCGCCCCAGGTGCCGGACGAGGTGAAGCAGGAACGCTGGGAGGCCTTTATGGAAACCCAGCAGGTGATCAGTGCGGAAAAGATGCAGGCAAAGATCGGGCGTACGCTGGATGTGATCATTGATGAAGTGGACGAGGAGGGCGCCATTGGCCGCACTAAGGGCGATGCGCCTGAAATCGACGGCGTCGTGCTCATCGGCAATGGTCAGACATTGCAGCCAGGCGAGATCGTACCGGTCGAGATCGAAGCGGCCGACGCCTATGATTTGTGGGGCAGGGTGAAGCACTGATGGAACGCCTGCACGCACTGGTTTCGGGACGGGTACAGGGCGTGTGGTTTCGCGCCTACACCCAGCGCAAGGCGCGCGAACTGGGGCTGACCGGGTGGGTGCGCAACCTGCCCGATGGCCGCGTGGAAGTGGTGGCGGAGGGCCCGCGACCTCAGCTGGAGGCGCTGGCGCAGTGGTTGTGGCAGGGCTCGCCGCTGAGCAAGGTAACGGATGTGAGCCTCTCATGGCTTCCCGCCACGGGTGAATTTTTACGCTTTGAGGTGGTCGGATGAGGCTGTTTGTCGCGGTGCCGGTCGAAGATGCACTGGCTGCTTCGCTGCAGCAGGCTTGCCAAGCGCTCAAAAAGAACGGTTTGTCGGCGGTGCGATGGTTGCCGCGGGAAAACTGGCATCTCACCGCGTTTTTCCTTGGAGACGGTTTCAGTCGTGAGCAGGCGCAGGTGATTGCCGACCGCCTGGCCAAGGGGCTGCCCGAGCTGAGCGCCTTTGAAGCACCACTGGAAACGATCGACTGGTTCCCCGCCGCCGAGCGGCCAGCCGTGCTCGCTGGCCTGTTCGGGCGCAATCTGATGCTACAGGCGCTGCATGACGAAGTGTATCAGGCATTAAAGGAGCTGGATGGCGTCAAAAAGCCTAAAAACCGCTTTGCGCCGCATATTTCACTGGCGCGGCCGAACGCGAAAAAAATCGATCTTGAAAAAGTCGGGGACCCCCCTCTGCCGATGACGCTGGAGGATGCCTGGCTGTCGGTGGATCACGTGGAGCTGTGGCGCTCGGTGCACGGCCCGGACGGGGTCCACTATGAATGCCTTGGGCGAGGTGATCTGGCGCCAGGCTGATCGCCTGAGCGCGGTCAGGTGATCAGTTCGGGCACTTCGTCAGGCAGGGTGCGTAGCTGTTCCCTTGCAGCCTGATAGCCGGTTTCGATGATCTCTTCAGCGCGGTGGTAGTCCCAGATGGAAAAGCTGGTCGCATCCACGGTGACCAGCCAGCGCGGGGGATGCCCTGCCAGCTGCATGCGCATGATCTCCTCCTGCATGAAATCGATGCTGTCGCGCATCACTTCAAAAAGGCCGGGCTGGCGGTTCTTTTCCTCTTTCTGCAGCTGCTGGCGGAACCAATTGAGAATCTGCCGCCCCCAGTCGCTTTCGCGCAAGGCAGGGATGGCGCCCAGTTGTTCGTGCAGGCGCTCCAGCAGAGGCGCGTCCTCAAGGGTCTCCAGGGTGGAGTGGGGTGACTTGAGCATACCGTTCACCTCCACTGCGATGACGTATTCGGCGCCCATTTCGTGGGCGCTGATGACCGGTACCTGCTCTACCACACCGCCATCCACAAGAATGTCGCCTTCAGGGGTGCGCACCGGCGTAAAGATCCCGGGAATGGCGTAGCTGGCGCGCATGGCAAAAAACAGATCGCCCTCGGCGAGCACTTCGCGGCGACGGCGGGTCAGGTTGGCCGCGATGGCGGCATAGGGGATGGCCAGCTCATCAATGCGGCGCGCATGGATGTGTTCCTTGAGAAATTCCAGCGCCTTGCGACCGTCCAGCAGTCCGGCACCCGAGAAGGTGATGTCGAACATGGGTAGCAGCTTGATCCAGTCCAGACGCGCATAGCCTTCCGCCAGCTTGTGCCAGTCGCCGCTGGCGATGGCGGCGCCCACAATGGCGCCCATGCTGGTGCCGGCGATGCAATGCACCGGTACACCATGTTCTTCCAGATAGCGCATCACGCCAAAGTGGGCAAGACCCCGCGCACCGCCGCCGCCCAGTGCCAGTCCGATTTTTGCGGTGTTCATGCCATTCCCGAGTAAAATAGTCAGCTTAATAAACGACACTCGCAAATAGGATAGCATGGTCACGAAACCGGAACTTCTTTCTCCCGCAGGCACGCTCAAGAACATGCGTTACGCCTTTGCCTACGGCTCCGATGCCATTTATGCCGGCCAGCCGCGCTACAGCCTGCGCGTGCGCAACAACGAGTTCACCAATCCGGTGCTGGCGGACGCCATTGCCGAAGCGCATGCCCGCGGCAAGCAGTTCTATGTGGTCAGCAATATCCAGGCGCACAACAGCAAGATCAAGACCTATCTCAAGGACATCGAGCCGATTATCGAGATGCAGCCGGATGCGCTCATCATGTCCGATCCCGGTCTGATCATGCTGGTGCGCGAGCACTTCCCGGATCAGCCCATTCATCTGTCGGTGCAGGCCAATGCGGTCAACTGGGCAGCGGTGAAGTTCTGGCACAGCGTCGGTATCGAACGTGTCGTGCTGTCGCGCGAGCTGAGCATCGAGGAGATCGCTGAGATCCGCCAGCAGGTGCCGGAGTGCGAACTGGAAGTGTTTGTGCATGGCGCCCTGTGCATTGCCTATTCCGGCCGCTGCCTGTTGTCCGGCTATATCAACAAGCGCGACGCCAACCAGGGCACCTGCACCAATGCCTGCCGCTGGAAATACAACACCTACGCCGCCGAGGAGACGGAAACCGGCGATGTGGTTCCTGTAAAGGTGGAGCAAATTTCGGATTTGACCGGCACCACCTCGCGCGAACAGCCTGTCATGGTGCTGGAAGAGGAGGGGCGCCCGGGTGAGTTCATGCCTGCGTTTGAAGACGAGCATGGCACCTACATCATGAACTCCAAGGACCTGCGTGCCGTCGAACTGGTGCCCGAGCTGGTCAATATCGGCGTGCATTCGCTCAAGATCGAGGGGCGCACCAAGTCTCACTTTTATGTGGCGCGCACCGCCCAGGTGTACCGCCGCGCCATTGATGATGCGGTGGCTGGCAAGCCCATCGATCCGCAGCTGATCCGCGAGCTGGATTCGCTGGCCAATCGCGGCTACACCCTGGGCTTCCTCAAGCGCCATGTGCACAGCGACTACCAGAACTATGAGCAGGGCGCATCCAGCTCCGACTACCAGCGCTTCGTGGGCGAGGTGGTGGACGCCAGCGATGCGTGGCTGGAAATCGAAGCCAAGAACAAGTTCTGCATCGGTGACGAGCTGGAAATCATGACGCCGGCCGGCAATCTGAAGCTGAAGCTGGACGCCATGTGGCACCCGAAAACCGGCGAGCGCATGGACTGTGCCAAGGGGTCCGGCTATGTGGCACGCATCCCCAACCCCTTCAAGGGGCTCAGCGATGAGGTGCTGCGCTACGCCCTGGTAATGCGCTTTGAAAGCTGGGGCTAAACAACTATAATGTGCGTCGCACCATCGGAGAGTAGCTCAGCCTGGTAGAGCACCACTTTCGGGAAGTGGGGGTCGCAGGTTCAAATCCTGTCTCTCCGACCATTTTCTCTCCCTTCTTCGGCATTTTCCCATGGCCCTCAAAATCCTCGAAGCCTGCATCAATTGCGACATGTGCGAGCCGGAGTGCCCCAACAAGGCGATCTCCATGGGCGAGGAAACCTATGTCATCGATCCGGACCGCTGCACGGAATGCGTCGGCTACTATGATGAACCCACCTGCGTAAGCGTCTGTCCCATCGACTGCATTATTACCGACCCCGAGCACGTGGAAGATCGCGACACCCTTTACGCCAAATTCGTTAAACTGGTGCAAACCGAATCCGAAGGAGCATAACCCATGAACCTCCCCAAACTCAGACTGATCAGTTTCAAGCTGTGCCCGTTTGTGCAGCGTACGGTCATTACCCTGCTGCACAAGGACGTACCCTACGACATCGACTACATCGACCTCAATGACCCGCCCGAGTGGTTCAAGGAGCTTTCGCCGCTGGGCAAGGTGCCGGTGCTGCAGGTGGACGGCAAGGAGGTGATTTTCGAGTCTGCCGTAATTCAGGAATATGTGGACGAAATCACACCGCCGCCGCTGCAGCCCGAAGATCCGCTGCTGCGTGCCAAGAACCGTGCCTGGATCAGCTACGGCGGCGAAATGATCATGAAGATGCACGGCATGGTGACCGCCAAGGATGCCGAGGCGTTCAACGAGGCTTCAGACGCGTTTGCCGCCATGCTGGCGCGGGTCAACGACGTGCACAGCGGGAGTGACTACTTCAACGGCGATGCCTTTGCGCTGATCGATGCGGCCTATGCGCCCATCTTCATGCGCTTGGACCGCTTGTGTCAGGAGTGCGGTGTCACCGTGCTGGACCTCTATCCCAAGTTGAAGCGCTGGTCCGACAACCTGTTGGCGCTGCCAAGCGTGCAGCATTCCGTGGTGGAAGAGTTCCCCATGATGTATCGCAAGATGCTTGAGAAGATGGACGGCTATCTGGCCACCCAGCTCAAGTAAGGCATTCCGTGGCGCTCAGGCATCGGCTGGGGCCGTTGTTGATGGGCATGAGCCTGTCGACAGCGGCCCTTTCCGTTTCTGCATCACAGCCAGAGCCCGACCCGGAGCGGCTGGCAGAACGGCTCATGCAGAATGAAACCGGCGGCGTGCGCGAGCAGCTGGCGTGGTGGTCACCCCATGAGCCCTTTCCCTCACTGGGCATTGGGCATTTCATCTGGATTCCGGCGGGGGTGAGCGTGCCTTTCGAGGCGCAGTTTCCCCAATGGGTGCGTTTTGCAGTTGAACACGGCGAACGGGTGCCGCGCTGGCTGCAGGCCGAACGGGCACCCTGGTCCTCTCGCGAGGCCTTTTATGCCGATCCGCGGCGTGCGCAGCTGCTGGACTGGCTGGAACGTACCCGCAGCCTGCAGGCGCGCTTTGTCATGACGCGCTTTCAGACACGCTGGCGGCAGGCCTGTGCAGCCCAGCCCGATTGTGCCGTTCTCGACCAGCGAGTTAAAACACTCTGGCAGCAGCCCGGTGGTGCCTATGCGCTGCTGGACTATGTCAATTTCAAGGGGTTGGGCGATAATGCTAAAGCCCGTTATGCAGGGCAAGGGTGGGGGCTGATTCAGGTCCTGCGCGCCATGCCGTCTGATCGTGTGTCGGTGCCGGCTTTTGTGGCAGCGGCACACAAGGTCCTGCAACGGCGCATTGCCCATGCACCACGGGACGAATCCCGCTGGTGGCCCGGCTGGAAGAAACGACTTGATCGCTATGTGGAGGAAGCGGAATGAAGCAAGCCCTGAAGACCGTGTGGATGAGCATGCGCCCACCCTTTCTACTGTTAACCGTTTCGGTCATTCTGCTGGGCGCTGCACTGGCGGTGTGGGAGGGTGCAGCCTTTGACTGGGGACGTTTTCTGCTGGTTATGATCGGCGGTCTGTCGGCCCACGCCAGTGTCAACCTGCTCAACGAGTATGAAGACTGGCGCAGCGGCCTGGATGCCATGACGCAGCGCACACCCTTCAGTGGCGGCAGCGGCGCGCTGCAGGCCCACCCGGAATATGCGGAATGGGTGATGGGCGCAGGGTATTTTTTTCTCGGTGTGGTGATCGCCATCGGGCTGTATTTCGTCCATGAGCTGGGTTGGGGTCTGCTGCCCATCGGGCTGCTGGGTGTTGCGTTGATTCTGTTCTACACCACCCGCCTGACCCGCATGCCTTGGCTGTGCCTGATTGCGCCCGGTCTGGCATTCGGGCCGCTGATGGTCATGGGCACCTACTATGTGCTGACGGGGCATTACAGTGAGCGGGCGCTGCTGGTTTCCCTGATTCCCTTCTTTCTGGTCAATAATCTGCTGCTGCTCAACCAGATCCCGGATATCGACGCAGACCGACGTGCGGGCCGGGTGACCTTTCCCATGAAAATGGGGGTGCCGCTGACGCTGCAGGTATTTGACCTGTTTCTATTGAGCGCCTATGGCGTGCTGGTCATTCTGGTGGCGCTGCAGTGGTTACCGCCGCTGGCCCTGCTCGGTCTGATCTCGCTGATTTTCGCCATGCCCATGCTGCTCAATCTGCGCCGTGTGCGTGCCGGCAACCAGGAACGGCTGCTGCCGGCGCTGGCCATGAACGTGGTGATCAACCTGCTTGCTCCCGCACTGGTGGCCGTGGCACTGTGGCTGAGCCGTTAAGTCGGGCTCAATATCGCACCACCGCAAACCCCCTGTCTCTTTGGGTGCGGCGGGATGATGACACCTGCTGTCTTGCTCTCCTTGGATTTGGCCGCAACAAATCCAGCGCCCGTGCCTTGCATCTGCCGTCATTGCACCTGCAACGCGAGCGCATTCAGGGGGCGCGGAGGTGCCTTATGTTTGCATGTGAAAAAAGAAATGGCTAAATTAATTAACGAACGAACGTTCGTTAATAGAGTGGCATGAACAGAGAACGCATTTTGTCCACAGCCCGTGCGCTGTTTGCCGAAAAGGGCTTTGACGGTTTTTCCATGCGCGAACTGGCTCAGCAGGTGGGCATGTCGCCGTCCAGCGTGTATAACCACTTTGCCGGGAAAGAGGCGCTGTATCTGGCTGTGATGGAGGCAGTTGCGCAGCAGATTCGTGCCGAAGTCTATCAGCGCATTGAGGCGAATACGCCGGAAGAGGCCTTGCATGAGCTGGTGGCGCGCAAGGCGGTTTTTATGGGGGACCATCCCGATATGGCGCGACTGGTGCAGTGGGTGTTGCTGGATACGAGCGAACGCACCCGTACTATCATGCAGAGCGTATGGCGACCGGAGATCGAGTGGGTATTGGACCGCATGCGCCAGCTGGTGCCGGACGAACACGCCCTGATTCTTACGCACCATCTCTTTGGCCTGTTATTGCACGAATTCAGCGGGCGCTTTGCCTTTTCAGCCCTACCCGAAGCGGCGCAGGTCTCTTATGAGTCCGATGCGGTCAGCGCACGGGTCTGGTCAACCGTTATCTGCCGAATAAGGGAATTGTCCCAATGAAAAAAACAGCTTACGCGCTATTTTTGATCCCGTTTGTTTTCCTGCTGTCGGGCTGCCAGCAGCAGGCGGAGGCGCCTGTTCAAGCTGATGTGCCCCCGGTGGTATGGACGGTTAACCCTGTTACAGACAAGGCCCGCCATAGCCTGACGCTGACGGGTGTGCTTAAACCACTGCGGGAAAGTGCCGTGGGTTTTCAGGTGGCCGGTCGGATCGTGGCGCGTGCTGTTGAGGTCGGCGATACGGTACGCGCTGGCGACGTGCTTTATCGGCTTGATGATCGTGATTACCGCCTTGCGCTGAATAACCTGCAGGCGCAGCTACGGGCAGTGGACTCGGATCTGCAGACCGCGCGCAAGGATCTTGTTCGTTTGCAGGATCTGCTGGCCCGCAAACTGGTTTCCCAACAGCAGGTGGATGCAGCGCAGAACCGCGTGGTGGTACTTGAGGCTCAGCGTCAGAGTCTGTTGCCGCAGATCGAAACAGCGCGCAATCGTTGGAGCTATACCGTGCTCAAGGCGTCTGCAGATGGCGTTGTCATGGCCCGGCAGGCCGAGGTGGGGCAGGTGGTCACCGCAGGCACACCCGTTATGACCCTGGGCCTGGGCGATGAGACCGTGCTGGAACTGGACTGGCCAAATGGGGCAGGGACACCACCGGCAACCCTGACGGCTCGCCTGAACGGTCAGGAAAAGACATTGTCGATGGCGTATGCTGCACCCGCAGCCCGCCCCACCAGTCATACCCGCACGGTGCGTTATCACATTGGCTCAGAAATGGTCGCCTGGGGCCAGATTCTGTCGGTTGTGGTGCGCACCGGGCGTGAGAAATCCTTGTGGCGTGTACCGGTCACCGCAGTGCAGATGGAAGGGAAGAAGGCCTATCTGTTCAGGGTCAATGGGCAGCAGGTGCTTGAGCGCGTCCCGGTGACAGTGGAACGCGTGGCCCATGACGTTGCCTGGGTGCAGGGACCCTTAACGGCCAAGGATCGCATCGTGCGCATGGGCGTGCACGTGCTGCGTCCGGGGCAGACTGTGCGGGTGGGGCAGCCATGAGCCGCTTCAACCCGTCGGCATGGGCGATCCGTGAGTCCTCACTGACGCTCTATTTCATCATTGTCACACTGTTGGCCGGGGTATATGCCTTCTGGACCAATGGCCGGGCAGAAGATCCCTCCTTCAGCGTCAACGTCATGGTGGTTTCCGCCTACTGGCCGGGCGCCACGGTGGAGCAGATGGAAAAGCAGGTGGCGGATCTGCTGGAAAAGCGCTTGCAGGAAATTGACTGGTTCGACCGCGTGGAAACCAAGGTGCGGCCCGGTCAGGTGGAGATGCTGGTCACCTTTGCCGACAACACGCCATCGGGCATGAGCGAGGACCTGTTCTATCAGGTGCGCAAGCGGCTGGGGGATGAGGCGAAAAAGCTCCCCCCCGCTGTAATCGGCCCGATTTTTCAGGATGACTTCAAGGATGTCTATTTCACGCTTTATGCGCTGAGCAGCCCGGATGGCAGCGTGGACAATCGCACGCTCACCGAAGTGGCCGAACAGCTGCGCAAGCCGCTGCGACGGGTTGCGGGCGTGAAGAAGGTGGTGCTGATCGGCGAGCGCAAGCCGCAGATTTTTGTGGATCTGGACGAACGCAAACTGAAAACCCTGGGCATTGCACCCGCGCAGATTCAGCAGCAGATTGCTGCACAGACAGCGGTGGTGTCGGCCGGTTTTGTGGAAACCGGCGGGCCACGCCTGCACATCCGTGTCAATCAGCAACCCCGCGACTGGATTGATACGCTGGAAGCGCTGCCCATTAATATCGGCGGCACGGTGGTGGCGCTCAAGGAGCTGGCGCAGGTTTATACCGGTTTCGAAGACCCACCCAGCCTGATCGTGCACGACCGCGGCCATGAAGCGGTGCTGTTGGGGGTGGTCATGCAGGAAAATGCCGATGGGCTAAGACTCGAGCAGGCGCTCAATGCCTTCGAGCAGACGATACGGCCACAGCTTCCTGCCGGTGTGCAGCTGGACAAGCTCACCAATCAGGCCGACGCCATTCATCGTGCCGTGGATATCTTTCAGGAAAAGTTCTTCGTAGCACTTCTGGTGGTAATGGTGGTCAGCTTCATCGCCCTCGGGGTACGGGCCGGCATTGTGGTGGCGCTGGCGGTGCCCCTGACGCTGTCGGCCACGTTCCTGTTTATGAAACTGACCGGCATCGACTTCAACCGCATTTCACTGGGCGCATTGATTATCGCCCTCGGCCTGCTGGTGGACGATGCCATCATCGCTATCGAGATGATGATCCTTAAGATGGAGCAGGGCCTGGACAAGATCCGCGCTGCCTCCTATGCCTGGACACTGACCGCCGCCCCCATGCTGGTGGGCACGCTGTTGACCACCATCGGCTTTCTGCCCATCGGCATTGCCGAATCCAAGGTGGGCGAATATGCCGGCGGCATCTTCTGGGTGACGGGCATCGCCCTGATCGCCTCGTGGCTGGTGGCCGTGCTGTTTACCCCCTATCTGGGCGTCAAGCTACTGCCGGACACGTTGAAGCATGCCGGCACGCCGGTGGAGCAGCGGCCGGCTTTCAGGCTGCTGCGCAAGGTTATTGAGGCGTGTGTGCGCCGCCGCTGGCTGGTAATCGGTCTCACGGTAGGGGTGTTTATTCTTTCCGTCTATGGCATGAAGCACTGGGTGGTACAGCAGTTCTTCCCCAGTTCGGACCGTCCCGAGCTGTTGGTGGACATCAACCTGCCCGAAGGCAGCAGCTTTGCCACCACGCAAAAGGTGGTGGCGCGGGTGGAACAGCAGCTGATGAACGATCCGGATGTGGTGTCTGCCTCCAGTTATACCGGCCGTGGCGCACCGCGTTTCTTTCTCGCGCTGAGCCCCGAACTGCCCAATCCCGCCTATGGCAATATCGTCGTCGTCGCCAGGGACTGGCATGCCCGTGATCGGCTGCAGCTGCGCCTGCAGCAACAGATCGAAGCCGGTGCCTTTCCCGAGGCGCGGGTGCGGGTGCATCCGCTGCTGTTTGGTCCGCCCGTGCCCTGGCCGGTGGTGTTTCGCGTGATCGGCCCGGATCCGCAGACGCTGGTGGCGATTGGCAAACAGATTCGCGATCGCATGCTGGATAAGCCCTATCTGGTGGATCCGCATCTTTCCTGGCAGTACCAGGCCCCGGCGCTGCGGCTTGAGTGGGATCGAAACCGCCTGGCCAGGCTGGGGCTGACGCCGGCACAGGTGGCCGAGCAGTTGCGCACCCTGCTCAATGGTGAGGTGGCCAGTATTGTTCTCTCCAGTATCCGCTCGACCGAGATTCGTCTGCGCGCATCCGACGCTGCGCGTCATGTGGAAGCCCTGGAAAGCCTGCCCATTCGTCTGCCTACGGGTGAAAGTGTGCCGCTGGCGCATCTGGGGGATCTGAAGGTGGTGGCAGAAATCCCCTATATGGAACGGCGCAACGGGGAGCGGCTGGTGAGTGTGTATGCCGAGGTGCCGCCCGGTGTGCAGCCACCGGATGCCACCATGAAGGTGTGGAACAACATTCAGGACATCGTCGAGAACCTGCCGCTGGGGTATCGGGTAGAAATCGGCGGATCCGTGGAGGAGTCGCAGGTGGCGCAGCGCTCCATTCAGGCCAATATGCCCCTGATGGTGCTGCTGATGACATTGCTGATCATGCTCTACATGCGCAGCTTTACCGGGCTGTTCATGGTGCTGGTCACGGCACCATTGGGGCTGGTGGGCGCCGTGGCTGCGCTGATTCTGTTCCAGCAGCCATTCGGCTTTGTGGCCAACCTGGGGCTGATTGCGCTGGCGGGCATCCTGATGCGCAATACCCTGATTCTGGTGGCGCAGATCAACGAAAACCGTGCGGCGGGTCAGCCGATGCACGAGGCGGTCATCCATGCCACCGTGCTGCGCGCGCGCCCGGTGCTGCTCACGGCCGCTGCAGCGGTGCTGGCGTTCATCCCGCTGACCACCTCGCTGTTCTGGGGCCCCATGGCCTATGTGCTCATCAGCGGCATTGCCATCGGCACCGTGATCACGCTGTTTTTCCTGCCCGCGCTTTATGCCGCCTGGTATCGGGTTAAAATGCCGTGAAAAAGGGAGCAGACACCATGCAGTGGCCTACGCTGGAAGATACGATCGGCAACACACCATTAGTCCGCATACAGCGGCTTGCGCAGCTGGACAATGGCAGTGTGGTGCTGGGCAAGCTGGAAGGCAATAATCCGGCCGGTTCGGTCAAGGATCGCCCGGCGTTCAACATGATCAGGCAGGCGCAGGCGCGCGGTGAAATCCGGCCCGGCGACACGCTGATCGAGGCCACCAGCGGCAATACCGGCATCGCACTGGCCATGGCGGCGGCGATGATGGGCTATCGCCTCAGGCTGATCATGCCCGAAAACATGAGTCTGGAGCGCCGTGCCAGCATGGCCGCCTTCGGGGCCGAACTGGTGCTGGTGAGCGTTGACGAGGGCATGGAAGGCGCCCGCGATCTGGCGCGAGCCATGGAAGCCCGTGGTGAAGGCAAGGTGCTGGACCAGTTCTCCAATCCGGACAACTGGCGCGCACACTATCTCACCACCGGCCCGGAGATCTGGCGCCAGACCCAGGGGCAGGTGACCCACTTTGTCAGCGCCATGGGCACCACCGGCACCATCATGGGTGTCAGCCATGCGCTAAAGGAGCGCAACCCGGCCGTGCAGGTGATCGGCGTGCAGCCGGCGGAAGGCGCCAGTATTCCCGGCATCCGCCGCTGGCCGCCGGAGTATCTGCCCGCCATTTTCGACCCGAAATGGGTGGATGAGGAGCGCGACGTGACTCAGGAAGACGCCGAGGAGATGACCCGCCGCATGGCGCGGGATGAGGGGCTGTTCGCCGGCATTTCCTCTGGTGGGGCCATGCATGTGGCGCTGCAGGTGGCAGCGGAGAATCCCGACAGTGTCGTGGTCACCATCGTGTGCGACCGCGGCGACCGCTACCTTTCCACTGGCGTATTTCCACCCGCATGAACCGGCCAACGCTTGTTTTCGACATTGAAACGGTTCCCGACGTGGAGGCGGGGCGCCGCCTGCTCGGGCTGGATGGGCTGGACGATGCCAGCGTGGTCGAGGCGATGAAGCTGCAGCGCCTTGGCGAGGCAGGCCATGACTTCATGCGCCATCACCTGCACCGCGTGGTGGCCATCTCGGTGGTGCTACGCACGGCGGACACGCTTAAGGTCTGGTCGCTGGGCACGCCGGAAAGCGACGAGGCGGAGCTGCTGCAGCGCTTCTTTGAAGGGGTGGAACAGTTCAAGCCCACGCTGGTCAGCTGGAACGGGTCCGGCTTCGATCTGCCCGTGCTGCACTATCGCGCCCTGCTGCACGGCATTGAGGCGCGCACCTACTGGGATACAGGTCAGTTCGAGCGTGAGCGCAAGTGGGACAATTACATCAGCCGCTATCAGTTCGCCCACATCGACCTGATGGACGTGCTCTCGGCCTATCAGCCCCGTGCGGCAGCGCGGCTGGACGACCTTGCCGTGATGCTGGGGCTGCCGGGCAAGATGGGGCAGAGCGGTGCCGCCGTGTCAGAGCAATGGCTCAACGGTGAAATCGAGGCTATACGCAACTATTGCGAAACCGATGTGGTCAATACCTATCTGATCTATCTGCGTTTCGAACGCATGCGCGGCCAGTTGACGGCCGCGCAATATGAAACGGAGCAGGCGCGCGTGCGCGACATGCTGCGTGCTAGCGGCAAACCCCATCTGCTGGCGTATGAGGAGGCTTGGCATGAATCGAACAGCCATTGAGGAACGCATTGAGGACCTGCGCCGCCGCGGCATCATCTCGCCAGAGGACGAAGCGCGTATCCAGCGCGATCTGGAGCAGGAAAAGTGGGCCGATCTGGAACTGTTTCTCAACCAGCTGGAAGTGGAGGCGCGCTTTCGCAGCTGGCGGCCGATCATTCGTCTGGCCATGCTCTCCAGCGTCATTTCGGCGTTGATTCTGATTGCCGTGGCCATCTGGGTCGGCACGCAACACCCCGAAATCATTCAATCCCTGTCAGCAAATGCCCATGAAACGGGAAATTGAACGCAAGTATCTGGTCACCGGCGATGGCTGGCGCGAACAGGCCTTTAAAAAGGTGCATTTCGCCCAGGGCTATCTCAACAACGCTGCCAACCCTGAAAACAAGTGCTCCATCCGCGTGCGCATCGAGGGGGACGAGGCCAATCTGAACATCAAGAGCATGGAGATCGGCATCAGCCGCGACGAGTACGAATATCCGATTCCGGTGACACACGCCCAGGTCATGCTGGAAAAGTTTGCTATCGGTCCCGTGATCGAGAAAAACCGCTACTGGATCGAATACGAAGGCTTCGTATGGGAAGTGGACGAATTCCTCGGCGAGAATGCCGGGCTGGTGGTGGCTGAAGTGGAACTGGAGGACGAGCAGACGACACCCCCCTTGCCGGATTGGGTCGGCAGGGAAGTGACCGATCAGCTGCGTTATTACAACGTGTCGCTCGCGCAACGGCCTTTCAGCCAGTGGAGCGAGGCGGAACAACAGGGAGAGGTGTCATGAAACGGGCATTTTTTGCAGGACTGCTGCTGGCAACCAGTGCGCAGGTGTACGCGGCGCATGATCTGGTGAGCGTGTGGCGCATGGCGCAGGCCCATGATGCACAGCTGGCACAGGCGCGGGCGGAATACGATGCCCAGCGCAAGCAGATCGACCGCGCCAAGGCCGCGCTGCTGCCGCAGGTAACCCTGCAGGGATCGCTGTCCAAAAGCGATACGGATCTGCCCGATGCCGCAGGCGATGTGCGTACTCGACAGCTGAGTCTGCAGGCGCAGCAGGCGCTGTACAACCGCAAGGCCCTGGTGGCCTACGACATCGCCAAAACGCAGCTGTCCGCTGCCGAGGCGGCGTGGCGTCAGGCTCAGCAGGATCTGATTACCCGTGTGGTCAAGGCCTATTTCGATGTGCTGTTGGCGCAGGCCAATGTGAAGCTGGCGAAAAGTCAGGAAGCCGCCAATAGGACCCAGTGGGAGCGGGCGCAGACCTCAGAGCAGGTGGGGCTGGCCTCCCGCACCGATGTGCTGCAGGCGCGTTCCGCCTACGACCTCAGTCGGGCAGATCGCATCAAGGCAGAGAATGCGCTCAATACCGCCTATGAGAATCTGGCCAAGCTCACCGGCCAGCGGGTGACTGCGCTTAAAAGCGTCAACACCAGGCCACCGCAGCTGCTGAGGGGCGAGGATCAGGCATGGATTCAGCGCGCCTTGCGCAACAGCCCTCAACTGGCCCAGGTCGCCCGCCAACGGGATGTCGCCGAGCAGACGGTGGATCTGGAACGCAGCGACTACTATCCTACGCTGGCGCTGACGGCGCAGGTGCAGGAGACCGCCTACGATGATTATCGCAGCCTCTATGCATCCACTTACCGTGACACGCGGGCCAGCTCGCTGGCCTTGGTGCTGAACTGGCCGATTTACAGTGGGGGTCTCACACGCGCGACCGTGGCACAGGCGCAGGATAATGCCCGCAAGGCGCGTGAAGGCCTGCGCGATGTGCGCGAGCAGCTGCAGCTGCAGGTGCGTGTGCTGCTGGCGGACATTCGCAATGGCGAGTCGCTGGTGGATGCGCTGCAGGCGGCGGTGGCTTCCGGTGATGCATTTCTCGAGGCCGCGGAAGAGAGCTACCGCGTCGGTCTGAAAAGCCTGCTGGATGTGCTCACCGCCCGCGCCAATGCCCACAAGGCGCGGCGCGATCTGGTGGCGGCGCTGGACGATCTGGTGGTCAAGCGCCTGCAGCTGGAAGCGGTGGTGGGTGATCTGGATGAAGAGGACCTCAAGCGCATGGATGCGCTGTTGATCGACCCGGATTCGTGAACGCCCCCTTTCCCCGTCGTACTCTTCTTGCCGCCGGCTGTGGCCTGCCGCTGCTGGGGTGTTCCGCGCGAACACCGTTGCCGCAGAATCACTTTCGCCTTGGCGTCAGCGGCCGCCCCCGCAGTCTCGATCCGCGCCGTGCTACCGATGCGCTCTCCAGTCGGCTCAATCGCCTGCTGTATGAGGCGCCGGTGGACTTCAATGCCCGTTTTGAGCCGGTACCGGCTCTGATGGACTGGCAGCAGACGGCACCGTTGCGCTGGGTATTTGCCCTGCGCAAGTCCACCCGCTTTCATGATGGTACGCCCTTGACGGCCGAGGATGTAGCGGCCACCTACGCCAGTGTGCTCGATCCGGCCACCGCCTCTCCACACCGGGGTGGACTGAAGCATGTGCAGCGAGTACGTGCGCTGGATGGACAGCGTGTGCAGTTTGACCTGACCCATGTGGATGCCCTGTTTCCGGGGCGGCTTACCATTGGCGTGCTGCCGCGGAGGTTGATGAAAGCGGGGCATGACTTCAATCGCCAGCCGCTGGGCAGCGGTCCGTGCCGTTTCGTGGATGCCAACGAGCAGCGCACCCGCCTGCAGCGGCCCGATGGCGCACTGCTGGAGTTCATCAAGGTGAAGGATCCACTGGTGCAGGTGCTCAAGTTGCGCAAGGGGGAGCTGGACTGGATTCAGGGTGGCCTGTCGCCGGAGCTGGTGCGCTATTGCGCGGCGCGTCCCGAGCTTGCGGTGCAATGGCACCGCGGTACCAATTTTGCCTACATTGGCTTCAACTTTCGCGACAGCTGGCTGTCGCAACAGCCGATCCGCGAAGCCATCGCGCTGGGCATCGACCGGGCTGCGATTGTCCAGGCGCTGTTCGACAATCATGCGCGCCTGGCGGGCGCCCTGCTGCCCCCCGAGCACTGGGCGGGGCTCAAGAACTGGTCGGGCTACCCTTATGATCCGGGGCGCGCCCGTGCCTTGCTTGAAAGTGCCATTGGACAGGGGCAACGGCTGTCACTGAGCTACAAGACCAGTGCCAACCCGCTGCGCCTGCGTCTGGCGGCCATCTATCAGTCCATGTTGCGGGAAATCGGCATCGACCTGACCATCCAGAGCTACGACTGGGGCACCTTTTACGCCGACATCAAGGCCGGGCGCTTTCAGCTCTATTCGCTGGCGTGGGTGGGTATCAAGAGTCCGGACATTTTCCAGTATGTGTTCCATTCCCAGGCGGTGCCGCCCGCCGGTGCCAACCGCGGCCATTATGCTAACCCCGAGGTGGACCGGCTGATCGAGGCGGCACTGGCGGCGCAGATGTTTGCCGAGCAGCAGCGCCTCTATGGGCAGCTGCAGCGCGTGCTGGCGGAAACTGTGGCTCAGGTGCCGCTGTGGTATGAGGATCAGTATGCCGTGTTGCATCGCTCGGTGAGCGGCTATACCCTTGCAGCCGATGGGCGCTACGATGGCGTGCTGACGATGAGGCGGGTGCAACATGGCTGACAGGGGGGTCCCCGACTTTTTTCACGGCGAAAAAAATGCGCTGCCTTCAAAGTGGCTGCAGGTGTGCCTGCAGACGCAGAAACTCCATCTTTTCGAGCAGGATGCCTGTGTGGCCACCTATGCGGTGAGTACGGGGGCTGCCGGGGCGGGCTGTGAGCAGAACAGCGGCTGTACGCCCACGGGCTGGCATGTGGTGCGCGCCCGCATCGGCGACGGGCAGCCGCCGGGCAGCGTTTTTGTGGGGCGGCGTCCTACCGGGGAAATCTGGACGCCCGAGCTGGCAGAACGGGAAGCCGAGCGAGACTGGATTCTGAGTCGGATCCTGTGGCTGAGCGGTTGCGAGCCCGGCCACAACCGCCTGGGTGATGTGGATACCATGCGGCGTTTTATCTACATTCACGGCACGCCGCCGGACCAGCCGCTGGGGGTGCCGCTTTCCCACGGCTGCATTCGCATGGACATGCATGAGGTGATCGAGGTGTTTGACTGGACACCAGTGGGCACACCGGTGGAGATCGTGCCATGAGAGTGCTGGGTCTGCTGGCGCGTGTGCTGGTTATCCTGTGGGTGGTAAGCACGCTGGTTTTTCTGATGCTGCATCTGGTGCCGGGCGATCCGGTGGCGGTAATGCTGGGGGAGAGCGCCACGGCGGCGGATCAGGCGGCGCTGCGCCATCATCTGGGGCTGGATCAGCCGCTGTGGCAGCAGTATCTACACTATCTGGGCGGGCTGCTGCATGGGGACATGGGGCAGTCGCTGTTTCTGCAGCGACCGGTGGCGGATCTGATTGCAGCACGCTTTCCCTACACGGCAGAGTTGGCGCTACTGGCGCTGGCGGTGGCGGTGCTGCTGGCCTTTCCGCTAGGCATCTGGGCAGCGGTGCGGGCCGGGCGCTGGCCCGACCAGCTGGCGATGACCCTCTCGTTGATTGGAGTGTCCATTCCCAACTTTTGGCTGGGGCCGATGCTGATCCTGCTGTTTTCCCTGTGGCTGGGGTGGCTGCCGGTGAGCGGGGCGGATGCGCCGTGGGCGTGGGTACTGCCGGCGGTGACACTGGGCACGGCGCTGGCAGCGATTCTGACGCGCATGCTGCGCGCCAGTCTGCTGGAGGTGCTGCATGAAGAGTATGTGCGCACCGCACTGGCCAAGGGGGCATCGCCGCGGCGGGTGGTGCTGCGCCATGCCCTGTTCAATGCACTGCTACCGGTGGTGACGGTGCTGGGGCTGCAGCTGGGCACCCTGCTGGGCGGTGCGGTGATTACCGAAGTGGTGTTTGACTGGCCGGGACTTGGGCAGTTGCTGGTGGAGTCTATTCAGCGTCGCGACTATCCGGTGGTGCAGGGTGTGATTCTGGTGATCGCCACCGCCTATGTGGTGGTGAATGCGTTCACCGACTGGCTGTACGGCTGGCTGGATCCAAGGGTGCGGCGCCCATGAAGCGATGGCTGTGGCAGCAACGCATCTGGATTGGCCTGCTGTTGGCGTGGCTCGCGCTTGCGCTGGCTGCGCTGGGCGTAGGAGACACGGCCTACAGGGTGGATTTGCCTCACCTGCTGGCGGGGCCGGATGCAAACAGCTGGCTCGGCTATGATCAGCTGGGGCGACCCGTATGGGAGCGCCTGCTACTGGGGGCGCAGACTTCGCTGCAGGTGGCGCTGGCGGTGGTGCTCTTTTCGGCCGTGCTGGGCACGACCATTGGCTTGTTGGCCGGCTATTACGGTGGCTGGCTGGACCGAGTCCTTACGGGGGTGATTGATGTGTTTCTGGCGTTTCCGGGCCTGCTGCTGGCCATCGGACTGGCGGCAGTGCTGGGCCCGGGGGTGGAAAACGTGATCATCGCGCTGGTGGTGGTGGGCTGGGTCAGCTATGCACGGCTGGCGCGGGCGCAGACATTGAGCCTGCGCAGCCGCGAACATGTGCTGGCGGCGCGAGCGCTGGGCGCCGGGACGCCGCGTATCCTGCTGCGTCATGTGGTGCCGCTGCTGCTGGCGCCGCTGGGGGTAGAGGCGACTTTTGGCATTGCCGGCGCGGTTATCAGCGAAGCGGGACTGTCATTTCTGGGACTGGGTATTCAGCCGCCGCAGGATTCGTGGGGCAGCATGATTCGCGAAGGGACGCGCTACCTGCTGGTGGCACCCCATCTGGTCATCGCGCCTGGTCTGGCGCTGATGGCGGTGGTGCTGGCGGCCAACCGTCTGGGCGATGCCTGGCGGGATTATCTGGATATTAAAACGAGGAGCGGGCCATGAAACCCAAGGCACAGCCGCTGGGTGCGGTGATGATCGACATCGAGGGAACCACGCTGACGGAGACTGAGCAGGAACGTCTGCTGCATCCGCAGGTGGCTGGCGTGGTGCTGTTTACCCGCAATTTTGAATCCAGAGCGCAGCTTAAGGCGCTATGTGATGAAATTCACGCCCTGCGCACGCCGAAGCTGCTGATTGCGGTCGATCACGAAGGGGGGCGTGTGCAACGCTTTCGCGAGGATGGAATGAGCGTGCTGCCTGCCATGGCGCGGCTGGGGCAGCTGCATGACCTCAATCCCATGGCGGCCGATGAGGCAGCGCGCCAGCTGGGGTGGCTGATGGCGGCGGAACTGCTGGCACTGGGCGTGGATTTCAGCTTTGCGCCGGTGGTGGATCTGCAGCATGGGCGCAGCGAGGTGGTCGGTGACCGCAGCTTCCACCACCAGGCGCAGGTGGTGGCGCGGCTGGCGCAGGAGTTTCTCGCCGGTATGCACGCGGCCGGCATGGCAGGCGTGGCCAAGCACTTCCCGGGCCATGGTTATGCGGAGGCAGACAGCCACGTGACCATGGCGGAAGATGGGCGCGACTGGGATGCCCTGCAGGATGACCTGCTGCCGTTCAAGGTGCTGATCGCCGCCCATGTGGAGGGCATTATGCCGGCCCATGTGGTTTATCCCCAACTGGATGCGTTGCCGGCTGGCTTTTCGTCCTTCTGGCTGCAGCAGGTGCTGCGCGAGCAGCTGGGCTTTGAAGGGGCGATTATCAGCGATGATCTGAACATGCACGCCGCGGCGGTGTATGGTGATATCCTACGCCGTGGGCAACTGGCACTGGAAGCCGGCTGTGATCTGCTGCTGGCACTGAATGATCCCGCGGGTGCCGATGCGCTGCTGAACGGCCTGCACCACGTGGTATCGGTGCTGTCTCATGCGCGCATGATTGCCCTGCATGGCCATCCGCAGTTCAAGGCCGACCGCTTGTCGTATCTGCCGGAATGGCAAGCGGCACAACAGACACTGGAGGAGCTGGCATGAATGAGTTGAATGAATTCCTAAGCTTCTTGCAGCAGCAGTGGCCTGCCGCGTATGACGCCTGGACGCAGCTGCTTGGCTGGTTTGACGGACAGGTGTGGCTGCTATTGGCGGCACTGGTGCTGGTGGGCGCCCTGGTAGTGGATACGGTGCAGCGGGTGATCATCGGCCAGATCCACCGCCGCTGGTGCGTCCGTCACCCGTGGCTGGATGCCTTTGTGGGCGGTGCCAACCCACCGTTGTCGCTGGCCATATGGTTCAGTGCGCTTATTTATGTGCTGATGGTGACACTGAGTGCGCTGAATATCTATACCGATGGCTTTCACGCGCTGATCAGTGTCAAGAACAGCGTGCTGACGCTGTTACTGGGCTGGTACGTCATCCGCGTGGTGGGTCGTCTTGAAGGCTATCTGAAAGAGGTGGCGGACCAGGATCCGCGATTTGACCGCACATTGGTCGAAGCGCTGGCCAAGGTCATCCGCCTGACGGCAGTGGTGATTACCGGCCTGATTGTTCTTTCCGCCTTTGGGGTGAACGTGACCGGTCTGCTGGCCTTCGGCGGTGCGGGCGGCCTGGTGGTCGGGCTGGCCGCCAAGGACATGATCAGCAACCTGTTCGGCGGGTTGACCATCTATCTGGACCGGCCGTTTGTCGTGGGCGACTGGATCCGCTCGCCGGACAAGGATATCGAGGGGACGGTGGAGCATATCGGCTGGCGCCGCACGGTGATTCGCCGTTTCAACAAAAATCCGCTGTATGTGCCCAATGGCCTGTTTACCAATATCGTAGTGGAAAACCCCAGCCGCATGAGCCATCGCCGCATCTATGAAAAGTTTGGCGTGCGCTATGGGGATCAGGACAAGGTGGCAAAAATTACCGCCGACATCCGCCAAATGCTGCAGAACCATCCGGACATCGATCAGACGCAGACGATCATCGTCAACTTCAATACCTTTGCCGACTCATCGCTGGAGTGCTTTGTCTATTGCTTTACCCGTACGACGGTATGGGTGGAATACCATCAGGTGAAGGAAGCGGTGCTACTGCAGATCGCGGATATCGTGGTGGCGCACGGTGCCGAGATGGCCTTCCCGAGCCAGAGCGTCTATTTCGAAACGCCCCTGCAGCTGGATAACAGGATGGCATGAAAAATGCTTATATTTCGCTGGGTATAAACCATCCTTAAATTGGAGAGAGCAACATGTTTCGCAATCTGTCGATCGGTCAGAAGATTCATATTCCGCTGATCCTGTCCCTGGCGGTGGGATTCGTGATCATCCTTGTCAGTTTCTTCAATTCCGTTGCGGAGATAGAGCGCCAAGTCTTTGAAGAAGCGGTGCAAGCGCAGCAGCATTTTGTAGAAGCTGAGTTGAAAACGCTGGAGGCGGTGAGCCTGACCAATGCCATCACCGTGAGGCAGGATCACTATGTGGTGCAGGGGCTGCTTACGGGTAACCGAGCCTACACCCTGAAGGGGCTGCAGCAATTGCAGCAGCAGCTGCATACTCACACGCCGTTCAAGGGCATCAAGGTGCATGTGCATACAGCCGATTTGCATAGTTTTGTGCGCGCGTGGAAACCGCAGAAGTTCGGTGATGATCTGAGCAGTTTCCGCAAGACGCTGGTACACCTGAAGCAGGTGCGCAAGCCCTTTGCGGCCATCGAAGTGGGGCGGATCGGGCTGAGTCTGCGCGGCCTGGCCCCCGTGCTGGATGATGACAACCGCTATCTGGGCTCAGTGGAGGTGTTGCAGGGCATCGAACCGCTGGTGAAAAAGGCTGCAGAAGAGCGTCACTATGACATGGTGGTGCTGATGAGGGCGGACCTCCTCAATATCGCCACCGAGCTGGCCGATAATCCTCGTTTCGGCAACTATGTACTGGCGATGGACGAGAAACAGGTCAATCCGCAGCTTCTGAGTGAGCTCAAGCGCATGGAAGACCTACAAGGTGGTCGCATCGATACCGAGCACTTTGTCGGCACTATTCTTCCGCTCAAGGATTTTCAGGGGCATGAAGTGGGCTATCTGCTGGTGGCCGAGAATCACGACCATGTGATGGCCGTTGTGGATGAGCTGAAATCCGGCCTTCATACACAGCTGATTCTCATGGGTGCGGTGGATATTTTCCTGCTGCTGATGCTGCTGTGGATTGTGCATGCAGGCATTATCAAGCCGGTCCGCGAAATGGACAAGCTGGCAGCCGAGCTGGCCAGTGGCGATGCCGTATTCGGGCGTCGCATGCCGATCATTTCCAATGACGAACTGGGCAAGGCTGCCCAGAGCTTCAACCGCTTCATCGAGCGGGTTGAAGGGCTGGCAAAACAGGCGCAGGAAGAGGCGGAAGCTGCCCGCCGCGCCAACGCGGAAGCCCTCCAGAACATGCGCAAGAGCAACCTGCTGGTGGAACTGGCGCAGAAGCTGGTGAATGGCCTGATTCATAATGCCAAGGACGTGCAGGAGTCCATGGCGCGCAATATCGACACCATCAATGAGGTGAACGCGCTGAATGATAAGACAGCGGGCGTCATTTCCGATGTCACCCGCAATACCGAAGCGGTCAAGCGGGTGCTGGATCAGATGAAGACGCTGGCCGAACAGGGTGAGAAACAGGCCGAGGAGCTGGATGGCGCGGTCAGCGAGATCGGCGAGGTGATGGGGCTGATCAAGGATATTTCCGAGCAGACCAACTTGCTGGCGCTGAATGCCGCCATCGAAGCGGCACGGGCCGGCGAACATGGACGTGGCTTTGCCGTGGTGGCGGATGAGGTGCGCGATCTGGCCAACCGCACCCAGAAGGCTGCAGAGGAAGTGGAAGCCAATATCCAGAAGCTCAAGTCCAGCAGCGTGCAGATGCTGGAAAACGGTCGCAAGACCGTCGACCATGCA
This sequence comes from Sulfurivirga caldicuralii, assembly GCF_900141795.1. Classification (GTDB taxonomy): domain Bacteria; phylum Pseudomonadota; class Gammaproteobacteria; order Thiomicrospirales; family Thiomicrospiraceae; genus Sulfurivirga; species Sulfurivirga caldicuralii. The sequence continues at coordinate 227,649 of NZ_FSRE01000002.1, forward strand.
GAAGACTCCATGGAGAAGCTGAACCACTTCCAGACAGTGCTGCAGCAGCTGGTGAGCAATGCGCGCTATATCAAGACGGAAAACAAAGTAATTGCCTACGAAATGTTCGCCAATCTGGCCAAACTGGATCACATCATGTTCAAGGGCAACGGCTATGCGTCGGTCTTTGCCGAGAAGCGTGTGGCTGAATTTGGCGACCATCACAGCTGTCGTCTCGGCAAGTGGTATGAGGAAGGTGAAGGCAAGAAACACCTGTCCCACGTGCCCACCTACACCAAGCTGGAGGCACCCCATGCCAAGGTGCATGAGCGCATCCTGGCTGCCCTGCAGTGTGTGGACAGGCAGGACTGTGTCGAGCGGGATGACTGGGTCAAGCAGCAGTTCGACGGCGCCGAACAGGCTAGTCAGGAAATGTTCCGGGTGCTCAACGAGATCGTCAATGACGCCAAGCGCTATCTGGAAAGTCGCGAACAGGCGCAGAATGCCGCCGACAGCGAGCAGGAAGGCAAAAAGCCGATCTGAACGCCTTTTCAACCCCCTTTTTCAAGGCTCCGGCAACGGGGCCTTTTTTGTGCCCATGAAAAAGTCGGGGACCCCCCCTACAGGATGATGACTTCCGGCTCCAGATGGATGCCAAAGGTGTGCATCACATCGGTCTGAATCGCCCTGGAGAGGGCCAGAATCTGTTCGCCGGTGGCATGACCGCGGTTGACCAGCACCAACGCATGCTTGCTGGAGACGCAGGCATCGGTGCCTTCGAGGCAGCGACCCTTCCAGCCGCACTGCTCGATAAGCCAGGCCGCCGGAATCTTGATGCCACCACCCGGCAGGTGGTGGTGGGGCAGGTCGGGCCATTTTTCCTGCAGGACAGCAAAGTACGCCTCGTCCACCACCGGGTTCTTGAAGAAACTGCCGGCATTGCCTTCCTTTTCCGGGTCGGGCAGTTTTTCCCTGCGCATACGGATGACCGTTTCATAGACATGGCGGGGCGTAAGATTGTTTTCCGGGATATCCGCAAGGGCTTCACGCAGCGGATCGTAGACCAGGTTGGCCTGACCGGCTTCAAGCTTGCGAAGGCGGAAGGTGGCGCGATGGATGAGCATCTGGTTGCGGTATTCCCGCTTGAAGATACTGCTGCGGTAGCTGAATTCGCAATCGGCATTGCGGAATTCGTGGCGCTCACCGCTAAACAGATCCAGCGCCTGCACGCGGGTGATGAGATCCTGCACTTCGGTACCATAGGCACCGATGTTCTGCGCCGGCGCAGCACCCACCGTGCCCGGAATCAGCGCCAGGTTTTCCAGTCCCCATAAGTTGTTGTCCACCGACCAGGTGACCAGATCGTGCCAGTGCATGCCGCCGCCGACGCTCACCCACAGGGACTCATCGTCTTCCTTCATGACGCGCAGCTGACGAAAGCGGTTGCGCACCACCACGCCTTCCAGATCGCGGGTTAGCAGAATATTGCTGCCTTCCCCGAGTACATACCAGGGCAGCGCCGACAGCACGGGATCGCTGCGCAGGGCGCGGATGTCGCTCTGCTTGTCGATTTCCACGAAATAGCGGGCACAGGCATCGATATGGAAGGTGTTGTAGTCGTGCAGGGGGAAGTGGGCCTGAATGTGCATGGGTGCTTCAATATAATGTGTGAAAAAACTATTTTAAAAGAGGAGCGCACCGTGAGTGCAATCGAATTGAGCAAGCCGCAGTGGTCATCGCAGAAAGTCTTTATTCTGGCGGCGGTCGGGTCGGCCGTCGGTCTCGGCAATATCTGGAAGTTCCCATATATCGCGGGCGAAAATGGCGGCGGTGCCTTCGTGCTGGTCTATCTGCTCTGCGTGGCCCTGATCGGCCTGCCGGTCCTCATGGCGGAAATCGGCCTCGGGCGCATGGGCAAGGCTAATTCGCCGCAGGCGATGGCCAACCTGGCGGCGGAGTTTCGCGCCAGTCCGTTGTGGTCGCTGGTGGGGCTCAGCGGTGTGCTGGCCGGTGTATTGATTCTGTCCTTCTACACGGTGATTGCCGGCTGGGCTATTGACTACTTTGTGGAAAGTGCCGTGGGCCATTTCCGCGGCATTCAGGCCGACGCCATCGGCAAGCACTTTTCCGATCTGCTGGCCAATCCGTGGGCGCTGCTGTTCTGGCATACGGTGATTGTGCTGATGACGGTAGGTATCGTCGCCAAGGGCGTGAAGGGCGGCCTTGAAAAGGCGGTCAATTTCATGATGCCGCTGCTGTTTTTCATTCTGCTGGTGCTGCTGGGCTGGTCGGCGTCGCAGCAGAGTTTCGGGGAAAGTCTGCGTTTTCTGTTTGCGCCGGACTTCAGTAAGTTGACCTGGGAGGCGGTGCTGATTGCCATGGGGCATGCGTTCTTTACGCTTTCCATCGGCATGGGTGCCATGATGGTGTACGGATCCTACCTGCCGGAGCGCCATTCCATTCCCAAGGCGGCGGTATGGATCGTGTTCGCGGATACTGCGGTGGCCTTGCTGGCCGGGATCATTATCTTTACCGTGGTATTTGGTAACGGACTTGAGCCGGGTGCCGGCCCGGGGCTGCTGTTCCAGACGCTGCCGGTGGCCTTTGGGCAGATGAGCGGTGGCTGGTTCTGGGGCACGCTGTTCTTCTTTCTGGTGGTGCTGGCGGCGCTGAGTTCGGCTATTTCTCTCATCGAGCCGGCGGTGAGCTGGGTGGAGCAGAACTGGCGCATGAAGCGCAGCACGGCCACCTGGTTGCTGGGTTTTCTGGTGTGGCTGCTGGGCATTGGCACCGTGTTGTCGTTCAACGCGTGGAAGCATGTCCATTTCCTGCCCGGCAAGACCTTCTTCGACAGCCTGGACTTCATTACCGCCAATATCATGCTGCCGCTGGGCGGTATGTTGATGGCCATTTTCATGGCGTGGGTGGTCAGCGACAAGGCACGTCAGGCCGAATTCCGCCTGCCGCCGGCACTGGATGGCGCCTTCAGGTTTGATCTGCGCGCCATCGCGCCGGTGGGCGTGCTGATCGTATTCGCTTCTAACCTGGTGAGTGATCCCTACCGGCAGATGATCGCTGTGGCGGTGGCGCTGGCGTTGTATGCGCTCTATGCCTATAACCGCAGCCGCTTTAACCTGATGCTGTCGGAGCAGGGGCTTCGCTAGCGCCCAAAATGGAATTTCGATGACATAAGCATTGTTTATCTCTACAATGTTGTTCGTTTGTGTGACTTCTTGAACTGGAGAATGTATGGCGTGGAATGAGCCGGGCAAGCCGAGCCAGGATCCTTGGGGATCGGGCGACAAGCCTCCCAAGGGATCCGGGCAGGGGCCAGATGTGGACGAGCTGGTTGAAAAACTGAAACAGTCTCTGGGCAATAAAAACCCGTTTGGTAGCGTCGGTATGGGGGTGGTGGCACTTGTCATCATCGTCGTCTGGCTGCTCTCCGGCATCTATATCGTCGATCCGGCCGAACGCGGCGCGGTACAGCGGTTTGGCGCTTATGTGGGCGAAACCGGACCGGGCCCGCACTGGCATATTCCATGGCCTGTCGAGAAGGTCACCATCATTAACGTGGATCGCATCCGCCATGCCGAGATCGGCTATCGCTCCAGCGCTGGACAAAATGCGGTGGTGGTGCCCTCCGAAGCGCTGATGCTGACCGAAGACGAAAACATCGTCGATATCAAGATCGCCATTCAGTACAAGATCAGCAGTGCGCGCCACTATCTGTTCAATGTGGCCGATCCGGATGTGACCCTGCGTCTTGCGGTGGAAAGCGCGCTGCGTTCTGTAGTGGGCAAGAACAAGATGGACTTCGTGCTCACCCAGGGGCGCGACGAGGTGGTTTCCAAGGTGAAGCGTCTGGCGCAGGAGATTCTCGACAATTATGAGTCGGGTCTGCTGATCACCAGTGTCAACCTGCAGGATGCCCAGCCGCCCGAGCAGGTGCAGGCCGCCTTTGCCGACGTGGTCAAGGCCCGTGAGGACCGCGAGCGTCTGATCAACGAAGCCCAGGCGTATGCCAACGACATTATTCCGAAGGCGCGTGGCCTGGCTGCCCGTGAACTGGCTGAGGCGGAAGCCTATCGTCAGCGCGTGGTGGAGCAGGCACTGGGTGAAACCAGTCGCTTTGTGAATATCCTCACCGCCTACCGCAAGGCACCTGAGGTCACTCGCGAGCGCATGTACAAGGATGCCGTCACCAATGTGCTCACCAAAACCAGCAAGGTGTTCATGACCGACAGCGAAGGCAAGCTGGTCTATCTGCCGCTGGATCGCCTGCAGCAGGGGGCTGCAGGCGCACCGGAGCCGGTAGTGCAGGCGCCCAAGGTGCTGGCACCGGCACGCAATACGTCATCGACACTGAATCAGCGCGGCACCACGTCTTCGGGCGAGAAAGGCAGCCGCCTGCGCGAACTGCTCAGATCAAGGGAGTTGCGTTAAATGAAAAATATTCTCGGATTCCTTCTGGCTGCCGTACTGTTTATCGCGGCCAATGCCTTCTTCGTGATCAACGAGGGTGAAACGGGTATCGTGTTCCGCCTGGGGGAAATCGTCAAGGCCGACCTGAAGCCGGGTCTGCACGTAAAAACCCCGTTCGTCAACAATGTGCGCACCTTCGATGCGCGCCTGCAGACGCTGGATGCGCCACCGGAGCGCTACCTGACGGTGGAAAAGAAAAACCTGATCGTCGATTCCTTTGCCAAGTGGCGCATTGCCGACAGTGCCAAGTTCTATACCACCATGGGCGGCGACATTCGCCTGACCAACATGCGTCTGTCGCAGATCCTCAAGGATGGTCTGCGCGCTGAGTTCGGCAGCCGCACGGTCAAGGAAGTGATCGCCAGCCAGCGTGATGCCATCATCGCAGCCATCACCAAAAAGGCGCGTCGTGATGCGCAGGCGTTTGGTATCGAGGTGGTGGATGTACGCATCAAGCGCGTGGATCTGCCGCGGGATGTTTCCGAATCGGTGTATCGCCGCATGGAAGCCGAGCGTAAGCGTGTGGCCAACGAGCTGCGCTCCGAAGGGGCCGAGGCGGCCGAAAAGATCCGTGCAGATGCCGATCGTCAGCGTGTCGTGCTGCTGGCGGAAGCCTATCGCAAGGCGGAAACCATTCGCGGTGAAGGAGATGGGAAGGCCTCTGAAATCTACGCGAAGGCCTATTCTCAGGATCCGGACTTCTTTGCCTTCTTCAAGAGCCTGCAGTCCTACCAGGCAGCGTTCGACAGCAAGAAGGACATTCTGGTGCTCGACCCCCGTTCTGAATACTTCCGTTACCTGATGCGCAAGGATGGCGTGTCCGCAACGAAGTAATGGGCGAGAACGGCTGGACCATTTTCTGGACGGCGGTCAGCCTCGTGTTCATCCTCGAGGGCGTGCTGCCGTTCGTTTACCCCCGGTTATGGCGGCGCATGATGCTGGAAGCCCTGCAGCTTCCGGAAAATGGCCTGCGCATGATGGGGCTCACCAGCCTGCTGATCGGCACATTGATAATTTTGTTGCTTGGATAATGTTATGACCACCACCCACATCTGGTTTACACCCGAAGGTATTGAGGATCTGCTGCCGCCTCAGGCGGAAAAGCTGGAATTCTACCGCCGCGAACTGCTGGACCTGTTTGCCGCCTCGGGCTACGAGCTGATCAAACCACCCATTGCAGAGTTCTTTGATTCCCTGCTGACCGGCTCAGGGCAGGACTTGTCGAGGGAAACCTGCACCTTTGTGGATCAGGAAAGCGGGCGTACCATGGGCGTCCGCGCCGATACCACGCCGCAGGTGGCGCGCATCGCCGCTTCGCGCCTCAGGGCCCGTGAAGGGGCGCCGCTGCGTCTGTGCTATGCCGGCGATACCCTCAAGGCACGCTACAATCGTGCCCGCGGTACGCGCAACCCCTACCAGACCGGCGTGGAACTATTCAATGTGCCGGGCAAAGCAGGTGATGCGGAAATCCTGTTGCTTCTGCTCGAAAGCATGGATGCGCTGGGCCTGGCCCCCATTACCTTGAGCCTCGGTCATGCCGGACTGATCAAGCGCGTTCTCTCCGAGTGCTCACTGCCCGAGTCGGAGGCTGGGGTTCTGTTGACGCTGCTCAACCGCAAGCGGTATCCCGAGTATCAGGCCTGGCTGAATGCCAATCTGCATTACATCCCCTATGACCTGCAGGCACTGTTTACCGACTGGTTTGAATTGTCGGGTGAGGCTGAAACGGTCATTGATCAGACCAAGTCGCTGCTGAGCGCCTATCCTGAAATGGTGGCCGAGCTAGATGGCATGCTGGATCTTCTGGCGCTGCTCAAGGCAGCCGCGCCCCATGTGCGCATCTTTGCCGATCTCGCCGAAATTCGAGGTTATTACTACCATACGGGGCTGATGTTCAGTACCTATGTAGTGGATGAACATGATCGAGCTCTGGTGGTGGCTCGCGGTGGGCGCTATGACGGCATTGCCGAAGCCTTCGACAACCCCATGTCTGCAACCGGTTTCAGTCTGGATTTGCGTGCGGTGCTCGATCTGCTGGCACCGGTGGAACGCACTGGTCAACGTGTCTGGGCGCCCATGGAAGCCGATCCGCAGCTGCATGAGAAGGTGCGCGACCTGCGCAGCGAAGGGTATGAGGTGGTGTGGTGCGAAGCAACACCGGACGGCGCCGTATGCAAACTTTCCAAAATTAATGGCTTGTGGACGATAGAGAATGACGAAGCGTAATGTAGTCGTAGTCGGCACCCAGTGGGGCGATGAAGGCAAGGGCAAGATTGTAGACCTGCTGACCGATCGAGTCAGTGCGGTCGTGCGTTTTCAAGGTGGTCACAATGCAGGCCATACGCTGGTGATCGATGGCCATCAGACCATTCTGCACCTGATTCCGTCCGGCATTCTGCGCGAAGAGGTGGAGTGCATGATCGGCAATGGCGTTGTGCTGGCACCGGATGCCCTGCAGAAAGAGGTGGAAACGCTCGAGGCGCAGGGACTCAAGGTGCGTGAACGCCTGCTGGTGAGCGAGGCCTGCCCATTGATTCTTGATTACCACGTGGCCATCGACCAGGCGCGGGAGCGCCGCCGGGGCGCCAAGGCGATTGGCACCACCGGCCGCGGCATCGGCCCGGCCTACGAGGACAAGGTGGCACGTCGCGGTCTGCGTGCCGGCGACTTCAAGGACATGCGTCATTTCGAAGCTGTGCTGCGCGAGACCCTCGACTACCACAATTTCATGCTGACGCACTATTACAACGAAGAGGCGGTTTCGTTCCAAGCGCTGTGGGACAAGTGTCTCGCTTACCGTGAGCTTGTTCTGCCCATGCTGGCCGACATTCCGGATCGCATTCATGCGCTCAATGCGGCAGGCAAGAACATTCTCTTTGAAGGTGCACAGGGCACGCTGCTGGATATCGATCAGGGCACCTATCCCTATGTCACCTCCTCCAATACCACCGCTGGCGGTGCAGCATCCGGCAGCGGCGTGGGTCCGTGCCGACTGGATTATGTACTGGGCATCACCAAGGCCTATGCCACGCGCGTTGGTGGCGGACCCTTTCCCACCGAGTTGCCTTATGACGTGGAGAAGGACGAGGGAGACCCCATCGGCAAGTGGCTCGGCACACGGGGCCACGAATTTGGAGCGACCACCGGGCGGCAGCGTCGTTGCGGCTGGTTCGATGCCGTGGCGCTGCGTCGTTCAGCCCAGGTCAATGGTCTGTCTGGCATGTGCCTGACCAAGCTGGATGTGCTGGACGGGCTGGAAGAGGTGAAGGTTTGTGTCGCTTACGATTTTGACGGTGAGCGTCGCGAACTGCCGCCGTACAGCGCCGACGAATACGCGCGCTGTACCCCCATCTATGAAACCCTGCCGGGCTGGAAGGAAAGCACCGTCGGCATCGATGCATGGGACAAGCTGCCCACGGCCGCGCAGGAGTATATCCGCTTTATTGAAGCGCAGGTGGGTGTTCCGGTGGCGATTCTCTCCACCGGTCCCGACCGTTATGAAACCCTGGTGATGCAGGATCCCTTCGATCCGCAGGCACCGCGTCACTGCAACTGAAAAACAGGATATACCATGCTGGAGTTTATTCGCGAAAAAGCCAAGGGCATGATTGCCTGGGCCATCATCATTCTGATCGCCGTGCCCTTTGCACTGTGGGGCATCAACAACTACTTCACCGGGGACAAGGGGATTGTTGTCGCCGAAGTGAACGGCGAAAAGATTCCGGCGGTGGAGTTTGTCCGTGCCTATCAGCGCGAACGGCAGCAGTTGCAGCAGCAACTGGGCGATGCCTTCGATGAGAAGGTGAACGACGAGCAACTGCGCAAGCAGATTCTTGCTCAGCTGATCGAGGCCAAACTGATTCAGCAGTGGACGCAGGATCATCACATGGCCATCAGCGATGCGCAGCTGGCGGCGGTGATTCAGTCTGCGCCCATTTTTCTTGATGACGAGGGGCAGTTCGATCACAAGAAATATGAGCAGCTGCTGGCCAATAACGGCCTGACGATTGCGCAGTTTGAACAGCTTCAGCGCCAGTTCCTACTGGAACAGCAGTATCTTAATCTGACGCTGGCCTCCAGCCTGGCCACGCCGATGGAGGTTGATCAGCTGGTGGCGCTGCAGCAACAGCAGCGCAAGGCCGGTTGGATCGAGTTTGACCTGAAGCCCTATCTGGCGCGCATCAAGATCACTGATCAACAGATTGCCGACTACTATGCCGCGCACAAGGATGAGTTCGTCGAGCCCGAGAAGGTGGTGGTGGACTATGTGCTGCTAGACAAGCAGCGCCTGGCCAAATCCATCAACCCGGATGAAGCGACGCTGAAGCAGTTCTACGAAGAAAACCGGGATTTGTACGCGGAACCTGAAGAGCGCCGCGTGCGCCATATCCTCATTCGCGCCCAGCGCGGCGATAAGGCGTCCGAACAGGCGGCGCTGGCGAAGATCAAGCAGATTCGGGGCGAGCTGAAGCAGGGCAAGCCCTTTGCCGAGCTGGCCAGGCAGCATTCGCAGGACCCGGGTTCCGCCGAAGTGGGTGGTGATCTGGGTTACTTCGAGCAGGGCATGATGGCGCCCGAATTCGACAAGAAAGTCTTCAGCATGCAAAAGGGTGAAATCTCCGAGCCGGTGCAGACCGATTTCGGCTATCACCTGATTCTGCTGGAGGGCATCAAGCCACGGCGTGTTCTGCCCTATGACAAGGTGAAGGAGCGTGTGCTGCAGGCCTATCGTCAGCAGCAGGCGGACAAGCAGTATTACGACCTGCTGGAAAAACTGAACTCCATCGCCTATGAACAGCCCGACAGCCTTGAGCCTGCAGCCGAGGCCATCGGCGGCAAGGTGGAAACCTCCAAGCCGTTTGCGAAGGGGCAGGGTACCGGTCTGTTTGCCAATCCGAAGGTGAACGAGGCGGTGTTCAGCGATGACGTCTATAACCAGCACCTCAATAGTCCCGTGGTGGAGCTGGGCAATGATCGTGCCATGGTCGTGCGTCTGAACAAGCTCATCCCCCGTCGCCAGCTGACACTGGATGAGGTCAAGGCGCGTATCCGTACCCGGCTTACGCAGGAGCAGGCTGTCGCACAGGCACGCGCCGATGCCGAGAAGGTGCTCGAAGCCCTGCGCCAGGGTGCCGAGCCTGAATCGGTGGTCCAGCCCGGCATGACCTGGTATGCACCGAAATGGGTTGGCCGTGAGCGTCCCGTGGCACCTGCTGCCATTCAGGCAGCCATTTTCAAGGCGCCCAAGCCCCACGATGGCAAGCCGAGTCTGCAGCTGATTGCGCTGCCCAATGGGGCCCCCGTTATCCTCGTGATCGAAGCCGTGCGTGGCGCCACCGACAAGGTGCCCGAGATCATTCTCAAGCAGCTGAAGCTGGCGCTGCGCGGTCTGTATGGTGAAAGCGAGGTGGCCTATCGTATCGCCCAGCTGAAGAAGCAGGCGGATATCGAGATCAACGACGCCTATCTGACGCTGAAGTAAGCGTCAGATCGCCCGCGCAACCGGCAGATCCTGCCAGCGGGTGGTGTAGCTGCGCCGCTGCAGCGCACGGCGAATCTGCCAGCGTGGCTTTGGTGCGGTGCCCTGTGCCGCAAGGCGGACCACCGCTTCACCGTAACGGCTGTTGATCTGTTCCATCAATGCCGCCACCTCTGCGGTGGCGCTGCATGCTTCAGTGTCTGCCAGCACTGCCTGACGTGGCTGCTGCGGGCGCAGATCCGTCAGCATCACCAGCACCTTCCTGTAGGCCGCGCCCGGCTGCCAATGCTGTCGCAGCAGGGCTTTGGCCACCTTCACCAGCTCGATGGTATCGTCCGTGGGCACGGCAAGCGTTTTGAACGCCCAGTGCCGCACCACCGGCGGCTTGAAGCGATCCGTGGTCATGAAAACCCCCACTTCTGCGGCCAGCGAGCGCTGCTGTCGCAATTTTCCCGCAGCGGTCACGGTAAAGTTGCTCACCGCCTGTTCCAGCAGTGACAGAGACTGAATGCCCGTGGGAAAGGAGCGTGAGCTGATGATCTGCTGGCGGGGCGCCGGGCTCATGTCCAGCTCGAAGTGCCGTTCGCCGTGCAGTTCGCGATGGAGTTGCCACAGGGGCTTGTGGCCTATGCGCCGGGCCTGGTCGGATGTCAGCGCCATGAAGTCTGCTGCACTGTGCACGCCTTGCTGCTGCAGTCTGGCCGTGAGACGCTTGCCAACCCCCCACAGGGCGGACACGGGTGTGGTCTCCAGCAGGGTGCGCCGCACCGTATCGGGCAATGTGGTCCAGTCGCAGGCGTGCTTGAACAGCGCATGATCCTTGGCCCAACGGTTGGCCAGCTTCGCCTGCACCTTGGTATGGCCCAGTCCTACCGCAATGGGCAGCCCCAGCTGACGGCGGATGCGTTCGCGCACGCCATGCCCCCAGTCCGCATCACAGCCGGCTGGCACATGCAAAAAGCTTTCATCGATGGAATAGACCTCCTGAGCCGTGGCTTCCTGTGCCAGCAGGGCGTGCATGCGCTGGCTCATGTCGGCGTAGAGTTCATAGTTGGAGGAGCGGGCCACGCCGCCGTGGCGCTGCAGGGTGTCGCGAATCCGAAAGAAGGGCCGCCATTTCAGCCCCAGCTGCTTGGCCGGTTCGTTGGCGGCCACGACGATGCCGTCATTGTTGGAGAGCACCACCAACGGATGCTCCGCCAGCCGCGGCTCGAACACCATTTCGCAGCTGGCGTAAAAGTTGTTGCCATCGACCAGGGCGATTTTCATCGGAAGCTGTGAATCACGGAGGTCACCACGCCCCATACCTGCAGTTCCTGCAGGTCGGAGAGCACGATGTTGTCATAGTCCGGATTTTCCGCCTGCAGGGTGACTGTGTCGCCGTGCAGGCGCAGCCGCTTGACCGTCAGCTCGCCGTCCAGCACGGCGATGACAATGTCGCCGTCCTTGGGCGCCAGCGCGCGGTCCACCACCAGCAGGTCGCCATCGTGAATGCCGGCTCCCGTCATGGAGTGACCCTGTACGCGCATGAAAAAGGTGGCTTCGCGGTGCTGAATCAGATGGCTGTTCAGGTCCAGCGCCGGTTCCTGATAGTCTTCGGCGGGGCTGGGAAAACCGGCCGGCACGCGGCTGGAAAAGAGCGGTCGCGGCAAGGCCGTTGGTGTGGCAGTGGCTGCCTGAATTTCGGCGATATTGCCATGGGTGCCGGCCTGCAAAAAGCGCCGCACGGCTTCCACCTGCGACTGCGGCACGCGCATCACCGTGGTGGGCTCGCCATAGCGGCCGCTGCCTCTGGGACGCCCGGCACCGGGCCGCGCACCGCCTTTTTTGTTTTTCGTTACATTTTTCATATTTAAAAAGTGTAACAGAAAACAAAATGGGATAAAAGCGGACAGGATTGGCCGCAGAAGCGCTGGAGGCAGGCATTTCAGGGTTGGCAAAAAATGCGCCTGTAAAAAAGTCGGGGACCCCCCTTTCAGCAGGGGGTTCGTAACAGCTGGTGAAGAGGACAAAGTTGCATCTGGTTCGTCGCCTGACCCTTAGGGTGACGCAGACGCTTTGTTGAGACAGGTGTCTAATAACCTGTCAGGAAGAAGCACCCTCAGCTATCGCCGTCGGCAAGCAGGTCCAGCTGGTCGGTGTCGATGCGGCTGGAGACAGGACCGCGCTGATTGCGGTACTTGGCGTCCTTGCGCTTGTTGTAGGGATTCTGGACCGGGCTGGAGAGGGTCTCGAAGTTAATGGCGCAGATGTCCATGCCGGGGCGCAGCGCCAGCGGCAGCTTGCCGCTGTTGAAGATTTCCAGCACGATCTGGCCGTGCCAGCCCGGATCGATGCGGTGCGCGGTGACATGCACCATCAGGCCGAGGCGGGCCAGGCTGGAGCGCCCGTCCAGCCAGCCCACCAGGTCGTCGGGCAGGGTAATGGTTTCCAGCGTCGAGGCCAGGGCCAGTTCGCCAGGGTGCAGAAAGAAGGAGTCACCGTCTTCGATAACGATCTCCTGACTCATGATTGCGTCCAGCTGCTGCTGCAACTGATCCCGCGGGCCGCCCAGATCGATGTAGGGCGCCTTGTGGTCGTTGAAGACGCGGAAGCGGTTGTCCAGACGCAGATCTACCGTAACGCCCTTGATCTTTTCCTGCGACGGCAGCGGATCCATCTGAATCTTGCCGGCTTTCAGATAGCGGAGAATGTCGGAATCGCTCAGTCTCATGGCGTTTGGGGTTCCTTGCGTAGTTGCAGCACGATGGTTTTCTGTTTTTCTTTGTTGACCACCTCGACGCGACCGGGCAGGTGGTGGAAGGTGGGCACCAGCCACAGGGTGATGCGGGCATGGAGTAGGTCGCCCTCGTAGCGCAGGGCCTTCACTTCACGGTCGTCGTCAGACAGGACGACGGTATCGGGCACGGCCCGCACCTGCCACTGTATGCGGTCCTGCCAGTTGTTGTCCTGCAGATACAGCTCCATGGGCAAAGGCTGATTATTCTGATGTAGCCAGGCCAGGTAGAGCGGCAGGGTGAGCATGTCAAATAGGTGGTCGCGTTGGGGATAGGTGCGCTTCTTCTCGGTGTAAAGCACGCTGCCATCCGGTTGACGCAGAAGCGTGACCGTCTTGACCAGGCGATCACCATCGAATTTCTGTTTTCGGTAGCGTTCCCAGACAAGGTTGTGTGGCGTCTGTTTCAATGCGCTCTGTTCGAGGAAATGTTCGCTGGTAAACAGACGGGCCAGTCCCTGGGGTTCGGTGCAGGCGGTCAGGGTGCAGACACCATCCGCCTGGCAATGAAACTGTTGTGTGCTGGTGCCCAGCGCCATGCCCAGCGCATGCACGTCATATTCGGCGTGGAAGTTGGGCAGGGCTGCTGCCTGCACAATGCCTGCGAACAGAAGACTACTCAGCCAGGCCCAGTAGCGCATTGAGATGCTCCAGATCAAGGGGTAGTCGGCAGTTTGTGGCATGGCAGACGGCGGCGCCGTTTTCATAGGTGATCAGCTCCCGTGCCAGCGCTTCCGTAACCCGCGGATAGGCCTTGTGCTCTTCTGCGTGCACTCGCTGTTGCAGGCACGTTTCCGTATCGTCGGCATGGATTGGAATCGCCTGCTGAAAGATCAGTGGTCCGCCGTCCAGTTCCGAGGTAACAAAGTGAATGCTCAGGCCATGCTCGCTGTCACCGGCTTCCAGCGCGCGGCGGTGCGTGTGCAGACCACGGTACTTGGGCAACAGCGACGGGTGGATGTTGACCGCCTTGCCCAGATAGTGATCGGTGAAAACGGGGGTGAGAATGCGCATGAAGCCTGCGAGCACGACAAGATCCGGCTGCCAGGCATCCACGGCCTGCACCAGTTCGGCATCGAAGGCTTCGCGGCTGTCGAACCGGGTGTGATCCAGCACGGCGGTCTCCACACCGGCCTGCCGAGCCCGGGTGAGCCCGTAGGCATCGGCCCGGTTGGAGAGAACACCGACCACCTCATAACCGCATGCCTCGCCTCGTGCTGTCTGCCAGTCCAGAATGGCCTGCAGGTTACTGCCACTGCCGGAAATGAGGACGGCAACGCGTTTCATGCGAGGTTTTCAAGCACTACGTGGGGTGTGGCTTCGTCGCTTTCGGCAATGTGGCCGATGGTGTAAACGGTTTCGCCTGCCGCTGTCAGTTCTGCCCTGGCGCGTTCGGCATTTTCGGCCGCCACCACAACGGCCATGCCAATGCCACAGTTGAATGTGCGGTGCATTTCCACGGGGTCGATGTTGCCGGCCTGCTGTAGCCAGTCGAAGATGGCAGGGCGCTGCCAGCTTTTAACATTGATAACCGCCTGGGTATGGGGCGGCATGACGCGCGGAATGTTCTCCAGCAGGCCGCCACCGGTAATGTGAGACAGGGCGTGCACGGGCACTGAATTGAAGATCTGCAACAGCGATTTTACATAGATGCGGGTGGGCGCCATCAGCTGATCGATCAGCGGCGCACCATTGAATTCGCTGCGCGGATCCACACCGCTCACCTCGATAATCTTGCGGATGAGGGAGTAGCCGTTGGAGTGGGGGCCGGAAGCGGCCAGTCCGAGAATGACATCGCCCGCCTGCACTTTGGAACCATCGATAATCTCGTCTTTTTCCACGATGCCCACGCAGAAACCGGCCAGATCGTAATCCCCGTCAGGGTACATGCCGGGCATTTCGGCCGTTTCGCCGCCGATCAGGGCGCAGCCCGCCTGCTTGCAGCCTTCGCCAATGCCACTGATGACACTCTGGGCCACATACAGGTCCAGCTTGCCCGTGGCGTAGTAGTCGAGGAAAAACAGGGGCTCAGCCCCCTGAACGACGAGATCATTGACGCACATGGCGACCAGATCGATACCCACCTGATCGTGCTTGTCGTAGTCGATGGCAAGACGCAGCTTGGTGCCGACACCATCGGTGCCGGAAACTAGCACGGGTTGGCGATAGCGCTCGACGGGCAGTTGAAACAGCGCGCCGAAACCGCCCAGAGAGGCCATGACTTCAGGGCGGGCGGTGGCTTTGGCAATGGGCTTGATGGCATCGACCAAGGCGTTGCCGGCATCGATGTCGACACCGGCATCCTTGTAGGTGAGGGATGTCTGGCTCATGAACGGTATTGTCCTGGCTTGTCTAAAAAATTTAGCATATTTTAGCTGATCAGCTTAAGCTAACGCCAAAAACTGCCGCAAGCCCAAACAAGTAAAGGAATGAGCGTGTTGCGACCCTTTTTATTGCTGGTTTTTTTCGTTGCAGCCCTGCCGGTACAGGCTGCCATGGACCTGTTTTCCCTGCGTATTCCCGCACCGCCAGGTGCGTCTCAGCAGGCGTTGCTGAAGCAGGCGCTGGGCATCGAGCTGATCCGCCTCAGCGGTGTCGGCGTCCTGCCAGGCGAGGCCCAGACGCTGCTGCAGACGCCTGAGCGGTTTGTGGCACGTACGGCCTATGTGCCCTGGCAGCAGGATGGGGTGACGCTCGGCCAGCAACTGGAGGTTCATTTTGCCCGTGCGCCACTGCTCAAGGCCATGGAGCAGGCGGGGCTTGAATACTGGCCGCTGGCGATGCGTCCCCGTGTGATGGTGGCACTGGTCTGGTCGGTACAGGGGCAGGCCCAGCCGGTAACGCCCGAGATCATGCAGGTGCGCCCGGACCTGAACATTGAACCGCTCCTCTATCAGCTTGGGATTCCACATGGGGTTCCCAGCGATGTGAATCATCCCCTGTTTCACCGTCCCGTGTTGAGTACACAACTGGTGAAGCAGTACGCCAGCGGGCATGACGGTGTCGTGCGCCTATATGCCAGTGACAGCCTGCGTGACGGGCCGCAGCGGGTCGCTCTGGACTGGGAAAGCCTGCTGCCGGACTGGCCTGATGAATCCAAGGGGCACCTGAAGGCCCCCGATACGCTGGACGGCGTGCGCCAGGCGTTTCTTGCGCTCATGGCGCGCTGGCGGCAACAGTTTGACGCAGTCGCCGATGTGGAAGGGCACGCAACGCTGAGGGTTTTGGCGGATGATGCGGAAAGTTTGCTCGCTTTTGACCGTGCTTTACCGCAGGCAGCGCCTTTTATCGTGGAGGGAACCATGACCACAGTGCGCAAGGGAGAGGCAGGCTATGATCTGGTCTATCGCGGCAGCTGGCAGTTTCTGTTGCGAACGTTGCAACACCTCGTGCCTGCCCGGGTGGAAGTCAATAATCCCGTAAAGCAGGAGATCACCCTGCAGCTACTATCGAAACAGATGGATGCGAAACAGAAGCAGGTGACACAACCATGAGCGCTCAGCAATTGCCCCTCAATATCGAGCTGCGCCCGGAGGCCAGCTTCGACAGCTATGTGACCGAGCAGGAGGCGGTCGCCATTGCGTTGCATCAGATTCAGATGGCCATCGTCCGCAATCGCGGCGGCAGCTGGTATTTCTTTGGTCCGCGCGGTACCGGTCGCACGCATCTTTTGCAGGCTGCCTGTCGGCTCAGTGCTGCATGGGAGCGTCGCTGTGCCTATGTCCCGCTCAATGATCCGGACGTGCGCGACTATCCCGATCTGCTCAAGGGCATGGAGCAGGTGGATGTGCTCTGCCTCGACAATGTGGATGCGGTGCTGGAGCGGGAAGACTGGCAGGGGGCACTGGCAGATGTGCTCCTGCAGGCACAGACACTGGGGCGTGTGGTCATTATGGCCGGATTGCAGCCCATGAGTCTGTGGCCCATCCGCACTGAGCGGCTGACGCTGGCGCTGGCCAATGTGATTCCCGTGGGGCTGGAACCGCTGCGTGATCCGCAGACGCTGTCGCTGGCGATCCAGCGCCATGGTCGTGTCCGTGGTCTGAAAATTCCCAAAACTGTTATCACTTATCTGCAAAAAGCCTACGGTAGCGATTTGCAGGAACTGCTGGCCGTGCTTAAGATTATCGAAGAGTCTAGTCTGGTAGAAAAACATAAAATCGACCTGCCGTTTGTAAAGCGGGTGCTGGGTCATACCCACAAGGAGAGTCCATGAAGAGATACCGTCGCTGGATAGCAGGCCTGTTGCTCTGGAGTTTTGCTACCTTGATGGTGGCCGCGCCTGTGGATGTCACCTTTACCGATCTGGATGGCAAGCCTGTCAAACTCTCCGACTATCGCGGCAAGTTTGTGGTGGTGAATTTCTGGGCCACCTGGTGCCCGCCCTGTCTGGTGGAGATTCCCGATCTGGTCATGTTTCATGCCGAGCATGAGGACAGGGATGCGGTGGTAATTGGCGTCAACTACGACGACGATCTGTCCATTGAAAAAATCCGCATTTTTGCCGAAGATCAGATGATCAACTATCCAGTGGTACGCCTGCCGCGGGAATACCGAGACGGCTGGACCCCGTTTGGACCGCTTGTGGGGCTGCCAACCACGTTCATGGTGGATCCCCAGGGCAATGTGGTGGCTCGCTATACCGGTGCGCTGGATCAGAAAACCCTTGAAGGCTTTATATCGCAATACCGCAAGCTGCATGCGGGGGGAGGGAACAGATGAAACCAATCATGGCGCTATGGAACGCCCTGCTTTGGATTGCGCTGTTGAGCGCGCCTGTGCAGGCCGCCGACTTCTTTAATGAAACCTTCGGCAACTTTCAGGAAGAGCTGGAAACGGCGCGGGAAGAAGGCAAAAAGGGTGTTTTCGTTTTTTTTGAAATGGACGAATGTCCCTTCTGCCATCGCATGAAGATCACCATCTTCAACCAGTCGGATGTGATCGAAGCCATGAAGAAGGACTTTCTTGCCTTTCGCTGGGATATCGAGGGCGATACCGAGGTGGTGGACTTTGATGGTACCGAAGGCACCATGAAGTCCCTGGCCGAGAAAAAATACCGTGTGCGCGCCACGCCGGTGATGATCTTCTTCGATCTGAACGGCCAGCCGGTATTGCGCTACACCGGCCCCACACGCACCAAAGACGAGTTCCTGTGGATGATTGAATACGTGCGCGATGGCTGGTATAAAAAAATGAAATTTGCACGGTTTAAACGGATGAAGAAGGCGGGTGAGTTGAAATGAAACGGTTTCCGCTGCTGTGGCTCCCGCTGTGGCTGATCAGTCTGAGTGGACTTGCAGCGGAGACATCGAAAGCACCGCCACTGCCTGATCCGCTTACGCTGGAGGCGGTGCTGCAGCATGCCGATCAGACGCCGCCGGAAGTCTTGCTATTGCGTGCCAGCTCCGCGATGCTGGCGGCCCAGCAGCAGGCCAATGAAACGGCGACGGCGCCGCGCGCTTCACTCTCCGGCTCGCTGGGTCGCCATGAATTTCAGGGCGACGACCACGCCTATCACACGCTCTATCTCAACCTCTCCCAGTTGCTGTACGATCAGAATCGCAGCGGTGCCCTGAATGCTGCACTGGAAACCCAGCGCAAGGCTGTTGAAATGCGCGAAGCGGACGCCCGTCAACGCTACCGGCGTCAACTGATGCGCGCCTTTTTTGACGTCATTCTGGCCGATCTGGACTACCGCCGCCTGAATGAGAAGATGGCGGTGGTCTATGTGACCCTTGATCGCATGCGTAATCGCCACGCGTTGGGCTCCATTTCCGATGTGGAACTGGCCCGGCAGGAAAAGGATTATCAGCAGCTGCTGCTGCAGCGGGATCAGGCGGAAAAGCGTCAACGGGAAAAGCGTGTGCTGCTGGCAGTGCTCATGGGGCGCCCCGATGCCCTGATCGATAGCGTCAAGCCACCCAGACTATCGCCTTTCAAACGTTCTCTGCCGTCGCTGGAAAAGTTGATGGCGCGGGCGACGCAGCAGGCAGCGACACTGCAGGCGCTGCGTACCGAGTTGGCCGCACTTGAGTACAAGACGCAATGGGCGCGTCGGAGCAGCCCCATTACCTTGGAGGCGGTCGGACAGGGCGGCATTCGCCATTATGAAAACGAAATCGACAAGGATCGCTGGAATGTGGCATTACAGCTGAATGTTCCCCTCTACGATGGCGGTGCCACGAATGCCGCCCTGGCACAGGTGGCGGCGGAGCGGCTTAAGCTGCGGGCGCAGCTGGGCCAAACGCAGCGATCGGTGCAGCAGCGCGTCGTGCAGCTGTGGCGGCAACTGGCCAGCATGAACCGAGAGCTGGCGTTTCTCAAGGCCTACAGCAACTTTGTGGACCTCAACTACATGCTCAAGCAGGGTCTGTACGAAAACGAAGAGCGTACCGATCTGGGGGATGCCATGATCGAGCAGTCGGAATATGACTATCGCATGGCCGAGGCGCGTTTTCGCTATGCTCTGCTCTGGCAGGAACTGGACGATTTGATAGGAGGCAAACAGCCATGAAACGCGGACTGTTGGGCGCAGCACTTCTTTTGAGTGCTGCCATGACGCTGGCTGCCGAGCCGGTAAAGGTCGGTGCGCTGGTCACCGGCATGATCGAGGCCATGCCGGTAAAGGCAGGGGATGTGGTCAAGCGCGGTGCGCTGCTGTTTCGTGTGGACATGGCCATGTGGAAGGCGCGCCGTGCCGAGCTGGCGGCGCAAGTGGCGCTGCGCAAAGCGCAGCTGGAGGATGCCCAGCGGGATCTGGCCGAGCAGCAGGACCTTTATGATCGCACCGTTCTGGCTACGCGGGCTCTGCAGCGCTCGCAGACCAGAGTCGCCATCGCCAAAGCACAGCTGCAGGCCGCGCAAGCTGCATTGCAAGCGCATCAGGCATGGAAACGCTACTACGAAGTGCGCGCACCCTTCAAGGCGCGGGTGAAGGCAATACAAACGCCGGCCGGAAGCACCGTTTACCGCGAAAATACCCCGGTAATGCTGCTGGAGCCTGCATCATGAATGGGTGGGCACTGAAGCTGCGTTATGCACGCAAATACTGGAAGCTGTTGATTCACCTGACCTTCAAGACACGCCACTTTGGCGTCAACAACCGCTGGTGGGTGGCTCAGCCGTCGGCCATCGGCTGGCAGCCATGGCAGATCCTGTGGGGCATCGTTACCGTGATGCCCATCGTGCGCAATGTGCAGTCGCTCAAGGTGCGCAGTTGCATCGGCTGGATCCCTCACGACGAGTGTGAAGCACTGGGACTGATGCGATGAGACGACTTTTCTGGACGGGCTTGTTGATCATGGTATTGCTGGGCGCTGCTCGGGCGGAAACGCCGGCGGGCAAGGCACTGCTGCAGGCATGCCAGCAGCAGGGATTGAGTGCACTGCAACAGGCGGATCGCAGCCTGCTGGATGCCGATGATCAGTACGCCCTGTGGGCCCTGGCGGCAAAACGCAACTGGCCATTTGATGCAGTGCGCAAACTGCTGCCGGTAGATGTGGTGGGGCCCTATGGGCGCACCATCGCCTGGCCTGCTGCAGAATACGGCCGACTGGGCTGGCTCAAGGCACTTGAGCCGAAGTTGTTGAGCGTGCAGGATGATCAGGACCAGACCCCGCTGATGCAGGCAGCCTGGTCAGGTCAGCTGGAGGCTGTGAAGTGGCTGGCAGCGCATGGCGGTCGGCTGGATGCCCATAATCGAACGGGCTGGACGTCGCTGCATATGGCGCTGTTCAACGATCAGCTGGACGTGGTTGATTGGCTGCTGGCACAGCAGGTGCCGGTCACCGGAGAGACCCGCCGTGGCTGGACCACGGTTTCACTGGCCGTTGCCGGCGGGCACTGTCAATTACTGCCGCGCCTGCTGAAAGCCGGCGCGGACAAAAACACCCCGGTGCAGATCGGAGGGCAGACCTTTCGGCCGGATGAGCTGGCCAAATCCCTTGGGATGCGCGACTGCCTGAAGTGGCTTCAGTAGCCGATCTTTCAGGTTTTTGAGCAGAAAAGAGGCGGCCCCCATAGGGCCGCCTGATCAGTTCTCGGCGAGCAGCGCCTGCAGGCGCTCCACCACTTCATCCACCGGCAGGGCAGCCTCTTCACCGCTGCGGCGGTTCTTGTACTCCACTACGCCCTTGTCCAGGCCGCGATCGCCCACCACGAGGCGGTGTGGGATGCCGATCAGCTCCATGTCGTTGAACATGACCCCTGGACGTTCGTTACGGTCGTCAAACAGCACTTCGATGCCCGCCGCCTGCAGGTCTGCATACAGCTTTTCAGCCGCTTCGCGCACGCGGGGCGACTTGTGCAGCTGCATGGGGATCAGTGCCACCTGGAAGGGGGCGATGGCCTCGGGCCAGACAATGCCGCGCTCGTCGTGGTTCTGTTCGATGGCGGCTGCCACCACCCGGCTCACGCCGATGCCGTAGCAACCCATCTGCAGTACGGTTGCCTTGCCCTGTTCGTTGAGCACGGTGGCGTTGAGCGCCTTGGAGTACTTGTCTCCCAGCTGGAAGATATGGCCTACTTCGATGCCGCGGCGGATCTGCAGCACGCCCTTTCCGTCTGGGGAAGGGTCGCCTTCTACCACATTGCGCAGGTCGGCAACATCGCTGATCTGCGCATCGCGTTCCCAGTTGGTGCCAGTATAGTGGTAGTCATCTTCGTTGGCGCCGCAGACGAAATCGGCCATGACATTGGCGCTGCGATCGATGATGACGGGGATCTTCAGCCCCACGGGGCCGATGGAGCCGGCGCCGGCACCAGCCACCTTGCGCAGTTCCTCTTCGCTGGCGAAGGTGAGCGGTGCAGCGACGAGAGGGTGCTTTTCTGCCTTGATTTCGTTGAGTTCGTGATCACCGCGCAGGCATAGCGCCACAAAGGGGGCGTCCTCGCTGGCGCCATGGACGATCAGGGTCTTGAGCGCCTGGGTGGGCGCCACCTTCAGATAGTCGCACACGTCCTTGATGCTGTACACGCCGGGCGTATGCACCTTTTCCAGCGGCTTTGAGGGCGCCGGGCGTTCCACCGCAGGCGCAACGGCTTCCGCCAGTTCCACGTTGGCGGCATAGTCGCTTTCGGTGGAGAAGGCGATGGCGTCTTCGCCGGAGTTGGCCAGTACGTGGAATTCATGGCTGGCATCGCCGCCAATGCTGCCCGTGTCGGCCAGAACGGGGCGGAAATCCAGCCCCATGCGGCTGAAGATGCGGCTGTAAGTGTCGTACATCACCTGATAGGTCTCTGCCAGCGAGTCGCGGTCCAGATGGAAGGAGTAGGCATCCTTCATCAGGAACTCACGTGCACGCATCACGCCGAAGCGGGGGCGGATCTCGTCACGGAATTTGGTCTGAATCTGATAGAAATTGGCCGGCAGCTGCTTGTAGCTGCGGATTTCGCGGCGCACCAGGTCGGTAATGACCTCCTCGTGGGTGGGCCCCAGCACGAAATCACGCTGATGACGGTCCTTGAAGCGCAGCAGCTCCGGGCCATAGTCGTCCCAGCGACCTGACTCCTGCCACAGTTCGGCCGGCTGCACCACGGGCATGAGCACTTCCTGGGCACCGGAGGCGTCCATTTCCTCGCGAATGATGCGCTCCACCTTGCGCAATACGCGCAGCCCCAGCGGCAGCCAGGTGTAGAGACCGGAGGCGAGGCGGCGGATCATGCCGGCGCGCAGCATCAGCTGGTGGGAGATGACCTGAGCGTCTGCGGGCACTTCGCGGGTGGTGGCCAGCAGGAAACGAGAGGTTTTCATAACCGTGGGATTCCTTATAATCGGTGACATTGAAATTGCGGAAATTTTAGCATGCAGCCACACCCCGATGCGCCCGAGTGGGCGGAGCGATATACCGATTTTCTCAGCGGTCAGCCGCCCAAGCCCGCCCGTGTGGTGTATCAGCGCGACCGTGCGCGCATCATTCACTCTGCGTCGTTCCGGCGCCTGCAGTCAAAAACCCAGGTGCTGGGGCTGCACGAGAGCGATTTTTACCGCACGAGGCTGACCCACTCCATGGAGGTGGCGCAGATCGGCTCGGGTCTGGTGGAGCAACTCTCCATCAGCGGTGAGGGGCAGCCGTGGCATGAATGGCTGCCCAACCTGTTTCTGATTGAGGCCATTTGTCTGGCCCACGATCTTGGGCACCCGCCGTTCGGTCACGGCGGGGAGATGGCGCTCAACTACATGATGCGCAGGCACGGCGGTTTCGAGGGCAATGCGCAGACCCTGCGCATTCTGACCAAGCTGGGCGAATACACGGCGGAAAATGGCATCAATCTGTCGCGCCGTGCCACCCTGGGGGTGCTCAAGTATCCGGTCATCTACGACGAAATCGTCTGCTGTTACGAACCCTTCAAGACCGCCATGGCGGAGCCGGACGCGCAGGATTACCTGACGCTCAACCCCAACCACTACCAGCCGCCCAAATCCATCTTTCTGGATGAAAAGCCCGAGTTCGAGTGGGTGCTGGCGCCGTTCAGCCCGTCGGACCGAGAACGCTTTACCCGCATCGAGCGCGTGAGTGAACAGCAGTTCACCCGTGACAAGGCGTTTGACACCACCATTATGGATCTGGCGGATGATATTGCCTATGGCATCCATGATCTGGAGGATGCGCTGGCCATGAACATGATCAGCCGCGAGGCGTGGGAAGACGAGGTGGTACAGACCGATGCCTTTCGCGCGGCGGGCATGTGGACGCCGGAAATGGACGACTGGCTCTTCTCCGGTCGTTCCCGCCCGCGCAAGCGCGCCATCAGCCTGATGGTGGGCATGATGATCGAGGCGGTCGAGGTGGTGGAGAATCCGGACTATGAGCATCCGCTGCTGCGCTATCAGGCGCGGCTGCGTCCTGAGGCGGCCGCGGTGCTGGACCTGCTGAAACGCTTTGTGTTCAAGTGGGTGATCACCCTGCCGGAAGTGAAGGGGCTGGAGTACAAGGGGCAGCTGATCGTGCTGAATCTGTTCAAGGCGTTGTGGGGCAATGCGGATCGTCTGCTGCCGCGCAATACCTTTGCGCGTTTCGAGCAGGCGGAAACCGAACGGGCGAAACGGCGCGTGGTGTGCGACTACATCGCCGGCATGAGCAATGTGTACGCCGCCCGGCTCTACAACAAGCTGTTCAGTGCCGACGCCGGTTCAATTTTTGACCGGCTTTGAGTACATCCTGACATACCCGTTCACTCTTCCCTTTTGACCAGCTTCTCTTTGCAGCGCCGGGGTAAATAGGCCTTGCGACCGACCAGAAGAGGGGGGTCCCCGACTTTTTTGCGGTGCCGTTTTTCGCGCTGCTGCGCCAGTGCCCAGTGCACGTGTTCCAGCACCATTTTAGAGCTGATTTGCGGTTTTTTTGCCCCCAGCGCGGCCACTACAGCGTCTGATGCCGGTGCATTGCCCAGCGCCACGGCCAGATTGCGCTGCCAGCGTTCAAAGCCGATACGGCGGATGGGGGAGCCCGCGAAGCGTTCCAGAAAGTCTGTCTCGCTCCACTGCCACAGTTCCAGCAGGGTGGCGCGATCCAGCGCGTGGCGCGGCTTGAAATCGGTTTCCCGGTTGGGTTCGGCGAAGCGGTTCCAGGGGCACACCAGCTGGCAGTCGTCGCAGCCGTAGATGCGGTTGCCAATAAGTGGGCGCAGATCTTCGGGAATGGCGCCTGGGTGTTCGATGGTGAGGTAGGAGATGCAGCGGCGCGCATCCACCACGCCGTCTGCCACAATGGCGCCCGTGGGGCAGGCATCCAGGCAGGCGGTGCAGGGACCGCAGCCCTGCTTTTCGAAACAGGGATCCGGCGGCAGCTGCAAATCCGTGTAGATTTCGCCGAGAAAGAACCAGCTGCCGGCCCGGGGATGGATCACCAGCGAGTTCTTGCCGATGAAGCCGAGCCCGGCTTCGCGGGCGATGGGGCGCTCCAGTACCGGCGCCGAATCGGTAAAGATGCGGTAGTTGAAGGGGCCCACCGCTTTCTCGATAAAGGCGACCAGATTCTTGAGGCGGTTGCGAATCAGCTTGTGGTAGTCGCGTCCCAGCGCATAGCGAGAGATATAGGCATGGTCGCCACGCTGCAGTTGCGCCAGCGGGTTTTCACTGTCGCAGTCGTAGTAGTTCATGCGCACGCTGATAATGCTCTGTGTGCCTGGCACCAGCAGATTCGGGCGGGTGCGCTTGAGTCCGTGGCGTGCCATGTATTCCATTTCGCCATGGAAGTGCTGTCCCAGCCAGTTAAAATAGGATGCTTCATAGGCTGACAGATCGGTGTGGGTCACACCGCAGTCAGCAAAGCCGAGGCGTTGCGCTTCGGCACGAATAGATTCCTTCAGGCGGGCGGTGTCGTTCATGAGTCAGCATTGTAGCTTCAATCATCCGGTGCGCTGTGAAGACGAAGCAGCCACGCGCGCGTTGGCCGAGCGGCTGGCGCACTGCCTGGTGGAACATCGCGCCTTTGAAAAGGGCACCGTGCTGGCACTGTATGGCGATCTTGGCACGGGCAAGACCTTCTTTGCCCGTGCGCTCATTCAGGCTTTGCTCCCCGACGCGCGCGTAAAGAGCCCTACCTATACGCTGTTCGAACGCTATGACACATCATACGGCCCCGTTTACCACTGGGATCTCTATCGCCTGTGCGAGCCGGAAGAACTGGAGTATGTGGGGCTGCGCGATCTGCTGCAGCCGCCGTGCCTGCACATTGTGGAGTGGCCGGAAAAGGGGGCCGGGGTGCTGCCGGATGCAGACATCACCGTGTCAGGACAGGTGTGCGGCGAGCAGTGTCGCCTGTTTACTGTTCAAATTGGCATGGAACTTGTTTGACGTCTCTTGAAAACCGACCCAATCCGATTGGGTGTTACATTACACAAGGGACGAAATGCCATGAAAGGCGAAAAAACTATTTACGCCGTCATCTGGAGGGTGTGGCTCATTCTTGCCCTGACGTTGTGGGTGACACAAAGCCATGCACGCTTGATTGATGTTCGTACGGGACATTCTGCCGAAGCCACACGGGTGGTGCTGGACTTGAGCGAGCGCACCGACTTTCAGGTTTTTCCCCTTTATAAACCCAATCGTGTTGTTGTCCGCCTTAAAAATGCAGGTCGTCATCTTCCCTTTACACGCCAGATATTGAAAGACAAGCGTATTAAGCGTATTCGCATTGGCCGCAACAAGCGTGACCTGATCGTGGTATTCGACCTGAAGGGCGACAAGCGTTTCAAGTATTTCGCGCTCGGCCCCAAGGGCCGCGGTGTGGCACAGCGTCTCGTTGTCGATATTGTGGAACCGGCGGCGGTTGCGCGAAAAACATCTGCCAGGGCACCGGCACGCAAGCTGGCCAAGCGCACGTCCTTAAAGCCAGTGGTGAAAAGGGTGGCCTCCCATAAGCCTGCCAAAACGGTCAGCAGGGCTGATAAAAAAACGCCGCTCGTCCGCAAGCCGGTGAAAAAGACCAAAACCGTTGCGCACAATGCGAAGAAGTACACTGTTAACAAGAAGCAGCCTGCCAGGCTTACCGCCGAGCAGAAACAGCTGCAGGAAGAGATTCTCAAGTACACGCGCCGTCCGCTGGATGACCGGAAGGTGATTGTGGCCATCGATGCCGGGCATGGCGGCAAGGATACCGGTGCTATAGGGGTTGGCGGGGTGAAAGAGAAAGATCTGACTCTGGCGCTGGCGCGTCAGCTGAAGCGGGAAATCGACAAGCTGCCCAATATGCGTGCCGTACTGATACGCGACGGAGACTACTTCATTTCCCTGAACGAGCGTCCGCGTATCGCCAAGGAGAAGAATGCCGATCTGTTCATCTCACTGCACGCCGATGCCTTTCCGGATGATCGCAGCGTGCGTGGTGGCTCCATCTACGTGCTCAACGAGCGTGGTGCCACTACTGCCCTGAACCGGGCGCTGGAGCGCAGCGAAAACGGCAGCCTGTTTGTGCATGCGCAGCAGTCGCCCAAGAAGGTGGCCTATATCCTGGGTGATCTGACCCGCAAGGCCAACCTGCAGGCGAGCCGTGGTCTGGCGAAAACCATACTCAAGCAGCTGGCACGCAAGGTGCGCATGCACAAGCTGTCGGTGCAGTCTGCCAACTTTGCGGTGTTGCGCCAGCTGGACATGCCCTCCATTCTGGTGGAAACGGCTTTCATCTCCAACCCGCATGATGTCGCCAATCTGCGTTCGCGTCGCTTCCAGCAGCGCTTTGCCGCGGCATTGGCGCAGGGCATTGCCATCTATGCCCGCAACCGTGCTGACCAGCCGCACTGGGGTGAAACCCTGTTCGTGAAATACAGAGTGCGTTCCGGCGACACTCTCTCTGAAATCGCCCAGCGTTTCGGCACCGACGTGCGCACGCTCAAGCGCCTGAATCGCATCAAGCGGGCAGACCGTCTCTATGCTGGCATGCGCCTGCGCGTGCCGCTCAAGGACAAGGTGGTTGCCGCGCTCAACTGAGTCCGTTCCTATAGGCCGCTATAATAGCGGCCATGTCATCTCGAACCGCCATCCACCTGCTCCCGGACCAGCTTGCCAGCCAGATTGCGGCGGGCGAGGTGGTGGAGCGTCCCGCCTCTGTCGTCAAGGAACTGCTCGAAAATGCCTTGGATGCCGGGGCCGACCGTCTCGACATTCACGTGGAAGAGGGCGGCATCCGTCGCATTGCGGTGCATGACAATGGGCACGGCATCCCCAAGGACGAGCTGCCGCTGGCCGTATGCCGCCATGCCACCAGCAAGATTGTCACGGCAGAGGATCTGCATCGCATTCATACCCTGGGCTTTCGCGGCGAGGCGCTGGCCAGCATCAGTGCCGTTTCCCGCTTTGAGCTGGCCTCACGCACCGCAGAGGAGGCGACGGGCTGGCGCATCGCCAGTGACGGGGCAACGCACTGGACTGAGCCGGCACCAGTGGCCATACCGGTGGGTACGCGCATCGAGGTTAAGGATCTGTTTTTCAACGTGCCGGCGCGGCGGAAGTTCCTCAAGGCGCCGCGTACCGAATTCGGTCATATCGATGAGCTGGTGCGGCGCATGGCGCTGGCTTGGCCGAGTGTGCAGTTTACCCTGCAGCACAACGGCAAGACGGTGCATCAGCTGCGACCGGTGCAGGACGAGGCGGGTCAGTTGCGCAGGCTGGAGATGCTGCTGGGCAAGGGCTTCGTGGAGGCGGCGCTGGCGGTGGAATTCGAGTCGGGCCCCCTGCGCCTGCGGGGCTGGATGGCGCGTCCCACCTTCAATCGCGCCCAGGCTGACATGCAGTATTTTTACGTCAATGGCCGCATGGTGCGCGACAAACTGCTGGTCCATGCAGTGCGCCAAGCCTACGCGGACACCCTCTATCACGGCCGTCAGCCGGCGTATGTGCTGTTTCTGGAGCTACCGCCCGAGCAGGTGGATGTGAACGTGCATCCGGCCAAGTCTGAAGTGCGTTTTGCCGAGGCGCGCTGGGTGTACGACTTTGTGCGTCGCAGCCTGAAGGATGCCATCGCCACCCCCATTGAATCGCGCCCAACAACGAATGACATGCCAGCGACTGGTGAAGCCGCAGCAGAGACCACATGGACGAAACCACAGCCGCTGCTAAAGGCCTCAGCAAATCCAGCCAGTTGGCAGGCGGCGCTGGCGTTTCAGGCGCCTCAGGCTGATGGAGGTGTACGCGAGCCGTCACCGCGTTATGAGGCGGCTGCGGTTGCGGATACCGAGTCTGCAACGGACATGCCGCCGCTGGGGTTCGCCAGAGCGCAGCTGCATGGCGTGTTTATTGTGGCGGAAAATGCTCAGGGCATGGTGCTGGTGGACATGCATGCCGCGCACGAAAGGATCGTCTATGAACGGCTCAAGCAGCAGTATGCCGAGCAGGGCATTATCAGCCAGCCGCTGCTGGTGCCGGTGATGATGCCTGTCTCCGTCCAGGAGCTGCATACATGGGAAGCGTATCAGGCTCATTTCACCCGCTGGGGCTTCGAGATCGAGGCAGCGGGGCCGCAGCAGCTGCGTATCAATGCCGTGCCGGCACTGCTGAGCAAGGCACCGGCCGAGGCACTGGTGCGGGACGTGCTGGCCGAGTTGCACGCGGCAGGCAACAGTGGCGAGGTGGAGCGGCGCATCCATGCCATTCTCTCCAGCATGGCCTGTCATGGCAGCGTGCGTGCCAACCGTCGCTTGACGCTGGATGAAATGAATCAGCTGCTGCGCGACATGGAGGCCACGCTGCGTGCCGATCAGTGCAACCACGGGCGCCCCACGTGGGTGCAGCTGGACATGCAGCAGCTGGACCGGCTGTTCATGCGGGGGCAGTAGGTGACGCGCATTCACGTTCCGACCATCATGGGGCCAACCGCCAGTGGCAAGACCCGGCTGGCGCTGGCGCTGGCCGAGCAGCTGCCGGTGGAAATCATCAGTGTCGATTCGGCGCTGATCTATCGGGGCATGGATATCGGCACCGCCAAGCCCACGCCTGAGGAACGGGCGCGGGTGCCGCATCACCTGATCGATATCCTTGACCCGGCCGAAGTCTATTCCGCTAGCCGCTTTGTGGATGATGTGGCGCGACTGGTTAACGAAATTATTTCACGCGGAAGGACGCCGCTTCTCGTGGGCGGAACCATGATGTATTTCAATGCCTTGCAAAAAGGTCTTGCAGCGCTTCCTGAAGCCGATGCGAGTGTGCGCCAAAGGCTGCAGCAGCAATGGGAGACAGCACCGGAGAGCCTGCATCGCCAACTGCAGCAGGTGGATCCCGAGGCGGCGGCGCGTATTCGTCCGAGCGACCCTCAGCGTTTGATCCGTGCACTGGAGGTGTATGAACTGACCGGTCGCCCCTTGAGTGAACTGCAGCGGAAAACGACCCAGGTAAACCATGTGCTCAAGCTGATCAAGATAGGTCTTGTTCCAGAGGATCGAGGCCGGCTGCACGCCATGATCGAGCAGCGTTTCGATGCCATGCTCCAGCAGGGTTTTGATGATGAAGTGCGGGCGCTGTACCAGCGTGGCGATTTGCACCCGGAGTTGCCGTCGATTCGAGCTGTGGGCTATCGGCAGATGTGGCGTTATCTGGCGGGCGAGTACGACTGGGAAACCATGCGCCAGAAGGGCATAGTCGCCACGCGTCAACTGGCCAAGCGGCAGCTGACCTGGCTGCGCAAGGAGGCCGATCTGATGCAGCTGGATCCCTATACGCTGCCGCTGGATGTGCAGGTGAAAAGGGTCATGGAACACTACTCAAAGAATAATGCATTACATGAAAAATAAACTTCAGTCTATTATTTTGTCTATCTGTTTTTGGTCCGCTTGGGTGCTGTTTGTGCCCTATCTGTTCGAGGTGGCTTACTCCGATTTCATTCGTGAGTCGGAACTGAACAGTCGCCTTGGATGGTACGTGGCCATCACCGCGCTGGTGTGGCTGACGCGCCGCCGCTGGGTCGGTTTTCTGCTGCTGCTGCCGTTTGTGATCACAGGAATGGCTGACATTTTTTACGCCTACTTTTTCGGAGGCGTTTTCAGCACCAGTACCATGGACGCCATCTTCAATACGGATGTCGGCGAGGCGAGCGAGCTGTTCACTGCCTATCTGCACTGGGATTCGTTGCTGATTGCACTCGTCTATCTGGGCGGATTCATTGTGCTTGGCATCAAGGCGCAATTACCGCAACGGTTGACGCGCGTCCACAAGGTGGTGACGGGACTGGGTGTGCTGGTGCTGGCGTTTGCCCTGCAGCAGATGGTGGTGCAGCACCGTTTCTACGACATTGTGCCGGGCCTGCTGGGCATCATGCCCACCTATGCCATAAATGCGGAGAACTTTGACAAGGCTGTGGCGGAATACCGTGCGCTGGCACAACGGGACACCACGCCTGTGGCACTCAAGCATCCCGAAAAGCGTCATACCTATGTGATCGTCATTGGCGAGGCGATGACGCGCAGCCACATGTCGCTGTATGGCTATCCCCGGGCAACGACGCCGCAGCTGGACGCGCGCAAGGCCCAGCTGACCATCTTCCGCGATGTGGCGGCCCCCTTTGTGCAGACGCGTCCGGCATTGATGGCGGATCTGTTTCCCCAAGGCTGGGAACATCCAGAACGCAATTACCAACATGCGCTGGCGATTGCCAATCAGGCGCGGCGTGCCGGTTACAAGGTGTTCTGGCTGTCCAACCAGCAGCCGTTTCGCATCCCCACGCAGCTGATCGCCGATACCGTGGATCACCCCGCCTTCATGACCCGCAAGGTGGCGGGCGTGGCGGCACACCGCTACGACGGCCTGCTGCTGGAGGATGTGGTTCAGGCGCTGGAGGATCCGGCACCCAACAAGCTGATATTTGTACATCTGATGGGATCGCACCTGCAGTATGCCAACCGCTACCCGCCTGAATTTGACCGTTTCAAGGACACCCCGCCCCAATTGGTGAGTCCAGATCTTCTGCCGTGGGAAATCCGCAAGGTCAATGAATACGACAACAGCATTCTCTATACCGACTGGGTGGTGACGCGCATGCTGGATCAGCTGCAGCAACGGGTTGAACCAGATACGCTGGCGGGCTGGATGCTGTTCAGCGACCACGGCGAGGAGGTGTATGAAACCGCGCGCCTTAATGGACATACGCCCGACAACCCGACCTTGCCCATGTTTACCATTCCGGTGCTGTTCTGGCACAGCGATGGCCTGAAACAGGCGCTGTCTGATGTGGTGCGTGGACTGGCGCAGAACCATGACAGGCCCTACCTGGCCGACCGCCTCTATGAAACCTGGTGGCGCTGGCTGGATCTGCAGGGCGCCTGCGTGGATGACTGCCGCTTTGCCTTCGATCGGCCGTGGCAGCCGCGCAAGCGCATGGCCTATGGCTTTGATATCGATGCGCGTTTTAACCAGAAATAAAGGGGGTCCCCGACTTTTTTGCAGCGCGATTTTTGCGCCGCCGGATTTGATCAAGTAAGATTAGCGATACACGCCCTGCATGGGTAAAAAATAATAAAATAAATCACATTTTCGTTTTTGGGAGTGATAAACAATGGCCAAGGCCCTGCCGATTCAGGATCCATACCTGAATGCTCTGCGCAAGGAGCATATTCCGGTTTCCATCTACCTTGTCAACGGCGTCAAGCTGCAGGGGCGGGTGGATTCCTTCGATCAGTTTGTGGTGGTGCTGAAAAGCAACGTCACCCAGATGGTTTACAAGCACGCCATTTCCACGGTGGTTCCCAGCCGTGACCCGCAGTCCTTCAATCTGGGCGAAATGATCGCCGCCTCGGAAAAAGCCGAGCCCTTCCCTGACGAAAGCTGATCGGTCGCCATGACCGATCTGTTTGATCGCATCAAACCGCAGCGCGAGCTGGAGCGGGCGGTTTTGGTGCATGTCGATTTTTCCCAACAGGACGATCAGGAGGGGCTGGAGGAGTTCCGCGAACTGGTGGACTCCGCCGGCGCGGACGTGTGCACGTTGATTACCACCCGCCGCGACCGCCCCGATCCCAAGTACTTCGTGGGCAGTGGCAAGGCGCAGGAAATCGCCGATGCCGTCGCCGCCTGCGAAGCCGACGTGGTCATCGTCAACCATGCCTTGTCCCCCGCGCAGGAGCGCAATCTGGAGCGGCTGGTGCAGGCACGGGTGCTGGATCGCGTCGGGCTGATACTGGACATCTTTGCGCAGCGGGCCCGCTCCCACGAGGGCAAGCTGCAGGTGGAGCTGGCCCAGCTCAAGCACATGTCTACCCGCCTTGTTCGCGGCTGGAGTCACCTGGAGCGGCAGAAGGGCGGCATCGGTCTGCGCGGCCCGGGGGAAACCCAGCTGGAAACCGACCGCCGCCTGCTGCGCGATCGCATCAAGCAGCTGGAAAAGCGCATCGAAAAGGCGCGTGCCCAGCGAGAGTTGGGTCGGCGTTCACGCAAGAAAACCGACCTGCCCACCATCACCATCGTGGGCTATACCAATGCGGGCAAGTCCACCCTGTTCAACGCCCTGACCACCGCCGAGGTGTATGCGGAAGACCGCCTGTTCGCCACGCTGGATGCTACTTTGCGTCGCGTTCATCTACCCGGGGCCGGGCCGGTGATCTTTGCCGACACCGTGGGCTTCATTCGCCACATTCCCCACGATCTGGTGGCGGCCTTTCGCTCAACGTTGGAAGAGACCCGCGAAGCGGACCTGCTGATCCATCTGGTGGATGCCTCCGATCCGCTGAGGGAGGAAAAGATGGCGGACGTGCAGCAGGTGATTGCCGAAGTTGGCGCGGAAGATGTGCCGCAACTGCTGGTCATGAACAAGATCGATCGCTTGCAGCCACCCGTCGAAGCGCATATCGACTGGGACGAAGAGGGGTGTGCAGCTCGGGTATGGATTTCTGCCAGGACCGGTGCCGGTCTTGACCTGCTGCAGCAGGCGGTGGCCAGCCATTTCAAGGGGCGCTTTCACCGCGTGCAGGTCAGGCTGCCGGTCACCGCCGGCAAGCTGCGTGCGCAGCTGTATCAGCTGGGGGAGGTGCTGGACGAGCACTTTGATCAAACCGGCGCACCGATTCTGGATATCCGCCTGACGGATGCCCAGTATCAGCAGCTCAAACAGCTGGCGGATATCGACTTGCTCGGTGAGACTGCCGAGTAGTCAGTGTGCGGGCGCCATTTGATCTTGTCTGATTGAATGGTGAGCCGTAGCCTCTCAAGCAAGCATTTCCCGATTTGGCCCGGGCTGAAAAGATGGGCAGGCTGCGTCAATAAGGAGAGTATATCCGCGCAGTGTTTTGCCGTGTCTTCAGGCCTGACCGCGGAACAGGGGCTTCTGCGGCAGCTGCTGTAGCAGGCGTTGTGCTTCGCGCAGGTAGCTGCGGCGTTTCCACAGCAGTTGCCAGCGGCTGCCGCCGGTCTGGTACCACAGAATGGCCGCACGCACGCCGGCCAGCAGCAGTGCGCGGATTTTCTCGGCCATGCCGGACGCGTTGAGGTGTTCTGGCAGCCCTTTCACCATAATGCGCGGCCCCAGCGGGCTCACGTGTTCCTGATAGGCTTTGGCCAGCGTATTAATTACGGTTGGATGGTCTTCACCAAAGCGTTCCTTCTGCCGTTGTGCTTCTTCAATAACGTCGCTCAGGGCATTGAGGTGTTCGGGGGATTTCTGCAGCTTGTCTGCCAGCACTACCAGCCCGAGTACGTATTGCGTAATGTAGAGATTGCGACTGCTGCCCATCATCTGGCTGACAAGGGTTTCGATGCCAATGCGCAGATTCTCCAGCTCGCCGCCCCACACATCGAGCACCTTATCTGGCTGGGTGACGAACAGGCTGTCGAGCGTGCTTTGCAACGCCTTTTCATCGCACTGCCCGGTGCTGGCCAGGTCGTGAACCAGCTTGGCTGCCTGATAGATGCCGGCAAAGGCGAGGGTGCGGTCGGTATCGGTATAGCGGCTCACAGATGTTGCTCCAGTTCATGTTCGGTTTGAAAGCGCTGTTCGATTATCCCGCCGCCGAGGCACTCGTCGCCTGCATAGAAGACGATGGACTGCCCGGGCGTGACGGCGCGTTGCGGTTCGTCAAAGACCACGGCAATGCGGTCATTGTCTTCGCCCACAATGCGGCAGGGTTGCTCGGTCTGCCGGTAGCGGATCTTGGCCTTCAGATCCGAGATTTTCGGGCGCTCGCCCGCGCTCCAGTGCAACTGGCTGGCGGTGAGGGCCTGATGATACAGCAGAGGATGGTCGTCCCCCTGCACGACAATCAGGCGGTTGTTTTCCAGATCCTTTTCGGCAGCGAACCAGGGGCGGTTGTCGCTGCCGTGGCCGCCGCCGATGCCCAGCCCCTTGCGCTGTCCGAAGGTGTAGTACATCAGCCCCTGATGGGTGCCGACCACTTCCCCGTCGGGGGTGACCATCTCGCCAGGCTGCGCAGGCAGATAGCGCTGCAGAAAGTCGCGGAACTTGCGCTCGCCGATGAAGCAGATGCCGGTGGAATCCTTCTTGGTGGCAACGGGCAGCTTGTGTTCCGCGGCGATTTCGCGCACGCGCGGCTTTTCCAGCGCACCGATGGGAAAGAGGCTCTTTTCCAGCTGGTGCTGTTGCAGGGTGTAGAGAAAGTAGGTCTGATCCTTGTTGGCGTCCACGCCTTTCAGCAGGTGCCACTGGCCGTGGTCGTCGGCAGCATTGCGCGCGTAGTGGCCCATGGCGATTTTGTCCGCACCCAGCCGCAGCGCTTCCTCCAGAAAGGCCTTGAACTTGACCTCCTTGTTGCAGAGGATGTCGGGGTTAGGGGTGCGGCCGGCGCGGTATTCGTCCAGAAAGTAGGTAAACACCCGCTCCCAGTATTCCTGCGCGAAATTGCGCACGTGCAGCTCGATGCCGAGCAGATCACACACGCGCATGACATCTTCCAGGTCCTCGCGGGCCGGGCAGTAGTCGTCGGTGTCGTCGCCTTCCCAGTTTTTCATGAACAGGCCTTCCACCTCATAGCCCTGCTGCTTGAGCAACAGCGCACTGACAGCGGAATCCACGCCGCCGGACAGGCCAACGATAACTTTCATGAGGCAGGCTCCAGTGAGCAGTATGTGGCAAGATTGGCAATCAGGTTGTTTCGGTCTGCCTCGCAGAGGTGACCCAGCGGCCGGAGGGTCAAGTTCAGATCCAGTGTGAAAAACTTTAATCTTACCTTGCTTTGTATAGATAGACCCGCACAGGCAGGATCTGATAGTTGTATATCACCAGGCCAGTCATAGGGGACGGAAGTAATCATTGCGCAGGTGCAGCTATTGGTTTCCTGTTGAAAGGTACGTGATGACAGAACGACAGCGGACCGCTTCTTGTGAGCGGATCGATCAGTAAAAGGAAAGAGGGCTACTACAGTGGAAAAAGGTTCATAGGTCCGCATAGGCTTGCTCATTTTCTTGACTATTCCACTCTCGAAGCGTTTTTTCTACCCCTTCCAGATACAGGTTATTTTCATGTTGCTCATCGAGCAGGGTAAAGTGCTCAATGAGATTGGTTTGCAAGGCTTCGAGAAGGTGGATGACCTTTCCTTTCAATTCATCTTTTACTTCAATTTCAATCACCTGCATCCTACACCTCCATTTCCAGCCATTCTCCTGGCTGCAGCTTTCCCAAACGCCAGCGGCCTATTTTAACGCGCACCAGCCGCAGCGTCGGAAAGCCGATGGCGGCGGTCATGCGGCGCACCTGACGGTTGCGCCCCTCGCTGATGCGAATTTCAAGCCAGGTATCGGGCACGCGCTTGCGATAGCGCACGGGCGGGTTGCGCGGCCACAGGTCGGGCGGTTCAATGATTTTGACTTTCGCCGGCCGGGTGGGCCCATCCTTGAGTGTAATCCCGCGGTGCAGCGGCGCAAGATCTGCATCGCTCGGAGCGCCTTCCACCTGCACCCAATAGGTCTTTTCCAGCTTGTTGCGTGGATGCGCGATGCGCTGTTGCAGGCGGCCGTCGTCGGTGAGCAGCAGCAGGCCTTCGGAGTCCCGATCCAGGCGTCCGGCCGGATAGACGCCTTCTGCCGGAATGTAGTCCTTGAGCGTGGGGCGTCCGTTGGCATCGGTGAACTGGCTGAGCACGCCGTAGGGCTTGTTGAACAGGATGAGGCGCGACATGGGAGGGAGGCCCGCTATGTTAAAATGTGCCGTAATTTTAACACTCACAGGAGCCGTTTCATGGCGTTCGAAAAAATTGTCGTGCCTGCAGAAGGCGAAAAAATTACCGTTAATCCCGACCACTCCCTGAATGTGCCCAGCAATCCGATCATCCCTTACATCGAAGGCGATGGCATCGGTGTGGACATTACCCCGGTGATGAAGCGCGTGGTGGACGCTGCAGTGGAAAAGGCCAGTGGCGGCGAGCGCAAGATCGCCTGGATGGAAATCTATGCCGGCGAGAAGGCGACCAAAGTGTATGGCCCGGACGTGTGGCTGCCGGAGGAAACGCTAGAAGCGGTCAGGGACTACGTAGTCTCCATCAAGGGGCCACTGACCACGCCGGTCGGTGGCGGCATTCGCTCCCTCAACGTGGCGCTGCGCCAGAATCTGGACTTGTATGTGTGTCAGCGCCCGGTGCGCTATTTCAATGGCACGCCATCGCCGGTGAAACACCCCGAGCTGGTGGACATGGTGATTTTCCGTGAAAATTCCGAAGACATCTACGCCGGCATCGAATGGAAAGCGGGCACGCCGGAAGCGAAGAAGGTGATCGACTTCCTGCAGAATGATATGGGCGTGGACAAGATCCGCTTTCCGGAAACCTCCGGTATAGGCATCAAGCCGGTGTCCGAAGAGGGAACCAAGCGTCTGGTGCGTAAGGCCATCCTGTATGCCATTGATCAGGATCGCGATTCCGTGACCCTCGTGCACAAGGGCAACATCATGAAGTTCACCGAAGGCGCCTTCAAGGAGTGGGGCTATGAGCTGGCCAGGGAAGAGTTCGGCGCCAAAGAGATCGATGGCGGGCCGTGGTGCAGCTTCAAGAACCCCAATACCGGCAAGGAAATCGTGGTGAAGGATGTCATCGCCGACGCTTTCCTGCAGCAGATCCTGCTGCGCCCGGCGGAATACAGCGTGATCGCTACCCTGAACCTGAACGGCGACTATATTTCCGACGCACTGGCTGCGCAGGTGGGCGGTATCGGCATTGCACCGGGCGCGAACCTGTCCGACACTGTCGCCATGTTCGAGGCGACCCACGGTACGGCGCCCAAGTATGCCGGTCAGGACAAGGTGAACCCGGGTTCACTGATCCTTTCTGCCGAGATGATGCTGCGCCACATGGGCTGGAACGATGCGGCCGACCTGATCATCAAGGGCATGGAAGGGGCCATTCAGGCCAAGACCGTCACCTACGATCTGGCCCGTCTGATGGAGGGTGCCCGGGAGGTGTCCTGTTCCGGTTTCGGCGAGGAAGTGATCCGGCACATGGATGACTGATTTCGCAGAAAGCGTATCAAGACTGGCCCCGCCTCGTGCGGGGCTTTTTGTTTGTGGGCGGTAAAATGCCGCGACGGGTCAGAGGGCGCAATTCGGCCGCTGTCCCTCTATGCAGGCTTGCTGCCTTCTATTGATTCTGCGTTTCATCGGAGCTGGCGGGATAGAAGGTGCGATATTCCAGAATCAGGTGCACATCATTGCCCAGACGTTTCTTCAGAAATTCGACCAGCCTCTCCCGGGCGCTCTCATCCGCTTCGGCTGGTATGGTCACCCGCACCGTGGCCACCGGCCTTCCGTTGATCCTGCTGACATCCACCACTTGCAGCGGCAGCTGATAGCTGCGGTATCCAAGATGCGCGAGGTTTTCGAGACGCTGGTAGATGCGTTGTTCCTGAATGTAGATATGTGTGGAGAACCACAACGGAATGGTAATAAGCGTGAGTAGCAGCAGCTTGTAAACAAAGGCTGTTTTGGCTGTGCGCAGGGAGGAAAAGCCCAGCACGAAAAACAGCACACCGGCGGCAGCGAGAATACCCACCAGGTTGGTTAGAAACAGCAGCATCGCCCCCCAGAACATGTGCAGATCGCCCCAACCGATGCCGATGCCGGAGACGGTCAGCGGCGGCACCAGTGCGACGGCGATGGCAACGCCGGCGAGGCTCTTGGCCACTTCCTCACGACTGTAGGCGTAGGCCGCCGCCAGACCGGAAACGATGGCGACTCCCAGATCCAGCAGGGTGGGATGGATGCGGCTGGCCATCTGCTCGGTCATGTTGGCGACCGGCATCAGCCAGGCGAATACCGCTGCAAGGCCCAGCGACAGCAGGATGCTCAGTACCACCGTGCGCAGGCTGTCGCGCAGCAGGCTGCGGTCGAGGCGCACCAGGCCCAGCGACAGCGACACGATCGGCGCCATCAGCGGGGCGAGAATCATGGCGCCGATAATGACGGGGCTCGAGTTTTGAAACAGTCCCAGCGCCGCCATGAGCACGCTGAGAGTCAGCATGACGCCATAGATTGAGGTGAAGCGGGCGCTTTCGCGCACCTGCTGGAACAGTCCGGCGTAGGCCTCCTCGGAGGCCAGCGGGAACAGCGGCAGCGCCCGCTTGCTGAAAAACTCGATGGCTTCCGGCGAGGTGGGCAGGGTGTTGGTGCGCAGGGTTTCCTTTTCCGTATTGTCCACCTTGAGCGGGAGGCCGGTGCGGACGCAACAGGCGGTTTCGGTCATTTCCAGCGTCACATCGTCGCACAGGTAGGGCTCGCCATCCACTTCCATGGGCAATTGACCCGAGTCCGCCTTGATGTTGAGTCGCCGGGTCTTGATCAGGCCGATGCCGGGCGGCATGCGCGATTTTTTGCGCAGACCCAGTTTCGTCAGAAAAATGTGGCTGAAATTGACCAGACTCTGCGGCGCATAGATCAGGGCCGCGATTTTCCCGGTAAGGGGCTGCTGTTCGCAAAGCGATGGATAACGTTTTTGCATCAGCGACTCGTCCGCCGCCCGGATCTGCAGGCAGGCGCAGCGGATTTTCGATTCATTGGCGGTCTGCAGCTGCATAGGGCGCAGGTGAATGTAGCGCATCGCCTGGAAAAACAGGCGCATGCGCGCCCACAGCGAGGTGTCGCCCAGGCTCAGCTTCTGGCCGATCAGCGCGGTGGTGAGCACCAGTTGCCCGTTGGCCGTCAGCTGGTGCTGGCGCTTTCCGGTGCCGGGTTCTTCATCATTCAGCAACCGTTGGAGATACGCCTCAGCCTTGTCCGGCAGAAAGAAGGCTTCGCGCGTGAGCGGGTTCTGATCCCAGGGGAGGGGGACGAGCTCCATTTCCCGATCGGCAAAACGGCGCCAGACTTCCTTGAATTCTTCGTCATTGAGCACCATAAACAGCGTGTCTGTCGGGGGCGGGTCTTCCAGCTGGGAAAAGGAGAGGATATGCGTTTTGGCAGGCAGCATATCGCCAAGGGTGCGAAACGTGGCTTCCGCCTCATCATTGAGAACGAGCGTGATCGCTTGCATGGAAAGGGGGCTTGACGCCTTCGCTATAATGAATTCATGCCGAATTATACCCTTGATAGTGATACCGTCCTTGAAAAGGTGCCGGTGCGGGTCAAGCCCCCGCGGCGCTGGAAGGTTGTTCTCTATAACGATGATTACACCCCCATGGATTTCGTTGTGCTGGTGCTGATGCGCTTTTTTGGGCATGATGAAGATGCAGCAACCCGCATCATGTGGCAGGTGCATACGCAGGGCAAGGGGGTCTGCGGCATCTACTCGCGGGAAATCGCCGAAACCAAAATGATGCAGGTTAACCGCTTCAGCCGTGAAAACGGCCATCCGCTGCTGTGTCAGATCGAATTACACGATGAGTAAAAGAGTATGTTAAGTAAAGACGTCCAACGAGTTTTATCCAATGCCTTCAGTCTCGCGCACGAGATGGGGCACGAGTTTGTCACGCTCGAGCATGTGCTGCTCGAGCTGCTGTCGCTGGACGATGTGCAGGATGTGATCTACGCCTGCAGCGTGGATGTGGCGGATGTGGAGGCGAGCCTGGAGCACTACCTGGCCAATGATCTGGTGCGCACACAGGGCGAAGAATCCTTCGAGCTGCAGCCGACGCTAGCGGTGCAGCGCGTGATCGAACGCGCCATCTATACCGTGCAGACCAACGGCTATCCCGAAGTGAACGGGTTGCATCTGCTCGCCTCCATTTTCTCCGAACAGGATTCCTACGCGGTCTATTTCCTGGAGAAGCACGGCGTGCATCGCGCCGATGTGCTCAGCTACATTTCCCACGGCGTCACCGCCACTGAAGCGCAGATGCTGGGCGAGGAGGACTTCTGGGGCGAAAGCGGCAGCAAGCGCCAGAGTGAGGCGAGTGAAGGCA
The DNA here is from genome assembly GCF_900141795.1 of Sulfurivirga caldicuralii. GTDB lineage: Bacteria > Pseudomonadota > Gammaproteobacteria > Thiomicrospirales > Thiomicrospiraceae > Sulfurivirga > Sulfurivirga caldicuralii. The sequence goes on from NZ_FSRE01000002.1 coordinate 268,119, forward strand.
AGCCGGCGGAAGGCGAAGAAGCCGTAGCCGATTTCCTTACCCAGTTTGCGCGGGATCTCAATCTGGAAGCCGAGCAGGGGCGTATCGATCCCGTAATCGGCCGCGACATGGAGATCGAGCGCACGCTGGAGATCCTCTCCCGCCGCCGCAAGAACAATCCGATTCTCGTCGGCGAGCCGGGTGTGGGCAAGACCGCCATTGCCGAAGGGCTGGCGCTGCGCATTGTGCGCGGCGAAGTGCCGGAGCGGCTGCGCAACGCACGCATCTATAGCCTTGATATGGGCAGCCTCATGGCCGGTACCCGTTACCGCGGTGATTTCGAGCAGCGCTTCAAGCAGCTGCTGGAAGCACTGGCGGAAAAGGAATACGCCATTTTGTTCATCGACGAGATTCACACCATCGTCGGGGCCGGGGCGGTGCAGGGTGGCGCGTTGGACGCCTCCAACCTGATGAAACCAGCGCTGGCGGCGGGCAAGCTGCGCTGTATCGGTGCGACCACCTACGAAGAGTTCCGCACCATTTTTGAGAAGGATCGTGCGCTGGCGCGTCGCTTCCAGAAGATCGACGTAGTGGAGCCATCGCTGGACGATACCTTCAAGATTCTCAAGGGCTTGAAGGACAAGTTTGAAGCGCATCATAACGTGAAATACACCCTGCCGGCGCTGCGTGCCGCGGTGGAGTTGTCGGCCCGCTACATTCAGGACCGGCATCTGCCCGACAAGGCCATCGACGTGATCGATGAGGCCGGCGCCCGTTTTGCGCTGCAGAAGGCGGCCAACCGCCGTTCACAGGTGGGTGTGGCGGACATTCAGCGCGTGGTGGCAAAAATGGCACGCGTGCCGTTGACGCAGATTACGCAGAAGGAGCGCGATAAGCTGGCCACGCTGGAGCCGGACCTGAAGCGGGTCATTTTCGGGCAGGATGCCGCGGTGGATCAGGTGGTGTCTGCCATCAAGCTCGCGCGTTCGGGCCTGAAGAATCCGGACCGGCCCATCGCCAATTTCCTCTTTGCCGGGCCCACCGGCGTGGGCAAGACCGAACTGGCCCGTCAGCTGGCGCAGCACATGGGCGTGGAGTTGATCCGTTTCGACATGTCCGAATACATGGAGCGCCACACAGTGTCGCGCCTGGTGGGGGCACCGCCGGGCTATGTGGGCTACGAGGAAGGCGGCCAGCTGACCGAGGCGGTCAACCGCCACCCGCACAGCGTGGTGCTGCTGGACGAGATCGAAAAGGCGCATCCGGATGTGTTCAATATCCTGCTGCAGGTGATGGACAGCGGCACGCTGACGGACAACAATGGTCGCAAGACCGATTTCCGCAACGTGGTGCTGATCATGACCTCCAACGTGGGCGCCGAGCAGATGGCGCGCAGCACCATGGGCTTTGTGCAGCAGGATCACACTCGTGATTTCGGCGCCGAGCTGAAAAAGGCGTTTACCCCAGAGTTCCGTAACCGCCTGGATGCAGTGATCCAGTTCGCGCCGCTGGCACCGGAGGCCATGCGCCGCGTGGTGGACAAGTTTATCCTGCAACTGGAAGTGCAGCTGAGCGAACGCAAGGTGAAACTGGATGTGACCCCGGCTGCCCGTCAGTGGCTGGCAGAGCACGGCTACGATGCCCAGATGGGCGCACGCCCCATGGAGCGGCTCATCCGCGAGAAGCTCAAGCAGCCGTTGGCAGAAATGCTCCTCTTCGGTGAGTTGAAAGAGGGCGGTACGCTGCGCATTGGCGTTGAGAAGGGCGAACTCAAGCTCAAGCCCGAGGTTCTGGAAGCCGTGTAAGAGGGGGGTCCCCGACTTTTTCACGGCCACAAAAAAGCCGCTTCGTTCCGAAGCGGCTTTTTTATTAAAAAAACGGCCGAAACGGCTTATTTTTCACGGTAAACGATGCGTCCGCGGGTCAGATCGTAGGGGGTCAGCTCGACGCGGACACGGTCGCCTTCGAGAATGCGGATGTAGTTCTTGCGCATGCGGCCAGAGATGTGCGCGAGGATTTCGTGGCCGTTGTCCAGTTCTACGCGGAACATGGTGTTGGGCAGCACGTCCTTGACGGTGCCTTCCATTTCAATGACGTCTTCTTTTGCCATGAGTCTCTCGATTGATTGAAATTTGCCTGCGCGAATTATACCCGCAACATGGCACAAGGCAAGGAAAAACAAGCGCTGACAACTGCTTAGACAGGGGTTGTGCTGTCTTGCCACGTGCGTGCCGGGAAGATCTGGTTGATATCTTCGTTGAGCAGACGCTCGAATTCCGCCCGTGGCAGCAGCGTGGCGCCCATGGAGATAAGGTGATCGGTGGGCACCTGACAGTCGATCATGCGAAAGCCCCACCCGTGCAGCTGTTGCGCCAGCCGTACCAGCGCAATCTTGGAGGCGTCGGGTCGCCAGCTGAACATGGATTCGCCAAAGAAGACCTTGCCCAGACTGACACCATACAGACCCCCCACTAGCTCATCCTCCCACCAGACTTCCACACTGTGAGCATACCCCAGGGAATGCAGCGTGGTGTAGGCGTGGATCATGCGCTCGCTTAGCCAGGTGCCTTCCTGTCCGGGGCGCGGTGTTTTTGCGCAGGCGCGGATCACCCGGTCAAACGCCGTATCGAAGCTGACGCGCCAGCCGGGCTTTTTCATCACTTTGCGCAGTGAGCGGCGGATCCTGACCTGATCGGTCATCAGCACGCAGCGGGGGTCGGGTGTCCACCACAGTACCGGTTCATCAGCGTTGAACCACGGAAAGATGCCGTGGCGATAGGCTTCCAGCAGCCATTCCGGAGTGAGATCGCCGCCCACTGCCAGCAGGCCGCTGGGCTCCCGCGCAGCCAAGTGCGTGGGCGGGAAGCGGGCGGGCGATTCGGGAAGCCAGAAGGGGCCGGTTTGCGTCATGGTTGCAGGCAATGGAGTGTTAAAATGTGCCTCTATTTTACGATGTGAACCGGTCCATGCAGCCCTTCGTTCATCTTCATACCCACAGCGAGTACTCCATTGTCGACAGCACCCTCAAGGTGAAGGAGCTGGTGGCGCTTGCCAAGGAAAAGGGGCAGCCGGCGGTTGCACTGACCGATCAGGGTAACCTGTTTGCACTGGTCAAGTTCTACAAGGCGGCGCTGGCGGAAGGCATAAAGCCCATTATCGGTGCCGACATTTGGCTGGAAAATGAGACTGATGCCAGCGGGCCCACGCGGGTGACGCTGCTGTGTCTGGATCAGCAGGGCTATCTCAACCTTTCCCACCTTATCAGCCACAGTTATCTGCAAGGGCAGCGTCTGGTGCAGCACGACATGGTGCCCGTGGTGAGCCGGGAGGAGCTGGCGCGCCACAGCGAGGGGCTGGTGGCACTGCTGGGGCCGCAGAGCGAGATCGCTGCCGCGCTGGCGGCTGGGCGCCTGAATCAGGTGGCGGCGCTGGCCGAATGGTGGGAGGCGCATTTCCACGACCGCATCTATCTGGAGTTCGTGCGCACCGGCCGCGAGGGGGAGGAGGCCTTTATCAGCGACAGCGCGCGGGTGATCGAGCGCTACGGCTGGCCGGCAGTGGCGAGTAACGACGTGCGTTTCGCCAGCGCCGAGGACTTTGATGCCCACGAGGTGCGCACCTGCATCCACTCCGGCCATGTGCTGGATGACGACAACCGGCCCAAGCGCTATAGCGAGCAGCAGTATTTCCGCAGCAGCGAGGAGATGGCCGAACTGTTTGCGGACCTGCCCGGCGCGCTGGAAAATACAGTGGAGCTGGCACGGCGCTGCAATGTGCAGCTGCATCTGGGCGAATACTTCCTGCCCGACTTCCCCATCCCGGATGGGATGAGCATGGACGAATACTTTGTGCAGGTGTGTGAGCAGGGGCTGGATGCGCGGTTGCAGTTTCTGTTTGGGCATCTGGACGCAAACGCCTTCGCGGAAAAGCGCAGGCAGTATTACGAACGCCTGCATTTCGAGCTGGATACCATCATTCAGATGGGGTTTCCCGGCTACTTCCTCATCGTTGCCGACTTTATCCAGTGGGCCAAGGATCACGGCATTCCCGTGGGGCCAGGGCGTGGCTCTGGCGCGGGTTCACTGGTGGCCTATTCCCTCAAAATCACCGATCTGGATCCCATCCAATACGACCTGCTGTTCGAACGCTTCCTCAACCCGGAGCGGGTCTCCATGCCCGACTTCGACGTGGACTTCTGCATGGAGCGTCGCGACGAGGTAATCGACTATGTATCGCGCCACTATGGCCGCGATCACGTCTCGCAGATTGTCACCTTCGGCACCATGGCTGCAAAGGCGGTGGTGCGCGACGTGGGCCGCGTGCTCGGGCATCCTTACGGCATGGTGGACGGCGTGGCCAAGCTCATCCCGCCGGATCTGGGCATGACGCTCACCAAGGCACTGGAACAGGAGCCGGATCTCAAGGCGCGTTATGACAATGAAGAGGAGGTGCGCGAGCTGCTGGATCTTGCGCTGAAGCTGGAAGGCACCGTGCGCAACACCGGCAAGCACGCCGGGGGCGTGGTCATCGGGCCGCGTCCGCTGGAAACCTTCTGTCCACTGCTGTCGGAACCGGATGGCACGGGCGTGGTCACGCAGCTGGACAAGAACGATGTGGAAAGCATCGGTCTGGTAAAGTTCGACTTTCTCGGTCTGCGCACGCTCACCATAATCGACTGGGCGCTGCAGTCCATCAATGCCGGCAAGCAGCCGGGGGAGGCGGGCTATGTGGATATCGCGCGCATTCCGCTGGATGATCGCAAGACCTTTGAATTGATCAAGACCGGCCGCACCACGGGCGTTTTTCAGCTGGAATCCGCCGGCATGCAGGACCTGATCCGGCGCCTGCAACCCGACTGCTTCGAGGACATCATCGCCCTGGTGGCGCTGTTTCGCCCCGGCCCGCTGGAATCGGGTATGGTGGATAACTTCATCGCCCGCAAGCACGGGCGCGAGAAGATCTCCTATCCTGATCCCAACTATCAGCACGAGTGGCTTAGGCCCATTCTGGAGCCCACCTACGGCGTCATTCTCTATCAGGAGCAGGTGATGCAGATCGCCCAGGTGCTGGCGGGCTACACGCTGGGCGGTGCGGATCTGCTGCGTCGCGCCATGGGCAAGAAAAAGCCGGAGGAGATGGCCAAGCAGCGTGAAGTGTTCCGCGAGGGGGCCATAAAGCAGGGCGTCGATCCCGAACTGGCCATGAAGATCTTCGACCTGGTGGAGAAGTTCGCTGGCTACGGCTTCAACAAGTCCCACTCGGCCGCCTATGCGCTTGTGTCCTATCAGAGTGCCTGGCTGAAGACGCACTACCCTGCCGAATTCATGGCAGCGCAGATCTCGTCCGACATGGACAACACCGACAAGGTGGTGCACATGATCAACGAGTGCCTCAGCATGGGGCTGGAGGTGCTCAAGCCGGATATCAACCAGTGTGGCATCCGCTTTACTCCGCAGCCCGGCGGCAGGATTCTGTATGGCCTGGGCGCCATCAAGGGCGTTGGAGAAGCCGCACTGGAGGGCATTATCCGCGAACGGGAGGAAAACGGCCCCTATCGTGATCTGTTCGACTTCTGCAAGCGGGTGGACCGCAAGGTCAACCGGCGCGTGATCGAGGCGCTGATCCGTGCTGGCGCCATGGATTGCCTACACGACAACCGTCAGGCCATGCTCACCTCCCTGGGGCAGGCGCTGTCGGTGGCAGAGCAGTTTCACAAGGATCGCGAGGCGGGACAGTTAGACATGTTCGGCGGTCTGGTGGAAGACGATCAGCAGCATCACCTGGTGGATGTGCCGGAAATGCCGCAGAAACTGCGCCTGCAGGGCGAAAAGGAAACCCTCGGTCTCTACATGACCGGCCACCCCATAGAACTGTACCGTGACGAACTGAATCGTCTGGTGGGCAAGCCGCTGCGCGAACTGCGAGCGGAAAAATTCAAGCAGCAGACCGCCGCCGGGTTGATTGTGGCGCTGCGGCGCAAGCGCACCCGCCGCGGTGATACCATGGCATTTATCGCGTTGGACGACAAGACTGCGCGGCTGGAGGTGATTGTTGGCCCCAGTCTGCTGGAGCAGTGCAAGGACTTTCTGGCCGTCGATACCCTGGTGGTGGTGGAAGGTGAGGTGTCCGAGGACACCTTCAACGGCGACGGCGGCCTAAAAATGGACGCCAAGAACATCTATCCGCTGGCTCAGGCACGCGTGGAAAAGGCGCGCGGCCTCAAGCTGTGGCTCAATTCGGAACAGAGCACGCAGGACAAGCTGATGGCGCTGAACATTCTGCTGGAGACCTACCACAGCAAAAACGGCATGCCGGTGGTGATTGAATACTGCAATGACCGTGCGCGCGGTCAGCTTAAGCTGGGCGAACGCTTCCATGTGCTGCCGGATGACGACCTGCTGGAAGCGATCCACGGCCAGAAAATCCGTCTTGAAATTGCCTATCCGCAGTCGTAAAGTGGCTGCATTTACGCAAGTTTGTCAGTGAAATTACCAGAGGAGCGTCAAGCCATGTCTGAGACTATCGAATCCATTCTGCACGAAGACCGCGTTTTCCCGCCCAGCCCCGAATTCACTGCCCAGGCGAACATCAAGCCCGAAGATTACGAAGCCCTGAAGCGCAAGGCCGAAGCGGACCATGTCGGCTTCTGGGCCGATCTGGCGCGGGAAAAGATTACCTGGGCCAAGCCCTTTACCCAGGTGCTGGATGACAGCAACGCGCCCTTTTTCAAGTGGTTTACTGACGGCGAACTGAACGTCTCCTACAACTGTCTGGATCGCCATCTGGACGCCAAGGGCGACAAGACTGCCATTATTTTCGAGTCCGACGACGGCAAGGTCACCCGCTACACCTACAAGGAACTGACCGACGAAGTCAGCCGTTTCGCCAACGCGCTCAAGAATCTGGGTGTGAAAGAGGGCGACCGGGTGGTGATCTACATGCCCATGATCCCGCAGGCGGTGATCGCCATGCAGGCCTGTGCCCGTATCGGCGCGATTCACTCGGTGGTGTTCGGTGGTTTCTCAGCCGTTGCGCTGCGCGACCGTATCGATGATGCCGGCGCCAAGATCGTCATTACTGCCGATGGCGGCCGCCGTGGCGGCAAGACGGTGCCATTGAAGGCGGCCGTGAATGAAGCGCTGGAAGAACACTGCGGCTGCGTGGAAAAGGTCATTGTCTACGAGCGCACCGGTGAAGAAGTGGAGATGGTCGCAGGTCGCGATATCTGGTGGCACGAAGCCGAGCGCGGCATGCCAGATTACTGTGAGCCGGTTAACGTGAATGCCGAGCACCCGCTGTTTCTGCTCTATACCTCCGGTTCCACCGGCAAGCCGAAAGGAGTGCAGCACAGCTCAGGTGGCTATCTGCTCAACGCTATCGTCACCAACGAGTGGGTGTTTGACCTGAAGGATGACGATGTCTTCTGGTGTACCGCCGATGTGGGCTGGATCACCGGGCATACCTATGTGGCCTATGGCCCGTTGGCGCTGGGCAAGACCATCGTCATGTTCGAAGGCGTGCCCACCTATCCGCATGCCGGCCGTTTCTGGGAAATGTGCCAGAACCACGGGGTTACCGTGTTCTACACGGCGCCGACGGCCATTCGCGCGCTGATGCGTTTCGGTGACGAAATTCCCAGCGAGTACGATCTGAGCAAGCTGCGCCTTCTGGGCACCGTGGGTGAACCCATCAACCCGGAAGCGTGGATGTGGTACTACACTGTCATCGGCAAGGAACGCTGCCCCATCGTGGATACTTGGTGGCAGACTGAAACCGGTGCGCACATGATTGCGCCGCTGCCGGGTGTGACGCCGCTGAAGCCCGGTTCCTGCACCTTCCCATTGCCCGGCATCGATGCGGCCGTTGTGGATGAGGAAGGCAACGAGATTCCACATGGTAACGGCGGCTATCTGGTGATCCGCAAGCCGTGGCCGTCCATGCTGCGCACCGTATGGGGCGATGACGAACGTTACGTGAATACCTATTGGGCGCAGTTTAACAACCGCTACTACGTGGCCGGCGACTCGGCTCGCCGCGACGAAGACGGCTATTTCTGGATCATGGGCCGCGTGGATGACGTGCTTAATGTGTCTGGTCACCGTCTCGGCACCATGGAAATCGAATCCGCACTCGTTGCCCACGAGCGCGTGGCCGAAGCAGCTGTGGTCGGACGCCCCGATCCGGTGAAGGGTGAGGCTATCGTAGCCTTTGTGGTGCCCCGTGGCGATGTGCCGGAGGGCGCGGAGCGTGAAGCGCTGATCAAGGAGTTGCGCGAATGGGTCAGCAAGGAGATCGGCCCCATCGCCAAGCCGGATGACATCCGCTTCGGCTCCAACCTGCCCAAGACCCGTTCCGGCAAGATCATGCGCCGTCTGCTGCGCGCCATTGCCCGTGGCGAGGAGATCACCCAGGATACCTCCACGCTGGAGAACCCGCAGATTCTGGAGCAGTTCATGCAGAAGTAAGCAAAGCTGCTGACCGGTACCAAAAGCCCCGCAATTGCGGGGCTTTTTGTTGATCGAGCTGGCGTTAGTATTTGGGCGTCAGCACCGTTGGCCTAGCGCGCTTGAAGGTTCTCGGGTAATCCTTGTTATAGTGCAGGCCACGGCTTTCCTTGCGCCTGCGTGCGCTTAGCACGATGAGCTCCGCTACCAGCGCTAGGTTGCGCAGTTCGATCAGATTGGGGTTGATGGTGTGCTGGCAGTAGTATTCGTTCACTTCATGCTGGATCATGCGCAGGCGTTTTGCCGCCCGTTTCAGCCGCTTGTCGGAGCGGACGATGCCCACATAGTCCCACATGGTGCGGCGGATCTCGTCCCAGTCGTGGCTGATGAGCACCTGTTCCTGCGGATCCTCGACCTTGGAGCTGTCCCACAACGGTGCTTTGGGTTGCTGCGGCAGGATGGGCAGAGTGCGGATAATGTCGTGGGCGGCTTCCCTGCCAAAGACCAGACCCTCCAGCAGCGAATTGCTGGCGAGGCGGTTGGCGCCGTGCAGGCCGGTATAGGCCACTTCCCCAACGGCATAAAGCCCAGGGCGCGTGGTACGGCCGTGCAGATCGGTAACCACGCCGCCGCAGGTGTAGTGCGCTGCCGGCACCACGGGGATGGGCTCCCGCGTCATGTCAATGCCCACCTTGAGCAGGCGCTGATAGATGGTGGGGAAGTGCTGCTTGATAAAGGTGCTGCCGCGGTGGGTGATATCCAGCAGGACGTAATCGAAACCGTGCTTCTTGAGCTCGCTGTCGATGGCGCGGGCCACGATGTCCCGTGGTGCCAATTCACCCCGTTGGTCATACTGATGCATGAAACGCTCGCCGGTCGGCAGTCGCAGAATGCCGCCCTCGCCGCGCACCGCCTCGGATATGAGGAAGGCGCGATCTCGGGGGTGGTAGAGACACGTGGGGTGAAACTGGTTGAATTCCATGTTGGCCACCGGGCAGCCTGCCCGCCACGCCATGGCAATGCCATCGCCGGTGGAGGTATCCGGATTGCTGGTGTAAAGGTATGCCTTGGAGGCACCGCCCGTGGCCAGCACAACCGCCTGCGCCTGAATGGTCTTGACGGTATGGGTGCGCTCGTGCAGCACATAGGCGCCAATGACGCGCTCACCGTCGCGGATCAGGTCGATGGCCTCGTGGCGGGAAAGCAGGCAGATGTTTTCGTGCGCCTTGGCGTGATCTAGCAGAATGGTCTCTACGCTGCGACCGGTATGGTCGGCAGCATGAATGACGCGACGGTGGCTGTGGCCGCCCTCCTTGGTGAGGTGGAACGGGAAGGGGGCACCGGGTTCCGCCGGCGTAAAGGGCACGCCCAGCTCGATCAGCCAGTCGATCATTTCGCGGCTGTTCTCGGAGACAAAACGCACCACCTTTTCATCGCACAGACCGGCCCCGGCGTTGAGGGTGTCGCGCACATGCGCCTCTACCGAGTCGCTGGGGTCCAGCACGGCGGCAATGCCGCCCTGTGCCCAGTAGGTGGAGCCCTCTTCCAGGTTCTTTTTGGCGATGACGGTGACATGGCAGTGGTCGGCCAGATGCAGGGCTGTAGTGAGCCCGGCAATGCCGCTGCCAATGACGAGCACGTCGGTACGGGTGCGTTCTGTCTGAATCATTTCATGTTCTGCTTGAAAAGAGGCGTTATATTACTACGTATTACATCACCACAGAGACAAGCGAAGATGGACGCGATAGACGCTGCCATGCAAACCAGTATCGGGCGCGTGGTGCGCGCAGATGCGCAGTGGGTATGGGTGGAAACCCAACGGGAGAGCGGTTGCAGCAGTTGCGCCGCAAAAGGCGTGTGCGGCTCAAGCGTGCTTGAAACCCTGTTTTCCAATCGTCACGTGCCCATCCGTCTTCCCAATACGCACAATGCTCAGACAGGTGATATGGTCGAGCTTGCTCTGCCGGAAAGCGCCCTGTTGCGTCAGAGCCTGTGGGCGTATGGCGTGCCGCTGCTCGGTTTCATCGTCGGTGCCATGGCAGGGCAGGCATTGGATGCGGAATTGGGAGCCATTGTCGGCAGTATGTTGGGGTTGGCTGGCGGTTTTGGTCTGACGCGTCGCTTCGCAGCCATACAGAAACCACATATCATGAAAGTCTATAAAGGAGTCAGACTATGAAACGATGGACGAGCGGGCTACTGGCCGCAGCGCTGATTCTCAGTAGCGCGAGTGCCGGTGCATTCTGGGGCGTGGACAAGTCGAAGTCGGTGCAGCAGCCGGTGCAGGTGGCCTTGCCCGATTTCAGCCAGCTGGCCGAGCAAACGGGCAAGTGGGTGGTCAATATCTCCACCACCAAATACATCAAGGCGATTCCGCCGCAGTTTCAGGGCGTACCGCCTGAAATTCTCAAGTTCTTTTTTGGCATCGATCCGCGCCAGTTAGACCGGCCGTCGCAAAAGGAAGAGATTCACTCGTTGGGCTCCGGCTTCATTATCCGCTCCAACGGCTATATCCTTACAAATAACCATGTGGTGGAAGGTGCTGATGACATTATCGTGCGCATGTCCGACCGCCGCGAGTTCAAGGCCGAGGTCCTAGGTCGGGACAAGGCCACCGATGTGGCATTGCTCAAGATCGACGCCGAAAACCTGCCTGCAGCGAAAATCGGCTCCAGCCGCAAGCTGAAGGTGGGGCAGTGGGTGATTGCCATTGGCGAGCCGTTTGGTCTGGACTACACCGTGACCCACGGTATTGTCAGCGCCAAGGGGCGCAGTCTGCCGAATGAGTCCTATGTGCCCTTCATTCAGACCGACGTGCCCATTAACCCGGGCAACTCCGGCGGTCCGCTGATCAACATGAACGGCGAAGTGGTGGGCATCAACTCGCAGATTTTCAGCAAAACCGGCGGTTACATGGGCCTGTCATTCGCCATTCCCATCGAGATCGCCATGAATGTGGCCAACCAGCTGATGACCAAGGGCAAAGTGGAGCGCGGTTTCCTGGGCGTGACCATTCAGGAAGTGTCTTCCGACCTGGCCGAATCTTTCGGCATGAGTCGTCCGTACGGCGCGCTGGTGGCCGAAGTGGGCAAGGGCACCCCGGCTGAAAAAGCAGGTATCCGTCCCGGTGACATTATCATCGAATACAACGGCCAGCCCATCAACAAGTCGTCCGACCTGCCGCCGCTGGTGGGCATTACCACGCCGGGCGAGCGTGTGAAGATCGTGCTGCTGCGCAACGGCAAGCGCATGACGGTTAGTGCAACCGTGACAGCCAAAAATGAGGGCAAGGCGACTGCTTCGACGGGCAAGGCGAAAGCCAATGCCGGCCACTTTGGCGCCGCAGTGCGTGATCTGACGCCGGAAGAGCTGGCCGAACTTCGCAAGGAAGCCCCTGGCATCCCCGGTGGTGTACTGGTGGAGGAGGTCTTCGACGGCGCTGCTGCCAAGTCCGGTCTACGCCCGGGTGACATTATCGTCAGTATCAACTTCCATCCGGTGCATAATGTGGCCGAGCTGAAGAAGGTGTTGCGCAAGCTGCACAAGGGACGCAAGTATCCCATGCGCGTGTTGCGCCGCGGAGGCAGCATCTTCCTGCCGCTGGTGCTTGAATAAAACGATTGCTTACAAATAACTATCAGGTATCAGGCCCGCTTCGTGCGGGCTTTTTTGTATACAGAGGGCACGGGGTGGCAGTAAAAAGGGGAATTAGCCCAGCAGGGCCTGGCAGTGCGCCAGGGCGCTGTCGGCCACGCCTTCAGGGTCATAGCCGCCTTCCAGACAGCTCACAACACGACCCTGGGTCGAATCTGTTGTCAGTGCAAGTGCCCAGCGTGTAATCCAAGCGAAATCCTCCGCTTCCAGCGCCAGCCCGCCCAGCGGATCGCGCGCGTGAGCATCGAAACCGGCACTGAGCAGCAGCAGTTGCGGCGCAAACGCCCGCAACGATTCGGCCCAGTCGCTCGCTTGCACGGCCTCGCGGAAATGGTGCCCATTGCAGCCTGCCGGTAACGGGATGGGATGGCAGTTGTCGGCCAGCGGCGGAATGCCTGTGCCGGGATAGAAGGGATGGCGGAAGCTGGAGCAGAAAAGAATGCGCTCATCGCCGGCCACGATGGCTTCGGTGCCGTCGCCATGATGCACGTCGAAATCCACGATGGCCACCCGCTCGATACCGGGCTGTGCCAGGGCATGGTAGGCGGCCACGGCCACATTGTTGACAAAGCAGAAGCCGGCAGGACGGCTACGGTTGGCATGGTGCCCGGGTGGGCGAATGGCGCAGAAGGCGCGCCGCTGCGGTCGAGCCAGCGACCACTCCACGGCCGCACAGGCGGCGCCGGCAGCATGCAAGATGGCTTCACGACTGTGTGAGCTGAGCACCGTATCCGGGTCGAGTGGGGCATGACCCTGCTCGGGAATGTGCGCCCACAACGCTTTTAAATAAGCCTTGGGATGCACGCGTGTCAGCCATTCTGTTTCAGCAACCGGGGGTTCAAAGCGCACATGGGGCGGTGCCGCGGGCGTATCAAGCCGCGCCAGAAACGCTTCCAGGCGGTGACGGTTCTCCGGGTGCAGTGGACCGGGATCGTGCAGCAGGCAGGCGGGATGATGCCAGATGCTCAGTTCAGGCTGGCTGTTCATCGGGCGTCAGGCAGTGAAAGGCAATGGTGGAAGGATCAATTCTAAGCACCCACGCTTGCGGCCGCCAGTCGCCCAATACCCAGCGATGTCGGCCATTGGGATACAGATGGTGGCCTGGGCGGTGGGTATGGCCGTGAATAAGGTGCGGATAGTCCGCATAGGCGTCAAACCAGCTGCGCACGGTATCCTCATCCACATCCATCCATGCATCCGGCTTGTGCGCACTTTCCTGCTGTGAGCGCAGGCGCATGCGTTCGCCCACGGCACGGCGGCGGGCCCTGGACATGTGCAGAAACAGCCACTGCAGCCAGGCGCTGCGCAGGCGGCGGCGCACGGCCTGGTATTCCGTATCCAGCGTGCACAGTTCATCGCCATGGCAGAGGATGACGCAATGGCCATGAATGTCCGTGAGCACCACCTCCGGCATGGGCTGCACGCCGGTGGCATCCCAGAACGCCTCGCGCATGAGAAAGTCGCGATTGCCATACAGCAGCTTGACGGCGGTGCCGCTGTCGGTCAGCGCGCGCAGTGCATTGATGATAGGTGCGTAATCCTCCAGCCCGATATCGTCTCCGAGCCAGCGTTCAAACAGGTCGCCAAGAATGTAGAGCGTGTCGGCCTCGGGCGCCTCGTGGGCGAGAAAATGCAGAAAGTGACGGTTGATGGGATGGGAAACGTCCGTTTCCAGGTGAATATCGGCGATAACGTAGGAAAAGGGCGCGTTTTCGCCCGGTTTTTCGGCAGGGGAAAAATCGGTGCGTGTAAAAAGTCGGGGACCCCCCCCGACGAGCGGGGGGCAGGCGTTGTCGCTCATTCCGCCATGTCGCCTTCGATCACGTCGGTGGATTCGATGATGATGGGTTCCATCGGCACGTCCTGATGACCGGCGTAGTTGCCCGTGGGCACCCTGGCGATGGCATCAACCGTGTCGGTGCCGTCCACGACCTTGCCGAATACTGCATAGCCCCAGCCGTCCATGTCCTTGCTGCGGAAGTCGAGGAAGGCGTTGTCGTTCAGGTTGATGAAGAACTGGCTGGTGGCCGAGTGCGGATCCATGGTGCGGGCCATGGACAGGGTGTATTTCTCGTTTTTCAGGCCATTGTCGGCTTCGTTTTCAATGGGCTCGTGCGTCGGCTTGCGGTCCATGTCGGGAGTATGGCCGCCACCCTGAATCACGAAGCCAGGAATGACGCGGTGGAAAATGGTGCCGTTATAGAACCCCTCTTTCGCATAGCGCAGGAAGTTCTCTACCGTTTTGGGTGCCTTCTCGGGGTAGAGTTCGATGGTGATATCGCCCTTGTTGGTGTGAAAAATGACCTTGGGGTTGCTCATGAATGCCTCCTATTGAATCTGGCGTGCCTTAAGAATGATGACCGGCTTCACCGGCACATCCTTCATGCCGTTTTTCCGGCCGGTCTGAACCTGGCGAATCTTGTTGACCACGCGCATGCCCTTGATCACGCGACCAAAGACAGCATAGCCCCAGCCGCGGCCATGCTTTTCGCGGAAGTCCAGAAAGCTGTTGTTGGCCACATTGATAAAGAACTGGCTGGTGGCGGAGTGGGGATCACTGGTGCGCGCCATGGCCACGTAACCGATACGGTTGTGCAGGCCGTTGTCTGCTTCATTGGGGATGGGTGCGCGGGTAATCTTGCGCTGCATGTCCTGCGTATAGCCGCCGCCCTGAATCATGAAGTCCTTGATCACGCGGTGAAAGATGGTGCCGTCATAAAAGCCCTCGTTGACATACTGCAGGAAGTTCTCCACTGTTTTCGGAGCCTTTTCCGGGAACAACTCGATAATAATGTTGCCGTAATTGGTTTCCAGCAGCACCTGCGGGTGCTTGGTTGCGTCGGCTGCGGAAACGAGCAAAGGCAGCGTCAGCAGGAATGTCAGCAGGCCGCGTCGAAGCATGGTGCCCTCCTGTTAAAATATGCAGATTCGTCACGAATTATAAAAGGAATCGGATCTTGAAAACCCGTTTTGCACCGTCGCCCACGGGCTACATTCACATGGGCAATGCGCGTACCGCCCTGTTCAACGCCCTGATGGGCCACAAGCGCGGCGCCACCTTTCTGTTGCGTATTGAGGATACGGATACCGAGCGCAGCGACATGCAGTATGTTGATGCGCTGAAGGAAGATCTCAAGTGGCTGGGGCTGGACTGGCAGGAAGGGCCTGACGTGGAAGGGCCGAACGGTCCCTATTTCCAGAGCCAGCGCGGCGATATCTACGAAAAATACTATCAGCAGCTGCTGGATGCGGGTCTGGCCTATCCCTGCTTCTGTACGCCCACCGAACTGGAAGTCATGCGCAAGGCACAGGCCCAGGCCGGCCAGCCGCCGCGCTATGATGGCCGCTGTAGCCGATTGACGCCGGAGCAGGTGGCGCAGAAAAAGGCAGAGGGCATTCCTTACACCCTGCGTTTCAAGGTGCCCAAGGGCGAAGAGGTGGTGTTCATGGACGCCATTAAGGGGCGGCAGCGTTTCAAGACCGATGACATTGGCGATTTCATTATTCGCAAGGCGGATGGGGCTGCGGCGTTCTTCTTTTCCAACGCCATTGACGATGCGCTAATGGGCGTCACCCACGTCATTCGCGGCGAGGATCACCTCACCAACACCCCGCGACAGATTCTGCTGCTGGAGGCCCTGGGGCTGCCGGTGCCCGAGTATGCGCACATGAGCATGATCGTCGGCCCGGACGGCAGCCCGCTGTCCAAGCGTCACGGTAGCCGTTCCATCCGTCAGTTGCGCGAAGAGGGCTTCCTGCCGCAGGCGTTGACCAACTACATGGCGCGACTGGGGCACACCTACAAGGATGCAGACAACACGCTCATGGATCTGCAGCAGCTGGCCGATGGCTTTGAACTGAGCCAGTGCGGCACGGCCCCGGCCCGTTACGATGAGAATCAGCTGCGCTTCTGGCAGAAGGAAGCGGTACAGGCCCTGAGCGACGAAGCGGCGGCGCAATGGCTGGCACCGTTTGCGCAGGACAAAGTGCCGGCAGAAAAATGGCCGGCGTTTGCCGCGCTGATGCGCGATAACATTACCCTGCCGGACGAAGCGGTGGCGTGGGCCGAGCGCCTGTTCGAGCCTGTGCCGTTGCCACAGACTGAACTGTCGGTGGAAGTTGCACCGGGCTTTTTCGAGGCGGGGGCCGAAGCGCTGGCGCAGGGTGCGGACTTCAAGCAGCTGACCGAAGCGCTCAAGGCGACCGGTGCCAAGGGCAAGCAATTGTTCCAGCCGTTGCGCTGGGCGCTCACCGGCCAGCTGCATGGGCCGGAGCTGCCGGTGCTGTTTGAACTGATGGGGCGCGAGGAAGCGTTGCGCCGCTTCCGTCAGGCAGCGGAGGCCGCGGCATGAGCGAACTGCAGATCTACAACACCGAATCCCGCCGGAAGGAAACCTTCAAGCCCATTCAGCCTGGCAAGGTGGGGCTATATGTGTGTGGCGTCACCGTTTATGACTACTGCCACGTGGGCCATGCCCGCGTGATGGTGGTGTTCGATACCTTTGTGCGCCATCTGCGCGCCCAAGGCTATGATGTGAAGTATGTGCGCAACATTACCGATATCGATGACAAGATCATCAACCGAGCGCTCGAGCGTGGCGAGTCTATTAATGCACTGACGGCACGCTTTATCGACGCGATGCACGAGGACGAGCGGGCGCTGAATGTCCTGCCGCCGGATGAGGAGCCGCGCGCCACTGAGTACATGCAGGATATTCTGCAGATGATCGAAACCCTGCTGGGCAAGGGGTGCGCCTATCGTGCTGACAACGGCGACGTCTATTTCAGCGTGCGCGACTTCCCCGACTACGGCCGTCTGTCTCACAAGAAACTGGAAGATCTGGAGGCGGGTGCCCGCATCGATGTCAACGCGGCCAAGAAGGACCCGCTGGACTTTGTGCTGTGGAAAGCGGCCAAGCCCGAGGAGCCGGAGGAGGCCAAGTGGTCGGCGCCGTTTGGCCTTGGTCGGCCTGGCTGGCACATTGAGTGCTCCGCCATGTCCACCCGCTGCCTGGGGCCCCATTTCGATATCCACGGGGGCGGCATGGACCTGCAGTTCCCCCACCACGAAAACGAGATCGCCCAGAGCGAGTGCGCCACCGGTGAGCATTTCGTCAACTACTGGATGCACGTGGGCTTCGTGCGCATCAATGACGAGAAGATGTCCAAGTCGCTGGGCAACTTCTTCACCATCCGCGATGTGATCAAGGCCTACCATCCGGAAGTGCTGCGCACCTTTCTTTTGTCGGCCCACTATCGTTCGCCGGTAAACTATTCGGAAGACAATCTGGAAAAGGCAAAGGCGGAGCTGCAGCGCCTGTATGGCGCGCTGGAGAACATTATGCCGGGGGAGGCGGTCGCTGATACGGACTATGAACGCCGTTTCGATGCCGCCCTGAATGACGACCTCAATACCCCGCAGGCCTTTGCCGTGCTGTTTGAACTGGCGCGTGACGTGAACAAGTCGCAGGAGCCTGCGCTGGCGGGCCTGCTGGTCAAGCTGGGACAGCGGCTGGGTATTCTCTACGATACACCTGAAGCCTTCTTTCGCAGCGACGCCGGGGCGGATCTGAGCGAAGAAGAGATCGAACGGCTGATCGAGGCACGCAATCAGGCGCGCAAGGACCGGGATTTCGCGCGGGCGGATCAGATTCGGGATGAACTGAAGGCGGCTGGGATCGAGCTGCTGGATGGACCGGAAGGCACCCGCTGGCGGCGCGTATAAGCGCATCAGGAAAGTCTGATATAAACGCTAATATTTTGATTGTTAACGGCTATAAGTTTTACTTTTGATGGCCATAAAAAATACTTGACATGCATTTGTCATGAAAGTATCATGAAAAACATACTCACGTTTCTTCATGAGTATCCTCCTCTGATTTGATCCTGTTAACCCGCTGCATTGCAGCGGGTTTTTTTATGCCTGCCTTTTTGCAAGGGCATCCATGCATCTCAGCCGTTATTGGACGCCAGTTTATTGGCGCGATCAAGCCAGATCACCAGCTCCTGTCCCGGCTTGAGCATGGTTTTTTTCAGATCGTTCCAGCGCTTGAGCTGCTCAGTGGAGGTGTTGTACCGGCGCGCCACCAGCCACAGGCTTTCACCCGCTTTGACTTTGTGCAAAATGCGTGCCTTGGCGTATTGGGGCGGAATGCGCAGTGTCTGTCCAGGACGCAGCGGCTTGTGTACCGACAGACCGTTGACCTGCGCCAGGGTGCTCACTTTCATGCCATAGCGCCTGGCGATCTCCCACAGGGTTTCCCCGCGTTGCACGGTAACTTTGTGCCCCGCTGAGCGCGCAGGCTTCGTTTTCGCCAGCTGGGTTGCTTTGACCGGCGTGTTGGGCACGATCAGAGTGCGGCCTGCAATCAGCGTATTGCTCGTGAGGTCATTGAGGCGCTTCAGCGTTTTCACGGTGGTGCCGTAGCGCTTGGCCAACAGAATCAGACTTTCGCCCGGGCGAATGCGGTGGTGACGCAACTTGACCGCCAGCAGGGTAGGCTTTTTCTGCATCGCAGCCAGAATTCGCTCCGCCGAGGATTTGGGCAGCAGCAGATGGTGCGGGCCGTCGGGCGGGGTGGCGGTGCGCTTGTAGCCGGCGTTCAGGTGATAAAAGGTTTTGCTATCCAGCGTGCTCAGTTTCCGTGCCGTGTCCAGATCGATCTGGTGTTTGAAGGTGAGCAGTTGATGCTCGGGCTGCAGCGGAATGGTGGGAAGATCGGTCCTGATCCGCTCCGGCGTCTTGAGCAGCGTGCAGATGGCCATCAGTTGCGGCACATATTTCTGGGTTTCCCTGGGTAGGTCCTTGCGGATGTCCCAGAAGGTCACCTCCTCACGGCCAAGTCGCTTGCGCACGCGTTTCATGGCATTGAGCACGGTGCCGATGCCACCGTTGTAGGCGGCCAGCGCCAGCAGCCAGTCGCCGGTCATTCCGTGCAGCTTTTCCAGATAATCCAGTGCGGCCTGCGTGCTGACATAAGGATCGCGGCGGGCATCGTACCACCAGTTCATTTTCAGCCCCTCGATACGTGCGGTGCTGGCGGTAAACTGCCACAGGCCGGATGCCCCCTGCCAGGAGTATGCCTTCGGGTTGAAGGCGCTTTCCACAGCGGGCAGCAGGGTGATTTCCGTTGGCATGTTCCGTTTCTTGATTTCGGCATAGATCATGGGCAGAAACGGCTTGGCGCGGGTCAGCACACGCTGCAGATGCATGGGGTAGCGCTCGTAGAAACGGACATAGGTGGAGAAATCCCGATCCTGCTGCGGCAGCAGCGTAAACTCGCGGGTAATCCTTTCGATCAGATCCCGCGGTGGTGCCGGCGGCTGGGTGGGGTGTGCCTTCGAGGGGGTGCTGGCCGTTTCGTTTTTGTCCGCCGCGTTTATCGACGTATTGGTTGTCTGTTTAATTGTCGGGGCCAGCGTCTGTTTATTTGTCGGGGCCAGCGTTTTCGTTCTGCTCTGTTCGCTCGAACCTGCATTGCGTTGTGGCAGGCTCTGACAGGCGCTCAGAAGGCTGGTTATGGCGACGGCAAGGGCAATGCGCTTCATGAGCGGGGCTCCAGTTCGCCAGTGGCATCCAGTTCATCTTTCCACCCACGCAGGGTGGCGAACAGGCTGGCATCGGAGGCGTCTGCGCCCCGATCGAGAAGACATGCTTTGAGCGCGGGCCGGTCGAAGCGCAGAAAAGGGTTGGTGGCCTTTTCGACCGCCAGCATCTCCGGCACACACAGCTCGTCGCGCTGATAACAGGCGACGGTACGGTTGCGGCGTAACGCTACCGCTGCATTGTCCGGCTCGGCAATGGCGGCGAAATGGCTATTCGCCCACGTATATTCATGACCGCAGTAGATCAGGGTTTCGTCCGGCAGAGTGCGCAGTTTTAACAGCGAGGCGGCCATCTGCTCGGGGGTGCCTTCAAACAGGCGTCCACAGCCCGCGGTAAACAGAGTGTCGCCCACAAATGCGGCCTGAGGATGAACGTAGGCGATGTGATCCAGCGTATGGCCGGGTATTTCCAGAATATCGAACAGCCAGGGGCCGACGGTTACGGTGTCTCCTTCACGCAGCGGATGGGTAATGCCACTGAAATGGGAGTTGGCGGGACCGTATACGGGGACAGTGCCGCAGTGGTCCAGCAGATCCTGCACGCCCTGCACGTGATCGTAATGGTGATGGGTGATGAGCACGCCTTCCAGCGTGAGCCCATTGTCTTCCAGTGCCTCCATGACGGGTACGGCATCGCCGGGGTCCACGACCCAGGTGCGGTTGTCATGGATCAGTAGCCAGATCAGATTGTCTTCCAGTGCGCGAATCGGACGTATGTCCACGAAAGCCCCCTATAATGTTGAACCTAATCATTTTAACCGCTCCTGTCATGCAGTTTCAGTTTCAGCAGTTCCTCAATCACTGGTACCGGCAGCCGCGTTTGCGCGGCCTGCTGGATGCCCAGGCGGCGTTGCTGCAGACCGGGCTGGAGCGCGCTTTCGGCTACTATCTGGTGCAGCTGGGTGCGCCGTGGCCCGACTCGCCCGCCACGCATGTCAAGGTAAGCACCCATGTGCTGGTGGAAGGACGGCCACGCAAGGCACCCGGCTTTGAAACCGTAGTGGCCGATTTTGATTTGCTGCCCTTCGGGCGGGAGAGTGTGGATGTGGCCGTGCTGCCGCACACGCTGGAAACGATCAGCGACCCCTATCATCTGCTGCGGCAGGTGGATCGCATGCTGGTGCTGGACGGTCATGTGGCCATCTGCGGATTCAATCCCTTCAGTCTGGCCAATCAGCGCCTGCGTCATTTCGGCCGGGACAAGGATCGCTTTAAAGCGGCCAACTGGATCGGCATGCACCGCGTGGTGGATTGGCTGAACCTGCTGGGCTATGAAATCATTCTTGCGCAGCATACGCCGCTGGGGTGGCTGCCCGAGGGCAGGGATGAAGAAGGACGCTGGTCGCGCTGGAAGGAGCAGCTGGAATATGGTCTGGAAAAGGCTTATCTGCACAGTGGACGCTTCTACTGTGTGGTGGCACAAAAACGCAGTGTGCCGTTGAATCCCACGCGGCTGGACTGGAAGCTGGCCAACTGGCTGCCGATTAATAAAGGTGCGTGGATTCCCTCGCGCAGATTGCAGCATCGGAGTGTACATGAAAAAGGTTGAGATCTTTACCGACGGCGGTTGCCGCGGCAATCCCGGCCCAGGCGGCTGGGGGGCGTTATTGCGTTATGGCGAGCACGAAAAGGAGCTGTGGGGCAGCGCAGCGGAAACGACAAATAATCGCATGGAGCTCACTGCGGTCATCGAGGCGCTCAAGGCCCTGAAAGAACCAGTGGAGGTGACAATATACACGGATTCCCAGTACGTAAAAAATGGGGTGACCCAGTGGATGCCCAACTGGAAGCGCAACGGCTGGAAGACAGCCAACAAACAGCCGGTCAAGAACCGGGACCTGTGGGAAGCGCTGGACCGGGAACTGCAGCGCCATCGCGTCCATTGGCAGTGGGTCAAGGGGCATGCAGGGCATCCGGAGAATGAACGTGCGGATGCGCTCGCTAACAAGGCCATGGATGAATTGCTGAATGAAACCCATGCTTAAACGAACACTTTGCCTGCTGGCTGGCTTTTGCAGCACTGTCGCGACAGCAGGCACGTATGACCAGAAAACCCCCATTCAGGTCAGTGGCCAGCTTACGCAGGGTGGCTATGCCATTGTCACCGCATCGCCTGGGAGCCGCATTTCCTATGCGAAACGCACGCTTATTGTTGATGAAAGCGGTGCGCGGCCCATCGGTTTCAGCCGTGATGCAGCGACGCGACAGGAGATTAGCGTTCGGTTGCCAGATGGCCGCACCATTATCCGAGAAATTACTCTGGCGCCGCGCAAGTACGCCATTCAGCGTATCAATGGCCTGAAAAAGCGTTATGTGTCACCGGACAAGGCAACGTTGAAAAAGATCCGCGAAGATATCGCCAGGGCGCGTGCCGCACGCAGGCTGGACCTGCCCTTTGCGGGCTGGCGTGACCGTTTCATCTGGCCGACGAGCGGGATTATTTCCGGCGTCTATGGGTCACAGCGCATTCTCAACGGCAAGCCGCGTCGGCCCCACTATGGTGTGGATATCGCCGCACCCACCGGCACGCCCGTCTATGCCCCGGCAGGGGGGAAAGTGACGTTGGCAACCCCCATGGTGCTGAGCGGCAATACGCTGATGATCGACCATGGCCGCGGCGTGCGTTCCACCTTCATGCACCTTTCGAATATGACAGTACACGAAGGCGAGCTTGTCAAAAAGGGGCAGAAAGTGGGCGAAGTGGGTGCGACGGGTCGCGCCACGGGACCGCACCTGCACTGGGGCATGAGCTGGTTTAATACCCGTCTCGACCCGGCTACCTTTATGGATGTGCCAGACCTGAAGCCTGGTGCTCGCGTCAAGGCAAAAACGCGAGCGGTTTCCGAAAAGTGATGGCCTGCGCGCTGGCGTCAAACTGGAGCGGCAGCACCTCGACGCCGGCTGCCACCGCCTCACGCAGCGCGTCGCCATAGGCGGGATCGATTTCGTCGGCAGGGCGAAAGGCTGTGGCGTCGCTGCGCTGAATGGTATAGGCCACGACCGCTCGGTGTCCCGCTTCCACCATGCGCCCCAGTTCGCGCATGTGCTTCTGCCCACGCAGGGTGACTGCATCGGGGAAGATGGCCGTACCATGCTCATCCACGGCGGTGACATTCTTGACTTCCACATAACAGTCCGGCAGACCTTCCCCCTTCAGCAGCAGATCAATGCGACTGCGTTCGCTACCGTAGCGCACCTCCCGTTCGATGCGGCTATAGCCGCGAAAGAACTCCAGCACGCCTGACTCCAGCACTTCCTGTACCAACGCATTGCTGCGAGCCGTATTGACGCCCACGCAAATGTCGTCCACCTGAGTCAGCTCCCACGTGTAGTGGGTCTTGCGTTTCGGGTCGGGGTGATAGCTCATCCAGATGCGGCTGCCAGGGTCAGAGACGCCCAGCATTCTGCCGGTATTGGGGCTGTGCGCCACGATGATCTCGCCATCTTCCAGTTCCACATCGGCGAGAAAGCGCTTGTAGCGGCGCAGCAATCTCCCCGGAAACAGGGGTGGATCAAAGGTCATCTGCGGAGTTTTCGGCTGAGCAGTCCAGCGTTTCGAGCCGGTAGGTATTGCGCCCTGCGTGCTTGGCGGCGTATAGCAGTGAGTCGGCATGCTGATACAGGTGTGCCGTGTCAATGGTGTTTGCACAATGTGGCGGAACGACCACGGCACCGGCCGAGAAGGTGAGCCGGTTCCAGGGCGGATTTGCAGGATGGTCAATCGGGTGTGCTTCAAAATGGGTAAACAGCCGTTGGATCTGCTTGTGAATATGCTCTACTTTTGAGCTGCTGAACAGCAGGGCAAATTCTTCGCCGCCGAGGCGGAAGAGAAAGTCGTGGGGGCGTGCAAAGGTTTGCGACAAGCCGTCTACAAAGGCCTTCAGCACCGCATCTCCTGCCTGATGGCCCAAGGTATCATTAAACGCCTTAAAGTGATCCAGATCGAGTATCACAAAGGCGGTCAGGCGCTTGTAGCGAAGGTTATAGCGCAGTTCGCGCTGAATGATTTCATCAAACATGATGCGGTTGTACAGTCCCGTCAGGGGGTCGTGCAGGGCAAGGCGCTCCGCTTCAACCAGCGCAGTAATATCTTCATACACAAACAGGGTATACGGATCGCCCATTTCGTCCTTGATGGCAATGCGTGTGGCCCGCAGCGCCAGGGATTGATTGTTGGCTTCTACATGGATTGTGAGTGGATCGTCACAGCCACTACACAGGATTTCAGCAGGCTTTTCCCCCAGCACCGCTTCAAGCGGCTTGCCCAACATGGCGTCTGCATCGCGTTGCAATAGTTGGGCAAGCGCCTCACTCACCTGGTCGATGTGGCACGTGCTATCGATGCGGAGAAAAAGGGCGTGACTGCTGATGGCGCGATAGGCTTCCTGCAACTGGTAGAGAATATGTTTTTCCCGGATAACCTTTTCCACCAGCGGGGCCATTGCTGCGAGGATGGCCTTTACGGCACGAAAGATGTTGGCATCCACATTGTGGGCACGCAGCACCAGGTGGGCAGGGGTGTTGTCAAGCTGGACGGGAAAGCACTCGAAGACATCATCGTTGTCCAGCTGCGCCAGCTGAAGGCTTGGCGGGATCTGCTCAAAGCGAGTGTCGTCTTCTTCATCGCACGGCATGCCCTCACTCAAGTGAAAAAGGCAGCGCTCCTCTACGTATAAGCGGATTTCAGCACAATCCGTCGCCAGTACTTCACGAAAGAAATCCAGAATATCCGTCAGCAGTTCTTGCAGATTTCCAGATTGCTCCAGCATTTCATTCAGATGCAGCAGGGTTTTGTTTAGCAGGTGGTCGAACAGCTGCTGCGGGACTTCAAGGCAGCCTTCGCTATCGGTGTTGATCAAAAAGCGTTCCATCTTTACCAGTCCAGATTTGTCTGCTGGCTGCTGCTGCGCAGCTTCGCCAGATAATCCTGATGTGCGGCCAGCTCGTCAGCAGTGGCACGGCGGACGGGTACCTTGAAGCGTGCCTGCCTTGTTGCGGCGTGGGCAGCAGTATCCGCTGTGGTTTCGGCATCCAGCAGCAGGGCGCTCTGTCCCCCCGTCATGGCCAGATAGACGTCAGCGAGAATCTCGGCATCCAGCAGGGCGCCGTGAAGGGTGCGGTTGCTGTTGTCGATGCCGAGCCGCTTGCACAGGGCATCCAGGTTGGCGCGCTGTCCCGGATACTGCTTGCGGGCCAGCGCCAGGGTATCGGTAATGGTACAGTGGTCTTCCACCCGTCCCCATTTGTTTTTCTTGCCCAGCAGCGACAGTTCGTAGTTGATAAAGGCGACATCGAACTGGGCGTTGTGGATCAGCAGCTCCGCGCCCTTGATCCAGTTCATGAAGTCATCAACAATGTCGGCAAAGGTGGGCTTATCGGCCAGAAATTCATTGCTGATGCCGTGCACCTGGAGCGCTTCGGCCTCGACTTCCCGTTCCGGGTTGATGTATTGGTGATAGTGATCGCCCGTTGGGCGGCGTTTCACCAGCTCCACGGCGCCGATTTCGATGATGCGATGACCCTCCCAGAAATTGGTCTGGCCCTTGTTCATGCCGGTGGTTTCGGTATCGAGGACGATCTGTCGCATGGGGTATAATTGCCGTTAATTTATTTATTAATTATAAAGGAAAGAGTATGCCGCGTATTCGAAAGGGCAGCTATGTGAAGTTTCACTACGAGCTGCGCGATGAAAAGGGCAAGGTGATCGAGTCTACCTTCGGGGGCGAGCCGCTGGACTATGTACACGGCGAAGGTCAGCTGATCGAGGGACTGGAAGACTATCTTGAAGGCGAAGAGCCCGGCTTTGAAGGGCGCGTGACCCTGCCGCCGGAGAAAGCCTATGGTGAACACCGTCCCGAGCTGGTGGTGTATGCCGGGCCGGAAAACTTCGATGACAGCGTCGAGCTGAAGGAAGGCGAGGTGGTGGAGACGGAAGACCCAGACGGCAATCCGGTGCAGTTCCGCATCATCGAGATTACCGACGACAAGGTCTATCTTGACGGCAACCATCCGTTGGCCGGCAAGACGCTGGAATTTAAGGTGGAAGTGGTTGAAGTCAGCTAAGCCGATGGGTTCAAACGCGACACGTGAAAAGGGCGCAGCGGCGCCTTTTTCTTTACCCGATTCACTTCCGAAAAGCCGCGACGCGTGGCGCAAACTGATTGAAACGCAGGCGCCTACGCATCAGCGTCATGGCCTGCTGCGTGCATTGGAAAAGGTACCGGACGAGGCCCTGAAGGAGGGGGGTCCCCGACTTTTTCGCGAGCGCGTTTTTTCAGCGCTGGAAAAAACGGCTCAACGGGCCGCCCTGGTGCCCGAAAGTCTCTCCTGTGATGAAAATCTGCCCATTTGCGGTCGTCGTGACGAAATTGTCGAGCTGATTCGCACGCATCAGGTGGTGGTGATCGCCGGCGAAACGGGGTCGGGCAAGACCACGCAGATTCCCAAGCTGTGTCTCGAGGCGGGGCTGGGGCGTCGCGGCATGATCGGCTGCACCCAGCCGCGGCGATTGGCGGCGCGCTCCGTGGCGCAGCGCATTGCCGACGAGCTGGAGTCCATGCTGGGCGACAAGGTGGGCTATCAGGTGCGTTTTCATGCGCAGGTGGGCAAGGAACCGCTCATCAAGGTGATGACCGACGGCATCCTGCTGGCGGAGATCCAGAACGACCGCTACCTGAGCCGCTACGACACCATCATTATCGACGAGGCGCACGAGCGCAGCCTCAATATCGATTTTCTCCTCGGCTACCTGAAGCAGCTGCTGCCCAAGCGCCCGGATCTGAAGGTCATCATTACCTCTGCCACCATCGACACCGCGGCCTTTTCGCGACACTTTGACAATGCGCCGGTGATTGAGGTGTCCGGGCGCACCTATCCGGTGGAGATCCGCTATCGGCCGCTCGAGGCGGTCAGCGACGATGCCGGCAACACCTTTGAACCCACCGTGAACGACGCCATTGTGGATGCGCTGGACGAACTGGCGCAGATCGATCCCTTCGGCGATGTACTGGTGTTTCTGGTGGGGGAGCGCGACATCAAGGAGGCGGCCGAGGCGATCCGCAAGCATGGGCTGAAAAATACCGAGGTGATGGGCCTGTATGCACGCCAGAGCTTGGCCGAGCAGCAGAAGATCTTTCAGCCCAACCCGCACAAGCGGCGCGTGATCCTCGCCACCAACGTGGCGGAAACCAGCCTGACCGTGCCCGGTATCAAGTTTGTCATCGACACCGGCCTGGTGCGCATCAGCCGCTATTCGCCCAACCTGAAGGTGATGCGCCTGCCTATCGAAAAGATTTCGCAGGCGTCCGCCAATCAGCGTGCGGGGCGTTGCGGTCGCGTCTCAAGTGGTGTGTGTATCCGTTTGTATTCGGAAGAAGATTTTCTTGCGCGTCCACGATTTACCGACCCGGAAATCAAGCGCACCAGCCTCGCTACGGCGATCCTGCGCATGAAGCAGCTGGGGCTGGGGGATATCGATCGCTTTCCCTTTATCGAGCCGCCTGCGAGCAAGCAGATTAACGATGGCCTCAAGGCATTGCACGAGCTCAATGCGCTCACGCCGAAAGGGCGCTTGACCGAGATCGGGCGCCAGCTGGCCAAGCTGCCGGTGGATCCCCATTTCGGGCGCATGATTCTGGAAGCGCAGAAAAACGACGTGCTCGCGGAAACGCTGATTGTGGTGGCAGCGTTGTCCATTCAGGATCCACGCGACATCAACGAGCAGACCCAGGCTGCGGCCAGTCGTGCCCACGCCAAGTGGCAGGATCCGCGCTCCGATTTTCTGTTTTTCATTCATCTGTGGCATTTTTACGAGTATCAGAAGCGCCATCTGAGCCAGAACAAGCTGCGCAAGCTGTGTCGCACCAACTATCTGTCGTGGCTGCGCATGCGCGAATGGCACGACCTGTTCATGCAGCTCAAGCAGTCGCTCAAGCAGATGGGCATTGCCGTGCCCGACCCCCATCCGCTGGAGGCCTGCGATGCGCCGGATACGCCAGACATGCGTCTGAGCGATAACCATGCGCTCAACCTGCACCGCACGTTGCTTGCCGGTCTGCTGGGCGGCATCGCCATGCGCGACGAGCAGCACGCCTATCTGGGCGCGCGCAATAGCCGGCTGTATATTCATCCCAGCTCGGTGCTGTTCAAGCAGAAGCCCAAATGGATCGTCTCGGCGGAGCGTGTGGAGACGACAAAACTGTGGGCACGCAATAATGCCCCCATCGATCCCCGTTGGGTCGAGGCGCTGGCCGGCCATCTGGTCAAGCGCAATTATCAGGATCCGCACTGGGAGGCGAAGCCGGGGCAAGTGGGGGCCTATGAAAACGTCACCCTGTATGGTCTGCCGTTGGTGTCGCGCCGCAAGATCAATTATGGCCGCGTCAATCCGAAGGCGGCCCATGAAATCTTTCTGCGTGCGCTGGCAGCAGGGGAGGTGCGCACCAGGGCAGATGCTATCGTGCACAATCAGCGGCTGCGTCGTGAGATCGAGCGGCTGGAACACAAGATCCGCCGACCCGACCTGCTGGTGGAAGAGGACGTCCTCTTCGACTTCTACAAGGCGCGCATCCCCGAGCACATCTACAGCCAGCCAGCGTTTGAAAAGTGGTACCGCGGCCTGTCCCGTCAGGCGCAAGAAGCGCTCAAGCTGACCCGCGAGCAGCTGCTCAAGCGCACGCCGGACACGGACTGGGAAGCGGACTTTCCCGATCAGATCGCCGTGGGTAACCGCCTGCCGCTCAAGGTGCGCTACACCTTTTCACCGGGTGAGCGCAAGGATGGCATGCACATACAGGTGCCCATTGAAGCGCTGACCTGGCTGGATGAACGCCCCTTTGGCTTTCTGACACCGGGACTGCTGCCGGAAAAGGTACAGCACTATCTCAAGGCGTTGCCCGGTCGGTTGCGCAAGCGGCTGGTGCCCCTGCCGGAGAGTGCGAAAGGGATCGCTGCTGCCATGAGGCCGGAAGAGGGCGATTTTCTCAGTCAGTTGCAGAAGCTGGTGCAGCGGGAACTGGGTGACCCGATTGCTCTCGACCTTTTTCACGGAGTCGAGCTGCCCGCCCACCTCATTCCCAAATTTGTTCTGCGCGACAGCAAGGGTAAGGTGATTGGGGTCAGTGAATCTCTGAAGGAACTGCGCACCCGATTTGCCGCCAAGCTGGCTAATCTATCCCGTTCGACGTTCAATGACGCCCAGCCGTGGAAGGAATGGATGCAGTCCGCCATCCCCGACCACATCGAGGAGCGTCGGGGTGGCCAGACCCTGGTGCTCTATCCTGCGCTGGTGAAAACAGAAAAGGGTGTAGTGCTGAAAACCTTTCCCCGCGCAGACGAGGCACGCCGCGCCCATGCAGAGGGCGTACAGGCCTTGCTGATGCAGCAGCTCAAGGACAAGGCGGACTATCTGCGCAAAAAACTGCCGCTCAAGCAAGCGTGCCTGCGCTATGCGCCCTATGGCAGCTGTGATGATCTGAAGCAGGCGATTATCGAACGGGCGCTAAAGCAGCGCATTAGCGAGCTTGCCAATATCCGCACGCGTGAAACTTATGAACAGGCGCTGGAAACCCTGCGCGCACACTGGATTTCTGATGCGCAGCAGCTGGCTGAAAACGTGGACAGCGTACTGGCTCAGCATCAGCAGTTGCAGGCGCGCCTGCGCAAGGCCAATCCGCGCTGGCTGGTGGCGCTTGACGATATCCGCCGGCAGCTCGAAGAATTGATTACCCCCGATTTTGTCCGCCGGGTTCCGGATCCTTGGTTCGGTCGACTTGAAACCTATCTGCACGGTATTGAAAAGCGACTGGAACGGGTTGAGAATAACCCTGGCAAGGATCAGCAGGCACAGGCCGAACTGACCCCCCTGCTGACAGGGTGGGCTCAACTCGCCCAGCAGCGTGATGAAGACGATGAGCACGTCATAGAGATTCGTTGGCTGATCGAAGAACTGCGCCTCCAGCTGTTTTCCCCGCCACTCAAACCGGTGCAACCGGTATCAGTGAAGCGGATGCAGCAGAAGATCGAACAGGCCCGTAAAGAACCTGCAGGTTAGTCTGGCACGGCCACATAATTTCTTGCGGGCTGTGATTTTCCCCAGAGGTTGGTGGGATAATGGTACTGTCTGCATTGCACGTTCTGGCTTGATGCCACTAGAGATTGCGCCCCACGCTTTTACTGTGCAGCGCGGGAGCATTCAGTGTGGTACGGCGTACAAGGTTTCTCCATGTTTTTTCTTACTTATGTCAGTCAGAGTGTGATAAATTTGAGTCACCTTTAACGCTAGGGGGATACATGCATGAAACTTAAAACACTCGTACTGGCACTGGGCATGACCAGTGGCGCGCTGATGCTGAGCGCCTGTGGCGACAAGGGGCAGCAGGCTTCAAATGAAGCGGCGGCGCCGGCCGAGCAGGCAGCAGCGCCTGCTACGCAGGCCGCTGAAAAGCAGACCGCAACCGAAGCGGCTCAGAGTGCTTCCGCGGCTGTAGGTGAGAAGGTGGAAGCTGCTAAACAGGCTGTAGCTGAAGCCATGACGCCAGCCATTCCGGCTCAGCCAAAGCCACCGGCTGACAAGGGGGCAGAAATCTATGGTCAGTGTGTCGGTTGTCATGGCCCCACCGGAGGCGGTGGCGTGGGTCCCAAGCTGTCGGGTCAGTCCAAGGATACCCTCGCATCCACGCTGAAGGACTACAAGGCGGGCAAACAGATTGGTCCGCAAACGGCCATGATGGCCCCCATTGCACAAGGCCTGTCGGATGAAGATATTGAAGCTGTAGCCAACTATATCGCGACGAATTTCAAATAAGTTTGTCGTCACTCTGTTGGTCAAAACCCGGCATCTGCCGGGTTTTTGTTTTCATGGGGATAGCCACCTTTGACAGTTGTCGTGTCCCCATCTGGCGTTACGCCTTCAGTCCTACTCTTTCGTGAAGGAAGTTGCACCATATTCGTGCCAAGCCGCCCAGCAGTGAGTGGTGATAAAATGCCCCAATCAAGTTTTGACAGGCCTGCATGGGCCTGTTTTCGTTTAAGGAGTTTCACACTTGAAAGCATTGAGCGCTGAGCAGCTGTATCGTCCCACCCGTTTCGAGAAGGATCCGCGTCAAAAGAAGTGCGATCTGCGCGAGTACATGCGTCAGGTGCATCCACGGGCCTATCAGTCGCTGGCGTTCGGGCTGCATCTCAAGCGCAATCAGAATCACATATTTGTGCTAGGTGAGCCGGGCGTTGGCCGCATCGGAATGGTGCGTGCCATGCTGGAGCAGGCCGCATCGGAACGGCCCGCACCGGATGATGTGGTGCTGGTGGCTGATTTCAACCAGCGCAACCAGACACGCTATCTCTACTTTCCGGCGGGGCAGGGCGTAGCCTTCAAGACGGCAGTGGAGTCGTTTATCGCCCAGCTGAAAACCCAGTTGCCAGTCATTTTTGACGGCGTTGCCTACCAGCGCCGCAGTCACGAGCTGGAGCAGTGGCTGAACGAACGCCAGGAAGCGGTGCTTCAGCCCGCCTTCGAGCTGGCCAAGAAACTGGGTGTCGAGATCAGTCAGGGTGACAACAGCTTCATGCTCTATGTGCTCCATGAAGGCGAGCGCTATCGCCTCAGTGAACTCAAGGCCAAGGATGAGGCGCTGTACGAGAAGTACGAAAAAGCCATTGACGAAGTTGAACGGGCTCTCAACGAAGGCTTGAGTCACTTTCCACAGCTGCAGCACGAATATCTGGAAGCAGGCAAGAAGCTTAATACGGAAACGGCACTGGCCCAGGTGGAGCCGCTGGTGGAAAAGCTCAAGGCGCGTTTTGGCGACCGGCAGGCGACGCAGACCTATCTGGACGACCTGAAAAAGGCTGTGGTGGCGCGCCTGCATCTGTTCTGGGATCAGAATGCTGACCAGGTCACCACCTTTGCACCGGAAACCAGCCTGGACGAACTGATCAACGAACAGCAGGGCATGGCCATTTTTGGCGTCAACCTGCTGGTGGATAACAGCGGCCTGACTCATGCGCCGGTGATCTACGAAGACAACATCAGCCTGGCGAAACTGATGGGCTATACCATTCATGCGCAGGCGCAGAACAGCACTGGCGATACGCTGGCGCTGGCGATGAACCATCGGGCGGGTCTGCTGCAGGAGGCGCACGGCGGCTTTCTGATGCTGCCGGTTGAAAAGGTGCTGGCGGATGGCGAAATCTGGGCGCAGCTGAAAGCGGCGCTGATGGGCAAGCGCCTCAGCTTTGCCGTTCCACAGGGTAATGCGGTGGTGCCGTATCACCTGCCGGATTTTCCGTTGGAGCTGACCTTGGTACTGGTGGGTGAGCCGGCGCACTTCTATGCGCTGCAGCAACTGGACAGCGAGTTTGATCGCATTTTCAAGGTGCAGGTGGAGTTCGAAAGCGAGCTGGAGCGCACAGCCGAATTTGAAGCGGCGCTGGCTGTCCGACTGGCGGATGAGGTGGGGCGCTGGAACGATCTTCCGCTGGAGGTGAGTGCGCTGGAACGCATTGTGGAGTATGCCGCTCGGCTGGCAGAAGATCAGCACCGCCTGTATGCCAACAAGGCGGCCCTGCGGGACATGATGGCCGAAGCCAATGCCTGGGCGCGTGCCAATGACCGTTCAGCCGTGACGCGAGACGTGGTGGAAGCGGCCATTGCCCAGCGCGCCTTTCACACCGGGCTGGTAGAGCACTATTACCATCGCGCCATTACGGATGAGCAGATTCTGCTGGCCCTGCAGGGTCGTCGTATCGGTCAGGTAAATGGCCTGACGTGGATTTCCATTGGCAAGCATGCCTTTGGCCAGCCGGTGCGCATTACCGCGCAGGCGTCGGCCGGTGACGAAGGCGTGGTGGACATTGAGCGTGAGGTGGAAATGGCCGGGCCGATCCATAGCAAGGGGGTGCTGATTCTGTCCGGTTATATTCGCGGTCAGTATCTGCAGCAGCGCAACTACGGCTTTTCGGCGTCCGTGGTGATGGAGCAGACCTACGATGGCATTGAGGGCGACAGCGCCTCACTGGCAGAGTTGTGTGCGCTGATCTCTGCCCTGTCGCAGACGCCGGTGCGGCAGGATCTGGCCATTACCGGCTCGGTCAACCAGTACGGGGAAGTGCAGCCGGTAGGCGGCGTCAATGAAAAGATCGAAGGCTTTTTCGAGATCTGCAGGGCCAAGGGGTTGACCGGTGAACAGGGTGTGATTATTCCGCTTGCCAATCAACGCCACCTGATGCTCAATCAGGCCGTGCGCGATGCAGTGGCGGCGGGTACGTTCCATATTTATGCGCTCGGGCATGTGGATGACGCGCTGGAGCTGCTTTCCGGCATCACGCCGGGCGTGGCAGACGAAAAAGGCGCGTTTCCGGAAAAAAGCCTGCATGGGCGCGTGCTGGAACGGCTGCGCCAGTGGCATGAAAAGGATGACGAGCATGGCGAGGGGTAAGCGCAAGGCGTTTGCCGAGGTGAATAGGGGCTTGAATCGACTTGCCAGCCTAAGGAAGGTCTCCTAAAGGGAACGAATTCCTGTACTTTTCATATTGATATGCCTTTCAGTGCGCGGCATTCTGCCGCTTGGCACGGCGTTGCGCCCATGTCCGCCCCACGTGCCAGCGCCAGAAACACTCCAGCCCGATATAGCTGAGGCCACCCAGCACGAGGCCAACCACGGCACTGCCCAGATACAGTGGTGCGCCGACCTGTTCGATGATGTGCCATAGTGCGCTGGGCTCAAAACTCCAGTGAATGTCTTGCGGCTTTTCATGCAGAAGCCAGGTGCCGACAAGGTAATTGAAATAGAAGATGGGTGGCATGGTAATGGGGTTACTGATCCAGACCAGTGCAACGCTCAGCGGCAGGTTGGCGCGTGCCGGAATGGCCGTCAGCGCGGATGCAATCATCTGCCACGGAATCGGGATGCTCATCCAGAACAACCCGATGGCGAAGGCCTTTTTCACCGAGTGGCGGTGAAAGTGCCATAATGCCGGGTTGGCGATCCAGTGCGCCAGCCAACCGAACCCTTTGGCGTTCCTGATTTTGGTTGGATCCGGCGCCATTTTTTTGAACAGTTTCTTGGGCATGGCGTGTTTGTACTGTTTGTGGCCGGCACACTGCTGGCACTGACTGCATGGTTTACCCTTGCACCGGAGCTGGCTGTGATCCTTGCTCTCGGTGGCGCAGGTATTTTAACCGTTTTGGCAGTGCGCTTTCGCGCTGTTCGAGCCGCGGTACTCAACCTTGCAGCCGGCTTATCGCTTGGATTGGTTGTCGGTATTTTCTGGATGGCGCAGCATCCAGCCCTGCCAGCGGCCCTTGTGGGCAAGCCCATTGAACTGCAAGGCACGGTGGTTTCCCTGCCCGAAGCGATCTCCACAGCCAGTGACCGAATCTATTATCGTTTCATATTCAAGATTGATGCGGTCGGAAATGATGTGACCGTGCCTCAAGCCCTTCTCCACCAGCGTGTGCAGCTGAACTGGCGAAATCCACCCCAACTTGAACCGGGGCAGCATTGGCATCTGCTGGTGCGCCTGTATCCCGTGCATGGCATGCTCAATCCAGGCGGATTTGATTATGAGGCGTGGGCGCTGACACAGGGGTGGCGCATGCGTGGAACAGTTGCTGGTGGGAAGTTGCTGGGGCAGACGTGGCACTGGCAGCGGTTGCGTCAGGCCTTTTCAGAGCGCGTGGCGAACGCATGGCAGAGCAGTCCCTATGCAGGCTTTTACGATGCGCTCACGTTCGGCGAGCGCAGTCGGCTGACACCTGCGCAATGGCAGGTGCTGCAGCAGACGGGGACGACGCATCTGATGGCCATTTCGGGTCTGCACATTGGGCTTGCGGCTGCGTTGGGTGCGGGCCTGTTTGCATTGCTGTGGCGGTTTATCGTGCCCGTTCAGCGTCTGGCGCGTCCACAGTGGGCAGCACTGGGCGCAGTGGTCTTTGCTGCCGTCTATCTATGGTTGTCGGGGGCTGCATTGCCAGCGCAGCGGGCATTTCTGATGGTGGGGGTGGCCGTTGGACTGGTGTGGTTGCGCCGCCCGTTTCTCACCTTCAATGCCCTCGCACTGGCGGCGCTGCTCATCGTGCTGTGGCAGCCAGCCAGTGTATTGAGCGCCAGCTTCTGGCTGTCCTTTACCGCGGTTGCAGTCATTGTGCTGACACTGCAAAACCCTTGGGTCAAGGCGCGTCCTGGCTGGCAGCAGTTTCTTATTGTGCAGTTGGCCCTCCTGCTTGCATTGTGGCCATTGACGGCGTTTTTCTTCAATCAGGCGGCGGGTTGGCGCGGGCTGATCAATCTGATTGCAGTGCCGCTGGTTTCCTTCTTCTATCTGCCAATGCTCCTGCTGGGTGCCATGCTCGGCCTGATCGCCCCACAGACTTTGCAGGCTGTGTCCCCCTGGCTGGATCCGTTATGGGCGCCATTCTGGCAGCTGCTGGAAGGGGTGACGCAACAGCCAGCAGGCATCGCATTGCCGCCGCCACGACCATGGATGCTGGTTTTGTTCATGGTCGTGCTGGTGGCCTGGGCGCTAAAGCGCTACCGTGTAGCGGCAGGCGTTGCCGCTCTGTTTACAGCGCTATGGTTGAGTTTGCCGCTGTGGTTGTCGCGGCCGCACACGGGTCAGTTGTGGGTGACGGTGCTGGATGTGGGGCAGGGACAGGCAGTGGTGCTGGAGACACGTCATCATGTGCTGGTGTATGATCTGGGGCCACGCTGGGAACGACTGGATACGGGCGCGTCGGTGGTGGTGCCGTTTCTGCATGACCGCGGTCATTTCCGAGTGGATCGCCTGATTGCCAGCCATGATGATGTGGATCATGCGGGCGGACTCGCAGCGCTGCGTCGCGCGTTTCCGCAAGCGCGTGTCTATAGTGGTCAGCCCGAGCGCTTCGAGGGCGCGCTAGCCTGCAAGGCGGGTGAAGCATGGCAATGGGATGGCGTCGATTTTCGCTTTCTGTGGCCGCCGCAGGATTTTCACAACCGTCAGGATAATGCCCACAGCTGCGTGCTGCAGGTGTCTGTTGGGCAGACTCGACTTCTGCTGACGGGGGATCTGCCGACCTCACAGGAACGCGCATTGATAAGGCGCCATGGTGAGCAGTTGAGAAGCGTCTGGATGCTGGCAGGCCACCATGGCTCGGCCCATTCAAACAGCGCGCAACTGCTGGACACCGTCAGGCTTCGTCAGGTGGCCGTATCAGCAGGGTACCGCAATTTTTATCACTTTCCTTCGTCCGCTGCGAAAGTCCGCTGGCTGCAACGCGATATTGCCGTGCACTGCACCGGCTGTGAGGGCGCCTTGCAGTATCACGTGGATGCCTCCGGGGTGCAATTGGTGCGACGGGAACGCTGGGCACGGCGTACAATTTTCAGACATTATTGCAACAGGAGCCTGCCGTGAGCTGGCCTTCATTCTGGCTGAAGCGCGATGACTGGCGAAGTCGCGTGCTGAGCCCCTTGGGTTGGTTGACCTGCCACACCGCTCAGCGGCGTCTGCAGCATTTTCGCAACGCCTTTATTCCGGACTTTCCCACCGCTGGCGTTGTCGTGGTGGGCAATATCACCGTCGGCGGCAGCGGCAAGACGCCAGTTTTGCTGGCACTGTCGCGCCTGCTTACCGAGCAAGGTATTGCCCATGGCATTGTCAGTCGAGGCTATGGGGGGCGTGCAGCGCAATACCCATTGCACGTAACGGCTGATACGGATCCTGCTCTGGCCGGGGATGAACCGGTACTGCTGGCCCAGGCGACAGGTGTGCCGGTGGTGGTGGATCCCCGACGGGATCGCGCCGTCTGGACCCTGCTGGAAGCGAACCCGCAGGTGCGCATCGTGCTCAGTGATGACGGGCTGCAGCATTATCGCCTACCGCGCGATTATGAAATCGCGGTGGTGGATGCGCGGGTTGGGCTGGGTAATGGCGCCTGCTTGCCCGCCGGACCCTTGCGCGAGCCTGTGAACCGGCTGCAGCAGGTGGATGCCGTGCTGGTGCAAGGGGAGGCCGCTTTTTCAGGTGTGCAGGCGCAGCCGTTCACGCTGGAGCCGGTGGCCTTTCGCAGTCTGGAGGATGGGCATTGCGTGCCCTTGGATAACTTTTCGGGGCAGTCGGCGGCGGCACTGGCCGGCATCGGGCAGCCTGAGCGCTTTTTTGACACGCTCAGGCGTCTGGGCGTGCAGCTGGCGCGCACCGAACCTCTGCCGGATCATGCCCCCGCGGAGGCCATCCGAGCGGCCTTGGCCAGCCACGACGGTCCCTGGCTGATGACGGCAAAGGATGCGGTAAAATGCCCGAAACCACTGGCGAATGTCTGGGCGCTGGAAGTGGAAGCGCGTCTTGCAGATGCTTTCCGGACCGCCTTTTTGCAACGCATCGATCAACTGCTCGAGGAAAAATATGAACCCACGCCTGCTGGAAATTCTGGTCTGCCCGCTCACCAAGACGAAGCTGGTGTATGACAGGGACAGGCAGTGGCTGGTCTCGACGGCCGCCAAGTTGGCCTATCCCATTCGTGACGACATTCCCATCATGCTCGAAGACGAAGCGATTCAGCTTGATGAGGCGCAGGTGGAACACTACCGCAAGCTGAAGTCCGCATGAACTTCAAGGTTGTCATTCCTGCACGTCTGGCGTCATCACGATTGCCGGGCAAGGTGCTGCTGGATGTGGCCGGTCATCCCATGCTGGAGTGGACCTGGCGCAATGCGGTGGCCAGTGGTGCGGATGAGGTGGTGGTGGCCACGGACAGTGACAAGGTGGCGGCACTGTGCGAGCAGCTGGGGGCCGTGGTGTGCATGACCGACCCGGCGCATCCTTCTGGCACCGCTCGCCTGGCTGAGGTGGTGGAGCATTACGGCTGGGATGCGGATGCCATCGTGGTGAATGTGCAGGCGGACGAGCCCATGCTGCCGCCGCAGCTGGTCCGTCAGGTGGCCAGGGGGGTGGCCCATGATGCGGTAGCACGCATGGCCACGCTGTGTGAACCCATCGACTCGCTGCAGACACTGCTGGATCCCAATGCGGTCAAGGTGCTGCGGGATATCAACGATCACGCCATGATCTTTACCCGGGCTCCGAATCCATGGGCGCGAGATGCCTTTTCCGACCTGTTGCAGAGGGGGGTCCCCGACTTTTTGCAGGACGAAAAAAATGCCCTGCTGAATCTGTCGCCCTATCGCCGCCATATCGGCCTGTATGCCTATCGTGCCGGCTTTGTGCGCCAGTATGTACGCTGGCCGGCCTGTATGGCGGAGCAGCTGGAAAATCTCGAGCAGCTGCGCGTGCTCCATCATGGCGAAAAGATTCTGGTGCTGGATGCACTGTGCAGTGCCGGGGTGGGGGTAGATACGCTGCAGGATCTGGCGCGCGTAAATGCGTTGCTGGCAGGACGTCAACCGGGCGAGGCGCTGCCGTGTGGATGAAGTTGCTCAGTGCCCTGCTGATTGCCGGGTTTCTGTATTACATGGTACGCCGCAAACTGCAGCAGCGGCGGCTGGAGCGCGAGGGTGTGGTGATTGAGCCATCGGCTGGCATGCGGCCCATTACCATTCTGGCGCTGCTGATGCTGGGCATGTACGGCGGCTACATGCTGTTTCATCTACTCAGTCGCAGCAGCAGCTGACATCAGCTCATGGAACTCTTCATTGGCGGATACCACGCTTTCCAGATAGCGCTGTTGCAGGGATGAGGGCAGGGTATCTCCCTTGTTCTGTTCCATCTTTTCAACGGATAACAACAGCTGCCCCATGGGGCCCTGCTTTTCCAGCAGCGCCAGTTTGAGTGCTTCATCCAGCGGCATCTGCTGGAGCAGGGTGGCCATATCCACTTGGGTGATGACATCCAGCTTTGACAAAAGGCCGGCCAGATAATAGCTGTCCTCGTCCTCGCCATTTTCCGCGGCGCTGCGAGCCATGAAGTGGGCGCGGATCAGCGCCAGGCGCAGCACTTCAGGGTCCAGATCTTCAAACTGCGCCAGGCTGATCATGCTCACCCACGCCTTAACCCGGTTAATGCCAAAAAAGTGCAGTACCTGAAAGATGGAGTGGAAATGCAGGTCTTGTGCGCTGTCGGTGTTCTGCTGATTGGCCAGCAGCAACAGCCGTGAAGATAGGCCGGGGTCGTTGCCGACCAGGCCTGCCAACTCCTGAAGATGAGCATTCGGGTTGTTGATTCGGCCCAACAGCTGCAGCAAAACCAGTTTGGAAGCCTCGATGGTTTCCGTTTTCAGGGTGACCGGTTTGGCATAAAAATAGCCTTGGAAGTAATCATAGCCGCCGTCCAGACAGGCCCGATGAATCTCCGGGGTTTCCACCTTTTCGGCCAGCAGGGCTGCGTCCGTATATTTGCGCACCGTTTTTGCAACATGGCGGATCTGCTGGGGGGTCAGGCCGAGAATTTCCACCTTGATGATATCGGCCAGATTCAGTAGCGACTGGTGCTCGCTTTTAAGGACAAAGTCATCAAGTGCCAGCGTATAGCCCATGCGCTTGAGCGCTCGCAGGGTCTGCATCACCTTTTCAGTTGCTGGTACCGTTTCGAGAATTTCGATGACAATCGTCTGCGGCCCGAAAGCAGGCGGTTGAAAGGGGCCTTCAAAAAAGGCGGGCGGAAAGTTGATGAAGGCCTTTTTGCCGCCGGTCAGCCTGCGGACGCCATTGGCCATGAGAAACGTATCCAGCACCTGTGCAGTGGCCCGATCCGGATCAACATCCTGAACACTGAGGGCGTGATCCCGGAACAGGAACTCATAGGCAAACACGCTCCCCTCCCGATTATAGATGGGCTGACGACCGATGAGACTGGGGCGCAGTGCATCTCTGCCGGGGTGAGAACGCGTCATGGTGCAGAAACGGACAGGCTGGAGGGGCCATGGAGCGGGTGCAGTGTCATCACGGCGCTAATTGTTTTTTGGGGAATGTGTATCTTGCTTAATACGGTAAACGAATGCAAGCAGCTGCGCTACGGCTTCATAGAGTTCCCGGGGGATTTCTTGATCCAGCTCAATTTGCGACAACAACGCGAGTAGCGCTTCATCGTGTTGCACCGGAACGCCGGCCTGCCGCGCCAGCTCGATAATCTGCTGCGCAATCAGTCCCTGGCCCTTGGCCACCACGCGCGGGGCGCCCTTGCCCTCATACTTGAGGGCGACCGCCTTTTTGCGCGCATCGGGGTCTGTCCGGTTGCTCATGCCTTGATGGATACCTTTGGTGCGGCCGGCTGCAGCAGCGGGGTCTGTTGCCAGTGCAGTGCGGCCACCTCGAACCCGCTTTCGGCCATCCATGCTTTCAGCTCTGAAAGATGTTGTTCCAGTTGGGGCTGCCAGAAGGGGTGGTCGCTCCAGGCCTGCAGGGTCAGTGAATGATTCAGCAGTTGGATGCCCAGCTGCAAGGTGCCTTCCTTGTCAAAATCCAGTTCAAGCAATGCACGCCAGGCTTTGGCGCTGTCTGCTGAAGTTGCCGTGTCCGCATCGGGCTCAATGACCAGTGTGCCCTGCAGGACGCCACTGTCGGGGGCAAACAGCAGCGGCACCACCAGGTGCTGCTCGCTGAGCGTGCGCGCCTGATGGTGACCGATATGGCGCAGCATGGCGCGAATGGGTGCTACCAGCGCTTCCTCCTTCTCCTGCGCCTCAGCAAGAAGCTTGAGCAGAGTGGACTTGATGTCCTGAGGCGGCTGGCGAGTGGCGGCGAGGCGATTTTCAAAAAAGAGGCCGCTTTCGTTGACGGCCTTTTCCAGCGTCTTACCGGACAGGCGGTCAGGGGCAATCAAATGCTGGCGCAGCTGCTGCACCAGCGGTTGCAAGCTCGCCGGGAGCGCTGACAGGGGAATCTGCTGCAGAACCTGCGTCAGCGCCGTGGCAACCGGCTGGGCCGCGGGCGTCAGCAAGGATGCGAGGGGTGAAGTGGCAGTGCCCTGAGCGGATGGCTGGGGAATCAGTTGCCACTGCCCCTGGCTGAACTGCACGCGCAAGGTGTAGTGCTGTCCCGCAGCAAGTGGGCGCTCGGACCGGGCGGTAAGCAGTTGATCACCGATTTTGAGGGTCACCTGTTCGGGGCGCACGCTCACCACCTCTGCCTCGATCAGTTGACCCGGTTTCAGCGCCAGCGTGTCCACCAGCCGGCTGCTGAGCGACAGCGTCTGCAGCGGTGGAGGTGTGGGCTGAATGGGCAGGTTCATGGCATCAGCAGCTGTCGATTGATGGCTTCACCCCAGTAGAGCCACATCAGTCCGGCCAGGGCCAGATAGGGGCCAAAGGCAAAGCGTACGCTGCCCCGGCCGATCAGACGCAGGCTTAGCTGGATAACCAGACCGGACAGGGCCGAGATCAGAATCAGGGCAGGGATGGCTTCAGGACCAAACCAGGCGCCCAGCGCGGCGAGCAGTTTGAAATCGCCATAGCCCATGCCCTCCTTGCCAGTGACGAGTCTGAACACCCAGTAGGTGCCCCACAGGATGAGATAGCCCAGCGCCGCACCGAAAATGGCCTCCTGCGCTGAGATGGACCACCAGCCGAAGGCGCTGGCCACCAGTCCGAGCCACAGCAGGGGCAGGGAGAGAGCATCGAGAATGAGCTGATGCTCCAGGTCGATGACGGTGATAAGCAGCAGCAGCCAGCTGAAGGCAACAGCCAGTGCGCCCTGCAGGGTCATTCCAAATTGATACACCGCCAGCACGGTCAGCAGCGCCGTGGCCAGCTCAATCAGGGGATAGCGGAGCGAGATAGGGGTGCCGCAGGCATGGCAGCGCCCGCGACTGGCCAGCCAGCTGAACAGGGGAATGAGTCGAGTGGGTGGCAGTTCGGTGTGGCAGGCCAGGCACTGCGAACGGGTTTTCAGATCGAGAATAGGGGGCACCTCGTTGCCTTCGTATTCGGCAATGAGCTTGCGCGGCCAGCGCCAGCTGAGCATGCTGAAAAAACTGCCGAAAATCAGGCCGATTACAAAGGCCGCGAAAAGAATAGGCGGATCGTGCATAACGGGTGTCTGCCAGATTGTGCGAATACTGCACAGGGTAGCAGAAAGGCGCGGATGGGGGAACCAGAGGGGTCCCCGACTTTTTCAAGGGGCGTTTTTTACTCGACCGAGAAGGTCACGCAGTTGCGGTCGTTTTCCCACACGGTAATGGCACTGACCTGCCGCTGCGGGGTATCGATGCGTTCGGCGAGGCGTTCGAACAGATAGGCGGCGATGTTTTCCGCGGTAGGATTCTGGTTCTGAAAAGCGGGGTGGTCGTTGAGGTAAGTGTGATCCAGCTCGGCCACCACCGCCTTGGCATGGCGCTTGATTTCCTTGAAGTCGATCACCATGCCCACGTCATCGAGCTGCTCACCCGTCACCATGACCTCAACTTTCCAGTTGTGGCCGTGCAGCTTGGCGCAGTCGCCGTCGTAGCCGTGCAGGCGATGGGCGGCAGCGAAATCCAGTAGGGTCTTGAGGGTAAAGCGTTTTTTCATGGCGGGGGATTATACCCTCAGTGGCTGCGTTTGGCGATGTAATCGATGAGCTGGTGAAATACCGGCTGGCGAAACGGCAGGGTATCCAGCAGGTGGTGGCAGTCTGCAATCAGTTCATCGCGATAGACCTTGGCGGCTTCCAGACCCATCAGCGCCGGATAGGTGTTTTTGTCAAGCGCGGCATCACTGCCGGCGGGCTTGCCGAGTATCTCGCTGCTCTGCTCCACGTCGAGAATGTCATCATGTACCTGAAAGGCGAGCCCCAGCGTCTTGCCCAGCTTTTCAAGGGTGGGCGCGAGGGTTTCGTAGTCGTTAGAAGGGGCTGCGCCCATCACTAGTGCGGCCTGAATGAGTCGGCCGGTCTTGAGGGTGTGGATATGTTCCAGTTCGGCTTTCGAGATGGGCTTGCCGGTCGTCTCCACATCCAGCATCTGCCCGGCGACCATGCCGCAGCTGCCGGCAGCGGCCGTAAGCGTGCGCAGTTGGCGCAGGCGAATGGTGTCGTCGAGATCATCTGCATGCGCCAGTAATTCAAAGGCCTCGTTGAGCAGGGCATCACCCGCCAGAATGGCGGTGGCTTCATCAAAGGCACGGTGCACGGTGGGTTTGCCACGGCGCAGGTCGTCGTCGTCCATGGCGGGCAGGTCATCGTGCACCAGGGAGTAGGCGTGCACCAGCTCGATGGCCATGGCGGCGGGATCGAGCGGTTCCGGCGGCAGCCCGCAGGCTTCGCCCGTCAGCCACACTAGCGCGGCACGAATGCGCTTGCCGCCATCCAGCGTAGCATACCGCATGGCCGAGGCCAGCGGGTCGGGTGCGCAGTGGGGATGAAAGTGGCGGTGGAGCAGGTCTTCCACCCTTTGCTGGTAGGGCTTGAGGGCTAGCATCTCATGTCTCGGCGTTGCGGAA
This sequence comes from Sulfurivirga caldicuralii, assembly GCF_900141795.1. Lineage (GTDB taxonomy): Bacteria > Pseudomonadota > Gammaproteobacteria > Thiomicrospirales > Thiomicrospiraceae > Sulfurivirga > Sulfurivirga caldicuralii. The sequence continues at coordinate 311,151 of NZ_FSRE01000002.1, forward strand.
TCTGGGATTATGCCGGAATTGCGGGCAATAAAAAAGCCGCATCACAGGATGCGGCTTTTCGACTTGCGCTGTAAAGCGACTTACAGTTCGTCGGCGTGTTTGGACAGGTATTCGGCAACGCCTTCGGGGGTGTCCTTCATGCCGGGCTTGCCTTTCTGCCAGCCGGCCGGGCACACTTCGCCGTGGGTTTCGAAGAACTGCAGGGCTTCGACCATGCGGATGGTTTCGTCCACATTGCGGCCCAGTGGCAGATCGTTGACCACTTCGTGGCGCACGATGCCGTCGCGATCGATGAGGAAGGTGGCACGCAGAGCCACATTGCCTGGATGGCGCACGCCATAGGCGTCCATGATGCTGCCGCCTACATCCGCCACCAGCGGGAAGCGTACGGGGCCGAGACCACCTTCGTTAACCGGGGTGTTGCGGTAGGCGTTGTGGGTGAACTGGGAGTCGATGGAGATGCCCACGACCTTGGTATTCAGCTCCTTGAACTTGTCGATGCGGTGATCGAATGCCAGAATTTCGGAAGGGCACACAAAGGTGAAGTCCAGCGGGTAGAAGAAAACCACACCGTAGGAGCCGTTCAGGTACTCCTTCAGGTTGAAGTTTTCTACGATGGTGCCGTCTTCCAGCACCGCTGCAGCGGTAAAGTCGGGCGCCGGTTTGGTAACCAGTACTGACATGGGATGCTCTCCTTGATTTGATGGTTGAGGTTCAGGCGGATTTTGCCACAAAAAAAACAATCACTCAAGCAAACAATGTTTGCATTTTTCTATCATTACCTTTTCCCATTCCCGCCCGCCTTCAGTAGCAGCCGATCCAGCAAGGGGGTGGGCAGCAGGCGTTTCAGCCAGGCAAAGGCATGGGTGGGAACCGTGACCGGATAGCGTGCCGCTGGTGCACGACGGGTCAGCGCAAGCAGCAGCTTGTCGCTGACCGCTTCCGGTCCCAGCGTAAAGGGGGCTGCTGGGCCTTCCTTTTTCAGGCGCTGAATCATGGCCTCGTACTGGGCGCGGTGGGCACTGTGTTCGGCGTCGATCCAGCGCTGGAAGGCGGCGTAGGCGTTTTCGCGGAAGCGTGAGGTTATGGGGCCCGGCTCGATCAGCACCACATCGATGGGCTCATCCCACAGCTCAAGGCGCTGCGTGTCGGCCAACCCCTCCAGTGCGAACTTGGAGGCGTTATAGGCGCCGCGATAGGCCATGGCAGCAAAGCCAAGCACCGAGCTGTTGTGCACGATGCGGCCGCCGTCAGGATGCTGGCGCAGGTGGGCGATCATGTGGTTGGTGAGCACCTGCGTGCCGAACACGTTGGTATGGAACTGGGCCAGCAATGCCTCCCGACTCAGGTCCTCCACCGCCCCCGGCAAGCCAAAGGCGCCATTGTTGAACAGGCCACGTAGTCGCCCGCTTTCGCACAGACTCAATGCAGCGTCGAATCCCGTCGCAATCGAGGTATCGTCGTCCAGATCCAGCTGGACACTCTTGAGCCCTTCCTGTTGCAGGCGCGTGACATCTTTCGCCTTGCGCGCCGAAGCGATGACGTCGAAGCCCGCCTGATTGAGCGCATGGGCGGCGTGGTAGCCGATGCCACTGGAACAGCCGGTGATCAGCACGCTGTCGCCGGGTTGAAGCGGGGGTGCATGCTTCATTACAGATGCTCCGCCGCCCATTCAGCCAGGCGCGAGCGTTCCCCCTTCTGCAGGGTGACGTGTGCACTGTGATCCCAGCGCTTGGAACGATCCACCACATAGGTGAGCCCGCTGGTGGTTTCGGTCAGATAGGGCGTGTCGATCTGTGCCAGGTTGCCGAGACAGACCATCTTGGTGCCCGGCCCCGCACGGGTGATCATGGTCTTCATCTGCTTGGGGGTGAGGTTCTGCGCTTCGTCGATGATGATGAACTTGTTGACGAAAGTGCGCCCGCGCATGAAGTTCATGGACTTGATCTTGACGCGGTCATTGAGCAGGTCCTGCGTGGCCTGGCGCTGCCACTGGTTGTGTCCGCCCTTGTCCATACCAAGCAGCACTTCCATGTTGTCCAGCAGCGCGCCCATCCAGGGCGTCATCTTCTCTTCCTCGGTGCCCGGAAGGAAACCGATATCCTCGGCGATGGGGATGGTGGCCCGGGTCATGATGATTTCTCGGAAGCGATTCTCTTCCAGTGTCTGTTCCAGCGCGGCCGCCAGCGTGAGCAGGGTCTTGCCGGTGCCGGCCTGGCCAACGAGGGTGACGAAGTCGATATCCGGGTTCATCAGATGGTTGAGCGCCATGTTCTGCTCGGGGTTGAGGGCATGGATGCCCCACACCGCCTTGCTCTGATAGTCGTCCGGATATTCCAGCACCACTTCGGTGCCATTGATTTCGCGCACGATGGCGCTGAAGCCGGCATCGTTCTCGCTGATGAGAAATTCATTGGGAAACCAGCCGGGTTCCTCTTCCAGCTTGAGGCGGTAGTAGGTGTGTCCGTCTTCCTGCCAGGATTCCATGTCCTGGGCATGCTGGCTGTAGAAGTCTTCGGGCAGGCGCGTCCAGCCGGTGTAAAGCAGGTCGGTGTCTTCCAGTACCCGGTCGTTGTAGTAGTCTTCCGAATGCAGACCGACGGCCGCGGCCTTGATGCGCATGTTGATGTCTTTGGTGACCAGGGTAACATCCTGATCCGGGTGGCGCTCCTTGAGCGCGAGTCCCGCTTCGAGAATGCGCGTATCCGCCTTGGCGGAGGAGAGCCCGGGCGGCAGCTCCATTTCCTGCGGTTCGGTTTCGAAGAAGAGTTTGCCCAGTCGGTCGGTATCCTGCGTGCCGGGTCCGGCATATTTGCTCAGCGGAATGCCTTGCTGGATGCTGTCGAAATTTTCTCCGCTGATGAGCTGATCGAGAATGCGGTTGGCTTCGCGAGCATTGCGGGCCACTTCCGACATGCCCTTCTTGTGGTTGTCCAGCTCCTCGAGCACGGTCATGGGCAGATAGACGTCGTGCTCGTCGAAATTGAACAGGGCCATGGGGTCGTGGATGAGGACATTGGTGTCCAGCACAAAAATGCGTTTTGTATTGTCCATTTACTCGGCTCCTGCCTGAAGTTCCTTCAGTTTTTCCAGCACGGCTTCCACGTGACCGGGCACGCGCACCTTGCGCCATTCGTAACGGAGAATCAGGTCAGGGTCAATCAGGAAGGTACTGCGCTCGATGCCCATGTATTCGCGACCATAGTTCTTTTTCAACTTGATTACGTCGAACAGGCGGCACAGGGTTTCGTTCGGATCGGAGATCAGGTCAAAAGGAAACTGATATTTGGCCTTGAAGTTTTCGTGGGACTTGAGCGAGTCGCGCGAGCAGCCGTATATCTCGCAGTTCAATGCCTGAAACTCGGCATAGTGGTCGCGAAAGCCTTCGCCTTCTTTCGTGCAGCCGGGCGTGTTGTCCTTGGGGTAGAAGTAAAGGACGGTCCAGTGTCCGCGGAAATCGTCCTGGGTGATGATCTTGTCACCCGTGGCCTGGGCTTCGAAAGAGGGGATGGGTTGACCGATTTCGACCATGACTTTACTCCTGTGTTGTAAGCGTGGGGTCAACGCTATGCTACACCGCCAGCCGCTATAATAGAAAGCAATTCTATTTCTTGTCTGCCAGTGTGGCAGCGAGTAAGATTAGCCCCGTTTAATCGGCAAGCCAAGGAGCGTCGAGTGATTAAAGGCAGCATCGTAGCGCTGGTGACCCCCATGCGCGATGACGAACAGGTGGATTATGAGGCGCTGGAACGCCTTATTGAATTTCACATCGAGCAGGGGACGGATGGCATCGTTTCCGTAGGGACCACCGGTGAATCTGCCACGCTCGACCACCAGGAACACTGCGATGTCATGCGCTTTACCATCGACAAGGTGGCTGGCCGTATTCCCGTGATTGCAGGCACAGGCTCCAACTCCACACGCGAAGCCATCGAGCTGACCCGCTGCGCCAAGGAGATGGGCGCCGATGCCTGCCTGCTGGTGGCGCCCTATTACAACAAGCCCACTCAGGAAGGGCTGTATCAGCACTACAAGGCCATCGCCGATGCGGTTGCCATCCCGCAGATTCTCTATAACGTACCGGGACGTACAGCCTGCGACATCCTCCCGGAAACCGTTGGCCGTCTTGCGCAGCATCCCAACATAATCGGCATCAAGGAAGCCACCGGTGATCTATCACGTGTGCGCGAGATTCTGCGTCGCGTGGAAGGGGATTTTCTGCTCTATACCGGCGATGACGGCACAGCCATCGACTTTATCCTGCAGGGCGGGCACGGCGGTATTTCCGTGACAGCCAACGTGGTGCCGAAAGCGGTGCATGAAGCCTATCTGGCTGCCATGAGCGGCAATGAACTGATCGCTCAGGAAATCGATGCTCCGCTGCGCGACCTCCATGCCGCCCTGTTCGTGGAGTCCAATCCCATTCCGGTGAAGTGGGCATTGCATGAAATGGGCCTGATTGGCCCCGCCATTCGCCTGCCGCTTACGCCGCTGTCCGAGGATGCACGTCCGACGCTGCGAAATGCTTTGATTAAAGCGGGAGTTGCCCTGTGATGCCTCACTTCAAGACCAAACTGATCGCGGTGGCCGTCGGTGCGACCGTGCTGACTGGCTGTTCTTCCTTTTCCAAGGCGCTCAACTGGGGTGACAGCGTATGGGGCAGTTCAGACAAGAACTACCGAGAACAGGAAGAGCAGCTTGCCGAAAAGCTGGAGGTGCCGCCCACGCTGGTGCGTCCCAAGTCTCAACAGATGGGCCTGCTTAATGGCAAGTATTCCGAAGCCCTGGCCAAGGGCGGCACAGCCAGTGATATCGCCTCCCTGAGCAAGGCCGATATCCCTTCCTACAAGGCGAAGGGAATTCTTGTCAAAGGCAATCTGTGTGAACGCTGGCTTGAACTGGAGAATGCCAGCGCGGACAACGTCTGGGTCGGTGTGCAGAAGTTCCTGCGCTCGCTGGGGTACCCCATTCAGGAAGCTAATCGTGCCACAGGCATCATTCGGACCGAATATGTGCCGCGCAAGGAAGTGGTGCCGCTGGTTGACGTCAGTCCGCTGACCAAGCTGTTCAACAGCTGGCGTCCGGAAACGGCAGAAGGGGCCATGGACCGCTTTATTGTGCATGTGACCGTGGACGGGGAGAGCGGCAAGGCAAAAGTGCTGTTCCACCACCATCAGGTGTTCCATACGGATGATGGCGATATCGACGTATACAGGGTCAAGCCCTACGATCCAGTCAAGGAGCTGGAAATGCTCTATCAGTCCGCCATCTTCTTTGGCGCCAAGGGTGAGCAGGCCTTCAAGCAGGTGGCTGTTTCCGCCAAGCAGATGGAAATTGTCAAGGGCAGCGAGTTCGCCGGTTTGATCCTGCATGCACCGTTGTCGGAAGCGTGGGCGTATGTGCAGTCCATGATCTGGCGAGCCGACTGGGACGTGGAGAAGGTGATTCCGGAACGTCATCAGCTGATCGTCCGTCTGGATAGAAAGAGCGAGGACAAGGGCTTCTGGTCCTCGCTGGCGTTCTGGCGCAGCAGCTCCAGTTTGCCCAAGCGTGTCCTGCTGACCTTGAAACCGGCCGAGGCGCAGCCCAACCATACCGAGCTGACAGTCTCCGCGCTTGAGGGTGATTCACCCCTGACGGCTGAGCAGCGCAAGAAAATCTTTGCCAGGCTGGGGCTGTTGGGTGAGTAAGCCGGACGTGTGAGAAATTAACGTGAATACAAGCCCCTAGGGGCTTGTTTTATTTGGGGAAGAGAGTATGCAGATCATTTGGGGCCATCAGGCACTGACCGATTTCCGTGAACGCAATCTGACCGCACGCGTTCAGCAGCGCGTGTCTGCCGTGGAACGTGTGCGAACTCGCCACGTCTATTTCGTCGACAATCCCCCCCATGACGACCGCGCACAGGCAGTGCTGCACCGCCTGCTGAATGACCAGGTGCTCCCCATTGAGATTAACCGTCAGCCCACGCTGATCGTGATTCCCCGTTTCGGCACCATTTCTCCCTGGGCCAGCAAGGCGACGGATATTGCCCATACGTGTGGCCTTGACGGTATTCAGCGTATCGAGCGCGGCATGGCCGTCTGGCTCGAAGGGGCGGATGCGAGTGTTATTCGTGAGGTGGCTGACCTGCTGCATGACCGTATGATGCAGACCGTCATTACCGATGCGCACGAGGCTGAGCGCCTTTTCGAGGTGCACGAACCCAAGCCGCTGGTTTCCGTGGACATTGTTGGCGAGGGGCGCATTGCACTCGAGCGTGCCAACCGCGAAATGGGACTGGCCCTGAGCGATGATGAAATCGATTACCTGATGCAGAATTACCAGGCCCTGGGGCGCAACCCCACGGATGCCGAGCTGATGATGTTCGCGCAGGCCAATTCCGAACACTGTCGACACAAGATCTTCAATGCGCGCTGGACCATCGACGGCGAAGAAAAGCCGCATACGCTGTTCGGCATGATCCGCAACACCTATCATCATCACAGCGAAGGCATCCTGTCAGCCTATTCCGACAATGCGGCGGTGATCGTCGGGCACGAGGCCGAGCGCTTTTTTCCATTGCCGGATTCCCGCGTGTACGGTGCGCATCGTGAGCCGGTGCACATCCAGATCAAGGTGGAAACTCACAACCATCCCACCGCCATTTCCCCCTGGCCCGGTGCGGCGACAGGGGCCGGCGGCGAGATTCGCGATGAGGGTGCCACAGGGCAGGGCGCCAAACCCAAGGCAGGACTGACGGGCTTTACCGTCTCCAACCTGAATATTCCCGGCTTCAGACAGCCGTGGGAACTGGATTACGGCAAGCCGGCACGCATTGCCTCGGCTTTCGAAATCATGCTGGAAGGGCCCCTCGGTGCGGCCGGCTACAACAACGAGTTCGGTAGACCCGCCATCTGCGGCTACTTCCGCACCTTTGAAACGCCTTTCATGACCCACGAAGGCACTGAAATGCGCGGGTATCACAAGCCGGTCATGCTGGCGGGCGGACTGGGCAATATCCGTGAAATTCACGTGCAGAAACAGCCCATTCCGGTCGGTGCAAAACTTGTGGTGCTGGGCGGCCCTGCCATGCTGATCGGTCTGGGCGGCGGTGCGGCCTCCTCAGTGGATACCGGCACCGGTAGCGAAGATCTGGATTTCGCCTCCGTGCAGCGGGATAACCCAGAAATGGAACGGCGTGCCCAGGAGGTGATCGACCGCTGCTGCTGGCTGGGAAAAGACAACCCCATTGCCTCGATCCATGATGTGGGCGCAGGCGGTCTGTCCAATGCCTTCCCGGAGCTGGTGAATGACGCCGGTCGTGGCGGTGCTTTCGAATTGCGCGATATCCCGTGTGATGAGCCCGGCATGTCGCCCATGGAGATCTGGTGTAACGAGTCGCAGGAGCGCTATGTCATTGCCATTTATCCGGATCGACTGGATGAGTTTGCAGCCATCTGTGAACGGGAGCGCTGTCCCTATGCCGTCGTCGGCGAGGCAACGGAAGACCAGCGTCTGCGCGTGCACGATCGCTATTTCGACAATAATCCGGTCGATCTGCCGCTGAGCGTACTGCTCGGCAAGCCGCCGCGCATGCATCGCGACGTGCAGCGCCGTGATTTGCCGCAGCCCGGCTTTGAAACTGAAGTGCTGGATTTCGAGGATGTGGTGCAGCGTCTGCTGCGGCTGCCCACCATTGCGGACAAGTCCTTCCTGATCACAATCGGAGACCGCACCATTACAGGCATGGTGGCCCGTGATCAGATGGTGGGTCCGTGGCAGGTGCCGGTAGCCGACTGCGCCGTGACCCTGACCGATTACACCGGCTATGCAGGAGAGGCCATGAGCATGGGCGAGCGTCCTGCCGTTGCTCTGGTGAATCCCAAGGCGTCCGCCCGTCTTGCCATTGCCGAGGCCATCACCAACATGGCGGCGGCACGTATCCGTCAGCTGAGCGATATCAAGCTGTCCGCCAACTGGATGGCGGCGGCGGGCCACCCCGGCGAGGATGCCAAGCTTTATGATGCCGTTGAAGCCGTTGGCATGGAGCTGTGCCCCGCGCTGGATCTAACCGTGCCGGTGGGCAAGGACTCGCTGTCCATGAAGACCGTGTGGGAAGAGGAGGGCGAGCAGAAGGCGGTGACGTCGCCGGTGACCCTGGTCATTTCTGCGTTTGCGCCGGTGGTGGATGCGCGGCGTACACTGACCCCGCAGCTGCGCAATGACAAGGGCGAGAGCCGCCTGCTTCTGATCGATCTGGGGCGTGGCAAGCACCGCATCGGCGGCAGTTGCCTGGCGCAGGTGTACAACCAGGTGGGGGATGAGACTGCCGACCTGGATCAGGCAGAAGATCTACGCAACCTGTTCAACGCAGTGCAGGCGCTCAATGAAGCTGACCTGATCTGGGCCTATCACGACCGTTCCGATGGTGGTCTGCTGGTGACACTGGCTGAAATGGCCTTTGCAGGACAGTGTGGCCTCGATGTGGAACTGATACCGCTGGGCAATCGCACCATTGCGGCCCTGTGCGCTGAGGAGCCAGGAGCCGTGCTGCAGGTGCCCGCAGATCAGGTGAAAGCGGTCGAGCGCATTCTTCATGATCACAACCTGTCGGCGTGCAGTCACTGGCTGGGCGAACCGCGCACGGATGGACGCATCGTCCTGCGCCGTGATGGACAGATCTGGCATGAAGCCACTGTAAGCGATTGGCGGCGCATGTGGTCCGAAACTACGCTGCGCATGCAGGCAGCGCGCGATAATGCCGATGTGGTTGCCCAAGCTGAAACGCTGCTGGCGGACGATGCTGCACGCACACGTCTGGTTGCCAAGCCGAGCTTTGATATTGAAGAGAATGTGGCCGCACCCTATATCGCCACCGGTGTGCGCCCCGCTGTCGCTATTTTGCGCGAGCAGGGCGTGAACGGGCAGCAGGAAATGGCCGCGGCATTTGATCTGGCCGGCTTCGAAGCCGTGGACGTGCACATGGAAGATGTGCTGCGTGGTGGCGAGGATCTAACCCGTTTCAAGGGGCTGGTGGCCTGTGGCGGTTTCTCCTATGGGGACGTGCTCGGTGCCGGACGTGGCTGGGCCAGCGCCATTCTGTTCAATGACCAGGCGCGGGCGCGCTTTGAAACCTTCTTCCATCGTGAGGATACCTTTGCACTGGGTGTGTGCAACGGCTGTCAGATGCTTTCCAATCTGAAGGAACTGATCCCGGGTGCCGAACACTGGCCACGTTTTGTACGCAACCGCTCTGAACAGTTTGAAGCGCGTCTGTCGCTGGTAGAAGTCACTGACTCGCCATCCATTCTGTTGGACGGCATGGCCGGTTCCATCATCCCTGTTGCTGTAGCCCATGGTGAAGGGCGTGTCGACTTTGAAGCGGCCGGCAGTGATCCCGACAGCGCACAGCTGGCGATTCGCTATGTGGACGGTCTGGGAGAGCCCACTGAACAGTATCCGCTGAACCCCAACGGCTCGCAGCAGGGCATGACCGGCTTTACCACCACCGATGGGCGTGTCACCATCATGATGCCGCACCCTGAACGGGTTTTCCGTGCCGTACAGCACAGCTGGGCGCCGGATGAATGGCAGGAGCGTGCACCATGGCGGCGCCTGTTCGAAAACGCCCGCAAGTGGGTCGGATAAGGTTATTTATTTACCAAATAAGAAAAAGTGATTATTGCTGTGTATTGAGCAGATAGAATTACTAGGATTCGATTTCGATGTTTAAACCTCAGAAAAGGAGCACTCAATGTCTCTGAACCGCCGCGAATTCATGCACGTTCTTTCCATGGCTGCTGCAGCCGGTATGCTGCCTGGCACTGCCAAGGCGATGTCCGGCAAGGGCGGTATGGCCCCCTTGGATACTATGGAGCAAGCGTATAACCTGCCCATGAAGGGCAAGGTGCGTATCCTGCACATTACCGATACCCACGCGCAGCTCAAGCCCATTTACTTCCGTGAGCCGAACGTAAACCTGGGGGTTGGTCCCTGGGAAGGCAAGCTGCCCCACGTGGTTGGCCATCACCTGCTGAAGCGTCTGGGCATCAAGGAAGGAACGCCTGAAGCGCATGCGTTTACATTCCTGAACTTCCAGGAAGCGGCGGAACTGTATGGCAAGGTTGGCGGTTTTGCCCACCTGAAGACGCTGTTGGATCGTCTGCGTGATCAGGCTGGCGGCAAGCAGAACACCATCACCATGGACGGCGGTGACCTGTGGCATGGCTCTGCAACGGCGCTGTGGACGCGTGGTCAGGACATGGTGGAAGCCTCTAACATTCTTGGTCTGGACATCATGACCGGCCACTGGGAATTCACTTACACCGAAGAAGAAGTGCTGCGCAACCTGAGCAAGTTCAAGGGCGAGTTCCTGGCGCAGAACATCCGTGTGAAGGAAGATGCGCTGTTCGGTGATGAATATCCGGAGATGGTTGCCAAGTACAACGGCATCGGTCTGTACAGTGAAGACGAAGCGCGTCCGTTCAAGCCTTACACCATCAAGGAAGTTAATGGTGAGCGCATCGCCATTATTGGTCAGGCGTTCCCGCGTACCGCGAACGCAAACCCGCGTGCCAACTTTCCGGACTGGTCCTTCGGTCTGCGCGAAGACGAGCTGCGTGATCTGGTGGCCAAGATTCAGGAGAAGGAGAAGCCTGCGGCCATCATCATGATTTCCCACAACGGCATGGACGTGGACCACAAGATGGCCAGCCGCGTGCCGGGCATCGACGCCATCTTCGGCGGCCACACGCACGATGGTATCCCGACCACCATCAATGTGAAGCGTCCTGACGGCGGCATCTGCTACGTGACCAATGCCGGTTCGCAAGGCAAGTTCGTGGGTGTGATGGACCTGGATATCAAGAACGGCAAGCTGGTTGGCGTGGATTACCACCTGTTGCCGGTATTCTCCAACCTGCTGCCGGCAGACAAGGAGATGGAAGCCTTCCTGACCCGTCTGTACAACACCAAGTACGACAAGAATATCATCGAATCCCGCAACCCCGAGTACTACTACAACAAGGATCGTCTGGGCAAGACCTATGCCGAGATCCTGTCTGAAGACCTGGGCACGGCGCCGATGGTACTGTACCGCCGCGGCAATTTTATCGGTACCTGGGACCAGATCTGTGTAAACGCGCTGCGTGAAGAGCATGACACCCAGATTGCCCTGTCTGCCGGTGTACGCTGGGGTACCTCTATCCTCGCAGGCGACAAGATCACCATGGAGCGCGTCATGGATCAGACATCCATGACCTATGGTGAAACCTATCGCAGTGAAATGACCGGTGCCCAGATCAAGGATATGCTGGAAGGTATCGCTGAAAACCTGTTCCAGAAGGATCCGTATCTGCAGTCCGGGGGCGACATGGTGCGTGTCGGTGGTCTGGACTACATCTGTGAACCCAATGCAGAGTTTGGAAAGCGTATTTCTGGTATCACCCTCGACGATGGCACCAAGGTCGAGCCCAACAAGAAGTACACTGTTGCGGGCTGGGCTCAGGTGGATCAGGTGGGCTCCGGTCGCTTGATGTGGGACGTGGTCGCCGATTATCTGCGTCGTCACAAGGGTGATCTGGACAAGCAGCTGCAGAAGATCAACCGTCCGACGCTGAAAGGCGTGAAGGACAACCCGGGTATCGAAGATTACGAAGGCAAGCTGATCTGATCGAACCCGATTTGGCGTGTCCAAAAGCCCGACATTCGTGTCGGGCTTTTTCTATTTTTCTATTCGGAAAGGGCTGACAAACGGTGCAACCCTTTCCCAATGGGAGAGACCGTCATGACACAACCGATTGAACTGAAAGGCTCTGTAATGAGCTTTACTGTGCTCAAGGTGCACAGTGATGACATTGGACAGGTCCAGCATGCACTGGCAGAAAAGGTGCAGCAGGCACCGGGCTTTTTTCAGAATGTGCCGGTAGTAATCGAGCCAACCGTAACAGCTTTGCCACCAACGTTTCTGGCGCAGTTGATGGAGATTCTGCGTCAGAATGGCATGATGCCCATCGGTTTGCGCACCCAGGATGAAGCGATTCGTCAGCAGGCCGAATTTGCCGGACTGGGCATTTTCGATATCGAAACCGGCAAGCGCGCCCGCGCAGAACGTGCCAAACGGGAGAAAGGCGAGTCCTGTGCAGCTGCACCAGGAAAGCTTGTGCTGAAGACAATCCGTTCCGGGCAGCAGGTATATGCCAAAAACCGCGACCTGGTCATTATCGGGAGTGTCAACCCGGGTGCCGAAGTGTATGCGGATGGCCATATTCACGTTTATGGCGCGCTGAAGGGGCGGGCCTTTGCGGGTGCGCAGGGTGATGAAACCGCGCGCATTTTCGTATCCCGCCTCGAGGCAGAGCTCGTGTGTATTGCCGGCCTCTATATTCTGGCGGAAGATATTCCTCCAGCGATTCGTGGCAAAGCGGTGACAGCTTTTTTGCAAAATGAAAAGGTGGAGTTCAGCGAACTCCCATAAACGCAATCATTGCCTATAATGCACGGCAAACAATGGATAGAACAGAAGGAGTATGCGTGTGTCACGTGTAATAGTGGTTACCTCGGGTAAAGGGGGGGTCGGCAAGACCACCACCAGCGCCAGTTTTTCCATGGGGCTTGCGTTGCGGGGCCACAAGACCGCGGTGATTGACTTCGATGTGGGCCTGCGCAACCTGGATCTGATCATGGGCTGTGAGCGCCGCGTGGTTTACGACTTCGTGAATGTGGTGCAGGGCGAAGCAACGCTGAAGCAGGCACTGATCAAGGACAAGCACACCCCGAACCTGTATGTTCTGGCCGCGTCCCAGACACGTGACAAGGATGCGCTCACCAAGGAGGGTGTGGGACAGGTCATCGATGGGCTCAAGGAGATGGGCTTTGAATATATCATCTGTGACTCGCCTGCCGGCATTGAAAAGGGCGCGCAACTGGCGCTGTACTACGCCGATGATGCGCTGGTGGTGACCAACCCTGAGGTCTCCTCTGTTCGCGATTCCGACCGCATTCTCGGGATTCTGCAGGCCAAGTCCAAACGCGCTGAAGAGGGCATGGAGCCCATTCGTGAAAACCTGATCTTGACCCGCTACAACCCGGAACGGGTCGAGGAAGGTGAAATGATGTCCTGGGATGACATCGTTGAGCTTCTGGGTGTGCCCTTGCTGGGCGCCGTGCCGGAATCCGAAGATGTCCTCAATGCGTCCAACGCGGGCGTGCCGGTAATCTTGCACGAGGGGTCGCCGGCCGCACAGGCGTACGAGGACATTGTGGCCCGTTATCTGGGTGAAGAACGGCCGCAACGCTTCCTGACGGCTGAAAAGAAGGGCCTGTTGAAGAAACTGTTTGGGAAATAAGACATGTCTGTACTCGATTATTTCCTCGGAAAGCGCCAGAAGAAAAGTGCCAGGGTGGCCAAGGAGCGTCTGCAGCTGGTAATGGTGCATGAACGTAATGCACGCAATGCACCGGATTTTCTGCCGCAGATGCGCGAAGAAATCCTGGCGGTCATTTCAAAATATGTCGAGATCGATCGCGAGCAGTTGCAGATCAATCTGGATCATGCCGATGGCTATGAGGTGCTGGAGCTGAATGTGGTCATTCCAGAAAAGGAGGCGTGATTTGCCTGCAGCTGACCAAAGTGGATGGAGCCCCGCTAAAGACGGGGTTTTTTATTGCCCGGTGGAAACCCGACGAATGACGGCGAGGGCGCCAAAGAGCGGATGGTCGAAGTAATGCCATTCGTTGGATTTGACCTTGCGGGTTTCACTCAGGTGGAACGTCCAGGTGTCCGGCAGCTCATCCGGTTCCAATCCTTCGTGGCGAGCAAAGGCTTCACGAATCTTTTGCGGAATCCGGCGCTCCATGTCGAGAGAGAGCTCGATATGGCCATGGCGATTCTTGTAAAAACGCACCTGTCCCGTTAGTGCGTCACCAAATGGGGTATTACCAAGGATGGTAAAGTCAAGCGCCTGCTTTTTATTAATGGCAGGCTGAATCCAGCTGTAGTGGGAAACAATGCGGTAACCTTTCTGCGGTGACAGCCGTTCAACAGCTTTTTGCAAAAGAGAATGCTCGGTTGGTACAGCACGAATTTCCCTAATCCATGTGGGAGCACTTTCTGGAAACTGTCCTGCCAACAGATCGTCTAGCAAAAGATCGGCGCTATTCTCCAGGATAAAGGGTGAACTGACAGGTGGCACCTGCTGCAGTGGGGTGGAATTTTGCGTGTCGTGAAGTTGCTCGCCCGCCTGTTGAGGTTGAACGGTTGAATGCCCATCACCATTGTGGTCATGTTGTGCTGGCTCTCCGGTCAATGCATTCTGCCCATCTTCTAAAGTATCCATTTTCAATTCGTCCGGCCACGGCCAGTACTCTTCCGTCCACCCCTGGAGGGCACCCGTCGTGAAAACGAGTACCTCAACCTGATAGAGCGGTACCTTTTCCGCTGCCCTGGCGTTGCCAGACGCCAGCACAAGGAAGGTTATAAAAAGTGGAAAAAGCTTTTTAATCATTGTCTTGAGAAATATTGTTTAAAGTGCTTTTGAACGTTTCAATGCGCGTTTCCAGTTCCGGCATTGTAGCGAAAACCGTCAGCGACTGTTGTCCCTTCAGGCGATAGTGTTGTGGTGCTGACTGAACCAGTTGAATCAGCTTGAGCGGATCGATTTGGGGTTCCGGGCCAAACGTGATTTTCAACTGGGACTCGTTGGCTTCGACTTTATGCAACCCTTTTTCTCGTGCCATCAGTTTGACTTCGGCGGTCGCAAAAAGATTTTTTACCGCGTCCGGCAAGAGACCGAATCGGTCGATCATTTCGATCTGCAGCTGCTCCAGGGCCTGTGCGCTGTCCGCACTGGCAATGCGCTTGTAGAGGACAAGGCGCGTCGCCACATCAGGCAGATAATCTTCCGGAATCAGCGCCGGCACGCCGAGATGAACTTCGACGGTTTGTGGCGACCAGACGGCTTCCATATCAGGGACGTCGCCCTTGCGGTAGGCACGTACGGCACGCTCCAGAAGATCCTGGTAAAGGTTGAAACCGACTTCCTGCATCTGGCCCGCCTGTCGATCACCAAGCAATTCACCGGCGCCGCGAATTTCCATGTCGTGACTGGCAAGCATGAACCCGGCGCCCAGCGAGCGATGGCGCGTAATGGCGTCAAGCCGTTTTTGGGCATCATCGGTGATCTGGCTGCTGTCCTCCGGCGTGAACAGATAGGCAAAGGCACGGTGATGTGAGCGTCCAACCCGTCCACGCAGCTGGTGGAGCTGGGCTAGACCGAACTTGTCGGCGCGGTGGATCAGAATGGTATTGGCCGAAGGGACATCGATGCCGGTTTCGATAATGGTGGTGCAAACCAGTATGTTGAATTTCTGGTGGTAGAAATCCTGCATGACCCGTTCCAGTTGCCGTTCGGGCATCTGGCCGTGGGCAATGCCGACGCGCCCTTCCGGCACCAGGTTCTGCATGTGTTCGGCAAAGGCCTCGATCTTGTCTACATCGTTGAACAGGACATATACCTGACCGCCGCGGCGCAGTTCGCGCAGGCATGCTTCGCGCGCGGTTTCATCCTGCCACGGTTGCACAAAGGTCTCTACCGACAGACGGCGAGCCGGCGGGGTGGCGATGATGGACAGGTCGCGCAACTCGTTCATGGCCATATTGAGCGTGCGCGGTATGGGGGTCGCGGTCAGGGTCAGCACATCCACTTCGGCCCGCAGCTTCTTGAGCTGTTCCTTTTGGCGCACGCCAAAGCGGTGCTCTTCGTCGAGAATGACCAGACCCAGGTTTTTGAAGCGGATGTCCGATTGCAGCAGCTTGTGGGTGCCGATAATGATATCCACCTTGCCTTCGGCCAGATCTGCCAGCGTTTGCTTCTGTTCCTTGGCTGTCTGGAAGCGTGACAGCAGACCCACGCACACCGGCCAGTCGGCGAAACGATCGCGAAAGGCATCGAAATGCTGCTGGGCCAGCAGGGTGGTGGGGACCAGTACGGCCACCTGCCGACCGTTCTGAACCGCTACAAAGGCTGCGCGCAGGGCCACTTCGGTCTTGCCAAAGCCTACGTCGCCACATACCAGTCGGTCCATTGGGCGAGGGGACTGCATGTCATCCAGAACGGCTTGGATTGCGGCCTGTTGATCTGGTGTTTCCTCATAGGGGAAACCGGCCGCAAAGCGTGCATAATCGGTTTCGTCGATGCTGTAGCGTACGCCTTCACGGGCGGCGCGGCGTGCGTAGATATCCAGCAGTTCTGCGGCCACATCCTGCGCCTGCCGCGCCGCTTTTTCCCGCGCTTTCTGCCAGCGGTCGCTGCCCAGCTTGTGCAGGGGGGCGTTTTCGGGCGAAGCACCGGTATAGCGGCTGATCAGGTCCAGTTGGGTCACCGGCACATACAGGGTGTCGCCGCCGGCATATTCGATAACCACGAACTCCTCGGCCTGATCACCCACATCCAGCCGCTGCAGCCCGCGATAACGGCCCACACCATGATCAATGTGCACCACCGGTTGGCCAGGCTCCAGCTCGGCCAGATTGCGAATGGCGGTGTCAAAGTCTTCGTGGGCCCGCTGGAAGCGGCGGCGGCGCTGCACCACCATCTGGCCAAGTATCGCCTGCTCGCTAATGACAGCCATTTCATGGGTGGCATAACTCGCTTCAATGTCCCCGGTGGTGATGGCCAGTCGCGCCTCGTCCTGTTGGAAGTCTGACCAGCTTTCAACACTCGTGGGAACAATATTGTGTTGGCGAAGCAACGTCAGCAGGGCTTCGCGCCGCCCGGCGCTTTCCGCCACCAACAGGGTTCGCCCCGGGTAGCGATCCAGAAAGGCATTGAACTTCGCCAGTGGGTGGGCATGCGCCTGCTGTAGGGTCAGATCCGGTAGGGGGATGTGGTCAAAAACATGGGTCGTACGCGGGTTTTCCTGTTCTTCAAGCCAGATCTGATGGGTGAACTTGAGCCGCGCCATCAGCTCATCGGGCGAAAGAATCAGACTTTGGGGGGGCAGGGGCGGGAAGTCCCGGTTCAACTGCGCAATTTCATAACGCTCCTGAAAGGTTTCCTGGTTGGTTCTGGCCGCCTTGAGTAGATCGCCATGCAGGAACAGGTCGGTATTTTCCGGCAGATAGTCGAACAGTGTTGCGGTTTCGTCGTGAAAGAGGGGCAGGTAGTATTCAAGTCCTCCTACTGGACGACCTTCACTGACGTCCTGATAGAGGCGGGTACTGCGGATCTCGCTACCCAGTTGTTGGCGGGCCTGTCGTCTGAAACGCGAGATGCCGTCTTCATCCAGCAGAAATTCCCGCCCAGGAAGCAGTTCAAAGGCGTCCAGGGTTTCCTGGCTGAGCTGGGTATCTGCATCGAATGTGCGCAGGGTATCGATTTCATCATCGAACAGATCAATGCGAATAGGCTGTGCTGCGCCCATGGGCCACAGGTCAATAATGCTGCCGCGCTGGGCAAAGTCACCGGGTTCGCTGACCTGTGAGACACGCTGATAGCCGCTGCGTACCAGCTGCTCGACAAATTGTTCGGCATTCAGCTGCTCGCCGGTTTTCAGCATCAGCGCGTGCTGCTGCATGAAGGCAGGCGGCGCAATGCGCTGCATCAGGGTGGAAACCGGCGCAATCAACAGTGCAGGTGTGTTCTTGCTTAATGCATTCAGCGTACGCAGGCGTTCTGCGATGATGTCCTGATGGGGCGAAAAACGATCGTAGGGCAGGGTTTCCCACTCGGGAAAGTGCAGGACCGGCATGTCCGGGGCAAAAAAGCGCAGCGTCTCTTCGATGTGCTGGGCGTGAGGCATGTCCGGCACAGCCAGCAGGGTCAGGCCGGTTGCTTTCTGTTGCCAGTGTGACAGCAGCCAGCCGATGGCGGTGGTATTGAAGGGCGCCCAGCGGCTGGTGGCGCCGCTGCGAGAGAGTGTGCGAGCCTCGGAAAAACCTGGATTCATGACCGTATGCGTGCTTGCGTATAGAATGTTGCGGTATTTTACAGGGGGATTTATGGAAGGCTACTGGGCATTTGCATGGGTTCAGATTATTGCCCATAACTGGAGCAGCCTGGGCTGGCGATTTGCACTGGTTAGCCTGCTGATCGCGGCAGGCATCTTTCACCTGGATATATCCCTGATCTCTGAAACGGTACCCTGGTGGCTTGCCAGTTTGACGGTGCTGGTGCCCTTGATGGCCTGGCTGTTTGATACGCGTCGTACGGCCATTCTCCAGGGGGTGCTTTCCCTTCTGATTCTGGTGCTGATGCTGGGCGGGCTTGGATGGCTAGCTATCCCCATGCAGCCTCGTGATCTGATGTTCGGCGGTGTGGTGGTGCTGACCATGCTGACCAGTAATCTGGTGCACGTACTGGGTACTATTCTGCGTGAAATGGCACGGGGCCAGTTTCAGGATGATGCCGTGGCAGAGGCGCTGAAGCACAACGCAGCGCCCATTATACTGGCCAATTTAACCACCCTGTTGGGCTTCTGGGTGGTGGCGTGGTGGTCTCCAGACTTTAAAGCCTTGGCATGGGTGGTCACGGCCGGCGCACTGATGAGCCTGTGGGTAACACTCACCTGGTTGCCCTGGCTGCTGCTGCGTTATCGACTGGAGTTCCGCGTGGGGCATTACAGTGATCGCCACGGCTTTAGTCGGCTGGTTCGCTGGATGAAGGTGCATCCGAGTCTGACCCGTCTGCTGGGCATTGCCGGTATGGTGGCGCTTATCGTTGCAAATGCCGTGGTGTTCTGGAAAGCGTTTGAAAGCGTCAGCAGCATTCTGGTGATGCTTGCGGTGGTCTGGTTGCTGCTGTGGCTGGCGTGGCGGCAGGTGGGCACCGCAACGGTGGCAGTACTGATGAACTGGCTGGCCGTTTCGCTGGTCGCAGCGCTGTTGCTGGTGCTCGACCTGTCAGTGAGCACCTTGGCGATGATCGTTCCGCTGGGTCTGGTGATCGATGATGCCATTCATTTCTTTACTCGCATGGTGCGGGCCGGGCGTGTCGGTTTGTTCGACACCCGGGAATTGCGTATCCGTTTTGCGCTTGGAAGTGTGGGGCGCACCATCTGGATGACGTCGCTGCTTGTGATCGCTGCGTTAAGCCCCCTTTGGTTTAGTGGTGATCCGGTTTTGCAGCAGACTATCCTGGTCACGGCTTTGGCACTGCTGGTGGCCACATGGCTTCTGATCGTCTGGTATCCAGCTTTCCTTATCTCAAGAGATAAGTAAAACTTATTTTATGATCAAGTGAAATAAACCAGCCTTATTTGCCATCGTTTTTTTCTATTTCTCTTTTGAATATCCCTCTGGCACACTATGCCCACTTCTTAAGGTTGGCTGCATAGTCAGGCTTCAAATCTAATCTAGAGGAGGTCCATTCATGGCCACTATCGTTATCGTTGGTTCAAGCACGGGCGGTCTGCCCATGGCTTACGACATTCGCAAGCATCTGGGCAGCGAACACACCATTAAAGTTGTGAATGCCGTTGAAGACTTTACTTTCGTGCCGTCCAATCCCTGGGTGGCTGTGGGCTGGCGGAAGCCTGAAGACATCTCCTTCAAACTGGCGCCGCACCTGACACGCAAGGGTATCGAGTTCATTCATGCTACTGCGACCGAGCTGAATCCGGACGAAAACAAGCTTAAGCTGGATAATGGGGAAGAACTGAATTACGACTTTCTGATTCTGGCGACCGGTCCTTATCTGGCCTTTGAAGAGGTGGAAGGTTTCGGGCCCAAGTCACAGGGTGGTAACACGGTTTCCGTCTGTACCACGCCGCACGCGGCTGAAGGCCATGAGCAGTGGGAAGCGTTCTGCAAGGATCCTGGTCCGATCGTAGTGGGGGCCGTACAGGGCGCATCCTGCTTTGGTCCGGCTTACGAGTTTGCCATGATCATGGAAACCGATCTGCGCAAACGCGGTATCCGTGCCCAGGTGCCGATGACTTTTGTGACCTCTGAACCCTATATCGGCCATCTCGGCCTGGGAGGCGTGGGCGATTCCAAGGGCATGCTCGAGTCCATCATGCGCGAGCGCCACATCAGCTGGATCTGCAATGCCAAGGTGACCAAGATCGAAGACGGCAAGATGTACGTGGCGGAACATAATCGCAAGGGCGATGTAATTGACGAGCACGAACTGCCTTTCAAGTACGCCATGATGCTGCCGGCGTTCAAGGGCACCAAGATGCTGTGGGATACCGAGAAGCTGGAAGGGCTGGTCAACCCTCGTGGTTTTGTAATCGTGGACGAGTTCAACCGCAACCCGAAATGGCCCAATATCTATGCGCTGGGTGTGGGCATTGCCATTCCGCCGGTTGAGCAGACGCCTGTTCCCGTTGGTACGCCCAAGACCGGTCTGATGATCGAAGGCATGGTGACTGCCATCTGCCACAACATTGAAAACGTCCTGCAAGGCAAGGAGCCGGACGAGAAGGCCACTTGGAACACCATCTGTCTGGCCGACATGGGGGATACGGGGGCAGCTTTCGTTGCATTGCCACAGATCCCGCCCCGTAACCTGACCTGGGCGAAAAAGGGTAAGTGGGTGCACCTGGCCAAAATCGCCTTTGAGAAGTACTTTATCCGCAACATGAAATCTGGCAACGCCGAGCCGATTTATCAGAAGTACATCATGAAGATGCTGGGCATCAGCCGTCTGAAGTCCGGTAAGCACTGATTTCTGACCCGTTCGGTTCAGGATTGTTTGACGCCCTCGCAAGAGGGCGTTTTTTGTTGTGAGCAGAAAAACTGAAAACCGAAGTACGCGAACAGTGTGGGGGAAGGGGGCATTGGCGGGTGCAATGCGTACTCCCATTATGAAAGGGGGCACATTGCAGGTGACACGAGCATTCTGTCAATTGTTAATTGAGCAGGCATCTGTTCTGCTGTTGCCGGCATCAGCGCCTTGGGTTTGTGCCATATCCTTTCAAAGTCACTCATATAATACCGATATGCATATCGACACACTTCTTCACTGGCTGGATCTGTTGGGTACGGTGGTGTTTGCCGTCACTGGCCTGCTGGCGGCCAGCCGCAAGCAGCTGGATCTGTTCGGTGCCATCGTCATTGCCATGGTTACGGCCATTGGCGGCGGCACGCTGCGGGACCTGATTCTGGATGTGCCCGTCTTCTGGCTGCATGCGCCCGTTTATGTCTATCTGGTCGTCATTGCCGCCGTACTCATGTTTATCTATGTGCGTTTCTTTACGGCGCCTGTTCGCCTACTGCTGGTGCTTGATGCCCTGGGGTTGGCGGCATTTACCGTCATCGGCGTGCAAAAAACCTATGCGCTCGGTTATGACGATGCCATTGTCATCATGACCGGCATCATGACCGGCGTCGTGGGCGGCATGATCCGCGACATTCTCGTAGGCGAGGTGCCTCTGATCCTGCGCCGGGAAATCTATGCCACCGCCTCCTTTGCCGGAGCCAGTGTCTGGCTGCTGATGCGGCCGCTGTTTGAGGATGCCACCCTGGCAACACTTCTGGCCATGGCGACGGTGTTATTGCTGCGCCTGGGCGGGATTTATGGCAATCTCTCATTACCCCTGTTTCAACCACGCCACCCAGGAGATCCACACCCATGAATATACTGGCGCTTGAAACCGCCACCTCGGCCTGCTCTGTCGTGGTGTGTACGCCCCAGGGACAGGTGCATCTGCACGAGCAGGCGCCGCAATCCCATGCGGCCAAACTACTGCCAATGGTTGATGAGGCACTGCAACGCAGTGGGCTGGAATCCGATCAATTGGATATGATCGCCTTTGGGCGTGGCCCCGGCGCCTTTACCGGGTTGCGCATCGCCACCGCCACGGCACAGGGACTGGCGCTTGGCTGGAATCTCCCCGTGATCGGCATTGACACCCTGGAAGCTTTGGCCTGGCAGGGGCGGGCTAGCTGGGGCGCGGTACCGGTGTTTACCCTGCTGGATGCACGCATGGGGGAAGTGTATGCAGCACTGTATGACGCCCAGGGCAATGGGATAGTGTCACCTCAGCTGTTGAAGCCGGAGGCGGCGCTGGAGCTGATCGCATCCCACGGCTGCAGCCATGGCATTGGTGACATCGCTTCGATTTATCCTCAGCTTGGCGCGTCATTTGATGCATGGCTGGATGCACAGCCGCTGGCCACTGGGGTTGCCGCTGTGGCGCGTGCCCGTACCGACAGGGCATTGCCCGTGGAGGAGCAGATCCCAGTGCCCCTGTATTTGCGCAATAATGTGGCAGACAAGCCAAAAAGGAGGGCGTAATGCTCTATAAGCTGATTATCTGTGCGGTGGACTTTTCACCCCATAGCGAGCGCGCCGTACATCGCGCCAAGCAGTTGGCGGATGCCACGGGGGCTTCACTGCGCCTGCTGCATGTGGTGGAAGCACCCACCTATCCTGTACTTGAAGATGTTGCCGTGGCCGGATTGCCCGGCATGTGGGATGTGGAGGTGACCCAGGCATTGATGGAGGCATCTGAAAAACGCCTCAGGAACATTGCGCAACGATTTGAAATACCAGAAGAAAATTGCGATACCATTGTGGGTGTGGCCAAACTGGACATCGTCGAGCATGCCGACCAGGTGGCCGCCGATCTAATCGTGATGGGGCGACATGGCGAGGGCTTTTTTGAGAGCCTCATTGGTTCAGTTACGGATAGCGTGATGCATCATGCCCATTGCGATGTGCTGGCCGTTACGCTGGAAGACGAGCGTCCTAAGGAGACCGCCTGACATGAAACTGACTTTCAACTGGCTCGGCGTGCTGCTGTTCGCGCTGATAGTGACTACCCAGATGGCGAGGGCCGAGACGTTCAGGCCGGGCGAACAGGTAATGGTCTTTTTGCCTTCCCCGGATATTCAGAACGATGCCTTTATCGTCGGCATCATCAAGGGGCGCTTGCCGGATGGGCGCTATCGGATCAAGGTGACTGATTACGTGAAAGGGCATGACTATGGGTTGTCCTGCGAGCCTCTGCCGCCTGCAAACGCGAGCAGTGAGTATGGCAAGGGCTGGGAGAAATGGGATGACACCCGTCGCCTTGATCCCAATATTGAGTATGCCGTTTCCGCAGACAAGCTGATGCCGGTAGGCAAGGGGCACCACTATGCCATCTCGCGCAATAACGTATGGACGCGCTTTGCTCGCTGGCTGTCGGATGCCCCCGTACTGTATGTGGAGGACCTGGAGCAGGCTCGCAAGGAGCTCAAGGCGTTGGGGCTTGATGAGCTGGATCTACCGTTTCAGCTGGCCATTGCCCACCGCAAGGCGTTTTACAGCCCGCTGGGAAGCCCTTACTGGCCCCATGAAGTGTTGCCGCGACTGGTTCCGTTGCTGGATCGTGTGCGGGCGGTTTTGGACGCGCATCCAGAACTAAAGAAAGCCTACTTTGCCAAACCGCGCCCGTGGGACAGCATTCGCAAAAGCACCTTTATGCTGTTTACCTTGCGTGCCATCGACAAGATCGTGCACGACGCGCATTATGTGCTGTATGAAGAAGACGCAGAAAAGAACGGCGACCCCAAAACCATCGAGGCCATCAAGCAACGCCTGCGGGCCCTGGGGGTTCGTGTCAATTAAGCCTTGCGGGCCTCAATCCTCATTGGCGAGTGCAGGATTGGGCAGTTTGTAGTAGTGCGTGTTGAGAAAGTGGCTCACGGCTTCCACTTCATCCGGAAACCAGCCAAGGCCCAGGTTGGTATTGCAAGTCTCTACCATGGTGTTGAGTGCAGGGTAGTTCTTGATGCGGCTTGTTTCGCTGGCGAAGGGCCGACTTGCATGGCAGGCCATGCAGTTGCCCTCGTTAAAGAACGCACGACCCATCTGCAGTTTTTCGCTCGTTGTCTCGGCAAGTATCGGCAGGCTTGTTATGCAGCCTGCAAGCAAAAGGGTAATTTTTATCGGTTTCATCAGCTGATCCCCCACAGTAGTTCCACTTCGATTCTATCGCGGGCACGTACTGCCCGCTAACGCTTAAGGATATGGTTAATTCATGAAACATTTTTTGACCGGGAAGGCGCGCAGTCTTGAGGATGCACTATCCGTAATGGAAAGTGCGCTCGCCCATCTTGGTATTCAGCCTGTGGTGGAGAAGTGGCTCCACCCGGCGCCGTTTATCTGGTCTGTGCATGTGCATGATGCCAGCTGCCCGGCTCTTTTTTCCAACGGCAAGGGGATTTCCAGAGAAGCGGCCCTGGCCAGTGCCTATGGCGAATTCCTCGAGCGTTTTCTAACCGGTTATCACCTGGCGGATTTCACGCTGCCGAAAGGGTTGCCCTGGCTGTATACACCCAATGAGCGGGCATTGCCTGCCGACACGGCCTGGCAGGCACTGCCCCGGACGCTTAAAGCGTACTGGGACCCGGATGGTGAACTGGTTCCAGACGTACACATGCCCGAGCTGGGATGCTGCGGGCAGACAGTGCATTGCATTCCCATGGAGGATATCCAGACAGGCGCAACGGTTGAGATACCGTGGAATATTCTCGTCAACCTGTATGCCAGCAATGGTCTGTCTGCGGGCAATACCATACTGGAAGCACGTATTCAGGGGCTTTCGGAGATTTTCGAGCGCTGGGTGCGCAATCGCATCCTCAGTGAAAACCTCTGTCTGCCGCAAATCCCTGAAGTGGTGCTGTCGGCGAACGAGCGGGTGATTGAAGCCCGTGCCGCGCTGGAGTCGGAAGGCATTTCTCTGTCAATTCGCGATGCCTCGCTGGAAATGGGCTATCCGGTGGTGGCCATCATCCTGTATGCACGCGAGCAGGGGCGGGCTTTTGTTTCCTTTGGCGCCCACCCAATTTTTGAGGTGGCGCTGGAGCGCACCTTGACGGAGGCCTTTCAGGGCCGCCGACCTGGCGAATATGACGATTGGAAGCCGCCCAGCTCTGACCTTGAATGGGTGCAGAGTGCAGAAAATCGCGAGCTGCACTTTATCGACGCCTCGGGTCAGTTTCACTGGCACTTTTTCTCCAGCAAGGCGGACCTGCGTTTCAAGCCATGGGGTCTTGCGGCGAGTGCCGATTTCGAGCAACAGTGGAACTATCTGGTGGAACGGCTCCATGCAGGTGGGCATTCGCTCTATGTGCAGGATATTCCCTTTATGGATTTTTATGCCTGCCGCATGATTGTGCCCGGTCTTTCAGAGGTGCTGCCCGCGGACGAACTGGTGGAAAACAACCATAATGCGGGCTGTCATCTGCGCAAGCACTTGATGGCCCATGAGGATTCCGATCGCTGGGCGTGGCAGCTGCTTGACCTGCTGGACGAATGGGGCTGGGCCGATCATGCCTCCGTCGCATCCATTGCAGGCCTGATGACTGCACCCGAATCACCCTGGCGGGGTGTGAAAGTGATCGAGCTGCGTATACGGGCGCTGTGTCAGTTGCAGCAGCTGGATGAACTGCTTGGCTGGCTGGATGGTATTGAGCATCTGGCCGCCGGCAGCCCGCGCCTGAACACCCTGCTGGCACTGCAGCGACTGGCGGAGGGCGCCCCTGAAGACGAGTGGGAGGCGCTCACCCTGTTGTATGGCGAAGATGCCTTTTCACAGGCAAAGGCGTGGTTGCAGGGCCATGCCTGGGAGGATCTGCCGCTGAGCGATGCGCTGATGGATGATCCGTGGCAGAGCGCATTTAACCGGCTCGTCGTAACCCGTGCGCGGGCGCTGGGCACGGAATAACAGAATAACGAAGTTGGCCCTCATTATTGGTAATGCGGCCACAGGTGGAAGTGGGCACGCGGCCCACATCCTTTCTGCCTGTTGTCCGGTCTTTAAAAGGTATATTTGAATGTTATGCGTGTCAGATTGTCTTCCGAGCGCTTGCCAGCTTCCGGTTTGCTGTTGTAGCGATATTCATATTGCGCACTCAGGGACAGGTGAGCGTTGAGGGCACTTTCGAGACCAAGACGTGTGGTGTTGAGGCGACGCTCGGCATCATGGCGTTCGGTGGTTTCGGCCGTTCCCTTGACGGCCTCATTGAACGCATAGCTGCCCTTGAGATAGAGACGGCCCATCCAGCCGTCCGCATCGCGCGAATTGTCTTTGTAGTCGTCATTGTGCCAGCCGGCACCCAGTTCCAGATCGATGGCTGAGCGTTCATTGGGCGCCCAGCGCCATCCCGGTCCTACGGTGAGGTTATAACGGCTGACCAGTCCGGACGGCTCATCCTGTTCATAGAGTCCGTTCGCATACACATAGCTCTTGCGTTGCGCGCTCAGGAAGTGGCTGAACTGTCCTTCCAGATGATACAGCTCCTTGCTGAGTGTCTTGTCAGTGCGCTGGCGGTCGGCACGACCGATCAGCTTGAGTATATTCAGATCAACTGTGTGGGTGGCCTCCGCGGCCAGATACAGCGCTTCGGCACTGCTGTTGCCGCTGCTTTCGCTGTAGCCCAGTTCCGCGTTGCCAGCCCATTGAGCATGCAGGGCGGGGGCGGTGATGGCAAGTAGAGTAGCCAGAAAGGACTTTTTCATGATGAATTCCCGTCTAAATCGAAAGGCGAAATTATAGGGTGAGTTGCCGGATCGGTTTAGGTATATGTCCGATCGAATTGATGGGATCGGATGTGTGGGTTTCAAATGTCGCCACAAGGTGGCCATGCTAAAATTCTCCTAATTCAGGAATTGAAAGGAAAGGAGCGCCGTTTTGAACTTCCTCGACTTTGAACAGCCTATCGCAGAACTGGAAGCCAAGATCAATGAACTGCGCCACCTCAAGGATGCCAGTGGTATTGATATCGTCAAGGAAGTGGCGACCCTGGAGAACAAGGTTCAGCAGGTGACTGAGCAGATTTTCAGCAATCTGACCGACTGGCAGATATCGCAGCTGGCACGTCACCCGGATCGTCCGCATGCGCTGGACTACATCGAGCGCATTTTTGAAGATTTCCGCGAGCTGCATGGCGACCGGGCCTTTGCAGATGACAAGGCAATTGTTGGTGGCATTGCCTGGCTGGATGGCCGCTCGGTGATGGTAATTGGCCATGAAAAGGGGCGCAACACCAAGGAGAAGGTGGAACGCAACTTTGGCATGCCACGCCCGGAAGGGTATCGCAAGGCGCTGCGCCTGATGAAGATGGCTGAACGCTTTAACATGCCCATCATTACCTTTATCGACACACCGGGTGCCTACCCGGGCATTGACGCCGAGGAGCGCGGGCAGAGCGAGGCCATCGCGCGTAACCTGATCGAAATGGCCGAATTGCGCGTGCCGGTCATCTGTAACGTCATCGGCGAGGGCGGCTCCGGCGGTGCGCTGGCCATTGGTGTCGGGGATGTGACCCAAATCCTGCAGTACAGCATCTACTCGGTCATCTCGCCGGAAGGGTGCGCATCCATCCTGTGGAAAGACGCCGCCAAGGCGCCCGAGGCCGCCGAAGCGCTGCAGCTGACGGCACCACGCCTCAAGGAGCTGGGCCTGGTGGATGTCATCGTTCCCGAGCCGTTGGGTGGCGCGCACCGTGACTATGATCAGGCGGCCAAGAACCTCAAGGAAGCGATCCTGTCTCAGCTGAAGACCCTGTCTGCCTTCTCCGCCGAGGAGCTGGTCAAGCGGCGCTATCAGCGCTACATGGACTATGGCCGCTTCGAAGAAGCGTCCTGACGCCTTTGCATCCGTGCCAGCGCTGCACGACGCGCTGGCCGCTTTTCTGCATACTTACTCCGATCACCCTTTCGTGCTCGCCTTTAGCGGCGGCATGGATTCATGCGTGCTGCTGGATGCGCTTACCCGCCTGGCACCGAATCACCCCATGCGTCTGATCCACGTGCACCACGGTCTGCAGCCCGAAGCCGATGCCTGGGCAGCGTTTGCCAAACAGACCGCCCGTCGCTATGGACTGCCTCTGGAAGTTGTGCGAGTAGCGGTACAGGCGGCAGGATGCGGACTGGAAGCGGCGGCGCGTCGCGCACGTTATACTGCCTTCAGCAAATCGCTACAACCTCATGAGCGCCTGTTGACGGCTCACCACCAACGCGATCAGGCCGAAACGGTACTGCTGAACCTTGCCAGGGGGGCTGGCCCGCGCGGCTTGCAGGGCATGCGCCCAGAGCAGATTTTTTCTGCTTTCAAAAAAGTCGGGGACCCCCCTCTGCAGGTACTGCGCCCTCTGCTGAATGTGCCCTATAGCGAGCTGTTGCGCTATGCGCAGGATCAGGATTTGCGCTGGGTGGAGGACCCGAGCAATCAGGATGTGCGTTTTCTGCGCAATGCGATCCGCCAGCGCTGGTTGCCGACACTGGCTGAAGACGTCTCACATATTGAAGAACGTCTGGCTACCGCCGCGCGCTGGCAGGCGGAATGTGCCGACCTGCTGGAAGAGGTGGCGCAGCAGGACCTCCAGGCACTGGGCACTACCCACTGGCGCCTGCCGCTGGAAAGGTTGGCAAGCCTGTCAAGTGCGCGGCAGAAAAATGTGCTGCGCCACTGGCTGTTGAACCATCTTGAACATCCGCCGGCAGAACGGCACATCGAAGGGATTCTGCAGGCCATCATCGCTGCACGTGAAGATGCCACTCCGGTCCTTAGATGGCGTGAAGGCCAACTGCGCCGATTCCAAAACACCCTCTATTGGGTCACTCGCTCCCCCGAATGGCATGCCGAGACACCTGAAGCCCTGCGCCCCTTTCGCTTTCAGGGCTGTGAGCCGATCTCCACGCATGCGTTGCAGCCGCTGCAGGAAGCCGGACTGGCGCTCAAGCCCCTGAAAAAGCGTTTTCAGGCATTGGGCGTCCCACCATGGCTGCGACCCTGGTGGCCCGTAGTCGTCACAGCAGCGGGTGATAAAGTGTTGCTGGGTCTGGATCCTGCGACACCTTGCCGGGTGGATTTCATTGCTGAGTGTGGGGGGATGGGCTAAAATATGCGCCCATCTTGAACGCTTTCACCCAGGCATCCTAATTTATGACCCACTATGTGTTCGTTACCGGCGGTGTGGTTTCTTCCCTCGGGAAGGGCATCGCCGCGGCCTCCCTTGGCGCGCTTCTGGAAGCACGCGGTTTGCGCGTCACCATGATCAAGATGGACCCCTATATCAACGTCGACCCCGGCACCATGAGCCCCTTCCAGCATGGGGAGGTGTTTGTGACCGATGACGGTGCGGAAACGGACCTTGATCTGGGGCATTATGAGCGCTTTATCCAGCGCTGGCTGACGCGCAAGAACAGTTTTTCTACCGGTCAGGTGTACGAAACCGTCATCCGCAACGAGCGCCGTGGGGACTATCTGGGTGGCACCGTACAGGTCATTCCGCACATCACCGACGAAATCAAGCGCCGCATTCGTGAGGCCTCTGCAGGTCACGACGTGGCCATTGTCGAGGTGGGCGGTACCGTGGGCGATATCGAATCCCTGCCGTTTCTGGAAGCCATTCGTCAGATGGGCGTGGAAGAGGGGCGCGAGCGTGCGGCATTCATCCACCTGACGCTGCTGCCTTATATCGCTGTGGCCGGCGAGGTGAAGACCAAGCCGACACAGCATTCCGTCAAGGAGCTGCGCTCCATCGGTATCCAGCCCGATATTCTCATCTGCCGCTCCGAGCGCCCCGTTGGGGAAGGAGAACGCCGCAAGATCGCCCTGTTTACCAATGTGGAAGAGCGTGCGGTCATCAACTCGCTGGATGCCCGCACCATCTACGAAGTGCCGCGCATGTTACACATGCAGGGGCTGGATCAGCTGGTGGTGGACCGTTTTCGGCTGGACGTTCCCCAAGCGGATATGTCCGACTGGGATGCGGTTGTGGACGCGCAGCTCAACCCGCACCACAGCGTCGATATCGCCATGGTGGGCAAGTATGTGGACCTTACCGAAGCGTACAAGTCCCTGATCGAAGCACTCATCCATGCAGGTATTCATACCCGTACCCGCGTCAATATCCACTATATCGATTCCGAGGAGATTGAAAAGAGCGGCACCGATTGTCTTGACGACATGGATGCCATTCTCGTCCCGGGGGGCTTTGGCGAACGGGGCGTGGAAGGCAAGATTGCCGCGATCCGTCATGCGCGTGAAAACAGGATCCCCTATCTGGGGATCTGCCTCGGCATGCAGATGGCGGTGGTGGAGTATGCCCGCCATGTTGCCGGCATGGAAGGCGCGCACAGTACCGAACTGAATCCTGACACCCCCTACCCCGTGGTGGCATTGATTACCGAGTGGCGTGACGAGCATGGCAATCTGATTCAACGCGACGAGAGCGTGGACCTGGGCGGTACAATGCGTCTGGGCGGACAGAATTGCAAGCTGGAGCCGGGCACGCGCATTCACGCCATCTACGGCGATGAAATGATTCGCGAGCGTCATCGTCATCGCTACGAAGTCAACGACCTCTATGTGCCCCAACTGGAAGCAGCGGGGCTGATCATCTCAGGTCGCAGTGAAGATGGCGACCTGGTGGAAACGGTCGAGCTGCCGGATCATCCGTGGTTCGTTGCCTGTCAGTTCCACCCCGAATTTACCTCGACGCCGCGCGGCGGGCATCCGTTGTTCAAGGCGTTTGTCGAAGCAGCGCTGGCGCAAAAACAGGGAGCAGCAAACTGATGCAACTGTGTGGCTTTGAAGTGGGGCTGGACCAGCCCTTTTTTCTGATTGCCGGCCCCTGCGTGATCGAGTCTGAACAACTGACACTGGATACGGCTGGTCAGTTGAAGGAACTGACGGATGAACTGGATATCCCATTTATTTTCAAGTCGTCCTACGATAAGGCGAATCGTTCCTCCAGCAAGAGCTTCCGTGGCCTGGGCATCGACAAGGGTCTGCAGATCCTGCAGAAGGTGAAAGATGAAATTGGCGTGCCCGTGCTCACCGATGTGCACGAATACACCCCGCTGGCCGAAGTGGCCGATGTGGTGGATGTGCTGCAGACGCCGGCCTTTCTGGTGCGTCAGACCGACTTTATTCAGAATGTGTGCCGCCAGGGCAAGCCGGTCAATATCAAGAAGGGCCAGTTTCAGGCCCCCTGGGACATGGACCAGGTGGTGGCCAAGGCCAAGGAAACCGGCAACGAGCAGATCATAGTGTGCGACCGCGGCACCAGCTTCGGCTACAACACGTTGATTTCCGACATGCGCGGCTTGGCCATTATGCGCCGCACCGGTTGCCCGGTGGTGTTCGACGCGACCCATTCGGTGCAGCAGCCGGGCGGGCAGGGCACACGCTCCGGCGGTCAGCGAGAGTTCGTGCCGGTGCTGGCACGATCTGCCGTGGCGGCCGGCATTTCAGGGCTGTTCATGGAAACCCATCCCGATCCGGACAACGCCCTGTCCGATGGTCCGAACATGTGGCCGCTGGACGAGCTGCGCCCGCTGCTGGAAACACTGAAGGCGCTCGACGACACCGTCAAGCAGCACGGCTTTATCGAAAACCCGCTGCTTGAGGTGTAATGTCATCCGGTTGTCATAAGGCCACACTACAATTAACGAAAGCAAGAATCTGAAAAGTAAAGGAAAGTAAACAACATGACAGCGATCAAGAACATTAAGGCCCGTCAGATTATCGACTCCCGTGGCAACCCGACCGTAGAAGCGGATGTCATCCTGGAAAACGGCGTTATGGGGCGCGCAGCGGTTCCCTCCGGTGCCTCTACAGGCGCTCGCGAAGCCATTGAGCTGCGTGACGGCGATCCCAGCAAGTTTGGAGGCAAGAGTGTTTACAAGGCCGTCGCCAATGTAAACGGCGAGATCGCCGACGCGCTGAAGGGCCACGATGCTGCCGATCAGTCAGGCATCGATCGCATCATGATCGAACTGGATGGCACCGAAAACAAGGGCCGTCTGGGGGCCAACGCCATTCTGGCCGTCTCCATGGCTGCAGCCAAGGCGGCAGCGGCTGACAACGGCCAAGGCCTGTTCGAGTACCTAAAGACCGACACCTTCCGGATGCCTGTGCCGATGATGAACATCATCAACGGTGGTGAGCACGCCGACAACAGCGTGGACTTTCAGGAATTCATGATCATGCCGGTGGGTGCCCCCTCCATCGAAGAGGCTATCCGCTACGGCAGTGAAATCTTCCACACGCTGAAAAAGGTGCTGCACGACAAGGGCTATAACACTGCCGTGGGTGACGAGGGCGGTTTTGCACCGGATCTCAAGTCCAACGAAGAAGCCATTCAGGTGATTCTGGAAGCGGTGGAAAAGGCCGGTTACGTGCCGGGCGAGCAAATCATGATCGCCATCGATGCGGCGTCATCCGAGCTGTATGACGAAGCCAGCAAAACCTACTATCTGGCATCCGAAGACAAGCGCCTTACCAGTGCCGAAATGGTCGATTTTCTGGAAGACTGGGTCAATCGTTATCCCATCATCTCCATCGAAGATGGCCTTGCCGAAGACGACTGGGATGGCTTCAAGCTGATGACCGAACGCCTTGGCAAGCGCATTCAGCTGGTGGGTGATGACCTGTTCGTAACCAACCCCAAAATCTTCAAGGAAGGCATCGACAAGGGCATTGCCAACTCCATTCTGATCAAGGTCAACCAGATCGGTACCCTGTCCGAAACACTGGAGGCCATTGCCATGGCGAAGGCGGCGGGCTATACCGCGGTCATTTCCCACCGTTCCGGCGAAACCGAAGACGTGACCATTGCCGACCTGGCTGTTGCCACGGGCGCCGGCCAGATCAAGACTGGCTCCATGAGCCGCACCGATCGCGTTGCCAAGTACAACCAGCTGCTGCGCATCAGTGAACAGCTTGGCGATGCGGCCATCTATCCCGGTAAAGACGCCTTTTACAACCTGAAGTGATGGCGTATCGGCTGATCGTTTTTGCGGCCCTGGCGCTGATCCTGCTGTTGCAGGTGCGCCTGTGGTCCGGGGACGATGGCCTTGCCGAACTCAATCAGCTGGAAAAAAAGGTGAACAGCCTTCAACAGCAGGTTGAGCAGCAGAAGGCAACCAACCGCACGCTGGAAGAAAAGATTCTCGCCATTCGCAACGATCCTCGTGCGCTTGAAGCTTTGGCTCGCCAGGAGCTAGGCATGCTCAAAGCGGATGAACGCTTTATTCGTCTGATTGTTCTGCCCGCAACACAACCCTCCACACCGCAATCGGATACACCTGTCACATCTTCTCCAGAAAGCCAGCCCTGAATTTTCGATGCCAGCTGTGCGCCTTCTGGATTAAACACGGTTCTTTTTCTTTAAGACGGAATCCTTCTTCTATGGCCGATGGCAGATGCTCTCTCTGGGAGACGGGAGCACCTCATCCCCCCTGAATGTCGCCTTTTGCGCCTGAAAGCAGGCAAAAAGGCCATTTCAGCTATTTGCGCGGTGAATCGAACAAGTGCGGATTTTTGGGACGTTGAAAAAGTCGGAGACCCCCCTACGGAGACAGCCCCCGCAGGAACACATAGAGTGCCCCGGTCCCACCGTCAGCCGGTTGAGCCGACGTGTAGGCCAGCACTTGCTGCAACTGCTGCAGCGTCTGCTGGGCAACTTTACGGACGATGGACTCGCCCCCCTCGGAACGGTAGCCCTTGCCGGTAATGATGAGCAGATGCCGAGCCCCGGCATGATGCGCCTGCACAACGAACTGGCGCAGTGCATGCGCCGCGTCGTCCCGCGTGAGGCCATGCAGGTCGATCCGCCACGCCTTGCTGAAGTCCCCGCGTTTGAGGCGGCGAACCTCCTGCGGGCGCAGGCTGCTGCGCTGCCAGAAAACGTGTCCGGATGGTGTCTCCCACGCTTTCAGCGGATCTGCTTCGGGCAGGTGCTGCAAGGGCATGTCGTCTTCGATGGGCGGCTGCACCTTGCGGCGAGGGCGCGGACGGGGCGTTTGCGGTGTCACGCGCGCTGGCTGCTTGAGAGGCGCCACATCGGCCATGGCCTTGCGAAACAGCGCCTTGTCGTTATCCGTGGTCATGGTCGGGCTTCAGGGTTAGAATAGCTGCAATCATTATACGAGGTGTCCATGCGCATACTGCTTTCCAATGATGACGGCTATCTGGCGCCCGGTATCCGCACGCTTTTTGCGGCGCTGAAACGCTGGCAGGGCCAGCGGGAAATCGTCATGATGGCGCCGGATCGCAACCGCAGCGCAGCCAGCAACTCGCTCACCCTTGAAAATCCCCTGCGCACTCATCAGGTTGAGCCAGGGATTTACAGTGTCAATGGAACACCGACGGACTGCGTGCATCTGGGCATCAATGGTGCCATAGACTTTCAGGCGGACATGGTCATCTCCGGCATTAACGCAGGGGCCAATATGGGTGACGATGTACTCTATTCCGGCACCGTGGCCGCTGCGACGGAAGGGCGCTTTCTGGGCAAACCGGCCATTGCGGTATCGCTGTGCGGTGATCAGCATTTCGAAACCGCTGCCGACTGGCTGATTCGCATCCTCGAGCAGATGGACCGAATCCCGATGGAGGCGAGCACGATCCTCAACATTAATGTGCCGGATCTGCCGCAGGACGCGATCCGCGGCGTGCGCGTTACCCGCCTGGGGCGGCGGCACAAGTCCGAGCCGGTGGTGTGTGACCGCGACCCCCGTGGTCTGCCCATCTACTGGATCGGCCCTGCGGGCGAAGCCGCTGATGATGCGGAAGGCACCGACTTTCATGCGGTTGCCCAAGGCTATGTGTCGGTGACCCCATTGCAGATCGATCTGACCCACCACCGCATGCTGGAGCATCTGCAGACGTGGCTCAATCGGCTCTGAATCTGGACGACATCGCCCCCATTCGCTGGCCGACGCCGGCATTCGAGCACTACCAGGGCGTGGGTATGACCTCCCAGCGCACCCGCGACCGATTGGTGGTGCAACTGTACACGGCCGGGATTCGCGACGCCAGAGTATTGCAGGCCATGCGCGTCACGCCGCGCCATCTTTTTGTGGAAGAGGCGCTGCAAAGCAGAGCCTATGAAAACACGGCCCTGCCCATTGGCTATGGTCAGACTATCTCCCAGCCCTGGATGGTTGCCTACATGACGCAATTTCTGCTTGAGAAAGGAACGCCGCAACGGGTTCTGGAGGTGGGGACCGGTTCAGGCTATCAGACCGCCATCCTTGCGCAGCTGGTGGCGGAACTGCATACGGTGGAACGCATCCAACCCTTGCTCGAGCGTGCCCTGCATACACTGTCTCGCCTCGGCCTGTCTGGCATCAACGCCCACCTCAGCGATGGGCAGTGGGGCTGGCCGAAGGCGGGGCCCTACGATGCCATCCTCAGTGCCGCATCGCCCGCACGCGTGCCGGAAGCGCTCCTTGATCAGCTTGCGGTTGGTGGCCGTCTGGTGATGCCGGTGGGTGAGGACGCGCAGCGCCTGATCGGGATCGAAAAAACACCGGCCGGACTGGTTGAGCACGATCTCGGGCCTGCGCGCTTTGTGCCCATGCGCAACGGGGTCGAGGCCATGGGGCAGGCAACATGAAACTGTTTACCTATCTCTATGATCGCACGCTGGCGCTGGCAGGCCATCGCCGTGCCCCGGCAGCGTTGGCCGGCGTCAGTTTTGCCGAAGCATCGTTCTTTCCGGTGCCGCCGGACGTGCTGATGATTCCCATGATCTTCCGACGGCCGCAACGGGCCTGGTACTACGCACTCCTGGCGACCCTTGCATCTGCAGTGGGAGGGGTATTCGGTTACGCCATTGGCTATTTTCTGTTCGAATTGATTGAGCCCTGGCTGCTGTCGCTGGGCTATGGCGAAACGCTGGCGCAGGTGCGCAGCTTCTTTCGTGATTATGGCGTCTGGATCGTATTCGCTGCCGGCTTTTCCCCCATCCCTTACAAGCTATTTACCCTGACGGCGGGCGCCATGGCCATGCCGTTGCTGCCCTTCGTGCTGGCCTCGGTGGTGGGACGGGGCGCTCGATTCTTTCTGGTGGCTGCCATCAGCCGCTGGAGCGGGGAATATCACCAGGAAACCATCCGTCGCTGGATCGAGTGGCTCGGTTGGCTGACGCTGATCCTGATTGCACTGTTTATCGGATATCGCTTGTCATGAGGTGGTTGCTGGCGCTGATCTTTCCCTTTCTACTGGCTGGCTGCAGCAGCACACCGTCCTCTTACGGTTCGCACAGTGAATGCGGTAGCGTGGTGGTGGTCCGCAGTGGCGACACCCTTGGAGAAATCGCCCAGCGCTGCCATGTGTCCCTGCGGACGCTGGCCCGGTTTAATGGGATTGATCCACCTTACATGATCCGCATCGGACAGCGCCTGCGTATTCCGGATGCACGCGCGATTGCAGCGCAACAACAGGGTATTGCGCCCCAACGTTCGGTTCCTAAACGCGCATCACAACGCCCGTTAGTCTGGCCCCTGGCTGGCGCAACAGTCGAGTGGAAACCTGACCCCAAGGGTGGTGCCGGCATGTTGCTGCGTAGCCGCAAGCCCCTGCCAGTGAGAGCCATGACCACCGGGAAGGTTGTCACCCTGACGCGTCTGCCCACCTATGGACCGGTGGTAGTGATCGACCATGGCAGGGGGCTTTATGGGGTCTATGCGCGCCTGCAGCAGATCGAAGTGACACCTGGTCAATCGGTGGCGGCAGGGCAGGCGATTGGACGCTGTGCCCCCGAAGGGCGTGATGCCAGTGTCTGCTATGTAGAGCTGCGGGAAGCGCGTCGTCTGCTCGATCTGCGCCGCTGGAAGAACTGGACGGAGCGCTAGCGAGCGGACTGAATGACGGCCAGCAAAACAGGCCGGTCTTCCGTGGTCATGACGTTAAAGGTGCGGCAGGCGGCGGCACTGTCCATCACTTCCACCCCCACCCCCGCTGCATGACAGCGTTGCAGTAGCTGTGGGGGCAGAAACTGCTGGTGCTCGCCTGTGCCCAGTAGGATGACATCCGGCTTGAGTGCGAGCAGGGCGTCAATGTCCTGCTCGGACAGGTCTGAAAACGCGCTGACACCCCAATCCGGACACAGGTGCTTCTGCGTCATGTAAAAGCTGCTGCGCAGGCATGTGTCGTTGACCCAGATGCCGTCGGCATCGATCCTGCGCACGCTGTTGATGCTGCGATCCTTGTGTTCTGTGAATTTCATCGCAAATCCCCCCGCAGTAGCTGAATTTTTGGACATTTTAGAGTATTATTCATTGCTTTCGTAAAATGCCGACTGACGGCAGGTTGTACGCCTGCGCCGTGGCGGCACAAGCAGAATAAACGGCATCAATGCGCTGCAAAAAGGTGGCTTGCAATGGCAAGCCTTTTTGTGGCTCACATCCTTCTTGTTTAGGGAAACATCTGTGGAAGAGTTTCAGAGAATCAAGCGCCTGCCGCCCTATGTGTTCAATATTGTCGGCGAGCTGAAGCAGGCAGCCCGTCGCCGCGGCGAAGACATCATCGACTTTGGCATGGGTAATCCAGATCAGGATACACCCAAACACATCGTGGACAAACTGGTGGAAGTGGCCCAGCGGCCCGGCGTGTATCGCTACTCGGTTTCCCAGGGGATTCCGCGTCTGCGCAAGGCGATCTGCAACTGGTATCGTGACAAGTTCGATGTGGAACTGGATTACGAAACCGAAGCGGTGGTCACCATCGGCTCCAAGGAAGGCCTGGCGCATCTGGCCATGGCGATCTGCGATCAGGGCGATACAGTGCTGGTACCCAATCCCGCCTATCCCATTCACCCTTATGGCTTTGTGATTGCAGGGGCTGATATCCGTCATGTGCCCATTACACCGGATGTGGATTTCTTTGCCGAGCTGGAAAAGGCGATCCGCGATTCCTGGCCCAAACCGAAGGTGCTGCTGCTCAACTTCCCCAGCAACCCGACCACCGACGTGGCGGACCTGGCCTTTTTCGAGAAGGTGGTGGCCATCGCCAGGGAGCACAATATCTGGGTGATCCACGATCTGGCCTATGCAGACATCGTTTTCGACGGCTATCAGGCACCGTCCATCATGCAGGTACCGGGTGCCAAGGATATTGCGGTTGAGTTCTACACCCTCTCGAAAAGCTACAACATGCCGGGTTGGCGTGTGGGTTTCATGGTGGGCAATCCGACGCTGGTGCATGCCCTCAAGCGCATGAAATCCTACCTGGACTACGGCATGTTTACGCCGATTCAGGTGGCCGCGATTACGGCGCTGGAAGGGCCGCAGGATTGCGTGGAGGAAATTCGCGACATGTACAAGCAGCGTCGTGATGTGCTGTGCAGTGGTCTGAACAGCATTGGCTGGACGGTAACGCCGCCGAAAGCCACCATGTTCGTGTGGGCGCCCATTCCGGAGCCATACCGTGAAATGGGTTCGCTGGAGTTTTCCAAAAAGCTGCTCAAGGACGCCAAGGTGGCGGTTTCCCCCGGCATCGGTTTTGGCGAATATGGCGACGACCACGTGCGCTTCAGTCTGATCGAAAACGAACACCGCACCCGTCAGGCCATTCGTGGCATTCGCGACATGTTCCGCAAGGATGGAGTACTCGATGAAAACCATTAAGCTCGGATTGATCGGCCTCGGCACCGTTGGTGGCGGCACACTGGCCATTCTGCGAGATAGCGCCGACCTGTTGCAGCAGCGCGTGAATGCGAACATTGAGGTGAGCATCATCGCAGTACGCGATCTCAACAAGCCCCGTGCGGTGGACACCGGTTCGATTCAGCTCACCGATGATCCGACACAAGTGGTCAACCACCCTGATGTGGACATTGTTGTTGAGCTGATGGGCGGGACCGGGCTGGCGCGCGAACTGGTGCTCCGGGCCATCGACAACGGCAAGCATGTGGTCACGGCCAACAAGGCGCTGTTGGCCGAGCATGGTGATGAAGTCTTTGCTGCTGCCGAGAAGCAGGGCGTGCAGGTAGCCTACGAAGCGGCCGCAGCCGGTGGCATTCCGATAATCAAGGCGCTGCGTGAAGGCCTGTCTGCCAATAACATCGATTGGGTGGCCGGCATCATCAACGGCACCGGCAACTACATTCTCACCGAGATGAAACAGCCGGGAGCCGATTTCAATGCCGTGCTCAAGCGTGCGCAGGAACTGGGTTATGCGGAAGCCGATCCCACCTTTGACGTGGAAGGCATCGATGCCGCCCACAAGCTCACCATTCTGGCCTCGCTCGCCTTTGGTATTCCGCTGCAGTTTGAAAAGGTCTATACCGAAGGCATCAGCCGTATCAGTGCGGATGACATGCGCTTTGCCGACATGCTCGGTTACGAAATCAAGCATCTGGGTATTGCGCGCAGGACGGACGACGGCGTCTCCATGCGCGTGCATCCCACGCTGATTCCAAAGTCTGTGCTGCTGGCCAACGTCAGTGGGGTCATGAACGCCGTAATGACCCACGGCGACCACGTGGGGCCGACGCTGTACTATGGTCCGGGTGCCGGCGCCGGGCCCACGGCCAGTGCCGTGGTGGCCGATATCGTGGATGTGGTTCGCGCACTGGATTGTGCGCCGGATGCCCGGGTTCCTGCGCTGGGCTTCCGTACCACGCGCGACCTGCCGGTCATGGATATGGAGGCCGTGCAGTGTGCAGCCTACCTGCGTTTTCTGGCCAAGGATGCGCCGGGGGTGCTGGCCCGCTTCTCGACCGTACTGGCGGAGCAGGGCATCAGTATCGAGCACATGCATCAGGAGCCCTGTGACGACGGCAGCGGCGATGCGCTGGTGGTGCTGATCACCAATGAGGTGCCGGAGTCGGCCATGAATACCGCCATTGCCGCACTGGAAGCGCTGCCAGAGATCGATGGCACCGTGCAGCGCATTCGCATAGAATCCCTTTCATAACCGCAGTCGAAAAAGGAACCGAATCATGCCATTTCGTCCCCGTTATACCGGTCTGATCGAAAAATACCGCGACCGCCTGCCGGTCCACGACGATACCCGCATCATCAGCCTCGGTGAAGGCAACACACCGCTGATCCGTCTGAACCACATTCCCCGCCAGCTGGGCAAGGATGTGGATATCTACGTCAAGTATGAAGGCCTGAACCCCACCGGTTCCTTCAAGGACCGCGGCATGACCATGGCGGTGACCAAGGCGGTGGACGAGGGCGCGAAGGCCATTATCTGTGCATCTACCGGCAACACCTCCGCTGCGGCAGCAGCCTATGCGGCACGCGCCGGCATCCGTGCCTTCGTGTTGATTCCGGACGGCAAGATCGCCATGGGCAAGCTGGCGCAGGCGCTGATGCACGGGGCTGTGGTGATTCAGATCAAGGGCAACTTTGACGACGGCATGCGTCTGGTCAAGGAAGTGGCCGATCATGCGCCCGTCACCATCGTCAACTCCATCAACCCAAACCGCCTGCAGGGGCAGAAAACCGCGGCGTTTGAAATTATCGAGGAGCTGGGCCGCGCCCCGGATTACCACTGTCTGCCGGTGGGCAACGCAGGCAACATCACCGCGCACTGGATGGGCTACGACGAATACTACCGTGACGGCATCGTCGGTACGCGCCCGAGAATGGTGGGCTATCAGGCGAGCGGTTCGGCACCCTTTGTAAAAGGTGAAATGGTGGACAACCCGGAAACCGTGGCCACGGCCATTCGCATCGGCCACCCGCAAAGCTGGGAGCTGGCGTGGAACCTGCAGAAGGAATCCAACGGCTGGTTCGATGCCTGCAGCGATGAGGAAATTCTGGCTGCGCAGAAACTGCTGGCGCAGGCCGAGGGTGTCTTCTGTGAGCCGGCATCGGCCACATCGGTGGCGGGCGCCATGCGTGATATCCAGAACGGCAAGATTCCGGAAGGCAGCACGGTCGTGTGTACGCTGACCGGCCACGGACTCAAGGATCCGGATACGGCGATTGCCCAGAGTGCCGACACCAAGGTGGTAACGGTGGCGGCGGAAATGGATGAGGTTCGCCGCGCCATTCTGGATAACATGTAAACGCGCATTCTGTCTTATCCAAAGGCCGGTTAACCCGGCCTTTTTTGTCTGCGGAACCTGTCATGACGCAACTGGTTATCTACGCACCACAACTCACCCGCGAACATACGGATGCGCCCGCGCTGGCGCCATGGCTGCGCTATGCAGACCGCCTGCCGGCCAAGGCGCCGCAGGGGCTTGCCCGTAGCGCCTACTGGCTGCACCAGACGCCGCCTGTGCCCTGGGCCGCCATCACTGCAGCAGAGGATCTGCAGGACTTTGATCCGGAACGTTTCTATCTGCGCATGGACCCGGTGCATCTGCATCCCGATAGGGATACGCTGGTGCTGTTTCGTGCCGAAGCGGTCGGCATGACAGAGGCAGAGGCCCGTGAGCTGTTTGACGCCTTCAATGCGCACTTTGCCGAGGAGGGTGTGCAGTTGCAGTGGGGGGCGGAGGATCGCTGGTATGTATCCCTGCCACAGGCCATCGATCTCAGGACCGTTCCCTTGCCGGATGCCGAGCATGCCAATCTGCACGCGGTGCCCATGCAGGGGGAGGCCACTTCTCACTGGAACCGGCTGCTGACCGAGGCGCAGATGCTGTTTTATCAACACCCCCTCAACGAAAGGCGACGCGCACAGAATCTGCCTGAAATCAACAGCCTGTGGCCGTGGGGTGAAGGGGTTTATTCACAGTGGCATCGCATTCCCCGCAATGGCGCAGCGGTGTACAGCCCCTTTGCTGACATTGAGGCGCTGGCGCGGCAGGTGGGAGCTAGCGTATTGGCGCAGCCCTGTGTGGAGAACCTTGGGGTTGCGTCATCTGGCAATATACTGCTGGACTGGCAGGCGCAGCCGCTTGACTGGGTGCTGACACAGTTGGAGGCGGTTTCACAGCAGTTGAAACAGCGCCGTCTGTCAGGCTGTGTGCTCGATGTGGGCGGTGAGTCGGTATTGTCATTGAAGCCGGCCATGCTGCGCCGCTTCTGGCGGTGCTGGGGGGCACCCCGTTACCGCAATATATTGAACTCGCAAGAGGCAGTGGACCTTGAACGCCTTGCTGAAAGCCCTGGAGATTGATCCCAAGAAACAGCCCTTGCTGGCCCAGGCTGCCGCGCTGGCGCATGAGGCGCTCAATCTTCCGCAAGTCGGCCATGTGCGCAGTGTGGAGGTGGCGCAGGTTCTTCATCCACTGGGGGTGGACGAGGCAACCCTGATAACAGCGCTGCTGTCGGATCGCACGCTGGAGCCGCTCTACAGCAACGAGGTGATCGCCGAGCAGTTTGGCGAGGAAATTGGACGGCTACTGGCCGGTGTGCGTCAGCTGAACCAATATCGGGATTTCGATCCAGAACTGCTGCAAAACGAGGATCAGCTGGAGAATCTGCGTCAGATGTTGCTGGTGATGACCAGTGACCTGCGCATGCTGCTGGTCAAGCTGGCCTACCGCATCGTACGCCTGCGCCACCTCAAGGAGGATCCCGTTGATGTGCAGCGACACGTGGCCGCAGAAACCCTGCATATCTTCGCACCGCTGGCCAACCGGCTCGGTCTGGGACAGCTCAAGTGGGAGCTGGAGGACCTCTCCTTCCGTTATCTGCAG
The DNA here is from genome assembly GCF_900141795.1 of Sulfurivirga caldicuralii. GTDB lineage: Bacteria > Pseudomonadota > Gammaproteobacteria > Thiomicrospirales > Thiomicrospiraceae > Sulfurivirga > Sulfurivirga caldicuralii. The sequence goes on from NZ_FSRE01000002.1 coordinate 353,470, forward strand.
CCGGAAATCTATTACCGCCTGGCGCGGGAGATGGCGAGCAAACGCAGCGAGCGCGAAGCCTATGTGGAGGCCTTCAAGCAACAGCTGAAGTCCCTGTTGGAGGAAGCAGGCATTGAGGCCGACATTACCGGACGTCCCAAACATCTGTACAGCATCTGGAAAAAGATGCAGCGCAAGGGCCACGCCCATGTGGATGAGCTCAACGATTTGCGCGCCGTGCGCGTTTTTGTGGATGACGTGGGCACCTGTTATGAAGTGCTCGGACTGGTGCATACCCACTGGGAACCGGTACCGGACGAATTCGACGACTACATCGCCCACCCCAAGGAAAACGGCTATCAGTCGTTGCATACGGTCGTCATTGGCCCCAACGGCAAGATGGTGGAAATTCAAATTCGCACCCATGCCATGCACCAGCATGCCGAGTTCGGCGTGGCCACTCACTGGCGCTACAAGGAGGGCGATGCCCGCATCGATGAGCGGCTGGAGCAGAGCCTGCTGGCGGTGCGCCAGCACCTGGAAACCGCCTCCCTAGCTGACCTGGGTGCGCTGGATGTGTCGGTGCAGAGTGACCGCATCTACGTGCTCACCCCCAAAGGGGAGGTGATTCATCTGCCGGCGGGCGCTACGGTGCTGGACTTTGCCTACGCCATTCATACCGAGCTGGGCCATCGCACCCGTGGCGCACTGGTCAACGGGCGCATCGTGCCACTGACTTATGCGCTCAAAAACGGCGAGCAAGTCGAAGTGCTCACGGCGCGGGAGCCGCGCCCCAATCGAAACTGGCTCAACCCATCGCTGGGGTATACACGCAGTCCGCGTACACGCGCAAAGATCCGCAGCTGGTTCAACAAGCAGGACCGCAGTCTCAATATCGAACAGGGTCGTCAGCTGCTGCACAATACATTGCAGCGTCTGAATGTGAAGCGCCGTGAGGTGTTGCCGCATCTGCTCGAGCGTTTTCGCCTGAAGGAGGAGGAGAGCCTGCTGGAGCAGCTGGGCAAGGGCGCCATCAATGAAGTCCAGCTGGCTGCTGCGTTGCAGAAGTGGGTCATCCGCCAGGCTGAAATGCCTCCTGCGCAGGCGCACACCAGTGATGTGGCGCACAACGATACGGAAGGGGCGCAGGTGGTGACGGCGGCCGGTCCCTTGCCGTGGCATGCGGCCAAATGCTGCCAGCCCAAACCGGGTGAACCGATCGTCGGCTATGTAACCCGCGGCAGCGGCATTACCGTGCATGCAGCAACCTGCCCGAACATCCTCAATCTGAGCGACAGCGAACGCAAGCGTCTGATTGATGTCTACTGGGCGAACGAGGGCGAAGGACATCTGGAAGTGCAGCTGAAAATCGTTGCCCATGCAGCGGATACGCTGCTGATGGATCTACTGGCCCGTTGTCGGGAAATGGATGCCCAGGTGAAAGCCATCAATAGCCACACTGAGGCAGAAGGGACCGTGCGCATCAGTCTGACCGTGCTGCTGCCGCAACGCCGTCCGCTGGGCCTGCTGCTGGATCGGCTGGAGTTCCTGCCCGGTGTGATCGAGCTGCAGGTGACGCGAACGCGCCGACAGGCTTGAGCATGCATTTTTTTATTGCGGATTGTTGACAGCGCAGGCCCAATCTCTATAATACCGCCTCGTTGCCACTGTAACGCGGCAGCGCAAAAATTGGAACTGCGTCCCGTTCGTCTAGAGGCCTAGGACACCGCCCTTTCACGGCGGTAACAGGGGTTCGACTCCCCTACGGGACGCCACCACGCGGGAATAGCTCAGCTGGTAGAGCACAACCTTGCCAAGGTTGGGGTCGCGGGTTCGAGTCCCGTTTCCCGCTCCAATTTTCCACTCCGTCCCGTTCGTCTAGAGGCCTAGGACACCGCCCTTTCACGGCGGTAACAGGGGTTCGACTCCCCTACGGGACGCCATTCTTTCCCAATCTCTTTTCCTCTCCAACTGTTATTTGACCGTCGCCCAGACGGGGGTCCCCGACTTTTTCACGTTTTGATTTTTTGCCCGTGCAAAAAAATGCCCCACAGCGTGCTGCAGGGCGGGTTTTGGCGTGGTTTAGTGTGTTGATCAGGGCCAGTCGAGATGGGGATGGCCTTCGCGCTTTGTGAGCACGACGCGATCGGCAGGCGGTTCGTCCAGCACGGTTTCGGTCGTGGTCAGCTCATCGCGGCGGAAATAGGTGAGCGTGACCGGCTCGCCCGGTGCATACTGCTTGAGCATGTTCTCCAGATCCTCCATGCCGGTCAGCCGCAATCCATCCAGCGCAACCAGCTCGTCGCCGGCGCTCAGCCCGCCATGATAGGCAGGACGATCCTGCCACACATGCGTCAGGCGCACCGTCTGTTGCGGCGTGGTCTGGGCATTGATGCCCAGATTGGGCGGGAAGTGCGTCTGCTCCGTCCTGCCGCCCGGATCCTTCAGGTCGGTGGGAGGGCGCAAGGCAAACTCGACACCAAAGGCGGGGAAGAGCTCGTGTAGTGGCACATCTTCCACGTCGTGTAGCACCCGCTGAAAGTAGTCGCTCAGATCCGTTCCGGCCACTTCGCTGGCAAGGGTTTCAATTTCACCATCTTCCAGGCCGGTGCCGGTACGTCCATGCCGCTGCCACAGCAGACGGGTGAGCTCGTCCAGCGTCTTTTGGCCGCGGGTATGCTTGCGGATAAGCAGGTCAAGCCCCAGCACGATGGCAGCGCCCTTGCTGTAGTAGCTGGTGATGGCGTTGGGGGCATTTTCGTCCTGCTGGTAGAACTTGCTCCAGGCGAGCCAGCTGGATTCGGCCACGCTCTGCACGTGGCGCCCTGGCATGCGCCAGACACGGGTGAGCTCCTTGGCCAGCGTATCCAGATAGGTGTCGAAATCCATCAACCCCGCCCGATAGAGAAACTGGCTGTCGTAGTAGCTGGTGGCACCCTCGAACCACCACAATTGGGTGGTATAGACCGGGGCACTGAGGTCGCAGCGTTGGAAGCAGGCGGGCTGGATACGCTTGACATTCCAGGCATGGAAGTATTCGTGGCTGCACAGCTCCAGAAAGCGCAGGTAACCTTCTGAGGGCTTGTCCATGCCGGGCCAGGGCATCATGTCGCGGCTACACAGCAGGGCGGTGGAGTCGGCGTGCTCCAGGCCGCCGTAACCATCGCGCGTGACCGTCACCAGAAAGAGGTATTGCTCGAAGGGCGCCTCGCCAAACAGGGCGATTTCCTGTTCGCAGATGGCTTTCAGATCCGTTGCGACCCGCTGCAGGTCAAAACGTCCTTGACCATAAATGGCTACCTTGTGTGGAATGCCGTTAGCCTCAAAGGTAACGGTCTGCAATTCGCCCATCTCCACCGGATGGTCGATTAACTGCCAGTAGCTTTCCGCGCGATAGCCGCCGAAACCCTTGTCGTCCACCGCCACGGGCGGCAGGGTAGTGGCCACCTGCCAGTCGTCGGCACGCATGTGCGGTGTGGCATGTAGCACCACCTCAAAGGAGTCGCTTTCAAAGCCTTCCGGCAGGATAAACACCGAAGTGCCGTTGAAAAAGCAGTGGTGCTGATCGAAATGGGCGTCGCGCACGGAAAGGTCATTGGCATAGACCTGATAGTAGATTTCCAGCGGGCCCTCGCAGGGAGCGCACTGCCAGCGGTCCTTGTCTAGTGGACCGATGGTGATGGGGGTGCCGTTGCAGTGGGCTTCCAGCTGCACCACGTGGCGGGCAAAGTCACGAATGAGGTAGCTGCCCGGAATCCACGCCGGCAGCCGCAACACCTGCCCTTCCGCTACCGGCTCGGGCACGGTGAGTTTGACTTCAATAATGTGCCCGGCCGGATCGGCGGGAATGAGGTCATAGCGGATCATGCGCTCGGCTCCTCAACGACAGGCTGCGGAGGCGGCACGCACAGCTTGCGGTTTTTCGCCGCCCACAATGTCTTGGCGGTCAGATGCGCAATTAGCACAGTCACCAGCGAGAGGAAGAAGGCGCCGATATAGGCGAATGTGACTTCAGCCGTCTGTGCAAACATGACGAAGCTGGCATTGGCGATGGCGGCCACGGGGAATGTGTAGGCCCACCAACTGATGGCGAACGGAATCCTGAAGAAACGAGGCGCCTGCACCAGCAGCAACAGGCTGATGAACAGGGCGACATAATAGAAGATACGTGCCAGTGCGTCCACCTGACCGGTGAGGTGCACGTAGGATAGGAACGCCATGGCCGGCGGTGCGATCATGATGAACAGGGTCGGCATCAGCACCCGGTCCACCGGCGGATGAAAGAAAAGGCGGTAGAAGATGACGGCCTGCAGAATGATCCAGAACACCACGCCGATGGAGAAGAAGAACCAGCCGATTTCCGCGCCGGCGTATTCCGGTGCGGCCATGGGCACGATCACGTTCCCCACCACGGGAATGAACCAGGCGGGGTTAAGGTGCTCGATCTGCCATTTTTCGTGGTGGATCCACAGGTTCATGATCACCAGCGTCAGGATGAGCTGCATGCTGGTGCCAATGAGCCAGAACCAGTAGCCCACCTCGGGGGCAAGATGCATGTAGCCACTGCCCAGCAGAATCAGGCTGATGCTGATGGTGGGGAAAAAGTTGATGGCGATGGGATGATTGAACTCCTTCACCATGAACTGCGGATACTTGATGATCTTGATCAGGTAGATAACGCTCAGTAGGGCGAACAGGGCCGTGGAGACAGCCAGCAACGCACTGAAAACCGTCGCCGGGAAGGCGAACAGCTGGGCGGTGAGGTAATAGCCCAGCGTCATGCCCATATAGCCCATGACCGCGCCAAACAGATTGACAGGAAAAAAGACCAGACGTCCGACTTGAGGTGTTGATGCCTGTTCGCTCATGTTGGTTCCTCGGAAGATGGTTGGTAAATGAGATAATGCTATCATAAGCGGGATTTGAACGGGCTTCAGGCAGGGCAGTGTCAGTGAGCGCCGCGCACTCTTTTTTCCCAGCATTACCTATTTCGCCATGCCCATGGCGCTGCTGGCCATGGGGATGAATATTCATCACCTGCAGCATCTGCTGAACTGGCGAGATGATGTGGCACGCTGGGTAGTGGCCTGTGGTCTGCTGGCGCTGCTCATCCTCAGTACCGTTTATTTCCAGCACTTTTTCAGCCGCGGCCGCGAGGCGCTGATCAAGGAGTGGCGTCATCTGTTTCAGTTTTCCTTTTTTCCGCTCATGAGCATCAGCTGGCTGATGGTATTATTTGCTTCCCTGATTACCGCATGGCTGTTGAAACAGTTCTGGCTTTCGAGGATAGGAGACGATTTTCAGTGATTAAGACCCGTTTTGCCCCCAGTCCCACCGGCTATCTGCATATTGGCGGTGTGCGCACCGCGCTGTATTCCTGGCTGTTCGCCCGCAGGCATGGCGGTCAGTTCGTGCTGCGTATCGAAGACACCGACCGCGAGCGCTCCACAGAAGAGTCAGTGAACGCCATCCTCGAGGGCATGGCCTGGCTGGGACTGGATTATGATGAAGGACCGTTTTACCAGACGCACCGCTTTGCACGCTATCAGGAAGTCATACAGCAGCTGCTCGACAGCGGCCACGCCTATTACTGCTACGCCACCAAGGAGGAGTTGGATCAGCTGCGTGCTAAACAGGAAGCCCGCGGCGAAAAGCCGCGCTACGACCGCCGCTACCGCGATTTTACTGGTACCCCGCCGCAAGGAGTCGATCCGGTGGTGCGTTTCAAGAACCCGCTGGATGGCGAAGTGGTCATCGACGATCTGGTCAAGGGGCGGGTGGTCATCAGAAATGAGGAGCTGGACGATCTGATCATCGCCCGTTCCGACGGCACGCCCACCTACAACCTGACCGTGGTGGTGGATGACTGGGACATGGGGATTACCCATGTGATTCGCGGCGATGACCACCTCAACAATACGCCACGGCAGATCAATATCCTCAAGGCGCTGGGGGCGCCGTTGCCCAAGTATGCGCATATCCCCATGGTGCTAGGGCCGGACGGCAAGCGTTTGTCCAAGCGCCACGGTGCCGTGAGTGTGCTGCAGTACAAGGAACAGGGGTATCTGCCGGAAGCGCTGCTTAATTACCTGGTGCGCCTGGGCTGGTCGCACGGTGATCAGGAGATTTTTACCGTTGACGAGATGATCGAATACTTCTCGCTGGATGCCGTCAATAATGCGCCTTCCACCTTCAATGAAGAGAAGTGCCTGTGGGTCAACCAGCAACATATTCAGCGCAGCAGCGGTGCACACCTTGCCCGTCATTTGGCGCCGTTTATGGCCGAGCGCAATTGCGATCTCGAACAGGGGCCTGACCTGGCCGAGGTGGCAGCGCTGCTCAGGGAGCGCAGCAGAACCCTGGTGGAAATGGCCGACCAGGCTATCTATTTCTATCAGGACTTTGACGCCTACGATGAAGCTGCCGCGAAAAAGCACTTGCGTCCGGTGGCGCTGGAACCGCTGAAGCTGCTGCGTGATCGCCTGGCCGAGCTGGGCGAGTGGACGGCTGAAGCGATACATGGTGTGATTCAGTCTGTGGCGCAAACCTTGGAAGTAGGCATGGGCAAGGTGGGCATGCCGCTGCGTGTGGCGCTGACCGGCCAGGGGCAGTCGCCGTCCATAGACCAGGTTGCGGCCTTGCTGGGCAAGGACAAGTCCTTGGCACGGCTGGATCGTGCCATTGAGTATGTCACCCAGCGGGCGCAGGCACAGGGTTAAGCCACATGTCAGAATCTGACGATAAGACCATCCTGACCATCGCTAACCACTGCACAACCACTTTTTGCGACAGCAGGCATTGACAATCGAAGCGTGTTCGTTAGAATACGCTTCGCCTTGCGGGAATAGCTCAGCTGGTAGAGCACGACCTTGCCAAGGTCGGGGTCGCGGGTTCGAGTCCCGTTTCCCGCTCCAATATGGCCGGGTGGTAGAGTGGCTATACAGAGGATTGCAAATCCTTGGACGTCGGTTCGATTCCGGCCCCGGCCTCCATCAAGGCATTGACAATATCCGGCGTATTCGTAAAATACCGCCATCCCATCGTGTGGGGCCGTAGCTCAGCTGGGAGAGCGCTACAATGGCATTGTAGAGGTCACCGGTTCGATCCCGGTCGGCTCCACCAATTTCTACAGATCCATCTTCCGCTTCATTGAATTTATCGATTGCTTCACGCCTTATAATAAAGCGCAATTCAATCACGCTTTAATCCTCATGACTTCAACGCCCAATCCGCGCTTTTCGGTGGCGCCCATGCTCGACTGGACTGATCGCCATTGCCGCTACTTCTACCGGCGCATGACGCGGCATGCATTGCTGTATACGGAAATGGTCACCACCGGGGCACTCATTCATGGCGGCAATCCGGAGCGTTTTCTCGGCCACGAGGACGACATGCCCGTGGTGCTGCAGCTGGGCGGCTCGGCGCCTGATGAACTGGCGCAGTGCGCCCGCATGGGGGAGAGCTGGGGCTACCAGGCCATCAATTTGAACGTGGGCTGTCCGTCCGACCGTGTGCAGAACAATATGATTGGTGCCTGCCTGATGGCGCACCCCAGACTGGTTGCCGAAGGCGTACATGCCATGAAGGGCGCTGTCTCCATTCCAGTCACCGTCAAGACCCGCATTGGCATCGATGAGATGGAAAGCTATCAGGCTTTCGAAGATTTCTGTGCAGCACAAATCGAAGCGGGATGCGATGGGCTCATTGTGCATGCGCGCAAAGCGTGGCTGCAGGGGCTGAGCCCGAAAGAGAACAGGGAAATCCCGCCACTGCGCCACGAGTGGGTCTATCGCCTTAAAAAAGCCTTTCCAGACACGGAAATCGTGCTAAACGGCGGCATCCAGACACTCGACGAGGCCGACGAAAAATTGCGTCCGCAAAAAGTCGGGGACCCCCCTCTGGATGGTGTCATGCTGGGCCGTGCGGTATATGAGAATCCCTGGATGCTAGCTAATGTGGATCGGCGCTTTTATGGCGGCGAGAATCCCATCCAAGGCCGGTTCGCCGTGGTTGAGGTAATGCGAGACTATACGGAACGTCATATTGCCCAAGGCGGCCGCCTGCATCATGTGATACGCCACATGCTTGGCCTGTTCAAGGGGTATCCTGGCGGGCGCAAGTGGCGGCAAATTCTGAGCCAGCAGGGGCATCGTGCAGATGCAGGCTGGTCAGTCGTCGAAACTGCCTTGGAAGCAGTACGGGCTGAAATCAGGCGGGCAGAGGAGCGCGACCGTGCAGTATCTTGAGGTACCGTTTCGGGAAAAGGATCAGGCCAAGGCGCTCGGCGCCCGCTGGGATGCGGTGCGCAAAAAATGGTTTGTGCCCAGCGAACTGGCCGAGGACCTGAGCCCCTTTCAACGCTGGCTGCCAGCTCAAGCTGACCTGCTGGAGATGGAGGCTGACAAGCCGTCTGAAAACAAGCCCTTGAGCCTGTCGCAATTATTGCATCAAGTCGAAGCTGCGCTGCAGCAGCGTTTCCCAACCAGCGTGTGGGTGCACGCTGAAATAGCCGAGCTCAGCGAACGCCGCCACCTGTACCTGCACCTGGTGGAAACGGATACGAACAGTCAGGAGCTTGCCAGGGTACGCGCCACCCTGTGGCAGAGTCAGATCGAAAGCTTGGTGGGCAAATTCGTGGCCGCAACAGGAAGCTCTTTGGCTCCAGGCCAGAAAGTACTGTTGAAGGTTCAGGTACGCTTTCATCCACGTTATGGCCTCTCGCTCAATATCGAAGACATAGACCCCAGTTATACGCTGGGGGATATTCAGGCGCAGCTCGCCAAGCTTCGCGAACAACTGAAGGCCATGGGGCTCTATGGGCGCAACCGCCAGCTTCCTTTGCCGCAGGAATTTACCCGCGTTGCTGTGATCGCACCGCCCAAGGCGGCTGGGCTGGGCGATTTCCAGCGCGATGCAAAGCGGCTGCAGCAGTTTGACTTATGCCAGTTCGCCTATTTTCATGCCAGCTTTCAGGGCGAGCGTGTGGAAGACGAATTTATGGCTGCATTTGACGCCATCGAAGCACAGCACGTCAATGAACCCTTCGATGCCTTGGTGATTATTCGCGGCGGCGGCGCACAGCTGGATCTGCACCAGTTGAACCGCTTGAGCATTGCACAACGTATTGCCCAATGTCCATTACCGGTCTTTACGGGTATTGGCCATGAGCGGGATAACACGCTTCTGGACGAAGTAGCCGCCCAGCGCTTCGATACGCCCAGTAAGGTCATCGCACATATCCGAGAGGTCATAGTAGACAATGCGCGGCAGGCTCAACAGAATTGGCTGGCCATCCAGAAGCAGGCACGCCAACAGCTGCATCGCAGTACATTGCAGCTGAATCAACTGAACCAGACCATCCATCACAATGCCCGGCTTTCACTTCACCACGCTTGGCAAAAGGTCAATCAATATCGTCAACGGCTCCAGTGGTCAGCACACCAGATACTGACAAAGCAAAAACAGGCGCTTATGAGCACAGGCCAACAGATACGCTATCTCGCCACGGCACCTATTAACCTGCAGCGCCAATTTTTGCACCAGTTGCACAGGCGTGTGCTGGAACACGCCTGGCAAGCCCCGGTCAACGCCAGGCAGCAGATCGAAAACTGGATGCGACATATCCTGCTGCTAGGCCCCCAAAAGCAACTGCAGCGAGGCTTTGCCCTCGTGCGTGATGAACAGGGCAGGGTGGTACGGCGTGGTGCAGATTTGAAAGTGGGGCAACCCATACAGATACAATTTGACGATGGTGTCCGCAAAGCCAAGGTGGAAGCATGAGCAAAAGCACGAGCTATAAAGAAAACTATGCCAAACTGCGCAACATCGCCGAGCGGCTTAATCAGCCCGAAGAGCTGGATATCGATCAGCTGGTGCCGCTTGTGGATGAAGCGGCCAAGGCCTATCAGGCCTGTAAACAGCGCATCGAGGCCGTTGAAAAAGCTCTGAGTGCGAAGCTGGGTGAACTGGAGGATGATCATGGCGAATAAGAAGGCCATCATCTGGCACAACCCACGGTGTTCCAAAAGCCGTGGCGCCCTGAAATTGCTACAGGAACATGGGGTAGCGGTGGAAGAGCGACGCTACCTTGACAACCCACCTAGCCCTGAAGAACTGGATGCTGTTCTGACCATGCTGGGTATGATGCCAGAAGCCATAGTACGCAGAAAAGAAGCGCTGTTTAAGGCATTGCACCTGAATGAAAGTACGCTGACGCGAGATGCATGGATGGAAATTCTGAGCAGGCACCCCAAGCTGATCGAACGGCCGATTGTGATCATTGATAACCGTGCGGTAGTGGCACGGCCACCGAAAAACGTCCTGGAGCTTCTTGACTGACAAGGGTTTGTTGCAACCCGTGGTGGAGTGGCGAGCGAAAAATTGTACCAATTCCTGCAATTTAACATAATATAAATTATGCGAACTAGAAGTAACCTAAGAAAACCGGCATAAGAGCCGGCTCTTGAGCATACTTGAGCTTTGTTGTGCTTCAGGATGGTGCGCCGCCAAAGATAAAGATCATGGGTACGAGAGAAACCATGGCAAGCAGGATTGGAACCCAGGCCTTTTCTTCCTTGTGGATGACACCAATCACCCCCGTAATTGCGGCAACGGCTGCTGCGGCCCATGACAAGGGTGGGAAGACCATGGCAAAGAAGATTGCCACTGCTCCGGCAACCATGCCCAGCGTGACATAGTTGCCTGGATTGTACTTTTTGGTGTTGCGCATGTCGTCGGGGAGGCTGCTGGCGGAATCAACGCGGCCCAGAATGGCATTCAATTCGTTCTCAGGGAGCGGTGCCGGCATGGCGAGTTCTTCTTCGCTCATCCCGTGTGTGATCTTCTTCCAGCGATACAGTTCCCTTAACAGGTCATCCCACGTAGCATCGTCTGGCAGCTCTGACAAAATTTGTGCCAATTCTTCTTTCATTGTCATGATAGCCTCCTCTTTTCGGTTGTGATTTGATACATTAAAGTCATTATAAGAAAAAACCAAGAGGACGTCCTTCATGGCAGTCATGCCCGGATTGCAGATTAACATTGGCCAGAGTCAGCAACTCAAGCTGACCCCGCAGCTGCAGCAATCCATCAAGGTTCTTCAGCAGTCCGCGCTCGAAATCCAGACGATGGTGGAGCAAACTCTGGAAGAAAACATCTTCCTTGAGCTCGATCAGGACGAAGAGGATGTTCTGGCTGATGATTCGGCTGCATTAGATGCTCAGGATGAGGCTACCACAGAAGGTTCCCTATCAAGCGAGGAAGATTCAGCGACAACGGATACAGCGCTTGGCAATGACTTGGAAACCGATGCATCGTGGGAGGACATTTATCAGGATGACCCCATCCCCTCACTCGCACTCACGCACTCAGGTGACGCCGAAGAGTGGACAGCGCCTGAAAATTACACCGCCGAACAACGTTCTTTGCATGATCATTTGCTCTGGCAGGCGGAAATTCATGAATGGGATAGCGACCTTGACCAGCTCATTGCGCAATACATCATCGATGCATTGGATGATGATGGTTACGTGGACGAACCCCTCCAGACGATTGCGCAAGCCATAAGTGAGCATGCCGAGCTTCCCATTACTGAAGAAAGGGTTGAGTCTGTTCTGAAGGTTGTGCAGACATTTGAGCCAGCCGGTGTCGCTGCACGTGATCTACAGGAGTGTCTTCTGCTGCAGTTGAATGCCGATACCCGTGACGGCCCCACCACCGCCCTGCTGGAACAGGCGCGCGATCTCATCAGCAATCATTTCGAACTGCTTTCAACCCACCAGTTCAATCGTATTAAACGCCGCTACAAACTGAATGATGATCAGCTGGAAGCGCTGATTCACTTCATTCAGTCGCTCGAACCCCGCCCAGGGCGCGCATTTGCCGTGGTGGAGAACGACTATGTGGTGCCTGATCTGATTCTGACCCGTCGAGGCGACCGATTTGTGCTGGAACTCAACAGTGAGGCCTATCCCCGCCTGCGCCTCAATCCTGAATACATCCAGCTGGCGGAACAGATCAAGGACCCATCTCAGGCCAATGCCCTCAAGGAAAAGCAGCAGGAAGCTCGTCTGTTGATCAAGTCCCTGCAGCACCGAGGCGAAACCCTCCTGCGCGTGGGCCGCTATATCGTCGACCGCCAGCAGCGTTTTTTTGAGGAGGGTGAAAAGGCGATGCAGCCCATGGTCTTGCGCGAAGTGGCCGAAGCGCTCGATCTGCATGAATCCACCATTTCCCGCGCCACCAATCAGAAATATATTCAGACACCCCGCGGAACTTATGAACTTAAATATTTCTTTTCGTCCGGGGTAGCGCAATATGGTCAGGATGATCAATCAGCCACGGCCATCAAGTCCTACCTCCGCGAGTTTATTGACGCAGAAGACCCTCGAAAGCCATTAAGCGACAGCAAGCTGGTCAAGCTTCTTGAAGAAAAGGGCATCCATGTTGCTCGGCGCACTATCGCAAAATATCGGGAATCCATGGGCATCCCTGCTTCTTCCGAACGCAAAAAGATCAATTATTTCAAGTAATAGTCATCAAACATGAATACAGAACATAAGATCGCTATCGTTGAGGACGACCCGCATCAACTGTCGCTGCTGGAGGAAACGGTTCGGGAGGCAGGCTTTACCCCCCTGCCCTACACGGGACGTCAGGAGGCCCTGGAAGGAATTCAGAAGGCGCGTCCCAGCATTCTGGTGTCAGACATTATTCTTGGCGATGAAATGGACGGTGGCTTCGACCTGGTACGCGATCTGCAACAGACGGGTATTGTTCTGCCGATCATTTTCCTGTCGGAGCGTCACGATGAATTCGACATCATTACTGGCCATACACTGGGCGCGGTGGACTACCTGCCAAAACCCTACAACATGAAGCTTCTGATCGCGAAGATTCGCAATCTTCTCCGATTGACGCAATCCTCGCAGCCAGCGGATTCCACCTTGGAAAACCTGGTTGTGGACCCGGAAAACCTTGCTGTCACATGGAAGGGTGAACCCGTCTATCTCACCGCGACCGAATTTGAGATGCTGCAGCAATTTGCCCAAGCCGGTGCCCGTCACCTTGTGACCTACGAAGCGCTGCAGTCTGCCACGCAGGGAGTGGTTGAACGCAACACCATCAATACCCACATCTGCCGCATTCGCAATGCCTTTCGCAAGGTGGACCCAGAGTTCGACATGATTCAGAATGAATATGGGCGCGGCTACAGCTGGCGTAACAAGGATGAGAAACGCAAACACTGATCAGAAATGTCTCCGATGCGCCTGAGCATTCGCCAGCGCTTTCTTATCCTGCTGGCGCTACTGCTGATTTTCCCCTTTCTCATGTATCGAATGGCGCTTGATTTCAATCGCAAGCTGCTCGAACAACAGATCGTCCAGCAGTCGCAAACGGTTCAGAACCTTGCCGCCATTCTTGAGAACCGGCCCGACCTGTGGGCCCTGCAGATTTTCAAGGGCGATCCAACGCGGCAATTGCGCCATCTTGATCTCAATAATGCCGGCATCTGGCTATTCAACCGCAACGGCACCACCACCTATGTGGTCGGTCACCTGCCGAAAGAAGAGGCTGTAACCGCATACGATGATTTTTTCGCCCGTATCGGACAGTGGACCATACGCCAGATCCACGCCCTGTTTCCGCACACCCTGCCCTATTTGATCCCCTACGACGCCAACCCGGAAAAAACCCTCATTCAGCAAGTGTTGAAAGGGGAAACAGCACAGCGATTCCGCTTTGACGCGAAAGGCAGGCCCCTTTCGCTTATGTCTGCTACACCGCTCATTGTGAATGGAAAACAGCTGGGCGGAATCGTCGTGGAAGAGCGCGTGGAAAGCCTTTTCGGCCCGCAATTGCAGAACTTCTACCACGTAGTGGGCATCGCCACCTCCCTGCTCGTTTTGCTGATGATGGCCTTTGCTTTTTACGGGCTAACGCTGTCCGGTCGTATTCGCCGCCTTCAGCTGGATGTCTCGCGCGCTTTCGATCCCGCCCGATACCGGATTGGCGCGTTTCCCGATACCCGCAAACCCAACTGGCAGCAGGACGAAGTGGATAACTTGCGCCACAGCATTTTTGAGATGCTGCAGCACATTCGCCAGTATGAAACATTTTTGAAGGCTCTACCCAAGGCGCTACGTCATGAGCTGCACAACCCCCTCAACCGACTCAGTATGAGCCTGCAGCGCATCGAGGAAACCGGACGAACCGAGCCCTATATTGAGCATGCACGACATGGCGTTACGCAATTACAACGTATTATCACAGCACTGGGTGAAGCAGGCAGCATTGAGCAGAGTGTCCTCTCTGAAACGCCACACACCTATCGCGTGTCGGAAATGTTGCACGCGTTAGCAGAGGCGCTCCAGGAGCACTATGGAGACAAACTAAAAATTACACTACAGCTTTCGGATGCGGCGAGCGTGTGCGGTGATGGATTTCTGCTGGAGCAGGCATTGGACAAGTTGATCAGCAATGCGTTCGACTTTCATCAGGGTAAAGCGCCTGTCCAGTTTGAAGCCATCCAGCAGAATAACGTAGTGGACATACGTGTGATAAACCGCGGCACTTTGCCAGAAACACTGTCGCCCGAGCAATTGTTTACCGGCATGACCAGCGTTCGTCCAAAGACGAGTTCAACACCGCACTTGGGATTGGGGCTTTACATTGTGCGCCTGGTCGCCCAGTTTCATGGAGGGGAGGCATATATCAGGCAGGAAGGCAATACCGTCATCGCTGGCCTGAAACTGCCACTGACCCCTTGCGATCAGGTTTAGCATTTTTGGATTCTTCGATGATCAGCGCGGCAGGTTGGCCTGCAGCGGCTTAAAGGTGCGTACCCACGGGCTGATGCCGGTACGCTGGCGAATGGCCGCAGCCGCTTCCTTCGCGCTGGTTCGCTCTGCAAAACTGCCCTGGATCAGGACATAGCGTGTCTGGCCATCACGTATCTGGCGGATGATTTTGGCTTCGTTCAACTGCTTGTTTCTGATCATGTGATCGAGACTGGCCTTGTCCAGCACACTGGCCAGCTGGAGCGTCCAGTGATCGGCGGGTTGTTGTGCCACCCACTGCTCGCTTTCCATCAGGACGCTTATGTCGGGTGACGTTTTCTTTTTGTCGGCTCGCTCTACCACTGGCACCTGTGGCTCATCCGGTTGAGCAGGCTCCGGGATGGGCATCGCCTCGTCATTTTGCTCCCGGATGACAGCGCTCTTTTCCTCAGCGTGAGCCTTCACGGTGGGAACCGCAGCCGTGGCGCGCAAGCTTTTAAGCTGTACCAGCAATGTGGCAAAACGCTTGTCGATCACCTGC
The DNA here is from genome assembly GCF_900141795.1 of Sulfurivirga caldicuralii. Classification (GTDB taxonomy): domain Bacteria; phylum Pseudomonadota; class Gammaproteobacteria; order Thiomicrospirales; family Thiomicrospiraceae; genus Sulfurivirga; species Sulfurivirga caldicuralii. The sequence goes on from NZ_FSRE01000002.1 coordinate 368,767, forward strand.
TCGATCCGTTGGCTGAATTGGGCCAGTTTGGCGTCCAGCACCGCTTCAGTCACCACATTGGCCTCTGTGAGCTCTGAATGGACCTGGTCGCTCACTTTTTGCTGAGCATCCACGGGCAGTGCCTTCCTCTCCAGTGCATCGAGCCGAGCCGTAATGGCGGCCAGAGAAGCCGTGTCAGATGAAGACTGCGACTGCTCAAACTTTTGCAGTCGCGCTTCCATCTCGGCAAGCTTTGTACCCAGCGTCTTGATCTCACCCTGCAGCTTATAAAACGCCAGACCGCCGGCACCCAAAATGGCGACCAGGACCGTAGAGGCGATCACCCCCATCCAGATAGTATTTTTCTGCCCCATGTTGGTACCATCCTCTTCATTGCGGGATCCATGTTCAGAACGGGGTTGTTGTTTTGGCATGTCCTGCGGTGTATCGTTCTGCATACGTGCAGTCCGCCCCTGAGCTCGGCTGCGCCGTCTGGGACGTGCCGCAGCACGCAGGCTAACGCGATCTTCATCAACTTCTTCCGCACCTAAAAGACGTTCGTTAGCCTCACTCATCAGCCCTCCTGAAATCGCTGCACCATCGGGCATCACCTCTTCTGCCGCCTTGAGCCAGTCCTGGAGGGTCAATTCCCCACCTCGCGCCTTGGCACGCGCCTCGATCTCTGCAAGAATACGTTGTCTTTCCTGTTCGAAATTGACGGGTTGTTCGGCCATGAGTGCTCGATAGAATAGTTTTTTCAATTATAGCCACAAGTCAGGTGACACATGCACTCCATCACGTCAGATCACGTTCTTACTGCAAGCTTAATGACTATCGGCATGACGCTACTTGTCATTGTGGTCGTTGCCGCTGTCGTTTATGGCCTGTATCGCTTTTTCAAGTCGGATGACGATGCCACCACACCGCCAGACGCGTCATGAGTAAAAGCGCCGCACTGCTCAAACCCAGCACAATGCCTGCCCAGTAGCCCTGAACATCATGGCCATGATGCGCCAGCCATACACCAGACCCCAGTCCGATTCCCCAGTAGCTGATCAGTGTGGCAATGAAGGTAAAGCGCGTTTTCTGCATGCCGCGCAACAGTCCGGCCGCCATGCTTTGCAAGGCATCGAAAAACTGATACGCCACCGCATAAAGCAGTAAAGCCGATGCCACTGCGATCACTTCATTTTCTTGGCTGAACAACTGCGGCAACAGATCATGGCCCATAAACGTCAGGGCGGCCAGCCCCAACCCGCATATGCCGGCCAGCAACAGGCTCTGGCGAACAAAGTATTTCAGGTCGGCAAGCTGCGCCGCCCCCAGCAGGCGTCCTGTCTCAATGGCTGCGGCCATGGATAGACTGTAGGGAATGACATAAAGCGTGGCCGTAATGGAAATGGCGATTTGATGCGCGGCCAGCGCAACGGCTCCATAAGGTGCGATAAACAGTGATAGCACCATGAACAGCGACACCTCAAAAATCAGTGCCAGCGCAGCGGGCAGCCCTAGCGCCCATAAGCGTCGCAAATACTCCCTTGACCACTTTCCCCGCCAGGCCGATGCAAATGCAGTGTCCTTGCGCAAATAAAAATGACTGCCCACTGTCACCAGTATCATCAACACGCTGCTGGCAACCCCACAACCCGCTCCGCCCAATCCATTCCAATCGCCAACACCCAATACGAGAAAAAAATCCAAAGGAATGTTCAACAAGAATGCAATAAAACTAAATGCAAGCGTAAGTTGGGTTTTTCCAAAGCCTTCCCAGAAAAAGCGATAGCCATCGTATATAAAAAAAATAGCCATGCCCGGGATAATGGCCCAAAGATAGTGCTGTGCTACCTTTACTATGTCCGTTTGAGCATCAATGAGTTGTGGCAGCAGCAAACTCAATCCGCCAAGAATCAGGACAGCAAGGGCTCCCAAAACGAGCCCCGATATGCGTGCACTGGTCAACCACGCCGCAAGTTCAGAGTGATCGTCTGACCTGGCCAGATTATGCGCAACAAGTGGGGACAACACCATGAGCACACCGGTTCCAAACATCAGCACGATCAGCATCAGGTTTGAGCCGAGGGCAACGCCGGCCAGTTCGGTCGCGCCCGCCTGTCCGGCAACCCAGGTATCCACCAGCCCAAGGCCGTTCAGAGCAAACTGGGCAAGCAGGATGGGCCAGGCGAGATAAAACAGGCGCTTCATGGGTACGCTTAATCTTCTTCGGGTGTATCGGCCGCACTGCAGTCAAGCCAGCCCGGAATAAAAAACAGTGCGATCCATTTCATCAGCCAGTAAAAGAGTCCATAGAGTACCGGCGCCAACGCGATAACCAATGGCAAACCCACCAGCATATCCACCAGCGCCAGCTCGCCGTTGATCATGCGCACGAAATATGCTTTTTCCACCAGTGACCAATACAGCCATGCCAATGCAAGTCCCCATCCAATCAAGGAAATGCGCCGATGCATGGTAGGGGTAAAATCACAGTAGAAAAAGCGGTGGAAATCATTTGCCATAATTTTGTCACATAAAAAATTTTGTATTAAAATGAAATAAAGGCCGCAAGATAAAACAATACCTATAAATATAGCGGTCAATTCCTGAACCGAAACGAGGTCTGTATTATGAACGATATTGAAGCACTGGCACGACAGAAAAGGGCGGAGCTCCGCCGCCTGCAACGTGAACTGGAGCGCCTGGAGGCCCTTAAGAACAAGCGCCTGAAAGTCACCTCCCCTGAAATCAAGGATGTGGCCCGTACCATTCAGTCTCTGGCCAAGGATCACATGATGGAAACGGAAGAGGTGCTGTCGCTTGTCCGTGAAGCCATCGAGCGTTATCCCCTTAAGGGCAAGCGTGGCGGCACTCTCGGCCGGGTACCGCCCAAGTATCGCAACCTTGACAATCCTGCAGAAACCTGGAGCGGGCGTGGTCGTAAGCCCCGCTGGGTTGTAGCCGCCCTGGAAAAAGGATTGACCTTGGACGACCTGCGCATCCGCGACTGATCACGTCTACCCTTAACCCGCTTTTTCCTGGCCGCCTCCATGGCGGCCGTTTTATTTTACGCGCCCTGCATGGCTTTCAATTGAGGCCACTTCCGGTAAACCAGCCACTGCATGCCGATCCATGTGCTGGCAACCTCAAACATGCCTGCTTCCAGTTTCCGCCTGACTTCATCGAATGATAGACGGTGGAGGCGAATATCCTCCCCTTCGGCTGCATGACCGGCGGTTTCCGGAATCTCTGCCAGTGAAATCGCTGCGGCATAAACATGCAGACGCTCCCTACCACCCCCGGGCGTGGGGTAAAAATGACAGACGAACTCAAGCCTGGCAGGATCAACTTCCAGCGTGGTTTCTTCCCGCGTCTCGCGAACACACGCTTGTTCCAACGTTTCACCTGCATCCACATGACCGGCGACCGGTTCCAGCAGCCAGGCGCGTTCATCCTGATAATAAGCCAGGGGTCCGATGCGACACTGCTCCAGCAGTAACGTTTCCTTTCGGTCCGGGTCATACAGAATGACGACCACCACAGGCTGCGGCCGCCCATAAAGTTCGCGCTCGTGCACCGGCGACCAGCTGCCATCGAAGCGGGTACAACGAACTTTCAGGCGATCCACCTTGTAAAAGCCATCATAGACTCGCTGCTGCGCCAGAATTTCAACGCGCTTATTCACGTTTTACCCTCGCTGTTATGCCGCACATGAGCTCGTAGGCAATGGTGTCCGCCTGTTCCGCCACTTCCCAGACCGGCACATTGTCACCCCACAGTTCGACCGGGCTGCCGATCTGCAGGTGCGATTTACGGGGATGATCCGTCAGGTCAACGCAGAGCATGTCCATGGAAACACGGCCAATCAGTGGCACCCGCGCACCCTCCACCCAGACAGGTGTTCCAGTCCTGGCATGACGGGGATAGCCATCGCCATACCCGGCCGCCACAATGCCGATTATGCTGTCCCGTTGCGCACGCCATGTGAGGTCGTAGCCCACCCCTTCTCCCTGTCTGATGAGCTTGACGGCGATGAGGGCAGAATGGAAATGCATGACCGGACGCAGCCGCGAATCAAGCGGAGTGGCCCCATACAGCATAATGCCTGGACGGGTCCAGCCGATACGTGCCGCCGGCACGCCGATCAACGCGGCCGAGTTGGCCAGGCTGACTGCACCGATCTCGTTCTTGACCGTGTCATGGCAGATGCCAAAACGCTTCAATTGCTCTGCTGTAAACGTCGGATCGCTGTCTGCGCAGGCAAAATGACTCAACAAATTGAGCTGTGCATTGGGTAGTTGCTGCCGGAGCTGAGCAATGGTGCGCGCGCATGCTTCGAAGGAAATGCCCAGCCGATGCATGCCCGTGTCCACCTTCAGCCACAATATCCATGGAGCCTCGGGGGCGAAGGCGGCCAGCCAGTCGATCTGGACGGGGTCATGCACCACCAGCTGCAGATTAAGGGCATCGGCCAGCTCGGCCTCATCCGCAGAAAACAGCCCTTCCAGCAAGAGAATGGGCTGGTCAAAGCCGCCTTCGCGCAACGCAATGGCTTCATCTACCGAGGCAACCGCAAAACCATCGGCATCGCTAAAGGCATTGGCGGCCCACAACAAACCGTGCCCATAGCCATCGGCCTTGATAACGGCCCAGACAGGCTGATGGTTGTTGAGCGCCTTGGCATGCTTGAGATTGTGGCGCGCAGCTGCCCCGTCCAGACTGATACGTGCCGGCCGCATCAGAACCCTCCTTCAGCCCCTTGACTCTGCGGGAGGTAATTTTCGAAACGGGTATATTCGCCAATGAATGTCAGCATGACCTTGCCGATGGCACCGTTGCGGTGCTTGCCGATGATGATCTCGGCCAGTCCCTTGGCATCCGTATCCGAGTTATACACTTCGTCACGGTAGATAAATACGATCAGGTCGGCATCCTGCTCGATGGCGCCCGATTCACGCAGATCGGACATCTTCGGCCGCTTGTCTGGTCGCTGCTCCAGGCTGCGGTTCAACTGCGACAGCGCAATCACAGGAATATTGAGCTCCTTGGCCAACGCCTTGAGGCCGCGAGAGATCTCGGAAATCTCGTTGACCCGGTTGTCGGTTGGCGTGGAACCGCGCATCAGCTGCAGGTAATCGATAACAATCAGATTTAATCCCACCGCTTTCTTTTCCGCCTCTTCTTCCGACAGGCCGGCCTTGAGCGCCGCCTCGCGCTGCTTTTCGCGCAGATCCTTATCGATACGCCGTGCGCGGGCGCGCAGCTCGGTAATGGTCAGAGCCGGTGTATCGTCAATGACGATGGTGGCCTTGCTGAGCATGGCGATGGCACGATTGAGCTTGGGCCAGTCCTCCTCTTTCAGTTTGCCGGTACGGATACGATTGGAAGGAATGCGGCCGACAGAACTGAGCATGCGCATCGCGAGCTGCTCACCAGGCATCTCCAGACTGAACACGGCAACGCTGCCTTCTCCAAGGGTGGCCACATTTTCGGCAATATTCATGGAAAAGGTGGTCTTGCCCATGGAGGGCCGCCCAGCCACAATGATCAAGTCGCCGTTCTGCAGGCCGGAAGTCATCTCATCCAGATCCTTGTAGTGTGTTTCCAGCCCGGTAATGGCGCTGTCGGATTGGAACAACTCTTCGATCCGTTCCACCGCCGCACCCAACAGATCTGCGATGGGGCGGTATTCGCGCTCCTTGTCGGCACCATGCTCTGCAATGGCCATGATGCGCGTTTCCGCCATGTCAAGTACTTCACGCACGGACTTGCCATCGGGAAAATAGGAGGTTTCGATAATTTCATTCCCGGCCGTGATCAGCTGCCGCAGAATGGCCTTGTCGCGTACGACGCGGGCATAGTACAGCAAGTTCGCGGACCCGGGCACATTCTTGAGCAGCGAGGCGATAAACGCCTTGCCACCCACCTGCTCCAGCTGGCGCGTGCTGCTCAGATAGTCGATAACACTGATACCGTCATACGGCCGCCCGGACTGGTGCAGCGCACTGATCGCATTAAACAGAATGCGGTGAGCTTCGCTGTAAAAGTCCTCGCTGTTAAGGACGGCAGAGACTTCATCGAAGTGGGCGTTATCCAGCATGAGTCCGCCCAGGACGGACTGCTCGGCTTCGATGGAATGGGGCGGAAGTTTCAGCGGGTCTTCACGCTGAAAGGGAATGGCGGCTTCTGTACTCATATACTGCATTGTATGCAAATGTTGCACACGGCGAAATCTTGACAAATAAAAAAGCGGCCACAAGGGCCGCTTTCTGGTTCAAAAGGTGTTTTCAAACCTTTGATCAGGCAGACTTTTCTTCCGCCTGCACATCCACATTGATGGTGGCAACCACATCCGGATGCAGCTGGATGTCGATTTCGTAGGTACCCACCTGACGGATAGCGCCTTCAGGCATGCGCACCTGCTTGCGCTCCACTTCGAAGCCGGCTTCGTTCAGCTTTTCGGCGATATCGTGGGTGCCCACGGAGCCGAACAGCTTGCCTTCATCACCGGCAACGGCCATAACGGTAATGACCTGACCGTTGAGCTGCTCATACGCAGCCTGCGCCTGTGCCAGTTGCTCGGCAGCCTGACGCTCCAGCTCGGCGCGGCGCGCTTCGAACTCGGCCATGTTTTCAGGGGTAGCCGGCTTGGCCTTGCCCTGAGGGATCAGATAGTTGCGTGCAAAACCGGGCTTGACGGAAACCACGTCGCCCAGATTGCCCAAATTCTGTACTTTTTCCAGAAGAATCACATTCATGGTTCAATCCTCATTATTGTTTGGTGCATAGCGCTGGCGAAAGTCCAGCCACATATCAAGCAGCGCGACCATGGCCAGCACCATAATCGTCTGCGGAAACAGGAATAACAGCACATAGAGCCCGAACAGCCAGCTGCTGCTCATCTGGCGCTGCTCGACCAGACTGTGCACGACCGCAAGACCCTGAAACATCAGTCCGGCACTGAGCACGCCAAACAGATCGGCAATCAGCCCGGCCTGATCAGGGCCGGTCAGCAGGCCCGCAAGCGCTACAAGGCCGGCCAACCAGGCCAGCGAGCGCGGCAGCGACAGGGTATGGAACGCCTTTTGAAAGGCGCCCTGCGCATACAGGGCCGCATCCCACCACAGTGCCACGAACAGCATGCTGACGAAGACGATGACCAGCGACATGGCAATCAGCATGGTGGCCATCTTGGCCATGATCTGCAGTGCCTGCGGATCCGGGGCCTGCATGTTCGCCTGCTCCATGGCCGGTGTCAGCAGCGTATTGAACACTTGTGTCCACCACGCCACCGGATCGGCCACCAGCAGATGGAAACCGATGACCAGCGTACCCATCAGCCAGACGGCTGCGAGAATGATGCTGGCAAGATCGCGGGTACGCAGGAAAAACCAGGCCAGCCCCCAGGCAGGCAGGATAAATTCACCGATCCCTGCCATACCCGGCCAGGGGGCACCCAGAACGAACTGGGCCAGCACCAGCTGAATGGCGCTTGCGACCAATGCCAGTTGAAAGCCCTCTTTCACGCCCACGCGGATGGTAACCAGTGCGATCACGGCGCCCAGCAGGAACCCGACCGGCGCAAACCACAGCGTCAGTGCGGACAGACCGGCCGTTGCCAGATAGCCCTGGCGTGGTCCCTGCAGTACATAACGGGCGAGAAAGAGCATGCCGTATCCTGCTTACGTCTTACTTGTGCTGATCGGTGTACGGGATCAGTGCCAGATAGCGTGCACGCTTGATGGCGTTGGCCAGCATGCGCTGATGCTTAGCACAGGTGCCGGTAATGCGGCTGGGCACGATCTTGTAGGTTTCGGTCATGTAGGACTTCAGGGTGTCCAGATCCTTGTAATCGATCTCGGTTACGCCATTCGCACAGAATTTGCAATATTTTTTACGACCAAAGCTTCTTGCCATGTTGACTCTCCTTATTCTGCATCTTTGTTTTTCATCATCACGGACGGCGTGGTGATGGCTTCGTCACGACGCAGGATCATGTCACGCAGGATGGCGTCGTTGTAATAGAACAGGTTTTGCAGCTCGGAGAGCGTGTCGTTGTCACACTCGATGTTCATCAGAATGTAGTGCGCCTTGTGCACCTTGTCGATGAGGTAAGCCAGCTGACGACGACCCCAGTCTTCCAGACGGTGAATCTTGCCGCCGTTTTCCTCGATCAGCGCACGGTAGCGCTCAATCATGGCAGGCACCTGTTCGCTCTGATCAGGGTGCACCATGAGGACGATTTCATAGTGACGCATAGTTGTATCTCCTTATGGATCATTACTTAAATGAGCCTTCCGCAGTGGTCAGCCGCAGCCGAACACGGGTAAGGCAAGGATGTCGGTTGCCCGAAGGGGGGGTCCCCGACTTTTTCACGGCGCCCTTTTTCGCAAGCAGCGAAAAGGCACCAGAAAACAGGTAATTATAGCGATTTGGCGGGATTTTGGCGGAAATTTGCGGCTTGTCAGGCGATTTCTGCGTGAATGCGCTGCAGAGCGGCAAGTGGGTCGGACGCCTGAGTAATGGGACGCCCCACCACCAGATAATCCGCACCGGCGGACAAGGCATCGGCGGGTGTCATGATGCGCGTCTGATCACCCTTCGCCGCCCAGGCCGGGCGGATGCCCGGGGTAACCAGTTGAAAGCCCTTGCCAAAAGTCTCTTTCAGGCGGGGGGCCTCCTGGGCGGAGCAGACAACGCCGTCCAGCCCAGCTTCGTGGGCCAGTCCGGCGAGGCGCAGCACATTTTCCTCAGCGTCTAGCGGCAGACCAATCGCCTGCAGCTCGTCGGGCCCCATGCTGGTCAGGATGGTCACTGCAATCAGCTTTGTCGGCCCGGTAATCGCCTCTCGTGCAGCGGCAAGCATTCGCGGCCCCCCCAGTGCATGCACATTGACCATCCACACCCCCAGATCCTGTGCAGCCGCCAGTGCCTTGGCCACTGTATTGGGAATGTCGTGAAACTTGAGGTCCAGAAAGATGTCAAAGCCCCGCTGCTGCAAGGTTTCCACCAAATGTGGCCCGCCGCGGGTAAACAGCTCCTTTCCCACCTTGAGCCGACACAGATTTGGATCGAGTTCGGCGGCAAGATTCAGGGCCAGCTGGGGCTGAGCGTAGTCGAGGGCGATGATGAGTCTAGGATCGGACATCAGGCAGGGCTTTATCATTATCAGACAGGGGCGCTTTGGAAAGCGTCAGCTCATGGCGTAACTCATGCATCTGCTGGCGTAGACGCAGTTTTTCGTCTTCACACTTCTTAAGCTGACGATTGGCCTTGCGTAGTTGCCAGCGCCAGCTGATCCAGCTGCTCAGCATGGACAGGCCAACCAGCAGCATTCCCAGTACAAGCGCCAGTGCCACAACCACGGAGAGCGGCCACTCGAAGCGGTAGCCGGGCAGGTTGAGCGTGACCACATGCGGATTCATCACACCCAGCACCACGCCGATCGCAATCAGGACAATCAGAACGAACAGCTGGATTGGATTGCGCATGAGGTGGTGCCCTGCCCTTTACGGTTTTCTTCAGCGGATTATATCGGTGTGCTCGCGGGAGGCGTTGACTTTTTCCCGCAGCGCCTTGCCCGGCTTGAAATGCGGGACGCGCTTCGCCGGGAGCGGCACCTGCTCACCAGTCTTGGGATTGCGCCCCATGCGGGCCTTGCGCTCGTGCAGGGTGAAGCTGCCAAAGCCGCGGATTTCGATACGGTTGCCCTGTGCCAGGGTGTGAATCATGGTATCGAGCATGGTATTGACCGCCTGTTCAATGTCTTTTTGGCTGAAACGGTCCAGTTTGTATGATAGGGATTCAATCAACTCTGATTTGGTCATGGAACTTCCTGATCGTAAGACATGAAAAAAGAGGCTGACAATGTGCAACGGCAACAGCATTGCACCTTGACAGCCCCCTTGAGGGGGCGGGCATGCGCACGGCATGCCCGATAGGACGATCAGGACTTCAGCTGATCCTTGAGTAGGTCACCCAATGTAGTGGCTGCCTTTTCCTGACCAGCGGTATAGCTCTGAATGGCTTCTTTCTCTTCCTTCTGGTTCTTGGCCTTCACGGAAAGAGAAATGGAGCGGTTCTTGCGATCAATGTTGGTAATCATCGCTTCAACCGTGTCGCCTTCTTTCAGATCCTTCACCTCGTCGGTCAGTTCGCTGCTGCGCAGGAAACCTTCCACTTCCGGTGCCAGCTCGACAACAAAGCCCTTGTCGTTGGCTTCCTTGACGGTGCCACTAACCACGGAGCCCTTGCCGTGTTCGGCCACGTAAGTGGAGAACGGATCCTGCTCCAGCTGCTTCAGGCCCAGGGAGATGCGTTCACGCTCAGGATCAATGGCCAGGATAACGGTTTCCAGCTCGTCGCCTTTCTTGAATTTGCGAATCGCCTCTTCACCCGGCTCGTTCCAGCTGATGTCGCTCAGGTGAATCAGGCCGTCGATGCCACCTTCCAGGCCGATAAAGATACCGAAGTCGGTGATGGACTTGATCTGACCGGAGATGCGCTCGCCCTTCGCGTGGTTCTTGGCAAACTCTTCCCAGGGGTTGGGCTGTGTCTGCTTCAGAGACAGGCTGATGCGGCGGCGATCCTGATCCACGTCCAGAACCTTGACCTTGACCGGCTCGCCCAGCTTCACCACCTTGGAGGGATGAATGTTGCGGTTGGTCCAGTCCAGCTCGGAGGTGTGCACCAGACCTTCGATGCCGTCTTCGATTTCCACGAAGGCACCATAGTCGGTAATGTTGGCAACCTTGCCTTCCACTTCGGTACCGATGGGATAGCGCGCAACCAGGTCCTTCCACGGATCATCCTGCAGCTGCTTCATGCCCAGCGACACGCGGTTGCGCTCTTCGTCGTACTTCAGCACCATCACGTCCACTTCATCGCCCACATTCAGCAGCTCGGACGGATGGTTGACACGGCGCCATGCCATGTCGGTGATATGCAGCAGGCCGTCGATGCCGCCCAGATCGATGAAGGCACCGTAGTCGGTCAGGTTCTTCACGATACCCTTCAGAACCGCACCTTCCTTCAACTGCTTGAGCAGCTCTTCGCGGTCTGCGCTGTATTCTTCTTCGATGACCGCACGGCGGGAAACGACCACGTTGTTGCGCTTGCGATCCAGCTTGACGATCTTCAGCTCAACATCCTTGCCTTCAAGGAAGCCGAAGTCGCGTACCGGGCGGATGTCCACGAGTGAACCGGGCAGGAAGCCGCGCACACCGTCGATCTCGACAGTCAGGCCACCCTTGACCTTGCCTGTGACACGGCCGTGGATGGTTTCGTTGCTTTCCATCGCCGCTTCCAGGCGGTCCCAGGTCTTGGCACGCTTGGCCTTTTCACGGGACAGACGAGTTTCCCCGAAGCCGTCTTCCAGCATGTCGACGTACACTTCAACTTCGTCGCCCACCTGGATGTCCAGCTCGCCGTTTTCATCTTCGAATTCCTTGCGTGGAATGGGCGACTCGGACTTCATGCCGGCGTCAACCCAGACGTAATCCTTGTCGATACCAACAACCTTGCCTACAACCAGCGTACCGGTCTTGAATTTGTCTTCCTGAAGGGACTGTTCAAACAGTTCAGCAAATGATTCACTCATGGATAATTAACTCTTAAACTCAGTTTCCAGCCGCAACACCCGAGCCAATACAGGGGCATGCATCGTGCGTGCGGTTCCGTTCAACATATGGACCCGCCCCGTTCGGGCCCACCCCAGTTTCGTCATGCACGAAATTGAGAAAACAAAAAAGAGCTGACGATCAGCTCTTTACTTTCAAATACTTACCGAAGAAGGTTGAGATCAATCATCGCACGAAATCCCCTTAGAGCGGATGATTTCGCACGCGGTGTGAATGACCTCGTCGACCGTCATCGAGCCCGTGTCAATTACGATGGCATCGCCTGCCGGTCGCAAGGGCGCAACGGGTCGATTGCGATCACGGGCATCCCGCGCTCGAATCTCTTCGATAATTTTAACAATGTTAGCATCGATCCCCTGTTCTTTCAACTGCTTATAGCGTCTTTCCGCGCGGATCTCTGGTGCGGCATCCAAAAATAGCTTCACGGTCGCGTTCGGAAACACCACAGTGCCCATATCCCGCCCATCGGCAATCAGGCCGGGCGGCTGCGCAAAATCCCGCTGACGTTGCAACAGTGCCTCGCGCACTTCGGGAATGGCGGCTACACGGGATGCAATCGCCGCCACTTCTTCGGTGCGAATGGCTTGGGTAATGTCATGCTCGCCATATAAGACCCGGCCCGCATCAAAGCGCACCGGCAGGCGACGCGCCAAGGCGACAACCGCAGCCACATCGCCGGGGTCAACGCCTTCATGCAGTACGCCCCACGCCAGCGCGCGGTAAATGGCGCCGCTGTCAAGAAAATGGAAACCGAGCTTTTGCACCAGCGCCTGCCCGAGCGTTCCCTTGCCCACGCCGCTTGGACCGTCAATGGCGATGATGGGGATGTCAGTCATGCTGCACCTCGATGTCCAGTCCGGCCTGACGGACCAGTTCCACAAAGGTGGGGAAGGAGGTGGCCACATTGGCGCAGTCATCGATCACCACATTCGATGGCGCGCGCAACGCGGCAATGGCACTGGCCATGCTGATACGGTGATCATGGTGCGAGTCGATCACACCCTGCTGCGGCTGGAACGGCTTGCCACCGCGGATAATCATGCCATCCTCCGTGGGTTCAGCATCCACGCCCAGCGTATGCAACGCATCCGCCATGACCTGAATGCGGTCCGACTCCTTGACGCGCAGCTCTTCTGCGCCGCGCAGCACGGTTGTACCCTCTGCAACCGCTGCAGCGACAAACAGCACGGGAAATTCGTCAATAGCCAGCGGCACCAGCTCGGGCGGGATTTCAATGCCTTTCAGTTGACTGCTGCGCACCCGAATGTCTGCCACCGGCTCACCACCTACGGTCTGCTCGTTCTCCAGGGTGATATCGGCGCCCATCAGCTTGAGTATGTCGATGACACCCGTGCGCGTCGGGTTGATGCCCACGTGCTCGATGACCAAGTCGGCATCCTCGGCAATGGCTGCACCCACCATAAAGAAGGCCGCAGAAGAGATATCGCTGGGCACATCGATACGGGTACCCCTTAGGGTCCCGCCCCCTTTTAGACAGATGCGCGTGCGCATGGCATCCAGCTTTTCGGTGTGCACCTCGTAACCGAAACCACGCAACATGCGCTCGGTATGATCACGCGTGGGCGCCGGCTCGGTGACACAAGTTTCGCCCTGCGCATACAGACCTGCCAACAGGATGGCCGACTTTACCTGGGCGCTCGCCATGGGCAGGGTGTAGTCAATCCCGTGCAAGGCCTCGCCTACCGGATGGATATGCAGCGGCGGTGTGCCACCCGGCGCCGTTTCAATGTGCGCCCCCATCTGCCCCAGCGGATCCGTGACGCGTTTCATGGGGCGCTTGCTCAGGGAGGCGTCGCCGATCAACTCGCTTTCAAACGCCTGACCGGCAAGAATGCCCGCCATCAGGCGCATGGCCGTGCCCGAGTTGCCCATGTCCAGTGGCTTGCCCGGTGCCTTGAGCCCGCGCAGGCCCACGCCATGAATCACCACATGACCGTTATCCGGCCCTTCAATGGGAACGCCCATGTCTCGGAACGCCTGCAATGTAGCCAGGCTGTCGGCACCTTCCAGAAAGCCGGTCACTTCGGTGGTCCCTTCCGCAATGGCGCCCAGCATGATACTGCGGTGGGAAATGGACTTGTCGCCGGGGACACGAATGCGGCCGTGCAGACGCCCGCCATGTTTGACGACAAAGCGTACGTTACTACTCATACTCAATCTCAACTCTTTTTGACAATATGTTGATCCCGTGCGGTTTTTGCGGCGCTAAACAGCTCGTGCAGGGCCGACTGATCATGCCGTTCCACCGCCTCAATCATGCGATCCAGCTCCTGCCGGTAGTTCTTCAACCACTTGGCGATGGCGGGCGCATTGGCCTCGGCAATGTCGCGCCACATCACCGGATCACTGGAGGCGATACGGGTAAAGTCGCGGAAGCCACCGGCCGTGTATTTGAACACATTGCCCAGCTCCGGATGGTCGTTAAGCAGATCCACCAGCAGGTAAGCCAAAAGGTGAGGCAGATGACTGGTGGCGGCAAAGACCTCGTCGTGGTACTGCGGCCTCATGATTTCCACGCAGGCGCCCACGCTTTTCCACATCTGCTCGACCGTTTCCGTGGCAGCGGTATCGGTTTCATCCACCGGGGTCAGGATAACGCGGTGATCCTCGTACAGCGATGCTTCGGCCGCGCCCACGCCGCTCAATTCCTTGCCCGCAATCGGGTGGCCCGGCACCAGCCGGGGCGGCACGACGCCAAAGGCTTTCTGCGCCTGCTCGATGACATACCCCTTGGCACTGCCCCCGTCGGTAATGATGAGGTTTTCCGGCAGCGTCAGAGTGGCCAGCTGGCTGAACACGGCCGGAAAGGCCCCCAGCGGTGTGGCCACGAAAACAAGATCTGCCTGATCAATGCTCTGCTGATCCAGCGCCGTGCTGCCATGATCGATGACACCGCGCTGCTGCGCCAGCGCCAGCGTATCCGGTGAGCGACTGATGCCCACAATCTCTTTCACCAGTCCGCGGGACTTGAGCGCCAGCGCAAGTGAGCCGCCAATCAGCCCGACGCCCATGATAACCACGCGCTTAAACATGCAAAATCGTCTCCAGTGCTTCCGCAAGGTGCGCCTGCTCCTCGGGCGTTCCCGTGGAGATGCGCAGCCACTGTGCCATGCCATAGCCCGCCAGCGGCCGCACGATAACGCCCTGTTTCAGCAGCGCATTATTTACCGCATTCGCTTCGGGGCCAAAGTGGACCGTAAGGAAATTGCCATACGCCGGCAGCGTCTCTAAAGCAAATCGATCTGCCGTCGCTTTCAGCTCAGCCAGTGCCTCTCTGTTGTAAGCCACGCTGCGCTGCACGAACGCCTGATCGTCCAGTGCGGCCATGGCCGCCAGCTGGGCAAAATGGCTGGTATTGAACGGCTCGCGCACCCGGTTCAGATAATCAGCAATCTCGGGCCGGGCCAGCAGATAGCCAATGCGCAGGCTGGCTAGTCCATACACCTTGGAAAAGGTGCGCGTCACCACAAGATTGGCATACCGATCCAGCAGCTGTGAGCCATCCAGTTTGTCGGAGTGCGAAACAAATTCGAAATAGGCCTCGTCCAACACCACCAGCACCCGCTCCGGCACGGCCTGCATGAAGCGCTCGAATTCTGAACGGCCGAAATAGGTGCCAGTGGGGTTATTGGGGTTGGCCAGGAAGATCAGCCGGGTTCGATTGGTGACGGCAGCCGCCATGGCATCCAGGTCATGAGCAAAACCCTCACTGGATGGCACGACCACACCCGTTGCACCGGCAGCCCGCGTGCTCAGCGGATAGACGGCAAAGGCATGCTGATCATAGATCACTTCGTCACCCGGCCCGGCAAACGCTCGTACCACCAGCTCGAGCACTTCGTTCGAGCCGTTGCCCACAACGATCATCTCAGGCTCGACCGAATGGAAGGCGGCCAGCCGTCGCTTTAGTGCATAGGCGCTGCCATCGGGATAGCGGGCGATTTCCTGAGATGCCTTTTCCAGTGCCGAGATGACCTGAGGACTGGCACCCAGCGGATTTTCGTTGGATGCCAGTTTCGAAACCCGCGTCAACCCCAGCTCACGCTGCAGTTCTTCAATGGGCTTGCCGGGCTGATAGGGAATCAGCTGCTCAACCTGAGGCAGAGGGCGAATACCTGTCATGCAACCCCCTACTTCAGCGGTGAGATGGGATAGCTGCCCAGCAGTTTGAACCAGGCGGCACGCTCGGCGACAGCTTCCAGGGTGTCACGCACCTTCGAGTCCTTCTGGTGGCCGAGCACATCGATAAAAAAGAGATAGTCCCATGTCTTGTGCTGGGCCGGGCGCGAAATAATGCGCGTCATGCTGATGCCCTGTTCGGCGAAAGGCTCAAGAGCGTGCAACAGCGCCCCCGACTTGTTGGGTACGGTCATGATCAACGCGGTCTTGTCTTCGCCGCTCGGTTCGGTGGCTTCGTGCCCCATCACCCAGAACTTGGTGGTGTTCTGACGGTTGTCCTCGATATGCTTTTCCAGCACCCGCAGGGTGTAGATCTGTGCCGCCTGCTCGGATGCAATCGCGGCCCATTGCGGATTCTGCTGCGCCAGCTGTGCGGCGCGGGCATTGGATTCCACCGCTTCCAGTTCCGCGTGGGGCAGGTTGTTCTGCAACCAGGTACGGCACTGCGCCAGCGCCTGTGCATGCGCCACCACCTTGCGCACCTTGTCCAAGCTGCCGGCGTTGGAGAGCAGGCAGTGGTGAATGGGCAGATCCAGTTCGCCACACACCTGCAGCGGCGTATCAATCAGGCAGTTCTGCGTGGCCGACACCACGCCTTCAGTGGAGTTTTCCACTGGCACGACGCCGTAATTGGCTTCCTTGCGTTCTACCGCCTTGAACACGTCTTCGATACTGGAAACGGCGTAGGGATGGACAAAGGAGCCAAACTGCTTGAGCACTGCGGCATGGGAATAGCTGCCTTCCGGCCCGAGGTAGGCGATGCGCAGCGGCTGCTCCAGCGCCAGACAGGCGGACATGATTTCACGGAACAGTCGCGCCATGTCTTCAGCCGGCAGGCTGCCGTCATTGCGCTCAATCACGCGGCGCAGCACCTGCGCTTCCCGTTCCGGTCGATAGAACACAGCGTCCACCTGGCCGCCATTGGTCTTGATGCGTGCCACCTCCTTGGCCAGGCGGGCACGCTGACTGATCAGCTGCTGAATCTGCGCATCAATGGCATCGATCTGGTCGCGGATTTCAAGCAGGGGTTGTTCGGTTGTCTGTGTCATGTTGTTCTATAACTGTATCGCTTATCACCTTGCAAACGCCTTCATCTTCCACGAAGACATCAAGAATGCACTCTCAAGAAAGTTTTCCGAGCGCAATGGCTTCCAGCGCATGCTTCGAAAATGATCATGGCTGACTCAATGGCACACCCGAACTGAGCGCACACCCTGCAGTGCCTGCAGATGCCGCAGATGATCCGGCTCCACGGTTCCAGACACATCAATCAGGGTGTAGGCCAGCGCATTGCGCGACTTGTTGACCATGTCCTCAATATTCAGCTTCGCTTCGCCCAGCACCTGCGTCATGGCCGCGATCATGCCGGCGTCGTTGTCATTGACAATCGCCAGCCGCTGCAGACCGGCTGGGACAGGGCCCAGCTCCACCGGCGGCAGATTGACCGAATTGTGCACCGTGCCCTGTTCCAGAAAGGCGCGCACTTCTTCAGCCGCCATGACGGCGCAGTTTTCCTCGGCTTCCTGTGTGGACGCCCCGAGATGCGGAAGCGAAATGCACCCGCGCACACCCTGAAGCGCAGGTGTCGGGAAATCGTTCACATAGGCTGCAAGGCGCTCGTGCATCAGGGCATCGCGCACGGCTTCTGCATCCACGATTTCGCCACGGGAAAAGTTGAGCAGACTGGCAGTAGGCTTCATCAGTCCAAGTCGGGCTGCGTCGATAAGATGATGTGTCGCCGGCAACAGCGGCACATGCAAACTGACGAAATCACTCTGCTGCAGGAGTTCTTCCAGACTCAGCGCCTGCACCACCCGACTGTTGAGCTGCCAGGCCGCGCGCACGGAAATGGCCGGGTCAAAGCCCACCACACGCATGCCCAGTTCTACGGCCGCGTTGGCCACGCGCACACCAATGGCGCCCAGACCGATCACCCCCAGTGTCTTGCCGGCAAGCTCTACACCGCGGAACTGCTTCTTGGCCGCCTCGACCGTTTCTGAAAACGCGTTTTCAGGCACGTCCAGGTTTTCCACGAAGCGGTGCGCTTCGCATATGTGTCGGGCCGCCAGAAACAGACCCGCGAGGGTGAGCTCCTTCACGGCATTGGCATTGGCGCCGGGCGTGTTGAAAACGCCCACGCCCCGCAGCGACAGCGTTTCCACAGGAATATTGTTGACCCCCGCGCCTGCCCGCGCCACCACCTTGAGTCGGTTGCCGAAGGGGAAGTCATGCAGATCAGCGGAGCGCAGCAGAATGGCGTCCGGATTTTCCAGTGACGGCCCCACCTCGTACTTCTCCGGCGGCAGGTGCGCCAGCCCCTTGGGCGAGATGGTGTTCAACGTCAGAACACGGTATTTGCTCAGCATGACACTCCGTTCAGAAGGGGGGGTCCCCGACTTTTTTACAGACTCAAAAAATGCGCTGTCGCGGAAAGGCGCCGCAGAGGGCCTTTCAGCCATATTTGCGTTCAAAATCCTTCATGAAGGCAATCAGTGCATCCACACCCTCTTCCGGCATGGCATTGTAGATGGATGCACGCATGCCGCCAACGAGGCGATGCCCCTTGAGGTATTTCAGGCCGGCCGCATCGGACTCTTTCAGGAAGGCCTGATCCAGCTCCGGCTTTGCCAGCGTAAAGGGCACATTCATGATGGAGCGATCCTGCGGACGCACCGGGTTGTGGTAGAAGTCCGAGCTGTCGATAAAGTCGTACAACTTCTTCGCCTTGCGGCGGTTCACTTCACCAATTGCTTCAAGGCCACCCTTGCGCTTCAGCCACTTGAACACCAGCCCGGCCATATACCAGCTGTAGGTGGGCGGTGTGTTGTACATGGAGTCGTTATCCGCCTGCGTTTTCCAGTCCAGCAGCACGGGGGTCTCGGGGCGGGCATGGCCGATCAGATCTTCACGCACGATCACGATACCCAGCCCGGAGGGGCCGATATTCTTCTGCGCACCGGCGTAGATCATGCCGAAACGGCTTACATCCAGCGGTTCGGAAAGAATGCAGGAGGACATGTCCGCAATCAGCGGCTTGTCCCCCACTTCCGGAATGAAGTGGAACTGCAGGCCGCCAATGGTTTCATTGGGCGTGTAATGCACATATTTGGCGTTATCAGACAGTTGCCACGTGCTTGGATCCGGAATTGCTGTGGTGTGTTCGGCCACCACATTGACATTGGCGAAACGGCCTGCCTCGGTTAGTGCCTTTTTCGACCACACACCGGTATTGAAATAGTCCACCGTGTCGCCCGGCTGGGTCAGATTGAGCGGGATGGCGG
Source organism: Sulfurivirga caldicuralii (assembly GCF_900141795.1). Taxonomy (GTDB): domain Bacteria; phylum Pseudomonadota; class Gammaproteobacteria; order Thiomicrospirales; family Thiomicrospiraceae; genus Sulfurivirga; species Sulfurivirga caldicuralii. Next base: position 387,860 of record NZ_FSRE01000002.1, read on the forward strand.
AAAACTGCATGGAGGCGCCACCGTGCAGAAACAGCACCTTGTAGTTGTCGGGAATGCCCATCAGATCGCGCAGATCATGCTCGGCTTCTTCGGCTACGACAGAAAACTCCTTGCCACGGTGACTGACTTCCATAATGGACATGCCTGTGCCATGCCAGTCGAGAAACTCTGCCTGTGCCTCCTCCATAACCTCTGTCGGGAGCATGGCCGGCCCCGCACTGAAATTGAATACGCGTGTCATTCGCTTGCTTCCTGTTGTTCTGTTGTTTCGGTTTGTGGTTCTTCGTCTTCTTCGCCTGCTTCAACCTTGGCCACATCCACCAGCTGCTCGCCTTCGCCCAGATTGATCAGCTTGACACCCTGCGTATTGCGCCCCACCACCGAGATTTCGGCGACCGGCGTGCGCACCAGCGTGCCACGGTTGGTAATCAGCACCACTTCGTCTTCCGGGGTCACGGTCACGGCCGCTACCACCGAACCATTGCGCTCGGTAGTCTTGATGGAGATGACGCCCTGCCCGCCGCGGTGAATCTTGGAGTAGTCCTCCACCGGGGTGCACTTGCCATAGCCGTTGGCGGTCGCGGTCAGAATCAGGGTGCCGGGTTGGACGATTTCCATGCTCACGATATGCTGGCCTTCCGGTAGGCGCATACCGCGCACGCCCCGGGCAGTCCGACCCATGACGCGCACCTCGTCTTCGTCGAAGCGTATCGCCTTGCCGCCGGAGGAGAACAGCATGATTTCACGGCTGCCGTCGGTCAGCTCGGTGTCCACCAGCGCATCCCCTTCCACCAGATCGATGGCGATAATGCCGTTGCTGCGCGGTCGGGAGAAGTCTTCCAGCGCCACGCGCTTGACGGTGCCATTGCGTGTGGCCATGACCACATAACCGCCCTTTTCGAAATCGCTGACCGGCAGAATGGTGGTGATACGCTCTCCCTCTTCCAACGGCAACACATTCACGATGGGCTTGCCGCGGGCATTGCGCCCGGCCATGGGCAGCTGCCAGGTCTTCTGCCAGTACACCTTGCCGCGATCGGAGAAGAACAGCAGCCAGTCGTGACTGCTCGCCACCACCAGCACGCTGGCCTCGTCCTCTTCCTTCATCTGCGTGGCCGACTTGCCACGCCCGCCGCGATGCTGGGCACGATAGTCGCTCAGCGGCTGCGTCTTGATATAGCCGCCGCGTGACAGGGTGACAATACGCTCTTCCACCGCAATCAGGTCTTCGTCGTCCAGATCCTGGTGATTGACGTCGATTTCGGTGCGGCGCTCGTCGCCGTAATGGGTGCGAATTTCCACCAGCTCTGCGCGAATGACCTCGGTGAGCCGTTGCGGACTGCGCAGAATGTGCAGGTATTCGCCAATCTTGTCGATTAGGCCGCGGTACTCGTCGAGGATCTTGTCCTGCTCCAGGCCGGTAAGACGATGCAGGCGCATGTCCAGAATGGCCTGGGCCTGCTGCGGCGACAGGCGATAGCTGCTTTCGCTCACCAGACCATAGCTTTCCGGCAGATCCTCCGGGCGGGTATCATCGGTTTCGACACGCTCCAGCAGCGCCAGCACATGGCCCGCATTCCACTCGCGGGCCAGCATGCGCTCCTTGGCATCCGCCGGTGTGGGCGCGGACTTGATCAGCTCGATCATTTCATCAATATTGGACAGCGCCACCGCCAGACCTTCCAGCAGGTGAGCCTTTTCGCGTGCCTTGCGCAGATCGTAGATGGTGCGACGGGTGACCACTTCCCGACGGTGACGCAGGAAGGCCTGAATGATCTCCTTCAGGTTCAGCAGTTTGGGCTGGCCGTCGATGAGCGCCACCATGTTGATGCCGAAGACGGTCTGCAGGGCAGTAAGCTTGTACAGCTGATTGAGCAGTACATCGGCCACCACATCCTTGCGCAGCTCAATCACGATGCGCATGCCTTCCTTGTCCGACTCGTCACGCAGGCCGGTAATACCCTCGATCTTTTTCTCCTTGACCAGTTCGGCGATGCGCTCGATCAGCTTGGCCTTGTTGACCTGGTAGGGAATTTCCGTGACGACAAGCGCCTGCTTGCCGGACTTGTCCAGTTGCTCCACATGAGCGCGGGCGCGGATCTGCACACGGCCACGGCCGGTTTCATAGGCTTCACGAATGCCGCGGGTGCCGTTGATGATTGCGCCGGTGGGGAAATCCGGACCTGGCAAATGCTCGACCAGCTCTGAAACTTCCGCATCCGGGTTGTCCAGCAAATGCAGGCAGGCATTGACGGTTTCGGTCAGGTTATGAGGCGGGATATTGGTAGCCATGCCCACTGCGATCCCGGCCGAACCGTTGATAAGCAGGTTGGGAATACGTGTCGGCAGCACCACCGGCTCCTTTTCGGAGCCGTCGTAGTTGGGCGCAAAATCCACCGTTTCCTTCTCGATATCCGCCAGCATTTCATGGGCGATACGTGCCATGCGGATCTCGGTATAACGCATGGCCGCCGGCGCATCACCGTCGATGGAACCGAAGTTCCCCTGCCCGTCGATAAGCGGGTAACGCATGGAAAACGGTTGCGCCATGCGCACGATAGTGTCGTACACCGCAGAATCACCGTGCGGGTGATACTTACCAATCACATCACCGACGATACGGGCCGATTTCTTGTAGGGGCGGTTCCAGCTGTTGCCCAGCTCATGCATGGCGTAGAGCACGCGACGATGCACCGGCTTGAGACCGTCGCGCACGTCGGGCAGCGCGCGGCCGATAATGACGCTCATGGCATAGCTGAGGTAGGATTGCTTCATCTCCTCTTCGAGGGAGACCGGGATGATTTCGCGGGCGAATTCGCTCATACTGCGCTCTGAGATGCTGTGTTTTTGAAGCTGGCATTATAGCACCTCTCCTCCAAGCCTCTTAATGCACTCGCGTTGCAGGCGGCAGCAAGGCGCAAACCGCAGCTTTGGTGACCCTGCCATCAAACAAAGAAACGCCCGGGAGCACCCCGCCCACCGCAACCGGCGATTTGGACTCAGGACTGCATCAGGTCTCGCTTACAGGGCGTTACCATGCCACGCTCGTCCCGCTTTGCCTTGAGCCCAAATAGCCACTGTCACGATCGTTCAGAGGTTTTGCGCAAGTGCTTTCTCAAGCTATAATCGCTTGATCCGTTCCCAGAGTCCCCGCCATGCCCAGCAATCAAGACGCTCAGCAGCTTGAACACTTCAATCGCCATGCCCAGCAGTGGTGGGATCCCAATGGCCCGTTAGCCACCCTGCATCACATTAACCCCGCGCGCATGGCGTTTGTCGAACGTCACTTGGATCTGAACGGGAAAAAAGTGGCCGATATTGGCTGTGGAGGTGGACTGGCAGCAGAAGCCATGGCCCGTGCCGGTGCAGACGTGGTGGGTATTGACATGGCCTGTGATGCCATTGAGATCGCCCGTCTGCATGCACTGGAAAGCGGTCTCGCCATCGACTATCGATGCACCAGTGCGGAAAGCCTTGCTGCAGAAGCGCCCGCTCAGTTCGATGTCGTCACCTGCCTCGACATGCTGGAGCATGTCCCGGAACCGGCAGAAATCGTCCGCGCCAGTGCACAGCTGCTCAAACCGGGCGGCTGGGTGTTCTTCTCCACGCTTAACCGCACACTCAAGGCGCGACTGCTGGCCATTGGCGCCGCCGAGCATCTTTTGGGGCTGGTGCCCCAGGGAACACACGAATTCGAAAAGTTCATCAAGCCCCACGAACTGGAGCACTGGGCGCGTGCCAGCGGCCTTTCCCTGCGAGACGAAGCGGGGTTGTGCTACAACCCGCTCACCCACCAGGCCCACCTGTGCGACGACCTTTCCATCAACTACCTCATGGCGTTTCAGAAAGATGCGTGAATTTGACTGCGTGCTGTTTGATCTTGACGGCACCCTGCTGGACACCAGCTACGATTTTGCCTGGGCGCTGAACACCCTGCAGAAACAGGAAAGCGTCCCACTGACGCCCTACTGGCGCATTCGCCAGACCATCTCATCGGGGGGCCGTGCCGTGGTTAAACTGGGCTTTCCAGATGCCGACGACGCCACCATTGAAGCGCTACGCGAGCGCTTTCTTGCCCTCTATCACGAAAACATCAGCGTGCACACTGACCTTTTTCCAGGCCTCGAGAAGGTGCTGACACATCTGCAGGAAAAAGCCGTACCGTGGGGTATTGTCACCAACAAGCCGGCCTGGCTCACGGATAAGCTGCTGGGCGAACTGGATCTACCGGCGCAGCCACAGACGGTCGTTTCCGGCGATACCCTTGCCGTGCGCAAACCCCACCCCGAACCCATGTGGCTCGCCGCCGAACAGTGCGGCGTTGCGCCAGAGCGCTGCCTTTACATTGGCGACCATCCCCGCGATATCGAAGCCCCCAGAAACGCGGGCATGCAAAGCGCCGCCGCCCTGTATGGCTTCCTGCCGCTGGATGCCGAACCGGACAGCTGGCCTGCCGATTACCGCTATCATGCCCCCGCCGACATCCTGCACCATATGCAGAAGGTATTCCCATGAACAAGACAGGACTGATCACCGGCGCCGGTGGCGCACTGGGCGCTGCACTGGCCAAAAGGCTGGCCAAGACTCACACGGACATGGTACTCCACGATACCGATCTACCGCTGCTGGAGCCGATTTACGACTGGATCGAGGCCAATACCGACTGCCGACCCCATCTGTTCCCCCTCAATTTCAAACTGGCCGGTGCAGGCGAATATCAGCAGCTGGCGCAGGCGTTGCAGGAAAACTTTAAGCAACTGGACACGCTGGTACTTAACGCAGCCAGCCTGCCCGCCTTTACCCCGTTGGAACACTTCGAGCCCCTGCAGTGGTATGAAGTGTTGCAGGTCAACCTCAATGCCCATTTCCATGTTCTGCAGGCCGCCCTGCCATTACTGAAAAGCGGCGCGGCGGTCTGGATCGTTTCAGACGAAGCGCTGGCGACGCCAAAACCCTTCCACGGCGCCTACGCCGTCGCCAAGGCAGGGCTGGAAATGCTGGGCAAGCAGCTGGCCGCGGAGCGGGACGATATTGCAGTGCACATCGAACGCCTGCCCCCCTTTCAGAGCCCCATGCGTCAGCGCCTGTTTCCGGGGGCGGACAACAGCACGCTGCCCACCGCAAGCCAGATTGTCGAACAGACATTTCAGTTCTAAGCTCTCAAAAACAATGTACAGCATCCTGTACATTAGAAACGTGTCAGGAGCTTACCATAAAAGCAATCAGCTATTCCCCCGCGCCAATCTGGCCAAAACCATTGAGAGCGTGTGCGAAAATCACGACCCGGTCATCATTACCAAAAAGGATGAAACACGCACTGGCAGGATACTAGTCAAGACGGATAGATCATGAGCACCGGCTGGTGTACAAGGTGACCGATTCAGACCTTATTATCCTGATTATCCTGCAGTGTCGTTATCACAACTGAACCAAATCACCACAAGTCTGATACTGCGGTGCGCACCAGCTTGGGTGCCGCCTCAAGCAACTGCTGCGTGTAGGGATGTTGAGGCACGCGCAGGATCTGCTCCACCCTACCCTCTTCGACGATCTTTCCCTGTTGCATCACGGCAACGCGATGCGCGATGCGCGGCAGAATGGACAAGTCATGGGTGATAAACAGATAGCTTACGCCCTGCTCTTCCTGCAGTGTGTTCAACAGGTCGATGATCTGCGCGCGGACAGTGACATCGAGTGCGCTGGTGGGTTCGTCACAGATGATCAGACGCGGCTCCACCGCCAATGCACGGGCAATGCCCAGACGCTGACGCTGCCCCCCAGAGAACTCATGGGGATACCGGTCCATATGCTCCGGCTGCAGCCCAACCTTTTGCAGCAGCTCCGCGACGCGCTCACGTTGGGAAGCCTTGTCCTGCGGCCCTACCTTCAGCGTAATCATGCCCTCGCGGATACTCTCTCCCACGGTCATGCGCGGATTGAAAGCGGCAAAGGGGTCCTGAAAGATCACCTGAATGTGTCGTCGCCACGGGCGCAGCGCGCGCTCATTCAGTGTGGCAAGATCTACCTGCTCATCAAACAGAATCTGGCCTTCCGTGAGTTCATTAAGACGCAACAGCGCCATGCCCAGTGTGCTCTTTCCGGAGCCGGATTCGCCAACCAGGGCCAGCGTTTCGCCGGGACGAATGGTCAGGTCCACACCGTCCACAGCCCGGGTAATGCGCTTTTTACGACTGAACCAGCCGCCACCCTGCTGGAACCAGACCTTGATCCCTTTCGCTTCCAGCAGGGACTGATTTTTGGGCGCCGGCTTCAGCGCGCGCAACGGCAAGGCATTTTTGAGCAATTGCTGGGTATAGGGATGCTCGGGATCGATCAGGAAATGTCGCGTATCCGCCTGTTCGACAATTTCTCCGTGATACATCACCGCCACGCGGTCGGCGATCTCCGCGACCACGCCCATGTCATGGGTAATGAACAGCACCGCCAGTCCCCGCTTGCGCTGCAGCGACTTCAACAGATCCAGAATCTGTGCCTGGATGGTCACATCCAGCGCGGTGGTGGGTTCGTCGGCAATGAGCACGTCCGGCTCACAGGCCAACGCCATGGCAATCATGACGCGCTGCCGCTGCCCACCGGAGAGCTGATGGGGGTACCAGTCAAGACGGGTTTCCGGCTCCGGAATGCCCACCTCCTGCAGCAGCTGGATAACCCGCTCGCGCTGCTTGCGCCCACGCAGCCCCAGATGGAGCTTCAACGCTTCGCCAATCTGCTCGCCAATGGTCATGACCGGGTTGAGCGCGCTCATGGGCTCCTGAAAAATCATGGCGATGCGTCGACCACGGATCCGCTGCATGGCCGCTTCCGGCAGGCTGAGCAACTCGGTGTCCTGTAGATAAATGCAGCCGCGGTCATAACGCAGTCCCTCCGGCAGCAGGCGCATGATGGCCAGTGCCGTCATCGACTTGCCGGAGCCCGATTCGCCAACCAGCGCAAAGACTTCGCCTCTGCGCAGCTCGAAATCGATGCCCTTGAGTATCGGCGTACCATCCGGCAGCGAAACCGCCAGCCGTTCTACCTTCAAGATGGATTGGGTGTCATCCTGTTGTGCCATTCAGGCGTTCCTCGGGTTGAATACCTGTTGAATACGATCCGACAGCAGATTGGCTGCCAGCACCACCAGCGACATGAACACGAACGCCGCCGCCAGCGTCCACCACACCATGGGCTCGCGCGCCATTTCCAGTCGGGCTGCGTTAATCATGTTGCCCCAGCTGTTCATGGTGGGATCCACGCCCACGCCCACATAGGTGAGCACCGCCTCGGCCAGCACCAGACCGCTGAAGTCCAATACGATGGAGATCAATACCAGATGCATCAGATTGGGCACAATATGCCGCAACAGAATACGCCCGTGCCCCGCCCCCAGGGCGCGAGCCGCGGTGACATACTCCACCGCCGAAAGCTTCAGGGTTTCCGCCCGCAGCAGGCGACACAGCCCGGTCCAGCTGGTCAGTCCCAGAATCAGCGTCAGAAACAGCAGGCGCAGATCGGCGCGTTCCGCCACCGAACCAAACCAGTCGGGATGAGTCTCCAGCATGCCCTGCATCACCAGCACCGCAGCGGCGATCAGCAACACGCCCGGGATGGAATTGAGCGTAGTGTAAAGATACTGGATTATGTCATCCACCCAGCCCTTGAAATAGCCCGCTGCAACGCCCAGACCGATGGCCAGCGGCAGCATCAGCAGCGTTGTCAGCGTACCAATCAGCACACCAGTGCGGATGGACTTGATGGCCTGATAGAGAACATCATTGCCCACCTTGTCGGTGCCAAACACATGGTAGTGATGACTCAGCAGCCACAGGGCGATCAAAACGAACCACACGCCCCATGCAGTCCCCCAGAACACGCCCCGGGGCGAGCGGGCAAAAATGCCGTTCTTGAAAAAGTCGGGGACCCCCCTGCGCGTCAACCAGACCACAAGCGACGCCAGAGCTGCCGCGAGCAAAAGATCCCACCACACCATGCCGGGCTGCACGTGCCGCAATGGCAGATGAACCTGCAGCACCTGCCCGTCCTGCTGCACCACAGACTTGACGAATTCATGGGTGGCAAAGGGGGCCGAGTAGGTGCGCTCGCTCGCATCCAGCAGGTGATAAAAGATCAGATCCAGCAGACTGCGCAACTGTCCGTCATCCATGCGCAGATGAATAGAATCGAGCAGCGCCAGCTTGAGATAGGTGATCAGAATGATGGCACTGATGGTTGCCAGCGGACTTGCAAACACCTGCTGCCAACGGGCGCGCACCAGGGCATCCCGCATGGCCAGCCGCCCCCACAGCGCCAGCATGATCACCAGCAGCCAGACAAGCACATCGGTCCACAGCAGCGCGATCATTTGAACCGCACCCTCGGATCTGCCCAGGCATAGGCGATATCCGTCAGGATCAGCCCGGCAATATAGAGCACCGCTCCGAGGAAGACCATGGCCTTGACGATGGCGAAGTCCTGCCCCTGAATCGCTTCAATGGTATAGCTTCCCAGTCCCGGAATACCGAAGAAGCTCTCCATCACCAGCGAGCCCATGAACAGCGTGGGGATAACCACCACCACACCGGTCAGAATGGGCAGCAGGCCATTGCGCAATACATGGCGGCTCAGGGTACGCCACTCACTCAGTCCCTTGGCGCGCGCGGTGCGCACATAGTCCTTGTTCACCTCCTCGAGAAACAGGGTGCGATACCAGCGCAATCCGGCGCCCAATCCGGCGAACACACCGATCAGCACCGGCAGGATGAGAAAGCGCCAGGCATCGGCGCCGGGCTGATAGCCGGAAATAGGCACCCAGTGCAGCACCTTGCTGAACAGCACCTGGCCGCCGATGATGTAGAACAGGCCGGAAATGGACATGAGCAGCACCGCAGCCACCAGTGCGGTCTTGTCCACGCGGGAATAGCGAAACAGCACCGCCACCAACGCCAGGGTAATGTTGACCCACAGCCCCAGCAGAAAGGTGGGCAGCGCCAGCGCCAGCGACGGCCACATGCGCTGCTGGATGTCCGCGCCTATATCACGGCCACTGTCGGAGAGGCCAAAGTCAAAGGTAAACAGGCGCACGCTCTGCTGAAAGAACAGCGTATCCGTCAAGGTGTCAAGTCCCTCGGCATTGCCATTGAAAAACAGGGGCTTGTCGTAGCCGTGCGCCTGCTTCCACGCGGCGATCATCTCCGGTGTGGTCTGCTTGGCGCCCAGGTGAATCCGCGCCATGTCATCCGGGGTATTGACCATGAAAAAGAGCGCAAACGTGATCAGATTCACCCCGATGAGAATGGGGATGGCGTACAGCAGTCGGCGTATCAGATATTTCAGCATGAGCCACCTTCCTCCCGCGCCCGCTGCTGCTGGCGGCGGCGGTAGAGCCAGATGGCACCGGCTCCCATCCCGAGCAGGGCGGCTAATCCGATCCACAGGGCACTGCGATTGGGTTCATTCCACTGTCGAATGCGCTCGACCCGCTCTGCTGCATCCACGCGCAGATATTTGGTGGTGTTGTTGGCCATCATGTTCGGCCAGGCGTTGTGATACCAGTGGTGATAGAGCGCCAGCGCACGCGGATAAAAACCGAACACCCACGGCGCGTCCTGCTGCACGATGTGCACCATTGTGCGGATCATGCGCAGGCGCTCAGGCCCATTGGGCAGCGTCTGCATCTGCTCGAACAGGCGATCAAATTCAGGATTTGCATAGTTGGCATAGTTTACGCCGTTGCCGCCGGTGGCGACCACACCGTTCTTGCCATACAGCAGAAAGAGAAAGTTCTCTGGATCGGGATAATCGGCGTTCCAGCCCCACATGAAGATCTGCCCCTTGCCCTGGCGCATCTTGTCCTGAAAGCGATTGTAATCGGTGGCACGGATGACCAGATCGATGCCCAGCTTGGCAAACTGCTTGCGCAGCCAGGCCAGGCGCGCCTGGTCGTCGGGGCTGGCGCCCACCGCTTCAAAATAGAGCTTGAGAGGCTTGCCCGTCGCCGGATCGATGCCGTTGGCATAGCCGGCCTTTTCCAGCAGAGCACGGGCTTCGTCAAGACTGCGGCGCACCAGCTGGCCATTCTCCCAGCGGTAGACGAACGGATTGATGCCTACGGGCGGCGGCTCATAACCGAATATCCCCGGCGGCAATGGTCCCTGTGCCGCCACACCGCGTCCATTGAGGAAGATGGAAATGTACTCCTCCATGTTCAGCGCAATGGAAACCGCCTGCCGCAACGCGCGCTGGTTCTCTCCCAGCCCGCCAATGACGGGGTCGACCATATTGAAGCCAAAGTACATGATAGTCGGTTGCACCCCGCCCAGAAAACGGATGCCCTTCTCCTGCATGATTGGCGTCAGACCGATATTGCCGCTGGAAGACAACTGCACCGCCTGATCGAATGCATCGGACGAGACGCCGGAGGCATCGTAGTAGCCCTGCATGAACTTGTTCCAGTAGGGCACGCTTTCCTTCTCCAGCGTATACAGCACGCCGCCATTGCGGGGCAGCGGCTGATCACAGTCGTCCAGCAGCGCCCTGGAAACGCCTTCACTGGCCTCACACGGATAACTTTCCGCATGGAAGTTCGGGTTGGGCATCAGGCGCATGCGAAAATTGGGATTGTTCTCCACCAGCATGTAAGGGCCCGTCCCCACCGGCCAGGTATCCAGCGAGAGGTTCTTTTCCTTCATGCCCGGCTGGCTGTAAAACGCATCCACCTCCCACGCAATGGGGGCAAAAAAGTTCATGCTGAGCCAGTAGAGAAACTGCGGATAGACCCCCTTGATGCGAATTTTCAGGGTCTGCGTATCAACGACCTGAACGCCCTCAATGGCATATGGGCGCAGGTCGAAAAAGCCACCGCCGGAACGGGTTTCCTTCAATTTTTCATAAGCCTGCGAAACATTCTCACTGTACTTTTTCAACCCCACAATGTGCGCCATCATGGTATCCAGAATGGGCGACTGGTAGGCGCGCACGCCCATTCGCTTGATGGCATAGGCATAATCGTCTGCCGTCAGGGCACGGCTGCCAGTGGGCAGCTCATAGGGCGTCGTCAACTGTGCGATGCGTTCGGCAGAAAGTTCGCGGTTTGGCGCCAGAAAGGCCGGATGGGGTTGATAGCGCACGTCACCACGCAGATGCAGGGTGTATTCGCTGAAGGCAGCCCTGTCTCGCGTCGTTTCCTGCCCCTTTTCATTCAGATACCGCACATCAGGCATGCGCGTCAGCGTCAAGGGCTCCAGCGTATAGGGCTGTTTCAGGTAGGCATACTGCAGGGGCGGTTCGTAAATCTGGCTAATAATGCCCCATTCATTGGAGGAGTAGGACATCACCGGGTCAAGATGCTTGGGCGGCGCGGAAAACGCCCGCAGCAGAATCGGCTTGGCCGTCGTGCCCGCCGGATAGGGGTCATTCCACGGTATGTGGCACCCGGCCAGCCCCATGGCAATTACAAGCAGGAATACCCTTCGGAGCGTATGTATCATGCCCGCAATTATAGGCGCACATTTGTATAATGCAGGGAATCTAATTCATCAAAAGAAGGAGTTCAAATCATGGGATTTCTGCAAGGCAAGCGTGCGCTGATCGTCGGGGTCGCCAACAACAAATCCATCGCCTATGGCATCGCCAAGCAGATGCGGGAACAGGGCGCGGAACTGGCTTTCACCTACCAGAGCGACTTCGCGGACAAGTTCGAGCCGCGCGTTCGCAAGATTGCAGAAGAACTGGGCTCCGACATTGTGCTGCCGCTGAATGTGCGCAATGATGACGAGATTGACGCCGTCTTTACCCAGCTGAAGGAACACTGGCCGGACGGGCTGGACATCATCGTCCACTCCGTCGCCTTTGCACCCCGCAGCGAGCTGGAAGGCCGCTTTATCGAAGCCTCTACCCGCGAAGGCTTCATGATTGCACACGATGTGAGCGCTTATTCATTCGTTGCACTTGCCAAAGGCGGCTATGAAATGATGAAAGGCCGCAATGGCGCGCTCATTACCGTCTCTTACCTGGGGGCAGAACGCGCCGTGCCCAACTACAATGTCATGGGGGTGGCGAAGGCTTCGCTGGAAGCCTGCGTGCGTTACCTTGCCGCGGATCTGGGCCAGGACGGTATCCGCGTAAACGCCGTATCCGCTGGTCCCATCCGCACGCTGGCTGCATCGGGCATCAAGGATTTCCGCAACATGCTGGAAGAAGCGGCCAAGGCAACCCCGCTGCGCCGCAATGTCACCATTGAGGAGGTGGGCAATGCGGCCGCCTTCCTGTGTTCGGATCTGGCGTCCGGCATCACTGGCGAAATCACCTATGTGGATGGCGGCTATAACATCACCGCGTCCAAGTAAGCCGCTTCATCTCGTTTTCAAAGGCGCCATCCGGCGCCTTTTTTGCTCTAACAGAAGGAATCCCTTGCAATGACGCCTACCACCGAAGAACGCCTTGTCAGTGCACTGGAAAAGTGGCTGAAGCAGGATCGTGCCAGCCGCCGCTGGCGCAATCTGCTGCTGTTCGCCATCAGTGCCTACATCGTGGTGCTGATCATTTTCATGATCAAGGGTGCCAACGAACTCAGCGTGGATGAGCTCGCGGACGGCAAGCCCTACGCAGCCGTGGTCCGCCTGACCGGCACCATCATGCCGGACAGTGACACCGCCAGCGCCAATGCCATCATGCCGCTGTTGCGCGAGGCCTTTCGCGACAAGCAGGCGAAGGCAGTCATCATAGAAGCCAATTCCCCCGGCGGTTCGCCGGTGCAGGCCGCACTGATAAACAATGAAATCACCCGCCTCAAGAAAAAGTACGACAAGCCGGTCTATGTCACGGTGCAGGACCTGTGCGCCTCCGGCTGCTATTATGCCGCGGTGGCTGCCGACAAAATCTACGCCAATGAAAACTCCATCGTCGGCTCCATTGGCGTCCGCCTGGATACGTTCGGCTTTGTGGGCCTGATGGACAAGCTGGGCATCGAAAACCGCTCCATGTATGCCGGCGAACACAAGGCTTTCATCAACCCCTTTGGCCCAAAGGATGATGAAGGCCGGGAATACTTCCGCCAGCACGTGCTGGAAAAGACACACCAGCAATTCATCGCCGCGGTGGAAAAGGGTCGTGGCGAACGCCTGCACAAGGGTGATCCCATGCTCTATACCGGCATGGTCTGGCTGGGGCTTGAAGCGATTGAAAAGGGACTGATCGATGGGCTGGGCGACACGGGCTACGTGGCGCGTGAAGTGGTCAAGGTGGAGAAAACCCGGATTTACGAACCGCAGAAACCGCTTATTCAGCAGCTGATGAAGAACCTCGGCACTGAAAGCAGCCTAAAAAATCTGCTGCCCAAGCTATTGATGCAATAACGATTTTTTCACGCGCTCAATAAAAAAAAGCCACGCAATTGCGTGGCTTTTTGCTTTTGGCGCTCCCGCGGAGCACCCCTTTCAAGCCATCAGGCGCAGGCGTGCTGCTGACCGTAGGTCACCACCTGAATCTCGTCGATGGACTTGGGCTGGCACACCTTGTACTCGGGCAGTTCATCAAACTGCAGGTAGCGGTAGATCTCGCCCGCCATGGCATTGATGTCCTGCATGTACTGGTGATACTCCTCCACCGTGGGCAGACGGCCCAGAATGGCCGTAATCGCCGACAGCTCGGCCGATCCCAGGAAGACGTTTGCATCCTTGCCCATGCGGTTGGGGAAGTTGCGCGTCGAGGTGGACATGACAGTCGCGCCGTCCGCCACGCGCGCCTGGTTGCCCATACATAGGGAGCAGCCCGGCATTTCGGTACGCGCGCCCACGCGGCCGAAGATGGCGTAATAGCCCTCTTCGATGAGCTGGTGCTCGTCCATCTTGGTCGGCGGTGCGATCCACAGACGCACCGGCAGCTGGCCGTTGAACTTCTCCAGCACCTTGCCTGCGGCGCGGTAGTGGCCGATATTGGTCATACACGAGCCGATGAACACCTCATCGATGCTCGTATTCTGCACCTCGGACAGGGGCTTGATGTCGTCCGGATCGTTCGGGCATGCCAGCAGAGGCTCGGTGATCTCGTTCAGGTCGATTTCAATCACTTCGGCGTATTCGGCATCCTTGTCCGCTTCCAGCAGCTCCGGATTCTCGATCCACGCCTTCATGGCGTCGCGGCGGCGTGCCAGCGTGCGCGCATCCTGATAGCCGTTTTCGATCATCCAGTCGATCAGGGCGATATTGGACTTGAGAAACTCGATGATCGGCTCCTTGTTCAGCTTGACGGTACAGCCGTTGGCGGAACGTTCCGCGGATGCGTCAGACAGCTCAAACGCCTGTTCAACGGTGAGGTTCTCCAGCCCTTCGATCTCCAGCACGCGGCCGTTGAAGACGTTTTTCTTGCCCTTCTTCTCAACGGTCAGCAGCCCTTTCTGAATGGCCACGTACGGAATGGCATTCACCAGGTCGCGCAGCGTAATGCCCGGCTGCATTTCGCCCTTGAAACGCACCAGCACGGATTCCGGCATGGTCAGCGGCATCACGCCCAGCGTAGCGGCAAACGCAACCAGTCCGGAGCCAGCCGGGAAGGAAATGCCGATGGGGAAACGGGTGTGGGAGTCACCGCCGGTGCCCACGGTGTCGGGCAGCAGCATACGATTCAGCCAGGAGTGGATGACGCCATCGCCCGGACGCAGCGATACACCGCCACGGCTGATAATGAAGTCCGGCAGCTCGTGCTGCAGCTTAACGTCCACCGGCTTAGGATAGGCTGCGGTGTGGCAGAAGGACTGCAGCACGAAGTCTGCGCTGAAGCCCAGACAGGCCAGCTCCTTCAGCTCGTCACGGGTCATGGCGCCAGTGGTGTCCTGTGAACCCACTGTGGTCATGTGCGGTTCGCAGTACATGCCGGGGCGCACGCCTTCGATACCGCATGCCTTGCCGACCATCTTCTGCGCCAGCGTATAGCCCTTGGTGGAGCCGGATTCGTCACGGGGACGGATAAACACGTCAGACACATCCAGACCCATGTCGCGACGCGCTCGGTCGGTCAGGCCGCGACCGATAATCAGCGGAATACGCCCGCCGGCACGCACTTCGTCCGGCATGGTCACAGGCTTGAGCTCAAAGGTGCTGATCACCTCGCCCGCCTCGTTTTCGATCTTGCCTTCGTACGGATAGATGGTGATCACATCACCCATCTGCATCTTGGTGACATCGCACTCGATGGGCAGCGCACCGGAGTCTTCCGCGGTATTAAAGAAAATGGGGGCAATCTTTCCGCCCAGGATGACGCCACCCTGACGCTTGTTGGGCACATAGGGAATGTCTTTGCCAAAATGCCACATGATGGAGTTCATGGCAGACTTGCGCGAGGAGCCGGTACCCACCACGTCCCCCACAAAGGCGACCGGATGGCCCTTGGCCTTCATTTCGGCAATTTTCTCTTCCACGTCCGGCATCTTGGCCCTGAGCATTTCCTTGGCGTGCAGCGGAATATCCGGGCGTGACCACGCAGCCGGTGCAGGAGAGAGATCATCCGTATTGGTTTCGCCATCCACCTTGAAGACGGTCACGGTGAGCTTCTCGGGCAGCGGATCCTTGTTCTTGAACCATTCCGCATCAGCCCAGCGCTGCATTACTTCCTGCGCACGGGCGTTGCCCTGATCAGCCTTCTGCTTCACATCGTGATATGCGTCGTACACCAGCAGCGTCTTGCCGAGGGCATTGACCGCTTCCTCTGCAACCGCTTCGTTGTCGCTGTCCAGCAGTTCGATCAGCGGCTGAACGTTATAGCCACCCAGCATGGTGCCCAACAGGAAGGTGGCCCGTTCCGGCGTGATCAGCGGGGTGCTGACATTGCCCTTGGCCACGTCCGCCAAAAAAGCCGCCTTGACGTAGGAAGCTTCGTCCACACCCGGGGGCACGCGATTTTCCAGCAGATCGATCAAAAAGGCCTCCTCGCCGGCGGGCGGGTTCTTGATCAATTCCACCAGCTGCGCGGTCTGCTCCGCATTCAGGGGCAAGGGGGGCAGCCCCTCTTTTGCGCGCTCTTCCACGTGTTGACGATAGGCTTGCAGAAACGACATGGCGACTCCTTGTCTGAATAAAGATATGTTCGGGCACCTCCGCAAAACCCTTGAACCAGAATCGCCACTGTCGCGACCGTTCAGGGGTTTTGCGGAGGTGCCTTTAGACCCGGTTATAATACCACGATCATTTATTACACCCCAAAGGATGCTTTATGGAACTGACGCCCTTGACCGCCATTTCGCCGGTGGATGGCCGCTATGGCAGCCGCACCGAGCCGCTGCGCAGCATTTTCAGTGAATACGGCCTGATCAAATACCGCGTCCGCGTGGAAGTCAGCTGGCTGAAGATGCTGGCTAACCATCCCGGCATTCCGGAAGTGCCCAAGCTGTCCGCCGAGGCCCTCAACCATCTGAATCAGTTGGTGGACAACTTCACCCTGGAGATGGCCGAACAGGTCAAAGAGATCGAGCGCACCACCAATCACGACGTCAAGGCGGTGGAATACTTCATCAAGTCCCACCTTGAAAAGCATCCCGAACTGGACAAGATCAAGGAATTCGTTCACTTCGCCTGCACCAGTGAAGACATCAACAACCTCTCCTACGCGCTGATGATGAAGGAAGCGCGCGAACAGGTGCTGGTGCCGCAGATGGACAAGCTGGTAGACACCCTGGCCGATATGGCCGAGTCCATGGCCACCATCCCCATGCTGTCGCGTACCCACGGACAGCCGGCCTCACCCACCACCGTGGGCAAGGAATTCGCCAATGTAGCCTACCGGCTGGCACGCCAGGCCAAACAGCTGCGCGACGTGCAGATCATGGGCAAGATCAATGGTGCGGTGGGCAACTACAACGCCCACCTGTCAGCCTACCCTGACATCAACTGGTACGAGCTCTCCGAGCAGTTCGTGCGCTCGCTGGGGCTGGCGTGGAATCCCTACACCATCCAGATTGAGCCCCACGACTGGATGGCCGAATACTTCCACGTGCTCATGCGCTTCAATACCGTACTGATCGACTTCGACCGCGACGTGTGGGGCTACATTTCCCTCGGTTTCTTCAAGCAGAAGACCGTTGCCGGCGAAATCGGCTCCTCCACCATGCCGCATAAGGTCAACCCCATCGACTTCGAAAACTCCGAAGGCAACCTGGGGCTGGCCAATGCCCTGTTCGACCATCTGGCGCAGAAACTGCCCATCAGCCGCTGGCAGCGGGACCTGACCGACTCGACCGTGTTGCGCAACCTGGGTGTCGGCGTTGGACACATGATCATTGCCCTCTCGGCCACCATGAAGGGCCTGAGCAAGCTGGAGGTGAACGAGGAACGCCTGCTGGCCGATCTGGATGAGAACTGGGAAGTGCTGGCCGAGCCGATCCAGACCGTCATGCGTCGCTACGGTATCGAGCAGCCCTATGAAAAGCTAAAGGAACTGACCCGCGGACGCCGCGTTGACAAGGCCATCATGCAGGCCTTTGTGGATGACCTTGACCTACCGGAAGAAGCCAAGCAGCGCCTGCGTGAGATGACACCCGCCAGCTACACCGGCAATGCGGCCCAACAGGCACAGGCCATCAAGCTGGCCGTCGTCCAGCTGCGCGCTCGATAGGAGGTTGTATGAACACCATCCAGCGTATTACCCAGGAAGTGCAGAATATGCCAGAAGAGCTGGCAAAGGAAGTGCTCGACTTCATTGAGTACCTGGAGTTCAAGTATCAACTTCGCACGCCAGAAGTGGAATCGCTGAAACAGGCACAACTGCCCATTATGGAAAAAATCTGGGACAACCCCGACAATGAGGTGTGGGATGCCTTGTGAAAAGGGGGACATTGTTCTGACTCCCTTTCCCTTTTCCGATCTAGCCACTATGAAAAAGTGGCCGGTTCTACTATTGACGCCCCAGGATCGACACGGCGATGTGATTGCCATGGCAATCACATCGCAGGTTCAAAACATTAATGCCTACCCAATAGATGAGTCTGACCTTGCTGAAGGCAAACTGCCGAAACAAAGACACCTGCGGACGGATAAGTTATTCACCTTATCCGCATCACTCATCATCAAGAAGATAGCAACCTTAAAGCCGGATATTCACAGACGTGTCATTCAGCAAACCTGTCACCTACTGGATAACGAAACCTGATGCCCTATAAATTCAACTGGACCGACCTCACCCTCGAGCAGTTTTTTCGTGAATACTGGAACCGGAAACCTTGCCTGATTCGTAGCGCCCTGCCCGACGACTTTGACGGCATCACCCCGGAAGAACTGGCGGGGCTGGCGCTAGAAGAGCAGGTGGAAAGCCGCATTGTGATTCAGAGCGGCGAACAGGATTACACCCTGAAAAACGGTCCTTTCCACGAGGACGATTTCGCCGCCCTGCCACAGCGTGACTGGACGCTGCTGGTACAGGGGGTGGATCGACTGGTGCCGTCCGTGCAGAAGCTGCTTACCGCCTTTGACTTCATTCCCTACTGGCGCCTAGACGACATCATGATCAGCTATGCCGTCACAGGCGGCAATGTAGGCCCCCACTTCGATCATTACCACGTGTTTCTGTACCAGGTGGCCGGTACGCGTCGCTGGACGCTCACCAATCAACACTGCACGCTGGACAACTATCTTGAAAACGTACCGCTGCGCCTGATGCGCGAATTTCCGATCATGCTGGACTGGATAGTCGAGCCGGGCGATGTGCTCTACATTCCGCCCTTGTGGGGCCACCATGGTGTTGCGTTGGATGACGACTGCATGACCGCTTCCATTGGGTACCGTAGCCTGCGCGCTCGCGAAATCGCCGAAGCGCTGGCAGACTGGCTGGCAGAAAATCCGGCAGGTAATACCCTGTTTGCCGACCCCGACTATACGGGCACACCTCCCGGCGAAATTCCCGAACGCGTGCATGCGCCGATTCTGTCTGCGCTTGCGCCCGCACTGAGCAGCCCGGGGCTGGATGAAGCCTGGGCACAGCTGGTGACACTACCTGATCAGGCTGCCGCCGAGCTCCTGCCGGAGCCGCTGGACCCGCCCCTGTCGCTGGAGATGCTGCCGGAGAAGCTGCAGTCTTCACCCGTCTGGCTGCGGGATTCCGTGACGCGCATGGCGCTGACGCCGCAGGGCACCCTCTTTATCAACGGCATGGCGTGGGAGACAGCGGCATCTGCAGCCTTCAAGCGCATACTGGCCAATTCCATCCTGTATGAAGAGCTGGAAGCGGTGCTGACCAATCCGCAGGATGCTCAGGCCCTGCTGCATGCCATCAATCAACAATGGATTGTTCCCGATGAACCGTAAACAGACGCAACCCCTTTCCATCACGCTGCTGCGCAGCGAGCCGCTCGATGGCGCGGCACTTGCCGAAGCGTTGGACACGTCCGGACTGCTGTTTCCGCTGCTGCAGGCCGGCATGGTCAACGGCTATTTTGCCGACAAGACCAGCGCGCACGTGATGCCTTTGCGCTGCGAGGAAGACGAAAGCGGCTTTACGCTGCGACTGGATATTCAATTTCAGAGTCAGATGGCGGGCTGCGCCTGCGATGACGACCCTACCCCGCAACAGGCGCTGACAGAATTCATGCGCTGCACGCTCACCTTCAACCGTGAGGGTTGGCTGGAGACGGCGGCCATCAAGGATTAAGCCATTAACAGGCTTTCAGCGCAACACTGGCGCGCCTGAAAAGCGCACCGGAACGCTTTCCACATGCCCTGTTTCATCGCCTGCTTGATATGGGCACTGGGTCAGGGCCAGCTCACACGTGCCGAAGCATGGAGCCTGATGGAACGCCGTTGGGTGCACGCAAGCCAGCATGCGCCAGGTCTGCGCCGCCGCAGGGAAGCCAGGTTGTTGCTGGCGGTTGTCAGAGATGATCGCGACACCGCAGAACGGCTGCGCTGGCTGCTGAACAAACTGGACCAAACCGGCCTGGATACTGGCTGACAGGGGGGGTCCCCCACTTTTTTCACGGCACAAAAAAAACCGCAGCCGGAAAGGCTACGGTTTTTACGCAGAAAACTCGCAATTACAGCCAATTACAGCGTAATCAGCTCAAATCCGGCTTCTTCCAGGGTTTCACGGGTTCCGCTGTGGGTAATCACCGCACGGGATGCCCTGGACACATCCAGATAACGCTCGGCCACACTGCGAATCTGCGCCAGATCCGCGCCCAGAATGGTATCACGAATGCGCTGGCGCACCTCGGGCGTGTAGCCATACAGCAGCTGATAGAACGCTTTCTTTGCCTCACCGGCCGGCGAACCCGGCTTGTCCATGGCGGCAATCACATTCAGAATCGCTTCTTCAACATGCTGTTCGGTGGCGTCCTTGCTCATCACCCAGTCGAGCGATGCCTCAAAGTCCGCAAAGGTTTCCAGCAGGCGCGGATCGCGATAGGAATAGAACACCAGCGCACCGGCGCCTGCGTTGTATGTGGCGCCACCGCCGTAGGCACCGCCCTGCTCACGGATGCGGGTATGCAGGAAGCCGTTGCGCAGCATGTGCGCCAACAGCTGCAGCAGGGGGGCATCTTCGTGCCCAGGCATCACGGCCGGAAAGGCTTCGGCACAGAAATTAACCTGGGTACTGGTCACCCACGCCTGCTGGACGGCCCGCGCCGAGGCAGACAGTTGCAGATCGTTTTCTTCGATCGGCCCCTGCTGGAACGGCTGCCACTTTTCGGCCATGGACTGTTTTGCCTGCGGCAGGCCCTGCGCATCCGCCACCAGCAGTGCCTGCTTGGGTGCCTTGATCAGCTGCTGCTGGATGCCTTCCAGCGTTTCGCTCAGGGATTTGACGGCCGCATCGTTCTGCTTGAGACGATCATCCAGCTGCTTGAGGGTCTGAATACCGCGCAGACCACCGCGTTCGAAGGCCCAGCGACTGGCTGGCGTGAATTCCTGAACCGCCGCACCCATGGCATAGCTGTGGCCAGCGCGGGTGACACCGCGCTCGGCTGAAACCCGCATCTGACTGACCAGATCCCTGATGCGGCTGTATTCGTCAAAGCGCGGCACCAGCAGCGTCTCTTCCATCAGCTGAGCCAGAGGCGCATGGTTGCGGTTCAGTGCCTTGCCGGAGAGAATGAAATGACCGTGAACCCGACGGGGGTCCCGCAAATCCTCGCGCACCTGCGAGCGCGCACTCAACCCGCCGGTGACAGCCGCCTGCAATGCCTGTGTTTCCAGGTAGTCGCGATCTGCCGAACCTACCTCGGTGAGGGCGACGTTAAACACCGGCAGTGCCTGCTGCGCGGCCTCATCGAGCATGGGCAGATCCAGTATCAGACTCTCATAGACGATGCCGTTGGTGCCACGCTCATACTGGGTCAGCGGCAGGTCTGCGAGCGTATCCCGCTCCCCGTGAATCACCTTGACTGCACGCTCAATGTCTTCCTTGGTGACCTTGGGCAGAAGATCCGGGTCGTCCTCCTGCGCCTGGCGCATCTGCAGCGCTTCGGCCTGAACGACGATGGCATTCTTTTCCTCTGCGCTCATGGCGACCTTCAGCGCAACCAGTTCCGCCGCCTCTTCCGCTTCCTCGCGGGCACGCTGCTCAGGGTCGGGCGTCATCACCACACGCACCTTGTGAGGATTGTTAACCAGCCAGCGTTCGATCCAGCCTGGAATGAAGTGAGGATCGGCAATCCTTTCGCGCAGTGTTGCCAAAGCCGGCTCGAGATCCAGCAGTTTTACCAAGTCACCACCGTGCAGAGGGGCAGCCATGCTGGCGAGCATGAGCTGCAAACCGTACGGATAGGTATCGCCAGTAATCTCCCGCTGGGCCAGTTCCATCTGGTGCAGCATGGCTTCCACCATGTCACGATCCACGCCATGTTCGACGATGGCCTTGAGCACACCATCAATCAGGGCCTCAATGGCATCGGCATGCACCGCTTCGGAACCTTCAACACCGGCCACGAACGCCATTTCCCGGGTACCGTCCTCCAGACCGCACAGGGGCGATGGGGCCGCCGCCAGGTCCGTCTCCTCCAGCGCCTTGCGTAGCGGTGATGCAGAGTTGTCCAGTAACACCATGGTGACCAGATTGGCTGTGAGTACTTCCATGGGATCACGGTTTTCGCCCAGCAGCCAGCCGATGACGATATGCGTCTTGTTCTGCAGGTCCTGCTCTTCCAGCGCATAAGTGGTCTGAGTGCGCACCGGCGCAATGTATCGCTTCTCACGGCCAACCCGCTTGACCGGTACCGTATCGTTGAAACGGTGCAGCGCGAGGGTTTCAAAGTTGGCGTGATGCTCGACAGCCGGAATATCTCCGTAGGTAAAGAAGATGCTGTTGCTCGGATGGTAGTGATCGCGATGAAACTCCACCAACTGCTTGTGCGTAAGCTTTGGAATCTCTCTGGGATCGCCGCCGCTGTTGTAGTGATAGGTCGTTGTGGGGTACAGGGCACTGGACAGCGCCTGCCACAGTGTGGCCGTTGGCGAACTCATGGCGCCCTTCATCTCGTTATACACAACGCCCTTGCGCACCAGCTCACCATCCGGATCATTCCAGGGTTCGAACTCAAGACGGTGGCCTTCCTGGGCAAAATCAAGCGGATGCAGATTCGGAAAAAAGGCTGCATCCAGATAAACTTGCAGCAAGTTCTGAAAGTCCTTTCTGTTTTCTGTCGCAAACGGATAAGCCGTCCAGTCGCTGCTGGTAAAGGCGTTCATGAAGGAGTTGAGCGAGCGGCGGATCATCATGAAGAACGGATCGCGCACGGGGTATTTTTCCGAACCGCACAAGACGGTATGTTCAAGAATATGTGCCACTCCCGTGCTGTCCATGGGCAGGGTGCGAAATGCCACCATGAACACATTCTGCGGATCATCGTTGCTGAGATGGAAATGCGGCGCACCGGTTTTTCTATGGCGGTAGTGCTCGACAGTCAGGTTAAGCGCGTCGATATGATGTGACCCAATGACTTCAAACGCTGGATGTGTGCTGCTCATAATTTCCCGTTTAATTGCTGTTGTCCTTGAACATGGAACAATGCCTTGCTTTTACGCCACACGGGCGCAGACACTGGCCTGTATGACACCTCCGCACATTCCCTGAGTGATGGCCGCACCGAGATTCCAGGCAAACTTACCGAGCGTAGTCAGTTCATCTGGAGCCAGTCCGGGGACTGAACACTGCATCAACCGCACCGATGCGGTCATTGAGGCTGCAATCCCGCAACAGAGGATCTGTGGAGGTGTCCATGGCGTGCAAAAAGCACCCCATGGCATACGTTTACTTGTCTGCTTCCTTGGTGGACAGCTTCACGCGGCCCTGACGATCGATATCAATCACCTTGACGCGCACCTGCTGGCCTTCCTTGAGATAGTCACTGACATTTTCCACCCGCTCTTCAGCGATCTGGGAAATATGCACCAGCCCTTCGCGGCCCGGCATGTATTCAACGAACGCACCAAAGTCGACGATTTTCTTCACGGTGCCGTCGTAAGTAGTGCCAATTTCCGGCTCTGCTACGATCTCGTTGATGCGGCGGATGACCTCGTCGGCCGACTCCTGATCAATGGCAGCAATGGTGAGCGTACCGTCCTCCTTGATGTCGATCTGCGTGCCGGTTTCCTCAGTCAATGCCTTGATGACCGCCCCGCCCTTGCCGATCACCTCGCGGATCTTCTCCGGCTTGATCTTGAGGGTGGTGAAGCGCGGCGCGGTCGGTGCCACCTGCTCACGCGGTGCTGCAATGGTCTTGGCCATTTCGCCCAGAATGTGCAGACGCCCATCCTTGGCCTGATCCAGCGCGATCTTCATGATCTCTTGGGTAATGCCATTGATCTTGATATCCATCTGTAGCGCTGTCACGCCGCGCTCGGTACCGGCCACCTTGAAGTCCATGTCACCCAGGTGATCCTCGTCGCCAAGGATGTCCGTCAACACGGCAAAGCGATCGCCTTCCTTGATCAGACCCATGGCAATCCCGGCAACGGGCGCCTTGATGGGCACGCCGGCATCCATCAGGGACATGCTGGTACCACACACGGTTGCCATGGAGCTGGAACCGTTGGACTCGGTAATCTCGGATACCACACGGATGGTGTATGGGAACTCCTCTTCCGACGGCAGCACTGCAGTCACGCCGCGGCGGGCAAGCATGCCGTGGCCGATTTCACGACGGCCCGGGCTGCCCATGCGACCGGTTTCGCCCACGGAGAACGGCGGGAAGTTGTAATGGAGCATGAAACGATCCTTGTACACGCCGCCCAGCTCGTCCACCACCTTGGCATCCTGCTCGGTACCCAGCGTGGTGATGACCAGTGCCTGGGTTTCGCCACGGGTAAACAGCGCGGAACCGTGTACCTGAGGCAACAGCCCCACTTCCGTAGTAATGGGGCGAACGGTTTTGGTATCGCGCCCATCTATACGGGGTTGACCGGCCAGAATGCGGCCACGTACGATCTCCTTTTCCAGCTTCTTGAACGCGTCCAGCAGCGCCTTCTCGTCATACCCGTCCGGGTTCTCGTCGCTCTTGGCCAGAGCGTCCAGCAGTTTCTGCCTGGCAACGGCAATGGCTTCCTGACGCGCCAGCTTCTGCGGAATGGAGAAGGCCGCTTCCAGATCGGCACGCACCAGCTCGGCCACCTTCTGCTTCAATTCGGCATTTTCTTTTGGCGGCTGCCAGTCCCACTTGGGCTTGCCATAGGCTGCGGCAAACGCTTCAATGGCCTCGATCGCCACCTGCATCTGCTGATGACCATACATGACCGCGCCCAGCATGACTTCTTCCGGCAATTCGGCTGCTTCAGACTCCACCATCAACACGGCATCCTTGGTACCGGCCACGGCCAGCTCCAGCGCGCTCTCTTCCAGATCGAATGGACTTGGGTTCAGCAGATACTGCCCGTCGCGATATCCCACGATGGCAGCACCGATCGGCCCATCGAAAGGAATGCCGGAAATGGCCAGTGCGGCCGAAGCCCCCAGCATGGCCGGCACTTCGGTGCCCACTTCAGGGTCCAGCGCCAGTACGGTAATCACGATCTGAACTTCATTCATGAATCCTTCCGGGAACAGCGGACGAAGCGGGCGGTCGATCAGGCGTGACGTCAGCGTTTCAAATTCGCTCGGGCGCCCTTCCCGCTTGAGAAAACCGCCGGGGATCTTGCCTGCAGCATAGGCCTTTTCCTGATAGTTGACGGTCAGCGGAAAGAAATCCTGCCCTTCGCGGACATCCTTCGCTGCCACTACTGTGGCCAGCACGGTGGTATCACCCATCTGCACCACAACGGCGCCGTCGGCCTGGCGCGCCATGCGACCGGTTTCCAGCTTGACGAGCAGGTCGCCATATTGAAAGGTTTGTGTCTTCGGTTCAGGTCGTGCGTAGTTATCCATGGTGTTCCTTTATGCTACGTTTACTTGCCAGAATGTCAGCGAGGCAAAACCTGAATCCCGTAACCGTGCGTACACAGCTGCGGGATTCAGGCTGGTTCGGCCTCGCACTAATTGTTGGGATTATACCTGCAAACATTGCAGGCTCCACAGCCAGCGTACGGATACAAAAAGCCCCGCTCAATAGCGGGGCTTTTTCGATCGCTGAACAGCGCTGGATTACTTGCGCAGACCCAGTCGCTTGATCAGATTGAAGTAGCGATCAGCATCCTTGCGGTGCAGGTAGTCCAGCAGCTTGCGACGACGCGCAACCAGCTTCAGCAGACCGGTACGGGAATGCTTGTCCTTCTTGTGGGTCTTGAAGTGGTCAGTCAGGTACTTGATGCGTGCGGTCAGCAGAGCAACCTGCACTTCGGGGGAACCGGTGTCACCTTCGTGGGTGGCGTATTCGGCAACGATTTTTGCCTTGTCTTCTGCAGTCAGCATAATGCATTCTCCTTGAATCGGTTGTCATCAACACGCCCTGACCGCCAACCGATAGCAGTAAGGGTGAAAACCAAAAAAATAATTATAGGGTGGAATATTCTTTCAGGCAAGCTCCGTCTCGTCCTTCAGCGCCTGAAACAGATCACGATAGGCTTTTTTGGCAGCATCACTCTCCGGCGCATGCTTCTGAGCCATGCGTAGCCGCTGCCGCAGGCGCGCCCGGTCGGCACGCGGATAGGCCGCCATGAAATCCGCCAGCGCCGCATCCCCTTCGTCGAGGAGGCGTGCACGCCACTGTTCCAGCTCACGTACCCTGACTTCGGCACGCTTGCCTTCCAGCACGAGTGCTTCGTCCGTGGCACGGATGGCAGCGAGCAATTCATCATCACCGCGCAACAGTTTGCCCAGGTACTGCTTCTGACGCTTATAGCCCGGTCCTGGCTTGCACTGGCGCAGCTGTTCGATGGCAGCAAGAATATCGTCCGGCAAGGGGTAGCGTGCCAGCTCACTGGGTTTCATGCTGGCAAGGCGCTCGCCCAGCTCGGTCACTTCCTGTGCCGCCAGCTTGAGCTGCGTACGGCTTTCGAAAACGTCTTCCGTTTCCCACTTGGGCGCGCTGCGTGCACTGCGTTTCTTGTTGACGTTACGCGGTCGAACCATTGAGCATCTCCAGGAAGGCGTTTTCGTCCAGAATGGTGACGCCCAGCTGCTGGGCCTTGGTGTACTTGGAGCCAGGGTTTTCACCGGCAATAACGTAGTCGGTTTTGCGCGACACACTGTTGGTGACATGGGCGCCGAGGCTTTGCAGCTTCGCTTTCGCCTCTTCGCGCGTCATGCTGTGCAGCGTGCCGGTGAGCACCACTGTCCTGCCGGCGAACGGGCTGTCCACATGCTCGGCCGGTTTCTGCGGTTTCGGCCAGTGAATCCCCGCTGCCAGCAGGCCGTCGATAACCTTTTTGTTAATGGGCTGCTGGAAAAAGGTCTGAATGTTCTGGGCGACAATCTCGCCAATGCCTTCCACTTCCATCAGCTGTTCGGGTGTGGCATTGCGAATGGCGTCGAAATCACCAAAATGCTCGGCCAGCGCCTCAGCGGTCACCTCACCCACTTCGGGAATCCCCAGCGCATACAGGAAACGCGGCAGAGTGGTATTTTTGGAGGCTTCGATGGCTGCCAGAAGCTTGCGGGCGGATTTTTCCTTGAACCCTTCCAGCTGAATCAGCTGCTCGAAGGTCAAATGGTAAAAATCATCAGGGTGCTGTACCCAGCCCTTTTCCATCAGCTTGGCAATCACCTTCGGCCCCATGCCCCGAATATCCATCGCCTTGCGCGAGGCGAAATGCTCCAGCGTGCGCTGCCGCTGGGCCGGACACGCCAGCCCGCCGGAACAGCGGTAGATGGACTTGTCCGGCTCCTTGATCACATCCGAGCCGCAAACCGGGCATTTCTTCGGCATGACGAACTTGCTCACCCTGGTGGGGTCCCGCTTGGAAAGCACCGGTCCCACGATCTCCGGAATGACATCCCCCGCACGGCGCACAATGACGTAATCGCCGATGCGAATATCCTTGCGTTCGATTTCGTCCATATTGTGCAGTGTCGCACTGGAGACGGTGACGCCACCCACCCGCACCGGCTCCAGCTTGGCCACCGGCGTCAACACGCCTGTGCGCCCCACCTGCACGATGATGTCCAGCAGTTTGGTCCAGGCTTCCTGCGGCGGGAACTTACGCGCAATCGCCCAGCGAGGCGCCCGTGCGGTAAAGCCCAGCCGCTGCTGATATTCAATAAGATTTACCTTGAAGACGACGCCGTCAATGTCATAGTCCAGTTCGGGACGCAACTGTGTCATGCGCTGGAAATAGGCCGTCATACCATTGAGGCCGTGCACCACCTCCATCAACGGGTTGACAGGCACGCCCCATTCGCGGAATCGGTTCAGGGTGGCGGTATAGGTCTCCAGCACCACACCGTCGCTGACCTCGCCCCAGCCATAGGAATAGAAGCTGAGCTTGCGCTCTGCAGTCACTTTGGGATCCAGCTGGCGCAAGCTGCCGGCCGCCGCGTTACGCGGGTTGGCAAACGCCTTCTCACCCTTTTCCAGCTGGCGTCGGTTGAGTTCTTCAAAGGCCTGTTTGGTCATGAAGACCTCGCCGCGTACCTCGACCACCTCAAAGGGGGCATCCGTCATCAGTCGCAGCGGAATGGCGCGCACCGTCATGGCGTTCTGGGTGACATCTTCACCCACTTCACCATCACCCCGTGTGGAGGCGGACACCAGAACGCCGTTTTCATAGCGCAAATTGATGGCCAGGCCATCCATCTTGGGTTCGGCACTGTATTCGATTGGCTGAGGAATATCCGGCGTGCGCTCAAGAATGCGCTGTTCGAATGCGGCCAGCTCCTCGTCGCTGAAAGCATTGTCCAACGACAGCATGGGTACGCGGTGACGGACCTTTTCAAAGGCATTCAGCGGCTGTCCACCCACCCGCTGTGTGGGAGAGTCAGGCGTGATCAGGTCGGGAAACTGCGCCTCAAGCTGCTTGAGCTCATTGAACAGCTGATCGTACTCGGCGTCGGATATTTCGGGATTGTCCAGCACATAGTAGGCATAGTCATAGTGCCGAATCAGCTTGCGCAGTTCTTCGATTCGCTGCGCTGCTTGCTCTCGGGTCATTCCATGTTACCCACAGGCTTGGAGACGTAATCCAGTGCGGCGGAACGCATGCGCTGCAGGTCAGGTTCGCGCAGGCGGGTACGGTTGATGTCATACATGGTGGCATCCAGCTTCTGCGACAGCTTGCGCGCCAGTGTCAGCATTTCTTCCATGGCGCGCGGCGCGTGAATGGTGGTGGGCAGACCAAGAACAAGCGCAATACCCGGCGTGCGGAAACTGCCATCATCCTCTTCCAGTGGCGGAATGACGCCCGGATTGAGGGCATTGACGATGCGCACGTAATCATGGCCGTCTTCATCCACCAGGCAGTAGAAACCGGTAGCGGCATCGTAGGCAACATTGAAGCTGCGCAGCGCGGAGTGAATCTCCTGCAGGGTGTATTCGTGCGTACCCAACAGCATGATGGAGAAAACCTGGGGTTCGGAGCGCGCCACATCCTGCTGAGGTGCTTCCGCTTCGGTTTGATGCTGCGGCTTGCCAAAGCTGGGCTGGACCTCCACAGGCAAGATATCCTCGTCCGGCGCATCATCCACCTGCAAAACTTTCTTACCGTTTTCCTCGAAGACCGGGGCCGGTTCGTCGAACAGGGAGGCCTGCTCCGGTGGCACCCCCTCAGTCTGAGCCGATGGTTCGGCGGGCGGGTCCATGAGCGGACTGTGCTGCTGCGGTTGCTGGGAAGGCGCCTGCTCGGAGTGAGCGGTTTTGGCATCGGCAGCCGTTGCGGACTTCTTTTTCTGACTCATCCAGTACAGCCCGCCCACAAAGGCCAGCGCCAAAACCAGCAGCGTCAGTTGCAATTCATTCATGAGGCCTCTTCTCCAATCATTTCCATGGCAGCATCAAGATCCACGGACACCACGCGCGATACGCCCGGTTCATTCATGGTGACACCCAGCAGCTGCTCTGCCATCTGCATGGTGGTTTTATTGTGCGTAATTAAAATGAATTGTAATCGCTTTGCCATTCCCTTGACCAGCTCGCAGAAACGCAACACATTGGCATCGTCCAGCGGCGCATCCACCTCATCGAGCACACAGAAGGGCGCAGGCTGCATTTCGAAGAAGGCAAAAATCAGTGCCAGGGCCGTGAGCGTCTTTTCCCCGCCGGAGAGCATCTGAATGCGTGTATTGCGCTTGCCAGGCGGACGCGCCATCACCAGCAGCCCCCCTTCCAGCGGATCCGCATCGGGATCCACCCAGACCAGATCGGCTTCACCGCCTCGAAACATGCGCGGAAACATCGCCTGAAAACGCGTGCGTGCCTCGCGCCAGGTCTCGCGCAGGCGCTTGCGCGAGTCCCGGTCAATCGTGCGGATGCTGGCTTCCAGCTGCTCCACGGCTGCCTCCACATCCGCCTTCTGTGCCTGCAGATCCTCTATCTTTTTCTGCAGGGTTTCCCAGGCACTCACTGCCGTCATGTTTACCGGGCCCAACTGTGCCAGTTCCCGCTTGACCTGCTTGAGCTGTCGCTCGGCATCCGCCAAATCCACAGGTTCCTGCAAAGCAAGCTGTCGCAACTGGGCAGGTGACAGCCCCGCTTCCTCCTGTGCACTCTGTGCCAGCGCCTGCAGCTGCTGCTGCGCCTGCGCAATGGCCACTTCCAGCTTGGCCAGCGTCTGCTCCACACGGTTGCGTGCCTGCTCCGCCTCGTGACGCTGCTGATGCAGGGCCTCTACCTGCTTCTGGGCTGCCTGCAGCTCCGATTCGGCCTGCGCCAGCAACGTCCTGGCCTTATCACGCGCCTGAAACGCCTCATCAACCGATGGCGGCGACGTTTGCAGCAATTGTTCAAGATCAGCAGCGGCCTGCTCCAGCATGCCGTTGATTTCATGGGCACGGGTCTGCAGCTGATCCCGCTCAGCCGACAGACGGGCCTCATCCACGGCCAACTGTTGTTCGCGCTGCATCAGGGCGGCCTGTTTCGATGTCAGCGCTTCGAGCTGCTGACGCACCGTGCGCAAATGCTGTCGTTGCTGCAACGCGGCGGTCTCGGCCTCCCGCCATTGAGCCTGCAACCCTGCCTTCTCCGCCTCGAGTTGCTGACACTGTTCATTCACTTCCAGCAGCTGCGGCGCCAGCTTATCCAGTTGCTGGACAATGTCGGCCAACTGACGGTTAAGTTCAACCCGCTGCTGCTGATACCGGGCTTCTGCTTCCCGCGCCTGCAGCAGCTGCTTCTGCACCTGTTGCAGGCCGCGCTGAGTGGCTTCACGCGCCTGATGAGCCGCACGCAGTGCCTGTTCCATTTCGGCTCGCTCAGCCTGCAGGTGCTGGAGGGTTTCTTCAGCGTCCGACAGCTTGGGCCGTAACGTATCAAGTTCGCTTTGAAGTGTTTCAATGCGGCGCTGGCGTGCCAAAGCCCCTTCCCCGCTCCCTGCAACGGGCAAAATGCGTTCAAAGCGGCGATACAGCACCCCAGCAGGGCTCAATACGGACTCGTGTTCGGCGAGGCTTTCCAAAAAGTCGGGGACCCCCTCCTTTTCCGTCAGCCGAACAAACTGCGCCTGCCGCAGGATAGGCCAGGGTGCCTGCAGAATCTGGTGCAATCGGGGGACGCCATCATCTATCAATACCGCAGGCGCATCAATCCCCACCCAAGGCGCGTCTGGAAGGTGTTCCGACCATGCCTCGACAATGCGCCCCTTTACCAGCCGGTTGCCCAACCAGCGCTCAACGGCCTGCTGCCACGCGGGGTCCGTGACGTGCACCAACTCCACCAGGGGCTTGCCCACACTCGTTTCGGCCTCGCCACCATCTTCCAGCAGACTGGCCTGCACAGCTTGCAGGCCGGCCAGCTCCGCTTCGCTTCGCTGCACGGCATCGCGCTTTTCCAGTACAGCGGCTTCCTGATAGCTGAGCTGCCCTCGCAGTCTCTCAAGCGTATCCTGCAAGCGCTCGATTTCATAGGCCTGCGCCTCAATCGTTGCTTCCTGTTGCGCGACCGCCTCCTCCAGTGGCGCCGTTTCGGGGGGGGCTGTCAGGGATGTCAAGCGCTGCTGCAAGGCATCCCGCTGCTGCTGCAAACGGGCCTGTTCCCGTTGCAGACGCTCATGTTCTGCCTGCGCCGTGCGTAATCGCTGTTTGATGCCATCCAGCTGCCAGTGCAACTGCCGCTCATCGCGCTCAGCGGCCTGAACGGCTTCAGTGAGCATCCTGACCCGTTCTTTCAGTGCAGCCTGCTCGGGTGCCAGCGCCGCCTTTTCCCTGTTGAGCTGGGCACGCACAGCTTCCATTTCATCGAGCTGTGCCTCAAGCGCCGAACGCCGTGCTTCCAGCGTCTGCAGACGCTGCATCAGCTCGGTTCGCTGCTGTGTCAACTGTTCCTTGCGCCGTTCCCACTGAGCGGCCTGCGCCTGGGTAAGATCACAGGCCTTGTCCAGCCGGTGCCACTGCGCACGGGCATTGGCGACGGCTTCGCTCACCTGGGGCAACTGCTGCTGTTTCAGCACAAGATCCTTTTCAACCGTCTCCACCGCCTGCTGCGCCCGCACGAAGGCTGCCTGCTGTGCCTGCAGAGCGGCCTCGTCCTGCTGCAGGCGCTGCATCAGCTTTGCATAGCGACCGCGAAATACCGTGCGGGTCAGGTTTTCGAGGGCTTCGCTCAGCTGCTGATGACGCCGTGCCGTCTCGCACTGGGCTGCAAGCGCCTCGGCCTGTTCCTGCCAGGTGGTGAGCTGGATGGTGAGCTGGGCGAGGTTTTCCCGCGTGGCTTCCAGGCGGTTGAGGGTTTCACGGCGGCGCTGACGGTAGTGGCCAATGCCAGCCAGTTCCTCCAGCATCTGCCGCAACTGCTCGGGGCGGGATTCGATAATGCGATTGATACTGCCCTGACCGATCAGCGCATAGCTGCGCGGCCCGAGGCCCGTGCCATCGAACAGCGCCTGTATATCACGGCGGCGACAGCGCTGCTGATTGAGCAGAAAGTGAGAACCCTGCTCGCGATGGTGCACACGCTTGACAGAGAGGGCCTCGTAGCGATTCCATGGACCCTTGAGACCATGATCGCTGTTATCGAACACCAGCTCCACGCTGCACTGGCTGACAGGCTTGCGACGATCGGTGCCGTTGAACAGGACGTCGTTGAGTTCGCCGCCACGCAGCTCCTTGGCAGCACTTTCGCCCATGACCCAGCGTATGGCATCCAGTGTGTTGGACTTGCCACAGCCGTTGGGACCGACAATACAGACGATATTGCCAGGAAAGTCGAGGCGTGTAGGCTCTGCAAAGGATTTGAAGCCAGCCAGCTTGATATACTTCAGGCGCATAACGACGACGGTTCGAGATGATGAGGCATCATAGCATGAGCGACGGCTGGATTCTGGGGCTGGATCTCGGCACCTCAGGGCTGCGGGGTGTGATCACGGATGAAACGGGAGAGATCCATGCGGAAGCCGCTGCCCCCCTGACGGATCAGTCGCCCACAACCTGGTCGGCCGCGCTCAGCGGCGTGCTCCTTGAGCTCAAACCTCATCTGTCCAGGGTACATCACATTATTGCCGATGCCACCTCTTCCACGGTGATGCTATGGGACAACGGAGTCAGCTCACCCGTATTGATGTATGACGATGGCCGCGCCACACAGGAATATGCAGCCATACGTGACCAACTGCCCGCAGACAGCGCCGCCCATGGTGCGACCAGTACGCTCAGCAAGGTCCTGTGGCTGCGCAATCACTGCCCGGTTTCATCAGGTACCCGCATCGCCCATCAGGTCGACTGGCTTAACGCCCAGTTTCTGGGGTTTCCACCGCCAACCGACTGGAACAACGCCCTGAAATTGGGCTATGACCCGATACGGGAACAGTGGCCTGACGTCATTGAACAACTACTGTCGCCTCTGTCCCCGCCGAAGGTCGTGCCATCGGGAACCCCACTGGGCTCGGTGCAGGAGGCTGTGCAGGATACCTGGGGATTTCCCCACCAATGCACGGTCCACGCCGGCACCACCGACAGCATTGCCGGTTTTCTGGCAGCGGGCGCCCAGGCGCTTGGCGATGCCGTCTCCAGTCTGGGAACCACCCTGGCGCTGAAAATCGTCAGCGAACGCCCCATCTTTTCGCCGTCTCACGGCATATACAGCCATCGGCTGGGTCGCCGTTGGCTTGCCGGCGGCGCGTCAAACGTGGGCGGCGGCAGCCTGCTGGAAATGTTTTCACTGGAGCAGGTGCGTGCATTAAGCAAGCGACAACCGGGACCCAAAAGGGGCATTGCCTGTTATCCATTGCGTGGCGTCGGGGAACGCTTTCCCGAAGCCGATGCGAAAAAGGCGGGACTCTGGCCGGATAAACACCTGCCGGAAGCGGTTCGCTTTCAGGCGATTGTGGAGGCATTAGTCGCCATCGAAAAGAAAGGCTATGAACGCCTGCACGCGCTGGGCGCCCCCGCGCCGCAGAGGATTTTCTGTGTCGGTGGCGGATGCCGAAATGCAATGTGGCAGCGTCTCCGTAGCGCACAGCTGCCACATGTTGTCGCGCAGACGGTCGAACGACCGCCTGCCTGGGGGGTTACCCGACTGCTCGCTGATGAAGGTCCTTGAGCAGATCCACGGTAACATAGGTGTGGTCACCGGCATCCCCAGCCAGCACGGTAAACGGCTGATCCGGCTCACCGAGATGATCCAATACCAGCGCGGCATCGCTGAAGTCATGCTCGCGGGTGTAGTCGTTAATGGTGACCAGCGTGGCCAGGTTCGCAGCAGAGGATGAGCGAATGCCATTCTCGGAATCCTCAAACGCCAGGCACTGCTCGGGCGCCACGGCCATCTGTTCCATTGCCCAGGTGTAGATATCGGGTGCCGGTTTCTTGGCCGGCACGATATCGCCCGCTGCGATCACCTCAAACCATTCGATGCTTTCCGAACCCAGGGTATTTTCGAGCAGAGCGGTCACGTTTTCCGGCGTAGTGGTGGTGGCGATCGCCAGGCGCAGGCCGGCCTCGCGGGCCTCGTTGATCAGACGCTCCACGCCCGGACGCAAGGGAATGCGCCCCTCGCCCAGCAGACGCGTGTAATGGGCGGTCTTGGCGGCATGCAGGCCCTTGACGAAATCATCGAAATTCTCCGGCTTTTCAAAATCCGTATTGAACTGATCCAGATAGTACTTGATGCGTTCCTTGCCGCCGGTCACCGCCAACAGTTCACCATAAAGCTCTTCGTCCCAGTGCCAGTCCAGGCCTGCTTCCTCGAATGCCAGATTAAAGGCAACACGGTGCCCGTCCTTTTCGGTATCGGCCAGAGTACCATCCACGTCAAACAGCAATGCTTCCAGTGCCATGTAATTTCTCCATGTTTCAATCGAATGGCGCAAATCCTACCACAGCCCTCGTAAATGTCCATCACTTACCCTGCTTGCGCAAGCAGGATTAAATTGGTATAAAGCACCATTGCGCTGGATCATAATCAGAGGACACAAACATGCCAGGATTTGAAGACAAGGACTTTCAGTTCATCGAAGACTATCCCAAATATGTGCCGGAACCGGGCGAAGAGTACATGAGCCCGCGCATGCTGGAGCACTTCCGCAACAAGCTGCTGGCATGGAAGGAGCAGATTCTGCGCGAGGCGGAAGAAACGGTCGAGCACCTGAAATCCGACAGCGAAGCGCCCGCCGATCCGAATGACCGCGCCACGCTGGAAGAAGAGTTCGCCATCGAACTGCGCACCCGCGACCGCGAACGCAAGCTGCTGGCCAAGATCGAAGCCAGCCTGAAGGATATCGAAAACGGCGAATACGGCTACTGCAAGATGACCGGAGAAGAAATCGGCCTTGAGCGTCTGGAAGCCCGCCCCACCGCCACCATGACCGTGGAAGCCAAGCGCAAGCAGGAAATGCGTGAAAAGCAAGGCATCGCCTGATACCTCTTTTTATCGGGGGCGCTTTGCCCCCTCTCCTAACGGGCCGCTGCATTTCGGCTCACTTATCGCCGCCACCGCCTCCTTTCTCGACGCCCTTGTACACAATGGCGAATGGTGGCTGCGCATCGATGACATCGACCCCCCCCGTGTCGTCCCCGGCGCCACCGACAGCATTCTTGACACGCTGGGAACCTATGGCTTTGCCTGGGAAGGCGTAGTGTATCAATCGCAACGCCATGATCTGTATGCTGCCCACTTCGACGCCCTGCAGCGATCGGGATA
The DNA here is from genome assembly GCF_900141795.1 of Sulfurivirga caldicuralii. Taxonomy (GTDB): domain Bacteria; phylum Pseudomonadota; class Gammaproteobacteria; order Thiomicrospirales; family Thiomicrospiraceae; genus Sulfurivirga; species Sulfurivirga caldicuralii. Next base: position 423,486 of record NZ_FSRE01000002.1, read on the forward strand.
CATCTACCCCTGCACCTGCAGCCGCAAGATGGTGTTTGCCCGTCATCCACGTGGACTCTATAGCGGTCACTGCCGCCTGAATCCTCCGCAGGCCTTTGACAAGCCCCCTGCCTGGCGCCTGCAGGGTGTGCGGGAACAGGACGCCTTCGATGATCTGATTCAAGGTCATCAGACCTGTGATTGCCCCGGCGAAGTCGGCGAGTTTGTGATCAAACGCGCCGATGGCATCTGGGGCTACCATTTCGTCTGCGCGGTGGACGAAGCTGACATGGGCATCACTCACGTCATCCGCGGCGCCGATCTGCTGCGCAGCAGTTTTGCGCAGCGGCAGGTTCTGTTTGCGCTCGAGCGACCCTCTCCACACTATGGCCACCATCCCGTAATTACGACACCCGAAGGGATCAAGTTTTCCAAGCGGGCGCGCAGCCGCGCACTGCCATTAAAGGCGCCCTCACCCGTTTTAGCCTGCGTCTTCAGGCATTTGGGATTGGATGTTCCCAAAGAACTTGAAAATGAAACCGTCTCCACACTTTGGGAATGGGGCAAAGCCCACTATAATCGCCAGCTGATTCCTCAACAGCAGGCCATACCCGCCCATGACTGCGCACCTCGATGAGTTTTTCAATCGACCGGAGCACTTCGACCACCCCATCGAACAGCCGGTGCGCAAGATCGAAACGCATATCTCCAGCGTCTATCTGACCGGCAAATACGCCTACAAGGTAAAAAAAGCGGTCAATTTTGGTTTCCTCGACTTCTCTACCCTGGAACAGCGCTGCTTTTTTTGCAATGAGGAGCTGCGCCTCAACCGCCGCTTCGCCCCTGAACTGTATCTGGACACGGTTCTTCTGACCGATCAGGGTGTCATCAGTCTCGCCAGTGCGGAGACACTGCCCCTCTTTTCCGGCACCGGACAGTATGCCTGGCAGGAGTGTGCCGTGCGCATGCGGCAGTTTGATCCGGAACAGGTCTTGAGCCGGCTGAGTGCGCGCGGCGCGCTGCCGAACGAACTGCTGTTGAAGCTGGCCGACAAGCTGGGCGCGTTTCACCTTGAGGCTGAAAATGTGGCAGAGGATGCGCCCTGGGGACAGCCGGACAACGTGATTGAACCCATGACGGACAACTTTCCCACACTCTATGGCCAGCTGCCAAAGCAGCGCGAACGCCTGCAGAGGCTGGAAAACTGGACCTGGACACAGCGCGACCGGCTGGCCGATCTGCTGCAATGGCGGCGGAATCACGGGGATATTCGCGCCTGTCATGGCGACCTGCATCTGGATAACATCACCTTGATCGACGGCGAACCGGTGCCCTTTGACGGCATCGAGTTCAATGACCAGTTTCGCTGGATCGACCCCATCAGCGACATGAGCTTTCTGCTGATGGATCTGGATGCACGCGATCTGCGGCCACAGGCCAACCGAATCCTCAACCGCTGGCTGCAGGTCACAGGCGACTACGCAGGTGTCCCGCTATTGAACTTTTACAAGACCTACCGGGCACTGGTTCGCGCCAAGATTGGCGGCCTGCGTGCCCTGCAACTGAATGATGAGGCGGCTGAACAGCAGTGGGCGCGTGTGCTCGACTACATTGCACTGGCAGAGCACTATGCCTATGTCAGGGCACATCCTGCCGTCATCATCATGCAAGGTATCTCCGGCAGTGGCAAAAGTACGCTGGCGCATCAGTTGGCACAGGGGCTGGATGCGGTGGTGATCAGCTCCGATGTGGAACGCAAGCGCCTTGCCGGTATGGCCCTGACCGAGCGACCACAGAATGAAACCGCACAGCAGCGCCTTTACAGTGCAGAGATGAGTCGGCGCACCTACGCCCAGCTGCTGAAGCAGGCACGGCACGTGCTCGAAGCCGGACGTCCGGTCATTCTGGATGCCACCTACCTGCGCAAAAGTCACCGCGCACCGGCACTGGCACTGGCTGGCGAATACAACTGCCCCGCGCTGGTGCTCAGCATCGAGGTGGGCACAGACACCTGTGCGCAGCGCATTCGCCAACGCATGCGTGCAGACAATGACCCCTCCGATGCCTCTGAAACCGTCATGCATCATCAGGCCGAAGCGCTGGAGCGCCCCACGGACGACGAACCCCACCTCATCCTCGACGGCAGTGCGCCCCTGCCGCTGCAAACCATCAAGGAACGCCTCGGCCTGCCGATACAGTCGGCATGAACCGACTGATTTCCTTATTGCTTCTGCTCATACTGGCAGCCCCCACTGCAGCGGCCGTCAAACCGTCTGAAGTCACCTTCATGGGGCTTGAGCTGGCCAAGACGGACCTCAACCAGATCCGCAAGCACCTGTGGCGCAATGGCGGCTTTATGCAGGCGCCCACCACCGTCAGACAGATCAATGTGGATATCTTTTATCCCTGGTCACGCATGCGCGACAGCTACCTGCTGGAATTCCATTACGACCCCAACGGCAAGTTTCAGTGGCTCAAGCGCGTGTACCGATTCAGTCCCCACAAGCAGGTGCTCACCCACAACAGCATGGATCCCATCACCACCAAAGAAGTGGCGCTGACACTGGAGGAACAGCTGGGCCCGCCCAACCGTACCATCTACCGGCAGTGGGGCGGCATGCCCGGTTATTACGCCTATGAATGGAAGGACGACATCATGACCATCCGCGTGGACCGGGTCGATGGTGATCCTACCCAACCGGTATTTGTGCTCTATCGACTCAATCAGTTCAATTACCAATACGCCGAAAAAGGTCAGCAGCCATGAATATCCCGACAACTGACATGCTACACACGGCCATGAACGGGCTCAATCGCCAGTTTGCTTCGCTGAACGAAGATGCGCTACGCATGACGCCCAACAATCCAGAGGGTTTTGAAAAGCCGCTAGTGGACCTTAATCAGCACACCATTGCGGCCCAGGTCCAGTTGAAGGCCGTGAAGTCGTGGAACGAAAATATCGGACGACTGCTGGATATCCTCGCCTGATCAAATGCCAAACTGACAGCGCATAAAGGCATCCAACTGGGGCAAGACTGGCGTCAGCGGCCAGCAGGCATGTCCGCCTTGCGGCTGAAAAACCACCTCGGCGATGCTATCGTACCGCTCCAGCGCACATCGCGGCAGCACCGTGGTGTCATCCGCACAGACGATCAGCTGCGACGGTGAAACCGGTTCAGTGTGCAATGGGGCCAACTGCGCCAGCCAAGTTTCGTCCACAACCACTTTCTCTCCCGTGTAAGGATTGACGTGCGTGCCGGTCAGGGAGGACGGCACACAGGCCATGTCCAGCGCAGGGTTGATCATCACCAGCGGCCATCCATGCCGGGCGGCCAGATACTGGCCATAAAATCCCCCCAGTGATGAACCGACAATCACACCCTTTTGCGCCCCGGCAGCTGAGATTTCCTTTTCCAGCGCCTCGATGCTGGCCGATGGAGATGTTTGCGGGTAGGTGGGCGTGCAAGGTTCAAAACGATCGCCGAAATGGCGTCTGAGCGCCTGTCCCTTCAGGGTACTGCCACTACTCATGAAACCATGCACATACACCAGCAACGGCCGCGCCTGCGTGTTAGCCATACGTCATCACTCTGCTTTGCTTACAATACGCACCCCATGATGCCACAACCCGAAATCTGTCACCGCCCCATTGATCCAGATCTGCTGGATGCGCTTCTTCGCCGCGGTCTGACCCCGCTTCAGGCACGTATTGCCGCCGCACGCCTTACTGCCGAGGATCCGTTCGATGCCATTCTGCAGCCACGCCTGCGCGCACTGCAGCCGCTGGAGCACCTGCACGGGTCCGATACCGCTGCCCGCCTGCTGGCAGACGCGCTGGAACGGGGAGAACGCATTGCCCTGGCGAGCGACTATGATGCGGACGGTGTCACCTCCGCCTGGGTGGTGCAGACCGCGATGCAGAGACACTTTGGTGTTATCCCCGCACAGCTGAAGATTTTTCTCAATGCGCGTGCCCATGGTTATGGGCTTAACGATACATTGGTGGATCAGATTCTTGCCGAACATGGACGTACCCCCTTTGGCGTGGTGATGACCGCCGATCAGGGCAGCAGCGATGAAGCGCGCATTCGTCGCTTGCGAGATGCCGGCATTACCGTCATCGTCACAGACCACCATCAGCTGCCGGAAGCCGGCGTACCGGCTTCAGCCCACTGCGTGGTGAACCCTCAACAGGAAGCGTGCCGCTACGACACCACCGTGGCCGGCTGCACCGTGGCCTTTCTGGTGATGAACCAGTTACGCCGTGAACTGATTGCACGGGGGCATCTGCCGGAAGATGCGCCTTCCCTCAAGGACCTTCTCGGCCCTGTGGCGCTGGGCACCATCGCCGATTCCGTCAGCCTCAAAAGTCCCAACAACCGTGCCATCGTGCAGGCCGGCCTGCAACAGATCAACACCCCCGGCAACCCGGTATGGGATGCCGTGCGCCAGTTCACGCGCACCCGCTCCTGGATGGATGCGGAGTTCCTTGCCTTTGAAGTGGCCACCCGCATCAATGCAGCCAGCCGCATCAACGATGTCGAGCTGGCCCTGGCGTTTTTATCCGCCACCACCCCGGAAGAGGCGCTTGCGGCCTTCAAAAGGCTGGATGAAGACAATCGCAACCGCAAGGCGGCTCAGCAGTCCCTACTGGAGCAAGGCAAGATTCAGGCCCAGGCACAGGCTGAAGCCGGCAAATACAGCCTCACGCTTTGTCTGCAGGGGCAACCGGGCATGCAGGGCATTGTCGCCCAGCGCATGGGCGAAGCCTGGGGGCGACCCACCGTTGCCTTCACCGATCTGGAAGATGGCACCCTTGCTGGCAGTGGTCGTACCATCGTGGAGACGCTGGACCTGAAGGAACTGTTTGAAAGCATGGCGCTGCAGGCACCTGATCTATTCATCTCGCAGGGCGGGCACGCCGGTGCGGCTGGCTGCATGATTCACAAGAACAAGCTGGACACCTTTGCCGAATTGCTGGAGGAGAGGGTGCGCGAAGCGCTGAATCACCAGGCGCCCACCCTGCGTCTATGGAGCGACGGCAGTCTGGCCGAACACGGCCTGTATCCGGGCGTATTGCGGGAAATCAACGTGCTCGCACCCTATGGTCAGGGCTGGCCTGCACCCCTGTTCGACGATGTGTTTGAAGTGGTCAACGCCCGTACCGTGGGCGCAGACAAGACCCACATCAGTGCACAGGTACGTAGCAGCGACGGTCGAGTTCATAATGCCATCTGGTTCAATGGTCAGCCGCACGGCGGTGAAACGTGCCACCTGTGCCCCGGCATGAAAATTCATGCCGTCTATCGCCCCACGCTTAGCTCTTTCGCCGGCCGGCAGCAGTTTCAACTGCGCATCCAGCACGGACGTACCCTTTAAGCCCTCTATTCAGCGGCGCTTGCGCGCCGATGGCTTTTTCACCCTGTCCGCCTTGGTCGGGCGCAAATCGGGTCGCGGCTCCTCCGGCAAGCCAACACTGCGCAGCAGCTGATTGACCTGACGCCAGCTCAGCGGCTGAGTCTTGCCACGACGCAGATTGCGTGGCAGCGTAAACTCACCGTAGCGGGTGCGAATCAGCCGGTTTACCGTCAGGCCAACTGCTTCAAACAGGCGCCGCACTTCCCGGTTGCGGCCCTCTTTCAGACTGACCTTGTACCAGTGGTTGCGCCCTTCGCTCTCCCCTGGCATGGGCGTTATGCGATCGAAACGGGCCGGCCCATCCTCCAGCGCGACCCCTTCACGCAGCTGTTTCAGCTGCTCGGGCGTCAGTTCCCCGAAAACCCGCACAGCGTATTCCCGAACCACTTCATAGCGCGGATGCATGAGCCGATTGGCCAGTTCACCATTATTGGTGACCAGCAGCAAGCCGCTGGTATTTACATCGAGACGCCCCACGTTGATCCAGCGCCCCTGATGCAATGGGGGCAGCTGTTCAAAAATGGTTGCACGCCCCTTGTCATCCTTACGCGAACACACCACCCCCTCGGGCTTGTGATAAAGCAGCACTTGGGTCGGCGCCTGTTCCATGCGACTCGCCTTGACAGGGCGCCCATCCACTTCGATGCGGTCCTGCGGCGTGGCACGATCTCCCAGGCTCACGACGCGCCCATTGACCTTGACGTGCCCGGCTTCGATCAACCGTTCCGCCTCGCGTCGGGATGCAATGCCGGCCTGTGCCAACAATTTCTGAATGCGTTCCTTAGGGGGTGTCGTCATGTTTCAATTCCAATATCGCCTGTTGCAAATAGTCATCGATCGTCGCCTGCAGCTGCCTGCGGTCATGTAGTCCCAGATCCTCCAGCAGCTGCGGCGTAGTCACCCACAGGGCAGGCTTGCCGGGCACATCCTTGTGGCCATGCGTGCGGATCCAGCCATAGGCCTGCAGCGCCTGCATCACCTGGGATGAAACGGAGACGCCGCGGATCTGTTCAATCTCCGCCCGCGTCACCGGCTGACGATGTGCGATGATCGCCAGAATTTCCAGCTGGGCACGGCTCAGTTTGAGTTGTTTCCCGTCCTGATACAGTCGGTGCACCCACGGCGTGTGCGCCCCATCCACCTGAATCCGCCACCCCTCGCGCACATTGACCAGCTCCATGCCCAGCGGCTGCAGGTGTTGTGGCAGCAGCGAAAGCATCTCGTTTACCGCGTCTTCGCTCAAGTCTGCCGCTTCGCGAAGCTGCTGCAGGCTCAACGGCTGCTCGGCCGCAAACAGCAATGCCGACACGATGGATAACGGACTGGACTCGCTCATGCGACACGCTCCAGCTGAATCTCTGCAAAAGGCGCCGACTGATACAGTCGCAGTACCCCCTGTCGCAGCATCTCCAGCAATGCCATGAAAGTGACCAGCACGCCGACGCGTCCTTCTTCCGGCACCAGAATGCGTTGCAACGGTAGCGGCTCGTGCAGGGGCAGGGTCTGCAACAACATGTCGAGCTTGTCTTGCAGCGCCAGCGGCTCCTGCACCACTTCGTGGTGTTTCTGCCACTGCTGCCGTTGCGCAATCTCCCCCAGCGCCTGCAAAAGGGCCTGCATCTCCAGCGACGGTCGGGGCGCCTCGTCCAGCTCGAAAGCCACCTGCACCGGCCAGACATCCCGTCCCGCGCGCTGCAGACTGTCGAGCCACTGCGCCGCCTGCCGATAGCCTTCATACTCCAGCAGGCGCGCCATCAATGCTTCGCGAGGGTCCTCTTCGTCCTCGCTGGTCAACTCGCCCAGATCCGGCTTTGGCAACAGCATGCGCGACTTGATCTCCGCCAGCCAGGCGGCCATGAACAGATACTCCGCCGCCAGCTCGATATCCAGCTGCTGCATCAGCGAAATATAGTGCTCATATTGACGCGCCACTTCGGCGATGGGGATATCAAGGATATCGAACTTGTGGCGTCGAATCAGCCACAGGAGCAGATCCAGCGGCCCTTCGAATTCGGAAAGCATGACGCGCAACGCATGCGGCGGGATATAAAGATCCTCCGGCAACGTTTCAAGCGTTTCCTCACCGATCCGCGCCAGCATCGTCGTCATTCAGGCCACTCCGATAATGCTCTGCACCACCGACTTCAGCGCCACATAGATGGGCATGAGAATGGGGTTGAGCAGACCAGTAAAAATCAGCGCCAGCAGAATGAAAAAACCATAGGGCTCAAGGCGATAGTAGCTATTACGAAGGTTACCTGGCAGGAAGGCTGCCACGATGCGCGATCCGTCCAGCGGCGGAATGGGGATCAGATTCAGTGCCGCAAGAATCAGGTTGATCTGCACCCCGGCAAGACCCGAATACATGAGAAACTTGCCGATATCCGGCATATCCACCTGCAGGCGCACGCCCCAGACCATGAGTAAGCCCCAGCCGATGGCCATGAGCATATTGGCCATGGGGCCGGCGATGGCCACTTTGGCCATGTCCTTGTAGGGATCCTTGAAATAGCGGAGGTCTACCGGTACGGGACGTGCCCAGCCGAAGATGAATCCGCCCAGCACCAGCAGCACCAGTGGCACCACCACGGTACCAATGGGATCGATGTGCACCAGCGGATTCAGGGTCAGTCGCCCCTGTGCCTTCGCGGTGGGATCACCCAGCTTGTAGGCGACCCAGCCATGGGCCACTTCGTGCAGGATAATGGCCAGCAGGATGGGCAGTGTCCAGATGGCGATCTTCTGCGCGATGGTCAGTTCGTTCATGCCGCCGGCTCTCCCTGTCCCTGACGCACGACGACCGGTTCCTCATTGGTCAGGTCGATCACGGTGGTGGGTTCATGCCCGCTGTAGCCGCCATCAACGATCAGGTCGAGACCATGGCCCAGTTCCTCATCGATGGACCATGCGTCCGTCATGGGCAGGTCTTCGCCAGGCAGAATCAGGCTTACGCTCATCAGCGGCTCGGGCAGCTTTTCCAGCAGCGCCTGCACGATATGGTTGGGCGAGACACGCAGACCGATGGTCTTGCGCTTCGGGTTCTGCAGCCGACGGGGCACCTCCTTGGTGGCGGGCAGAATAAAGGTAAACGGGCCCGGCACATGGGTTTTCAGATAACGAAACGCGCTGTTGTCCACGATAGCGTATTCGGCCAGATTTTTCAGGTCCCGGCACATGAGGGTGAAATCGTGATCCTCCGGCAGGCGGCGCAGCTGGCGAATGCGCTCCGCACCCTGCTTGTTGTCCAGCAGGCAGCCCAGCGCATAGCCGGACTCCGTGGGATAGGCGATCACGCCGCGGCCGTTGAGTACGTCCACCACCTGATTGATGAGGCGGTCCTGTGGATTTTCGGGATGAATGGATACGATCTTAGCCATGATCTTTGAAATAGGGTCTCAATTGGGATGCGCTCATTATAGGCGTGAGCTCGGGTGGCAGGGCGGCCAGTCGCCCCAGCGAACGCCAGCGCCATGCTAGATGGTGAAAGTCCGAGCCCTGGGAGGCATACAGCCCGTACTGGCGTGCCCGCTCTGCGGCGGACTGCAGCGCCTTGTCCACCTGCGCACGGGTGGAAACCTCAATGCCTTCACCGCCGGCAGCCATGAAGTCTTCGATCAGGGCGCGCATCTTCGCATGACTCAATGTATAGACGCCGGGATGGGCCAGCACGGCAATGCCGCCTGCGGCGGTGATGGCCGCAACGCCGTCTTCAAGCGCCGGCCACTCGGCACGCACCCAGCCCTTCTTGCCCTGCTTGAGATAGTAATCGAACGCCTTCTGATGATCCTTGACCCAGCCCGCCGCCACCATGGCCATGGCCAGATGGCTACGGCCGATGCTGTGGGTTTCGATACTGCGCCAGTCCAGGGTGAGACCGATCTTCTGCAGGCGGTCGCAAATGGCCTCCGCCCGCGCCTGCCGTGCCGCCTGCACCTGCTTGATAAAAGCCTGCAGTGCCGGTGCGGCCGGATCAATGCCTAGGCCTACAACATGAATGGTGCGTCCTGCCCAGCTGACGGACAGTTCAATGCCTGGAATGAGGGTGATACCCGCCGACTTGGCGGCCTGGCGCGCTGCTTCGATACCAGCGCAGGTATCGTGATCGGTCAGCGCCAGATGAGTTACCCCTTGGTTGTGCGCATGCCACACCAGTTCATCGGGCGCCAGTCCCCCGTCGGATGCGGTGGAGTGACTGTGCAGGTCCACACTATAATGCGTGGATTCCTGTAATAGCGAGTCTGTCATGAAATTTCTGTTCGACCTCTTTCCGGTCATTCTATTCTTTATCGCCTACAAGCTCTACGATATCTACACCGCCACCGCCGTGGCCATTGCCGCTACTATGGTGCAGGTGTTCTACAGCTATGTGAAACACCGCCGCGTGGAGAAAATGCACCTGATTACTGCCGCACTGATTCTGGTGCTGGGCGGCATGACACTGGCCTTTCACGACGAAACCTTCATCAAGTGGAAGCCGACGCTGGTGAACTGGGGCTTTGCGCTCGTGTTCTGGGGCAGCCATTACATCGGCGACAAGCCGATTATCCGCCGCATGCTGGGCGAGGCGCTTACGCTGCCCGAGCATGTGTGGACGCGCCTGAGCATGCTCTGGATCACCTTCTTCTTCTTTGCCGGCTTTGCCAATCTGTTCGTGGCCTATACCTTTGATACCGATACCTGGGTCAACTTCAAGTTGTTCGGCCTGTTGGGGTTGACGATGATATTCATTCTGCTGCAGGGTCTCTATCTGGCAAAATACATGGAAGAGAAGGACAGTACCGATAACAGGGAGAACAGTTGATGCTCTACATGATCTGTGCCGAAGACGTCCCAAACTCACTGCCGTTGCGCCGCAGTGTGCGCGAGCAGCATCTGGCGCGACTGGTCGCCCTGCAGAACGAAGGCCGTCTGCTTCTGGCCGGCCCCTTTCCGGCGGTGGATGGCGAAGACCCGGGCGAAGCCGGCTTTACCGGCAGCCTGATCGTGGCAGAATTTGCAGATCTTGAAGAAGCGCAGCGCTGGGCCAATGCCGACCCCTACGTGGAAGCCGGCGTGTATGCCAATGTGACCGTCAAGCCCTTCAAGAAGGTGTTCCCCAAATGAGTAATGTGCATATTCTCCTGCCCCGTCGGGCGCAAAAGTCCCAGTCTGACTGGGGAGATGCCTTTGAAGCACTGGATGAGCCCATGGTGGCCGTTCCCGTGCTGGGCTGGACCTCTGCGGGCGAACCCATCCAGATGGAGCTGGACTACGATACGGTACAGGTGCCGGCATCGCTGGTGAAAAAGGAGACGTTTGCCCTGCGAGTCAAGGGCGACTCCATGATCGAGGAAGGCATTCGGGACGGCGACCTGGTCGTGATCGAGCGCTCTTCCAGTGCGGCCACCGGCGAGTCGGTCATCGTGCGCATCAACAACGAAACCGTCACCATGAAGAAGCTCTATATCGAAAAGGGCGGCGTGCGTCTGCAGCCCGCCAATCCCACCATGGAACCCATCTTCCTCAAGAACGAGGATGTGGAAATCCTCGGCATCGTGCGCGCCATTGTACGCCAGCCATGATCGGCCTGATCATCACCGGCGGCACCCTCGACAAGGATTACGACGCTGTTTCCGGCGAGCTGGTCTTCCCGGGCACCTGCGTGCCCGACATGCTGCAGCAGGGTCGCGTCAGCCACCCCGTGCAACTCCAGGTTATTCTTCAGAAGGATTCGCTCGAACTCACCGATATGGATCGTCAGCGCATTGCAGATGCCTGCGCCAAGCATCCCGCCCGGCAGCTGGTCATCACCCACGGAACCGACACCATGGTAGAAACGGCGCGCGTGCTGGCGCAGGATGTGCGCCTGCACGACAAGACCCTCGTCCTCACCGGCGCCATGCGCCCTTTCCGTCTCGGAAAGAGCGACGCCCTCTTCAATCTCGGTGCCGCCCTGATGGCTGTCCAGCTGGCAACACCGGGCGTATGGATCAGCATGCAGGGTGAGCTGTTCCCCTGGCACGGCGTGCGCAAGGATCGCACCGCCGGGCGCTTCGTGGCAGCCTCATGAGCGGGCGGATCTGGGTGGATGCCGACGCCTGCCCGGTGCCGGTGCGCGAGATGATTCTGCGTGCCTGCCAGCGCACGCAGTGCCCAGTCACTTTCGTTGCCAACCATCCCCTGCCCCTGCCGCAACGCAGCTGGGTGTCCTTTCAGCAGGTGCCCGCCGGCTTCGATGTGGCCGATGGCGTCATCGCGCACCAGGTCAGCACGAATGATCTGGTGGTCACGCAGGATATTCCCCTGGCAGCCATCGTGGTGGAGAAAGGGGCGCTGTCTGTCAGCCCGCGGGGCGAGCGCTACGACGCCCAGAGTGTGCGCCAGCGCCTCTCCATGCGCAATTTCATGGAAGAACTGAGAAACAGCGGCGTGCAGACTGGCGGCAAGGCCACTTTCAGCGAGCGGGATCGACGCCAGTTCGCCCAGGTGCTGGACAGCTGGCTGCAGCGCCGCAACAGTGCACACTAGAAAGGCCGCAAAGCGCGGCCTTCCTTTTTAAACAGGGTTGATACGGTGTCGCTTAACGCTTGCCAGTGCCCATCAGATAGTGCTCCATGGCGGAAATGTCCTGACTCATGGTGCGCACTAGATGATCGAGACTCACGATAGCGTTTTCCAGAATGTTTACCGCAATATAGGGCTCTTCCACCTTGAGGCGGTCGTACATGGGGCGGGTCAGCTCCAGCAGAATGACTTCGCGGCTGTCGGCCTGCATGCGCAGATTGCGCGGCTTGCGGTCAAAAAAGGACATTTCACCAATCAGCGTGCCTTCCGGCTGGGTGCCGACTTCCACCACTTCGTGACCATTCTTGCTGTAGAAACCCACCTTGCCCTCGTAAACGTAATAGAGCGCTTCGCCCACTTCGCCCATGTCGGAAATGATGTCGCCCTGCTTGTAGTGGCGCTCATGCAGGTAATTGCTCAGTCGCTTGACCTCGTCCCGGGTCAGGGATTCACAGATCTTGTACTGCTGGAAAAAGTCGTAAAGCTGTTCCGGGGTGATTTCTTTCATGGTTTCCTCCCAATGTAGAGCGACATGGGCCGCCCGTCTGACGATTGAATTATTTTAGCAGTGATTGGCGTCAGTGCGGCAAATCCGCGCTGCAACTGCTCGGGCGTGGCCTTGTGAGCTGCAGCGGCCGGCTTACTGGCATCCGGATGAAAGCAGAGTACAAATACGTGGCCGCCCGATGCAAGACGCGACGCCATGGTTTCGAACAGCTCGGGCAGGTGCATGCGCACCATCAGAACCAAATCAAACGGGTCCGTGGGCATACAGTCAGGCTGACGCAGATTGCACGCCCTGAAATCCACCACTACGCCTTCATGCCGGGCCAGCGCCTCGGCCCGTGCCAGGGCCCGCGCTTCGCGATCAATGGCCGTGACCGACCAACCCTGCATGGCCAGCCAGACCGCATCCCGTCCGCCGCCGCACCCCAGATCGAGTGCCCGTCCCACGGGCAAGGTTCCCTCTTCCAGCCACTGCTGCAACGCCGGAGTGGGTTGCCACAGGCGTGCCGAGTCAGAACCCATTTCCACCGGGCCCGTCCATGCTGACCAGTCGTGCAGCTGTACCGCATAACCCTTGGCCCGAAGCCAGTCCACCGCATCGGAGGGCGGCTCCATCAGGTGGAGCGTACCAACATGCGGCGCCGGCAACGCATTCTGCAACAGCCGCAGTGCCGGCCAGGAAAAATGGGCGCTGCCCGGCACATGCCCAGCCGCAAAAGCGGCCTCGGACCGAAAATCGAGCCAGCAAGGCTTCATGGGGAAAGGGCCTGGCCCGTCAGATACCGGCCTGCCATGGCGGAACGCCCCTCAACCCGCCGATGGAGAAGGCAGGTTGAAAATACGCTGCGGCCACAGCTGTCCGTCACGCTGAACGCCGATGCCCAGCAGACGACCTTCCCCGTCATACACCCGCCAACGTTCCACTGTCTGGCTGGAGGCCGCCACTGGATTGCCATGCTGAAAACGCTCAGCCTGCTCGGGACTGAGCAACCTTTCAGGCAGATGGCTCAGCAGGCGATCCACCGGCAGCAGCGCCGTTTCGGGAAAGGCTTCGATAACCTCCAGCGGCAGCGCCATGTCCACCTTGAAACCACCGGTTTCCGTGCGTCGCAGCTGAGTGAGATGGCCTACCGTGCCCAGCTGCACCGCCAGATCCTCGCCGAGCGTGCGAATGTAGGTACCCTTGCCCACCGTGGCCCGGAAACGAATGTGGGCGTCGTCGAAATCCAGCAGTTCGAAACGGTGCACCTGCACCCGCCGCGGCGCCACCTCGACAGCCTCGCCCTTGCGGGCATAGTGATACAGCGGCTTGCCGTCCTTTTTCAGCGCTGAATAGACAGGTGGAATCTGCTCGATCTCGCCGGTAAGGCTGTACATGGCCGCCACAATGCCATCCCGCGTCAGCAGGGGCAGTGGCGCCGTTTCGATCACCTCACCCTCGCAGTCCGCCGTGTCCGTGCGTGCCCCCAGCTTGAGAGTCGCCTCATAGGTCTTGTCCGCATCCAGCAAAAAGGCACTCGCCTTGGTGGCCTCGCCAAGACACACGGGCAGCAAGCCGGTCGCAAACGGATCAAGCGTGCCGGTATGCCCGGCCTTCTGTGCGTCGTAGATGCGCTTGATCCGCTGCACCACAGCATTGGATGTCATGCCTGCAGGCTTGTCCACCAGCACGACGCCGGAAATCGGCTTGCCACGTCGTTTTTTAGCCATAACGCTGCTCATACCCCATACAAAAACGCCCTGGAATCCAGGGCGAAAAAATTCATTTCAAAAAAGTCGGGGACCCCCCTTTCGGGGCGCCTACCGCTTGTGCAGTGCCTTGGCAATAAGCGCTTCGATCTCGCTGGCCTTTTCCGGTACTTCATCGTAATAGAAGCGCAGCTCCGGCGTGATGCGCAGGAGCAGCTGCTTGCCGAGGCTGCTGCGCAGAAAGCCCCTCGCCTTCTCAAATCCGGCCAGAGCGTCCTGCACCTGCGGGTCGTCCCGGTTGGCGCCGAGCACGTCGAAATAGACCTTGCAAATGCTCAGGTCCTTGGAGACCTTGCATTCGGTGATGGTCACGCCCTGCAGGCGCGGATCCTTGACCTCGCGCTGCAGCAGGGTGGCGAGAATGCGCTGAATCTCGCTTTCGACGCGGTCGGTGCGGCTGTAGTCCCGTTCCATCAGTCAAGCGTCCGTTTGGTTTCCACACGCTCGAACACCTCGATCTGGTCTCCAACGCGCACATCGTTGTAGTCCTTCACGCCGATACCGCACTCCATGCCCTGGCGCACTTCCTGCACGTCTTCCTTGAAGCGGCGCAGGGATTCCAGTTCGCCCGTGTAGATGACGGTGTTGTCGCGCAGCACGCGGATCGGGTTGTTGCGCTTGACCACGCCCTCGGTGACCATGCAGCCCGCTACCGCGCCAAACTTGGGCGAGCGGAACACGTCGCGCACTTCGGCGACACCGATGATCTCTTCCTTGAACTCCGGTGCCATCTTGCCTTCGATGGCGCGCTTGATGGTGTCCACGGCATCGTAGATGACCGAGAAGTAGTGCACGTCCACGCCTTCCTGCTCGATCAGCTTGCGGGCGGTGGCATCGGCACGCACGTTAAAGCCGATGATGATGGCGTGGGTGGCCATGGCCAGGTTGACGTCGGTTTCGGTAATGGCACCCACTCCGGCGGAAACCACATTGACCTTTACCTCGTCGGTGGAGAGCTTGGTCAGCGACTCGCGCAGCGCTTCCAGCGAGCCCTGCACGTCTGCCTTGATAATGACATTGACCTCTTCCAGCTCGGCTTCACCCATGCGGTTGAACATGGCTTCCAGCTTGGTCTTCTGCTGGCGCTTGAGCTGCTCCTGACGAATGCGCTCCTTGCGCTGCTCGGCCACTTCCTTGGCCTTGCGTTCGTTGGGCACCACCAGCATCTCGTCACCGGCTGCCGGCACGCCAGACAGGCCGATCACCTCTACCGGCGTGGACGGTGTGGCTTCCTTCACCTGCTTGCCCAGGTCGTTGATCATGCTGCGCACACGCCCGTATTCGGTGCCCGCCAGCATCATGTCCCCCTTGTGCAGGGTACCGGCCTGCACCAGCACGGTCGCCACCGGACCACGTCCCTTATCGAGACGGGACTCCAGAATGACCCCTTTCGCAGGCCCCTTGTAAGGCGCCTTGAGCTCGAGAATTTCGGAGACCAGCAGGATGGTTTCCAGCAGCTCGTCCACGCCCTGGCCCGTCTTGGCCGAAACCTTGACGAAAGGTACGTCACCACCCCATTCTTCCGGCACCACTTCGTGCTGCACCAGCTCCTGCATGACGCGGTCAGGATTGGCGGTTTCCTTGTCGATCTTATTAATGGCCACGATCATGGCCACGCCCGCCGACTTGGCGTGCTGGATGGCCTCAATGGTCTGCGGCATGACGCCATCGTCCGCCGCCACCACGATAATGGCCACATCTGTTGCCTTCGCGCCGCGGGCACGCATGGCGGTAAAGGCCTCGTGCCCCGGGGTATCAATGAAGGTGATCCTGCCGGAGGGCAGCTCCACGCTATAGGCACCGATGTGCTGGGTAATGCCGCCCGCCTCTTTCGCGGTAACGCGGGAGTTGCGGATGTAGTCCAGCAGCGAGGTCTTGCCATGATCCACGTGGCCCATGATGGTGACCACCGGTGGGCGCGGACGCACATCACTGTACTGGCCTTCCACTTGCTCGATCACCTTCTCTTCCAGCTCGGTTTCACTCACGGTGACCGGCTTGTGACCGAACTCTTCCACCACCAGCACGGCGGTTTCCTGATCGATGGACTGGTTGATGGTGGCCATTTCGCCCATCATCATCAATTTCTTGATCACCTCGGTGGCCTTGACCGCCATGCGGTCGGCCAGCTCCGCTACGGTGATGGTTTCCGGAATGCGCACTTCGCGCACCACCGGTCCTGCGGGTTTCTTGAAGCCGTGCCTGTTGTTGATCTTGATTTCCTTCTTCGGTTCGAACGGTTTGGGCTTGTCCTTCTTCAGCAGCGGATTGACCACCTTGGCAGTGGTATCGTCTTCCTCCACGGCATCATCCAGCAGCCCCTTTTTCTTCTTGCCCGGCTTTTTCTTCGCCGGTTTGGGCTTTTCTTTCAGCTTCTTGAGCTGTTCCAGCTTTTCCAGCGCCTTGGCGTCGGCTTCTAGCTCTTTCTTGATCGCCTTTTCGTCCGCTTCAGCCTTGGTTTTGGGTTTAGGCTCTGCCTTGGGCTTGGGTGCCGTCTCGGTGGCCTTGGCCGCCTTGGCCTGCTCCTCGGCGATGCGCTTGGCCTCTTCCGCCTTGCGCTTCGCTTCCAGTTCCGCTTCACGCTGCTTGCGGGCTTCTTCCTCGGCCTTGCGCTTGGCTTCCTCTTCCGCCTTGCGCTTCGCCTCTTCTTCGGCACGCTGTTCTTCAATGACACTGCGCTTTACATAGGTACGCTTCTTGCGCACCTCAATGCTGACCTTGCGCTTGCCGTCCACATTGAGCGTTTTCACCTGTTTGCGGCGCAGGGTCACCTTTTCGGGCGCTTCGGCGTCCTGACCGTGTTTGCTCTTCAGATGCGACAGCAGCTGCTGCTTTTCTTCATCGGTCAGCGGATCGGTCGGCTGCTTGCCCTTGATGCCCGCCTCTTCCAGCTGGCTAATCAGTTTTTCAACAGAAAGGTCCAGTAGCTGTGCAAATTTGTCAATCGTTGTTCCTGCCATGCGGCACCTCCTTTCTGTTTACTCGAACCACGGTGCGCGGGCTTTCATGATCAGCTCGGCAGCGGTTTCCTCGTCGATACCGGCAATATCCATCAGCTCATCGGTGCTGAGTTCGGCCAGATCTTCCTGCGTGACCACGCCGGCTGCAGCCAGCTTGTTGGCCAGCTCCTCTGTCATGCCTTCAAGGTTCAACAGGTCCTCGGCCGGCTTGGCGGTTTCGATCTTTTCTTCTTCGGCAATCGCCTTGGTCAGCAGCGCATCCTTGGCGCGCTGCTTGAGCTCGCTGACCAGCTCTTCATCAAAGCCGTCGATCTCCAGCATTTCAATAGCGGGGACGTACGCTACTTCTTCCAGCGTAGTGAAGCCTTCTTCGGCCAGTACACGCGCCAGATCGTCGTCGATGCCGAGACTCTCCTTGAACATCTCGATGATCTTCTGCGCTTCGGAGGCGTGCTTGGCCTCCATTTCGGAAGCGCTCATGACGTTGAGCTCCCAGCCGGTCAGCTGAGAGGCCAGGCGCACGTTCTGGCCGTTCTTACCAATGGCCAGCGACAGTTGCTCGTCCTCGACCGCCAGATCCATTTCGTGCTTGTCTTCGTCCACGGTAATGGCAACGATCTCAGCCGGTGCCATGGCGTTGATGACGTACTGGGCATCATTTTCATCCCACTTGATAATGTCGATGCGCTCGCCATTGAGCTCGTTACTCACCGCATTGACGCGGCCACCACGCATGCCGATACAGGCACCGACGGGGTCCAGACGCGGGTCATTGGAGCGCACCGCCACCTTGGCGCGGGATCCCGGATCGCGTGCCGCGCCCATGATGTCGATCAGGCCTTCGTTGATCTCCGGCACTTCGATCTTGAACAGCTCGATCAAAAATTCGTTGCAGGTGCGCGAACAGACCAGCAGCGGCCCGCGGGGGCGGTATTCCACTTCCTTCAGATAGGCGCGGGCGCGCTCGCCCAGGCGGAAATGCTCGCGGGGAATAACGTCTGACCGGGGTATCACCGCCTCCACATTATCGCCCAGGTCGAGAATGATATCGCCACGGTCCACCCGCTTAACCTGGCCGGACACCAGTTCACCGACACGGTCCCTGTAGTCTTCCACAATTTTCTTGCGCTCAGCTTCGCGCACCTTCTGGATGATGACCTGTTTGGCCGTCTGTGCACCGATGCGGCCGAAGTCCACCGACTCAATCGGTTCCTCGATGATATCGCCCACCTGCGCGTGCGGATCACGCTTCTGCGCTTCGCTCAGACGCATGTACCAGCCTTCGTTCTCTTCGATTTCGGCGTCGTCGTCCACCACTTCCCACACGCGGAAGGTTTCATAATCGCCGGTTTCACGGTCGATCTTCACGCGGGCATTGATCTCGTCGTGATGCTTCTTGCGCGTCGCGGTTGCCAGCGCCGTTTCGATGGCGTCGAAAATAACCTCTTCATCCACGCCCTTCTCGTTGGACATGATTTCGACGATCTGCAAAATTTCCTTGTTCTTGCTCATGGTGGGTCCTCGTTAAAACTTGGGAACGACGTTGGCCTTGTCGATGTTGTCGTAATCAATTTCGTAGGTTTCGCCATCCACTTCCATGGCGATGCCGTCTTCATTCACATCCGTGATCGGCCCCTTGAACTTGCGGCGGCCCATCACCGGGTCGTGGGTGCGTACCGCAACGGTTTCGTCGCGAAAGCGCTCGAACTGCTCGCGATTGAATAGCGGACGGTCCAGCCCTGGCGATGAAATCTCCAGGTTGTAGGCATTGGCAATGGGGTCTTCCACATCGAGAATGCCGCTGACTTCGTAGCTGACATCCGCGCAGTCGTCCACGGTGACACCGCCCGGCTTGTCGATATAAATGCGCAGGGTGGCGCGCCCTCCGACGGGGACATACTCGCACCCCCAGAATTCCATGCCCATCTCTTCAATGGTCGGGCGCACCAGTTGTTCAATCCTGTCTTCAATGCGACTCATGCGTGTTTCTTTTTCTCCATTAACAAAAAACCCCGACACGGCGGGGTTTTCACCACCCTGCCCGGTCAGACGACCAAACAGGGCGTGTGCACTGCACGCGCACACCAATTTCAATACAGGCAAATTATAGGGTCAAAGCACGCGAAGTCAAGGCATTCAACAGCTTAACTTTCTTTCGCATTTTGCTGAAATAAGCAAATATTACAGGGCATAAAGAGGGCTTATCCAAGCAGACCTCATTAAGTGGTAGCATGCGCACAATTCGGGCTGCAGCAAGCCTGGAGACTGCTGTTGATCATCCCAACAAAAAAGCAATAAAAAAAGGAGGTCACATGACCGAAGAAACCAATACCCCTACACGCAATGACGGGCACTGGCGCGATACCCTGCGTTTGCTGGTGACCTGTCTGGCCATCTGGTTTACGGTGTCCTACCTGTTCGGCATCATCCTGGTGGATGTGCTGAACCAGGTTCGCATCGGCGGCTATCCTCTGGGCTTCTGGTTTGCCCAGCAGGGATCCATCTATGTGTTCATCTTCCTCGTGTTCTGCTATGCATCACGCATGAACAAGATTGACCGTCACCATGACGTCCACGAACAATAAGGAGCCGAATACATGGATCTGCAAACCCTAACGTATCTTGTCGTCGGCGCCACCTTTGCGCTGTACATCGGCATTGCCATCTGGGCCCGCGCCCAGTCCACCGGTGATTTCTATGTGGCGGGCGGGAACGTGCACCCCATTGCCAACGGCATGGCGACCGCCGCCGACTGGATGTCTGCCGCCTCCTTCATCTCCATGGCGGGTCTGATCGCCTTCAACGGCTATGGCGCATCCGTGTTCCTGATGGGCTGGACCGGCGGCTACGTGCTGCTGGCGATGCTGCTGGCACCGTACCTGCGCAAGTTCGGCAAGTACACTGTGCCCGAGTTCATCGGTGAGCGCTACTACTCCGATACCGCGCGCATCATTGCGGTCATCTGTCTGATTCTTGCCTCCGTAACCTACGTTATCGGGCAGATGAAAGGAATCGGTGTGGCCTTCTCGCGCTTCCTGGAGACCGATTATGATACCGGCCTGTATGTGGGCATGGCGATCGTGTTCTTCTATGCGGTACTGGGGGGCATGAAGGGAATCACCTACACACAGATTGCGCAGTATGTGATTCTCATCTTCGCCTATACCGTGCCTGCAGTCTTCATCTCCCTGCACCTGACCGGCAACCCGCTGCCGCAGCTGGGCCTGGGGGACCGCCTGCTGAGCGACGGCACCTATGTGCTGGACAAGCTGGATCAGCTGCTGACCGATCTGGGCTTTGCCCAGTACACCACCCAGCGCATGGGCAATGATCTCAACATGTTCTTCTACACCCTGACGCTGATGATCGGTACCGCCGGTCTGCCACACGTGATCATGCGCTTCTTTACCGTGCCGACGGTAAAGGATGCCCGTATCTCTGCCGGCTGGGCACTGGTCTTTATTGCTGCGCTCTACACTGTTGCACCAGCTGTTGGCGGCATGGCCCGTCTGAACCTGACCAACACCGTCCAGGTGGGTCCGGTGGGCGACCCCAGCGGCAACCTCAACTACAGCGAACGTCCCGAGTGGTTCAAGAAGTGGGAAACCACCGGCCTGCTGAAATTTGAGGACAAGAACGGTGACGGCCGCATTCAGTACTACAACGACAAGAACCCGGAGTTCGCCAAGAAGGCCGAACAGTGGGGCTGGAAGGGCTCAGAGCTGAAGGTTGACCGCGACATCATGGTACTGGCCAACCCGGAAATTGCTGGCCTGCCCAACTGGGTGATCGCGCTGGTGGTGGCCGGTGGTCTGGCCGCGGCGCTCTCCACCGCAGCCGGGCTGTTGCTGGCAATCGCTTCAGCCGTCTCCCACGACCTGCTCAAGGGCATTTTCTTCAAGGACATGTCCGAACGGGCTGAACTGCGCGCCTCGCGTATCGCCATGTCACTGGCCGTACTGGGGGCAGGCTATCTTGGCCTGAATCCACCTGACTTTGCCGCCGGCACCGTGGCGATCGCCTTCGGTCTTGCCGCGGCCTCGCTCTTCCCGGCGCTGATCATGGGTGTGTTCTTCAAGCACATTAACCGTGAAGGCGCCATGTGGGGCATGATCGCCGGCATGACCGTGACGCTGCTGTATGTATTCCAGCACAAGGGCATCATGTTCATTCCAGGCACATCCTTCCTGGGTGACATGTCGCCTAACTGGTTCTTCGGCATCTCGCCCAACGCCTTCGGCGCCGTGGGTGCGATCGTGAACTTTGTCGTGGCCTTCCTGGTGACCAAGTACACCTCGCCGACACCGGTTCACATTCAGGACCTGGTGGATGACATTCGCATCCCCAAAGGCTCCAGCAGTGTGGTAAAAGGCGCACACTGAGCCTGAACACCTGGTATAACTGCACAGCCCCGCTTTTGCGGGGCTTTTTCTGCCCAGAGGGCCCTTTTCCGGTATTGCAATCCCGCGGCCGGAAAAGTGTCTTCCAAAAAGTCGGGGACCCCCCTATGAAAAAGCACTTTCTGATCGCCACCATCATGGTGCCGTTCATGATCTTTGTGGGCTATGCCCTCACCGACTGGTATCTGAAGCGTGATCAGCAAAAGTCTGCCCTGCTGCCGCTGAGACTGGACACCCCGGGCTGTACGCTGCAAAACGGATGCCAGCTGCATGCCAAGGACTTTGTGATCACCCTCCGTGCCGAAGACAATCGCATTATCATCAAGGGCAATCAGCGCATCAAAGACGCCATGCTCGAGGCGGTGGATATCCTGCCACCTAGCAAGGGCATCCAAGCTGATGCAGACGGCTATATCTGGCAATGGACCCTGCCCAAATCCCTGCCGGAAAAAGCCACGTTGCACTTTGTCATTGCCGGCCACTGGCAAAACTATCTGGGTGAGCTGACTGCTGCCCCGTAAGGAGCCGTCATGGAAATTGAACAGCGGGAGCTCTTTCGCTTCCTGAAGCAGACACCGCCCCTGTCCACGCTGGATGACGCCACCCTGCGGCGCTGGGTGGAAGCCGTACAGATCGCCTACTTCCGAACAGGCGAAACCATTCTCTCGCCCGAACAGCCCAATCGCGAAGTCTGTCTAATCCGCAGCGGTGCCGTTGACGTGTTCGATGCCAACGGCGAACTGGTGAACGCACTGGCCGAAGGCGACTGGCTTGGCTACCGATCCGTATTGAATGACGGCCAGGTCAGTCTGACCATTCGAGCGGCAGAGGACACCCTGCTCTACTGCTTTCCGGCTGAGCTGTTTCTGAAATATTACGCACAGCACCCATCCTTTCAGCAGTTTTTCGCCCAGCACAAGCCTTCGCGGCTGCGCCAGGCGCTGCAACAGCTGCGCCACGATACGCTCGCCATTCCACTGGATCAGGCCATCAGCACGCTGGCCCAGACCACCGCCATTATCGACCTCGATACCCCGGTGCAAGCCGCTGCAAGGCAGTGGCAAACCCTGCGCACCCCGCTGATCGTACGCGACGCACGCACGCAGACACTTCACGCCCTGCTGACTCCGGAGGTGCTCGCAAGCCACCTCGCTGCAGGCGGCGGGCCGGATGATGCCGTGGCGACCTGCATACGCAAGCGCTCCGCGGTTCTATTGCCTGCCGGCAGGCCATTGGCGGACGCGCTGGTGATGCTGCTGCGGGCGGGGCAGACGGCCGGGATTGTTGTCGATAACGCAAATGAACCTGTTGGCGTACTGGATATCCGCCACTTTCACGACAGTCCGGACTCGCCCCAGGCACTTGCCAGTGCCATCCCCGCAGCCGAAAGTACCGAGCAACTTATCCAACTGAGCCAGCATTTCAGCCAGCTGTTTGCCCATCTGGTGCGTGCCCATACTCCGCCCTATGAGGTGGGCCTGCTGATCAGTAGCCTGGGCGAAGCGCTGACCGCACGTCTGGTGGCACTGGCCGAAGCACAACAGGGAGAAGCGCCGGTCAGCTACTGTTTTTTCATCACCGGCTCCATGGCCCGGGGCGAACAGACGCTGCATACCGATCAGGACTCCGGCCTCATCCAGGCGGACGCGTTCGACAAGGCGCTGCACGACAACTGGTTTGCCACCCTTGCCCAGACGGTCAGCGATCAGCTCAATGCCGCCGGCTACGCGTACTGCCCCGGCGGGATCATGGCCAGTAATCCGCGCTGGCGGCAGCCGCTGCATCGGTGGCTCAAGGATTTCCGGCAGTGGATCGAGGCGCCCACCGCCGAAGCCCTGTTGCAGGCGAGCATCTTTTTCGACATGCAGGCCGTTCATGGCGATACGGCACTGTTTGACCACCTGCGCAGCCAGTTCCTCAAGTGGGCGCCTGACAGTGGCCTGTTTCTGCACCACATGGCCGCCAATGCGCTCTCGTTTCGTCCCCCGCTTGGGTTTTTCCGCAACCTGATTCTCGAGCGCACCGGTGACCATCGCAAGGTGCTGGACCTGAAAAAGCGCGGCATCGCCCCTGTGGTGGAAATGGCGCGGGTTTATGCCCTGTCCGAGGGCTTGCCTGCGCTGAACACCTGGGAGCGGCTGCAGCAGGCTCAGGCGGTCGGTGCATTGAGCCGACAGGGTTTCGAGGACCTGCGCGATGCACTGGATTTCATTGCCACCACGCGTCTGCGCCATCAGCTGAATCAGATCGACGCCGGGCTGGAACCCGACAACCTGATCGATCCGCGCCAGCTGTCTCATCTGGAACGACGCCACCTGCGCGACAGCTTTGCGGTGATCAGCGAGATGCAGGACGCCATGGCACAGCGGTTCGGAGGCTAGATGGATCTGCTGGCAAAGCTCCTCTGGATCTGGCGTCTGAAGCGTGCGCGCAGGACCTGCCAAGACATACCACCCTGCGTTGCTCTGAAGAGCCTGCCGGATTTCACCACGCCGGCCCAGCAGCAGCGCTATCTGGCCGTGGATTTTGAAACCACCGGCCTCAATCCGAAGCGGGATGCCATTCTGTCCATCGGCTGGGTGCCCATTGAAAACGGGCGCGTCCTTGCGGGCCAGGGCGACCATCACATTATCCGCATCGACCAGCCCCTTTCTGAAGAGAGCATCAAGATCCACGGCATTACCCACCAGCGCATGGCCGCCGGTCAGTCCCTTGAAAGGGTGTTGCCGCAGCTGTTTGAGGCGCTGGCCGGACGGGTGGCGCTGGTGCACTTCGCGCCTATCGAGCGCCGCTTCCTCGCCCAGGCCTGTCAACACCTGTGGCACTGGGCACCGCCGCTGCCCATGGTCGATACCCTGGCGCTGGCACAACGGCGCCTGCCCCAGGCCAGTCAGCAGGGGGATCCCAATCCCTATCGACTCTATAACCTGCGCCGACGCTTCCATCTGCCTGACAGGCCCCCTCATCACGCCCTGGAAGATGCCATCGCCACGGCAGAGCTGTTTATCGCCATGCTGCACCATTTCCCCGACTGGCAGCAGGTGTCCACATGGGATTTGCTGAGCTGAACGGAAAGGCAGGCGTATAATTTGCCCACACGCATGAATACAGGAGCGGCAGCATGAACGCACAGTGGAAAACCTTTCTCAGCGGTCAGGGTGCCCAGTTCGACGAGCTGGACAATGTCATCACCTTTGGCGAACCTGAACTGGAGCGGGTGCTGGTGAAGCACGGCCCTGTCATTACCTCTCTCGCCAATCAGGCGCTGGTTCAGGTCGCAGGCGACGATGCCAAGGCTTTTTTGCAGGCGCAGCTGACAAACGACATCGAAGAGGTCAGCAACAAGCGGGCGCAGC
This sequence comes from Sulfurivirga caldicuralii, assembly GCF_900141795.1. GTDB lineage: Bacteria > Pseudomonadota > Gammaproteobacteria > Thiomicrospirales > Thiomicrospiraceae > Sulfurivirga > Sulfurivirga caldicuralii. Next base: position 448,398 of record NZ_FSRE01000002.1, read on the forward strand.
TGTCCGCCTGGTGCGACCCCAAGGGCAACGTACTCGCCACCTTTGTCGTATTCATGTATCAGCGCGACTACTACCTCAGCTTCGATGCCAGCCTCAAGGACGCCATTCTCAAGCGGTTGCAGATGTTTATCCTGCGCAGCAAGGTGGAGCTGGTTGACCGCACCGACGAACTGGTTCAGGTCGGCTTTGGCGGCAGTTTCGGCGATCTGGATCTGCAGCGCGCCTTTGACGCCAAGGTCAAGGAAACGTGGGAATGCGGCATGCTGCCCAAGGAGGGCGTGCGCAAGATCAAGGCGATTAAGATTCCGGGGCCGTATCATCGTTATCTGCTGGTCGGTCCCGAAGCCGAAATGGAAACCGCATGGAACACCCTGCTCATTAACGGCGACAGGACCAATCAGTACGACTGGCACCTGATGGACATTGCCGCCGGCGTGCCGGTGGTGACCGCAGCGGTCAGCGGCAAATTCGTGGCGCAGATGCTCAACCTGGACAAGCTCAACGCCATCAATTTCAAGAAGGGCTGCTTCCCGGGGCAGGAAATCATCGCTCGCCTGCACTTCCGCGCCACCGTACCCAAGCGCATGCTCAAGCTGCACACCGATGCTGACATTGTGCCGGCTCCTGGCGAGACGCTTGAGGTGCACGATGAAAGCGGCAAGCGCATCGAATTCGAGGTGCTCTATAGCCGTCCTGACCCCATCGAAGGCGTCATGATTCAGGCGGTGGGCAACCTGAAAACCCTCGCCAACGCTCAGGGCGATCTGAAACTGGAAAGCGGCGAGGCGTTGACCATCGAGCCGCTGCCCTACCCGGTAGTGGAAGGCGACTGAACGGCGCCTGTGACGAAAATGGCACGTGTGGCAACCCGCAAAACCTCACGTGCCAGAAAAGTGTCAGCGCTCTTGCCCTTTTCGACCCGGGACCGGGATAGAAGACGTTGTAAAAGGAAAAGGCCCGCATACGCCTTACAGCAGACGGGCCTTTTACCGCTGATGCACCCTTTCAGGGTGCCGAGACAGATTTCCGACACCTTGATGCCGCTGCGTCCAAGAGGATTTCTCATCCTGCTCAACGCTCCAGCCAGATGCGGGCAAAGTAGGTTTTCAGATATTCGGTCTCGGGCATGGCCGGATGGATTGGATGATCGGGCCCCTGCCCGTCCTGATCGAAAATCTGCGCCATGCGATCCACTTCGCGCGCCGCGCGCTGGATCTGCTCTCGCAGCGCCTCCCGCGGCAGATGATGGGAACAGGAGGCGCTGACCAGAATGCCATCGCTGCGCAGCAGGCGCATGGCCAGCGCATTGACGCGCTTGTAGCCTTCCATCCCGTTGCGGTAATCCTTCTTGCGCTTGATGAACGCCGGCGGATCCACCACGACAATGTCAAAGCGTTCCCCCTCGTTCAGCAAGTGCGGCAGCACTTCGAACGCATTGCCCTGATAGGTGGTGACGCGGTCGATAACCCCATTGCGCACGGCCGCCCGTTCCAGATAGTCCAGCGCCTGCGCGGAACTGTCCACGCATACCACTTCGCTTGCGCCGGCCACAGCGGCTTCCACGCCCCAGCCGCCCAGATAGCTGAACACATCCAGCACCCGCTGTCCCTTGCACAGCGCCTGCAGCTTGCGCCGCCCCATGCGATGGTCGTAGAACCAGCCCGTTTTCTGGCCGCTTTCCACTGGCAACTCAAACCAGGTGCCGTTCTCCTCAATCCAAACCGGTTCATCCAGAACGCCAACCACTTCGTTTTCCAGCGGCAGCCCTTCCAGTTTGCGGCTGTCCAGATCGTTGCGGAACACCATGGCACGGGGAGAATACAACGCTTCCAGCGCGGTGATAATCTGCGGTTTGAGGCGTTCCATGCCTGCGGTGGTAATCTGCAGGACGAACACATCGCCGTGCCGGTCGATCACCAGCCCCGGCAGCAGATCGCTTTCGCCATACACGAGACGGTAATAGGGCTTGCCGAAAAAGCGCTCTCGCAACGCCTGCGCATGGCTGATGCGTTTCTTGAACCAGCGCGCCCCCAATTGGGTATCGAGATTGCGGCTGAGCAGACGAATCGCAATCAGTGAATGAGGATTGATGGTACCAATGCCCAGCGGCTTGCCATTAGCCGCTTCCACCACCACCGGCTGACCCGGCTCATACGCCTTCAGCGGTGAAATCGAGGTGTCGATTTCATTAGAATAGATCCATAAATGACCCTGGCGGATGCGCCGCTCTTCATTCTTGCGCAAACGTACCCTTGCAAACTCGCTCATGTTGGCTGTCCATTGGGAGGAAACATGAACAGTATTGTAGAGGCTGCGCCCCGCGCCGCAATGGAAGATGTGCTCGATGGACTCACCGAGCAGGGCTATGCCGTCGTTCCAGACTTTCTACCCGAATCCCTGCGCAATGCGCTGTATCAGCAGGCCGTGCAGTCGTACCAGAGCGACGGCATGCATCGGGCCAGCATCGGGCAGGGACGGGACAACCAGATAAACACGTCCATCCGCGGCGACAGCATTGTGTGGCTAGACGGCAGCACGCCTGCCCAGCGCGACTTTCTGGAAAGAATGGACGCCTATCGCGCCCTGCTCAACCGGTCCCTCTATCTGGGCATCAATAACTACGAAGCCCATTTCGCCTACTATCCGCCGGGGCGCTACTACCGCACCCACTGGGACAATTTCCGCGGCCGCAGCAACCGCCTCGTGACCACCGTGCTTTACCTGAACCCCCATTGGTCATCCGACTGCGGTGGCGAGCTGGTGCTGTACGCAGAGGATGAAAAAACCGTGCGGGAGACGATCGTGCCGCAACCGGGCATGCTAGTCACCTTCATGAGCGCACAGATTCCCCACGAAGTGCGCCCCACCCACCAACCCCGAGTCAGTATTGCCGGCTGGATGCGTCGGGATAGCATTTTGAGCCGCTAAGCCGTTTTCCGCGCTTTTTGCGGGCACAAAAAACGGGCCGAAAAAATCGGCCCGTAAAAAATCGGGGACCCCCCTTCCACTCGGCAGGAAAGAAGGAAAATCAGGGATAGAAGTAACGCTTGTCCACGGCGCCGCGGCGCTTTTTCATAAAGCTTTCCAGGTGCCCAACCCGCCCTTCCAGCTTATCGATGCGTTCGCCCTGTTTTTTCACCGCATTGCGCTGCACGGCAATCGCCTTGGTGTTGGCGCGAATCTGGCGGTCGTGCTTCTTGACCTTGCTTTCCAGAATGCGTACCCGCGTGCTGATACTGGCAGCCTGCACACTCTGCACAGCGAAAATCAGCACAACCCCCAGCCACAAAATCCAGTTTGGCGCTTTCATGCGCACCTCCTCAATGCTGCTGGCCGGCTTCGATGCAGTTCATGCGCGCATCACAGTTCAATTCAATGGGTTGATACGCCTCTTCCGGGTAGCACCCGCCATCCGGGCAGTCGCCGGTGTAAACGAAGTTCTGGCGGAAGAAATTCTTGTCAACATAGACCTCCAGCACGGTCTCGTAGTTATGATCCGCCATGGGGGTCACACTGACGATACGTGCACCGCGCACCACGGCGTTCACTCGCGCACGGAAGCTGTCGTTTTTGGCCATCATGGCGGAAACAGTGGTGTTGGAGTCGATCTTGATGCCATAGATCTGCTCGGCCAGTGAACGATAGGCATCCAGCTTGGAAGCACGGATCGCCATCAGGCGGCGCTGACCGGGCGTATAAACTTCATAGGTGCTTTCTGAACCGTAACCGATGCCGACAATCTTGATCAGCTCCGGCTTCTTGCGTTGCTGAGCAGACTGAACCTTCTTCGGCGCTACCTTAATGACCACCTGCTGGGGTTCAGCCGGTTGCGTCTGCTGCATGGCACAGCCGCTCAGAACCAGCGTCGCCGCAATGATGCCAAGAGCCAGGGCGCGGATTGTTGTCTTTATCATGATAGTACTCCTTCTTTTGCCGAGTTTCTTGTTTTGGGATGACATGAGCACTGCCTGTCTCATGGGTATGAATTCACATGTGCCGGGTCGAAGGGCGTGGCGCGGTAGAAGTAGTCTTCACGGCCCTCCTGTGCCTTTTTCGTCTTATCGGCCGCTTTCTTTTTGGCTTCAGCCTGTTTTTTCAGCAGGATCTGCATCCTTTTCAGCTGCACCAGCAGTGTGCGGTAGTCCTCCTGCAGACGCACCAGACGGCTGTAAATAGCCTCCACTTTCTTGTGCGTGCGGGTCAGACGACTGTTTACGCTGCCCAGCGTTTTCTTCACATCCGGATCCACTGCCACCGTTGTCGGGGCGGCAGCGGTCTGAACCGGGGCGGCAGCATGGCCTGCCGTAGCGACCGTTTCATGCCCGCCATGCGTTGCGCCATGCGTTGCGCCATGGGTGTCGCCGCCATGTGCTGCAGCAGCCGCCGGGCCGTGCATTGGTGCTGCATGGGCTGCGGCTTGCGCCGCCAATCCCGGATTGGCTTCTTCCAGCTTGCCCAGATCGCTATTGATCTGTTCCAGCTGGTAGCTGAGCGCATCGATTTTTTTCTCGATGGCCTCCAGCGCCTTGTCCTGCTGACTCGTTTTGACCACCACGTGCTCGACGCCCGCCTTCACATCCTCCAGCAGCGCATGACTCTCTTCATCCAGATGATGATTGGAGGCCGACACCGCTGCCCAGGTCGTCAACCCGAGCCCTATAACCACCAGCGTGGTGAGCGTTATGCCGAATATGAGTATGAGTTTCTTCAAGGTATCCATTTCTTCCGCCGTCAGTTCGTCTTTGGTTTCGAATTTTTCAGCCAGAGGCTGTTTGAAATGTTCCGGTATGGGTTCTGCCTCTTCCTCGGCCGGTGGGGGCTGCTCCTGCGCCTCTGCTTGCGGTTTTTCCACTGGCGGGCCAGCCTCTACCGGTTCGTCCTCATCTTCCTTCTCCGGCTCGGGAATAAAGTCTTCTATTGCCTCATCCTGTTCAGGTTCCGCCTGCTCCGGCACGGCATCAGCCAGCGCGGCGAACGGATCCTCTTCACTCTCTTCGGCCACTTCAGGCGCTGTTTCGGCTTCAGCGGGGGTCTCATCCATGTCCGCTTCCGAAGCCTCCGCCTCTCCCTCTGACTGCGCCGCCTCTGATGTTTCTTCAGATGGCGCGTCTGCTTCCGTGGCATCTGCCACATCCGTTTCTACAGCCTCTTCCGCTGCAGCAGCGGCCTGCTCTGCCTCTTCGAGCAGCGCATCAATGCTATCCAGTTCGCTGAGTTCGTCTTTCGTATCTCGAGCCACAAGCTGTCCTGATTATTCGTCGGATAACGTCTTCATCAACGGCTGCCACTGCGGACCGCGTTCATGCACATAGGGCACGAAGGTCACCTTCAATTGCCCGTCAGCCCAGTCCAATCGCCCCAGTGGCGTCATCACCGCCTGGGAAGGCTCTACCTGAAGGCGCTTGGCCACACTCTCACCCAAAGCACGGAACATGCCAGTTTCAAAAGTATCCACGTCGGTTTGCCATACAAACGGCGGCAGCATAGCCACCATGGCAGGCCAGGTTTGCGCTCGCAGTGCACGCGGCAACGTGCGTTGCAACCGTGAAGGCAACCAAACAAATCGGGTGGAAACCTGCCAGAAACCCAGCAATGCACTCATCTGCTGTGCCTGCGCCAATGAACCCATCATCACCACACTGAACAAATCCGCCCGGGCCCGGGGAACGGTTTTGACGGGATGACTCAGGACATGCTGCAGATAGCGGCTACGGTTGCGGCTGGCTTGAATACCCAGACGCGATTGCAGTGCATCACCCAGCCGATGGCGGAAAAAAAGCCAGGTGTTCTGGGCGGAAAGCTGCTCGAGCGGTGGCAGCTGCCCACGCAGACTGTCCGGCACCACAACCAGATTGATGCCTGACTTGCCGACAATATCATCCATAACCCCAGGCAATTGGTCCTGCGGACGCAGCGTGAGGCTGAAGCAGGCAGGACACGGCATGCCACGCCGGCTCCGTCCCAGCAGAAGTGTCGGCCATTCCGGTGCCTGTTCCACCCATTCATCGACCCTGTTCGGTCGCAGGGGCCCCAGCACCCACTCGGGTCGATAAAGCGCCACCATCTGCTGCAATGCTTCGGCATCGAAAAGTTCCGTATCCAGCACATCCACTGGTGCACAGTCTGCCGCTTTCAGGGCATTCACAATGGCCTGCCCCGCGCTGGCGAGGGGGCCGGACAGCGGCAGCAGGGCCACAAAGGTCCTGGCACAGGAAAAGGGTGTCGGCCCATGCGCCGATACACTGCCATGGGCGACGGCTGGCACGTCCTTCAACTGCTGCATCAGTCGCGTCCAGCGGGGACGATACAGCGGGTAAAAGCGCAACTGTGGTTCGACCGTCTGCAACAGTTCGCGAGCAACCTGGAGACGGCCATCGATCAATGCCATTTCCGCACGAAGAATCTTGACTTCCACTTCCACCTGGTCCAACTGGACAGGCGCCTCGACTGACTGCCCCTGACTTGCAGTTGCCAGAAAGCAGAAAGCGGCAAAAATTGCCGCTTTCAGCCAGTTCATGTTGAAGTGTTCAGCAGTAGGCGTCTTCATGACAGAGTGAGGGATTTCTCCACAATCTCATAGCTGTTGCTCGACAGACTGGGTACCTGCAAGATGCGTTCCAACTGTGCCTTCATCAGCGCCTGTCGTGCCGTGTCGAAACGACGCCACTGGGTAAAGGGCGACAGCAGCCGCGCAGCAATCTGCGGATTGAGCTTGTCCACCTTGAGGATTTCGTCCGCCAGGAATACATAGCCTGACCCGTCTGCACGGTGAAAGGCAGCGCGATTCTGCCCGAATACGCCCAGCAGACTACGCACACGGTTGGGATTGGTATAGGTGAAATCAGGGTGGCGCGTCAGCATGCGCACATGCTCCAGGGTGTGCGGGTGATCACTGCCCGCCTGCAGCGCGAACCACTTGTCGATAACCAGCGGATCGTTGCGGAAACGATAGTAGAAGTCGTCCAGCGCCGTCTTGCGCGCCGCATGTTCCACCCCTGTCAGGGCACGCAAGGCTCCGAAGCGGTCGGTCATGTTATTGGCATGCTGATAGTGGTACAGCGCCTGTTCGATCCACTTGGCCTTACCGGTCTGCACCAGATAGTGCAGTGCCAGGGTTCGCAGGCTGCGCTTTCCATACTGCTCGGCATTGAAGGTATAGGGCTGATCAAGTTCAGCAGACAGTGTGTCGTAAATGCTCGCCCATTGAACTTCAAAACGCTGCGCAAGCTCGCTCTGTAGCGCTTTTCGAGCCTGATGAATCGCCTCCACCGCAATGGTCTCGAACTGCTCGCCCAAGGTGACCTCATCAGGCAGTGTCAGCGCCAGTGCATGCCAGGCCGGATCTTCCAGGGCAGCCTGCAGGCGCACGCCGACGGCATCGAGATAGGTTTGTGGCCATGCAGGCGCCTCGCCCCGCTCGATTGCAGTGACCGCCTCCATCAGCGCCTTGAGGGCAAGAGTATTGAGTGCATCCCAGCGCAGGAAGTCGTCGGGGTCGTGCGCTGCCAGCAGGGCCCATTCCGCGTCATCAAGATCTGTCTCCAGAATCACCGGCGCAGAGAAGTCCCGCAACAGCGCCGGCACTGCACCCTCCGGCACCTGCTCGAGCACCAGTTGCTGATGGCGGGTATCGAACAGATGGACATACTCCATGCCCAGTTCTTCACCCCCTACCACCAACGGTAGAGGATTGCCTGAGGCATCCAGCAATCCCAAGCGAATTGGAATGGGCAATGGCGTAAAGCCCTCGCCCACTTTTGGCAACGACTGCGTCAAATCCAGCGTCAGGCGTTGCGAGTCCGCATCATAGTGACGCCGCACCTTAACATGAGGCGTCCCAGGCTGATCGTACCAGGCTCGCATGGACGACAGGTCTACCCCGTTGGCATCCGCCATGGCCTGACGAAAGTCATCCACGGTGACAGCCTGACCATCGTGGCGCTGGAAGTACAGATCCATACCTTTGCGGAAGCCTTCGCGTCCCAGCAGCGTCTGGTAAATACGCACCACCTCGGCGCCCTTTTCGTATACCGTCATGGTGTAGAAATTGTCCATCTTGATATAGGACTTGGGCTGGATGGGGTGCGCCATGGGTCCCGCATCTTCCGGGAACTGATAGCGACGCAAATGAATCACATCCTGAATGCGCTTGATGGACGGCAGCAGCATATCCGCAGTAAATTCCTGATCCCGGAAAACGGTCAAGCCTTCCTTCAGCGTCAGCTGGAACCAGTCGCGGCAGGTCACCCGATTGCCCGTCCAGTTATGGAAGTATTCGTGCGCCACCACCGACTCGATGCCTTCATAGTCAGTATCCGTAGCCGTCTCCGGCCTGGCGAGAATGTACTTGGAGTTGAAGATATTGAGACTCTTGTTCTCCATCGCCCCCATGTTGAAGTCATCCACGGCGACAATATTGAACACGTCCAGGTCGTAACTAAGCCCGAAACGCTCCTCATCCCAGCGCATGGCGCGCTTGAGTGCCTGCATGGCAAACTCGCAGCGGTCGATATTGTGGGGCTCCACGTAGATGCGCAGCGTCACGTCACGCTCTCCCGCCGTGGTGTAGTGATCTTCGATGAACTGCAGATCGCCCGCCACCAGCGCAAACAGGTAGCAGGGCTTTTTCCACGGATCGTGCCAGAGCGCATAGTGCTGCCCATCAGGCAAATCCCCCTGCTCAATGAGATTGCCGTTGGATAGGAGTACCGGATACGCAGACTTGTCCGCTTCGATTCGCACAGTGTAGGTGGCCAGTACATCCGGACGATCCAGAAACGGCGTAATGCGGCGAAACCCTTCAGCCTCACACTGGGTGCAAAAATTGCCACTGGAAAGATACAGCCCTTCCAGCGCCGTGTTTTCCTTTGGGTTGATGCGATTGCGAATCCGCAGGGTAAAGCGTTCGGGCACGTCCTCAATGATCAGCCTACCGTCCTCGATCCGCCAGGCTGACTCGCCAAGTTCAATGCCATCCAGTGCAACAGACTCGACAACCAGGTTTTCCAGATTCAGCTGCAGGGGTTCCTCCGCCCGTTGCCGCCGCATGGCAAGTGTACTGGTGACTCGGGTGGCAACCGGGTCCAGCTGGAAAAGCAGGTGGACGTCATCAATGGCAAAAGCGGGGGATTGATAATCTTCAAGGCGGTGTTCAACAGGTGCACGCATTGGCTATTCAGTCTCCAGAAATGACAAAGCCTTTCGTTGCAGTGCAACGAAAGGCTTTCGGTTGAATCGATTCAGTAATGATCAGTGCGGACGGACGAAGGCGTTAATGCCATACACGAATGTTGCACGGCGGTTTTTCGCCCACGCCTCTTCATTGTGCGCCGGATCCAGCGGATAGGCCTCACCGTAACTTACGGTCTGAATGCGACTGGGGCTGACACCTTCAGCTACCAGCGCATTGTAGGCTGCATTGGCACGGCGCTCACCCAGTGCCAGGTTGTATTCATCACTGCCACGCTCATCACAGTAACCGGCAATGGTGACTTTCACTTCAGGATGCGCCGCCATGAACTTGGCATGTTCCTGAATGACGGAGAAGTATTCAGGCTTGATGGCTGACTTGTCAAAATCGAAATGAACACGCTTTTCGCGCAGAGCCACCATCTGCTGTTGCAGCACCTCGCGAGACTCCACCGCTTCTTCTGCTGCGACGTTTGTCTTGGCTGCGTCCTGAGCCGCTTCTGTTTTCGCTGCTTCTGCTGGCGTTGCTTCCTGTTTCGGTGTACTGCTACACCCTGTCAGGGCCAGTCCCAGAAAACCTGCCGCAAACAGCATATGAAGTTTTTTCATGCCACGCTCCTTCAAAAGGTAAGAATGATCAGTTGGATACTGTGCAGGATATATGGATCAGGCAATCATTTTCAACCCCACCAACAAAAAAACCCGGACATCTGTCCGGGTCAAGCGGGCTACATTATGGAGGAACCGATCAAATCGATTTCCATCAGCAGTTCCCATTAAACCCTATTTAAGATAGGGAATACTTGACCCAGATCAATTTTCAGCCACGTTTTCGCGCGCGATAGTGACATTCCGGCTGGGCGCACCCTTCTGCCAGAGCCTGCAAGGCCTCGGCATCGAGAATATCCACCTGCTTGCGTCGCCAGCTGAGCCAGCCATTGTTCTGAAAACGATTTAATACGCGGGAGAAGGTTTCCGGTGTCAGACCGAGATAAGTGGCCACTTCCCGGTGCAGAATGGGCAGTCGGAAAGAGGTTGAATCCAGTCCCCGTGCATGAAAGCGATTGGCAATGCTGAGCACAAAGGCGGCAACACGTTCTTCAGCGGTCTTGTTGAGCAACTGGTCAAAGTGCTCCCGCTCCAGGCGCAGATCCTGGGCCAACATGCTGAGGATCTGGCGATTGAGGGTGGGAATTTTCTGCGCCAGGGTTTCCAGATCATCGCGGTGGATACGACAGAAGGTGCAATTGTCCAGCGTAATGGCGTCGAAGGGATACACCGGGCTATCAAGCGCTTCCATGCCCAGGACATCACCGGGCAGATAAAAGGCATGAATGATCTCATTGCCTGCCTGGTCGAAACGACTCAGCTTGACCACACCCGATTTGAGTGCATAGAGGAAGTCTGCAGCGTCTCCGGCGCTGAACAGCTGACTGCCACGGGGGATAGCCGGATGAGAGGAAACAATCTGATCCAGCTGTGCGATTTCGTTACTGGACAGACTCTTGGGGAAACAGATCCGCTGCAGTCCACAGTGCGCACAGGAAATATGCATTGATTCAAGCCCGCTTGGATGGAGTGTACTTATATTTTTATGTGGCGAGATCGGTGCATCACCCGTTGCGCTCGCGCCATGGACACAACGCCATGGAGAAGCATCGGATCAACCTCGCCTCGCTTGTGATCATGGTAGGTTGTTGCGCCGTTTTTTTCAATGGAAATGATACATTCCCATGCAACCAATCCACTGTCTATTTTTTAATCAGTTTAACGCCAAGCGTTGGAATCATTGGCGATTGCGGCAAGCTTGTTGCAAACAATGCACAAAGTTATCCACAGATTCTGTGGATAATGCACACCTCAAAAAATATCAATGCCTTAGGCGCAGAATAACGCCATTATCTCTTTAATTTCAATCGCTTGCACAACTATTAACAAACAGCTTTAAAAAGTTAACGTTGGTGAGATTTGTGCTTTGTCAACCCGTCAAAGCAAAGTTATTCACCGGATTTTTTATAAAAGGGGCAAAAGTTATTTATGGAATCTTATCCCTGACCGAGCCCCCGTAACATGCACGAGGTGGATCAGGGTTGATCCCTGCGCCTGATTGACACAACCTATCACCACTGCAAGCTCGAATCGCAACCATGGCAGCATCCTGCCGCATCAATAAAAACGCTGCTTCATCGCCAGCCAGAACGCCCCCAGCAAACAGCCGTTCAGACAGGTTCGACCATCACTTAAAATACAGTCCCTTTAACACTTCAGGATCACAGGCGATGAGCAGCTTTCTTGGTGTAGGCAACCTGGTACTGGACACCATTCTGACGACCAGCCACTTTCCAGCTGAAAACGAGGAAATGCGGGCAGAGGCGCGCCAGCTGCAGCCCGGCGGCAATGCGGCCAACACCCTCTATGTTCTCAAGCAACTTGGACATGAGTGCGCCCTTGCCAGCGCTATTGCCGTGGACGACAGCGGACGCAAGCTGCTCAAGGCCGTCAGTGACCGCGGTATTGATACATCGCTGTGTCAGAAACGCCTCAAGGGGGCTACGCCAACCAGCTACGTACTGGTCAACAAGGAAAACGGCAGCCGCACCATCGTGCACTACCGCGATCTGGCCGAACTGGACTTCGAGCACTTCGCCAGGCAAGAAATCGAGCGTTTTGACTGGCTCCACTTTGAAGGTCGCAATGTGGACAACCTCAAAGGCATGCTCAATATCGCCCGCACATTCTGCCCGAATACGCCTATCAGCCTCGAGCTGGAAAAGCCGCGCGATGGTATCGAAGCGCTCTTTGGCGTGCCCAATCTTATTATTATCGCGCGACACTATGCTAACGATACGGGATTGGCGGATGCAGAAGCGGCTATCGAGCATGTGCGCACCTTTGCGCCTCAAGCCACACTCGTCTGCACCTGGGGCAGTGATGGCGCCTGGTTTGCCTCACCGGGGAATCCCATTCGGCACCAGCCAGCCATTCCTGTTCCCCGCGTTGTGGACACACTGGGGGCCGGCGACACCTTTAATGCCGGACTTTTGCATAAACTGGCAGAAGGCGCCCCCATTGATGAGGCCGTCCGCTTTGCCGCAGAGCTGGCGGCACGCAAGATTCGCCAGCAGGGTTTTGATAATCTGCTCGCTCCTTTAGCGGATGACCAGCCACTGACGCATGTGGACAATGTCACCAACGCCCGCGCCACCATTGCGCGCGTCCCTGGCAAGGAGTTCAGCGTCATTCTCATCAAGGATGGTGAAGGGAAAATCCGCGCGTGGGTCAACAACTGCCCGCATCAGCATGTTCCGCTCAACGAAGCCTACAAGGTGGACGTCAATCCCTTTACCCAAACCATGAAATGCTCAGTGCACGATGCCTGGTTCAAGGTGGATGATGGGGAATGTGTCGAAGGCCCCTGTTACGGCGATCACCTGACGCCCTTCCCTATCCGCATTGATGAGGACGGCAATATCTATGCCGATACGTCCGAAAGCGACTGAAAGCGTGAATTACAAAGGGGGTCCCCGACTTTTTTGAAAGCACAAAAAAAGCCCGCTGCAAGAAGCGGGCTGCTCAGAAGGCAAAAATGGCCCTTTCAGGCATAGCGACGCTGCCGCAGGGTTTCATAGAGCGCAACCCCGGCAGCAACGGAAACATTGAGGCTTTCCACGCTGCCCACCATGGGCAGCGCACAGATAAAGTCACACTGCTCTCGCGTCAGGCGGCGCAGCCCCTTTCCTTCCGCACCCAACACCAGGCCCACGGGACCGGTGAGATCCTGCTGAAACAACACCGTATCCGTCTCGCCCGCCAGGCCCACCAGCCATAGACCAGCCTCCTTGGCGGCTTCCATGGCGCGGGCCAAGTTGTTGACCGCAATGACGGGTATGGTTTCGGCCGCACCGCTGGCCACCTTGCGCACCACCGGTGTCACCCCGACAGACTGATGCTTGGGGATGACGATGGCCTGAGCACCTGTGGCATCACACGTGCGCAAAATGGCGCCCAGATTGTGGGGATCCTGCACTTCATCGAGAAAAACGATGAGGGGCTGTTCAACGGAACCGATCAACTCGGGCAAGTCGGTCTCAGTGAAGCGGGGAGAAGCGCTTTTGGCCAGCTCCGCCACCACACCCTGGTGAACCCCTTCGAAGCGTTCGAAAAAGCGGCGGTCGGCAAAATCGACAGTGATGCCCTGCTTTTGCGCCAGCTGCTGCAGTTTCTGCTGACGGGTATTGAGCCGCCCACGCCCCATGACCAGGCGGCAAACCCCCTGTCCGCCCTGCTTGAGCAGCTTTTCAACAGCATGCAGGCCGTAAACCCAGTCGCTCATGCCTGTGCCCTGGGCTTCCGTGTCCGCTTGCGACGCGGCTTGCGCTTGGGTGCATCCGTCGCCTTTTTATCCGCATCCGCGCCGCCGACCTGAGCGGCCGCTTTCTTGCTACCACGCCCGCGCCCGCCGCGACGACGAGGCTTGCGCTTTTTCGCCTCCTCATCGCGACCGGCTTCGGCCTGAGCCTCAGTCACATCACCGGCTTCATTGTCCACCCCCAGCTCATCAGGCGCCTTGAGCAGGCGCAACTCCACCTTGCGCTCGTCCAGATTGACCTGCGCCACCTGAACCCGCACCGGATCGCCGATACGGAAGCGGCGCCTGGTGCGCTCACCGACCAGACAGTGACGGGCCCGGTCATAGACAAAATAGTCGTCACCCAGCTCGGTTACATGGACCAGACCTTCCACATACAGCGGCTGCAGTTCCACAAATATGCCGAAATTGGTTACCGCCGAAATGATGCCGTCATACTCGTTGCCTAAATGGTGGGAGAGGTATTCGCACTTGAGGAAGTTCACCGCATCGCGTGTTGCTTCATCGGCGCGGCGCTCCGTTTCGGAGCAGTGGCCGCCGATCTCTTCCATACGCGGCAGGTCATAGGGATACAGTTCCTTCTCAAGCACATGGCGCAGGGCACGGTGAATAATCAGGTCCGGGTAGCGACGGATGGGTGAGGTAAAGTGGGTATAGCAGTCGAAATTCAGACCGAAGTGCCCCTTGTTCTCCGGCTGGTACACTGCCTGATTCATGCTACGCAGCATGACCGTCTGCACCAGGTTCGCATAGGGCTTGCCTTCCACCTGCTTGAGCACTGCCGCAAAATCGGCTGCAGTGGGCGCATCACCACCCCGCAGCGTCAGGCCAAAGTCGGCCAGGAAGGTACGCAATTCCTGCAGACGCTCCGGCTTGGGCGGCTCGTGCACGCGGTACAGGATTGGGAAATCAAATTTGGCGAGATGCTTGGCCGCGGCCACATTGGCCATCAGCATGCACTCCTCGATCAACTTGTGCGCATCGTTGCGGATAACCGGCACGATCTCCTTGATCTTGCGGTTTTCATCAAACTCGATGCGGGTTTCCACCGTATCAAAGTCCAATACGCCGCGCTGTTCACGCTGCTTGCGCAGCACCTGATACAGTTCGTACAGTTCCTTGACGTGCGGCAAAACCGCTTTCAGATCTTCGGAACAGGCGTAATTTTCGTTCGTCAGCGCCTGATAAACCTCGTCATAGGTCAGACGTGCATGGGAATGCATCACCGCCGGGTAAAACTGGCTGCGGCGCAGTTTGCCCTCTTCGGAAATTTCCATGTCCGCCACCATGCACAGACGATCCACGTGCGGGTTCAGGGAGCACAGCCCATTGGAAAGCTTTTCAGGCAGCATGGGTACGGTCAGTTGCGGGAAATAGACACTGTTGCCCCGCCGATAGGCATCTTCATCCAGCGCGCTGCCAGGCTGCACATAGTGGGATACGTCAGCGATGGCCACCACCAGCCGCCAGCCGTTCTTGCGTCGCTTGGCAAATACGGCATCATCAAAGTCCTTGGAATCCACCCCGTCAATGGTCACCAGTGGCAGATGACGCAAATCCTTGCGCCCCTTCTTCTCCTCCTCAAGCACCGTATCCGGAATCTCATCCAGCTCGGCCAGAGCTTCGGCAGACCACTCATTGGGGATGTCATAGGCGTAGATGGCCGACTCGATTTCAAGACCGGGATCCAGATAATCACCCAGCACCTTGATGACACGACCTACGGGACCTGAACGGCGTGTGGGCTGGCGAATGATTTCTGCCAGAACAACCTGGCCTTCCTTCGCACCCCCCAGGCCGTCGCCGGGGATGAAAAGGTCCTGCGTAATGCGCGGATTGCTGGGCTGCACCCAGGCCAGTCCGTATTCATCCAGATGCAGACGGCCGAGAATCTTCTGTGTATGGCGACGAATGACTTCGACGATGACACCTTCCTTGCGGCCTCGCTTGTCCTCGCCGACGACAGAAACCAGCACTTCGTCGCCGTGCAGCACCTTGTGCATTTCATGGGCGGGGATGTAAATGTCCTCTGCACTCACCTCCGGATCTTCCGGCACCAGAAAGCCGAAGCCGTCCGGATGGCCAATGATGCGGCCCTTGACCAGATGCATGCGCTTGACGATGCCGTAGGCACCGCGGCGATTGCGCAGCAGCTGGCCATCGCGCACCATCGCCTTGAGCCGACGTGACAGGCCTTCCAGACGCTCTTCGTCCTCAATACCGAGACGGGCCGCAATCACCTTGAATGGAAGCGGCTTTCCTTCTTCCTCGAGAAACTTGAGAATGAATTCACGGCTGGGGACAGGGTTTTCATACTTTTCCGCTTCGCGCTCGGCGTGCGGATCTGCAGCAATGGGATCAACCTTGCTGCGCTTGTTGTTTTCCTGATCTTGCATTTTGATTCTTAACCTTTTCTTGTTGCAGGATGATTCAATGCTGACCGAAGTCAGCGAGTGCGCCACACGTCTTGGCCAGACGCGGTCTGCACCGATTTGTCACACCCTCCAAAACCTGTCAATTCTTGCAACATGCTGCAAAAAAACACAGGTTTTGCAGGGTGTGGTCGCGATTATACTTTATGCACCACGGCATAAAACGGCAGAACACCTTTGGCATCTGCGCAAAACCTCTGAGTGCGCTCGCGGTGCAGGCGCGATGGGGTAGATGCAAGGCGCGAGCCGCAGGGTTTGGTGGCTCCAAATCCAAGGCGAGCAACACAGCAAATGCCGCCATCCCGCCGCAATCCGAAGGGGGCGATTCTGAGCCAGTGCTGCGATGTGGATCGCTGACATGGAATGACCATGCTGCGCTCCCCACGCCTTACCTTGAACCAGAATCGCCACTGTAGCGACCGTTCAGAGGTTTTGCGGAGGTGCCCTATCTTTACCTTACACACTTTCCAGTGCGTGGTAGACTGCTGAAGGTGCCTTGTGGAGGAGCATGGATGCCGGATGATGAATTTCCGTAAATGGCGCTGGCTATTCGCCTGCCTCCTTTCAGGGTGGCTTGCGGGTGGCCTGGCGCAGGAAGACGAAGCGTATTCATTTAATGGGCGCCTGTTGCTGCCTTTTCAAGGGGACCTGCCCGAAATGCAGCAGCGCCGCCTGATTCGCGTACTCGTCAATCCATCACGCACCAACTTTTTTTTCGAAGGCGATCGCATTCGCGGCATCGAGCATGAACTGCTGAGCCGCTACGAACAATTTCTCAATCGCGGCCCGCGAAAACAGCGCTACCGCATTCACCTTATCTATCTGCCCACCCCTTTCAGTGTCGTGCTGGATGGGGTGATAACCGGCAAGGGTGACATCGGTGCGGCCGGGCTGACCATCACCCCTGAACGCGCCAATCTGGTAGCCTTTACCAAGCCCTATCTCACAGGCATCAATGAGGTACTTGTCACTGCTGCTGATGTACCGCAGCCCAGGCGGCTGGAAGACCTATCTAACAAGGTGGTGGTTGTGGTGCGTCACAGCAGCTATGCCGCCCATCTGCAGCTCTTCAATCTGGCACTGGGACAGGCTGGCCTGCAGCCCATGGAGGTGGTTCAGGCCGACCCCACCCTGGAGGCAGAGGATATTCTTGAGCTGGTCAACGAGGGACTCGTGGACTACACCGTTGTGGACAGCCATATCGCTGCGCTGTGGGAAAAGGTCCTGCCCAATATCCGCGTGCACGAGAATTTCGTGTTTCACTATGGTGGCGAAATCGGCTGGGCAGTGCGCAAGACCAACCCCAAGTTGCTTCGCTCACTCAATGACTTCATTGAGCGCTATGCCAGGCCGGGCAAACTGCTCAGCAACATTCTCTACAAACGCTACTTTGAAAACACGCGCTGGCTGAATCAGGACTTCACGCAAAGCGCCCGGAAAGGCTTCCGGTGCTACAAGCCGTGGCTGCATACTTTTGCAGATTTCTTCGATTTTCCCTGGCATCTGCTGGCTGCTGTCGCCTATACGGAATCACACCTGAACCCTCGCAAGAGGAGCAGTGCCGGGGCGGTGGGGTTGATGCAGATCAAGCCGGTCATTGCCCGTCAGTTTGGCATCCGCAATCTGTACGACCCCTATGACAACCTGTTTGCCGGCAGCGCCTATCTGGCCTGGCTACGGGATATCTATTTTGATGAACCCGGCTACACGCCCGAAGAACGTCTCAATTTTGTGCTAGCCGCCTATAATGCCGGCCCTACCCGCGTTCGCAAACTGCAAAAGGAAGCCGCTGCACGCGGACTCGATCCCTACAAGTGGTTTTACAACGTGGAAATCGTCGCACGTCAGCGTATTGGGCACGAAACCGTCAATTATGTGGCCCGCGTACGCAAGACCGAAACCGCGCTACGGTTGATGGAGGCCCTTGAAGAACACCAGCGCCGCGTCAAGCTGAACCTTCTCGCCCGTCAGGACGATACACCCGCACATCAAACCCCTGCGTCAGCAGATGCTGCCCGTGCAGCTGACTGAGCACGCCCTTGTCGCAATAAAGCAGATAACGCTTGCTCGGATCCAGCTCTGCAAAGCGGCGGTTGAGTTGATGAAACGAGATCTGCAGCGAAGCTTCGGGCAATGGACGCGCCTGTGCCTGCTCCGGCATGCGGATATCCACCACCACATCCCCGTCTGCCACCGCATTGACCACCGGAACCGCCTGCTGTGCATTGATATTGGCCACCAGCTCATCCACATTGAAACGCTCGCGCCGTGCGACCGCATCCTCCAGGAGGGAAAAATCGAAGCGTTTTTCCGCCTCAGCCAGTTTCTTGAAGGACCCATGGGTCACCGGATTGCGTGAAATCACGCCACAGTATTCCGGCATGGTCTCGGCAAATTCACGGGTGCCAATTTGGTCCGCCAGACGGATGATGTCCGGCTTGTCCATCATGGCGAGTGGACGCAGCACCAGCTTGTCCGTGGCCTGATCGATCAGGGCCAGGTTGCGCAACGTCTGACTTGACACCTGTGCAACGCTTTCGCCGGTCACTAGTGCGTCCAGCCCCATCTCGTCTGCCACCCGTTCGGCTGCCATCAGCATCAGACGCTTGAGCATCACCCCCATGTAGCTGTCGGGAACCTGCGTCAGCAGCCCCTCCACCACACCTTCAAAGGGGACGGAAATGAACCTGACCCGATGGGAACTGCCAAAGCGCTGCCACAGGTAATAGCTCACCTGCTTCACACCAATATCATGGGCAATACCCCCCAGATTGAAAAACAGGAAGTGGGTCTTGATGCCACGGCGCATGCTCAGGTAGGACGCCACCGTAGAATCAAACCCGCCCGATACCAGCGACAACGCCTCGCCCTGGGAGCCCAGCGGGTAGCCGCCCAGGCCGGGGAGACGCGCGTCGATCAGACTCAGGGTATTGTTTTCCACCTCCAGCTCCACACGCACGTCCGGGTGGTGCAGATCGACGCCTGCCGTTTCCCCGGTCCGCAGCAGCGCACCACCCACATGGCGCTCGATTTCCTGTGAGGTAAAGACATGCTGCCCCTTGCGCTTCACCCGCACCACAAAAGTCTTGGCACGCACCCGGTCGGCGGCCTGCTCCACGACAATGCGTGCAATTTCCTCAAGGGAAACCGGATCAAGACGAAACTGCCGTACCCGCAGAACCTGCTCGATACCTGGTGTATGGGTCAGCAGATCCTCGGCATCATTGGCATGTGCGTCATCCACCTCCACTTCAATCTTGTCGAGAAAGCGCTTGACCTGTGGCGCCATGTTGCGCTGTAGCAGCATGCGCTTCAGATTGTCTGCCAGCTGCGCGGTCATTTTCTTTTTGACGCTGGCGCCCTTGATCATGATTTCCGGAAAGAGTTTGACGATATATCGCATGGGTGTCTCAAAGGTTATTAGGGAGAGATAGCACATCTGCCGTCGGTCGCCTTGCAGCGGGAATACATCGACCCAAGGTCGATCACCTTTTATTTTGCGGCTTTTTCGGCTATGCTTTGCAGAATCATTTTAGCTAAATCCAGGAGAAGTTCCCTATGTTGCGTGTCGACGAAATCCTGCGCCGCGATGGTGCATCCGATGAACTGCGCTCTGTTATCAACCACATTCTGGTCGGTTGCAAGGAAATTGCGCACAAACTGAGCCAGGGCGAGCTGGCCGGCATCCTCGGCTCTACCGAAACCGAAAACGTACAGGGTGAAACGCAGAAAAAGCTGGACGTCATCTCCAACGACGTTCTCAAGCATATCCTCAAGCAGGACCCCAACGTGCGCGGCATTGCATCCGAAGAGGAAGACAACACCGTTGCCGCCAACGATGATGGCAAGTATCTGGTGACCTTCGATCCGCTGGATGGCTCATCCAATATCGATGTAAACCTGTCTGTCGGCACCATCTTCTCCATTCTGGAAGCTCAGGGCGAAGG
This sequence comes from Sulfurivirga caldicuralii, assembly GCF_900141795.1. Taxonomy (GTDB): domain Bacteria; phylum Pseudomonadota; class Gammaproteobacteria; order Thiomicrospirales; family Thiomicrospiraceae; genus Sulfurivirga; species Sulfurivirga caldicuralii. Next base: position 468,335 of record NZ_FSRE01000002.1, read on the forward strand.
CTCCGGTGACAACATGGAGCTGTTCCTGCAGTCCGGCCGCAACCAGGTTGCTGCCGGTTACGTCCTGTACGGCCCCTCCGCCATTCTGGTGCTGACTACCGGCAAGGGCGTGAACTTCTTTACGCTGGATCGCCACATCGGTGAATTCGTGCTGACCAAGGAAAAGGTGTGCATCCCCGAAGACACCAAGGAATTCGCCATCAACATGTCCAACCAGCGCTTCTGGGAAAAGCCCATGCAGGATTACATCAGCCACTGCCTGCAGGGTGAAGAAGGCCCCCTGGGCAAGCGCTACAACATGCGCTGGGTTGCCTCCATGGTGGCCGAAGTGCACCGCATCCTGGTGCGTGGCGGTATCTTCATGTACCCCTGGGACAGCCGCGATCCCGGCAAGGCCGGCAAGCTGCGCCTGATGTACGAAGGCAACCCCATGAGCTTCATCGTCGAGCAGGCCTGCGGCCGCTCCACAACGGGGCGCGAAGACATCATGGATATTCAGCCTACGGAAATTCACCAGCGTGTACCGGTGGTTCTGGGCTCGAAGAACGAAGTTGAAACCGTCATGCGCTACCACCAGGAGGGCTGAACGCCAACCGGTATTCCATGACATTCACACCCGCGCAAGCGGGTGTTTTTCATTTCCTCAAGGCACAAGGAGCTGAGCATGAGTTTTGCAGACGTACCCGCTGGCAAGAACATTCCCCACGAAATCAATGTCATCATTGAAATTCCGGCGTTTGCCCCGCCGATCAAGTACGAAATCGACAAGGACACCCAGGTTGTGTGGGTAGACCGCCTGCAGGCCACCACCATGGCCTATCCGGCCAACTACGGCTACATCAACCAGACCCTCGCCAACGACGGCGACCCGGTTGACGTACTGGTGGTCACCCCCCATCCACTGATGGTTGGCTGTGTCATTCCCGCCCGTCCCATCGGCATGCTGCGCATGACCGACGACGGCGGTGAAGACAGCAAGATCATCGCTGTCCCCACCAGCAAGATGACCACCATCTATGATCATGTGGAAAAGGTGGAAGACCTGCCGCTGATCAAGGAGCAGACCGAACACTTCTTCAGCCATTACAAGGACCTGGAGAAAGGCAAGTGGGTCAAGATAGAAGGCTGGGAAGACGTCAACATGGCCAAGAAGGAAATCCTCGAGGCCCACGAAAACTTCTGCAGCGGAAAATAACGCTTCCTTTCGCCAGCCATTCAAGCCCCGCTCTGCGGGGCTTTTCGTTTTTACCGGCATGAAGCCGCACGCTTCACCCGGTATAATGTATCGGTTTTGAACTTAACAATGGGAGTTGGCATGGCCAGCGAAGAACTTCGAGATCAGCGACTGCGCGCGCGCGTCAAGCTTCTGGGCAACCTGCTGGGCGAGATCATCCGCAAGGAGCACGGCGACGAAATTCTCAATGCCATCGAGAAACTGCGCAAGGGCTTCATCCAGTTGCGGCAAGAGGACGACCCCGCCCTGCGCGAAGAACTGATTCACTTTATCGAATCGCTGGACCCCGACTCCCTCATCCTCATCATTCGTGCCTTCAATATCTATTTCGGCCTGGTCAACCTGGCCGAGGAAGAGCATCAGTTCCATGAGCGCCAGACTCAGGTCAAGTCCGACGGCCCCCTGTGGTTCGGCTCCGTGCTCAGCACCCTGAACGAATTCAAGAAGGAAGGCATTACCCGCGAAGAGCTGGAGCTTCTGCTCAACCGACTCAACTACATTCCGGTCTTCACGGCACACCCCACCGAATCCAAGCGCCGCGTCACCATGGAAAACCAACGCCGCATTTTTGAAACCATCGGTGAGCTGAATGAAGCCGAGCTGTACCAGAACACCTACTTGCAGGAAGAGATCATTCACAAGCTGAAGTATCAGATTCAGACCTTGTGGAAGACCGATGAAATTCGCCGCCATAAGCCCACCGTGGAAGACGAGATTCGTAACGGCATCTACTATTTTCGCCTGTCTCTGTTCAAGGCCATTCCAGCAGTGTATCGCTATATGGAACGGGCCGTGGCGCGCAACTACGGGGAGAAAATCTTTACTATCCCCAACTTCATGACCTTCGGTTCCTGGATTGGTGGCGACCGCGACGGCAACCCCTACGTCACCCATGAAACCACCGAGCATGCGCTGTACATGCATGCGCGTGCCGCCCTGTATGAATACCAGCGCCGCATCTTCCAGCTGGCCGGGCAACTGACCCATTCCCGCTATCTGTGCAACATCAAGCAGGACGTGCTTAACCGCGTCACCATCGTGGATGCCGATCTGATCAGCATGGTGTTCAAGAAACGGGCTGACCGTTTCCGTGATGAGCCCTACCGCCGCTTCCTTTACCTGATTCACGGGCGACTGCAGTGCAACCTCAACTATGTGGAAGGCAAGCTCAACGACCAGCCCATCCAGAAAAGCCGTTTTGCCTATCAGAATGAAGAGGAGCTGCTGGATGATCTGCGCATCATCTACGACTCCCTGTGTGAACACGGCGACGAGGATCTGGCCAATGCCGACCTGCGCGACCTGATCCGTCTGGTAGAAACCTTTGGTTTTTACCTCATGCGCCTCGACATTCGCCAGGAATCCACTGTACACACGGACGCCGTTGCTGACCTGCTCAAGAACGTCAATGTGGATTATCTGAGCCTCGACGAAACCGAGCGGCAAAAACTGCTGGCCGAGCATATCGCCTCGGCCACCATTATCGATACGCAGCACCTCGAGCTGGAGCCCATGACGCGCGAAGTGCTTGAGGTTTTCCACGTCATGCGCCGCATGCGCGACGAGATCAGCCCCAAGGCATTCAATAACTACGTCATCTCCATGACGCATCAGGCCAGCCACGTACTGGAAGTGCTCTTCCTCGCCCACCAGGCGGGGCTGGCCGGCTACCATGGCAAGACGCCCTACTGTTTCGTCAACGTCAGCCCGCTGTTTGAAACCATTGAGGATCTGGAGCACATCGTACCGGTCACCGAAGCCCTGTTCCAGAATGAGACCTACATGGCCCTGCTCAAGGCCAGCGGCAATCAGCAGGAAATCATGCTGGGCTACTCCGATTCTGCCAAGGATGGTGGCAATCTGGCGTCGGCCTGGAGCCTGTATCAGGCGCAGAAGGAGATCATCGCCCTGGCTGACCGCTACAACGTGGACTGCCGCCTGTTCCACGGCCGGGGTGGCACAATCGGTCGCGGCGGCGGCCCGACGCACCTGGCGATCATGTCCCAGCCAGCGGGCACCGTCCGTGGCGAGATCAAGTTCACCGAACAGGGTGAAGTACTGTCCTACAAGTACAGCAACGAGGAAACCGCTGCCTACGAGCTGTCCTTGGGTGTCACCGGCCTGATGAAAGCCAGCCTGGGTCTGATTCGTCCTGTACCGGAAGATGATCCGAAACACCTGGAGATGATGAAGAAACTGGCCAAGGATGGCGAGCGCCACTACCGTGAGCTAACCGATCACACACCCGGGTTCTTCGAAGTGTTTTACGAGATCACCCCTGTGAATGAAATTGGACTGCTCAATATCGGCTCTCGCCCCTCCCATCGCAAGAAGACGGTATTGGGCAAGAGCTCCATCCGCGCCATTCCGTGGGTATTCGGCTGGGCACAGGCACGCCTAACCTTCCCGGCCTGGTATGGCACCGGCTATGCCCTGCAGAAAAAGCATGAAGCCGGGCTGAATGCTGAACTCAAGGACATGTACGAGCGCTGGCCCTTCTTCCGCGCCATCATCAGCAATATCCAGATGGCACTAGCCAAGACGGACCTGAAGATCGGCAAGGAATACAGCAAGTTGGCAAAGGACCAACAGACCGCACAGAAAATCTACAACATGATTGCACAAGAGCATACCCGCACGGTGGATCGCGTACTGGACGTCTCGGGCAACCCTTATCTGATGGCCGATGTCCCCACCATTGCCCTCTCGCTGCAGCGCCGCAACCCCTACCTGGATCCCCTCAACCATATCCAGGTGGTGCTGTTGCGCCGCTATCACAATGAAAGCCTGCCGGAAGAAGAGCGGGAAAAGTGGCTGACGCCGCTATTGCGCTCCATCAATGCCATCGCCGCCGGCATGCGCAACACCGGCTGACCGGCCCCACGTGCACGCTATCTGCCGCCAGCCCTCTTGGGTTCGCGGCAGTTATCCCCATATCTGCTATAATTCAAGCATTAAACTTCAGTGACTCAGACCTATGTTTGTAACGCTGCTCAAGGCCAAACTGCATCGCGTAACCGCCACACAGGTGGAGCTGGACTACGAAGGCTCCTGTGCCATTGATGGTCACCTGCTCGACCGGGCTGGCATTCGTGAATACGAGCAGATCCAGATCTACAACATCACCAATGGCGAACGCTTCACCACCTATGCCATTCGCGCCGAAGCCCATAGCGGCACCATCAGCGTCAATGGCGCAGCAGCACACAAGGCCCGGGTGGGCGATCTGCTGATTATCGCCAGCTACGCACAGATGGATGAGGCCGAAGCCGAAAATTTCCAGCCCACGCTGGTGTATGTGGATGAGCGAAATCGCATCACCGCCATCAAGAACCAAATCCCCGAACAGAAGCTCAAGGCCGTCTGAACTGGCGCGCTTTGTGCTTGCATCCTGATTATCTCAACCAGCAAACGCGAATCAGAGGCACGTCACATGAGCCAGAACAAACGGGGTTTTTATCGTCTCAACGTCATGATTCCCTTGAGCTATCGCATCCTCAGCGAGGAAGAAGCCAAGGCCGAACCCCTGCCGAAAGAGGAAGCGAACAGCGCCTATATCGAGCGTCACTTTCTCGATACGCTGCAGAAAATCGAACACGAGCTGCACACCGCAGTAGAAAAGATTGCCAGCAAGAGCGACCTGCTCGCCAGCGCACTGCATGCGCTCAACAGCAAGATCAATCTGGCGCTACAGACAGTGGACAAGCGCCAACTGGCGCATCTGATGCCGCTACGTCGTGTCAATATCAGCGGTGGCGGTCTTGCCTTCATTATCGAAGATGCCATTCACCCGACCGACAAGATCGACCTGCTCATGCAACCCCTCCCGGAGGAAGACCCCATCCTGGTGCGCGGTCATGTGGTCAATATTCAGCCTGCGCCGGAAAAGAGCCCACAGGCAAAACGGATCGCCGTGGAGTTTGAAAACCTGACGGAAAACGATCGCCGCAAGCTCATTTTCTTTATTCAGAAAAAGGAACTGGAGCAGGCGCAGATCGAAAAGGCCAAGCAGAAATAAAGGTATCTACGCAAAAAACCTCTGAATACACTCGCGTTGCAGACGTGATGGCGGCAGATGCAAGGCGCAAGCCGCAGGGTCTGGCGGGGGCAAATCCAAGGCGAGCAACGCTGCAGATGCCGCCATCCCACCGCAACCCGAAGGGACAGGGTAATTCTGGCTTCCATGCTTCGCTGTAGCTCGCTTACATGGAAAGACCATGCTGCGCTCGCCACGCCTTGCCTTGAACCAGAGTCGCCACTGTCGCGACCGTTCAGAGGTTCTGTGGAGGTGCCAAAGGTCCCGCCAAAAGGCGGAGGCACTCACTTGACCACGATTTCCGGAAAGAGCTGACGGTACTCCTTCTTCTTCTCCGCCAGTCGGCCCCCCACCTTGATGGCGATCTCATGATAACGGCGTGCCAGTGGACTGTCCGGTTCAGCAACCACGGTGGGTTTGCCCGCATCCATGTCGGCGCAGATGCGCTTATCCAGCGGCAACTTGCCCAGCAAGGGCACACCATTTTCCTGCGCCAGCACCTCCCCACCCGATTCGCCAAAAATCGCCTCCTCACAGCCGCAGCATGAGCAGATGTGCGTGCTCATGTTTTCGATAATGCCCAGCGTGGTGATCTTCACCTTGTCAAACATGGCGATGGCCTTTTTAGCATCCACCACGGCCACCTTTTGCGGCGTGGTAACCGCAATCGCGCCAGAGACCGGGATCTGCTGTGCCAGCGTCAGTTGCACGTCGCCTGTGCCGGGCGGGAGGTCGATGACCAGATAGTCCAGCCCTCCCCAGCGGGTTTCGTTGAGCAGCTGCACCAGTGTCTGCGTGACCAGCGGCCCACGCCAGATCATCGGCGTGTCTTCTTCAATGAGAAAACCGATGGACATGGCCTTGATGCCCATCACCTCAATCGGTTGCATGTGCTGGCCATCTTCCGACTGGGGTCGCTGATGCACCCCTAGCATGGTAGGCAGGCTGGGACCATAAATATCCGCATCCAGAATGCCCACCTGTGCACCTTCCTGTGCAAGGGCCAGCGCCAGATTGACTGCCGTGGTGGACTTGCCCACCCCCCCCTTGCCGGAACCCACGGCAATGATGTTCTTGACCCCTTCAAGCGGCTTGACCCCCGCCTGTACCTCGCGGATTTCTACGGCGGTCTGCCACGTAATCTTTACCTGCTCAAAGCCAGCCTCACGCAGGGCCGCTTCCAGCTGCTCGGTCAGTTGCTGCCACAGGCTCCGAGCCGGAAAGGGCAGCGCCAGCGTCAGCGTCAGCACACCCTTTTTCAGCCTTGCGTCCTGCAGCGCATCCAGATCGGCCAGCGAACGGGCTGCATGAGGCACCACCACCTTTTTCAGTGCCGTTTCAATCGCCTGCTGTTGCGTTTCATCGATACCGTTGCCAAAAAGTTTCTTGAACAGGTTCATAGCCTGGGTTCCGTTTATAATATTGCGCTTATTTTAACGATCCTGTCAAAGCCCCATGAGCCAGAAAACGCGCAAAATCCTTGTGACATCCGCCCTTCCGTATGCCAATGGCCCCATCCATCTGGGGCACTTGGTGGAATACATTCAGACCGACATCTGGGTGCGTTTTCAAAAACTGCAGGGACATGAATGCTATTACGTCTGCGCGGACGACGCCCATGGCACCCCCATCATGCTGCGAGCACAGAACGAGGGCATTACGCCGCAAGCGCTCATCGAGCGCGTTCATGCCGAACACAAGGCCGATTTTGACGGCTTCAACATCGGCTTCGACAACTATTACACCACCCACTCGCCTGAAAACCGCGAACTGGCCAGGGCCATTTTCCTGCGTCTCAAGGAAAAGGGCGCCATCTTCAAGAAGACCATTCGTCAGCTCTACGACCCCGAACGGGAGATGTTTCTGCCGGATCGCTTCATCAAAGGCACCTGTCCGAAGTGCAAGGCCACTGATCAGTATGGTGATAACTGCGAAGTCTGCGGTGCCACCTACAGCCCCACCGAGCTGATCGACCCCTACTCGGCCGTCAGCGGCGCGAAACCGGTGGAAAAAGAGACAGAACACTATTTCTTTGATCTTCCCCAGTTTGCCGACTTCCTGCAGGAGTGGATTCAGGCCGGCCATCTGCAGCCGGAAGTGGCCAACAAGCTGAAGGAGTGGTTCGAGGCCGGTCTGCAGCCCTGGGATATCACACGCGACGCCCCCTATTTTGGCTTCCAGATCCCCGGCGAAAAGGACAAGTACTTTTACGTCTGGCTCGATGCCCCCATCGGCTACATGGCCAGTTTCAAGAATCTGTGCGAGCGCATCGGTCTGGATTTCGATGCCTGGTGGAAAGCGGACAGCGATACCGAGCTGTATCACTTCATCGGCAAGGACATCATCTATTTCCACGCGCTGTTCTGGCCGGCAATGCTGCACGGCAGCGACCATCGCACCCCCACGTTCGTCAATGCACACGGTTTCCTCACCGTGGACGGCCAGAAGATGTCCAAATCCCGCGGCACCTTCATCATGGCGCGCACCTACCTGGAGCATCTGGATCCTGAGTATCTGCGCTACTACTACGCCGCCAAGCTCACCAGCCGTGTGGACGACATTGACCTGAACCTGGAAGACTTTGCCCAGCGCGTCAATGCAGATCTGGTCAACAAGGTGGTCAATCTGGCCAGTCGCAACGCCGGTTTCGTCAACAAGCGCTTCGGCGGCACCCTCGCAGCGGAGTGGTCCGAAGAGGGCCGCGCCCTCTATCAGCAGTTCGTGGACGCGCGCGAAGCCATTGCCGCCAAATACGAAGCCCGCGACTTCAATGCCGCCATGCGCGACATCATGGCGCTGGCCGATCGAGCCAATGAATATGTAGACGCCAAGGCGCCCTGGGTGCTGGCAAAGGACGACAGTAGAAAGGACGAACTGCACGAAGTGGTCTCCGTCAGCCTGAACCTGTTCCGGGCACTGATGACCTACCTGGCCCCGGTTGTGCCCGTCATGGCCGACAAGGCTGCTGGCTTCCTCAATATTAATGGCTGGGACTGGAGCTCACTCGATGCACCCCTGATGGACCACACCATCAACAAGTTCAAGCCGCTGATGACGAGGGTTGAGATGGATCGCATCGAAAAAATGGTTGAAGCCTCAAAGGCAACCCTGCAACAGTCGTCTTCGGCAAAAGCCGCACCCCAGAAAGAAGCCTCGTCTGAAGAAGCCGATTTTGAACCACTGGTGCCGCAAATCACCATCGACGACTTCATGAAGGTGGACATGCGCGTTGCGCGCATCGTCAAGGCAGAGGCCGTGCCGGAGGCGAACAAGCTGCTGAAGCTGACACTGGACATTGGCTTTGAAACGCGCACCGTTTTTGCCGGTATCAAGTCCGCGTATGCGCCGGAAGAGCTGGAGGGCCGACTTACCGTCATGGTCGCCAACCTCAAACCGCGCAAGATGCGCTTTGGCGTATCGGAAGGCATGGTGCTGGCAGCGGGCCCGGGCGGCAAGGAGATCCATATTCTCTCCCCCGATGAAGGGGCCAGACCGGGCGACCGCATCCACTGATGGGGAGAGATTAAAAAGGCTTATCCCCCATGGGGCTTTGCAGGCTACAATCTGCATGAATCGACACAGGACACTGCCATGACCGAATATGCATTGATTTTGTTGAGCACCATTCTGGTCAACAACTTCGTGCTGGTGAAATTCCTCGGCCTGTGTCCCTTCATGGGCGTTTCCAAAAAAACCGATGCCGCACTGGGCATGGGGCTGGCAACGACCTTCGTGCTGACGTTAAGTTCCGTGCTCAGCTACCTGATTTATCAGTATCTTCTCATCCCCTTTGATCTTGCCTACCTGAAAACCATCGCCTTCATCATTGCCATCGCGGCCGTGGTCGGCTTTACCGAAATGGCGATCCACAAGACCAGTCCTGCGCTCTATCAGGTGCTGGGGATCTACCTGCCGCTGATCACCACCAACTGCGCCGTGCTGGGGGTGGCGCTGTTGAACGTGGGCGAGCAGAACAATTTCATTGAATCGGCCTTTTACGGTCTCGGCGCCTCGCTGGGCTTTACCTTGGTGCTGGTTGCCTTTGCCGCCATGCGTGAACGCATCGCCGTGGCCGACGTCCCGCGTCCATTCCAAGGTGCCCCCATCGCGCTGATTACCGCCGGACTGATGTCGCTGGCGTTCATGGGCTTCAGCGGACTGGTGAAATAGCCCATGCTTTCAGCCATTCTCATCTTCCTCGCCCTTGCTCTGGTTATCGGTGCCCTGCTCGGTTATGCGGCAGTGCGCTTCAAGGTGGAAGAGCCCCCCATTGTGGAAGAAATCGACAGTGTACTGCCGCAGATCCAGTGCGGCCAGTGTGGCTATCCTGGCTGCCGCCCCTATGCCGAAGCCGTTGCCAACGGTGAAGCGGATATCAACCAGTGCACACCCGGGGGCGAGGCGGTCATGCTCAAGATCGCCGAAATCATGCATGTGGATCCCAAACCGCTGAAGGCCGCCGAAGACGGTGAAGAAATCGTGGGTCACAAGGTGGCCTTTATCCACGAGGACGACTGCATCGGCTGCATGCACTGTATCAAGGCGTGCCCGGTCGATGCCATTGTCGGCACCACCAAGGCCGTACATACCGTCATTCTCAAGGAATGCACCGGTTGCGAGCTGTGCGTGCCCGTGTGCCCGACCGACTGCATTGAAATGCGACCGGAGCCGGTCACACCTCGCGACTGGATCTGGCCCGATCCGGAAAAACTGGTACCGACCGTCACCCCACCGGTCAAGGGGGCACACCCATGAGCCTGAAAGAAACGCTTATTCGTGGCCTTGCCTATCTGTACCCCATGGCCAGGCGCTGGCTCAAGCGCTTTCCCGGTGGCGTTTACCCACAGTACAAGAAAGAACTTTCCGCGCGTCATCCCCTGCACGCGCCCATCCTGCCGGACGAACTGATTCTACCACTGCAGCAGCATGTGGGCGTTCCGGCCATCCCCACTGTCAAAGTGGGAGAACGTGTGCGCAAATTCCAGCAGATCGCCAAACCGGCACCGGGACTGTCCGTACCCGTGCATGCGCCGACGTCAGGCACGGTCAAGGCCATTGAAAAGCGCCCACTGCCTCATCCCTCCGGCCTGCCGGACTGGTGCATCGTGATCGAACCTGATGGTCAGGACGAAGCGGGCGACATGCCCGTTGCCATTCAAACGCCCACCTGCCCGGCCTCGCTCAAGAAGATGATCCTGCAGGCTGGCATCGTGGGGATGGGTGGCGCCGGCTTCCCCTCATGGCGCAAACTGCCCACAAAGCAGGGGCAGATTCATACCCTGCTGATCAATGGCGCCGAATGTGAGCCCTACATCACCTGCGACGATCTGCTCATGCAGACACGCCCGCACGACATCATTCAGGGTGCGCTAAAAGTGGCCGAGTGCATTGGAGCAGAAAAAATCATCGTTGGGATCGAGGACAACAAGCCATTTGCCCTCAAGGCCATGCGCCAGGCAGCTGAGGGCACCGGCGTCGACATTCAGGCCGTGCCCACGGTGTATCCCATGGGAGGACAAAAGCAGCTCACCGAACAGCTCACCGGTATCGAGGTGCCAGCCAAGGCCCATGCCGTGGATGTGGGGCTGCTGATGTTCAACGTGGCCACAGCGGCCGCCATTTATCGCGCAGCCGAGTACCACGAGCCGCTTGTCAGCCGCCTGGTGACCGTCAGCGGCGAAGGGCTGGCTGAGCCCATGAATATCGAAGCGCTGCTGGGCACCCCCTTCGAAGCCCTGGCCAACGTCGCCAAACCCAAACAGCCACTTGACTACCCCCTCATCATGGGCGGCCCCATGATGGGACACGAAGTGGTCAATACGCAGGTGCCGGTGATCAAGACCACCAACTGCATCCTTGCCAATCCGCCGCAACCGATCACCCCGGCCATGCCTTGCATCCGTTGCGGGGAATGCATGGATGCCTGCCCGGTCAACCTGCTGCCCCAGCAGATGTACTGGCACGCCCATGCTCACGAATGGGACAAGGTGGAAAAGCTGCACCTGTTTGACTGTATCGAATGCGGCTGCTGCAGTTTTGTCTGCCCCAGCCATATTCCACTGGTGCAGTATTATCGTCACGCTAAGGGCGAGATTCGCAAGCTGCGCGAAGAGCAGGCATTTCAGGAACACGCCCGCCGACGCCATGAAGCCCATCTGGCTCGACTGGAACGAGAAAAAGCGGAAAAGGAAGCACGCCTCAAGGCGAAGAAGGAAGCCGTCAAGAAGCAGGCCGCCCAAAGCACACCGTCCGTGGATGCCCAGTCAGCGGGACTGTCCGCCCGCGAACGCGCCATCGCAGCGGCAAAGGCCCGTGCTGCGAAGGAATCCGGTCCGACCGCAACGGATGATACCGCAGCCAAGCGCAAAGCCGCCATGGAGGCTGCACGCAAGCGCGCTGCCGCCAAACGAAAAGCTGATACATCAGACGAACCGGCCCAAAGCCCGGAAGAGAAGCGCAAGGCTGCCATGGAAGCGGCAAAACGCCGTGCCGAAGCCCTGAAAGCCCAAAAGGCGTCCACCGACTCGGCAACCGAAAAAACGCCTTCCGAAAAAGTCGGGGACCCCCTCTGCGCCGACGCGAAACGCAAGGCCGCCATGGAGGCTGCACGCAAGCGCGCCGCGGCACAACGCGCCAAAAAGGCACAGGAAGCCGCATCCTCTACTGATACCAGCACGCCCCCCGGTTCCGATCAGGCAACAGAGGAAACTGCACAGGCAGATCGCCGCCTGGCCGCCATGGAAGCGGCCAGGCGCCGTGCAGCGGCTCTTCGCCAACAGAAACAGGAGACTGGAGAGGAAACACCAGCCGGCAAGGACCAAACACCCGTTGAAAATGCTCAAACGGCTCAAAACCCCACTTCTGCAGCCACGCCTTCAGCCACCGAAAAACGCGACACCGAAAAAGTCGGGGACCCCCCTTCTCGCGACTCCAAACGCAAGGCCGCCATGGAGGCTGCGCGCAAACGGGCAGCCGCACTGCGAGCCCGCAAGGCCCAACAGAACAGTGAGCATAACGACACATGAGCAACAACGGTAATCTCTGGCCGCCGGCCGGCGCCCCCTTTACCCATGCCGATGCGTCTGTCGGCAAGGTGATGATGCAGGTGCAGATAGCATCCATCCTGCCTCTGCTGGTCCATATCTACTATTTTGGCTGGGGCATTGCCGTACAGTGGATGCTGGCCATGATGACCGGGCTAGTGGTGGAGTACGCCATGCTGCACCTGCGCGGCCGTCCTGTGAAACCCTTCCTGCTGGACGGCAGTGCCGTCATCACCGTGACGGGCCTCACCTTCTGTATTCCACCCGAAAGTCCCTGGTGGCTGATTGTGGTGGGCGTCTCCTTCGCCCTGATTTTTGGCAAGCACCTGTATGGCGGGCTGGGCTACAACCCATTCAACCCGGCCATGCTTGGCTATGCCTTCCTGCTGGTCTCCTTCCCTGCGGAAATGACCCAGTGGACCCTGCCCAGCGCTGTCAGCGGCCACACGCTCAGCATCATGGATTCCATGATCAAAATCTTTACCGGTCATCTTCCACAGGGACTCATCGATCAGGTGACTGGCGCCACCCCGCTGGATCATGTCAAAACCGGTCTGCATAACGGCGGCACGGTTCACGATGTGCTGAGCCACAGCCAGACCATATGGAACGGCATTGCCGGACACGGCTGGATCCAGGTCAATATTGCCTTCATGCTCGGTGGTCTTTATCTGTTGTGGACGCGCACCATTCGCTGGCAGTATCCGGTCGGTTTTCTTGGCACGCTGGCGCTGCTGGCGTGGATCTTCCACACCATCGACCCCGCTCACTATGCCCCGCCCCTGTTCCATCTGCTCTCCGGTGGCACAATGCTGGCGGCCTTCTTTATCATTACCGATCCGGTCACGGCGGCCGCCACGCCCAAGGGACGACTGATCTATGCCATGGGCATCGGTGTGCTGGTCTATGTGATTCGCACCTGGGGTGGCTACCCGGACGGCATTGCCTTTGCCGTACTGCTGATGAATATCTTTGTCCCGCTGATCGACCAGTACACGCAACCACGCGTCAAGGGGTACAGCAAATGAGTACGCCACGGGAAGAGCTCCTCCGCCATATCCGCCAGGCCACTGGAAAAATGGTGCTGTTCATTGGCCTGGCCATTATTGTGCTGGTGGCAGTGCGCGCTTGGCTGGAACCCAAAATTGAGCAGGCACGCGTGGAGACTTTGAAAAGCCAACTCAACGAGACTATTCCGCAGACGGCCTACGACAACGATCTCCTGCAGGATACGGTAATGATTAGGGCACCGGAATTGCTGGGTACCGACAAGCCCGTTACCCTCTACCGTGCCCGCAAGAATGGAAAGCCGGTGGGCGTTGTGTTTGAAACCATTGCCCCTGACGGCTATAGCGGCGACATACACCTCTTGGTTGGCATCTACGCTGATGGACGCATTGCGGGGGTGCGTGTGCTTGAACATCGTGAAACCCCGGGTCTGGGCGATAAAATCGAACTTAAAAAATCACCGTGGATCCTTTCCTTTGACGGCAAACGGCTCACGCCAGAAAATGAAGCACAGTGGCACGTTAAAAAGGACGGCGGCATCTTTGATCAGTTTACCGGTGCCACGATCACTCCACGCGCCGTGGTCAAGGCGGTGAAAAAGGCACTTGCGTTTTATCAACAGTATCAAGACAGGATCTGGCAGCCATGACCTTGGAACGCTTGCGCGAAATCGTTTACGAAGGGCTGTGGAACAATAACCAGGCGCTGGTTGCCCTGCTGGGGCTCTGTCCCATGCTGGCGGTCACCAATAACGCCATCAACGGCCTTGGACTGGGCATTGCCACGCTCGTGGTGCTGGTGGTTTCCAATGTGCTGGTCTCGCTGATCCGTGCCCATGTGCCCCGTGAAGTGCGCATCCCCATCTTCATCGGGATTATCGCCACAGCCGTCACCATTATTGACATGGTCATGGACGCCTATATGCACACCCTGCACGGCATCCTCGGCATCTTTATTCCGCTGATCGTGACCAACTGCGTCATTCTTGGCCGCGCCGAAGCCTTTGCCTCGCGCAACCCGGTGCTCGAATCCGCCGTGGATGGCCTGGCCATGGGGATCGGGTTTCTGATTGTATTGGTCGTGCTCGGCGGCATGCGCGAACTGCTGGCGCAAGGCACCCTGCTGGATCAGGCAGAGCTGCTCTTTGGCCCAACCGCAAAGGCATGGACGCTGCATCTTACGGACAATCCGCACGGTGTCCTGCTCGCCGCCCTGCCCCCCGGCGCATTCCTTGGCTTGGGCATCCTCGTTGCCATCAAGCAATGGATTGAGCTACGCCGTGAAGAACGACTGCACGCCCAGCCTCAAGCGGAAAACATGCCTTCCCATGAACCAGAAAAAGCGTGAAGCCATCTTTGACCGCCTGGCGGAATGCATTCCCAACCCTACTACTGAGCTCAACTACAGCAACCCGTTCGAACTGCTGGTAGCCGTCATCCTCTCTGCCCAGGCTACCGACAAGGGCGTTAACAAGGCGACGGAAAAGCTGTTCAAGGTGGCCAGTACGCCTGAAAAGATGCTTGAGCTTGGCGAGGAAGGCCTGAAGGAATACATTAAGACCATCGGGCTGTATAACACCAAGGCAAAAAACATTATTGAAACCAGCCGCATTCTTGTGGAACGCTACGGCGGGCAGATCCCGCGCACACGCAAGGAACTGGAAGCCCTGCCGGGTGTAGGCCGCAAGACCGCCAATGTGATACTCAATACGGCATTTGGCGAAGCGGTGATCGCCGTGGACACCCATATCTTCCGTGTAGCCAATCGAACCGGGCTGGCACCCGGCAAGACGGTGCGTGAAGTGGAAGACAGGCTCATGAAGGTCACGCCCAAGCGCCACCTGAAGGATGCACACCACCTGCTTATCCTGCATGGCCGCTATACCTGCACGGCGCGCAAGCCAAAATGCGGCAAATGCTGCATTTACGACCTGTGCGAATTCCCCGACAAAAGCAAGTACGTGGAGTAACCGTGTTTACACAAGACCGTGATCAACTGCGCAAATTCTGGGTGGATGCCTGGCAGAAAAGCCAACGCGGCGAGCCACTGGACCCATTGTCACAGCAGGTGGTGGAGATTATTTCAGAGCACCCTGAGTACCAAGCCCTGTTGACGGAAAAAGCCATGCAGCGCGAATTCCTGCCGGAAAGCGGCGAGGTAAACCCGTTTTTGCACATGGGCATGCACCTGGCCCTGCGCGAACAGATCGCCACCGATCGCCCGCAGGGCATCCGCCATGTTTTCAACCGGCTGGCGCTACAGTCCGGCGGATCCCACGAAGCCGAACATCGCATGATGGACTGCCTGGGCGAAGCGCTCTGGCAGGCGCAGCGCAGCCAACGACCACCTGATGAACAGGCTTATCTCGCCTGCCTCAAAAGCCTGCTAACCCCTTGATTTTGCATTCAACACGAAACGCTGTACAATACGCGCCCTCAAAAGCGCATCAGGTGCCCTGTACGGGATAATCGGGAAGTTCGGTGCAAGTCCGACGCTGCCCCCGCAACGGTGATGGAGAAGACGCTGCACAACGCCACTGGCCAACCGCCGGGAAGGCGCAGCGGAATGGCTCCTCAGCCCGGAGACCGGCCTGATGCAAGCACATCAACCACATTGCGGCGGGCAATGGTGGGTACGGCACGGTCATGACGTGCAGGCCTCCCCTTGCCTTTGTTGCGTGACAACAAAGGACCCGAAACATGAAAAGACATCTGCTTTCTGCAACGATTGCGAGCATCCTGTATACGCCGGCATACGCTGAACAGCTGGACCCGATTGTGGTCACGGCCAATAACCTGGAACAGCCCATATCCAGTGTCACCAGTCCCACCTACGTGATTACCCGTGAGGAAATCGACACGCGCGGCTGGGAAACACTGACCGATGCACTGACCAGTTTACCCAGTGTGAGCTTCAACCGCGCCGGGGGCCCTGGCACTCTGACAACCGTGCGCATGCGTGGGCAAGACGGGAAAGGCATTCTTTTCATGATCGACGGCCAGATGGTTGCCGATCCGGGTGGAACAACCCTGTCCCCCACAATCGAGAACCTTTCCCTGGATCAGGTAGAACGCATCGAAGTAGTGCTGGGACCCCAATCGGGCATCTGGGGCAGCAACGCCTCGGCCGGGGTCATCAATATCATTACCCGCCAAGCAGGTCATCAAACGCTTCTCGTGGAAGGTGGCAGCGAAAACACGCGCCGTATCAGTGCCACAGCCAGTAAGAAAACAGAACGCTACAGCCTGTTGGCCAGCCTCTCCAGTGTCAATACAGAAGGTTATACGGCAGTCAAGAAATACGGCAGCGCCGGCAAGCACAATGAAAAGGACGGCTTCCGGCAGGATGATGTGCTGTTCAAGGCAAGCGTGTCACCCCGCAAAGGACATGCATTGGGTGTATCGCTGCAGCACACGACGGCCAATGCCGAATTTGATGACAGCAACAATCCTGAACAGACAGCCACGCATAACGAACGCGACCTGCTGAATAAACGTGCCTGGTATGCCTTTCAACACGGCGGTCTGAATCTGAAGCTGAGCGTGTCCGAATACACCATTGAGCGCACCAGCTACTCCAGCTGGGGTCCCTATTCATCCCACGGCAATCTCACCCGCTGGAGCGGGCTGGCCGGTTATACCTATACACCACACAGCACCCTCCAGTTGACCGCAGGCAACGAGCGTCTGCAAGGTAACAAAGATGCCTATTGGCACGACTATGCCGGCATCACCCACGTGCACACACTGGGTCGTCTGCAATTGACCGAAGCATTACGCACGGATCACTTTGACAAGTTCAAGGACGCCACCACCGGTAAACTTGGCTTCAAGCTTCCCTTTGAGACATTCAGCCTACAGGGCAATTACGGCACCAGTTACAACGCCCCAACCCCTTTCCAGGTCAGCTATGGTGCCACACAGAATCTGAAACCTGAAGCTGGCAAAGGCTGGGATCTGGGCATTAGCGCTTTTGGTGCCACATTAACTTATTATGATCAGTCCATTGAAGATGCCATTATCTATGCAGGCACCTGGCCAAATGACTACTACACCAACGCCAAGGGTAAAAACCGCTTCAGCGGCTGGGAATTCAGCTACAGCGGTGGCTGGGGCGACTGGGATGTGGGGCTGAATTATGCCTGGCTGGATGCACGAGATAAAAACGATACTTTCCTGGCCCGGGTCCCTCATGACAAAGGCACGCTGACTCTCGATTACTATGGCTTCAGCAAATGGCATCTGGGTACGGAAGTCCAGCACATGGGTGATTACCATGACACCGACGGCTCCAGCGGCAAGAACCTGGGTAACTATACATTGGTCAACGTCAAGGCCGACTATGCCCTTAATCGTCATTTCAGCCTCTATGCCAAAGCCATCAATCTATTCGACGTGGATTACTACACTGCTGCCGATCAGCAGACACCACCTCAATACGGCTACAACACTGGCGGCTTCCAATGGCGCGTTGGCCTGCGCGGGAAGTTCTGATGATAAAACGAGGAGTTAAAGCCCCCCTTGCGGGGCTTTTTTTATGGCTTCTCTGCACCACTGCAGTGCTGGGCGCACCACCTCAACGGATCGTGGTGCTGGCCCCCCATGCCGGTGAGCTGGTCTGTGCGGCGGGTGGTTGCGATCGCATTATCGCTGTGGTAGACCATACCGACTTTCCAGCGCAATTGAAAAAACTGCCTCATGTGGGTAGCTACGCAGCGGTAAATATCGAACGGCTGATACAGCTGCGGCCGGATCTGGTGGTCTACTGGTCAGGGGGTCTGTCTGCCAGGGTGCTCCAAAAACTGCGGATGCTCAACCTGCCGCTGCTGGATGTCTCCCCAAAGCGACTGGAAGATATTCCTCAAATCATTCGACAACTGGGAATTCGGCTGGGAACACAGGCGCAGGCTAAAAACGTGGCGCGTGTCCTGACAAATCAGCTAAAGGCATTACTGCACACTTTTGGCAGGCGTCCGCCTATTCGCGTCTTTTACGAAATCTGGGAACCGCCCCTGATGACCATTGGCCATGGTCATTTTATCGACCAGGCCATTCACCTGTGCGGCGGCATCAACATTTACGACGATGTCAGCCGCCCCAGCATTACCGTTATGGAAGAGAGTCTGCTGGCTCGCAATCCACAGGTGGTGCTATTGGGGGGAGAACCGACATTGCAACAGCGCTGGCTGAAAACATGGCAGCGCAAGCGCGCTTTTATGGACGTGGTTAAGCGGGGGGCTCTTTTTCCTGTCCCGGCCGATCTGACCCAACGACCTGGGCCCCGCCTGATCGCCGGCACGGCGATTATCTGCCATGCGCTGGATCTGGCTCGCACCAGGGTTTTCAAGTAATTATTCGGCCATCTCCGCCTAGGATTCGAACAGGCTGGGCACATCCACCAGGATAATGACCTGATCGCGATAGTGGGCGATACCCTGGATGTAGCGACTATTGTCTTCCTGACTGGATCCCAGCGGCTCAATGCGCTTTTCCGGAATATCGCGCACTTCCTGCACACGATCCACCAGCAGCCCTACCGGGCAATCTTCTTCCAGTTCTACAATGATGATGCGGCTTTCGTGGGTCAGGTCCGATACCGGCACGTCAATCATGCGGCGCATGTCCGCCACAGTCACAATCACACCGCGCACGTTGATCACGCCCAGCAGGCGCGGATCAGCGCCCGGCACCTTGCGGATGCGACCCACACGCAGCACTTCACGGATGTTGGACACGTCGATGCCGTAGGTTTCCCGGTCCAGATTAAACAGCACGCACCGCTGCATGGGTCCGATGGCTTCTTCTTCTGCCGCTTCCGCGGGGGTCAGGTAAGGTTCGTTCTGCATGGCTTCTGTCACTTCCATTGTCTGTCCCTCAATGCATTTGATTGTAGCGTTGCAGCACGCCCGGCAGATCCAGAATCAGGGCAATACTGCCATTGCCGGTGATGGTGGCGCCTGCATAGCCGGCCACTTTCTGCAGCATGACGCCCAGCGGCTTGATAACCACCTCTTCCTGGCCCTTGACCTGCTGCACCACCAGCCCAACACGCTGGCCGCCTACGTTGACGATCACCACCTTGTCCCGCTCGGCTTCATTGCCCTCGGGCTGCGGTTCGATATCCGGCGCCAGCCACTCCTGCAGGAAATACAGAGGAATGCTGCGTTCGCGCAGCTGCACCATCATCTGTCCATCTATGCGGTTGGTTTCATCGGGGTTGTAGTCGAAGATCTCCTGCACACTGGTCAGAGGAATGGAATAGCTGTCCTCGCCGAAGGCCACCATCAGCGTCGGCAGAATCGCCAGCGTCAGCGGCACGCGAATCTTGATCTGCGTTCCCTGACCTTGCACGGAATCGATCTCGATACTGCCGTTCAGGCGGGTAATCATGCTCTTGACCACATCCATACCCACACCCCGGCCAGAAATATCGCTGATGGTTTCCGCAGTAGAGAAACCGGGCGCCATGATCAGCTCAAATGCTTCCTTGTCGCTCATCTGCGCAGCGGTCATCTCGTCGATCAGCCCCTTTTCAATCGCCTTGCGCTTGAGCTTTTCAGGGTCCATGCCGCGGCCATCGTCGGTGATGGATAGGAGGATATGATCCCCCTCCTGTTCCGCCGCGAGAATGATATGTCCCACAGGCGGTTTGCCCGCCTTGATACGCTCTTCAGGCGGCTCGATGCCATGGTCAACGGAGTTGCGCACCAGGTGCACCAGGGGATCTGCCAAGGCTTCCACCAGGTTCTTGTCCAGATCGGTATCTTCACCGCGCAGTTCCAGCTCGATCTGCTTACCCAGCTTGCGGGCCAGGTCACGCACCACGCGCGGGAAGCGACCAAATACTTTCTTGACCGGCTGCATGCGCGTTTTCATCACGGCGGCCTGCAGGTCGGTGGTGACATGATCCAGATTTGACACCGCATTGGAAATCTCTTCCAGATCCACTTCCTGACCATTGCGCAGCGTGAGCAGGCGGTTGCGCACCAATACCAGCTCACCCACCAGGTTCATGATCTCATCCAGCCGCTTGGTGTCCACGCGCACCGTACTTTCAGACTTGGCAGCCGGTGCAGTCGATTCGGCCTTTGGCTCGGCCGCCTTTGTTTTATCCGCAGGCATGGCAGGTTCCTCGTTCACTTGCCTGATTTGTGAATGTTCAGCAACGGCAGCTGGCTGAGAAGAAGTACCCGTTTCAGCTGGGGCCGGCTCGGGTTCAACGTGGTCTGCCCCATCCGACTCGGCAGCGCTTTCCACCTGTGAAAGCTTCTCTTCACGCATCTGCAGCAGCTGCTCGAATTCTTCATCGGTAATGTCTTCGTCGGGATCCCACCCTTCCGGCAACTCCAGCGGCACTTCGGCGAGCGCCTTGTTGTCGTCGTCTGCGCCGACTTCTCCGGCCGCCAGCTTTTGCTCGCGCATCTGCAGCAGCAATTCAAATTCTTCATCGGTAATGTCATCATCCGGATCCCAGTCTTCCGGCAATTCCAGCGGTACCTCGGCCACAGCAGCCGTTTCGCTCATGGTGGTATCCGATGCGGATGACGACTCTGTGCTTTCGGAAGGCGTCGCCGAACCGCCCTTGACCAGGGCATCCAGCCGGGCAAGCAGGTCGGGATCCACGTCTTCAAATTCGCGCTCCCCCTCCTGCAGGCGATTGATCATGTCGGTAATGGTGTCGTACACCTGCAGGATGATGTCCGCCACCTCAGGCGTATAGGTCATCTCGCTGTTGCGAATCTTGTCGAACACATTTTCCGCGCGATGGCACACCTCTACCAGCGGCTTGATGCCGATAAACCCGGCTCCCCCCTTGATGGTATGGAACGCACGAAAGATGGCGTTGAGCAGCTCGATATCATCCGGGACCTGTTCAAGGTCCACCAGCTGTTCGTTCAACTGCTCCAGAAGATCCTGCGCTTCGGCGAGAAAGTCCTGCAAAATGTCTTCGTCCACGGCTTGCTCCCTGTGTAATTTTTGACGTTGGACGCGGGGAATAAAGCAAGGCTCATGCCATATAACGAAAAAGGGGCCGAAGCCCCTTTTGACGAAAACGATCAAATCCCGAGCGAATCAAGCAGATCATCCACCTCATCCTGAGAGGACACACTGTCCTGTTTGCTCTTGGCTGTAACATTGGGCCCTACCCCTTTCATGATGTCCTCGTTTCGGGAGGGCTTTTCTGTCCCGGTTGCCTTCACTAGCGTGTCAAGAATCTGGTTCATTTCCGCCAACGCAGGAATCATGCGCTTGAGAATCTGGCCGGTCAGATCCTGATATTCCTGCGCCATCACCAGGTCCTGGGTGCGCTTGAGCATGATCTGAATCAGCGCCCTGTCTTCATCACTGTCTGCCTTCTCCAGCAGGGTGTGCAGGCCTTCGCTGAGCTCATCCGCAATATCAAGACTGGTGTTGGCGGACTTTTCCGTTTCTTCCAGAATGTATTTCAGGCGTTCCGCCGCATCGCTCAATTGGGCGCTGGCTTCGATAATATTGCCCTGCTCATCTTCAGAGCCGGCCACATCAAGCATCTGCTTCAAATCTTTCAGCTGTTCGGCCACTTTGATTTCGTGAAGGACGGTCAGCCAGTCCAGATGGTGCTCGATCTGTTCCATGTCATTGGCTGCAACCGCTTTGCACAACTGGTTGAGCCGATCCTTCATTTTGGCGGTCAGTTTGGTGTCCATGGGGGATCCTTTCGTTTTCTGGTCGGACGCGTGATGCCTTAATCTTTAATCTTTAATCTTTAATCTTTAATCTTTAATCTTTAATCTTTAATCTTTTTATAATCTTTTTATTTGGCGGCACCAGCCTGCTTTTTCTTCGCCATGCGGGCGTTGTAGCGTTCAAACACCTTTTCCAATTTCTCAGCCAGTGTCGCGGCAGTAAAGGGCTTGACGATATAGCCATCCACCCCGGCCTGTGCTGCTTCCAGAATCTGGCTCTTCTTGGCTTCGGCGGTAATCAGCAGGAAGGCGGTATCCTTCAGTTTTTCGTCCGCACGCACACGCTTGAGCAGCTCGATGCCGGTCATTTTTGGCATGTTCCAGTCGCTGACGATTAACTGATACTTGCCGCTCTGCACCATGGGCCATGCGGTGGCGCCATCATCGGCCTCGTCAAAGTTTTTGAAGCCCAACTCCTTGAGCAGGTTCTTCACGATTCGACGCATGGTGGAAAAGTCATCCACCACCAAAATGTTGATATCGCGATCGATATTCATTCGATTCTCCCGTCTGTTATATCCAGTTCTTCAGGCGCGCCCGCAGACGCTTGATGGCCTGGCTGTGCAGCTGGCTGACGCGCGACTCGCTCACACCCAGCACTTCGCCAATTTCCTTCAGGTTCAGTTCTTCGTCGTAATACAGTGCCATCACCAGCTTTTCCTTTTCAGGCAGGCGGCCAATTTCTTCCGCCAGCGCATTCTGAAAGGCATCATCCATCACTTCCCGCAAGGGGGTTGGACCGTGGGACACCAGCTGATCTTCGTTCAACTCGTCGTGATCCGGCTCATCTATGGAAAGCAGCTGGGCCGAATTGGTATCCTGAAGGATCTTATGATACTCGGTCAGGGTCAGCCCCAGCACCTCGGCCACTTCTTCGTCCCGCGCTTCACGCCCCTCCCGTGCTTCGACCACTGCAATGGCCTCACTGACCTCTCGGGCCTTCTTGTGCACGGAGCGGGGCGTCCAGTCGCCGCGACGAATTTCGTCGAGCATGGCACCACGAATGCGGATACCGGCATAGGTTTCGAAGGTGGCGCCCTGATCGTTGCGGAAATTTTGCATGGCCTCGATCAGCCCCAGCACTCCTGCTTGGATCAGATCATCCACCAGCACACTTTCCGGAAGGCGTCCTTTCAAGTGCCAGGCAATGCGTTTAACCAACGGCAGATAACTCTCCACATCACCCAGTTCAGGTGAGCTACTTCGAGCCACTTTTTCGTATGCGCTTGCGCCCTTCATCCGCTACTGGCTCTCCTATCCCTGAAACAGGTTTTCCACGAAAAACTGAATATACCCGGTGGCCCCCTGTGGCACCGGCCAGCGATTGACCTGTTCGGCAATCTGCCGGAAGGCGCCGGCAGATACGCTGGTGGGATTATAAAGGGTAACGGGCACCTGTTTCTGCACGGCTTCTTTCAGCGCCGGGTCAAACGGAACCGTACCCAGATACTCCAGCTGCACGTTGTCCAGAAAACGCTCGGTTACGGTCGCCAGCTTCAGAAACAGTTTGCGCCCATGCTGCTCGCTCTGGGCCATATTGGCCAGCACGCGGAAATGATTAAGCTGATAATCCCGGTTGAGCACCTTGATCAGTGCGTAGGCGTCAGTCAGTGAAGCCGGTTCGTCGCACACGACCACCACCACTTCCTGCGCTGCCTGGCAAAAGGTTGCCACACTGCTGGCAATGCCTGCCGCCGTATCCACAATGAGCACATCCAGATCGTTGGCAAGCTCGGAAAAGGCGTGCACGATGCCTGCATTCTCCAGTGCACTCAGCTCCGCCATACGCTTGACGCCCGACGCGGCCGGAATGACCTTGAGGCCGCCCGGCCCCTCTACAATCACCTCGCGCAGGCTTTTCTGGCCATCCAGCACGTGAGACAGGTTATATTGCGGGCTCAACCCCAGCATGATGTCCACATTGGCCAGCCCCATGTCTGCGTCCATGAGCAGAACCCGGTTGCCCTTCGCGCTCAGGGCCACACCAAGATTGACGGAGACATTTGTCTTACCCACACCGCCCTTGCCGCTGGTGACGGCAATCACACGCACCGGCTTGCCAGAGGGGGGGTCCCCGACTTTTTCGGGGGCCGTTTTTTTCGCCGCCGCTGCAGTGGGATTCGACGTGCTTCCTGCCGGCTTTTTCTGCATGGCGCGCAGTCCTGCCGCCTGATCAGTGTGCATCGAAATACTCCTTGCCCAATCCCAGTTTGAACGCCATGTCGGCGCGTTCGTCCGTCTGCTGCGCCCCCAATACGATGGCGCGATCGATCAATTCCTGCGGATCCGCGACCTGCAGATCTTCCGGCACCCGCTGCCCTTCGGAAAAGTAGGTCAGCGGCAGGCCGGTTTCCGTCGCCAGCGTCAGCGCACTGCCCAGCTGGGTGGCTTCATCAAGCTTGGTGAACAGAAGGCCATCCAGCTTCAACTGCCCGAAGGCCTCAACCACTTCGCGCATCACCTTCAGCGGCGTGGCTGCCGAGAGCACGAGCAGATTGCGCACCGGCAAGCCCCCTCCCTGTCGGTTGGTCGCCTGCTGGGCAATGCGAATGTCCCTCTGGCTCATGCCTGCCGTATCGATCAGCACCAGTTTCTTGCCGCGCAGACCCATCAGCAGCGTGACCAGTTCACTCTGATCCCGAGCCACATGCACCGGCACGCCCATCAGGTCCGCAAAGGTCTGCAATTGCGCCTGCGCCCCTATTTTATAGCAATCGGTGGTCACCAGCGCCAGCTGGCTCGCGCCCTGTCGCATGACGAAACGGCCTGCCAGCTTGGCGATGGTGGTGGTCTTGCCTACACCGGTTGGTCCCACCAGCGCAACGATACCGCCCTGCCGGCTAATGTCCCGCTCGCTGGGCTTCAGCCCTTGAGCAACCAGCCCAAGCAGTTGCGACCACGCCGCATCTTCATCTGTAATCGGCTCAACCTGCTGAAGCAAGCTTTGGGCCAGCTCCCAGCCGATGCCCATATTCAGCAGTTTTTTCAAAAGAAAAACGCGCTGGGGTGCCTGCTGCTCGGCCTGACCCCACGCCAATCCGGCCATCTGCTGCTCCAGCAATTGACGCATGTACTGCAGCTCGGACGAGAGTCGTTCCAGCTCAGCACTGTTGGCAGGTGCCCGAGGGGCAGCAGGGCGCTCCAGCGAAACCGGGGCCTCGACATCATCCATGGCAGCCACCACTTCGTACTGACCGTTTTCCTGCCGCGAGGAGAGGATGACCGCATCCGGCCCCAGGGTTGCCTTGACTTCCGCCAGCGCCGCCTTGAGCGTGGGGGCAACAAAACGACGCATTTTCATGGGGATGCCCCTTCAGCGTTGTGCTGCTGGCCAACGGATGCCACCACATTGATCTGGCGGTTTTCCGGCACTTCCGTATAGGCGAGCACGTGCAGATTGGGCAGGCTGTAGCGGAACAGCCGCGCCAGTGCGGCACGGATCTGCGGTGCCACCAGCAGGACCGGCGTGTGTCCCTGAGTTTCCAGCTGCTGCACCTGCTCTGCCAGCGCGGTATAGAGCCGTTCGGCCAGTCCCGGATCGATGGTGATCTGTCCCGGCGGGGAGTTCTGTGCCGCCTGCAGCAGCAGCTGCTCCAGAGACGGATCCAGCGTAATCACGTGCAGTGGCGCATCCCCCGGCGCCAGCATGTCAACGATGGCACGCCCCAGAGCCGCACGCACGTATTGGGTGAGTTGCTCGGGATCCTGTGTCTGCGTGGCGTATTCATTAAGCGTCTGCAGGATGGTGCGCAGATCGCGAATCGGCACCTTTTCACGCAGCAGGTTCTGCAATACCTTCACCACAGTTGCCAGCGGCAGTTTGTCCGGTACCAGCTCCTCCACCAGTTTTGGCGAGTGCTCGCGCACGCGGTCCAGCAGCTTCTGCACTTCATCAGGACCGAGCAGCTGCCAGGCATACTCCTGAATGATCTGACTCAGGTGGGTCGCTATGACCGTGCTGGCATCCACCACGGTGTAGCCCATGGCCTGGGCATGATCCCGCTCCGATGGACTGATCCACAGCGCATCCAGCCCGAAAGCGGGATCCTTGGTTGGGATGCCCTCCACCTCGCCATATACCTGGCCCGGATTGATGGCGAGCTCCCGGTCCGGATAGACCTCACCCTCGCCGGCGGTAACCCCCATGACCTGAATGCGATACTGGGTCGGCTTGAGCTCCAGGTTGTCACGAATATGCACCGGGGGAATGAGGAAACCCAGTTCCTGCGACAGCTTGCGCCGCACCCCTTTGATACGATCCAGCAGTTCGCCGCCCTGATTCTTGTCCACCAGCGGAATGAGACGATACCCCACTTCCAGTCCCAGCGGATCCACCTGCCCCACATCATCCCAGCCCACGTCCTGCGGTGCCTGCGTCTCCTCTTCTTCAACCTCTTCCAGCGCGGCCTCGTCACTGACCTGCGCTGCCTCCCGGGACACATACCATGCCAATGCGGCCAGGGCTGCCGCCAGAGAGAGAAACGCAAAATTGGGCATGCCCGGAATGACGCCGATGATGGCCATAATGCCCGCCGTCACCGCCAGCACTTTCGGATTGGCAAACAGCTGTTTCTGCACCTGCCGGCTCATGTCATTGCTGTCGCTGTTGACACGGGTAATGATGATGGCGGTGGCTGTGGAGAGCAGGATGGAGGGAATCTGCGCTACCAGGCCGTCACCGATGGTCAGCAGCGTATAGGTCTGAATGGCGTCGCTGAAACTCATGTTGTGCTGCAGCAGACCGATAAAAAGACCACCGACGATGTTGATAAACAGAATGACAATGCCGGCCACTGCATCGCCGCGCACGAACTTGCTGGCACCATCCATGGCACCGTAGAAGTCCGCCTCCATGGCGATCTCCTTGCGGCGCTGCTGAGCCTCTTCCTGCGTGATCAACCCCGCGTTCAAATCCGCATCGATGGCCATCTGCTTGCCGGGCATGGAATCCAGCGTGAAGCGAGCGCTCACTTCAGCCACACGAGTCGCACCCTTGGTGACCACGACAAAGTTAATCACCACCAGAATGGCGAACACCACCAGACCCACCGCATAGTTGCCACCGATGACAAACTCACCGAAGGATTCGATCACCTTGCCGGCGGCATCCGGGCCGTTATGCCCTTCCAGCAGAATAACCCGTGTCGAAGCGATGTTGAGTGCAAGACGGAAAAGCGTGGTGACCAGAATAATGGTGGGAAAGATGGCGAATTCGAGCGGGCGCTTGACGTAAAGCGTGACAACCAGAACAACCAGCGACAGGGCAATGTTAAAAGTAAAAAAGACATCGAGCAGGAACGGCGGCAGCGGGATGGTAATCAGCCCCAGCAGTGCCAGAACGGCGATCGGCACCCCAAGGCCACTGCCAGCGCCCTGCTTGATCTTTTCCCACACAGCCGTCAATGTCATAGGGTGTCGTTCTCAATCCTCATGGCGGGGGTTGGGTCATCTCTTCCGGCACGGGCAGATGCTCGAAATCCGGCGGTGTGGCCGCCTGGCCATCCCGCAGCTGATAGACATAGGCCAGTACGGCCGCCACGGCGCGGAACAGCTGATAGGGAATCGGCGCCCCTTCCTGGGCATTATAGTACAGGGCTCGCGCCAGCGCGGGCGCCTCCACCACGGGCACATGATGCTTTTTCGCCAGGGTGCGGATCTGGCTCGCCATCAGGTCCGCCCCCATCGCCAGTACAATGGGTTCGCGCATGGTGGCCGGGTCGTACTTGAGCGCCACGGCAAAGTGCGTGGGGTTGGTGATGACCACGTCGGCCTCAGGCACCTTCTGCAGCATGCGCCGCTGCGCCATCTCATGCTGCAGCTGGCGAATGCGCCCCTTGACCTGCGGATCCCCTTCCTGCTGCTTGAACTCTTCCTTGACCTCCTGACGGGTCATCATCATCTGCCGAGTATGCTCCCACAGCTGATAGGGCACGTCAATCAGTGCCACCACGATGAGCGACAGACTGATCAGGATGAACGACCACACCACGATGCTGGCGGCCTCGCCCATGGCGTTAAGTAGGCTCAATTTGGCCAGTCCCAGCAGCTGATCCAGCATCTGACCGATCACCAGCACCGCCACCAGCGCCACCAGCGAAACCTTGAGCAGCGCTTTCACCAGCTCCAGCAGATTGCGCAGGGAAAACAGCTTGGCAAAGCCAGTAATGGGGTTCAGCTTGGCGAAATTGGGCGCCAGCGCCTTGGGCGCAAAGTTCCAACCGCCAATCAGCAGCGGCGAGGCCACGGCAATGACCACCATGACAGCAAGAAACGGCCACACAATAGCCCACGCCTGCACAAACAGGCCGATGATCAGCTCCAGATCCTTTTTCAAGTCGAAAGCGTGGGCGCGATCCAGCGACAGCCCTTCGCGCATCAGCGCCTCGAACTGCTGCACCGTATAAGGACCCAGCACGAGAAAATAGACCCCGGCCCCCAGCAGCATCAGCACGGTGGCCAGCTCTTTCGAGCGCGGCACCTGTCCCTTTTCACGGGCCTCACGGAGTTTTTTCTCCGTTGGCTGTTCCGACTTTTCCTGACCGTCTGCGTTTTCTGCCATGCCTTACCTCAACTGCAGCGCCTGTGTCTGCTCCATGGCCAGATGCACCAGCGTACGCAGATGCTCCAGAATCATCGGCCCCATCAGTGAAAGCAGCACCAGACCGGACAACAGGGTGATCGGAAAGCCAACCGCAAAGATATTCATAGCCGGTGCCGCACGGGACATGATGCCAAACGCCAGGTTCACCAGCAGCAGGCTGGTCACCACCGGCAACGCCATCACCACCCCGGCACTGAAGATGTAGGCCCCAAAGGCCACCACCCGCCTAATGCTCTCGGGGCTGAGCATATCCACACCCACCGGCAGGGTGTTGAAGCTGTCCACCACTACCTGAATCACCAGCAGGTGCCCGTTGAGCACCAGAAAAAACAGCGTGGCCAGAATGGTGAAAAACTGGCTGAGTATGGGCACACTGACCCCATTGATGGGGTCAGCCATGGATGCGAAAGCCAGACCCATGCCCATGGAGATGAAGTGCCCGGCCAACACAAAGGCCTGAAACACCACCAACCAGATCAAGCCCATGGCCAAGCCGATGACCACCTGCTGCATCACCACCAGCAGGCCCTCGGCACTAAAGGGGTCGATGGGCGGCGGAAGCGGAATTTGGGGGGCGGCGGCCAGCACGATGAACACGACCGTAAGCAGCCGCACCCTGACCGGCACAGCGGCCATGGAAAAGATGGGAATCATGGCCATAGCGGCACCGAGGCGCACCAGAGGCCAGAAATACTGCCCCAGCAGCTGCAGAAACTGATCGAAGCTAAAGACCATGCCCAATCAGTGCGACAGCCCCAGCGTCGCAGGAATGTTGCGGATCAGTTCCACGGTAAAGCTGGTCCAGACATCGAGCATCCATGGGCCGAACAGTACTGTGGAGAGGGCAACAATCGCCAGCTTGGGGATAAAGCTGAGTGTCATTTCGTTTATTTGTGTGGCAGCCTGAAACATGCCCACCAGCAGCCCCACGATCAGCGCCGGCAGCAACAGCGGCGCCGAGAGCATGGCCACGATTTCCATCATCTGCTGCCCCAGTTGCAATACCGTCGATTCGTTCATGGCTTACACCCCACTGCCCGGCACAATAAAGCTGTTGACCAGCGTGCCCAGAATCAGCTCCCAGCCATCCACCAGCACGAACAGCATGATCTTGAACGGTAGCGAGATGATCATGGGCGAGAGCATCATCATCCCCATGGACATGAGCAGACTGGCAATGACCAGGTCAATGATCAGAAAGGGAATAAAGATCATGAAGCCGATCTGGAATGCGGTCTTCAGCTCGGAAGTCATGAACGCAGGGATAAGCACCTTGAACGGCACCGTTTCCGGCTGCTCCAAGGTCACACCCGCCATCTCCGCGAACATGCCCAGATCATCCTCGCGCGTCTGCTGTAGCATGAAGGTGTGCATGGGCTTCGATGCCCGCTCCACCGCCTCCTTGAAGGTGATGGTTTCTTCCATGTAGGGGGAAACGGCCTGGGTATAGATCTTGTCCAGCACCGGTGCCATGATGAACAGCGTGAGAAACAGCGCCAGCCCGATCAGCACCTGATTCGACGGCGTCTGCATGGTACCCAGCGCCTGCCGCAGCAGGGCCAGCACGATAATGATGCGCAGAAATGAAGTGGTGGCGATCAAGGCGGCGGGCAGCAGCGTCAGCCCGGTCATGATCAGCAGTATCTGGATGGTCAGGGTGTAATCCTGATTGCCCTGTTCATCCACACTGACGGTAAAGGCGGGAATGCCGGGTGCGGCCTGGGCCAGCCAGGGCCAGAACAGCAACAGAAACGGCAGGATTCTAATCAGCTTTCGAGCCGTTGTCGTGACGATCGGCTTGGCCGTGTAGTGCATCGTGCAACCGTTTCGCAAAGGCGCCCTGTGGTACGTTGCTGCCATTATCGGCCACTTCCACAGGCTCCGCAAGGGTATGCAGCAGGGAGATGCGGCTCGGCGTCACCCCCACCAGCAGCTGCTGTTTCCCGACTTCGAGCAGTACGATCTTTTCCTGCCGCCCCACGGAGAGCGCACTGATGACGCGCAGGGCATTCGGATTGCCCCCGGGAATGGCGGCAAATCGCTTCAGCAGCCATGCGGCGACAAAGATCAGCGCCAGAATAAACAGCAGCGACAACACCACCTGTCCAGCATAACCGCTGGCAGAAAAGGCGTGCTCGCCCACTCTGGCCGGGCTCTCGGCAGCCTGCAGCGCCGGAACGCATGCCATCAGCCCAAACCCAAGGAGGGGGTCCCCGACTTTTTTGAAAAGCCGTTTTTGGGACCCGAAAAATTCCTTACAAAACAAATACCTGGGGTTCATCACTTAAGCTTTTTAATGCGTTCCTGTGGACTGATCACATCCGTCAGGCGCACACCGAACTTGTCGTTGATGACCACCACTTCCCCGTGGGCAATGAGCGTACCATTGACCAGCACATCCAGCGGCTCACCGGCGAGTCGATCCAGCTCGACCACCGAGCCTTGTGAATACGCCAACAGATTACGGATGGTTGCCCTGGTGCGGCCGATCTCCAGGGAAACCGTCACCGGAATATCCAGCAGCACATCCAGATCGAGCTTGTTACCATCGCTGTCCGCACGCAGGGCGTTGAAAATGTCTGCAGCTTCCTCGGTACTGACTGCATCATCGGTGGCTTCGGCCTGCTCAGTCAGGGCAGCGGCCCAATCGTCCGCAGCCCCCTCCTCGCCTTGACCGTTACCTTCGCTCTGTTCGGCTTTGGCCTGTTCCTTGAGGGCATCGCCCCAATCCGCGTTATCGTCGTCTTCAGGCGTATTGTTTTCTTCACTCATCGTCCAGTCCTCTGACAGGATTTATGGGAGGCTCCTTGTACGCCGGGTGGCGTATGATCGATTCGATCTTGATGGCCTTCTTGTTGCGCTCACTGATACCCAGCTTGCCGCGGGCGATGGGGATATCTTCCGCCATTAGCGTCACCAGATCCGGCATGTCAAACGGCAGGATATCCCCTTCCTTCAGGTTAACCAGGTCATCCACGCCCAGCTGCAATTCTGCCAGGGTGCTGCTGAGCTCAACCTCAATATTCTTGACTTCGTCACGCATGGTGCGTGCCCAGGTATTGTCGCTGTCACCCTGCAGATTCTGCAGACCCTCTTCCAGCTTGTCACGGATGGGCTCCAGCGCCGCGTAGGGAATCACGATATCGATGCGCCCTTCCGTAGCCTCGAAACGCACATGCACCGGGCTGACCACCAGCATGTCGGTAGGATCGACAATGGAAGCGAACTTGGGGTTCATCTCCGAGTGCATGTACTCGATTTCCAGATCCATCACCGGTGCCCAGGCCTTGCGCATGTTTTCCACTGCAATATCGAGAATGCTGCGGATCATGCTGGTTTCCACCGGGCTGTATTCCCGCCCCTCGATCTTGAAGGGCAGCAGCCCCGTACCGCCGAAATAGAGGTCCACCGCCGTAAAGATCAGTTTGGAATCCAGCGTGAACAGCGACACGGTATTCAGCGGATTGAGGCGATAGAGGTTGAGACTAGTGGGGAAAAAGAGATTGCGCTGATAGTCGATCATCTTGATGATCTTGACCTCACCCGCCGCCACCTCGATGGAAGTCATGATCAACTCGTTGAACTGGCGCTGGAATCCTCGCGTGAAACGCTCATTGATGATATCCAGCGCCGGCAGGCGCCCACGGACGATACGCTCCTGATTGGAGAAGTCGTACGGACGGATGGGCAGCCCGTCTTCGGGCTGATCCGTCTCCGTCTCGACGTCGCCCTCATCCATGCCGCGGAGCAACGCATCGACTTCATCTTGACTGAGAATATCATCCATGGAATTGGTTCAGTTTGCCTTATTGCATCACAAAACGCTCGAACAGCACGTCTTCCACCAGATCCGGGTAGATACCATGCTTTTCAAGATCCTTGCGAACCAGCTCGAGAATCTCCTTGCGCAGCTTTTCGGGGCCATCGTCCGTGGCCAGCTCAGAGTAGTGCTGCTTGCGCAGCAGCATGGTGATGTCGTTGCGCAATACGGGGCGCAGATGCTCCAGCTCGCCGTGCTCACCCACCAGCTGCGGGTAATAGGTCATCAGCTTGAGCGTGACCGCCAGGAACTTGGCCTTGCCTTCGCCATGGAAATTGACCACGAAAGGCTTCATCTCGAAATACAGCGGCGGTGCATCCGGGGGTGGCGGATCGAACTGTTTGAATTTGGGCGAATAGTGCTTGGCATGCGGGTTTTCCCCATCGCCGTGGCCACCTTCGCCATGCTCGGCTGACGCTTCGGCAACATGCTCCTTCTTGTCACCGCCCTTGTCGTGGTTCTGGCTCAACAGCAGCCACGCCACCAGGCCCCCCAGGCCCAGCACGATGATAAACAGCAGAATGATCAGGACGAGCAAGAGTGTACTGCTGCCGCCACCAGATTTTTCTTTCTTGTCCTCTTCTTCAGCCATGGTGTTCTCTCCTCAGAGTATTGAATCAATGATGTGCAGGCGCAGCGGGTGCGGGCGCCCGTTGCACCGGGGTACCCAGTTTCAGTTCCTTGCTCAGGTCTTCCACACCCGGCGCCTCGCTCAAGCTCTTGAGCCGCTGCTGCGCATCCTGGCTCAGCACGATAATGCTGATACGCCGATTTCGAGGATTATACGGGTTTTGTTTATCGAACGGCACGGTGTCCGCCAGACCGACTACCTGCGCGATGCGCTTCTCCGGCACGCCGCCACGAATGAGCAGGCGACGGGCAGCATTGGCGCGATCCGCCGACAGCTCCCAGTTGGTGTAATCCTGGCT
Source organism: Sulfurivirga caldicuralii (assembly GCF_900141795.1). Lineage (GTDB taxonomy): Bacteria > Pseudomonadota > Gammaproteobacteria > Thiomicrospirales > Thiomicrospiraceae > Sulfurivirga > Sulfurivirga caldicuralii. Next base: position 501,731 of record NZ_FSRE01000002.1, read on the forward strand.
GGCATAGCGGGATGAGTCGGTATGACCGGCAATACTGATGGGTCGATCCGTATGCGCCAGAATCTGACCCACTTCCTTGATCAGTTTCGCAGCATAGTCCCGTGGCACATCCACCCCAGCTTCAAACATGGGGCGCTTGCGGTCATCCAGAATCTGGATCTGCAGGCCATTGGGCGTCACATCCAGTTTCAACTGATCCTTGAGCTTGCTCAGTTCAGGGTCAGCAGCAATCTTTTTCTGGATCTCCAGCTTCAGCTGCTCCATCTCGGCCTCTTCCTTGGCCTTGCCGGAGCCGCTTTCATCCCCTTCCTTGCCGGTGGGCATGTCCTGAAAACCGCCCGCATCGATAATGGTGTTGGTCTGACGCCCCTGCGACTTGCTTTCCACCAGCACTTCCGGCGAGGCATCGATCACCGTGGGGTTGCGGAAGTATTCGGCGATCGCCTTCATTTCCTCGTCATTGGTGCCCCCCATGACCCACAGCAGCAGGAAAAACGCCATGGTGGCGGTCATGAAGTCCGCAAACGCGATCTTCCATGCCCCGCCATGCGCCGCATGGGGACATTTATTGACCCGTTTGATAATTATGGACTGTTCATCGCTCATGGCGCGCTTCCGCTACTGATTACTTAATGGACTGAAGGTATTCATCCAGTTCCTGGAAGGAAGGCCGCTCCACATGGGGCACCGCCTTGCGGCCGAACTCCACCGCCACCTGCGGTGCATACCCATTGAGGTTGGCCATCAGGCAAGTCTTGATTACCCCGTAAAAATGGCCCTCGTCATTGGCGCGGTTGACGATGTCGTTGCCGATGGGCGCCACGAAGCCATAGGCCGCCAGAATACCGAGGAAGGTTCCCACCAGTGCCACGGACATGTGGTGGGCGATCTCCATCGGGCCGGCATCCAGATAGCCCATGGTAATAATGATCCCCATAACTGCCGCCACGATACCAAAGGCCGGCAGCGCCTGCGCCACCTCCCCGATGGCATAGCCGGGCAGTGCCGCTTCATGGTGATGCAGATCCAGCTCGAGAATCATCAGATCCTCCAGCTGATAGGGGTTGCTGGCACCTGAAATCATCAGACGCAGGTAGTCACAGATAAAGTCCACCACATGGTGATCCGCCGCCACCTTGGGGGCCGAGTTGAACAGCTCGCTGGAGTGAGGATCTTCCACATCCGCCTCAATGGCCATCAGCCCTTCGCGACGTGCCTTGTTGAAGATCTTGAACATCAGCCCCAGCAGTTCGAGGTACATTTCCTTGTTGTAGGGATTGGGCTTGGCAAGTCCCACGGCTTTGGAGAAGCCCTGCTTGATCGCCCAGCCCGGCGTGGCAATAACATAAGCGCCGAATGCACCACCACAGATGATGACCAGCTCAAGGGGCTGGATCAAAATTCCGATTGAACCGTGAGGCAGGTAGCCCCCCAGTACACACCCGATTACGATGATTGTGCCGACAATCGCTTTCATGAATTAGGCTCTCAAAGGCTGTGCGTTAAAAACGCGGCATAGTCTAAACAAAATGGTCCACCAGCGCATCGACGCGGGTCCACTGGCGCACGGCAAGTTCTTCTTCGGCCCCAATATCTGCCTGCGCATGGGGAGCCGCACCGCCACGACCTTCAGCCTGCCCTTCACGGCGGGCATCGGCAAACGCCTGCGCATGGCTCTGTTCATCCGGCGACACTGTCACACCGGCAAGGTTGAGTCCCTGCTGGTCAAACATCTCCCGCAGTCGCGGCAACGCCTGCTCGATCGCCTCGCGCGTCAGTGCATGATGGGCGTGCAGACTGACCTGAACGGACTGATCCTTGTCCAGTTTCATCTTGATCTGGATCGGCCCCAGGTGTGCCGGGTGCAGGCGTACCTGTGCCAGCTGCTGATTGTTCTGCGCCAGCACCATCACCCGCTGCGCCAAGGCCTTGCCCCAGTCCGGGTGACGCAGGGGCAGCGCAATGGCTGACTGGGCTGGCGAAGGCAACTGACCGGCATCCGTACGGAGCATGCCCAGCGTGGAGGATGGCTGTCCCTGTCCCTGATTCATCGCACCATTTCCAGTGTCGCCCTGGGTCATCTGTGCAGAGACGGGACGCTCGGAAAGCTGCTCAAAGCGCTGAATCAGCCCCTCGCGCAAGGAGACGCTCTGATCCATGCGCGGGTTCAAAAGATTGCGCACGGCATGGGCCAGCAAGGGAATCTCCTGACTAACCACTCGCTGTTCATCCACTATTGAGGAAAAGGTGACCAAGGTTTCAGCCGGGGCGGTTTTGTTCGGCTTATCATCCGCTGCGGCAACAGAGGCGTGTGCAGCCAGCTGCTGCAGGCGCGCGTGCAATGTCGCAAGACGCTTCATCAGCACATCCGAGGCATTCCTCTGTGTACCGGCTTCGCTTTTCAGCACGTCAGTCTGTCCTGCGCCTGTTTTGTCAGAATTGGCAAGTGCATACTCTGTTTCAGGGTCTGTATCCAGCTGCCTCAAACCGGCAGCCTGGGATGCTGGCGCGGCAAGAATTGCCGCCCCATCACCCGCCGGACGGTAATCCTCGTCGATTTTCGAAGCATGCCTGTCTGCCACGTTCTGATGAGCCAGCAATGCCCCCAGCCGTGCCAGCCCCTGCACCAACGAGCCCAGGTCGATGCCTTGTCCACCTTTTTTTTCTTCATCAGACAGGGTGCGCTCAGCTGCATGACCCTTGCCTTGCAGTGAGGCCATCTCAACCTGGTCATCACCACCATACAATCGATTTTCCTTTAGCAGATCGGTACCAAACAGCGCCTCAAGGGCCTCTCGCTGATCCCCATCCACCGTAATGTCACGCTCTTCAGCCAATCGTTTCTGCCCTTCGGGAAGCGAGGCAAAAAAGGCCTGCAGTGCATCAGCAAGACTCTGGACCGCTTCATGCAGTGCATCGGCTTGCAGGTTTTTTCCCCCCAGCGATACCGAACGATTTTCCAAGGTCTCAAGAAAACCGCTCATTGCATCCATCAAGTTCTCAAGAGCGGCCTGCTGATCATCCGTCAGCGTATTGGCTTCCACCGGTACAGAAACCTCACCCTTGCCATCCATTTGGGCAAAGGCGCGCTGAAACAACTGGGCAAAATCCGCCACCGCAGACTGCGACGACGCTTCCTTATTCAAACTGCTGGCGACCAAGCCATCGGAGGGATTAACAGCTGTCATGCTTGCAATTGGATTCAAGGCCATAACATTGTCCTGTCATTGAGTCTGCCAAGAGATGAGCAACAACTGTGCCGTTTTTAGCGGGAGGGCATTCGAGCTGCAAGCGCGTCCGTTTCTTTCTGCAGCTGGCGCGCTTCAGCCTGCGCCAGCGCCTGCTCGGTACGCTGCAGCAGTTTTTCCAGAGCGCTGACCTGGCGATACTGTTGCTGCCACGCCTGCTGCAGGGCTTCGATCTGCTCGGCAAGTTGCTTACATTGCTGCTGCTGATGCATCCGTGCCTGCAAAAGCTGCTGGACGAACGCCTTGCGCTGCATGACCTGCTGCGCGGACAAGGATCCGGCAAGCTGATCCACACTGAGCGTGTACTGACTGAGGTCTTCCAGCTGTTGCTGCAGCAGCACTTGCTGCTGCTGCAGCATGGAAATCTGCTGGGCAAGCTGATCCAGCTGGGCCTGTGCATGATCCCGAACCTTGCGGTAGCGATCCCGCTGCTGAAGAAGGGTTTTCATCGCAGCACCTGTGCGAGCTGCTGCACACTCTGTTCGAAAGGCACGCGTTCCTGGATGGCCTGGGTCAGAAAGGCATTCATGCCCTCGCGACGGCGAATGGCTTCATCCACGAGCGGGTCACTCCCCTGGCGATACATGCCGAGGCTGATCATGTCCCGATTGGTTTCATAGGCACTGTATAGCTGCTTGAAGCGCCGCGCCAGCTGCTGATGCTGTGGCGTGGTGATCTCCACCATCAAGCGGCTGACGGACGCCGCCACATCGATGGCCGGATAGTGGCCGCTATCCGCCAGCGCCCGCGACAGCACAATGTGCCCATCCAGCACACCGCGTCCTGCATCCACCACCGGATCCTGCGTGTCATCCCCTTCAGCCAGCAGCGTGTAGATGGCAGTCAGGGTGCCGCCGCTTTCACCAGCGTTACCGGCACGCTCGACCAGCTGCGGAATGCGGGTAAACACGGAGGGTGGATACCCCTTGGTCACCGGCGGTTCACCTGCAGCGAGGGCGATTTCCCGCTGCGCCTGAGCATAACGCGTCAAAGAATCCATCAACAACAGAACCCGATGTCCCTGATCACGGAAATATTCCGCCAGCGCGGTGGCGTACAGGGCGCCCTGAAGACGCATCAATGGCGACGTATCGGCCGGCGCGGCTACCACAACACTTTTGGCCAGGCCCTCGGCACCCAGATTGGAACGGATGAAGTCCCCGACCTCGCGCCCCCGTTCACCGATCAGCCCGACGATGACGATATCTGCTTCGGTAAAGCGTGTGATCATGCCCAGCAGCACGCTCTTGCCCACCCCCGTGCCGGCGATCAGGCCAACGCGCTGCCCCTGCCCCAGCGTCAACAGGCCATTGATGGCGCGCACGCCCACATCGAGAGGCTCCGTAATCGGCTTTCGGCTGAGCGGATTGTGGGGTGGCGCATTGAGCACAACACTTTCGACAGTTTGCAGCGGCTGGTCATCCAGCGGACGTCCGAGGGCATCCACCACCCGCCCAAGCAGGGCGCGCCCTGCCGGAAAGTGTGCCATCTGCTGGCGCTGCCACACCCTGGCACCGGGCACCAGATCGGAAACCAGCTCAATGGGCATGAGAAACAGCCGCCCTGCCTCAAAGCCCACCACCTCGGCCTCGATCGGTGCACCCTCGCCCCGCGCCACCAGACAGCGGGCGCCCAAGGGCGCCTGCAGACCGGCCATCTCAAGCGTCAGACCCGACACGCGGACCAGCTTGCCGGTAATCTGCGGCGGAGCAGGCTCGGGCGGGATGAATTGCTGCAGACTAGTCTGCAGTGTGTGCGACAGTATCTTTGACATGGTGTGCCAACTGCGAACGAAGCGCTTCGAGGTAGCCATCCAGCGCAGTGGCCAGATTGAGCGTCACTTCGCTGGCATCCTGTGTCACGCGATAGTGATCGGATGGCAGTTCCGGATCTTCGTACAGGGTGCAATGATCCGCCAGAGGTCCCAGCAGCTCGGCGATGCGTGTTTGTGCCCCGGCCGGCACATAAATCTCCACGCCGGCGCGCTGCTGCTGCAGGGTATGCACCACCTTCTGCAGGGTCGTCCGCAGCCAGGTCTGCTCAAGCTGAGGATCACTCTGCAAGAAAGTGGCTACGCTGCGTGTGACCACCTCTGCAAGCGTATCGGCAAGGCGCTCATCCAGATCGGACAGCGGCTGGTTCAAGGCAGTCAACAGGGCTTCAGTCTCCCGCTGCCAGCTTGCCTGCTGCACAGCGGCTTCTTCCGCGGCCGCAGCCCGCCCTTGCGCATAGCCCTTTTCATAGCCAGCTTTCCGACCCGCCTCAAAACCGGCCCGGTAGCCTTCCTCCCGCGCTTTGCCCTTCAGCTGTGCCAATTCCTTGTCAAGGCGGGGCTTAAGTTCGGCGCGCATCTGCTCAAGCAGCTGCGCGTCCAATTGAGCCTGAAGCCGGGCTTCGGTTTGTGCAAAACGCTCCAGACCCCAGTCTGCCTGATCCACCGGCTTGACGGCATCAGCCGGTGCGCGCAGCGGTCGTGTTGGTTGAGGCTGTGGCTTCTTCAGCGTCATTTACAGCATCTCCTCGCCGCCACCCGGCATGGTGATCTTGCCTTCGTCCGCGAGGCGACGAATCACCTGAATAATGGTGCGCTGGGCATCTTCCACCTCGCTGAGCTTGGCAGGCGGCGCATTTTCCAGGTCATCACGCATAATATCGGCCTGGCGCTTGGACATGTTGTTGAGGAACTTGTTGCGCAATTCGTCGTCCGCCGCCTTGAGCGCCAGCACCAGCACATCGTTGGGAATTTCGGCCAGCGCGGTCTGAATGGCGCGGTCATCCAGCCCCTTGATGTCTTCAAAGGTAAACAGCTGATCCTGAATCTTCTGGGCAATGTCTTCGTGTTCGGAGGCCACCTCTTCGAGAATTTCGATGCCGGTGCTGCCAAGCATGTTGATGATTTCCGCTGCCTGCTTGGTCCCCCCAATGGCTGCCAGCTTGCCTCCGCGCCCGTCCTTGGAAGCATTTTCAATCACATCGTTAAGGTCGAACAGCGCATTGGGCTGAACGGCCTCAAGCGTAGCGATGCGGTAGATGACCTCGGCATGGAACCGCTGCGGAATGCCCTTTAGCACTTCTGCTGCCTGATCCGGCTCGAAGTAGGAAAGAATCACGGCGATAACCTGCGGGTGCTCATTGCGCAACATATTGGCCACTGTTGAGGGGTGCATCCACTTGAGGGCTTCCAGCCCCTTAAGCTGATCGGCCAGCATGTGTGCATCGAGGATGGCGCCTCCCTCGCCCAGGGCTTCAGCCATCAGCTCCTGCGCATATTCGCTCGGGTCAATGCCCAGCACGTCCTCACCCACTTCATCGAGGAACTCTTCAAAGACAGCCTTGATCTCTTCGCGGGTAATATTTTCCAGCTGCGCCATGGTGGTGCCGATCATCTGCACCTCGCGCGGGTTCATGTGCTTGAGCACCCGCGCGGCATTATCCTTGCCGATTGCGAGGAGGAAAATGGCCGCCTTGTCCAGTCCGGACAGGCCTTCTTCCAATTCTTCCGGCGCCAGTTCTTCGGCCATCTCAGTCCTCCTGCAGCCACTGTTTCAGGATATGAGCCACGCCTTTCGGGTCGTTCTGCACGATGCTGCGCACTTTTTCCATCAGTTGCTGTTCTTCATCCGTACCGTGGGCAATCTCTTCCACGGTCTGTTCGACGCTTTCGTCAATCTGCTCCAGCGCCTTGTGAATTTCTTCAAGGTTTTCCAGCGTCTCTTCGGCTTCTTCAGCTTCCAGCTCTTCCGGATACTCGATCTGCAGGGTTTCATCCGGCTTAGTGAGATCCTTAATCATGGGTCGGATCACGCCGAAGAGGACGACCAGCACGCCCAGCACCGCCAGCCCCTGCTTGACCAGGTCGATAAACCACGGCTCCTGCCAGATGGGAACCTCTTCCAGTGCTTCCTGTTTCACAAATGACGCATTAAGCACACTCAAGGTGTCCCCACGCGCCGGCTCCAGCGCCACGGCGTCACTGACCAGCTTCTTGAAGCGATCCAGCTCTTCTGGTGCCCAAGGCACGCGCTTCACTTCGCCGCTTTGTTCATCCACCTGGGTCTTGTCATCCAGCACCACGGCGACGGAGAGACGGCGGATGGTGCCAATCTGGCTCTTGACATGGCTGACTGTGCGATCGATCTCATAGTTGCGCGTGGTTTTCTCCTTGAGGCGCTTCGCATTGGCTTCTGCGACATCCGTACCTGTATAGCCGGTTTCCGGTGCGATGCCGGCGCGGGGCGGCTGGTTGGTCAGCGCGCCCGGAATGCCTTGGGGCCCCTTGTCGCGATCCAGCTCCTTGATAACCTGCTCGGAACGAATCGCCATGGGGTCGGGTTCATAGTTCTCGCGTGTCTGTTCCTGTTGAGTGAAGTCGATATCCGCGGTCACCTGTGCGCGCACCCGCGATGCACCGCCGACCACCGGCGCCAGCACATCGATAATGCGCCGCGACAGCGTCTGCTCCACGGTCCGGGTGTAATCCAGCTGCTTGAGACTGACGCGCATCTGCCCCGCCTGGTTGTCGGACAGCAGATTGCCGTACTGATCCACCACGGTGACATTTTTCGGACTCAGGTTAGGCACGCTAGCGGCCACCAGATAGACGATGGCGTTGACCTGCTCGGGTGTCAGCTGACGCCCGGGACGCAGCCGCACCACCACGGAGGCCTTGGCCGGCTCCTGCTTGCGCACGAATACGGAACGCTTCGGCAGGCCCAGCATGACCTTGGCCGAAGCGATGGCATCGATCGACTCAATGGAGCGGGCCAACTCGCCCTCTAGGGCGCGCTTGTATTGCGTGGTTTCACGAAATTGGGAAACGCCAAAGCCCTGATCCTTGTCCAGCAGCTGATAGCCGGTTGGGGCGCTTTTGGGCAAGCCTGCAGCAGCCAGCTTGAGACGCAGCTTGTAAACCTCATCCTTCGGCACCAGCACCGCACCGCTGCTCGGATCGATCTTGTAGTCCACCTTGTTCTGCTCGAGATACTCGACCACAGTCTGCATCTCCTTGGCATCCATGCTGCCGAACAGCAGGGTGTAGTCACTCTTGCCGCTCCACAGCAGCAGACCGACGGTCATCGCCACCACCGCTGCAATGGAAACCAGCAGGCTGATCTGTTTGGCGACGGACAGAGATGAAAGACGCCCGATCAGCGTTCCCAGCGGATCGGGCGAGGCGGTCGTGGCTTGGACTTCAGGCTGTTCTGCCATTCAATGGTTTCCTGTAGGCCGATCAGATCGGCATGTTCATCACTTCCTTGTAGGCTTCCACAAGCTTGTTGCGCACCTGGGTCATTGCCTCAAAGGACAACGACGCCTTCTGCGCCTGCAGCATCACCTGCGAAAGCTCAACGCCGGGCTCACCCAACTCGAAGGCCTGTTTCAGCTCGGAGGCCTTGTGCTGCTCGGCGTTGACGCCCTCAATGCCCTGCTTGAGCAGATCGGCAAAAGCTTCCGCACCCTGCGGTGCTTCAGTCTGCTGAACGGCATCCGGCTTGATCTGCTCGGCCTGAGCCGCAAGGGCGCGCATTTGCATCAACAGATTCTGGGTATTGACTGGACTCATGGTGCACTCTCAAGTTTTCTCTGTTACGGCCGTTAAAGCAAAGGTTGTGCCACTGTCAAGATCCCAACATCAGGGAATATCGTAGCCCGCCTCTTTCAGTTTGGCCAGTTTGTAGCGCAGCGTGCGCGGGCTGATCCCAAGCGCTTCGGCGGTTTTCTGCCGATGACCATCAAAGCGCTGCAGCGTATCAAGAATCACCTGCGTCTCGTGTGCCTTGAGCTCATTGGCCATTTTGACATTGGCGCTTTTAGCAGGCACAGCTGACGCTGGAACAACGTCCACATCCCGCATCAGGCTTGCTGGCCCCGCCAGCTCGCTGAGCCACTTCTGACTGTCCAGCAGAATGTCTTCCGGTTGGATGGTTTCACTTTCAGCAAGCACCAGTGCACGCTGAATCACATTGTCCAGTTCGCGAATGTTGCCCGGCCAGTCATATTCCAGCAGCTTTTTCATCGCCGGCGCACTCAGCACCGGACAGACACGCTTGCGCCCGCAGTGGCGTTGAATGAGGTATTCGGCCAGGTAGGGAATATCCTTCTTGCGTTCGCGCAACGGCGGCAGGTGGATGGGAAAGACATTGAGGCGATAGAACAGGTCCTCGCGGAAGTCACCCCGCTCAATGGCGGCCTGAATATCGATATTGGATGCGCTGAGAATGCGTACATCCAGCGGGATCACCTCGTGACTGCCCAGCCGCTCCACCTCCCTTTCCTGCAACACGCGCAGCAGCTTGGTCTGCAGATCCGGACGCATTTCGCCGATTTCGTCCAGAAAAAGCGTCCCCCCCTGCGCCTGTTCGAACTTGCCCGGCATGGATTTAACCGCGCCGGTAAAGGCCCCCTTTTCATAGCCGAACAGCACGGCCTCGAGCATGTTTTCCGGAATGGCGGCACAGTTGATGGCGACAAACGGCGCCTCCTTGCGAGGCGAGTTGGCGTGGATATACCGTGCCAGCACCTCCTTGCCGGTGCCACTTTCGCCGCTGATATAGACACTGGCGTCGCTCTGGGCCACCTTGCGCGCCATGGCCTTGATCTGCTGCGTGGTGGGGTCCGCTGCAATGAAATCGTCTTCACTCGCGGCAACCCGGTTGAAAAAGCGCTCTGCCTTCTCCACCAGCGCGTTCGCCTCAAAGGGCTTGGTCAGGTAATCCACCGCGCCCAGTTTCATGGCCTCCACAGCCTGATCCACGGATCCATACGCGGTCATGAGCACCACCGGCAGCCAGGGCTTGTGGCTGCGGATGCGCCGCAGCAGGGTGACACCGTCCATGCCATCCATGCGGATATCGGAAAACACCATGCCAATATCCCCGCGCAACGCCTTGAGTGCCTCTTCGGCGCTGTTGGCGGTCTCCACTTCGTAGCCGTGCAGACTGAGGGTCTCAGCCAGCGCTTCCTGCAGCTGCTGGTCATCCTCCACGACTAGTATCTTGGCCAGTGTCACCCGTCTCGCTCACTCTGCTGCAATGGAAGTTTGATATAAAAGGTGCTGCCCTGCCCTTCTCGGGAGTGCACCCATACGGTGCCATTATGCGCTTCTACAACGGCGCGCACAACCGCCAGCCCAAGCCCCGTACCCTGGGCGCGACTGGTGAAAAAGGGTTCAAAGATGCGCTCTTGGTTTTCCTCTGGAATGCCGGGGCCATCATCGGTCACGCTCAGCATGACTGCCTGCTCCTGATCCCACACATCGATCGACACGTGCACACCCTCCTTGCCGGCTTCCAGCGCATTGGCCCCCAGGTTGTGCAGGGCGGTCAACAGGGCTTCTTCATCGCCGACGAGATGTGTGCGTTCGCTGTCATTGCGGATGGCCAGCGTACTGTGGGTGGCATCCAGTTGGGGCTTGAGTGCCTGCTGCAGTCGTGTCAACAGGGTTTCGATTTCAACCGGCTTGCTGGCGCTACGGCCGCCGCGGGCGTACTGGAGCATGTCGTTGACCAGCCCTTCTATATGGCGCAGACTGCCAAGGGAACGTTCCACAAAGCGCTGACGCTTGTCCGGGTCCATGTCGTTATTGAGCTGGCTCATGTACAGCAACGCGGTGGAAAGTGGTGTACGGATCTGATGCGCCAGTGAAGCAGCCATCTCCCCCATGGAGTTGAGGCGCTGATGGCGGCTGCGGTGCTGCTGAAGATGGTGCGCGGCGGTCACGTCCTGAATCAGCAGCAGACGTCCAGCGGGCTGATCCAGGGTGCGCGACGAGAGCTGATAGACGCGGCCATCATGGGTGATGAGTTCACCCACATCGGTCACATGCAGAAAGACGTTGCGCACCACCACTTCCCACAGGCGCCCCTGGGCATCCTTGCCCAGTATCGCCTCTGCAGCGGGGTTCATTTCCACAATTTCATCACGCGCGTTGAGCAGCAGCACACCCGCCGGGAGGAGATCGAGCAGGCGCTCCAGACGCTCGCTCAATTCACGACGTGCCTGGTTGGCCTCCGCCAGCTCGACCTGAACCGAGGCCAGCTGTTTCTGCAGGCCCTCGTAAGCCTGTGTCAGCTGCAGCGAGGTCTGATTGAACAGCGCAAAGGCTTCCTCCAGCTCACGGATGCGAGCCTGTTCATCACGAACGGCAGACGAAGTTTCAGAGGCCATATTTCTTGATTTTCTCTACCAGCGTGGTGCGGTTCATCTTCAGCAGTTTGGCCGCCTGTGAAACATTGCCCTGGGTCGTTGCCAGGGCCTTCTGAATGAGTGTTTTCTCCATTTCCACCAGATAGGACTTCAAATCCAGCCCTGCGTTCAAATCGAGATTTTCGGGTTCTGTAAAAAGTCGGGGACCCCCCTCTTGCGTATCGGCCTTTTGAGGGTCTGCTGTCGCCTGCTCTGCTGCATCGGCTTCCTCTTTCAAGGCGGTGTCCGTATCGGACGCTTCAAGGCCGGGCACTTCGGGTGGGTGCAGCAGCACCATTTCATCGCTCAATTCGATCTGGTACCTGGGGGGCAACTGGTCATAGCCCACCGTTTCGCCCGGATAGAGAATGGAAAGGCGCTCGGCCAGATTGCTTAATTCGCGCACATTGCCCGGCCAGGCGTAGTACTGCAGCGCACGCATGGCATCCTCATCCAGCGTGGGGGTTTCAAAGCCACGTGCCTCAATGCGGAAAAAAAGATGTTCCAGCAGCAGCGGAATGTCTTCCTTTCGCTCCCGCAGCGGCGGCACTTCGATGGGAAATACATTGAGGCGATAAAACAGGTCTTCGCGAAACTCGCCTTCTTCAATGCGCTCTTCCAGATTCTGATGGGTGGCAGCGATCACGCGCACATCGCAGGTAATGCTCTTGTTGGAGCCAATGCGCTCGAAGGTGCGTTCCTGCAGCACTCGCAGCAATTTCACCTGCATGGGCAGTGGCATGTCACCGATTTCGTCCAGAAACAGCGTGCCCTTCTCAGCCATCTCGAAGCGGCCCTTGCGGGCGGTAATGGCACCGGTAAAGGCACCTTTTTCGTGACCGAACAGTTCAGATTCCAGCAGTTCACCTGGAATGGCACCGCAATTAATGGGGACAAAGGGTTTTTCGCAGCGGTTGGAAGCGCGATGAATCGCCTGGGCGATTACTTCCTTGCCCGTACCGGATTCACCGAGAATAAGGACCGTGGCATCGGTGGGCGCCACTTGAAGAATGAGTTTTTTGACCCGCACCATGGCGGGGCTGCGACCAATCAAACTGTCCAGAGCAGGATGCATAAAAAATGGCCTGAAATGATTTCAGGCCATTTATACAGACGCAAAAGCCAAATGTCAAAATTTTGGCATTAAGATTCGGCACGTAAATAGGTGCGTGTTTTCTGCAGCCCGGCCAACTGTTGCTGATGTTCGCGGGACAGGGCCTGCATGGCAGCCTCAAGCAGCTGTGTTTTCTGCTGCACATCTTCCAGCAGGCGCATCAGCTTTTCCAACACATCATCCCGTTCCATTTCCGCCTCCATTGTCTGAATGCAGGACGCCACTTCGTGCTGCCAGCGCGCCTGAAGGTACTGGAGCTGATCCCACGCCCTCTTTTGAATGGCCTGTTCCATCAGTGCAGAAAGATTCAGGCAGGTGAGATAACAGTTGCTCATGTCAGCCGGCTTCTGCGCGCAACTTCTCCAGCGCCCCATCATCCAGTACACGGTATTTTTCGGGCATATTGTCCCAGCCATCCTTGAGCGTGCTCAGCAGCTCCACGATGACATCGTATTTTTCCGGACTGGAGGTTTTGCTGGCTTCCAGTGCGTGGCGCAGTATAAAGTCGTACAGTGCGTCCAGCTGCTGGGCCAGCTCCCCTCCCTTGCCATGATCAAGACTGGCGCGCAGGCTGCTGACAATATCCATCAGCTTGCCGGTATTCAGCGCCCGCGGCTCGATCTGTTTCTTTTCAGCAGCAATTTTTGCCAGTCGTGCATGGCGGATGGCCGCCTCATACAGCAAGGATACCCGCTTGTGCGGCGTGGCACTGAAGACCAGACTCTCTACGTCCGTGTTCTTGTACTGCTGCAGGATTTTCTGTTTGTTGTACATCCCTGTTCTCCCTTGTGCGGTCTGTTAATTACTGATCATTCTTGGGCTGTAGGGCCGCCAGCTGAGCGGCCAGCGAGGCCTGAGTCTGCTTCATGCTGCTGAGCACCGACTGCAGCTGTCCAAACTGAATACGATATTTGAGCTCCAGGCGCTCATAACGAGCATCGATCTTTTCCTGCTGCTCGGCATATTCCTGCTCTTTCTTGTGCAGGTTGTCCAGCTTCTGACCGACCACGCCGTCGCTGCTCATCCATTGCTTGAACTGCGTCACCATCTGATCAGCTATGCCTCGCTGAAAGGTAATGGTACCGCGCGAACCGGTGGCCGAGCCGTCAATGGTAAGCTCCAGCCCCTTGGGCAGACCGTCCAGCGCATAGTCGCTGACTTTTACAGTTTTGCCCTGTCCGGTAAAGGTGTAGGAGTTGCCCGTGACAGGGTCCGTAATCTGACCGCCCACATCCTGACCGGTGGCACTGCTGCCGCTGGTCCAGCCCACCACACCACTGTCCAGCAGCGTGCCGGCGTCCAGCGAGATTTTGGAAGCACTGCCATATTTTTCGGACAGAATGACAAACGCATCATTGGTGCCATCGTAGCGAACCTGCACCTTGCTGCCCTTGGCGGCCACATTGGCATCATTGTTAATGGCATTCTGAATCAGGCTGGCCAGCTGGTCCTTGCTGTAGGTGCCGGCAGCCAGATTGAGCACAGCGGTCTGGGTGCCGTCCACAGTCACCTGTAGGGTATTGTTGGTGCCATCCAGCGTAATGTTAGCGCCCGCACCCGTCCCCAGATTTGCACCTGTCAAGGTTGCCTGCTGCGCCGCCTGGGATACAAACAGGTCCCAGGTTCCTTCCGGCGTCTTGTCGTTGGAGCCCACATACTGAACCAGAGGATCCGTCGCGTCCAGACTGGCAGCAAACAGCTTGCCCACAGCTTCAGGATTGGCACTCAAGGCCTGATCCAGCTTGGCTGCATCAAATTCCAGCGTGCCATCCCGGTTGGTGAGAATGCCCAGATCGGCCAGACTACTGAATGGCCCACTGCCCGAAATGGGCTGCGCGATCATATTGCGCACCTGATCCTTGAGCATGCGCAGGGTAGAATCGCCTTTCAATGCGCCCGATGTGGGATCTTCTTCGCTGGGCGTGTTGTCATAGGAGCTCAATATCTTGAACACGTCCTGCAGGCTGTTGTAGAGATCGACAAAATCCTGCACCGCCTGTTTGGCGCCGGACGTGTCCGATGCCACGGTGAGCGTCTTGACCTGCCCGGGCGCGGCCGATTTGAGATTGAGGCGTACGCCATCAATGACGTCCTCTACCACATTGGTGCTGCGGGTAATGGTGAGGCCATTGACGTTAATCTGCGCATCCTGGGCAGCAACAGTTTCCAGCATGTTTGCATTGATAAGCTGAGACAGACCGACCGCATCGGTATTGTTGCCATCGCTATCCGTAACGGAAATATTGATCGCATTGGCTGCACCGGAATTACTGGCAGTGAACATCAACTTGTAGCCGCTTCCGGTATTCACAATCGTGGCTGAAACGCCAATATTGGCGCTATTTACGGCCGAACGAATGCCCTCAAGGGTATTGTTGCTGCTGTCAATGGTAATGTCGTGCTGCACGCCGGCTACGGTGATACTCAATGTGCCCTCGCCGACCACATCGGCTGTGGAGGAAAAGTCCGTATTGGTCGCCAAGGTATGGTGCGTCGCCAACTGCTGTACCTCGACCTGATAGGTCCCCGGCACCAGCTTGCCAGTGGCTTCAGCGCTGATAACACTCTCGTCCGATGATGAGATGGTCTTCTTATTGAAGGTATCCAGCGACAGCAGCGACTGCACCTGACTGTTGAAACCGTTAAGCGCCTGGTTGAGCAGGTCATAGCCGCTCAGTTTGTAGTTGAGCTTCTGCTGTTTGGTTTCCAGATTAGTGCGCTGCGCCGCCACGTCGGCATTCGCCAGCACCTGCGCCATGGTTTTCACGTCAAACTGACTGGCGCCCATGCTGTTCAGCAGTGCAAGTCCGATATCACTGGTTCCACTTGCCATGGGGTAATTCCTTTACTCTGGTCGCTGTGTATGTCTCTTTATACTGACTTTATCGACAGCAACAGCAATAAGTTGAGGTGTTTCCTGCCGCAGCGGGCTTAGCAAGATATGCGCCACTCAGGCGCGAGTAGAGAGCAACAGGCCCTTCTCACCGCTTGTATCGGTTTCACGCGCCAGTTGGAGAGACTGCAGGTAGGCATCAATACGTTCGGCCCAGCGCAGCTGTTCTTCCGGTGGAATCTGGCGGATAAGCTCACCGGTCTGCATGTCACGCAGGGCAATGAACATGCGCTGGGTTTCCTTGTCGATTTCAAACGCGATGCGTATATTGCGGCTGGCAAAGGCTTGGCGAGTGGATTCGGAAATTTCGTCAGGTCGCACCTGATGATCATGAGATCTGGAATCTGCCGACGCACGCGCCAGATCTGACAAGAACTCAGGAAGCGCTTGCTCGGATGAAGAACGGGCGGCGCCTTCAGCCAGATGGTTCGCTGCATCCGACAAGCCGGCAGAGTCCCCACCCCTCTCTTTCTGAGGTACAAGGCGGCCAGGTTCTGAAGGATAAGAAACGGATGGTGTAATGCGTTCCGGCAGCATACGCCCCTCCTTTCTTATTGATTTTAAGACTTTTTTCACCCGTGCGCCAACAAAAAAAGCGGCCGTCATCACAAAGGATGAGGTGCCGCCAACACACAAGGGAACTTTGCGCCGCTTTCCGGGCCCAGCCCTGGCTGTTTTGTCCCTTAAATTATCACACTATTCTGTTGTTATGTTTATGGATTATTTAAGCAGCTGCACGACCTGCTGTGATTGCTGGTTTGCCTGTGACAGCATGGCCATGCCTGCCTGCTGCAGCACCTGAGTCCGTGCCAGGTTGGCCGATTCGCGAGCGAAGTCGGCATCCTGAATTCGGCTGCGAGACGCCTTGATGTTTTCATTGACGTTCTGCAGGTTGGTAATGGTATGTTCAAAGCGGTTCTGAATTGCACCCCACTGCGCGCGCACGAGATTCAGATAGGAAATATCGCGATCCATTCGGCTGAGCGTTTTCAGGGCACTGGCCTGAGTGGAGACATTTGCCCCGCCAAAGCTCATATTTGCATTGGCCGCCGCAATGGAAACCAGCGGAATCGAAATTTCATTAGCTTTGTCTGCCTCCCATCCCGCATGGATACTCAACCCAGCATTGGAACCATTCAGAAGTGCTATACCATTAAACTTCAACGTCTGCCCAATCCGGCTGATCTCAATCTTCAACTGTGAAACTTCATATTGCGCATCCAAACGCTGTGCGGAAGTGTATGTATCGTTGGCCATCTGCACCGCAAGCTCACGAATGCGTTGCAGCATATTGACCACTTCCTCTACCGCACCATCCAGGGTCTGGACAACGCCGATACCATCCTGCGCATTGCGAATGGCCATATCGGTACCGCGGATCTGGGAGTCCATCTTGGTAACGACAGCCTTGCCTGCGGCATCATCAGCAGTGTGGTTGATTCGGAGGCCCGATGTCAGGCGCTCCATGGAAACTTTCTGTGAACGAGAAACTACGTCCAGAAGACGAACGGCGTTTTCAGACGCCATATTGGTGTTGATGACCATAGCCATGATGATCTCTCCCTTGTGTGATTGCAAGTATTTATTTTTATTGAAGGTCGCTCTCCGTCGCCCTCACTTAGGTTATCGTCATCACACCGGGATTCTTTAGGACAATTTTGAGAAAAATGTTCACTTTTCGCAGAAAGGAAAAGCCCCCAAGGGCTGGGGGCTTGTTTAGGAGTGTTGATTAAGCAAGATGCCTGTAATGGCCTCGCGAACTTCACCATCCCCATAATCACTCTGCTCCAGATAGCGCTGGATCATCTCCAGCCTGGCCAAAGCTTCTTCGCTTGGGATCTGGCGAATGACCTTGTTAT
>NZ_FSRE01000001.1 GCF_900141795.1 Sulfurivirga caldicuralii
GCCTGACAGCTTCACCTACACCGTCAGCGACGGCAACGGCGGCACAGCCACAGCCACGGTGAACCTCACCGTCAACCCGCAGAACGATCCGCCGGTTGCGGTAGACGACAGCTTCAGCACCGACGAAGACGTTGCGCTGACCATCAGCGCGGCTGATCTGCTGAGCAACGACAGCGACATCGACGGGGATACGCTGACGATCACCGGCTTCACCCAGCCGAGCAACGGCACCGTGGTAGACAATGGCGATGGCACCTTCACCTACACCCCCAATGGTGACTACAACGGGCCTGACAGCTTCACCTACACCGTCAGCGACGGCAACGGCGGCACAGCCACAGCCACGGTGAACCTCACCGTCAACCCGCAGAACGATCCGCCGGAAGCCAATAACGACCCGGATCAAGGGGCTGGTTATTTCGTTGAGTTGGGTAATATCTCAACCAGTGATGCGCACTTTACATCTCAGGGTTATACATGGACTGGTGACGAACACGGTAAGGCGGACTGGACGAATCTGGACAGTGCTGGTCAACAGGTTGTTATCAAAGCGTATAACGCAGATGGGACTGAGGGTGCAGTAACTGCAGACGATGATGAAGTGCAGTCTCTGCCCTCTGGCAGCAGTCCGCTTGTTGACAGTGATCCTAATGATGATTATGAGCTGGGTGTGGATGGTTCTCCGCGTGGAACAACGGGCTGGCCAACTCAGCAGATTGAGTATGACTCTACAACCGGCCAGTCAGAGGCAATTCAGATTCAGTTTAACGGTAATCTGAACCAGGCTCATCTGGAACTGGGGCATCTCATCGGCAATGAACAGGGCGGTGAAGTTGCGCATTGGTATGCGATGCTTGATGGTCAGGTTGTTGCCGAGGGCGATGTCCAAGGTGCGGGAGGTGCCAATGTCACCACACCGCTGGATATTAATACTGGCAACAAGGTCTTCAATGAAATTCGTCTTGAGGCTCGTGAATATGCTGATGGCTCCGGGTCCTCGACGGATAGTTCCGATTATTTCATTCAGTCCCTGTATGGCAGTGGGCCTGCTGAAGCAAATGGTCCTTATGTGGTCTATGAAGGAGATACGCTGGATACGGCTGCTGATCTGAACGATAGCATTCATGGTGTCCTCTATAACGACTCTGACCCAGATGGCGACGCAATTTCGGTCATTGAGGTAAATGGTCAGCCGCTGAGTTTTGACAATAATGGAAATGCGACGGTTACCCTGACCTATGGCACACTGACAATTAATCAGAATGGTCAGTTTAGTTATACCGCCACGGCTGATCTCGATCCTGGTGAAGTTGTGCAGGAGAATTTCACTTATACCATTCAGGATCAGTATGGTAATACGCTAAACCTGCCTGGCAATGAAGGCGCCAATGTTGCTTCGGATGGAGACAGTGTAGCTACGGCAACCATTACGGTTATTGGTCGCGGTAATGCCTCTACTCTGAGAGGTGAGGATGACGCGGCGACTGCCACTGAAGAAGGACGTGAGTATATTGCCTCTGAGGATGAAAGCGATGATGGGCAGGCAGCGCAGGGCAATGTGCTGAGTAATGACTCTGGCACAGACCTTAAGGTCACAGCGGTAACCTATGATGGTCAAACCTATTCGGTACCGGGTGATGGCAGTGATCTCACTATCACAACTCAGTATGGATCGCTTGCCATCAATAACACCGGTGCATACACCTTTACGGTAAATGAAACTGGAGCTGATTCTCTCAATGTTGGCGATCAGCAGGTGGTACCGTTTACCTATACCGTTGAGGACAGCAATGGTGATACAGCCAGTGCCGGTCTGAGCATAACGGTAGAAGGTCGTGACGATGCGCCGCAGATTGTAAGTGTTAGCGAAAATGATCAGCCGTATCACCAGGTTGATGGATTGCTGGATACGGACCATGATGGTGCGCCGGACACCCTCACACCGGATATGCTTATTAATCAGAATAATCCGGATCTGCTATTCAATGAGGATAATGGCAATATCCGCATTGATATGGGTAATGGTAATAGCAGCATGGCCGTCAATTATTGGGGCGGCACAGCTGGCTATCTCAACGTCATTGGGTTCTACGAGAAGGATGAAAATGGCAATATTGTCGATACCAAGATCATTCACAGTGATAATGATCCAGGGTTTGATTACTACTCAAATCCTATTAACTTGGGAACGCTGAATAACCTCAGCCATGAGGTCGGCTTCTTCATTATTCCAAATGGCTATTCCGACAGGAACGCGGATATCAAGAACGCCATTGACAATGGCTGGCAGCCGCAGATTGATCCTTCAACCGGCAAGATCACCTTTGTCAACCCCAATGACAGCAGTCAGACGATTGAAGCCAGCAAGGTCTATTACACCGATAATAATCTGAGTACGGATGGTCGTGACCATGCCATTATTGGTGTGAACGATGATGGCAGCCTGACTATTGGCTTTGAAGACCTGCCGGAAAATAGAACCGATCAGGACTATGATGACGTGGTTCTGACCATCAATGCATGTCAGACATTGTCGGAAGGTAATCACATTTTCAGTGATGTTGACCTGCAGGATGTTGATAACCAAAACCTGCAGTCCGCAACAATGACTATTACCAATGCTCAACCCGAGGATACGGTAACGGCTGACAACCTGCCAGCAGGCGTGACGCTCACAAGTAACTATAGTAATGGTGCATTGCAGGTTACCTTGAGCGGGTCTGCTTCTGTTGAGGACTATGAGGCGGCACTGCAGGCCCTGACCTTCGAAAGCAGCAGCGCTGATCGCACTCCCCGTGACATTGAGCTGCAGGTATTCGATGGTACCAAGCACTCCAATGTTGCAGCATTCACACTGGATATTGGCGGATGCACGCTGAACACCTATGACAACTATCCGGATGACAACACTGCTCCGGAAACGACCGACGACGACGTTATTACCTGTGAAGATAATGCCTACACCTTAACACTCAATGACTTTGGCCAGTTCAGTGATGCTGATGGTGATCAGCTTGTAGCGGTAAAAATTGAAAGTCTGCCGACCAATGGTCAGCTGCTGCTGAATGATCAAGCGGTCACAGCGGGCACTGAAATCAGTGCGGCAGATATTCAGGCTGGAAAACTGGTGTTTAATCCGGCTAACAACACCGATGCAGACAGCAGCTTCCAGTTCAGCGTTTCTGATGGCTCGGACTGGTCCAGCGCCCATACGGTTACGTTGAATGTGAAGGCGGTTGCAGATACGCCGAATGTCAATATTGATGTAACACCGCTACAAGGCGTTGATACGATCGACATCAATAACGTCACTACCCAGGGACAGGGCTTCACTGTCAGGGCCTTCCATCAGGATGGCACGCCTGCTGACATTTCGATTGTGTCTGGCACCGACCACGATGGCTTTGGCGTACAAGGTCTCCCCCAAAGTGAAAATAATGGGCCTAACCCGGGTGCTGATGTTGAATTAAGCCATGATGCAACTGATAACACGTCTGAAAAAATTGAAGTGAACTTTGATCGCCCTGTTCACAGCATTGCTGTTGAACTGGCATGGATTCACAGCGTAAATAACAATGGCGATGGTGATGGTGAACACGCTCAGATCGACTTTTATCGTGAGGAGCAGTTGGTAGGATCCATCGATCACTATGATCCGAATCAGACGGATACGGTTGATGGACCCTATGCCTTTGCTCCAGCCAATGGAGAAGCATTCGATACGGTAGTATTTTCAGCACCCTATACAGGCGATGATTACCTGATCCACTCCATTCAGGTGGACCCAGGTTATCAGGTCTATAAGGTGGATCTGTCCGCAGCGGTGACCGACACGGATGGCAGTGAGCATCTTACCAGTGTCACCATAAGCAATATCCCCGATGGTGCCTTGCTGCTTGATGGTCAGGGGAACCCCGTGACTGTGAACAACGGTACTGCGATAGTTCCAATAGACCAGAATGCACAAAGTCTGCAGGATAACTGGATGTTGAAAGTCCCGGACGGTGCAGGTGATTTCTCGCTCACATTGACAGCCGTTTCTAGCGAAGGGGCTACAGGCGAAGATGTTTGTGACTTGCACCAGGATGCCAGTAATGATGACAGCGAACAGGTAACAGTCACTAACGATTACGGCTCTCAGGACCAAGGCTCTCAGGACCAAGGCTCTCAGGACCAAGGCTCTCAGGACCAAGGCTCTCAGGACCAAGGCTCTCAGGACCAAGGCTCTCAGGACCAAGGCTCTCAGGACCAAGGTTCTCAGGATCAAGGTTCTCAGGATCAAGGTTCTCAGGATCAAGGTTCTCAGGATCAAGGTTCTCAGGATCAAGGTTCTCAGGATCAGAGCACGAACAGGCTTCAGCCGCCCACCATTACCGTATCCATGGATGAGGCGACCGTTACAACAGGTGGTGCTTCCGGAGACGGAGCACCCCATTGGGATGTTTCCTTCAGTGTTGACACACCGCATGCCCCGCAAACACCGGACATAACTGGTGCTCAGGAGGCCGGTAATGCGCCTGCGGGTTATCAAATCCTGTCTGGCACATCCGATGCGGATGTCATTGAAGCGGGTAATGGTTGGGAGGAGGTTAAGCTTTCCGGCGGCAATGATCAGCTTCGCATTGGAGATGGAGACACCGGCTACGTCAAACTTGATGCCGGCGGTGGTGATGATCGGGTTCAGGCAGGTAAGGACTGGGCGAAGATCGATATGGGCTCCGGCGCAGACAATCTCATCGCCGCGGAAGGTGGTAAGGAAGTTTATCTTGGCGGTGGCAACGATCGTGCCCAGCTGGGCGATGCCGGCCAGGGTTATGCGAAGATTGATGCGGGCGAGGGTGATGATCATGTCGAGGCTGGTGCCGGCTTTGATGAAGTGGACATGGGTGATGGCGCCGATACGCTGCAGTTGGCTGATGGTGCCACCAGTGTCAAGCTTGGCAGTGGCAATGACCAGGCCCGCATAGGCGATGCCGGTCAGGGTTATGCGAAGATTGATGCAAGCGGGGGTGACGATCGTATTATTGCTGGTGCCGGCTTTGATGAAGTTGACATGGGTGATGGTGCCGATAAGCTCCAGTTGGCTGATGGTGCCACCAGTGTCAAGCTTGGCGATGGCAATGACCAGGCCAGCATTGGCGATGCCGGCCAGGGTTATGCGAAGGTTGATGCGGGCGATGGTGACGACACCGTTATTGCAGGTAATGATTTCAGTGAGGTGAAGCTGGGTGATGGTGCAGACCGCCTCGATATTGGTACGCCGAGTACGGGCTGGAGCAAAATAGATGCAGGTGGTGGCCACGATACCCTTATCGTTGATCATGGCTGGAAAGGAATCAAAGGTGGTGGAGGAGAAGACACCCTTTATTTCAAAGGCCATGCACAGGATTACACGGTCACCCAAGTTGGCAATAAATATCAAGTTGTACATAAGGCAACGGGTGAAACAACTGTAGTCAAAGAAGTGGAGCATATTGGCTTTACGGATCAGGGTACACCACAAAGTGAAGCGGCTTATCCCGTCAGAATCAATGCAGCCATGCAGGGCGATACGGATCATGGCATGCTGAGCATCCATATTACTGGACTCCCGAGTGGCGCCCAATTGACGCTGGCGGATGCTGACGTCCAACATTACTCCCTCTCGCAGACAGGCGATGAATGGGTGCTGACGTCCAATGACAGCCAGGCAACGCAGATTGATGCACAGCTCAATCTGAGTGTGCCGGCAGATACGGCACCGTTCGTTCTGACTGCGCAGGCAATCGTCACGGCAGGCAATGATCACGTCATCAGCCAGTATGTAATGGAGGTGGATCCCCAGGCAACCGGTGCGCCGCAAGGGCAGGCTTCTGAGTACTGGCTGGAGAGCGATGAGAATGGTGTGGAAATCTACCACGTGGACGATAAGAATGACGATGGTCAGGTCGATCTGCGTGGGGAAGGGTTCGATGCTGCGGCAGATGTGCTTGATTTGAGCGAAGTTCTTGATATTGGTCAGAGTGATACACTCGATCAGTATCTCCAGCTGAACCCGGAAGATGCGGATAATGATGGTCAAAATGATGCGACAGCCGTGGAAGTCGATAAAGATGGTGATGGCACGACTGATGTCACCGTTCTGATCGATTCGGTCACGGACGAGCTGACCATCCAGGTCGATGATAACAAGGTCGACTTTACTGATAACTGAGTGTGGAAGATGTAGTCGACATGGATGAATTTGCAGCCCGCTCAAAGCGGGCTGTTTTTTATCGGAGTAGATTATGTTTCCACCGCAGCCCGATATCCTTGCACGGGAAAAACTTGGCGAGGGTGCTTATAGCGCATGCTGGCGGGCGTTATATGTCAAAGAGAACCACCGGCGCCCGGTGGTGGTCCGTTATTTTCCCTGCATAAAGAGTCTGCATGATTTTGGCAGGGAGAAAGAGATCTATCGTAAGGGCGTGAAAAAAGGTCTCAAAAGTATTCCTCGTCTACTTGAAGTGCGAAAAACAGGCTCAGGTTATTTGCAGCTATTTGAAGATGCTCATGGACGCGACTTGCGAAAATGGTTGAAGCAACGGAAAGGTGAACCCTGGCCGGAAAAAACGATCGTGGATGCGATGACGCAAATCGCCACGACCCTTATGACATTGAACAGCTGGGGAGTTATTCACAGTGACATCAAGCCCGCAAATATTCTGATGAATGCGCAGGGGCGGATTCAGCTACTGGATCTGACAGAGTGTAACCGTCCCGGGAGCTGGTATCACTGGGAGCATTATGTGGGCGATAAGAAATATGCCCCTCCCGAACGCATGGATGGCCATTTAGACGAGCAGGGTCAGGTTTTCATGCTGGGACTGGTTGCATGGGAAATGGCGACGGGAAGACACCTGTTTGAGGGAATGGATGACGATACACCGTTCTTGAATATGGTGAAGTTACGTTGGTGGCCTCGCGATCGATCTGCGATTGCGCATCTGTCGCCATGGTTGCAGCACCTGCTGCTGGCCATGTCGTCTGTTGATCCAAACCAGCGCCCGACATTACGTCACGTATTGAAAATCATCGAGCAGCAGGTTGTCCTGGATGTGTGGCGATACGAAGAAAACAGGCCACAGGTCTTTGCGGAAGATGAATTGGATGCGCGAACGCGTCTTGCAGAAGCGGGCATTTGTTATGCCCGATTTATGGAGGCGGTTGATATTGAAAATGCCGGTGAAGTTGCGGAAGCAAAAAAACGCTATGCCATGCTGGCAGAGCAGGGCTATTCTCGTGCGCAGAACAATCTTGGCGTGTTGTTGCTTGATGTGGGTAAGGTTGAGGCGGCCGTGTCATTGTTCAGAAAGGCGTTGGCGAAAGGCAATGTCTACGCTGCCTTTAACCTAGGCAAATATGTCCAGGAAGCAGGCGATCTGGCGAGTGCGCTCAGGTATTTTGAATTTTCTGCCATGCGTGGTCATCCCCAGGCAAAGGAACATCTGAGTCGCTTGCTCGAGAAAAAGGGCCGGTATGCTGCTGCTGCCTACTGGAAAAGTCTGGCAGACTGTGCATGAAGAAGAATACCTGTCAGTGATAAAATCTGGTGGTGTGAAAATTATTTTGAATGAGAATCTGTCGATGCCGAGCAGCAAGAAATGTATAAAAGAACATGGATTTACCTTGATCGAGGCGGTAGTCAGCGTGCTGATTATGGCGCTGCTGGTTAGCGGTTTGTCGACGCTCTACTCAAAAAAGATTGTGCTTATGAAAAAACAGGAAAACCTGCATCGTTTCCTCTCGATCAAACAGCATATGCTCAACTATCTGGAAGTGAATGGTGTGCTGCCCTGTCCGGATGTGGATGGAGATGGTCTTCAGGATCGCAAGCAGCAATCCAATGGGATTAGTACATGCAAGAAAAGTTATGGTTATTTGCCCTATAGAGACCTCGCGTTGGGATTTGCGACTGATCCGTGGAAGAGTCCCTTCGCCTATGCCGTTAACCGACGTGCTACCAAAAAAACGCGGGTAACCGACGTATGTGAAACGGCATCGCTGTTTGCCAAACCCGGCGATCCGGTCCATGTTGGTAACGAGTTGGGCAACCAGAACCGCCTGTTGCTTTGTCCTTCTACCGGATTCCTGTACTGCGCCCGCAACTCGAATGAAACGCTGAACCCGAGTACCTGCAAGCCTCAGGCTGGTTTGACGGATGACTGTGTCTGTCTGGTCAAAAATCAAAGTACGGGCGAACTTGAAGTTGCAGAACAGGAAATCAATACGGGCGCGGATTTTAAAAATCTGCTGGAAGGAGCGGGGTTGCAGGTGGGACCGCCTTATATCAGCTGGTTTACTCCGCCAGTCGGCTACAACGATAACCCTTCGGCAACCCCTTATAAAAACCTGAAAGTGCTTGATGAATCAGGTGAGCAGATTGGAGGTGCGGTTGTGGCCATGATTGCATCCTATGGGGTTAATGGTCAGTACACATGGAATGAAAATTGTCCTGCTGACTTGAGTGATTTTGAACAGGAAAACTGTGATCACGATGAAACATTCCAGATCGATTATGAAAAAATGGAAGAGTCTGGTGATCGGTTGATATGGATCGATGTTTTTACGGCAAAAGCGGCACTGGTGCGGGGAGGGAAGCTATGAAAAGGATGAAAGTACTTCAGGGGTTCACCCTGGTAGAAATTGCTTTGGTTCTTGTTATTGTAAGTCTGTTGCTGGGTGCCGGTTTTGCAGGCTTCGGAAGCATTATGGACTCCAATCGTCATGCGGAAACGAGCAAGGCATTGGACTACACCAAGCAGGCGCTACTGACGTATGTAAATATCAACAACTTCCTTCCCTGCCCTGATGTTGACGGCGACGGCGTGGAAGACCGTGATACGACAACTACCCCCCATACGTGCAAGGCTGTAGAAGGCAAGGTTCCCTACAAGGATATTGGCTTGAGTATTAGCCAGGTGAGGGATGCATGGCGCAATGTATTTCTATATCACCTGAATGAGCGCGTAACCAAAGCAGCTGAAATCTGCGACCCCGGCTACTCCTCCAGCTTTTTCTGTAACTGCAAGCCAGACAGCGTGCGAGATACTCTGGATAACTGCAAATATGGTCCACCGGCATTTCTTAATGACACGCCTCCGACCGCAATGGCTGCAGACAGTCAGAACCTGACGGTAAAGGATGCCGCGTCAGGTGTGGTGGTCGCAAGTCAGATTTCAGTGGTCGTGCTGGCACAAAATTCAAATGCCGGTGCCCAGTGCAGCACCCTCGCGGCTGATGAGCAGGAAAACTGCGATGGCGATGCCATATTCGTTTCCCACGAGCGCACCGATGATCCATTCTTTGACGATCAGCTCATTACCATCAGTGGTTACGAGATTCGCAGGCCAGCGCTTACGCACGAAGAGAATCAGACGGAAGAGGTGGTTTCGAATCTGCAGAGTCTGTTTGCCCAAAGCCTGAAAGCAGGTATTGAAACTGTCACGCTGGCTTCCAACATGGATGAGGCCAAAAAGGAGGCTACGGTTAATTTTCTGGGCGCACTGGACAAGAAACTGGCCGAGGCAGAAACCCCGCTATTGGATCTTGAGCTGTGCGCAACCGTGCCCGCCGCCATTGCCGATACGGACAGTGGTGATGTAAAGGTCATTGATGGTGATTTGAACGCGCATTTCAAACTGGATGACTGGCTGGGGATTCAGCTCCTTGGCCACCTGCTGGACAAGGGGCAGATCAAATCAGACAAGAAACATGATGAGAAATATGTGTACGTGCAGAAATCGGCCTTTGGCAAGATTGACCTGAAATCCGGTTTGACAGAGATGGTGATCGCAGGAATTGTGCCCGGAGAAATTAAACTTGATGGTAAGCATGCCATTGAAGGCCAGCAAGTAGTGCGCATCTGCGGCGATGCACTGTTGCCGCAAGCCGACGGAGAAACCGTGAGCGGCTGTCCGGGGCTTCAGGCGCCTGAACTTCCACCCACCGATGGCGCTACACAGATTGGGGATAAGCCGTCGGGTTGGCATCTCATCAAGGGAACGTCCCGAAATGATAGGGTTGTGGCCGGAAACAAATGGGTTGAAGTCTATCTCTATGGTGGCGATGATCAGCTGACCATTGGGAATGGCGGGGCGGGTTATGGAAAAATTTTATTGGGACAGGGAAATGATTATTTAAAGGCTGGCGATGGCTGGGATTATATAGACGGCAGTGAGGGCGATGATCAGGTAACAATAGGAAGTGGTAGTACCAAAATTCTTCTCGGCCAGGGGAATGACCGGTTGAAGGCAGCTGATGCAGGGGCGGGGTATGCCGAAATTGACATGGGTCAAGGAGATGATTCATTAGAGGTCGGCAATGGGTTCGACAAAATAAACATGGGTCAGGGGAACGATAAACTTATCGCAGGTAATGGGAGTACCCAAATTCTGCTGGATCAAGGAGATGACTGTGCCAGCCTTGGCGATGCGGGTGCAGGCTATGCCAAAATCGATGCAGGGCAGGGTAACGATCGCATTACTGCCGGGGATGGCTTTTCTGAGATCAATCTGGGGGAGGGTGATGATTACCTTGCAATAGGCAACTCAGCGCAAGGGTGGACAAAGATTAACGCGGGACAGGGCGATGATGTCATTGTGGCTGGATATGGCTTTACGGAAATAAATGGTGGTAATGGAGAAGACATCGTGTATTTCCGCGGAAAATCATCGGACTACACGGTAGAGAAAAAGTGGGGGCGAAATCATGTCATTCACAAGGCTACCCAGCGTGACACTTGGCTGAACAGCATTGAGTCGGTGCGTTTCACCGAAGATGATGGTATGCCGCAAGGAAATGATGATGACGGCGGCAATAAGCATGAGCACGGCCATAAAGATCATGATGAGCACCATGACAAGGAAGCAAACCTGTTCGTACTGCAGGACTTCAAGAGTAAATCCGTCGCTACGGATCTGCTGGTGAGAGATCAGGATGCCTTGAGCGTGAAGAAAGCCGAAATCAAGGATGGCAACGGCTTTGTTTACCTCTATGCGGATCCCGTCGAGGATGAGGATTACAGCGTGCTGCACGACAAGATCAAGATGGAAGGCGATGTGCAGACGCTGGCAGTGGTGGGTCCGCTGGGGGGCGTGCAGCAGGTCAAATCCCATGACAAGCCCAAATACCACCACTGGGATTGGTGCCAGAAAGTCATGGAGGATCAGAAAGGGCTCATGGAGGGCATCGCTTTTGGACACGAGGTAAAGCGCTCAAAACACAAGTCAAAGCAGGCGAAGGTGGAATTCAAGAAAGCGAAAGTCGCAACCCTTCTGGTGCTGGGCAATTGTGCGACCGAGCTGAAGTTTGACAAGGCCAAGCATAATGACCATGACTGGAGAGACTGGTTCGGCGGTGTCAGCTTCCCGTCCCCCTTCGGTGTCGCACATGGGGATGACGACGACAAAAACCACGGCGACAAGGACCATGATGACAGGGACGATGATCATGGCAAGAAAGAAAAGGGACATGACCACAAAAAGGCCAAATTGCCTGGTGCAGCCCTTTTCGTGCTGATCGATCAGATTGGTAGTGACACGGCAACTCGAGCAGGCTATCCCATTGGGTATGGCGGTAATGTTTATCCCAGCTGCAAATTGAACACCTTCGATGCAGACGACCTGATCGTGGTGCGCGGTAGTCTGTTTGCGGAAATGGATACAGCGGACGGGGATGATGTGGCCTATATTCACAACATTGCTACCGAGAAGGTATCCATGGGCAGCGGGAACGATGTTCTCGTTACCGAAGAGCTGGATGCGGTACGAGTGGAAATGGGAGTGGGTGATGACCTGCTGACGGTCAGCGCTATCAAGAACGGTGGCGAAATCGATATGGGCAGTGGTAACGACACCCTCGAAGTTGCCGGAATGATCGATAGCGATGCGCAGCTCAATGGTGGCTCAGGAGACGATGTGCTCACCCTGAAGGCGTATGACGAAAGTCAGTATCAGGACATCAAGGATCGCATTTATAGGTTTGAGTCGATTATGCTGTCTGATGGAACCGTCATTAAGCCTTGATGCCAGTGGCCATTTTGACCATCCACTCTGACAGGACGGGGTACTTGATACGTATCCTTTGCACGATTTCTGGCAGGGTGTAGTCTTTCATCGGCATACTGATCAGTGTGCTAGCGAGCGCAATCAACCAGGTGCGCGCTGCCTTGTCCAGCTGCGGGTTATCAGGGCGAATATAGGAAACCTTGGCGACCAGTGCGGCACGCAGCATGTTGTGCCAGAACCGTGGTGGAATCCCCGCTCTTTTCAGAAACTCTTCTGGTGTCTTGTCTTCAAACCAGCTTTCCAGCATTTGCGAGAGCGTCCAGGTGGCAAAAACCTCCTCTGCGCCTTTCTGAGCGATCGGAGCCAAAGTGTGGAACAGCGCTTCTTCGTAATCGTTCTCGATGGGTTTCATGGTGGGTAGTGTTGTAACAACCTATGTAATACAATGCCAGTGACATTTTGTTCAGGGAGAGATAAAGATGCATCCCTTCGCTCAGTATATCGACAATGTGCCGGATTTTCCCAAGTCCGGCATTCTTTTTCGTGATGTTTCCCCCCTGCTGCGGCAGAAGTTTAGCGAAACCATCGATGCCATGAGTGACCTGTTCACACCTGACGAATGGGCGCAGGTGGACCATCTGGTGGGTATCGAATCGCGCGGTTTCATTTTTGCCTCTGCCCTGGCTTACAAGCACGGCAAGGGGTTTGTAAAGGTACGCAAGCCGGGCAAGCTGCCCAACGTCTGTGCCACCATTGCCTACGGGCTGGAGTATGGCAGCGATGAACTGCAGATGCAAAAAGGGGACAGCGGCAAGGTGATCATCTGCGACGATCTGATTGCCACCGGCGGTTCCATGAAGGCGGCAGCCGACCTGTGCGAACAGGTCGGCTACGAAGTGGTCGGACTGGCCTGTCTGGTGGATCTCAAGGCCCTGAACGATTTTGAGTGGCATGGCATGCGCGTGCGCTCGGTCATCCAGTACGAGGATTAGCCTGTGAAAATACCGCGCCTAAGCAACAGCATTTTACGGGATCAGTTCATCTGGATGATGATAACCGGTTTTCTGGCCGGGCTGATCTTTCCATTTTTTATCGTGCTGCTCGGCATCCCGCAGGAAAAGGTCATGACCCCGCTCTTTTTTGGCGCGTCGATCATGGCAGGTCTGGCGATGGGGCTGCTGAATTTCGGGCTGGTGCATTTTGTAACGCGCCCGACGCTCAAGGAGTTGGGCGAGAAAATGGACACGGTGCGCAAACGGCTGGATGAGCAGATGACCAGTGAAGCCAGCAAAAGCAAAAAAATGGACACCTGTCTCGAGGCGCAGGAATGTGTCGTGCACATTCGGTCTCGTGATGAGTTGGGACAGGTGGCCGGCGCCTTCAACAAACTAGTGCAGACGCTGCGGGAATCGTTGGAGATCCAGCACAGTTACCAGCGCTTTTCTGCTGCGGTCAACTCCACGCTGGAATTGAAAGCGCTGGGTGAAGAGGTCATGGACATTCTGCGCGATTATCAGTTGGCGAATGGCATGGCGATTATTGTGTATGACAATCAGCAAGATGCACTCAAAACCGTGTACGCTTCCGGAATTAACCATCCTGAATGGCTTGTTAACAAGGTGCAGGTGATCGAGGCGGTCGAAAAAGGCCGTTCCGAGTCGATTGAGTTGCCACTGGATGTGGAGGTAGATGCCGTGCTGGCTACGGTTCAGCCCCGCTTTGTGGATATTTTGCCGATCGAGTTCAAGGGCATGCGCATCGGGGCATTGGTCTTGGCGCGTTTACAGCCGCTTGAGAAAAAGCAACAGATCATTTTGTCTCTGCTGCAAAAAGGCTTGGGACTGGCGATTCGCAATGCCCTCACCCATGAAGAAATTCAGCGCATCGCCGTGCTGGACGGGCTTACCGGGATCTACAATCGGCGTTTTGGCATGCAGCGTCTGCATGAAGAGTTTGGGCGGGCGCAACGCAGTAAAACGCCGCTGGCACTGATTATGCTCGACATCGACCACTTCAAGTCAATCAATGATACCTATGGTCATCCGGTGGGGGACCGTGCTATCAAGCTGGTGGTCAAACTGGGCAAGACGGTGCTGCGCGAAGGCGACATTCTGGTGCGCTATGGTGGTGAGGAATTCATGATCGTGCTGCCGGGCGCGGCGATTGATGATGCGGTTAAAGTCGCCGAGCGTCTGCGTCACAAGGTGACCGAAACCCTGCTGCTACATGGAGATCAGCAGATTCATCTGACTGTCAGCCTTGGGGTGGCGGGCTATCCGGCGCTGGAGGTGGCCGACGAAGACGCGCTGATCGCGCTGGCGGACGAAGCGCTCTACAAGGCCAAGGAGAGCGGGCGCAACCGCGTGGTGGATGCCCGTTATCTCGAGGGTGCGCAGGCAGCGACAAGCTAAAGCCGCTGTTCCCGTTCAACGAGCCTGCCGCCGCAACCTTCGCCCGCCAGGCGTCACGCCGTCTTGAGCGTCTGCAAGCGCTCACGGGCGCGTCCCGCTGCAGCCAGCACCTGTCTGGGTGCTGTGCCACCAAAGTGATCCCGCGCCGCCACCGAGCCTTCCAGCGTGAGCACGTCGAACACATCCGCCTTGATGCGCGGTTCGAACTGCTGTAGTTCCTGCAGCGACATTTCCGACAGATCTTTGCCGTGGCGAATTCCATAGGCGACCGCCTGCCCTACCACTTCGTGGGCATCGCGGAAGGGCAGCCCCTTTTTCACCAGGTAGTCCGCCAGGTCCGTGGCGGTGGAGAAGCCGCGCCGAGCCGCCTCGTAGCCGGCTTCGCGGTTGAAGCGGATTGCCGGTACCATGTCGGCAAAGGCGATCAGGCTGTTGACCACCGTATCCACCGTGTCGAATAGCGGTTCCTTGTCTTCCTGGTTGTCCTTGTTGTAGGCCAGCGGCTGCGACTTCATCAGCGTCAACAGGCTCATCAGGTGGCCGTAGACGCGGCCTGACTTGCCGCGCACCAGCTCGGGCACGTCCGGATTTTTCTTCTGCGGCATGATGGACGAGCCGGTGCAGAAGCGGTCCGGCAGGTCGATAAACTGAAACTGCGCACTGGCCCACAGCACCAGCTCTTCGCTCATGCGCGACAGATGCATCATCAGCAGCGCGGCGGCATGGGTGAACTCGATGGCGAAGTCGCGGTCGGACACGCCGTCCAGCGAGTTTTCGCCCACGCGCTCAAAGCCCAGAAGCTCTGCGGTGTAATGGCGGTCGATGGGATAGGTGGTGCCGGCCAGCGCTGCAGAGCCCAGCGGTGAGGTGTTGATGCGCCTGCGGGCATCCAACAGGCGCTCGGCATCGCGGTAGAGCATCTCGAACCACGCCAGCAGATGATGGCCGAAGGTCACCGGCTGCGCCGTCTGCAGGTGGGTAAAGCCGGGCATGATGGCGTCGTGATAGCGCTCGGCCTGCTCGATCAGCCCTTCCATCAGGCGCTTGAGCTGTGGCAGCACGCGCTCGTCGATCTCGTCGCGCAGATAGAGGCGGATATCCGTGGCCACCTGGTCATTGCGCGAGCGGCCGGTGTGCAGCTTCTTGCCGGTAATGCCGATCAGTTGCGTCAGCCGCGCCTCGATATTCATGTGAATGTCTTCCTGCGCCACGGAAAACTGGAATTCGCCTGCTTCGATTTCCCGCTGAATCTGCGCCAGTCCGCGTTCGATATCCGCCAGCTCTTCATCGGTGAGAATGCCCACCTTGTTGAGCATCTTCGCATGGGCCAGCGAGCCCTGAATGTCCTGACGATACATGCGCTTGTCGAAGTCGATGGAGGCGGTAAACTGCTCCACAAAGGCATCAGTAGCTTCGGTCAGGCGGGCGGAGGAGAGCTTTTCCTTGCTGGCGGCGGTATCACTCATGGGGGTTCATTCCTTTGCGTAGTTTTTCGGTTGCTTCTTCAATGGCGGCAAACAGGGTGTCGCTGTATGTTTCCACCGTGCCGCCGGGCAGGCCGACAATGCGCTTGAGCACACGCCCGGCTGGATCGAAGATCAGCACGGTGGGCGTGACGTCGATCTCGTAGCGTTCGCCGAGGGTGCGGTGCGTGGTGGTGTGGCCGTCAAAATCCACCAGCGGCGTGTCGCTGTCGATGCTGATGCGGCGGAAAAAGGCGATCTGGCCTTCATAGTCCTGGCGGTTGTCCGCCATGGGGTCGAGCACCTCCTCGCGCAGAATATGGCAGAACTCGCACCAGCGCGCCTCGAACATCACCACAATGGGGATCGCCTTCTGCGCCGCAGCGCGGGCCGTTGCGCTCAGATCACGTGCCGGCTGCAGTTGCCCGCTTGGGCTGGCGGCACTCTGGCAGCCTCCGAGCAGCAGCAGCGTACTGAAAAGAAATATCATCCATCGCATGGCGCTATTTTAGCGGCTTGGCAGCTTGGTCGCTAAAATGGTCCTCATTCGATTCAGCAAGGGACACACCATGACCACACTGCGTATTGCCACGCGCAAGTCTCCACTGGCCATGTGGCAGGCCGAATACGTGCGCGACCGCCTGCAGGCTGCCCATCCCGGTCTGGAGGTGGAAATTCTCGGCATGTCCACCCAGGGAGACAAGATTCTCGACGTGCCGCTGGCCAAGATCGGCGGCAAGGGGCTTTTTACCAAGGAGCTGGAGCAGCGCATGCTCGACGGCGAGGCCGACCTGGCGGTACATTCGCTCAAGGATGTGCCCATGGTGCTGCCGCAGGGCTTTGCGCTGGGGGCGATTCTCGCGCGTCATGCCCCCACGGATGCGTTTGTCTCCAATCGCCACGCCCGTTTTGATGATCTGCCCGAAGGCGCTGTGCTGGGCACCTCCAGCCTGCGGCGCAAGGCACAGCTGGCGGCGCTGCGTCCCGATCTGGACATCCGTGACCTGCGCGGAAACGTGAATACCCGCCTGGCCAAGCTGGACGCGGGTGAATACGACGCCATCATTCTCGCCACCTCCGGACTGCAGCGTCTTGGCTTCGATGCGCGAATCCGCCATGAACTGGCACCGGAGGTGAGTCTGCCGGCGGTGGCGCAGGGCGCGCTGGGGATTGAAATTCTCGCCGATGACGCACGCACGGCCGAGCTGGTGGCTGTATTGAACGACAGGGATACGGCGGATTGCGTCCGTGCGGAGCGGGCCATGAACCGTCGCCTCGAAGGGGGCTGCCAGGTGCCTATTGGCGGCTACGCCGTGCTGGAAGGGGACGACATATGGTTGCGCGCCTTTGTGGGTGAACTGGATGGCAGCCGCATCATTCGCGCCGAAGGCCGCGGCCCGCGCACCGAGCCAGAGGCGCTGGGCGAATCGGTGGCCGAGGCCCTGCTGGCGCAGGGGGCGGCCGACATCCTGGCACGCATCTATGCTGAGTATCCCGACGGCGTGAAATGAGCTGGACGCTGCTCAATACGCGACCGGCCCATCAGGCTGCTGCCCTGACCGAAGCGGCGCAGGCGCTGGGTTATCGCGTACTGGAGTGTCCTACGCTGGAGATCGCCTGCCTGCCGTTTCGTCTGCCCCGCGCCGCGGTGTGGGTGTTCACCTCGCCCAATGCAGTGCGCTGTTTTCATGCGCAGCAGCCCACGCTGCCACGCGGGCGTCTCATCGCCATCGGCCCAGCCACGGCACAAGCGCTGCAGGCATTGGCTGGAGAGGGGGGTCCCCGACTTTTTTCAATCCCGAAAAATTTCACATCCGAAAGCCTGCTGAAAATGCGTGTATTTGACCCGCAAAATGCCGCGGCAGGCCAAAAAGTGGCAATTATCAAGGGAGAAGGCGGGCGTACGCTGCTGAAAGAGACGCTGCAGCAGCGCGGTTGGGCGGTAGAGGAGGTGATTGTCTATCGACGCGTGCGCCGCAGCCTGTGTCCGGCCTGGCGGGATTTTCAGCAGGCGGAACGGCCGCTGGTGCTGGCCATGAGTGTCGAGAGCGTGCAGGCGCTGTTGCCGCCATTGAGTCCGAACGAGCGTCACTGGCTTCAGCAGCAGCCGGTGGCAGCGCTGTCGCCCCGCATCGCCGAAGTCCTGCGTGAGCGAGGATGGGCCGGGCTGCTGTACGTGGCGGAACGGCAGGATGCATCTGGTATGATTGAACTTCTAAGACAGTTGGCTGAGGAAACATCATGAGCGACACGCCCCAACCCAAGCGCCGTGTGATCGATGGCGAAGTGGTGGAGCCCAAAACAACCTCCAGTGCAGAGCCCAAGGCAAAGACACCGAAGGAGAAAGACAACAGCACCGGTGGACGCGACTGGATCGCCCGCGGCCTGGCCATCGTTGCCCTGGGTGTGGGTAGCACCGCTCTGCTGACACAGCCGGACGGCGCCGCGCTGGTGGAGGCGGACAATCAGCTGCAGCAGCAGATTACCCAGCTGCAGGCCGAGCTCAAGACCCTGCGCAGCGACAAGGCTCAGTTGGCCGCGCTGCAGAAAGAGCTGAGCGTGCTGAAAGATACTGTGGAGAGCCTTACCACCGAAGTGGACATGCTCAACGAAAAGGTGCTCAATCCCGCCAACGAACCCCTGGTGACCAAGGGCGAAATCGAGCGGCTGCAGAAACAGATGCAGGGCCTGCAGAAGCAGTTGGGCGACTGGGCGCAGCGTTGGCAGAAGGCCTTGCAGGGATTGCAGTCTCCTCAGGCCGAGCAGGGCGCGGGTGAGGCACCGCTGAATGCGCTGCAGCAGCAGCTGGATCAGATGGGCAGCCGCTTGAGCGAATTGTTTCAGGCGATTCAGCCGCCACGGGATCGGGCCGAGTCCGGTGCTGTGGCGGAAATCAATACCCTGCGCCTGAAGCGCTGGATTCTCACCGCCAATACCGAATGGCTGATGAGCGGCAATGTAAAGCTCACCCGTGAGCGCCTGCATGTGCTTGAGCAGGCGGTGCAGATGAGCGATCTTCCAGCCGAGAGCAAGATCCGCCTGCTGCGCGCCATCGGGCAGGACCTGGCGATGCTGGATGCATGGGAGAAACAGGCCACGGTTCAGCCGGCCGAGCTGGATCAGCTCAAGGCATGGATCAACGCTCTGGAAGCGCCCAGGTCAGGGGATCAGTCTGTCGACAAGAATGCGCAGGACACTGATCTGATGGCGCGGTTGAAAGGGCTTGTGGAGATTCACAAGCGCGGCGAGGTGGTGCCCGAGTCGGATCGACTGCTGGCGTTCGATCTGGTCAAGCAGCGCGCACGGGTGCTGGTGGATCAACTGGCATGGGCACAGATCACCCACGATCCGGAGCTGGACAAGCGCACGCGGGCACGGCTGGAGGCGCTGTTTGCCCGCTATCTGCCCGACCAGCTGCCGGCGCTGAAAGCGAAGTTGGCGCAGCTGCCGCCGCCGAAAATGCCGCAACCCCTGCACGTGGCGGAGGCGCTGTAAGTGAAACGGCTGCTGTTGTGGACCCTGCTTTTTCTGCTCATTACCGGCGCCACCACGCTGGCGCTGTACGACAATGGTCGCCTGTCGCTGGTTTGGGGCGACTATGTGATCGAAACCTCCGGCACGCTGGCGCTGGTACTGGTGGGTGTGCTGGTTCTGCTGGCCTATGGGCTGTTTCGCCTGCTGGGCTGGCTGTGGCGCCTGCCGCGCACCCTGCGCGAGCGACGCCAGTACAAGCGCCTGCTGCGTGCCGAAGCGGGCATGGGCAAGGGCCTGCTGGCCGGAGAGCATGGCGACTGGCGCAGTGCCGAACGCGCCCTGATCAAGGCGGCCAAGCTGGCTGAAAACGGCGTGATGTATTACCTGGCGGCGGCGCGCATGGCCCACAATCAGGGGGCGAAGGAGCGCCGCGACCGCTACCTGAAAGAGGCGCGGGAAAAGTATCCCGACGATTTCGTCACCATCGCATTGGTCGAGGCCCGACTGCTGGCGGAGGAGGCGCCGCACAAGGCGCTGGCGCTGCTAGAAAGCCTGGTGGAAGACGGGCAGGCCACAGCAGCCGTCTGGGCCGAGTATGCTCAGCTGCTGGCGCGACTGGAGCGCTGGACTCGCCTGCGCGAGATTCTGCCCCAGGTGAAACGTAGCAGGGCGTTGCCGGCGGACGTGCTCGAAGGGCTGGAACGGCGCATGTGGCGCCATCTGCTGACCGAGGCCGACAGCGCTGAAGCCCTGAATGCCCTGTGGCACCTGCTGGAACGCCGCTGGCGTCAGGACCCGGAGATACTGGCGGCCTACGTGGCGCGTCAGCTGACTTTTGGCGAAACCCCTCAGTTGGCCAGCCTGATTGAAAAGGCGCTCAAAAAGCATTGGGATCCGCGCCTGGTGTATCTGTATGGGCAGTTGCGCGAAGGGCCGGCGTTCGACCGCTTGCAGCGGGCGGAAAAATGGCTGCGCCACCATGGGGATGATCCGGTGCTGCTGGCTACGCTGGGTCGGCTGGCGTGTCAGGCGCAGTTGTGGGGCCAGGCACAGGATTATCTGCGCCGTGCACTGGCATTGCGACCGGAGCTGGATACCTTCCGTGCGCTGGCGCAGTGCCTGGAGGCCGCCGGCGAAGCCGATCAGGCGGCGCTGGTGTACAAGGATGCACTGGCGGCGCTGGAAAACCGCACCGATCCACTGGCACTGCCGGTCCCGGATAACAAGGGCAACACGCACAGCTTATGAGACGGCGCGGCAACACACGGGCGCAGCGTCGGCTGCTGCGCGGCCTGGTGGGCTGGTTGCTGGGTTCGCGTCGGCGCATGCTGGGCGCCCTGCTGCTGGCCACGGTTGGCGGCAGTGGTTGGTATGCTCACGAAGTGTATGTGGCCCGCCCGCAGATGGCATGGATGGGGGTGCCGCAGGAAACGCGCCGCGATCTTTCTCATCTCACCGCCCACGTGCTGCGCAATCCGGGTTTCATGCTCAGCTATTCAGAGTGGAAGGGATCGCCCCTGTGGGTGACCTACAAACTGTTCCGCCCGGAAAAACCTCACCCTGTCGGCAAGCGGCCGCCGTTTCGGCCCGACTGGCGTACACTGCGCCATGTGACCTCCGACGACTATACCGGCAGCGGCTATGACCGCGGCCATATGGCACCCAACTATGCCATCGCGCTGCTGTACGGGCGTCGTGCGCAGGAAGCCACCTTTCTGATGAGCAATATCGCACCGCAGTGTCACCGTCTCAATTCCAAGTGGTGGCAGCGGCTGGAGTCAGCCGCCATCGATCATTTTACCCGCCATTTCAGGGAAATCTGGGTGGTGACCGGACCGGTATGGGATGAAAAGCCCCGCTATCTGAAGCGGGCATGGATCGATATTCCGGATGCGTTCTACAAGATTTTTGTTGGCATCGATATTGCTGGACGCCCGCACGCGCTGGCGTTTATGGTGCCGCAGACGGTGCGGGGATTCGAACCGTTGAGCAAGTATCTCACCACCATTGATGCCATCGAGGCGCGCACTGGACTGGATTTTTTCTGGCGGCTTCCGGATGCGCAGGAGGCGCGGCTGGAGCGAGAGGCGGCTACGGGCGCCTTTCACTTGCGTGCTGTGGATCGCCTGCCGTCGCGGTATTGATCATAGGGAGGGATATGACCTCGAGTTGTGCTGAGCTGAATGGCGCCGTTGCAAACTAAGCTGCCTTTGCTGACAGCATTAGACGCGATACATGTCTTGTAGCGCCCTTTACCTGAAGGGCGTCTGCATTAGACATTTTCGTAATCTTGCATGTGACGACCAAAACCACTTGTGAGATACCGTACAGATGGCGGATGGCGGCACATACCCGAACCACGTGCGCCCCGGGGTCAGACTGTTGTCGTTCAGGCAGAGCCAGCCGTTCATCCAGCTAGATTGCCCTTGGGGTTGGCATATCCCATTGTCTGGCACGGTCTCGACTGTGGCGCAGATAGCAATACAAACGCCGTTGAACCGCTTCCAGATCAAAGGCTTCGGGATCGAAAGGCTTGCCCAGCCAGTCGATGTAATCCTGTCGTTGCGGGTTGGAGGTATCACCCATGGCAGTACACAGCGCTTCATAACCCGGAATGCCGCCTATATATGTTCACGGAAGATAAACTCATGCGCAGGTGCGCATCCACCCATCCCATGACAATCTGAATGACATCATGCAGGCGGTCGAGCGACAGGCTTGCTGGCACCACGACGCGCCGCCATACGGCGGGGTCGGTCCAGAGTAGGGTGATTTTCAGTTGATAAAAGGTATTAATGGTTACACCTCAAGTATTGCGTTGTTCACCGCTTTCTGCGACCAGCGTGCTGTCGTTATTGGAGGGGGGTATTTCGGCTGTTGGCTGAGTTATCG
Source organism: Sulfurivirga caldicuralii (assembly GCF_900141795.1). Lineage (GTDB taxonomy): Bacteria > Pseudomonadota > Gammaproteobacteria > Thiomicrospirales > Thiomicrospiraceae > Sulfurivirga > Sulfurivirga caldicuralii. The sequence goes on from NZ_FSRE01000001.1 coordinate 22,267, forward strand.
TTTCCTGTGATCCAGAAGGGGCAGCAAACTGATCATTGAGCCCCTGAATCAGACGCTTGCTGTCGGCACGCAGCTGGGCCAGCAGTTTCTGCGTGCGGCGGCTCCAGCCACGGGGGTTATCGCTGAATAGGGGCTGCCACCAGCGGTTGTTGTGGCCAATGGCGCGGGCCACCATTTCATCCTTGGGCTGCCAGGCATCGGCGATGCGTCGTGCCCAGAAGCCGCGCAGCTTGAAGTGGATGAACACGATGGCCACAAAGGCTGCGACGGCGGTGGCAATGCCCAGTGTGGGCGATGCGGCCAGATAGCTGAGTGTCGGCACGATAAAGTGGAACTGGATTTCGCCTGCCACAATCAGCGCGCCGAGCAGGGCACCCAACCCGATCCAGCTCCACACCACGCGCTTGCGCCACTGCGCCAGTGCCTCGCGGATTTTCGCCAGCTTGTCCTGTTCGATTTCGTCGGCGGCATGCTCGATCATCTTTACGATGCGGTAGGCGCGTTCGTTGCTCACCTTTTCCATGCGCTCAAGAATGCGCTTGAGGTCTTCGTCCTTCTTGCGCTTGAAGCGCTCCGCCAGCGCCGGATCGTCGATGGACACGGCAGCGTCTTCGTTGTAGATGGTGTAAAAGTTGCCGCCATACAGGCCCTTCTGCGACAGGGCGCGCTGCCAGGATCCGATCACTTCTTCAGGGTTGTCTTCCTTTGCGGTGGTGTCGATCTGGTTGAGAATATAGAGGAACTTGTTGGCATCGTTGCGCGCGATGGTGGCGCCCACCAGGTGTTCCAGCGTGTCGCGCATGGCGCCCGGTTCCGGATGGCGGGCGTCGAAGAAGATCAGCACCAGATCAGACATGTCAATAATGTGATCGGTGATGCGCAGCACGGCATCACGCTGGCTGTCGGCATCGAATCCCGGGCTGTCGATGAGGATTTTGCCCTTGAGTCGGTCGGCCTTGACCGTTTTCAGCTGCAGATAGCTGTCCACGCGCTTGCCTTCGCCGGCTTCCACCTCGTCGATCTTTTCGCTGATGTTGTAGAACGGAAAGCGGGGGTCGGCATCCAGCGCCAGCCCGGGCAGGGTAATGACCTCTTCATTGGGCCCATAGCAGATGACGGTGAACTTTTCGTCCACCGCCTGGTTGCCGGTGTCCTGCACCTTCTTGCCCACGTAGCTGTTGATGAAGGAGGACTTGCCGGCGGAGAAGGTGCCCAGCAGGGAGATGAGCGGCCACCATGAAATGTGCGCGGCGTAGGAGTCGCTGCGCGGCAGCAGTCCCATGTTCCAGGCGATCTTGTCCAGCAGCTGGTAGCGTTCGATGGCGTCCAGCAGCAACGGGTTTTCTTCCTGCAGGTGTTCCGTGAGCTTGGCGTAGCGTTCCTGTGGCGTCATGGCTTATTTCCTCTCTATTGGACAGGGTGGCGGTCGGTCTGGCCCTGCTGGGCGTCATCCTGCTGCTGGCGGGCTGCGTTGGAGGAGGGCGCCTGTTGCTGGGCCGTGTCGTCGCGCATCTGCTGCTGTTGCTGCGGATAGTAGTACTGCGGCCCGTAGTAGGGAGTGCGCGGGTGGGCAGGGCGGCGCACCGGCGGTGGGTTATAGACGCGCTTGCTGCTCTTCTTGGGCATCATGCCAAAGGGCATCATGGAGTTGAGCGAGTTCATGGGTTCGGAAATGTTGGCGTCCAGTTCCCACAGGCTGCGCGCCATGGTGTCGGCGGCAGTCTGGATGGTGGCGATGCGCTGATCCAGCTGCGTCATGGTGGCGTTCATGCTGGCAAACTGATTGTGCAGGCTGGGCATGACGTCGCTGATAACGGCGGTGTCCTTGTTGATGTTTTCGATGGTGAGGCGCATGCGGTCCATGGTGAGGTTGATGGCGGACATCTGCGCATCCACCTTGCCCATGTTCACATTGAGCGTATTGGTCATGGTGACCACGGCGCGGGTCATGGTCAGCATGTTGTCGGAGATTTTCTTGACGTCATTGGCCAGCTGGTAGATGAGGATAAAGCCATAAATGGCCAGCACAATGAAGGCGATCATCATGGGGTAGAGCACCTTTTCCCACTTCTTGATGCCGCCGGTCATGGCTTCGGCCATTTTTTCGACGGCGGCGAAGGTGCGTTCCTGTTGTTCGGTCTGTGTTGTCATGGTGGGTTTAATCCTATGTTGCGGGACTTTCAGTCCTTCGCTATATTCTGATATTTGTCTCCAGGGTCAGGCGCCTGGGTGTTGACACCTGCTAAAACCCTACTGGGCGGTGGCCGCATCCGCTCTGCTGGGCATGTCGGCCTTGCGTGTGGGCAGATGCGCTTCGATCTCACGGCTCAGTGCCGGATCCACCTTGGCGATATTGCGGGCAAAGGTGCGTGCAATGTCGATGCGGCCTTCGCGAATCAGCAGTTGCGCCGCATAGCGCCAGGCACGGTGCGCCCACTGCTTTTCGCCCATGCGCCAGAGCACATTGCCCAGCTCGCCCGCCAGATCAGCGCGCGGGTAATGCTTCAGCAGACTGCTGTAGATGGCCGCACTCCAGACATAATCGCCCTTTTGCGCCGCTTCACGGGCGGCTGCCAGCGCTTCGCGGGGGGCGCTGAAATAGCTCAGGATGGCGCGATCATTGATCTGGCGGGGGTCAAAGCGGCCTTGAGCCGCTGTGTCGTCAGCCAGTTGGGACGGCGGCTGACTAACCTGTACATGCACCTCGCTGTGGCGCTGGCCGTCGCTTTTTGTGGTGGCCGTCTGCACACGCACTTCGGTGGCGCCATCGTTTAGCTGTGTAGCGGTTTCGTGAGCCGTGGCGGCAGGAGTGTCGCTCGTCGTGTCTGTCGTGTCGGCGGATGCGGGTGTGTTTTCAGGTTCGGCTTCGCCACTGGCTGTGTCGGCCGTATCCGTTTGGCTACCATTGGGTTCACCCTGTGGTGCATTTTCCTCTGCATCGGACTGAACAGCAGCAGTCGCTGCAGCCTGGCCTGTCTCCTCTGTAGCCTGCTCCGCAGTCGTTTCGAGCGTTTCCGCGCCAGGGGCGACACTGTCTGTTTCTGCTTCCGCTACCGCTTCGGAAGCAGGTGTCTCAGAGTGGACGGCATGATCGGTCTGTGCTGACTCGGCAGCGGTCGCTGCGGGTGCAGCCGTTTCAGATTCAGGCGCTGCGGGCGCTGCAGGAGCGGGGGCACCGGGAACGTCGTCCGCTGCTGCTGAAGTTTTCCCCTCGGCGGCGGCTTCGGAGGCGGTGTCCGCTGCAGGTGCCTGCGAGGCGTCTTCACTGGATGAGGTATTCGCCGCCATGTCGGCGGTTTCGATGTGGGGGCTGACATAGGCCTTGTTTTGTGCCGCCTGCTTCTGCCCATACGCGAGATAGAGGGTGACGGCGATCAGCAGCGCCAGTACGAAAAAGCCGTTGTTGAGCAGGGTTTTCAGCAGTTTTTTCATCTCAAGCCTCCTGAGCGTAGAGTTGGCGTGCCAGACGTTTCAGTTCCAGCGCCGCCTTGCCGTTGGGTTCCAGTTCGAACGCCGCCAGACCTTCGCTGAAGGCGCGGCGGAAGGCGGCGCGGTTGTGCAACACCACGGGCACCCGTTCAATGTGGGGCAATAGATCCAGTGCTTCCTGCGTCTCTCGGGTTTCTGGTACGAAAGGATGCGTGTCAGCCCGGTTGATTACGCCAAGGATCGGAGGCAGGTTATCGCCGCGCAATTTTTTGATGCGGCGGATAAAGCGCTGCGTGGACCAGACATCGGCCTGAGAAGGCGCCACCGGCACCACCACGCGATCGGCCATGAGCAGGGCCTGATCCAGCGCGTCTTGATCGCTCATGCTCACGTCCATGAGCACTTCGTCCGCCTGCAGCGGTGATTCCAGCGTATCCGCATGCAGGGCGGCGGGCAGTGCGGGCGTATAGCCTTCCTCTTCGCGCACCTCGATGGCGTCGGTAAAGGTTTTCTGCGGATCCAGATCGAATAGTGCCAGTTCACACCCCTTGTGGGCAAGCCACACGGCCAGATTGAACGTGAGCGTGCTCTTGCCGGTACCGCCTTTCATGTTACCGATAACTGTGATCATGATCGTGCTCCCCTTTCATCAAACCACCGCAATGGTTTCATGAAAAGCCATCCGCCCCGGGGGACGGATGGATGTGCGCCGCTGCGCGTCGCACGCTACCAGCATTACTTCTTTTGCTGTTGCTGCTGTTGTTGCTGCGGCTGACCGCGGCGCTGCGGGGCACCTGGAGGTGCAGGCGGCATGCCGTAGGGGCGGTAACCCGGAGGCGGCATGGCACCCGGTGCAGGATAGCCGTAGGCCGGCGGTGGCGGCGGCGGATAGCCGTAGCCGTCGTAGTAGCCATTGTAGTAGTTGTTGTAGCCGCGGCCATAACCATAGTAGTCGTTATAACCACGGCCGCGTCCACGGCCTTCCCAGTCGGTATCGGTATCCATGTCGGTATCGGCATCCACACCGAAGTTCATGTTGAACTTGCCTTTGCCGTGGCCCTTGCCGTGACCGCGGCCATGACCACGACCGCGGTAGTCGCCATAACCACGGCCATAACCGGTGCCGTAGCCGTCACCATAACCATTGCCGTAGCCGTCATCGTTCCAGGGGCCGTCCCACCAGTTGGCGGAAGCGCCCTGTGCGCCGAAAATGGCGGCGGAAACAAGGCCTGCGAGTGCGAGTTTTTTGATCGTCATGACATGACTCCTTTATCATGTGCGCGCTCATTTTCGCCAGAGGGTGAGCGCATTACCCAATGGACGGCGTCCGCCGTCCGGTCCTGTTCGCTGGCAGGTGGCCGCCTGCCAGCGACTTTTCCCCTACCATCCAAATGGATTCGATGGTATGGAAAAACTCGGTGTGCTGAAACTTGGGCTCGGCATGCTCCAGTTGTTCATGTTCGGCCAGCTGCCATTTCCCGGCCACCAGCTGTTGTTTCGGTGTCGCGGCGCATACCCATAGCCGTAGCCATACGCCGGCGGGGCATAGCCGCGTGGTGCGTAGCCATAGGCCGGATAGCCCCCATAACCGCCGTATGCGGGCGCGGCATAAGGTGTGGGGGCGGGTACTGCCGGAGACTGTGGCTGCGCCTGCTGCTGCGGTGCCACGGGCTGTGGCAGGTTGTTGGCCGGGGTGGTGTCGAGCCACTGCGCCCGCGGCTGGGTGGAGTTGTAGGCTTCTTCCGGCTGGGGCCAGGCTTCGCCGGCAGCGTGAGCCGAACTCCAGACCAGCAGCAGGGCGGCGAGGAGGGGGGTCCCCGACTTTTTAAAAAGCGCGGTTTTATTCATCGTCCAGATCCTTCAGTTTGATGCCCCGTTTGTGCCCTTTACGGGATTTTTTGGGCGTTTTTGCTTCCGATTGCGGCTTTTGCGTGTTGTTTTCCGCTGTTTCAGGTTTTTCGGGCGCTGTGGCCGGTTTCGACGCGCCTTCAGCAGCCGCCGTATCGACCTCGGTGGTGGAAGAAGGTGTTGCCCCGCTTTCATCTGATGCGCCGGCTTTGGCCTGTGTCACATCAGTGGGGGCAACGGGCGAGGGTTTAACCTCCTCTGGTTCGGTGTGAGGCTGGGCCTGGCCCGCCTCGGGATGTTCTCGGGTCGGCACGGCGCACTGGGCCTGCAGGTTCAGGTCTTCATCTTCCACCTTGGGACAAAAGGCGTTGCGTGCGCTGACGCAGCCCAGCGGGATGACCACGAGGGTCAGAATGGTGGAGACCAGCGTGCCGAACATGAGCGAGATGGCCATGCCCTGGAAGATGGGGTCGAACAGAATGACGCTGGAACCGAGCACCAGTGCCAGTGCGGTAATGAGAATGGGGCGGGTGCGCGTCTTGCACGCCAGCACCACGGCGTCTACCACCGGCACACCGCTGTTGATGGCCTGCCGGGAGAAGTCCACCAGCAGGATGGAGTTGCGCACGATAATCCCCGCCAGGGCGATAAAGCCGATCATGGAGGTGGCGGTAAACTCGGCGCCCAGCAGCCAGTGGCCCGGGGCGATGCCGATCAGTGTGAGCGGAATGGGCGCCATGACGATCAGCGGCACGAGGAAGTTCTTGAATTCCCATACCACCAGCATGTAGATCACCAGCAGGGCGACGCCGAAGGCCAGCCCCATGTCGCGGAAGGTTTCGTAGGTGACGGTCCATTCACCACTCCACAGCACGCCTTTCTCCCGCAGAGCATCTGGCGTGAAGACGTAGTTGAACTGCAGATCCTTCAGCTTCGGCACCTGATTGGCCAGCTCCTGAATCTGCAGCATGCCGTAGATGGGCGCGCCAAGGCGTCCCACGCCGGTGCCGGTGACATACTGCACCGGTGTGAGGTCCTTGTGATAGATGACCGGCTGCTGCATTTCCATCACGAAGCGGCCCAGTTCAGCCAGCGGCACGGTATAGCCGTGTTCGGAGGGCACCGGGATCTGGCCGATGCGGGCAAACTGGGCGCGCTCTTCCAGCGGCACCTGCAGGGTGATGTAGGTGGGCTCGCGCACGAAACCTTCCTTGACGTCGCCCACCTTGAACTCACCCATGGCCATTTTGACGGTCTGGTTGATGGTTTGCACGCTGATGCCCTTTTCCATGGCCTTCTGCTTGTCGATGACGAAGCGCCAGGTGGCATGGGGCATGGTGAGCATGTTGTCCACGTCGGAAACCAGCGGTGCGGCCTCAAACACATTCGTCAGCAGCTTGGTGATCTGCTCGCGCTGTTTGTCGCCCGGCGCATAGACTTCAGCCACGATGGGCTGCAGCACCGGCGGACCCGGCGGCATTTCCACTACATGCAGGGTGGCGCCGACCGCCTTGGCGATGGGCTGCAGCTGCTCGCGCACCGCCTCGGCGATTTCGTGGCTGCTGCGTTCGCGTTCATGCTTGTCCACCAGATGGACCTGTATGTCACCCTGCCAGGGGTTCTGGCGCAGGTAGTAGTGACGCACCAGCCCATTGAAGTCGAAGGGCGCGGCGGTGCCGGCGTAGGATTCCAGGGTCTTGACTTCGGGCACCTTCTGCAGCTCGGTCACCAGACGGTGGGCCAGGTTGGCGGTGACGGGCAGGGCGGTGCCTTCCGGGAAGTCGAACACCACGCTGAAGTCCGGCTTGTTGTCGTAGGGCAGCAGCTTGACCGGCACGGCCTTGGTGGCTACCAGCATGATGGCGATGACAAAGCCTGCGATGATCGCCAGCAGAAAGCCCCAGCCCTTCATCTTGTCGATGAGCAGGCTGGTGAGCAGGACGCGGAAGAAGCTTTCGATCTTCTCGCTCTGGCGGTGTTCGCGCTCTTCCGCCTTTGCCAGCTGCTGCATCGTGGGGCGGATACGCTGTGCCAGCCAGGGGGTAAAGGCAAAGGCGGCAAACAGGGAGATGACCATGGCGACGGAGCCCAGGGCCGGGATGGGTGCCATGTAGGGGCCCATCATGCCGGAGACGAAGCCCATGGGGGCCAGGGCGGCGATCACCGTCAGCGTGGCGATGATGGTGGGGTTGCCCACCTCGGACACCGCATCGATGGTGGTGCGCACGCTGACGCGGCCTTCTTCCAGCCAGCGCCGGTAGATGTTTTCCAGTACCACCACGGCATCGTCCACCAGAATACCAATGGAGAAGATGAGGGCGAACAGGGAGACGCGGTCGATGGTGAAGCCGCCCAGCCACGCGGCGAAGACGGTGGAAAGGATGACCGCGGGAATGACAATCACGGTGACCACGGCGGCGCGCCAGCCGAGGAAGAACCACACCAGTGCGGTGACGGAGCCGGTGGCGATGAACAGCTTGAAGATCAGTTCGTTCACCTTGTCATTGGCGGTCTTGCCGTAGTTGCGGCTGACGGTGACGTGCACATCATCGGGGATGAGAATGCCGCGCAGGCTCTCTAGTTTCTGGATGGCTGCTTCCGCGACGGTAACACCATTGGAAAGGGGTTTTTTTGCAATGGCGATGGTCACGGCCGGTTCGCCGTCCGGGGCCTTCAGATTCCCTTCGTAGGCCGGGCCGGTATAGCGCAGCACGATATTGGAAATGTCGCTGTGGCCCAGGGACACCTTGGCAATGTCGCGCACATACACCGGCTTGTTGTTGACCACGCCGACCACGAGGTTTTTCACGTCCTCTACGCTCTTGAGGAAGTCGCCGGTATAGACGCGGAAGGTGCGCTGAAAGGCTTCCACTTCGCCCGCCTGCAGCTCGGAGTTGGCGGCGCGGATGACGCGACCGATCTGGCTCAGCGGGATGCCATAGCCGGACAGTCTTTCCGGATCCACATCGATGCGGATTTCCCGCGGCTCACCACCGACGATAAAGCCCTGCGCCGAGTCGGGCACCTTGGACAGCTCCTGCAGCACATCCAGTGCCAGCAGGCGCAGCTGCGACTGATCCAGAACCGAAGAGGAGAGCGTGAAGGTCACCACCGGCACATCGTCGGCGCCCTTGGGCTTGACCAGTGGCATTTCCACGCCCGGGGGGATCTTGTCCATGTTGGAGGCCAGCTTGTTATACAGCTTGACCAGGGATTTCTCCATGTCTTCGCCCACTTCGTATTCCACCGTCACCATGCCCTGACCGCGGGCGGAGGCGGAATAGACGTGCTTGACGCCCTTGATTTCGTGCAGGAGCCGCTCCAGCGGCTCGGCCACCAGCGCCTCCACCTGCTTGTTGGAGGCCCCGGGATAGCTGACAAAAATGTCCGCCATGGGCACGGAAATCTGCGGGTCTTCCTGCCGCGGCGTGATGATCACGCCGATAATGCCGACCACCAGAAACGCCATCAGGAACAGCGGCGTTAGCGGCGAATTGATATAGCTGCGCGCGAAGCTGCCGGCAATGTCTTTCGTTTTGGGTTCCATGGGTTCAGACACGGTTGTGTTCCTCAGCCTTCGCGTAATCAATCGTCATCGTGTTCGTCTTGGTTGTCATCGCCTTCCGCCGGCTGCGGTTCCAGCAGCTGGCCATCGCGATACACCATGCCGGAGTGGATATTGGGTGGCGGATCGAGAATGACCTTCTCGCCGGCGCGCAGACCCGACAGCACCAGATGGTAGCCGTTCTTACCCTGCTGGCTCAGGCGCACGATCTTCATGTGGACCTCACCGGTTTTGGGATCCACCACATACACGGCGGGCAGGCTGCCACGCCTGACGATGGCGCTTTCCGGCACTACCGGGAACTTGAGGTTGTTGCTCTGCGGGTTGGGCAGATAGACCTCGGCATACATGCCCGGTGCGGCGCGCGCACCGAGGGGAATGTCAAACTTCACCTTCACCGTGTGCTGCTTGTCGTCCGCCACCGGGAAGATCTGCGCCACGCGCACATTGATGGGGGTGCCGTGGTTGATGCTGGCCTGGAAGATGCGCCCCTTTTCGATGGCGCCCATCAGGCTGACGGGGACGTTCACCTCAATGGAGAGATGGTTGCTCTTGGCAAAGTCCATGATGGGCTGGCCGGGCTGCACGGTATCGCCCACTTCCACGAACTTCTTCACGATCACACCGTCGAAGGGTGCCAGTAGCTTGGTGTAGCGCAGCAGCACGTCGATTTCCTCGATCTGGGCGCGTGCCGCCTCCATCTGCGCCAGCGCCTCCTTGATGCGGTTGCGTGCCGCGATCAGATCGGCTCGGCGCGCGGCGTCGTAGTCGGTAATGTCCATCGCCTCGCTCATGGGGCGAGAGAACATCTGGTCGAACATGCTGGGCAGCCCCATACCGGGCATTGGCGTCTTGGACTGGGGCGCCCACAGCTCGCGGTTATACATGGTGATGGCGTTCTGATAGGCGGCTGCAGCACGCTGCCATTGGGCGTAGGCGGCCTTGCGCTTGGCCAGCAGCGCGGAATCGTCGATGGACGCCAGCAGGGTGCCCTTCTTGAAGCGATCACCTTCCTCGCCAGCGAGGTAGTTGATCTGACCGGCGCTCTGTGCCGTGAGCGTCACCTTTTTAAAGGGGATGACTGTGCCGCCTAGTTTCACGTAGCTGTCGTAAACCTGTGCCTTGACCTCGGCGACTGCCACCTTGGCCCAGCCCGGCAGGGAAAAGGTGGCCAGCGCGGCGGCGAAAAGAAGGCCCTTTATGCGTTGCATGGTGTGCTCCTGACGCGAAATTCGTTACAGAGGCTACACAATAATTGAAAGGTCGGAAGGCGGGAAACTAAAAAATATTTATGGGCTATAAGCAAAATTGCAAAACCATGCTATCTTTAAGGCGCTGCGCACATAAGTATTTGAATTTATTATAATATCGGAATATTCTTATATCGTCTTTTGTTGTTATTGCAATTACTTATAAGTCGTCTTTATGCTGGTTAATTTCGCTTTTTCACTAAATTAGAAAAAGGTGAAATACGAGCAAAATAAGCAAAAACTAAAATGATGCGGGCGAGTAAAAAGCGCAAAAAAAAAAAGCGGCCATAAGAGCCGCTTGAGGTCGGTTGAGCGCCGCACACCCGGGCTTGAACACGCGATTCCGTTCAGGCGTGCAGACGGATGGGCAGGCGCCGGCTGCCCCAGTCCCCCGGCTGCTCCTCGAACACGCCGGCGATTTCAGCGCCGCAGTGGGCGCAGCAGCAGCCATCTTTGAGTTGCCACAGGGTGATGTCGTAGCCGACGCGGCCGATGACCGGCTGCTTGCACTGCGGGCAGTAGGTGGTCTGCCCGGCAGGATCGAGCACATTGCCGGTATAGACATAATTGAGCCCGTGTTCCATGGCAATTTTGCGTGCTTCCTCCAGCTTGTGCGGCGGCGTGGGCGGCACATCCAGCATGCGGAAGTCCGGATGGAACGCGGTAAAGTGCAGCGGCGTATCCGGCCCGCAGTGGTCGATGATCCACTGGCTCATCTTTTCCAGCTCTTCCGGGCTGTCGTTGTGCCCCGGAATCAGCAGCGTGGTGAGCTCGACCCAGCAATCGGTCTCCTTCACCGCGTATTCAATGGTATCCAGCACCGGCTGCAGATGGCCGCCGGTGAGCTTGCGGTAGAAGTCCTCGCTGAAGCCCTTCAGGTCGATATTGGCCGCATCCATGTGCTTGAAGAATTCCTGCCGCGGCTCCGGGTTGATGTAACCGGCCGTCACCGCCACATTCTTGATGCCCTTTTCGCGACACGCCCTGGCGGTATCGATGGCGTATTCAAAGAAGATGACCGGGTCATTGTAGGTATAGGCTACGGCGCGGCAGCCGGTACGCAGCGCGGCATCGGCCAGGTCTTGGGGCATGGCTTCGTCCATGAGGCGATCCATGTCGCGCGCCTTGGACATGTCCCAGTTCTGGCAGTATTTGCACGCCAGATTGCAGCCGGCAGTGCCGAACGAGAGCACCGGCGTGCCCGGCAGAAAGTGGTTGAGTGGTTTTTTCTCGATGGGGTCGATCACAAAGCCGCTGGAGCGGCCATAGCTGGTGAGCCACAGCTGGTCATCCTGGCGCATGCGGATAAAGCAGAAGCCGCGTTGTCCCTCGTGCAGCTTGCATTCGCGCGGGCACAGATCACACTGGATCAGATCCCCCTCCCAGTGCCAGTAGCCCACGGGAATGACGTGCGGGTCGTTGGTATCAATGCGTTCCTTGGTCATGGGTCCCCCTTTTGAAATGGCTTGTCAAATAACCGGCAGCGGCATCCTCTCACCTGTCTCGCCCCGTTCAACCTGTTTGCACGCTCATGGTTTTGGCGTCAAGTTGCTGTAAAGCTTGCAGTGGGCGCGGCAGAACTGGCTGCGCTCAAACAGCTGCCACGCTGGCCCCTCTGCTGACGCCAACAATTGGCACCGCCACAAATCGCCGTGCAGACAGGTTGAACGGGCTGCTCATGATGCCCCTCTTGGAAATCACGCATTCATCTATATATAGTCAATATTCCATAAAACAAGGAGGGGAGTTATGGAAGGATTACGTATCAGACCGCCCGCGGTGGCCGGCATGTTCTATCCCGCTGATGCGGCCGAGCTTGATGTCATGCTGGAGCAGTGGCTCAGTGAGCGCCCGCCGGTGCCGCGGGAAGATCCGCCACGCGCGCTGATCGTGCCCCATGCCGGGTATGTCTATTCCGGCGAGGCGGCGGCACGCGCCTTCAGCCTGTGGAAGGGTGCCGACCAGATCGAAACGGTAGTGGTTGTGGGGCCGGCGCACCGCGTGCCCTTCTACGGCATCGCCACGGTCAGTGCTGATGCCCTGGCTACCCCGCTGGGCACGGTGCCGGTGGACACCGCGTTGCGCGACGAGCTGGTGCAGCGCTTCGACTTCGTCGGCTATCTGGATGAGGCGCATGCGCCCGAACACAGTCTGGAAGTGGAGCTGCCCTTTATTCAGAAAACCGTGCCGCAGGCGAAGGTGGTGCCGCTGCTCAACGGGCAGATCAGCGCCGAAGAGGAGGGGGCGCTGTTCGAGTATCTGTGGAACAAGCCGGGCGTCTATTTTGTGATCAGCTCGGATCTGAGCCATTACCACCCTTATGAAGAGGCTTGTCTCATCGACGCGCAGACGGCGCATCTGATTGAAAGCGGCCGCTGGGACCAGCTGACGGGCGAACGCGCCTGCGGCTTCAAGGGCATCCAGGGGTTGCTGCAGGTGGCCGAGCGCCATCCGCTGGAGATGGCGCGGCTGGCGCTGGTGAACTCCGGCGATACTGCGGGGCCAAAAGATCAGGTGGTGGGCTACGGTGCCTGGGCCATCTGGGACGCAACAACGCAGTAAGTGCAGAAATGAGCAAGAGGTTAACGCATGACAACACGCTTTACCCCTGAACAGCAGGAACTGCTCCTGCAGGTGGCCAAGGCCAGCATCAACCACGGTTTTCACACCGGCCAGCCGCTGCGCAATGTGCGCGTGGACGATCCGGTGCTGATGGAAGACGGCGCGGCCTTTGTCACCCTCAACCGGCGCAGCAGTCTGCGCGGCTGTATCGGCAGCCTGCAGGCCTATCGGCCGCTGGTGGAAGACGTGGCGGAAAACGCTTTCAATGCGGCGTTTCGCGACCCGCGCTTTCCGCCGCTGACGCCGGAGGAGACAGCGGATCTGGATGTGGAGATTTCCGTGCTGACGCCGCCGGAGCCCATGACCGACTGCAGCTCGCCGCAAGCGCTGCTGGCGCAGTTGAAGCCGTTTGAAGACGGGCTGATCATCGACGATGGCGTGCACCGTGCCACCTTCCTGCCCAGCGTGTGGGAGCAGCTGCCGGACAAGGTGCAGTTCCTGCAGCATCTGATGGCCAAAGCGGGCATGACGCACTATTCGCCCAGCATGCGCTGCTGGCGCTACCATACGGTCAAGTTCGCCAAACCGTGGCGCGACATTCCCGACCCCATGTAGGAGGGAGGAGAGAAGGGGCTTCGGCCCCTTTTTTATTGGCGCGGGTGCAACGTCAGAGCGTGCGCAATACCGCAAAAGGCTTGAATCACGCTTGCGCGCAGCAATGGGACGCAGGCGGCAGTCGCCTGCTTAATGGATGCGCTCCGCGCCGTGCTCGGCAAAGCGCGCCCTGGCGTCCTGCACCATGGGCCACGGCCCGCATACGTAGATCTCGAAGCCGCTCAGGTCGGGATGATCCTCCAGCACCGCATCGGCCACCAGCCCGGTGCGTCCCGCCCAGTCCTCTTCCGACAGCACCGGAACATAGGTGAGCGTCGGTGTATTCCGTGCCCAGGCGCGGATCACTTCGTCCTGATACAGATCCTGCTGGCGGCGCGCGCCCCAGTAAAGGGTGATGGGCTGTGCAAAGCCGTCCTGCAGCAGCTGCTCGATCAGTGCCTTGAAGGGGGCAAAACCGTTGCCGCCCGCCACGAACAGCAGCGGGCGGTCGCCTGCGGGCATGGGGTACTGCTGTTTCGACGCCGGTGCCAGATAGACCGTATCGCCCACCTTGTGCATGAACAGCGCGTTGTACCACTCGTCTCCGCTATGGCGGATGTGCAGCTCGATGCGACCGGCGGCATTGGGCGCATTGGCGATGGAGAAGGGGCGCGTGTTGCCATCCGGTTCGGGTGCCATTTCCAGATAGTCGCCGGCGTGCCAGCTGAATGGCTTTTGCGGGGCGAGCCAGAGCTGCGCGATGTCATCGCTGAGCCAGTTGATCGCTTCGATGGTGGCGGAAAGGGTTGCGTTGCTCATGCGGGATCCTTGAAGGTGGTCCAGATGGGGGCATGGTCCGAGGGCTTGGTCATGCCGCGGATGGTGTAGTCGATGCCGGCGTCTTCCACGCGGGCGTTCAGCGGTGCGGTGGCCAGAATGTGGTCGATGCGCAGGCCGCGCTTGGGCTCGCGCTCGAAGCCGCGGGAGCGGTAGTCGAACCACGAAAAGCAGTCGTCCGCGTCGGGGTGCGCGGTGCGGAAGGTATCGAACAGGCCCCAGTCGATCAGCTGCTGGAACCATTCTCGCTCCTCGGGCAGGAAGGAGGTCTTGCCCTGGCGCAGCCAGCGCTTGGCATTGTCCTCGCCGATGCCGATGTCCTTGTCGTCGGGGGCGATATTGAAGTCGCCCATCACGATCAGTGGCTGAGCCGGGTCGCATTCGTTGCGCAGGTAGTCGAGCAGGTCGTGGTAGAACTTCTCCTTGGCGGGAAATTTCACCGGATGGTCGCGGTTTTCTCCCTGCGGGAAATAGCCGTTGATGACGCGGATCGTCTCGCCGAAGGGGGTTTCCACGTCTGCGATGATCACGCGACGCTGGGCGTCTTCATCGTTGCCTGGAAAGCCTGTGTGTGCCGTGACCACCCTGTAATCCGGTGTAGTGAGCAGGGCAACGCCATAGTGGGTTTTCTGCCCGTGAAAGACGGCGTGGTAGCCCAGCGCCTCCACGTCCTTGACGGGGAAGTCGGGGTCGGGCACCTTGGTTTCCTGCAGGCCCATGATGTGCGGGCCGATGCGCTCGCGCACCGCTTCCAGCTGGTGCATGCGCTGACGGATGGAATTGACGTTGAACGAGACGACTTTCATGGGTTGCGTCCTTGGAATGCTAAAGCGCCTATTCTACCCAGCCGCGCTGGCAAATGCCGTGACGTGACGGCGAGCACGGCCCCGGCGCGGCGGTTTGCTACAATGCCGAACAGTTTGCAAAAGGAATTGAGCATGCAACCGGTTTACCGACTCACCATCGCCTGCCCTGACCGGGTGGGTATTGTGGCTGCCGTGGCCAACTATATCGCCGGCATGGGTGCCACCATTGTGGAGGCAAATCACCACACCGATACGGTCAACGGCTGGTTTTTCATGCGCCATGAAATCCTCGCCAGCAGCGTGCCGGGCGGGCTGGAAACGTTTCGCGACGGCTTCGCGCCAATCGCGCAGCAGTTTGACATGCGCTGGCAGATCACCGATTCCGCCAAGCCCAAGCGCATCGCCCTGTTTGTGTCGAAGGAGTCCCACTGCATGGCGGATCTGCTGCACCGCTGGCACGAGGGCGATCTGCCCGGCGAGATCGTGTGCGTGATTTCCAATCACGACCTGCTGCGCGAACAGGCGGACTGGTACGGTGTGCCGTTTCATCACGTGCCGGTGACCGCGGACAACAAGCCGCAGGCGTTTGCCGAGGCCTTCCGTCTGGTGGAACACTATCAGGTGGATGTGGTGGTGCTGGCGCGCTACATGCAGATTCTGCCGCCGGAGATCTGTTCCGCCTACGCCGGACAGGTGATCAACATTCATCACAGCTTTCTGCCCAGCTTTGCCGGTGCACGCCCCTACCATCAGGCCTACGAGCGCGGCGTGAAGCTGATCGGCGCCACCTGCCACTATGTCACCGAAGTGCTTGATGCAGGCCCGATCATTGAGCAGGACGTGATCCGCGTCAACCATGGGCACACCATCGAGGACATGCGCCGCCTTGGTCGCGATGTGGAAAAGACCGTGCTGGCGCGCGGGTTGCGCTATCACCTGGAGGATCGTGTCCTCATCCACGGCAACAAGACCGTGGTATTCGCCAACTGAGCTCAGAGCGGGCTGATACGCACACCATCGGGCGTGTGCACGATGCGGATGCGCTCGCCCACGCGCAGGTTTTCCAGACCCTTCATGGGCTGCACCACAATGTGGGTGCGCCCCTGCGCATCGCGGTAGGTAATTTCCCAGCCCGGTGTGGTGGCCGCCTGGCGTTCCGCCATCTTGCCCAGCGTGCCGCCGACCACGGCGCCGACCACGGCCCCCACCGCCGCTGCACGGCGGTTGTCGCTGACACCGCTGCCCACCACGCCGCCAATGACCGCACCGGATGCGGTGCCCACGCCTTCGCTTTCGGTCAGGCGGATCTTGACCGCGCGCAGTCCGATGACGGTGCCGGTTTCCACCGACATCACCTGCCCGACGCTCTCCTGCGTATAGACGTCGCTGCTGTCCGGTGTGGTGGAGCAGCCGCTGAGCAGAGCGGCGGCACTGAAGCTGGCTACAATAAGTGTGCGTTTCATAACTCGCTCCCCTGTTTTCAAGGTATAGCATGCCCCCGAATCCGTGCGAATGCAATCTGGTGGACGCCTGGCCGCAGGCGCTGGCGGCGTTGTGCGCGGCCTCTCAACAGCTGGCCACGCTGGCGGCGCGCTTTCCCGACTCGCCGCCACGGGCCCATGGCGATGCGCTGCTGACGCTGATGCGTGCCATTGCTGGGCAGCAGATATCCACCCGTGCGGCCGATGCCATCTGGGCCCGCCTCCAGACCGCCGCAGGCGACGATGTGCCGGGGTTTATCGCTGCTGCGAATACGGAAGCATTACGCCAGCTGGGTCTGTCGCGGCAGAAGGTGACCTATCTGAAGGATCTGGTGGAGAAGTGGCGTAGTGGCGCGCTGCAGCGCGAGATGTGGGGGCAGATGACGGATGCCGAGCTGATTCGCCGGCTGACCGAAGTAAAAGGCATTGGTCGCTGGACCGCAGAAATGTTTCTGATCTTCCACCTGCAGCGCTGCGATGTGTGGCCGGTGGATGATATCGGGCTGGTGCGGGCGGCGGAGGCCGAGTTTGCGCAGTCGTTCGACCGCCGGGCGCTCAAGGGGCTGGCGGAGCCGTGGCGCCCGTGGCGCAGCGCGGCCACCTGGTTATTGTGGCGCTCCCGCAGCGCAGAAATCGTTTTTTATTGAGTTTGGGGCGCTGGAGGCAGCTCTGGGCGGGCTGCTGCGCCGCTGCAAAAAATGCGCCCGTGAAAAAGTCGGGGACCCCCTCTCAGGCGGGCTTGCGCCACTCTTGCAGGGTGCGCAGCAGCAGTTCCTGCGGGTAGTCGCCGGTGACATAGGCCTTGCCGATGGCTTTCAGCAGCACCAGACGAATGGTGCCGGCCTGCACCTTCTTGTCGCCGGCCATCAGTTCGAGGAAGCGCTCGGGTGACATGTCATCCGGCGGGTAGATGGGCAGGCGCGCGGTGGTAAAGGCGTCGGCCATGCGACGCAGGTCGTCGTCGGTCAGGTCGCCCATCAGCTTGGACATGTAGCCTGCCTGCATCATGCCGGCGGCGATGGCTTCGCCGTGCAGCCAGTTGCCGTAACCCATGCCGGCCTCGATGGCATGGCCAAAGGTGTGGCCCAGATTGAGCAGGGCGCGCTGGCCGGCTTCCCGTTCGTCGGCGGCGACCACTTCCGCCTTGTTCCAGCAGGAGCGTTCGATGGCGTAGGCCAGCTGATCTTTGTCGCGCGCCAACAGGTGGAGCAGGTGGTCTTCCAGATAGTCGAAAAATTCCGCGTCGCGGATCAGGCCATATTTGATAACTTCGGCTAGGCCGGCGGAGAGCTGGCGGTCTTCCAGCGTGTCGAGGGTGTCGGTGTCGATGATCACCGCCTGCGGCTGGTGGAAGGCACCGATCATGTTCTTGCCCCTTGGGTGGTTGACGCCTGTCTTGCCGCCCACGGAAGAGTCCACCTGCGCCAGCAGGGTGGTGGGGATCTGGATGAAGTTGACGCCGCGCTGGTAGCTGGCTGCGGCAAAGCCGGTGATGTCGCCGATGACCCCGCCGCCCAGCGCGACCAGCGTGCACTTGCGGTCGAAGCGCTTTTCAATCAGGGCATCGAAAATCAGCTTGAGGGTGTCCAGATTCTTGTACTGCTCGCCGTCGGGCAGCACCACGTCCGCCACCTCGAAGCCGTCGAACAGTGCCCGGGCCTTGTCCAGATAGAGCGGTGCCACGGTGGTGTTGGTGACGATCATCACCTGCGTGCCGCGCACGTGGGGGCGCACCAGCTCGGGCTGGTTCAGCAGCCCCTGGCCGATGTGAATGGGATAACTGCGGTCTCCGAGATCAACGGTTAGGGTTTTCATGGCAGGATGTTCTGTTCCTTGAGTTCGTTGAGGATCTTGCGCATCACCTGATTGGCGGGCACATCTTCGGTCCTGACCACCAAATCCGCCACTTCCAGATAAAGGGGCTCGCGTTCCCTGAGAATGGCGGCGAGTGTGCCCTTGGGGTCTTCGTTCTGCAGCAGCGGTCGGCGGGTGTCGTGGCGCACGCGGTTGAACAGGTTGTCCACGTCCGAGTGCAGATAGATAACAAAGCCGCGGCTGCGCAGGTGCTTGCGGTTTTCGGGTCGCAGCACGGCGCCGCCGCCGGTGGCGAGCACGATATTGGGCAGCTGCGTGAGCTCGTCGATGACCTGTGCTTCGCGCTTGCGAAAGCCCTGCTCGCCCTCGATGTCGAAAATCATGGGAATGGTGGCGCCGGTGCGCGCCTCGATCTCGTGGTCGGAGTCGTAAAACTCAAAACCCAGCCGTTCGGCCAGCAGGCGGCCGACGGTGGACTTTCCGGCCCCCATGGGCCCCACGAGAAACAGGCTTGGCGTGTGCATGGAAGCTATTTTACTGATTGGCGCTGCGCACGCCCGGGAAAAGTCCATCCAGACCCTACCGCAAGCGGATGCACCTGCGTGCAGCAGAGCCGGCCCGCTTGCGGATTGCGCCGAGCGATGGGGTTTTGCGGTCTACTGTCAGCTTGACGACTGCAGGTGCGCCTTGAGGCCCTTGAGCACCAGATCGGTGAGGCTGACCAGGCCGATGATCTCGCGGCTGTCATTGAGCACAGGGGCGCGGCTGAGGCCGAAGCGCTCGAACAGGCGTGCGCAATAGCGGATGTCCATGTCCTGATGCACGGTGATGACCGGCTTGGTCATGATTTCATAGACATTGACCCGTTCGGGTGCGCGGTTGGCGGCGAGCACCTTGGTGGCGATGTCGCGCATGGTGACCATGCCGTATTCATCGTGTTCGTCGCGCTTGTCCACGATCAGCGTCTTGGTGTCTTCGTGGGCCATCTCCTGCAGCGCCTGCGCCACGGTGGTGAGCCGATCCACCAGATCGAAATGGGTTTTCATTACGGTTTTTACCGGAATGTGGTGATGCATTACAGATCCTCCTCTACCTGCTCGATAATTGCCCGCGCCTGTTGCTCGATGCCGATAATGTCTTCCACGTCCATCTGCATGACGATGCCGCGGCCGGCCTTGTCACAGAATTCGCCAGCCCTGGCGATGGTTTCCAGAATGGTGCGTGCCAGGTGAGCTTCCACTACGAACAGCACGACATCCCGTTGGGCTTCCAGTTGCAGGCCGAAGAAGGTTTTCGCTGTCTGCAGGCCCTCTCCGGTGGCCGATTTGATGGTGGTGGCGCCGGTGGCGCCGGCCTCGCGTGCCGCATCGATAATGCGGGCGGTCACCGTGTCGTCCACGATGGCGATAAGCAGTTTGAATTTCATGATGAGCCTCCTCCTGAAGTCTGTCGTTTGGCGCGCCATTCCGCCAGCTGGGCATAGCCCATGACCGTCATCATCGGGAACAGGCTGGCGAAGGCGATGAGTCCGAAGCCGTCGATCAGCGGGCTGCGGCCTGGCACGGTCTCCGCCAGTCCCAGCCCCAGCGCGGCCACCAGCGGCACGGTGACGGTGGATGTGGTGACGCCGCCGGAGTCGTAGGCCAGCGGCACGATCATGCGCGGCGCAAACGCGGTCTGGATCACCACCAGTACATAGCCGCTGATGATGAACCACTGAATGGGATAGCCGGTGACGATGCGCCAGGTGCCCAGGGCAATGCCGATGGCGACGCCGATGGCGACGGCGATGCGCAGCCCCCACACGCTGATGGCGCCGCCGGACACCTCCTCCGCCTTGATGGCGACCGCCAGCAGCGACGGCTCGGCCACGGTGGTGGAAAAGCCGATGGCGAAGGCGAACAGATACACCCACAGATAGTCCTGCCAGGTGAGGCTACGCACCAGCGCTTCCCCCCCGGCCAGAAAGGCAGGGTCGGTGAGCTGCTGCGCCATCAGGCGCCCCAGCGGGAACAGCGCCTGCTCCAGTCCCACCAGAAAGAGGGTTAGTCCCAGCAGCACAAACACAAGCCCGGCGAGCACTTTTTTCAGGCTGGGGATCGGCTGGCGCAGCACCAGCAGCTGAAAGCCCAGCAGCACGGCCACGATGGGGATAACATCCTTGAGGGTGGCCAGCAGGGTATCCCACAGGTCGATAAGCAGGTTCATAGCAGGATTCCGTAGAGCATGACAAAGATCATCGGGGTCAGACTGGCAAAGGCGATGAGCCCGAAGCCGTCGATCATGGGATTGCGCCCCTTGATGGAGGTGGCCAGCCCCACGCCCAGTGCGGTGACCAGCGGCACGGTAATGGTGGAGGTGGTGACCCCGCCGGAGTCATAGGCGATGCCGATGATGCTCTGCGGGGCGAAGACAGTCATGATGACCACAAGAATGTAGCCGCCGATGATAAACCAGTGGATGGGCCAGCCCTTGAGAATGCGCCATACCCCAAGCACCAGCGCGAATCCCACGGAAAAGGCCACGGTGTAGCGCAAGCCGGTGGCATAGGCGTTCATGGCATTGTCATCCCTTTCGATGACGCCGCCCGTGGCAGCCACCTTGGCGGCTTCGTTGGCCACGGCGATCAGCGCCGGTTCGGCCACCGTGGTGCCAAACCCCAGGGCAAAGGCAAAGACCATCAGCCAGAACACAGAACCCTTGCGGGCAAAGGCGTAGGCCATGTTTTCCCCCAGTGGGAACAGCCCCAGCTCCAGTCCGAGCACAAAAAACGCCAGCCCGACCATCACCAGCGCGGTGCCAATGAGCAGCTGGAAAAAGTTGGGCAACGGCTGCTGCAGCACCGCCAGCTGGAAAAAGGCGATCACCAGAATAATGGGCAGCAGGTCGCGAAACGCGTCCTTGAGCAGTTTGAGAAATTGAAGCGCAATGGGATGCACGCAGAGTCGCCCTCAATTTTTTTAAGGCTATTCTACTGGCTGTTTGTGTCAGCAGGATTAAATTTACGCCAGCACCATCCAGTTGGCGATTTCGCGGCGGTTGGGCAGGGCCCACACGGTGCGCAGCTGACGCCCTTTGCCGAACTGCCTTTCCAGGTGTTGCCGCACCTGCGGGAGCCGGGAAAAGGCGATCCAGATTTCTTCTTCCGCGGCGTCAGGCTCTACATAGAGCGCGGCGAACGCCATGTTTTTTCAGCACTTCACTGGTGATGCCCACACTGTGCAGGTGCGCCAGCAGTTGTCCCAGCTCATGCTTCTTGGCCATGGCCAGCAGCACCTCGGCGGCCGGCAGCTTGAACAGGGAAACGCTGCGCTGCGCCGTATCGTCCTACAACAGCCCCTCGACGCGGGCTTCGTGGTCTTCGCTGGTAATAACGACCGTCAGACGCAGGTTTTTGGGCAGCTTGCTCAGAACTTCCCTGACTTCAACCTATGCACGGGGGCAGGCAGGCGAAATGCAAGCGCATGTGCCAAAATACAAAGATTGCCATAGGGCGCGGCCCGAACACAAGGAGACAACAATGAGCCTGGGACAACTGTATGTGATCTCTGCGCCGTCCGGCGCGGGCAAGACGTCGCTGGTGAAGCGACTGACCGATTCCGATCCATTGATCAAGGTGTCGGTGTCCACCACCACCCGTCCGCCGCGGCCAGGTGAGGTGGATGGGGTCAACTACCACTTTACCGATGTGGAGACGTTCAAGCAGGAGGTGGCACAGGGCGACTTTCTCGAGTGGGCCGAGGTGTTCGGCAACTACTATGGCACCCAGCAGAGCCAGGTGGCGCGCCTGCTGGAGCAGGGGTTCGACGTGATTCTGGAGATCGATTGGCAGGGCGCCCAGCAGGTGCGCGAAAAGATACCAGGCACCCAGTCCATCTTTATCGTGCCGCCTTCGTTAGAGGAACTGGAACGCCGCCTTATCGGCCGTGGTACTGACGCGCCGGAGGTGATTGCCCGCCGCCTGAGTGAGGCGAAGGACGAGATGCGCCACTATCCAGAGTTCGACTATCTGGTCATCAATGACGACTTCGATGTGGCCTTTGAGGAGCTGCACACCATCTTCAAGGCCAACCGCCTGCGCACCGAGCGCCAGCAGGCGCGCCACGGCGCCATCCTTGACGCGCTGGTGAAATGACGCAACTGCCCGCCGAATTTGTCGAGCGGCTGCGCGCCATTGTGCCACCGCAGCGGTGGGATGCCGTATGGCAGGCGTTGCATACGGAAAAGGCCGTCGGCGCACGCATCAACCCCCTCAGGGCAGAGGGGGGTCCCCGACTTTTTGAAAAGCTGAAAAATGCCGGCCTCGCTGTGCAGCCGCTGGAGGGCCTGCAAGGCGGTTTCTGGGTGCCTGCGGGGCAAAAAAGCGCGCTTTCACACCGGCCGGAGGCGGAAACGGGCGAGATCTACATTCAGAATCCCAGCTCGCAGTGGGTGGGGCAGCTGGTGGGCGCGCAACCGGGCGAAGAGGTGCTGGATCTGGCCGCCGCGCCTGGATCCAAGACTACGCAGCTGGCGGCGATGATGGACAACACGGGCTATCTGGCGGCGGTGGAGGCGATCAAGCCGCGCTACTTTCGCCTGCAGGACAACCTGAAACGTATGGGGGTCACCAACTGCCGCACCTTTCTGGCGGACGGGCGCAGCATCGGCCACAAGGTGCCGGAGCGTTTCGACCGCGTGCTGCTGGATGCCCCTTGCTCGTCGGAAGGACGCATCAGTGCGCTGGATGCCGACAGCTTCGCCCACTGGTCGCCGCGCAAGATCAAGGAGCAGAGCCGCAAGCAGCGGGGACTGATTCTGTCTGCATGGCGGGCGCTCAAGCCGGGCGGTGTGCTGACTTACGCCACCTGCTCCTTCGCGCCCGAGGAAAACGAACGCACCGTGGCCTATCTGCTCAAGAAACATCCGGAGGCAGAGCTTGCGCCCATCGAGCTGCCGTTTGACAACTGGCAGCCCGGCCTGACCACATGGCAGGGCAAGACCTTTCCCGAAGCGCTGCGGCACGCTCGGCGCATTCTCCCCACCGAACTGTTTGATGGCTTTTTCGTGGCGCAAATAAAAAAGCCGCGCTGACATACCAGCACGGCTTTTCGCGTTGAAGTGCACAGTGCGCAATCAGACAAGCAGGTCGAACAGCGCTTCGGCCTTGTCCCAATCCTTGGTTTGCGGGTTTTTCAAGGTCGGGTCGATGATCTTGAAAGTTTTCGCCAGCGCATAGGTCAGGCCCCCAAGGATGTCCGGCAGGGTTTCCACCAGGTCATCGGCATATTCCAGATCCATGGGCGGGAGCTTTTCCAGCTGCTGCAGGATGGGTTCTACTTCCAGTGCCACGTCCAGCTTGCGGAACTGGTGCATGCTCTCCTGCAGCCCTTTGGTCAGGGGCAGGTCGAGCTTGCGGATGACCGGGGACTCATTCGCCTTGGCCTTGGCCTGTGCCATCAGCAGCATGTCGTGAACTTTTTTGTTGAGAAAATCGGACATGCGCTTGAGGTCATTCTTGTCCACGTCCAGCGACGCGGCAGCGCGGAATAAGCGTTCAAACTGGCTGATTCCCATTATGTGACTCATGACTTGTCTCCTTGATTGAGTGTTTTGTTTTGTGTTGTAAACGTTATGGAGACAATGGTAGGTGTTTCAAGGGCATTGGAGTAATATGCAGGGCATGGACAGTCTCTACCTTTTCGAGCTGATACTCGCGCTGCTGGTGATGGGACACCTGCTCTATGAGCGGCGTCCCACCCAGACGCTGATCATCTGGCTGCTGGTAGTGTGGCTGCTGCCGGGCGTGGGCGCGCTGCTTTACCTGCTGTTCGGTTCGCGCAAGGTATTTGCGCGTCGGCTCAAGCCGCTGCTGGCGTTCGCGAGCCGTGAGCCAGTGCCGCTCAAGGGGGCAACGCAGCAGGCGGTGCATGATGTGCTGGTGGCAGATGGCGTGCCGCCCGCCATGCGCGGCAACCGCATCGACTGTGTCTTTTCGCCGGGCGAATCCCGCGCCTGGCTGTTCGACGCTATTGAGCAGGCCGAGCACAGCATTTATCTGGAAACCTATATTTTCGAGCCGGATGCGACCGGACGCGCGCTGCTGAAGCGTCTGACGGACAAGGCGCGCAATGGTGTGCAGGTCAAGCTGCTGATCGACACCTTTGGCAGCCTGAATGCCTGGCTGCGCCGGGGTGTATTTGCCGAGCTGCAGGCGGCGGGTGGACAGGTGGCCTTCTTTCAGCCATTGTCGAGTCTGTTTCGCAGCCGCATCAACCTGCGCAACCATCGCAAGATTTACCTGTTTGACCAGCGCACGCTGATTTCAGGGGGCATCAATCTGGCCGCCGAGTATCTCGACCCGGAGCATGAAGGGGCGTGGGTGGATCTCACCTACCGCATGCAGGGCCCGGCGGTACACGCCTTTCTTGAAACCTTTGCGCAGGACTGGCATTACACCACCGGTCAGATTATTGCCTTTGATCATCTGGAAACCGCGCCAGTGGATGAACAGGTGGTGCAGGCGGTGCCCTCGGGGCCGGACATTCCGGAAGACAGTCTGCGCGAGGCGCTGTTGCAGGGGCTCTATCGCGCCAAGCATCAGGTGGATATCGTCACGCCCTATTTCATTCCGGATGAGCCGGTGCTCGAAGCTGTGCTGCTGGCGCGCAAGCGCGGCGTGCACGTGCGCCTGCTGACACCGCAACAGACCGATCATCTCATCTTCGACCTTGGTCGCGCGCCCCACATGCGTCAGCTGGTGGAGGCGGGCGCCGAAGTGTTGTGTTATCAGCCCGCCATGCTGCACGCCAAGGCGCTCATAATCGACCGCGCACTGACCATGATCGGCTCTGCCAATCTGGATTACCGCTCGCTGCTGATCAACTACGAGATGGTGACCTTTTCCTATCACCGCCCCATGCTGGACGCCCTGCGCGACGAACTCGACCGGCTGGCCGCAGAGAGCGTGCCCTACGAACCGCCGCCGGGCAGGGTTGCCCATGTGCGCGAAAACCTGGCCCGTATCGTGACCCCCATTCTGTAATGCGCGCACCCTATCAGCCCCGCTGCTCGCCCGTTCCCCGGTTCACTGCCACCGACGTGTTGCCGCCGCGCTTCAGCGTGCTGGTGTGGAATGTCCACAAGTTGCCGGTGCAGGCGGCGCTGGGACAATGCAATATGCCGTCTGCCGATATCTGGCTGCTGCAGGAGGCGGCCTGGCAGGTGCGGTGCGCGCCGGATGTGGATGGTGTCATGACGCCCAATCTGCGCACCCGCAGCGCCCACTTTGGCGTGTGGACGGGCAGCCGTTACCGCATGAAACCGCTGCAGCAGGTGCTGACGCGCCGCCGGGAGTTGCGACTGCTTACGCGCAAGGCGGCGCTGTTGAGCACACATCCGCTGGCCAACGGCGAGACCCTCTGGGTGCTCAATGTGCACATGCTGCTGTCGCGTAGCCATCGCATTTTCGAGGAAGAGCTGTCGCGGCTTCTGCTCGCGCTGCAGGCCCATGCCGGGCCGCTGATCGTGGCGGGGGATTTCAATACCTGGAGTCGGCGCCGGCTCGCCACGTTGCAGTGGCGCATGGCGGCGCTTGATCTGACACATGCTTCCCCGCACGGCATGCAGCATCTCAAGGCGCATCGCGGGCGGGTGCTCGACCATCTGTTTTACCGCGGTCTTGTGCTGACCGAGGCGTGTGTGCTGCCCACGGACTGTTCCGATCATGCGCCCATCGTGGCGCATTTTGAGCAACCCTCTTGAAACTTCAATGACAGACCTCATTCATGTTTCGCACTGCCGGAAGGCGGTGGTCTTCTGGTGGTGACTTTCACTTTCAGGAGATTAACGATGAGCAACAAGAAAAGCCAGGAAGCCGTACGCGAACGGGATATCCAGAAACCCGAAGCCCATGATCGCGTAAACGAAGCGGTGCGTGCCGAGGCGGAAGCCGAAGGCCGCGCACAACAGCAGCAGACGGCAGAAGCGCCTGTTGAGGAGGCGGTGCAGGTGCTGGCGGAAACCCGTCAGGTGCTCCAGTTACTGGAGGAGAACAAGCCTGCCGAGGCCATTGAGGCGCTGGCCGGATTACTCGGCAAGCTGGAGATTCTTGTTGCCCGCCATCCTGAACTGCAGCTGCTGCCGTTGGGTCAGCGTTCCGAGGTGATCGATATCCATGCGGATATCGACGCCATCAAGGACGCGGAGAAAAAGGCGAAGAAGCTGCTGGAGAAAGGGGATATTCAGGCCGCGCGTCATGTCATGCGCTATCTGGCCAGTGAGGTGGTTTTGTACAACGACTTCCTGCCGCTGGCCGATTTCCCGGCGTATGTGAAGCGCGTGGTGCCCCTGATCGACAAGGGCTCGCTCGACGAGGCGCGTCAGGCGCTGATTGCCGCCCTCAACCGGGTGGTGACGCTCGAGAATATCGTGCCCTTGCCGCTGGTGCGGGCGCAGCTGCTGCTTGAGCAGGCGCGCAAGCAGAGCGAGCAGGAGAACACCGACAGGGATGAGCTCCTGCAGCTGGTGGACAGCGCCCGCTACCAGCTCGAGATGGCCGAAATCCTTGGCTATGGCCATGTGAAGGAGGATTATCCCGAGCTCTACGAAACGCTCGAGACGCTGCGCAAGCAGCTCAAGGGCGACGAGTCGGGCAAGGAGAGTTTCCTCAAGCTGGACAAGGCCATCTCCGCGTTGCGAAACAAGGTGTTTGAGCACAAGCACGACAAGCGCTAACCAACGTGATCGACCCGTACCGACCCGGCCGTGTGCCGGGTTTTTTCGTTTTGGGCGGCAAGCCTGATCAAAAGGCGTGAGCAGGCGCGTTTTCACTTTACCTATCGGGTGGCATCGCGCAGGTTGTGCGGTGATAAAATTGCATGCAGCGGTTATTCACAATGAGAGTCCTTCATGATCGAGCTGCGCCATCTGCGCACGCTGCAGGCGCTGGCGGAGACCGGCTCCGTCAGCCGTGCCGCCGAGCGTCTGAACCTGACCCAGTCTGCCCTGTCTCATCAGCTGAAGCAACTGGAGGCGCAGCTGGGCTTTGTGCTGTTTGAGCGCAAGTCCAGTCCGCTGCGCTTTACGCCTGCGGGGCAGGTACTGCTGCGCACGGCGCAGTCGGTGCTGCCGCGCATCGAGCAGGCGCAGATGGAACTGCGCGCCATGGCCAGTGGCGAGGCGGGGCGGTTGTTTGTGGCAGTGGAGTGCCATAGCTGTTTTGAATGGCTGATGCCGGTGGTGCGGGACTTTCAGGCGCGCTGGCCGCAGGTGGATCTGGATATCCTGCCGAGTCTGACGCGCAGCGCGCTGGAGATGCTGGCTGAACACCGCTGCGAGCTGGTCATTACCTCGGATCCCCAGCCCAGCCGGCAGTGGGTGTTCGAGCCGCTGTTCAGCTACGAACAGGTGCTGGTCATGCCATCCGACCATCGGCTGGCGACCCGAGCTGTGGTGGAGCCGGACGATCTGGCTGAGGAAACCCTGATCTGCTATCCGGTGCCGGAAGAAAAACTGGATGTGTTCCGCAAGTTTCTGCGCCCGGCTGGAGTACGCCCGAAAAGCCTGCGCTTTTCCGAATTGACGCTGATGATGCTGCAGCTGGTGGATGCGGGACGCGGCGTGTGTGTACTACCGCGCTGGCTGGTGGCCAGTCAGCCGGCGTTTGCGCACCTGCCGGTGGCGCAGCTGGGCGAGGACGGGCTGCATTCAACGCTCTATGGCGCCTATTCCGTGCATCAGCGGGATTTTGCCCCGTTACAGGATTTTATCGCCACGGTGCAGAAGCGCCAGCAGGAAGCAGCGGCCGAGTCAGCCTGACATGTGATGGCACCTGGTCGGAATTCAGCTTGCACACGCGCTCGTGGGTGGCTCAGTCGTTTTCCAGCTGCTCAAGGCGCACAAACTGTCCCACGGCGGCAAAACCGACCAGACTGGCCGGTTCCACGCCGAAATGGAACAGGTGCGCGTTGTCAAAGCCGAGAACCTGTTGGGCGCACAGCTTGATCACGCCCGCGTGGGTTACGGCCAGCGCCGGGTCGGCACCGCTCCCAAGCAGCTGCTCGAAGGTGCGCTGGATACGCTGCTGATAGGCTTCGAAAGGCTCCGCCCCGGGCGGCGTGACCTCAAAGGGGGCGGCCAGATAGGCTTCCAGCTCGATGGGCCAGCGCTTCTGGATCGTTTCCAGCGGCAGGCCGTCCCACTCGCCCCAGTCCCGTTCGCGCAAATCTTCCACCGCGTCCACCTTCAGATTATGCGTGTCCGCCCATTCCTCGGCAAAGGCGCGGCACCGTGTGGCGGGCGAGGTATAAACGACGGCGTAGCGGCGGCGGATCAGGCGCTTGCGCATCTGGCCCAGTCCGCGTGCGCTCAGATGGGCATCGCAGCGGCTGCCGCACAGAAAGGCGTCGCTGACGATTTCACCGTGACAGAGCAGATCAAGACGCATCAGCGTTTTCCATTTGTTGTTTTTTCGCTTGCCGAGCCACCGCCGCCAGGCCGTGCAGCACCAGCTGATCGGCGATGACCAGCCTGTCGATGGCCAGCAGCGGCTTGAGCACCTGCGCCTGCCCGCCGCTGAGGATCAATTCCAGCTTGCCGTCCGGCAGCGTGGCCCTGAGGTCGGCGTAAAGGGTCTGCAGGCAGGCGGCGGTCATGTAATGGGTGCCGGCCACAATGGCGTCGCGGGTGGTGCGCCCCAGTCCCATTTCCGCTGGCGTCTCCGGCGAGTTGGCCAGTGCGCGGGCCAGGTTGGCGGTATTCTGCGTCAGGCAGCGCTGCATCAGCTCGACACCCGGCGTGATCAGCCCGCCCTGATGGTCGTTTTTGATCAGCAGATCCACGGTCAGCGCCGTGCCGGCATCCACCACCAGCAGATTGGGGGTGCGGCGCAGCTTGCGCGCGCCGATCAGCGCTAGCCAGCGGTCCACGCCCAGCTGGGAAAAGTCCTGATAGCCATTGCGGACCCCGCAGCATTCCGGTTCCGACCATACCTGTTCCACGGGTGCCTGATAGCGGCTTTTGAGGGCGGTGATGAGGGCATACAGCGGTGGGCGCGGTCCCACATTGGCGAGCCAAATGGTTTCGATGGGTGTATCCGAGGCATCGGGGCGGGTGGCATCGATGGCGTCCAGCACGTGTTCCGGCAGGGTGGGCCAGGCGATTTTGCCGCCGGGGTGGAAGGTGTCATCCAGCCAGCCCCACTTGAGGGCGCTGTTGCCAAGGTCGAGCAGTAGATCCATGGTTAATCCGCGATTTTGGGGCGCCTATGATACACAAAGCCCCGCACGGGCGGGGCGGACTGTGTCAGATGCGCTCGGCAGGCGGGGTGCTGCGCCGCGGTGTCGGCTCGGGTGCCGGTTGCGGGTAGGACTGCTGCTGGCGCTGTGCTTCGCCGCGGGGCACCAAATAGATTTCCACGCGGCGGTTCATGGCGCGTCCTTCCAGTGTGCTGTTGTCGGCAATGGGCTCGCGCTCACCCTTGCCGCGGGTGGCGATGCGGTTGGCGGGAATGCCCTTGCGCACCATGTATTCTTTCACCGCATTGGCCCGTGCCAGCGATAGACGCAGGTTGTAGTCATCCGCTCCGGTGCTGTCGGTGTGGCCGATCACCAACACGTCCACGTCCTTGTCGCGGATGGTCTGGATGATCTTGTCCAGCTTCTGCATGTCTTCATAGGAGAGGCTGGCCGAGTTGACCGCGAAATGGACATTGCGCAGGCTTACGTTGATGGCATTCTGACCGTCCACTGTGACTGGCTTGACCTCAACGTTGGGGTCATTCTGAAAGTCCTTGTTCAGATCTTCATAGATCTTGTGGGCGATATAGCCGCCGGCGACCCCCGCGGCGCCCTTCACCACAGGGTTGTCGCTGAACTGGTTGGCCACCATGATGCCCGCCAGGGCGCCCAGTGCAACGGCACCGGCGTGCTTGGCCTCGCGCATGTTCTGGTCGTTCTGGGCACAACCGCCAAGGCTCAGGGCGATGGCGCCCGCCAGCAGTGAAGTCTTGATGATCCTACGCATGGTTGGGTCCTCCCATTTGGGTCGATTTCAACGGTATCACACGTTTTTGGGCAGAGATTGACGACATTATGAAGGGTGTTTGGCGCAGTTCCAAATAAGGTGTATGATGAAATAAAGCTCATGCAAAAAGGAGGGGAATATGGATATGCCAACCAATCTGCACACCAAGCTGGAACAGTATGGCGCCCGTTGCGACGAGGCGATGCTCAATGCCCACTTCCGGGCGCTGGTCGAGGAAGCCATGGCCGCAGTGCCGGCGATTTCGGTCGATGCCCTGGCGGGCGAGCTGGATAGGGTCGTTCTGCTGGATGTGCGCGAGCCGGAAGAGTTTGCCTCGGGCCATATTCCGGGCAAGACGGTGCTGACCATCCCGCGCGGCAAGCTGGAGTTCATGGCAATCGAGAAGATCGCCAGGGTGCATGGACAGGATGCCCCCATCGTTACCTACTGCCTCAAGGGGCCGCGGGGTGCGCTGGCGGGCCAGCAGCTGCAGAAGCTGGGTTTCACCAATGTGCGCAATCTCACCGGCGGCATTCTCGGCTGGCTGGAAGCGGGGCAGCCGATCGAATCCTATCTGGGGCGCTTGGCGAAGGTGTAATCGTCTATCAGCCGACATTCGCCTGCTGCCTGAGGCACCGCGGTTTCAACGGGGGCTCGCGCCCCCTTTTTTGTGCCCGTGTGATAGGCGGTTATAATGCAAAGATTAATCAACAGGGATTGGGTCATGCCAGGATTTGAGCTGTTTGACGGCAGCGAGCGCGATGAAGTGCTCGAGGTGATGGAGAAGGGCTTTACTTTCCGCTACAACTTTGACGCCATGCGCCATGGCGTGTGGAAGGCGCGGGAGATGGAGCAGATGCTGTGCGACAAGCTGGGGGTACGCCATGCCCATCTGGTTTCCAGCGGCACCACCGCCCTGCATACGGCGCTGGTATGTGCAGGCGTGGGCGCGGGCGATGAGGTGATCGTGCCGCCATTTACCTTTGTCGCTACTGTGGAAGCCGTGCTGATGGCGGGTGCGGTGCCGGTTTTCGCGGAAATTGATGAAACCCTGTGTCTGTCCGCAGAAGGCATTGAAGCGGCCATTACCCCGCGCACCAGGGCGGTGAATGTGGTGCACATGTGCGGCGGTATGGCGGACATGGATGCCATCAAGGCATTGTGCGATCGCCACGGCTTGATCCTGATCGAAGACGCCTGTCAGGCCACCGGCGCCACCTACAAGGGGCGCGCGTTGGGCACCATCGGCGATGCCGGTGCGCTGTCGTTCGACTCGGTCAAGACCATCTCCTGCGGCGAAGGCGGTGCGGTGCTGACCAATTCCGATGAAATTTACGAAAAGGCGCACATGTTCACCGACCACGGTCATGACCATGTGGGTTCCGACCGCGGTGCGGAAGGTCACCCCTTTCTGGGCACCAACTACCGCATCAGCGAGATGAATGCCGCCGTGGGCGTGGCGCAGCTGCGCAAGCTGGATACCATTCTGGACATTCAGCGCCGCAACAAGGCGAAACTGAAGGCGGCGCTGGAAAGCTTTGGCGAAGTGACGCTGCGCCATCTGCCCGATCCCGAGGGCGACAACGCCGGTTTCCTCAGCTTCATGCTGCCCAACGAGGACCGTGCCCGCGAAGTGGCCAGGGCACTCAACGAACGGGTGGGCGGCGTGTTCTACTGGTGGGACAACAACTGGCACTACCTGCGCAACTGGGATCACATCAAGCAGTTGAAGGCGCCCAGCCGTCTGCCCATTCACGACATGCCCCATCCGGACTATGCGCAGGTGCAACTGCCCAGGTCCGACGACATCATCAGCCGCACGCTCTCCATGCTCATTTCCCTGAAGTGGGATGATGCGGCGATCGAGCAGCGCATCAATGCATTCAACGAGGTGCTGAAGTAATGAAGTTTCGCAATTTCAAGACCGTGCCGCGCATCATTTTTGGCCGCGGCGCCTATAACCAGCTGGTGGACGTGGTCGATGAACAGCGCACGTCGGACGACGACTTTGCTGTGTTTATCGTCGATCCCTCCCAGCGCGGCAAGGACACCGAAACCCGTCTGCCCGCCCGTGAGCAGGATTTGATCCTCTGGGCAGACGTCGGCGAAGAGCCCAAGACCACCTACGTGGATGCGCTGACCGACCTGGTGCAGCGCTATCGCGACGGGCAGCTGCCCGTGAGTGTGGTGGGTATCGGCGGCGGCTCGGTGATGGACATCGCCAAGGCGGTGTCGCTGATGCTCACCAACCCGGGCGGTGCGGCCAGGTATCAGGGCTGGGATCTGATCGAAAACCCCGCCGTGCACCATGTGGGTGTGCCCACACTGTCCGGCACCGGCGCGGAAGCCTCGCGCACTGCCGTGCTCACCGGCCCGGAGAAAAAGCTGGGACTGAACTCCGATTACACCGTGTTCGATCAGGTGGTGCTGGATCCTGAGCTGATCCGCGACGTGCCCAAGAACCAGTGGTTCTACACCGGCATGGACTGCTACATCCACTGCGTGGAGTCGCTGGAAGGCACCTATCTCAACGAGTTCTCCAAGTCCTACGGCGAAAAGGCCATGGAACTGTGCCGCCAGGTCTATCTCGACGACCATCCCGACAAGGACGACAAGCTGATGATGGCCAGCTGGATGGGCGGCATGAGCATCGCCTATTCACAGGTGGGCGCCTGCCATGCGCTCAGCTACGGACTTTCCTATGTGTTCGGCTATCGTCACGGCATCGGCAACTGCATTGCCTTCAATGTGCTGGACGAGTTTTATCCCGAGGGCGTGGCCGAGTTCCGCGAAATGGTGAAAAAACACGATATTGATCTGCCCCAAAATCTCAGTAAAAACTGGTCTGACGAGGAAATCGCCCGCATGGTGCAGATCGCCAAGGGTCTGGCGCCGCTGTGGGACAACGTTTATGGTTCAGGCTGGGAAGAGAAGGTTACGGACGAACTGCTCACCGATCTCTACAGGCGGATGTAAGTCATGCGTCGCATCGTCGCCTTTATCCCCGCCCGTTTCGCTTCCAGTCGCCTGCCGGGCAAGCCGCTGGAGAAGATCGCCGGCAAGATGCTTATCGAGCATGTTTACGAGCGGGTGGCGGCTGCGCACAATCTGGATGCGACCTATATCGCCACCGATTCCGAAGACATCGCCGCCGCCGCACACGGCTTTGGTGCCGAGGTGATCATGACACCGGAAAACGTCACCTGCGGCACGGATCGCATTGCCCGCGCGGCGGATGCGGTGGGGTTGAGTGACGAGGACATCGTGGTAAACGTGCAGGGTGATCAGCCGCTGGTGGCTACAGAATCCATCGAGGCGGTGGTCTCCCCCTTTCTGGCGGCCGACTATGATGGTGCCTTTGAAATGGCTACCCTCAGCTACCGCATCCGCGACCCGCGCGAAATCACCGATCCGAAGGATGTGAAGGTGGTGTGCGATGCGCAGGGCTTCGCACTCTATTTTTCCCGCGCCACCATTCCGTGGGGGCGTGACAACCCCGAACACGGCGAGCACTTCAAGCATCTGGGCGTCTATGCCTACACCAAGCGCTTTGTGGACATTTTTGCCCACCTGCCGCAGGGCAAGCTGGAGCAGCTGGAAATGCTCGAGCAGCTGCGCGCGCTGGAATACGGCTACCGCATCAAGGTGGTGGAAAGTGCCCACGACAGTCCGGAAGTGGACGAGCCTGAAGACCTGCGCCGTATCGAGCAGCTGCTGACCGGCTGATGCGCGCCGCCTATTCCACCCTGCTTGCGCTGCTGTCTCCCTGGCTGGAATCCCGCCTGCAGCGTGCGCGACAGGGGGGTCCCCGACTTTTTTCACCGCCCGATTTTTCCGCCCTCGAAACTCGGTGGAAAACTGCCGAAAAACGCCCCATCTGGCTGCATTGCGCCTCGGCTGGCGAGGTGACGGCCGCTCAACCCCTCATTCAGCGACTGCAGCAGACCGGCACGCCATTCTATGTCACCGTCTTCAGTGCAAACGGTGCCGACAAGCTCATTCAGCTGTATGGCGAGCAGGTGCCGTGGGGCTGGCTGCCGCTGGATACCCGTGGGAATATGCGTGATCTGCTGCAGCGACTGCAGCCGCAGCACCTGTGGCTGCTGGAAAGCGAACTATGGCCCAACATGCTCGCCAGTGCACACGCCGCGGGTGTGCCCATTAC
Organism: Sulfurivirga caldicuralii; assembly: GCF_900141795.1. Taxonomy (GTDB): domain Bacteria; phylum Pseudomonadota; class Gammaproteobacteria; order Thiomicrospirales; family Thiomicrospiraceae; genus Sulfurivirga; species Sulfurivirga caldicuralii. Next base: position 56,622 of record NZ_FSRE01000001.1, read on the forward strand.
CCTGATCAATGCCCGGGTGGGGGGCAGAAACCGTCGTGCGCCGACACTGCTGAGGCGGTTGTGGCGTGAAGTCGTGCCGCTGTTCGATCGTGTGCTGGCCCGGGGGCAGGAAGACGCCGCGTGGTTCGAGCAGCTGGGTGTGCCCGCCGAACGCATTGCGGTGCTGGGTAACCTGAAATGGTACAGTGCGCGCCTGCTGGCGGACGCGTCACCCCAGCCCCTGCGGCAGGTGCCTTATCATCTTTTCGCCTCGGCCTATGTTGAGGAGATGGACGCCTTTTTTCCGGCCATCGCTGAGCGCAAGGATTTACTTCCCTGGGTGGTGGTGCCGCGGCGCACGCGGGACGTGGACGCGATGGTTCGTAAGGCCGAGGATGCCGACCTGCGAGTGTGCGCTGTTGATTCGGACGAGACGGCGCGCAACGCTGAGGCGGATTGTCTGATCGAAACCCGCTTTGGCAACCTGACCCGCTGGATAGCTGGGGCGCACAGCGTGGTCATGGGGGGCAGCTTTGCCCCGTTTGGTGGCCACAACTTTCTGGAGGCTGCGGCGCTGGGGCTGCCGGTCATCACTGGTCCGGATATGGGCGACTTTGAGGCGGAAACGGCCCTGTTCCTGCAGCAGCATGCACTGCTGCAGACCGAAACCCCGGAAAAAGCGCTGGATGTGCTGTCCACGTGGGTGCGTCACCCCGAGCAGGGCGAAGCATTGGGGCAGCGCGCCCGGGCGCTGCTGCACGCCGAAGCCGAGGGCATCGCCCGGCGTTATTTCGACGCGCTCAATCTGTAAGCTGCTTGTCCTCCAGCCCGATATCGCGCCGTGCACTGACGATGGAGACGGTAAAGCCGGCCATCACGTCAAACAGGCTCATTATCAGCAGCATCAGAAAGAACTGATTGCCCGCCGCCGGCATCGCGATAAAGGCGATCAGAAAGCCGATGAACACCAGGGTGGAGAGCATGTGATCGATTACGGAAATGTTGCTCGGGCGTGTCGCCTTGATCACTTCGAAAAACAGGAACACCAGTCCGACCAGCACCAGCAGGCCGGCCGTGGTGATCGCCAGCGTTGCCCCAGAAAAGAGCTTGAATGTAATAATCGTTTCATAGAGCGTCTTGCCCCCACCGCCCAGATAGACGATGCCCAGATAGGCGAGCAGAATCCACAGCAGGGACGGGATGGCGAAAATCATGCGCATGGGGCGGTTCCTCCGCTTATCTCTGAGAGACAGTTATCCACAAGCGGCTATAATATGTGTTTTGAACCGCATATAAAAGGATTTGCTCCATGGCACGCGTGACTGTAGAAGATTGCCTCGACAAGGTTGAAAACCGTTTCGAGCTGGTACTGGTGGCGGCGAAGCGCGCCCGCCAGATCGAATATGGCGCTGAGCCCACCGTTCCACGGGAGGGGGATAAGCCCACCGTTATCGCCCTGCGCGAACTGGCGGAAGGCAATATCGACCCGCAGGTGGTGCTCAACGATCCCGACACGCCGCCGGTATTCGGCTGATCAGTCATGTCTGACCTGGGCGGCGAGGCGGGCCAGCACCTCACATTCGATGCGGCGCAGCAGTCGCTGGGACTGAAGCCGCCCGTGCCTGCGCTGCACACGTCCCCGGATTTGCAGGATACCCCCCTGCAGCAATTGCTGGAAACCGCCAGCACCTATCTGCCGCCAGAGCAGGTGGCCGAGGTGGAGCACGCCTTCGAATTCGCCGCCGCGGCACACGCCGGGCAGAAGCGCAAGTCCGGCGAGGACTACATCTGGCACCCGGTGGCGGTGGCCACCATTCTGGCAGAAATCCAGCTGGACAAGGTTAGTCTGATCGCGGCACTGCTGCACGACGTGGTGGAGGACACGCCCGTTGGCAAGGATGAGATCGCCGAGACGTTTGGCGAGACTGTGGCCGAGCTGGTGGATGGGGTCACCAAGCTGGGCAAGCTGGAAACCCGCTCGCCCCAGGAGGTACAGGCGGAAAACTTCCGCAAGATGATGCTGGCCATGAGCCGCGACATCCGCGTGATCCTCATCAAGCTGGCGGACCGCCTGCACAACATGCGCACCCTTGGCGTGATGCGCCCCGACAAGCAGCGGCGCATCGCGCGGGAAACGCTGGACATCTACGCCCCCATTGCTGCCCGTCTGGGCATCAACGCCTTTCGCATCGAGCTGGAAGATCTCGGTTTCAAGGCCATGCACCCGTGGCGCTACGCCGTGCTCGCCAATGCGGTGAAAAGGGCGCGTGGGCCGCGCCGAGAAATCGTGCAGCAGATCAGCGACACCCTCAACCGCCGGCTGGAGCAGGACAATATCCCCGGCCGTGTGGAGGGGCGTGAAAAGCATCTGTACAGCCTCTACAAGAAAATGCGCAAGAAGCGCATGAAGTTCGCCGAAGTGCGCGATCTGTTCGCTTTCCGCATCATCACCGACAGCGTGGACAACTGCTATCGTGCCCTCGGTGCGGTGCACCAGCTCTACAAGCCGCTGCCGCGGCGCTTCAAGGATTACATCGCCATTCCCAAGCCCAACGGCTACCAGTCGCTGCATACGGTGGTGTTCGGCCCCAACTCCACCCACATCGAGGTGCAGATCCGCACCGAACTGATGCACGAGGTGGCCGAGCACGGCATCGCCGCCCACTGGGAGTACAAGGAGAAGGGCTCGGTGCAGCCGTCCCCAGTGGAAGTGAAGGCGCAGGAGTGGATCAAGCACCTGCTGGAGATTCAGCAGAGTGCCGGCAACTCGGTGGATTTTCTCGAAAACGTCAAGGTGGACCTGTTCCCGGACGTGATCTACGTGTTCACGCCCAAGGGCGACATCGTCACCCTGCCGCGTGGTGCGACACCGGTGGACTTCGCCTATCAGGTGCACACCAACCTGGGGCACGCCTGCATCGGCTGTCGCATCGACCGTCAGCTGATGCCGCTGCGCACCCCGCTGGAAAGCGGACAGACGGTGGAGATCATCAAGGGCAAGGAGCTGCAGCCCAACCCGGCGTGGCTCGATTTCGTCGTCACCCCCAAGGCGCGCACGCAGATTCGCCACTTCCTCAAGCAGCAGACGCAGGCCAGCGCGCTGGAACTGGGACGCCGCCTGCTGATGAAGGCGCTGCTGCCGTTCAATATTCATTGTGAACAGCTGGATGAGCAAACCCGCGAACGGCTCATGCGCGCACTACAGATGAACGGCTGGGAGGAACTGCTGGAGAAGATCGGCCTGGGTGAGCGCAATGCCGCACTGGTGGCCAAGCAGATTCACGACTTCCTCCACGGCGAGAGCATGCCCGCCGATAAGCAGGAAGCATCGCACCAGCCACTGGCCATCAGTGGCACCGAAGGGCTGGCGGTCAGCTTTGCCAACTGCTGCCACCCCATTCCGGGCGATGCCATCATTGGCTTTATCTCCAGCGGCAAGGGGCTGGTCATCCATCGTCAGGACTGCCGCAATGTCAAGAATTACCGCAGCCAGCCCGACAAGTGGCTGGATGTAAAGTGGGAGCCCGAAGTGGCGGGCACCTACAAGAGCGTTATCCAGCTGGAGGTGGAAAACCGTCGCGGTGCGCTGGCGGAAATCGCCACCGCCATCGCCAGGACCGGCACCGACATCGCTCACGTGCAGTCCGAGGACAAGGACGACACCCTCAGCCTGATGCGCTTCGAGATTAGCGTGCGTGACCGCCAACATCTGGCACAACTGATGCGTCACCTCAAGCGCATTCCCATTGTGCACAAGATCATTCGTATTTGATGCCGCACCGCCACAGCGTACGACAGCACTTTTCCCGTGCCGCGGCTCGCTATGACGAGGCAGCGGTGCTGCAGCGTGCCGTGGCCGACCATCTGGACGAACGCCTCGATCTGGTGACGCTCGCGCCAAAGCGCATTCTCGATGTGGGCGCCGGCACCGGCATCCTCACCGAAAAAATGCTCGCCCGTTACCCCGACGCCGAGGTGGTGGCGGTGGATCTGTCCGAAGCTATGCTGCGCTGGGCGCACGGCAAGCTGCAGCGCCCCCGCTGGCCGTTGCTGGGCGGCCTGTGCGAACGGCTGGGCTGGACCCGCTGTCCGGCGCAGCTGGTGGCTGCGGACGCCGCCCGGCTCCCCTTTGCCGATGGCGTCTTTGATCTGGTGGTGAGCAACCTGATGCTGCAGTGGTGTGAGGATCTCGATGCCGTGCTGCGCGAACTGCGCCGTGTGCTGCGCCCCGAAGGGCTGCTCATGTTCACCAGCTTCGGGCCGGATACGCTGAAAGAGCTGCGCGCCGCCTGGGCGCAGGTGGATAGCCGCGAGCATGTGAACACCTTTATCGACATGCATGACGTGGGCGATGCGCTTATCCGCGCCGGTTTTGCCCAGCCGGTAATGGATGTGGAGCATTTTACCCTGACCTACGACGTGCCAATGGGGGTGCTTCAGGATCTGAAGGCGCTGGGCGCTACCTACGCGCCCAATGACCGGCGCGGGCTTACCGGCAAGGGTACCCTGCAACGCATGCTGGAAGCCTACGAAGTCTTTCGTCAACCCGACGGGCGTGTGCCCGCCACCTACGAGGTGGTGCATGGGCATGCCTGGGCGGGACAGGAAATTATCAAGGGCCCGAACCGCCCGCGCGACGGTGTGGTGGAAATGACGCTGGACGAGTTTCAGGCGCAGCTCAAACGTCGGGGGGACTAGCCGGGCTAGTTAGACTTGATCACTTGCTCCACCCATTCACATCCGCCTCTCTTGTCGCCCATGCGGATGCCGAGTACCTCGCGATAGCCTTCGGCATTAATGCCCGAGACCAGCAGGACCGCCTTGGTCACAACCCGCTGCTGTTCGCGCACCTTGATTCTTCGGCCTGAGCTTAAGCACTTGATTGAGTACGCTCCCCACCAGTTCTCCCAGTCCCTGTCTGTCACCTGTGAGCAGATTGGACAACAGGGTGTCGTTTACCGTAATCTTGTACTCGGCCATCGTGTTTTCTCCTTTCGGTTGGTTAATGTTTTGCAACATCAATCCTACGGTGAGGAGGCCACGGTGGCCAATTCAATTTACAGCACTATAGGGACTAACTCGCCAGCGGTCAGGGCGCGCATTGCTACGTTGCTGGGCGTGCCTGTTTCGGTTCAGTAAACCTCTGCGTCGGCTGGACAGGGCGGTTGTCGGCTAGGCGGCTTACACCGTGAGGGCACAGGGCGTGACGGTCCTCAGAAGGGGGCTTGCGACCGAGGGCTGGCATGGGGCGTGCAGCACCGATGTGTATTCGACCACATGGCGGATCTGCGGGGGGGATGCGGTGGCTGTTCGCTGATGCAGCGAGTCTGCGAAGGGTGTGAAGCTGGAAATTTTTGCGTGACGATTGAATGCGTTGCCCCACCGTTTTGATGGTTCAGGCTGCCGGGGTGGCGTAGACTTTGACGCGGTTGCGACCGGCCTGCTTGGCTCGATAAAGGGCGGTATCGGCCTTTTTGTAGAGGCCATCAAAGGATTCTTCAGGCTGCCATTGAGCGAGACCGGCGCTGAAGGTGATGGTAATGGATTGCTGTGTGTCCGGCTTGATGGTGTATTGTTCAAGTATTGTGCGCAGCTTTTCAGCCACTTCTAGAGCGGCTTGTAAATCCGTGTCCGGAAGCAGCAGAACAAACTCTTCCCCACCAAAACGGGCGAGCATATCCGTATCCCGGGTATGGTGTTGCATGATCTTTGCAGTGTGTCTGAGCACTTCGTCGCCGAAGTGATGCCCGTATCGGTCGTTGATCTGCTTGAAATGATCCAGATCGATAATGATCAGGCTGAGCGGGGTTTTATTACGTAGCGCCCGGCCGCGTTCACGTCGCCACAGCTGCATGAATGCGCGGCGGTTCAGGGTGCCGGTAAGGGGGTCCAGGCTGGATACGCGCTGCAGTTCACGCAGAGCGTTTTCCTCGCGCGTGATATCTTCCACCTGCCAGAAAATCCCCTTGACCTCGTTGTTTTCCAGCAGTGTCTGGGCGGAAACCACTACCCATTTTTCCTGGCCATTGATGCTGCGAATGGGAAGCTTGACCTTAAGCAGGTGTCCGGGGTGGGTGAGCAGATCGTAATAGGCTCTGAGCAGCGATTGGCGGGCAGTTTCGTCGGTAATCAGGCTGCTCAGCGGTGTTCCCATTCCGTCCAGAACTTCGGGGCGAATGCCCAGAATGGCTTCAAGCGCGGCATTGCTGCGTATGATGCGCCGCGCCTGGTCCTGCACCATCATGCCAATGGGCGAGTGGGTGAACACGGTTTCCAGCAGGGAATAGTTCTTTTCAAGGGCATCTTGTGTGTACGTTGCTGTCCTGAGCGTCTTAAGATGGTGACGATGGTAGAGGAGCAAGCTGATTATCAGGGCGAGAAGCAGGCAAAGCAGAAGCAGTAGGCCGGCCTGCGTGTCAACCGTGTTGGGGGGGGCTGCGGTGGCTGGCACTGAATGGTACACCAGAACACCACCAATCAGGCGATGCGGCTGAAGGAATACCGGAATGGGCCTTATGGTGCACCTGAAAGGCGAAACGTGTCGTCGCAAGCGCTCCATATGATGCTTCGTTGCCGGTAAAGGCCTCTTCTGCTCGCTATACTGGAGCCATGGCATCATCAGGGGCGGTGATTGCATTTGGCAGTCTTGCTGAAATGATTTAAAACCACATTATAGGCATGTGATCCCGTACTGCTAATTTTTTTGCATGATAGGCCATAACAGATTTTGATACGGGTCATCACCTGTTGTTATCTGTCTGTCCTGACATTCCTTTTTTATGGACTGTAATTCAAAAAGTCTGATTGGTTGTGGCATTTGCGGAGGTGCCTTAATCGGGATCCGCTGCGAACTGGAGGGCTGTTCCATTGATGCAATAGCGCAGTGCGGTAGGCGGCGGCCCATCGGGAAAGACATGCCCAAGATGCGCATCGCATTGGGCGCAGCGCACTTCGGTGCGGATCATGCCGTGACTGCGATCCTCCAGCGCTCGCACAGCGTCGGGATGTATTGGCGCGGTAAAGCTGGGCCAGCCACTGCCAGAGTCGAACTTGTCCGCACTGGCAAACAGCGGTGCGCCGCAGCAGACACATTGGTAGGTGCCGGGACGCTTTTCCTGCAGCAATGGGCTGGAAAAGGGCGGTTCGGTGCCGCATTCTATACAGATGTAATGTTGCTCAGGCGTCAGGGTCTTTTTCATGTCAACAGCTTCCTCTGAAAATCCAGGTTTGCAGGCCGCACGCATTCAGTGGCGTGAAGGCGGCACGCCAGAATCTGATGCGTTTGGCGATGTTTATTTTTCCCGTGATGGCGGCCTGGCAGAAAGTGAATACGTCTTTTTCAAGCATAATGGTCTGCCGGCGCGCTTTGCGCAAGCGCAGGATGCGTTTTTCATTGCTGAAACGGGCTTTGGCACCGGCCTTAATGCGTTGCTGACTTTTGAGCACTGGCAACGCACGGCACCGCCGCATGCAGTGCTGCATTTCATCTCTTTCGAAAAGTTTCCCCTGCGCAGAGCCGACCTGATCCGTGCTCATGCAGCCTGGCCTGAGCTGGCGGTCATGGCCCAGCAGCTGCAGGCGGGATATCCGCCGCTGACACCGGGCTGGCATCATGTACCCATCGCTGACAATATTTTGCTGTGGCTGTGGTTTGGCGATGTCCATGAGGGCTTGGCAGATCTCGAGGTGCCCGGTGGCGTGGATGCCTGGTATCTGGATGGGTTCGCGCCCAGCAAAAATCCGGACATGTGGACGGCGCCCTTATATGAGCAGATGGCGCGACTGAGCCATGCCGAAACCACGTTTGCTACCTTTACCGCGGCCGGTGTGGTGCGCCGTGGCCTTGAGGCGGCGGGTTTCGCGGTGGACAAGGTGCCGGGTTTCGGCCGCAAGCGCGAAATGATTTGCGGTCATTTCGCCGCAGGGGCACCACGTCAACGTTTGCAGAAACCCGAGCAGGTGCAGGTTGTAGGGGCAGGTCTTGCGGGCGCTGCGGCGGCGCGGGTGCTGGCGGACGCTGGGATGGCGGTGACGGTTTACGAAGCCGAAAGCCCTGGCGCGGGTGCCTCCGGCAACTGGGCAGGTGTGCTGCACCCGCTGGTAACGGCGGACTGGAGCCTGCGCAGTCAGTGGTATCAGCTGGCGCTGGAGCAGGCGCTGCCGCGCTGGCGCGACGCCATTGCTGCCGGTGTGGCCGGTCGGCTGTCCGGCTTGGATCAGCTTCTGGTTACCCCTGCCTGGCAGGTGCGCTTTGAAAAATTCGCGCACCGGTTTCCGGATCATGATTTGTTCCATGTTGTTGAAAAACCGTGTAAAACAGCTTTTAATGCAGTGCATTATCCACAAGGCGGCTGGCTTTCTCCGCCCAAGTTGGTACAGCATTTGCTTGACCATCCACGCATCGAGATGAAGCGTCAAAAAGCAGACGTTCATTCGAGAGGATTGGATAAAGCGATGACAATTTGGGCGACTGGTGTTGGAGAGAGCCCGCTTCGGTCAGCAATTCGGCCAGTTAAGGGACAGGTCAGTCGCTTGAGCGGCTCTATGCCAGCACTGCATGAGCCCCTGGTTCATCAGGGTTATAGCGTGCCGACCACGATGGGGTTGATTACCGGCGCAACGTTCGAAAAAACGGCGCTGGATCAAACCATCCCCACGCGGGAGGGACATGCGCATAACCGCCAGCTTCTGGCGCAGGCCTGTCCTGAGCTTGAACTGGGTGATACGCTGGAAGGACGTGTCAGTCTGCGGCCAACCACGCGAGATCATATGCCGATCATCGGTGTGGATGCTGCCCGGCAGCAGGCCTTTTCGCTGGGGCATGGCGCGCGTGGATTGATTTCGGTCTGGTATGCAGCTCATCAGCTGGCCACTCAACTGGGCGCCTGTCGTCGTCCTTGCTTTATCCGCATAGAACATCAAAGTCGCATCAGTCGCGTGTAAGCCACTACCGCGACAATATGCACAAGGGATAAAGCCATGGGCGGAAGAAAACGACTACATGGGGTGTTTGCCGTACTGGCCCTGTATTCATTGATCGGGTGTAGCTATTTTCCTGGCGATAAAAAAGCGCCATCTGCTCAGGCCGTGCAAGCGCAGGGGGGCGCATTTGAAGTGACGGTCAGCCAGACTTTGCCTGATGAGACACAGATGCCTCAGGCGCAGGCTGCTCTGGAAAAGCAGGCTGTGACGCAACTGCAGAAACATTTCCTCGAGGAAGTGATTCAAGCTGAGCAGGAACGTCTGCAGGCTCATCTTTCGCTATATGAAAAGCGTCTGCTGGGCAAAATGGCATGGCGGGCGGACGCAATCCCCCCGATCGAGCTTCCCACCTTTATGGCAAAAGTTACCTATAAAGAGGATACACTGAAGGTGACCAAAGAGGTGGATCGCGCTGCGCTGGCCAAAATACTGGCTGAGCGCATTGCCAAAATCGATCAGGTGCTGTTGGCGTACCGTTTCGTACCGGATTCGCAGCCTCGTCTGGTCCAGATTCAATACCTGTTGCCGGCTTATCCGCTACTGCTGGAGCGGCAGCTGTATGAGCGCGTGCTGCAGCGCCTGCCGATGGATTATGATCGGCGTGTGCAGGATATCTATGCCACTACACTGCTTGGCAAGTTGCAGACGTTGATGCGTAAGTTTACCATCGAGGTGCGTGCCAACCTGTCCAAGGATGCAACGGTAGAGACCGGGCTACGCACGTTGCTGGCAGAACAGGGCCTGAATCTGCAGGGGATGCCGGATGTGTTTGTGCTCTACGATGCGCAGCGACAGGTTACGGCATTTAACGGTGGGGTCGAAGTGACAGTTCAGGGGCGCATTAGTCTTGCTGATGCCAATGAAGTGCCATTTGCTCAATTCAATTATCACGTGCGCAAGCAGGGCACGACAGCGCAGACGGCTGAAACGAAAGCCATTCGTGCCATAACCGAGAAAACCTTGCACCATCTGGATAATCTGCTGTTGAAACGCTTCTACATTCTTCAAGGGGTCTATCAGAAATGAGCAAATGCATCTGGGCCGTGGTGCTGATTCTGCTTGGCATCGTGGCGTTTATGCTGTTTGACTGGTTTGACGCCCGAGAGCATGTCCACGACGCGCTGAGTGGCCTGCAGTATGCAGTGGACGTGCTCAGCGATTGGGGTGATCGCCTGCAGGAAGCGCTGGGGATGGCGCAGGATACCGGTGATGCAGCCAGAGAGGCTGTTGAAAAGGCACGCGCCACGGTCGAAAAGGTTTCAGACTGAAGCACCCTTTCATGGCGTCCCACCGCCCGCTCTGAAGCGCACCGCGCACCACATCTGCCCTAGTTATATGTCGTAACGTGCGCTCCGGACATGGGGCGTCTCGGTCGTAGGGCGGACACAGCATTCACACCGATTAGCCCGGCACAGGCTTTCAAAGATGACGAATGGGGCCGCGCCCGTGGCCAATTTGCCATGTGCTGGCTGCCAGTCGTTGTTGCATCCACGCAATCGCTTCCGCCACGGCCGCTTCCAGCGGCTTTTTTTGTGCCAGCAGGGTGGCGATGGCGCTGCTGAGGGTGCAACCGGTACCATGGGTATTGGGTGTATCGACGCGAGGATGGGTGAAAGTCTGCTGCCAACCCTCGGGCATGAGCAGTTCATCTGTAAGGGTGCCGCCCGCCAGATCACCGCCGGTGCGCAGCACGGCACAGCCCAGCGCAGTGGGTAGGTCTTGCGGTTCGCAATCCAGCGCCTGCGCCAGCTGTTCGGCCTCGGCATGGTTGGGCGTTATCAGCGTGGCGCGGCGCAGCAGGGGCAATAGTGTGGACAGCGGGTCGTGATAGAGCGGATGGCCGCTACTGCTGGCGATGACCGGGTCCAGCACCAGCGGCCCCTGCCAGTCCTTCAGTGCTGCGGTGATGGCGTCCGTCACGGCTGCACTCCCCAGCATGCCGATCTTCACGGCGGCAGGCGGCGTATCTTCCATTAAAGCAGCGATCTGCGCGGTAATGAGTTCGGGCGGCTCCATGCGGGTTGCGCGCACGTGGCAGGTGTTCTGTACCGTCTGCGCGGTGATCACGCCGGTGCCATAGCCGCCGAGCGCATGGATGGTCTTGATGTCGGCCAGCAGGCCGGCACCGCCGCTGGGATCAAAACCGGCCAGGGTGAGAATGACGGGTGATGTGTTCATGGTGCGTATAATGCCAGAAGACCCGCAGAGACACGAAATATGCACAAGCCCAATCGCAAAATCGGTTTGATCATTATCGGCGATGAAATCCTTTCCGGACGGCGGCAGGACCGTCACCTGGCCAATCTGGCCACCCTGCTCAAGCCACGCGGCCTCAAGGTGGACTGGGTGCGCATCGTGGGCGATGACCCGGCGCTGTTGACCGAAACCCTGCAGGAGACCTTTCAGCGTCCGGATATCGTCTTCTGCCATGGCGGTATCGGCGCAACGCCCGATGATCGCACACGCCAGTGCGCGGCCCGCGCCCTCGGTGTGCCGCTGGTGCGTCATCCCGGTGCCGTGGCGGAGATCGAGGCGCAGTTCGGCGAGGAAGCCTATCCGCATCGAGTTGAGATGGCGGATCTGCCCGAAGGCGCCGAGCTGATTCCCAATCCCTTCAACCGCGTGCCCGGCTTCAGTCTGCTGAACCTGCCGGGCGGCGGCCATCATCACTTCATGCCCGGATTCCCGCAGATGGCGCAGCCCATGACCGCCTGGCTGCTGGATCACTACTATGCCGATCTCACTCAGCCGGTGCAGGTGGAAAGGGTGGTGCGGCTGCTGGATACGTCCGAATCGGAGTGGCTGGATTTCATGCGTGCGTTCGAGCAGCGTCATCCTGAGCTGCGCCTGTTTTCGCTGCCACGCATCGAAGCCGATGGGCGCCGCAGCATCGAGCTGGGTGTGGAAGGCCTGCCGGCGGCAGCGGAGACGGGATTGCGCGAGATCATCGCCGAGGCTGTGCGTCGCGGCATTGCCCATGAATCAGTGTGATGTCGCCATCATCGGCGCCGGTGCCGCCGGGTTGATGTGTGCGGCCACGGCCGGTTATCGGGGGCGGCGGGTGCGTGTGCTGGATCATGCGCCCAAGCCGGCGGCAAAGATTCGCATTTCCGGGGGCGGCAAGTGCAACTTCACCAATATTGCGGTGTCCGCCGAAAACTATTACAGCGCCAATCCGCACTTTCCGGTCTCGGCGCTGAAGCGCTACACCAATGAGGACTTTATCGCCCTGGTGGAGCGCCACGGCATCGAATACGACCGGCGCGACCACGGGCGCCTCTACTGCCGTCATCACGCCAGCGACATCACGCGCATGTTGCTGACCGAATGCGATTGGGCCGGTGTCACCCTTCAGATGAATGCGGCGGTGCAGGGTATTGAGGCGGTGGGGGGCGGTTTCGTGCTGCAGACGTCCGCAGGCCCATTGCAGTGTGAATCGCTGGTGATCGCAACCGGCGGCCTGGCCTACCCGAAACTGCGCGCTAGCGATTTCGGCCTGCGCATCGCCCGCCAGTTCGACCTGCCGGTGGTGCCGCCGCGTCCGGCACTGGTGCCGCTGGAAATGGATGCACGTTGGCAGAAGCGCTATGGCGTCCTCAGTGGCGTGAGCTTCGATGCCTGTGTGTCTTGCCGCGAGGCAAGCTTTTGTGAGCCGGTGCTGATCACGCCAAAGGGACTGAGCGGCCCGGCCATTCTGCAGATTTCTGCGATGTGGCGGGAAGGGGAACCGATCACGCTGAATCTGTTTGCGGGGGAAGCGCTGGAGGCGGCTCTGCTCGAGCTCAAGCGCAGTGGGCGCAGCCTGCACGCTTGGCTGAAGCGGGGGCTGCCGCGGCGTTTTGCACAGGTGTGGATCGCACACCTGCAGTGGCCCGATCGGCTGGATGCGCTGACCGATGCCGCAGTCCGACAGCTGGCGTCGCAGCTGCAGGCATGGACGCTGTACCCGCAGCGGACCGCCGGCTATGGTAAGGCCGAAGTCTCACTGGGCGGCGTGGACACCGCCGCCCTCTCCAGCAAGACAATGATGGCGCAGGCGGTGCCCGGGTTGTTTTTTATCGGTGAAGTGGTGGATGTGACCGGACAGCTGGGCGGCTACAACTTTCAGTGGGCCTGGAGCAGCGGCTATGCTGCAGGCACGTTTGCATGACACGACAGGACGGACATCATGAGCAATCTTCTTAATTTTGACCCCGCCAACCGTGACGCCTTTGCCACCATGGTAGGCACACTGGTGCAGCGGCATGGGCAGTCGCCGCGGGATATCTTTATCCATGCGCTGGAAAGTCAGACCGAGCCCGAGGTGAACTACTGGACGATTCTCGAATTGGTACAGAATCACTTTGTCAGCCCCACCGAAGCGGTAGGCGAGGACGCCGAGGGCGAGCCGGTCAAGCCGCTGCATGCCGCCGTGCTGATGCAGAACCCCGGCGCGCTGGCCGCACTGTTGGAGCTCAAGGCCTACGAGGGCAGTGTCACCGATCGCGACTATCAGCTGGCGGCGCGCATGGCCAGTCAGCACGAGGATCAGGCGCTGCTGGCGATCCTGATGAAACACGCCGAAAACCAGGGCGCGCTGGAGCCGTTCATGCGCGCACTGCAGAATGCGCCACTGCATTGAGGAGAGCAAGCCATGCCGGAACTGATTGCACTTGTCGCCATTGTCATCGTTATGGCTGCCGTGGTCGGCCTGTCGCTGTGGCGCTTTGAAAAACGCCGTGCGGATACCCTGGCGGCACGCCTGGCCGAGGCGGAACCTGCGCTGCAGCATACCCGCGATGAGCTGATCGAAACCCGCAGTCACCTCGACCATGCCCGCGAAGAGTCCGCACGGCTACAGAGGGAAATCGAGGACCTGCGCGCCCAGCTCGCCAGTGCCAATGGTCGTCTGCAGCAGCAGGCCGCCCTGCAAGGGCGCATGGAAGGACTGGAGCAGACGCTGGTACAGACGCGCACGCAGCTACAGACGCTCGAGCAGGACAAGGCAGCGTTGCAGCGGGAGTTGAATGCCCTGTCCGCGCAGCGGGCCGAGCTGGAAACCCGACTCGAGGAACAGACGCGTCAGCATGCCGAGCAGATTCGTCTGCTGGAGGATGCCAAGAAGCAGCTTGCCAGCGAATTCGAGAACCTCTCCAATCGCCTGTTCGAACAGAAGCAGCAGCAGTTTTCCACCACCAGCAGGCAGCAGCTGGAAGCGGTGATGCAACCGTGGCGCGAGCAGCTGGAGCAGTTTCGCAAGCGCCTGGACGAGATGCATACGCAGCAGCACAGCAGCCTCGGTAAGCTCAAGGGTGAGTTGAATACGCTCAAGGCGCTCAATGAGTCCCTGTCAAAGGAAGCACAGACGCTCAGTGAGGCGCTGCGGGGCGAGAGCAAGACCCAGGGCAACTGGGGCGAGCTGCAGCTGGAGCGACTGCTGCAGGCGGCGGGGTTGCGCGAAGGCGAAGAGTATGTGCGCGAGGCCAGCTTCAGCACCGAGACGGGGCGCCAGCGACCGGACGTGCTCATCAATCTGCCGGACGGCAAGCATATTGTGGTGGATGCCAAGGTGTCGCTTACGGCCTACACCCGTGCGCTGGAGGCGGATGACGAAGCGGCGCGCAAGGCGGCGATCAAGGCCCATGTGGACAGCGTGAAAAAGCACGTGGATGAGCTGGGTGGCAAGCAGTATCACCTGATCGACGAGCTGAATGCGCCCGAGTTTACGCTGATGTTCATGCCCATCGAGGGTGCCTATGTCATGGCGCTGGAAGCCGATCCGCACCTGCAGGAGTACGCCTATCGGCAGAATGTTGCCATCGTTACCGCTCCCACGCTGCTGGTGACGCTGAAAACGGTGGGGCACCTGTGGAAGCTGGCGCATCAGGATCGGCGCATGCTGGAGCTGATGGACGAGGCGGGCAAGTTGCACGACAAGTTTGTGGACTTCATCAAGGATTTCGACGCCATCCGGCAGCGGCTGGATCAGGCGCAGAAGGCGTGGCAGGCGGCGGACACAAAACTGCAGAGCGGCACGGGGCATATCGTACGGCGCATCGAGAAGATCGGCGCGCTTTCGGCGCGGGTGCGCAAGCAGTTGCCGGAAAGCCGCAGTTCACTGGCTCAGTCTGAAGCGTCGGCTGGGGAGTTGTCATCCGAGTAGGGCTTGATTGTCAGAGTATCAGGTCCAGTCGGATAATATTCAATTCAAGGGGTGCCGCTACGCGGGAGCCCCTTGCGGTGATCCCCGTGCCGTTTCACTTGGCTTGTTGTGTACAACGGCGCTTTCAGACAGGCCGTCGCGTTCACGGGCCAAGTCGCGGGTGGTCTTTCAGATCAGTTCGCCAGTGTAGCAGACCACACGGTTGCGGCCGGCTTTCTTGGCGCGATACAGCGCAGCATCGGCCTGCTTGAGCAGGTGGCTGTAGTCGGGATGCGGGTGTCGGCTGTACTGGCTGATCCCAATGGAAATGGTCACCTGCAGATCGGGAGTATCCGCGTTCTGGTGCACCCTTTCGCTGACGGCCAGGCGCAGTTTTTCGCCGATGGGCGTGGGGTCGGTGCCCCTCGTGATGGGCTGGACCACCAGAATTTCTTCACCGCCATAGCGAAATGCCAGATCTGTCACGCGCAGGTTCTGACGAATGATCTGGGCGACTTCCTTCAGCACCGCATCGCCGACGGTGTGTCCATAGGTGTCGTTGATCTGCTTGAAGTGGTCCACATCGATCATCAGCAGGGCGTAGTCACCGCCATGGGTGCGCACCTGACGGTGTTCGCGACGTAATATGCCATCTAGCAGGCGCCGACTGAGCAGGTGTGTGAGCGGATCGCGGTTGTTGCTGTCTTCGGAGACTTCTTCCGAAAGCAGTTGCAACGCATGGCTGAGACGCTTGATCAAGGTCTTAAGGGTGCCTCGCCACTGCGCCTGAATTCCCTCTGCGCAAGTCTGACGAAACAGTTCCAACTCATTGAACACCTTTTCAATCGCTGCGGTGGAGCGGAAACCGTCGCCCAGTTGGGCTAGCCGGTGCTCTATCCACAGCCAGAATTTGGCTTCATTCAGGTGGCGTATCTCATGGCAGGCAGAGGGCTCGTCGCTGCTGGCCAATACATCGATCAGCCAGTTCTGCAGGTTTGAGTTGACGTTCAGAATTTCAAGCGCCAGATCGGACGAGGCATAGGTGGTGGCGAACAGACGTGTTTCCCGTTCAAGCTCGTTTTCAAACTGCATGTAGGCTTCATTTATGAGGTACGTGGCATAGTCCAGTACCTCGTTGATGGATAAAGCTGAATATGCGCATCATTGTGCGCCGCGTCCGCCGCGTCATCGAAGAGTATTTCGATAAAGGCGCGCTTTTGCAGGCGCACTCCCAGTGTCATCAGTTGCAGGGGCAGCTCGATGCGGGCATGCACCTGGCCGATATGGGCCTGGCGTGCTTCAAAGGCGTCCTTTTCATCTACTGTATGCGGGGCCAAGGTTTCGATGATCCATTGCTTTTGTGCCTGCATGAGACGTTGCTGCACAACCTCTTCGTTGAGGAAGGTGTGCGCATGGTCGTGGTTCAGCAAGACTTCATAAAACCGCTTGGCCACATGGTCGGCAGCTTGCGCAATCAGATCGCTGTGAGCGGCCAGCAGCGCATTGGTTTCATCGGTGAAAATGTCCTGAAAATCGATTATGTGCGTAGGCCAGGTGAAGGGTGTATGGTTAATGATACAAAAAGTTGGCAGCGTTTTCAGCTTAATGATAGTTAGAGCCTAACAATAATTAATTATCAATTGCTATTGACAATCATGCATCTCAAGGCTATCATCTCTTACACAATGATTGGCAATCATTACAACTTAAACTGATCCAAAAGGAGGCTGACAGTGGCATTGGAAAATCGTGAAGGTCAACGCGTCCCCAATGTGGTGTTGCGCGTGCGCAAGGGCAATGAGTGGGTGAATGTATCCACGGATGATCTGTTCAAGGGCAAGACGGTGGTCGCGTTTGCGCTGCCCGGGGCGTTTACCCCCACCTGCTCCTCATCCCACCTGCCGCGTTATAACGAGCTGGCACCGGTGTTCAAGCAGCACGGCGTGGACGACATTCTCTGCATCAGCGTCAACGACACCTTTGTAATGAACGCCTGGGCAGAAGATCAGGAAGCGGAAAACATCACCATGGTGCCGGACGGCAACGGCGAGTTCACTGACGGCATGGGCATGCTAGTGGACAAGTCCGATCTGGGCTTCGGTATGCGCAGCTGGCGCTATTCCATGCTGGTGAAGGACGGCGTGATCGAAAAGATGTTCATCGAACCCGATTTGCCGGGTGACCCGTTTGAAGTTTCCGACGCCGACACCATGCTGGACTATATCGCCCCGGGGGCCGAACGACCCAAGGCGGCGACGCTGTTTACCAAGCCTGGCTGCCCATTCTGTGCCAAGGCCAAGCAGATGCTGGAAGCCGCCGGCATTGCATACGAAGAGATCGAAGTGAGCAAAAAAGGCGTCAGCTCCCGTGCGCTGCGGGCGGCCACTGGGCGCGACACCGTGCCACAGGTGTTTATCGAAGGCGCGCACATTGGCGGCTCCGACGATCTGGAAAAGTGGCTGCACACCCATAAATAAGCCTTGAACGGGCTGTTTCAGTTATAGGGGGCAATCCGGCGGCGCGGCGAAAAAATGGCCGCGTGAAAAAGTCGGGGACCCCCTTGCATGCGCCCCGGTTTCGGGGCGTTTTGCTTTACAATCTGAAAAAAAACGGGAGAGAGAACATGGCCTACGATTACGACATGATTGCCATCGGCGCAGGCTCCGGCGGCCTGTCAGCGGTGGAAAAGGCAGCAGAATTCGGCAGGAAGGCCGCGGTGGTGGAAGCGAAGCATCTGGGCGGCACCTGTGTCAACGTGGGCTGTGTGCCCAAGAAAGTGATGTGGTTTGGTGCCAATATCGCCAGTGCCATCCATGATGCCCCCGATTTCGGCTTCGACGTGGCGCTGAAGGGCTTCGACTGGGCCACCCTAGTGGACAAGCGCCAGCAGTACATTAAAAACATCAACGAATGGTACGCCGGCTACCTAAAGGATTTGGGCGTAGACGTGCTGCAGGGCTGGGGCCGGCTGGTGGACGAACATACCGTCGAGGTGGATGGCAAGCGCTACACGGCAGAAACCATCGTTCTGGCACCGGGTGCCGAGCCCATTGTGCCGCCGGTGGAAGGCGCCGATCTGGGCATTACCTCGGATGGCTTTTTCCAGTTGCGCGAGCAGCCGAAGAATGTGGCGATCATCGGCGCCGGCTATATCGGCGTGGAGCTGGCGGGTGTGTTCCGATCACTGGGCACCGAGGTGACGCTCATCGACATCATGCCGGAGCCGGTGCCGCTGTTTGACAGTCTGCTCAAGGAACAGGTCAAGACCAACCTGATCGATCAGGGCGTTCAGCTGGAGATGCCCTTCAAGGTGCAAAAGCTGGAACAGGCCAGCGACGGCACGCTGAGCGTGGTGGGCGAGGGCAAGACCTTGTCCGGCTTCGACAAGGTGATTTGGTCCGTGGGGCGCCGCCCGCTGACGCGCAACCTGGGGCTGGATGCCGTGGGCATCGAAACCGATCCGCGCGGTTATATTCCCGTGGACGAATGGCAGCATACCGGCGTGGCGAATATCTACGCCATCGGGGATGCGGTGCAGGGCTTCCCGCAGTTGACCCCTGTGGCCATCCGTGCAGGGCGCTATCTGTCGCGCCGTCTCTATAACAACGAGCCGGAGCTGAAGTTGGATCTTACCTATGTGCCGACCGTGGTGTTTGCCCATCCGCCGGTGGGCACCGTGGGGCTGACGGAAGAAAAGGCGCGCGAGCAGTATGGCGATGCGGTCAAGATTTACCAGAGCGTATTTACGCCCATGCGCTTCGCGTTTACGCGCCATCAGCCCAAGACGGCACTGAAGCTGGTGTGCGTAGGGGAGGACGAGAAAGTGGTGGGCATCCACATTGCCGGTGATGCCGTGGACGAAATGCTGCAGGGCTTTGCCGTGGCCGTGCAGATGGGCGCCACCAAGGCCGACCTGGATGCCACCATCGCCATCCACCCCACGTCGTCAGAAGAGCTGGTCACCATGCGCTGACCACCTTGATGTGCCAATAACGAAAACGCCCGCAATCGCGGGTGTTTTTGTTTGTAGATTTCTCTGAGGCGGCAAGCAGTCAGGGGCGAAAAATCCACCAGTCAACCAGACGGGTCAGCAGCCGACGAAAGAAATTATAGCTGTGGGTATATTCACTCCCGGCATAGATGGTATCGCCTTTTTTCTGCGTCAGCAGCTTGAAGGCTTCGGGGGTCAGTTCCGTTTCGGGGGATACATGGCTTCGCGCGGCCTGAGCTTCTTCATCCATGACTTCGCGGATGGCCATCTGGAAGCTCAGGCTTTCGCGGCTGAGCATATCCAGGAATTCCTGCATGTCGGGGTTGTGATCCTGCTGTGTTTTCTTGAGCCAGGCGCGGGCTTTTTCTTTCAAGTGTTCATAATCGTCTTCCGTGTTGAAAAGTTCCTCCACTTCTTGAAGGAGTTGGCTTTTTTGCTGGGCTTCTTCCGGCGTAAGGATGATCTGGACCACTTGATCGGCATGGGCCCACAGGTCGCGCAAACGCTCCATGGCTTCCTGAAGGGTCTGCGGTTCTGGCGGAATGCCATGGCGCTTGAAGAGCTGCGCTTCGAGATAGGGCAGGGCGACGGGGATTTCGCGAAGCTCCAGCTCGGTCAGAATATCGCCGATAGTGAACTCCAGTGTGACGGCTTCTCCTCGCTCGGCCATTTTCTCCAGTTCGTCAACCAACTGCTGGCGTCGTTCCAGACGCCGCTTTTCCATGTCAAAGAGTTCGTCATTGAAATCCAGCTGAAACTCATCCACCCACATCACGATCAGAGGCACCACCTGACGTAGCCCCAGCTCAGGTGTGTTGAGCATCTCTTGCAGCTCTTTTTCCATCGTGGGCTGACTGACGGGGTTTTCAACTGGTTTGCCGGTGTCAGGATCCAGATCGCCATATTGTTGAATGAATTTTTTGGCGATAGTTTCGATAATGCCTCGGTCAAGGTCACGGAGATTATTGAGCTCAGCTCTGTCACGTTGCATGGGAGACTCTCTGAATGATGATTTGTAATGATAGCAATTAACGGCTAATTAAATGTTGGTAACCCCTAGCGACGCAAAAAAATATTCAAAATCAGCGAGAGCACAATACTGACCACGATCATGGAGGTGATGGGGATGAAGATGCGCGTGTGCTCGGTCTGAATGTCGATATCGCCGGGCAGGCGGCCGAACCAGCTCAGCAGCTGAGGTGCCCATTGCAACAGGATGCCAATGGCCAGCAGAAACAGGCCGAGCATGATAAACAGCTTTCCCATGGATTTTTCCTTGAAGGCGGCGAATACGGCCTTATCATACTTACAGACGAGATGAAATTAACAGGAGGTTTCACGCATGATCAATACCCTGGCGCAACATCGGCAGAACGAGGACCGCGAGGGGTTTTTTGCCGTATTGAACGAATTTCTGCCCAAGCTCAAGAAGTATGTAGCCAATCGCCTGCGCACGGCGGTGCGCAAGGGTTGGGTGCCGCGCGGCATGTATGACCCCATGGACATTGTGGATGAAGTCTATCTGGAAGTTTACGAGCAGTTTGACGACAGCGTGACACCGGAAAAGCTGCGCGTGCTGATTTTCCGCCTTGCAGATCAGAAGCTGGAGGCGATTATCGAACACGAGCGTGCGCACATGAAGGATCTTTCCATTGAAGCGCTGGCCGCGAAAGAGCTGAAGGAACTGGAAGAGCACATCACCGCCGATGCGGAAGGTGAAGTGGTGTTTGTGGAGGATCTGGATGACATTTCCTACCACCAGGACGACTACAAGCCCAAGGTTTATCTACTGGACGAAGGCTTCGAAGAAGAGCTGGTGGAGGTGCTGGATCTGCCACGGGAAATTCTGGGCGATCGCGAAAAGCGTCAGATTCTGGCGCAGACTTACCAGAACCTGCCGACGCTCAGCCGCATCATTCTCGACCTGCGCACCCGCGGCGGTCTGGTGATCAAGGAGATCGCCGAGGTGCGCGGTATGGCGGTGGATGATGTGGAAAAGGTGATGGCGGCCATCAAGGACCGTTTCCACCGTGCCCTTGGCCTGAAATAAGCCAAAATTCTTTTTCACCGCCCCAAAGCCCGCCTGTGCGGGCTTTTTCATTATGGGGTTATGGCAGCGTGTTATAACGCAGGTAGCTGTGGCTCTGCAAGGGCCCCTGCCGCAGGCGTGTCTGCACGGCAGCCACGTGCCTGGGGTAGGGGAGGTCTGCGATGGCGGTCAGGCTTGGCAGAGCGCTATCGGCCAGCCACTTGAGGCCACTTTGTCCCGGCAGCAGCGGTGCGGCGGAAAATTTCCAGCCGGAAGAGGTGAGAAAGTTGCGTGCCGTGCGTTGGCGCAGTGGGGCGGTGTCTTTCCCGAGCGTTTCGCCGGCCGCCACCGTCAGGGCATAATCCTGCAGGGTCGCCTGTCCCATGGGGCTGCCATCGTCATTGAGCGCGCGGGGTGGTTGTAGCGTACGCAGTTGCCGGCTCAGTTTGTTGTAGAGTGCGACAGCGCGTGTGCGCCACTGCGGGTCGCCGGTGGCGTCCGTAGCGGCTGCCAGCGCGTCCACCATCAGGGCATTCCAGGCGAGCACCTGTTTGCTGTCGCGGGCGGGTTGCGTGCTGTGTTCGGCCAGAATGCGGCGAATGGCAGGCCAGGCATTGCCTTCAAACGGGGCGGGCAGCCACTTGCCGTCCCACGGCCCGCTGCCGTCCAGCCCCCATGCGTCTGCGGCGGCGCGATACAGTTCGGGCGGCAACAGTTTTTTCAGGGTGGCGGCGTCCCACAGGTAGTTGCCGCCTTCGTGGTGGTGAGCGTCGGTGGCAGAGAGGCTGCCGAAGTAGAGCCCGGTTTTCGGGTTGTAAAGATGCCTGTCGAGGAAGCGTAGTGTCTCCAGCCCGACCGTTATCCAGTCGGGGCGGTTGAAACGCTTGCCGGCGCGCAGATAGAGTGTGGCCAGCTGTGCATTGTCATACAGCATTTTTTCGTAATGGGGCGTGTGCCAGTCCGGATCGACGGTATAGCGGAAAAAGCCGCCATTGACATGATCACGCAGATGCTGGCTCGCCATGGCATCCAGAGAGAGGATAAACCACTCCTTGATGTGATCCGGCCACTGCGTGAGTGTGAGCAGGGAAAGATACAGCGGTGTCTGCGGGAATTTCTGCTGTCCCTTGAGGCCGCCGCCAAAGTCATCCATGGCGCCCTCCAGCGTGGCAAAGAGCAGCTGCGCCAGCTGGGTATGGGTCAGTTTCAGCAAAGGTGGGGGATCAGGATAGGGCTCCGGTTGGGGCAGGGCCTTGCGTGCTGCTGTGCGAATTGTGTCCGGGTCCGTGCGCCACAGGCGTGCGGCCCGCTCGATTATGGCGATAAACCGCGCCTTCGGCTGATACATGAAGGCGTAGAAGGGATAGCCTTCCGGCGTCAGCAGCACATGGATCGGCCAGCCGGCGCGGCCGGTGGTGCGCTGGGAAAAGTCGATGAGATAGTGATCCAGTCCGGGCGAGAGCTCGCGGTCAATCTTCACGGGAATGGTGTCTGCATTGAGGATGGTCGCCGCATCGGCGTGATGATAGACGTCTTCTTGCATGCGGTGGCACCAGTAGCAAGAGAAGTAACCGCTGGAAATGAAGATGAGCCTGTTTTCCCGCTGCGCCTCCTTTAGCACCTCCGCAGACCACGGGCGCCAGTCCACCGGGTCACTGCCGTGCATGGCCAGATAGGGCGACGGGTTGTGCTTGAGGGCGTTGGCGAGGCTGTTGAGGCTGACAAGGCTCAGCAGGAGGACAAGCAGAAGGGGGGTCCCCGACTTTTTTACGGGGCGATTTTTCAGGCCCTGATCAATCGCTGGTTTTATGCAGTGGTTTGCCATCTTCAGCCCCCTTTTCGATCCCATTATCTTGATTATGGGTCGTTTCGGGGGCGGAATCCATTTCATTTTCCATGGCGGCTTCATCTTCGGTGGCCGCATCCTCCATGCCCTGATTCAGCGCCGCCATCTCCTGTTCGATGCGGTCGAATTCGGCGTCCCAGTCGAAGTCGTCATCCTCGTTCTCATCCTCGGCCACATTGCCGCCTTCCAGTTCCTGGTCCTCGGCCGGTTCCGGTTCCATCGGATTGCCGTCGTCATCAAAGTGCAGGCCAGGTTCGGGTGCCGCCTGTACGGCCAGTGCACCGGTTCCGGCTGTTGCAGCGGCCGTGGCCGCAGAGGAGCCACCGGAGGGTGCGTCCGGTGCAGAAGGCTTCGGACCTGATGGGGGCGTGTCATCGCCAGGCGGCGGAGTGTCGGTGTCGTCCGGCCCGCCTTCGCCTTCGTCCTCATCCTTGCGGTTGCGGATGATCAGTGCGCCGATCCATACGCCCAGTTCGTACAGCAGCCACATGGGCACGGCCAGCAGGGTCTGGGAGATGATGTCCGGCGGGGTGAGCAGCATGCCGATCACAAAGGCTGCCACGATAATGTAGGGGCGAATGTGGCTCAGCTTTTGTGGCGTGGTCATGCCGGTGAGAATGAGCAGTACCGTGGCGATGGGGACTTCAAAGGCTACGCCAAAGGCGAAGAACATCTTGATGACAAAGTCCAGATAGAGACTGATGTCTGTGGCGATGGTGACGCCTTCGGGGCCGGTGCTGGTGAGGAACTGGAACACCAGCGGGAAGACCACGTAGTAGGCGAACAGACCGCCGGCATAGAACAAAAAAACGCTGGAAAAGAGCAGCGGGCCGACCAGCTTTTTCTCGTGTTCATACAGCCCGGGGGCGATAAAGGCCCACAGCTGATACAGAATCACAGGCATGGCCAGATAGATGGCCAGCACCAGGCTGAGCTTGAACGGGGTCAGGAACGGTGAGGCCACCCCGGTGGCGATCATGCTGGTGCCCTGCGGCAGGTAGCGCATGAGCGGCTCAGCAATGATTAGATACAGGTCGTTGGCGAAGGGGAACAGCACCAGAAATAGCACGATGACGGCCAGCACGGCCTTGGTCAGTCGGTCGCGCAGCTCGAGCAGATGCTCGACGAGGGTCATCTCCTTGTCGGTGGGAGGCAGGGGGCTGTCGCTCATGAGGAGGTGCTGTGTTCCACAGGTTGGACGCTGGGTTTCTCGGCGGTCTTGGGCTCAGGCCTGTCCGGTGTCTCCGCTGCCTTTTTCGGCGCAGCGGCGGCTGTCGGATCCTGCTTGTCGATATGCAGCGGCGGCGGTTCGCTACCCCCGAAGGTGGGGCGCTGCAGCTTGTCCAGGTCCAGTTCGTCGGCCAGGTCGTTCTGTGCTTCGCGCAGATTGCCGTAGAGGTCGTGTTGCAGGTCCTGTTCGATCTCGCGCAGCTGGGCGGTTTCTTCGCGCAGATCCAGTTCGCGGCGCAGTTCGGCAACGGTTTCCTTCAATTCGCTCTCTTCCTGAACGGAGCGGATGAAGTTGCGCGTCTTGGCGACGAAGCGACCGATCTGGCGGGCGACTTCGGGCATGCGCTCGGGTCCGATCACCAGCAGGGCGATGATCAGAACCAGCAGAATCTCGAGGCCGCCAATGTCGAACATGTGAGTCGCTTAAGCCTTGGGAGCGCTGTCGTCTTGCTTCTGTTCAGGCTTGACGTCGTACACCTTGCCGTCGGCCTTTTCCAGCTTGGCGGCGTTTTCTTCCGCCTTGGCGTCTTCATCCTTGATGGACTGCTTGAAGCCCTTGATGGCGGCGCCCAGGTCAGAGCCCACGGAGCGCAGGCGCTTGGCGCCGAACAGAACCAGCACGATGGCCAGGATGATAAGCAGTTGCCAGATACTAATGCCCATGTAGAGAACTCCTTTTGTTTCGAATCAGTTGCCCATTAGGTGGATGTGAAGGTGAAAGACTTCCTGTCCGCCGCTCTTGCCGGTGTTGATCAGGGTCTTGAAGCCGTCGAGATTGTGCGCCTGCGCCAGTTGCGGCAGCAGCAGCATCATGTGGCCCATCAGATCCTTGTCTTCCGGTGTGAGATCGAACAGGGTGGGGATCTTTTTCTTGGGGATCACCAGCAGGTGCACCCGTGCCTTGGGGTTGATGTCCTTGATGACAATGCACTTGTCATCTTCATAGACGATATCGGCCGGGATTTCACGGTCGATGATCTTTTCAAATACGGTTTTTTCTTCCATAGCCGAAGCCTCTTGTTGATCCGCGCGGGGTAGGCGGGATGCCGCTGAAAACGGGACGGGTTGTCCGCTTTACGTTGTACGGCTGGCTTTTTCTTCCAGTCCGGACAGGCCAAAGCGACGCGCCAGTTCCTGCAGAACCGCGTCGCTGCTCAGATTTTGCTGCGCTAATAATATCATGGTGTGAAACCATAGATCAGCCACTTCATAGACCAGATGGTCGCTGTCGCCATCCTTGGCGGCCATGACCGTCTCGCACGCTTCTTCACCCACCTTCTTCAGGATGGCGTCCAATCCCCTGGCATACAGACTGGCCACGTAGGAACTGTCGGGATCGGCGTCCTTGCGTTCTGCCAGCACGGCGTCCAATTGCGAAAGAATGTCGCTCATAGTCGTACCTCGATGCCGCGCGCCTGCATGTGACGCTTGGCCTGTTCAATGGTGTATTCACCGAAGTGGAAGATGCTGGCCGCCAGCACCGCATCCGCCTTGCCCTGCAGTACGCCGTCGGCGAGGTGATCCAGGTTGCCCACGCCGCCCGAGGCGATGACAGGGATCTGCACCCGCTCGCTGATGGTGCGCATCAGCTCGAGATCGAAGCCCTGCTTGGTGCCGTCGCGATCCATGCTGGTGACCAGCAGTTCGCCGGCGCCCAGCTCTTCCATGCGTTCCGCCCAGGCGATAGCGTCGATGCCGGTCTCGCGGCGGCCGCCGTGGGTAAAGATTTCCCAGCGCAGTGGTTCGTCACCGGCACTGACACGCTTGGCGTCGATGGCGACCACGATGCACTGGCTGCCAAAGGTGTCGCAGGCCTCCTTTACAAAGCCGGGATTGAAAATGGCGGCTGTATTGATGGAGACCTTGTCGGCACCGGCGTTGAGCATGCGGCGGATGTCATCCAGCGTGCGGATGCCGCCGCCGACGGTCAGGGGAATAAAGACCTCGGAGGCCACCTGCTCTACCACATGTACCATGGTTTCGCGCTCATCGGCGCTGGCGGTGATGTCCAGAAAGGTGATCTCGTCGGCGCCCTCATCGTTGTAGCGGCGGGCGATTTCCACCGGGTCGCCCGCATCGCGAATGTCCACGAACTTGACGCCTTTCACTACGCGGCCGTTGTCCACGTCCAGGCAGGGGATGATGCGTTTTGCCAACCCCATCAGGCGCCTCCCGTCAGGTCATCCAGCAGGCGCTGCCCTTCGGCAAAGTCCAGCGTGCCCTCATAAATGGCGCGGCCGGTGATGGCGCCGGTGACGCCTTTTTTATAGAGCGGTGCCAGTGCGCGCAGATCGTCCAGATCTGTGACACCGCCCGAGGCGATTACGGGAATGTCGATGGCTTCGGCCAGGCGGGCAGTATCTTCAATGTTGACACCTTGCAGCATGCCGTCCCGGCCGATGTCGGTATAAATAATGGCGTTCACGCCATCGCCTTCGAAGCGCTTGGCCAGCTCGATGACGTCGTGATCGGTGACCTCGGCCCAGCCGTTGATGGCCACCTTGCCGCCCTTGGCGTCCAGGCCCACCATGATGTGGCCGGGGAATGCCCTGCAGGCCTGCGCGACAAACTCGGGTTCGTGAACGGCCTTGGTGCCGATGATGCAGTACTGCACGCCGGCGTTCAGGTAGGCCTCGATGGTTTCCAGGCTGCGAATGCCGCCACCGATCTGCACCGGCAGGTCGGGGAAGGCCCGGGTGACGGCCAGTACGGCCTCCTGATTGACCGGATTGCCGGCAAAGGCCCCGTTAAGGTCCACCATGTGCAGGCGCCTGGCGCCAGCGTCCTTCCATTGCCTGGCGGTCGCGACGATGTCGGAGGAGAAGACGGTGGCGTCATCCATTTCGCCCTGGCGCAGGCGGACGCACTGACCGTCCTTCAAGTCGATTGCGGGAATGAGAATCATGGGGTTCCGTTCCATTGAATAAAGTTTTTCAGCAGCTGCAGGCCTGCATCGGCGGATTTTTCCGGATGAGCCTGGATGGCGAATACATTGTCACGGGCGATGGCGGCGGTAAACGGGTGGCCGTAGTCGCACACACCTGCCGTCAGGCTGTGATCCGCCGGCTGGACATAGTAGCTGTGCACGAAATAAAAGCGGGTATTGTCCTCGATGCCGTGCCACAGGGGGTGGTCCTGGGTCTGAGCGATCTGGTTCCAGCCCATGTGCGGTATCTTCAGGGGCTGCGTCGGCGGAAAGCGAAAAGGGGTTACTTCACCGGGAAAGACCTTGAGACAATGCACGCCGTCGTTTTCTTCGCTGTAATCCATCAGCACCTGCATGCCCATGCAGATCCCCAGAAAGGGCTTTTCCTTCGCGGCCTGCTGGACAGAGTGTTCCAGCCCCGTTTCGATCAGGTGATCCATGCAGGCACGGGCGGCCCCCTGGCCCGGGAAGATAATGGCGTCGGCATCCCGAACCCTGGCCGGGTCGCTGCTCACTTTAATGCGTGCATGGTTGCCGGCCACGTGTTCGGCGGCCTTGGACACCGAGCGCAGGTTGCCCATGCCGTAGTCCACCACGACCACATGTTTCATTTACAGCGCTCCCTTGGTGGAAGGCAGCTGATCGCCCAGGCGCGGGTCAGGGGTGAGCGCCATGCGCAGCGCACGCCCGAACGCCTTGAAGATGGTTTCCGCCTGATGGTGGGCATTGATGCCGCGCAGGTTGTCGATATGCACGGTGGCGTGGGCATGGTTGACGAAGCCCTGAAAGAATTCCTGCACCAGCTGAGTATCGAAGCGCCCGATGCGCTCGGCGGTAAAGTTGCAGTGAAACTGCAGGCCGGGGCGGCCGGACAGGTCGATGACCACGCGGGAAAGCGCTTCGTCCAGTGGCACATAGGCATGGCCGTAGCGAGCGATGCCCCTCTTGTCGCCAGCCGCTTCGCGGATGGCCTGTCCCAGCACGATGCCCACATCTTCAACGGTGTGATGATCGTCGATTTCGATATCCCCTTCAGCCTCTACGGACAGATCGATCAGCCCGTGGCGAGCCACCTGATCCAGCATATGTTCAAAAAAGGGCACGCCGGTTTCCAATTCGCTTTTACCGCTGCCGTCCAGGTTGACGGTGGCGCGGATGCGGGTTTCCAGGGTGTTGCGTTCAACGGTGGCAGTGCGCATGGGCAGGCTCCTGATTGTGCTGAGGTAGTTTATTTTACCTGTTCCGGCGGTGCGTGATGTTAGCCTGGGCGCAAGAACACATATTAGGCGATAAGTAATCTCTGTTGAGTCATAAGTCTAATCAATGAGTATAAATAAGTGCTTTGTATTGTTGTGGCCTGGCGAAAAGATGATAATTACGCTGTTCTGGAGTAGCAGGCGCTTGAGAAACTGGCTCAAAACTTAATCCAGATCAAGTTTTGAGCGGTCCGTTCTCGAAAGGGCGGGTTGCCTCTCAATATAATGGAGCGTGACAACCCGAACCCTTGAGAGAGTGTGGCGATTCAAGGGCGCGTGGTATGACTTGTAAGTTAAAAGGAGAGTTCGCAATGAACGCTGCAAATCCCCAATACGAATATGGTTTGCTGAAATTCGGCACCATACTCACCGTCATTCTGCTGGTGGCGGGTACTGCGATCGGTACCTATGCCGCTGCGCAACTGGCGTGGCCATTCCTGAACTTTGACATTGCGGAGATTACGTTTGGTCGTCTCCGTGTGGTTCACACCAATACCATTATTCTTGGCTTTGGTGGTCTGGCGCTGTTCGTGACCTCGCTGTATTCCGTACAGCGTACCAACAGCAACCGCCTGTGGTGTGTGCCCTGTGCTTGGTTGTCAGCGCTGTTTCTGATCGTCTCCATCGTGGGCGGTATTATCGGTATCGCCTTTGGTCTGACTCAGGCCAGGGAATACCACGAAATGGAGTGGATCTTTGACCTGGGCGTGGCTATTGGCTGGGTGCTGTGGACCATGGTGTTTGTCATGACCATCGCCACACGTGACAAGGAAAAGGTTCCCCACGTTTACGTGTCCAACTGGTTCTATCTTGCACTGCTTATCGCGGTCACTTATCTGTTCCTTGTTAACGGGCTTTCGATTCCTGTTACCTGGTACAAGTCCTACTCGCTGTACAGCGGGGTGCAGGACGCCATGATTCAGTGGTGGTGGGGGCATAATGCAGTGGGCTTCTTCCTGACTGCAGGCTTCCTGGGCATGATGTACTACTTCGTACCGAAGCAGGCACGTCGCCCCGTTTATTCATACCGGCTGTCCGTGGTCCACTTCTGGGCACTGATCTTCGGTTATGTATGGCTGGGTGCACACCACCTGCAGTACACCGCTGTGCCTGACTGGACCGGTTCGCTGGGTGCCGTGATCTCTCTGGCCATGATCATTCCGTCCTGGGGTGGGGCGCTGAACGGCATGCTGACCCTGTCCGGTGCTTGGGACCGTCTGCGTACGGACTACATCCTGCGCTTCCTGATCATGGCGCTGGCCTTCTACGCCATGTCCACCTTTGAAGGCCCGGTTATGTCTTCCAAGACCGTTAATGCCCTGTCACACTACACCGACTGGACTATTGGTCACGTTCACTCCGGTGCCCTGGGCTGGGTTGCTATGGTGGCCATCGGCTCCATCTATCACATGGTGATGAAGATGTGGAACACCGAGATGTACAGCATGAAGCTGATCAACGTTCACTTCTGGCTGGCTACGCTTGGCACCGTTTTGTACATCGTGGCCATGTGGGTATCCGGCATCATGCAGGGTCTGATGTGGCGCGCGTATGACGAATACGGCGTACTGGCTTACACCTTTGCTGAATCTGTTGCGGCCATGCACCCCTACTACGTAATGCGCTTCATGGGTGGTGTACTGTTCGTGGCAGGTGCGCTGGTCATGCTGTACAACGTTGCCATGACCGTGGCAACCGCCAAGTCTCGTCAGCCTGCTGTTGCTGCAGCCTGATAAAACGATACAAGCCCGCCCTTAAGGCGGGCACCTAACCATTGAGTTGAGGAGCTAAACTCATGGCAGACAATCACGAGCCTAAAAATCTGCAGGAGCGCCTGGAACGCAATATCTTCGGATTGTTCCTGGCAACTGCATTCATGGTCTCTATTGCGGGGATCGTCGAAATCGTACCGCTGTTCTATCTTAAGGATGCAGTGGACTACACCGAATTTACGGACAAGTACGGGAATATCAAGAATGACAAGTTCCCGGAGCTGGTCTGGACCCGACACTTCGAGATGAAGGACGGCAAGCTGGTTGCCGACAAGCGTCTTTATTACAAGGACGAACACGGCAACTGGAAATCTGACTGGAAGCCGGGTGACGGCATGCGCCCCTACACGCCTCTGGAGCTGGCCGGTCGTGACATCTATATGCGCGAGCACTGCATGTACTGTCATTCTCAGATGATCCGTCCGTTCCGCGACGAAAAAGAGCGCTATGGTCACTATTCCCTGGCGACCGAGTCCATCTATGACCATCCGTTCCAGTGGGGCTCAAAGCGTACCGGTCCTGATATGGCGCGCGTGGGGGGCAAGTACTCCGACGAGTGGCATGCGTTGCACCTGATGCGCCCGCAGGCGGTAGTGCCTGAGTCTGTCATGCCGGCGTATCCCTGGTTGGCGGAACGTTGTATCACAGATCAGTATATTGGCCGCATCAAGGTCGGCAAGCGTGACATGGCGGCCCGCATGAAGGTGCTGCGTCTGGAACGTGTGCCTTACACCGATGAAGAGATCGCGCTGGCCGATGAGTACCTGCGCACCTATGGCAATCCGGATCCGGACAAGCACTGCACCACTGAAATGGATGCGCTGATCGCCTATCTGCAGGTGCTGGGCACCATGGTGAAACTGGACGATAACAAGGTCTATCGTGAGTAAACTGGCTGATTACTTCCATACCGACTGGGCCGCCATGACGGCCCAGGATTGGGCAGGTGTAATCATCACTGTCGGTGCTTTTGTTGGAATTGTGATTACGTTTGCTTGGGCACTGCGTCCCAGCAAGCGCAAGGAACTGGAAGAGCAGAAGTACCGCGTACTGCACGACGACGATGAATAAGACACACACTCTGAGGAGTAACGACATGGCAGGACATAACCCATGGCCCAATGAGGGCAATACCGGCCACATCTGGGACGAGGATATCCGCGAGCTGGATAACCCGCCTCCATTGTGGTGGATGCTGGCCTTTTATGCCGGCTTTATCATGATCATCTTCTACGCGATCTACTATCCGACCATTCCTCTGGCGAACGGCTTTACCAAGGGGATTGCCGGATGGACTGCGATCAAGGAATATGAAGAAAGCTACAATGAGCTTAAAGCGTGGCGCAAGCAGAAGTTTGCCGACAAGGAAGAGAAGCTGGCTTCCTTGCCCCTGGCAGACATCATGAAGGATACTGACCTCAAGCTCTACGCTGTTGCCACCTCCAAAATGCTTTACGGTGACAACTGTGCGGCCTGTCACGGTGCCGGTGGTATGGGTAACCCCAACTTCCCCGTGCTTGCTGACGATGATTGGCTGTGGGGTGGTCATATCAATCAGATCCATGCCTCCATCGCCAATGGCCGGGTAGGTAACATGCCGGCACGTGGCATGATGGGTAACTTGAGCGATGAAGAAATCGAGCAGGTTACTGATTACGTCATGGCGCTGTCTCAGGGCAAGGGCAATGATCCTGCTGTTGCCGCGGGCAAGGCTGTCTATGCCAAGGGCATGTGTCTGGCCTGTCATGGTCCCAACGGCAAGCCGTTGGCACCTAATGGCGCCGCTAATCTGACCGATCAGATCTGGCGTTTTGTTCCGTTCAACGACGGTACCTGTAAGAGCATGGTTGAGAAGACTCAACGTGATGCAGTGTTGCGCACCATTAAATACGGTGTAAACGTGAAGAAAAACGGTGATTTGATCGACTGTACCCGCGAAGGTGCGATGCCTGCATGGAAGGGGCGCCTGTCCGACAAGGACATTAAGCGCCTGGCCATCTATGTGCACGAGCTGGGTGGCGGTCAATAACGAGTTGACATAGATCAATTTTATGATTGAAAGGGGGAAATTTCGATTCCCCCTTTTTTTGTCCTGTGATTTAATAAGGTCGTCCACAAAAAACAATTAGTTCTGTCTGAGGAGACTGTTATGGGCGATCTGAATAACGATTGGGTTCTGTGGGGTTCCATCGCAGCGGTTGTTTTGACTGTTGTGTCACTGGCTGGATTTGCCTGGCGCGCAATCCAGGGCATGGAAGGTGAAACTGGTCAAACTGGAGACGATGACAACGCTCAGCAAGGTTAGTTGCTGGCACTTCCCCTGCTTTATAAAGCCCATCCATAGATGGGCTTTTCGCGTTTAATAGGCCAATAATAATATTGATTGCCATTAATTAGAAAAACTTATCCACTTATAAGGGCTAACACATGAGTGTAAAAGACGGAACGTCCAAGTCACTTCTTGACGAATACGAAGTGAACTCAAAGACACTGGAGGAAATTGGTGTCGAGATCCTGCCTGTCAATACCGGCAAGACTGTGCATGCGAAGCGCATTCCGGGCCGTTTCAGAACGCTGAAATGGATTGCGGCCAGTGTATGGCTGACGCTGTTTTTTGGCCCCTACCTGCGCTGGAATGGTGAACAGGCCATTCTTTGGGATCTACCCAACCGCCAGTTCCACTTTTTTGGGTTGACGATCCTACCGCAGGATATCTGGGTTTTGGCCATGATCCTGCTGTTTTTTGCCCTGTTGCTAGCTGCCGTCACTGCCGTAGCCGGGCGTGTATGGTGCGGGTTCTTCTGTTTTCACACTGTTTGGACGGATGTATTTACCTGGTTGGAGGAGAAATTCGAAGGATCGCCTGCGAAACGCATCAAGCTGGATCAGGCACCATGGACGTGGGAAAAGATCAAGGTCAAGATTCCCAAGCATCTTGCCTGGCTCGCCATAGGCTTTGCCACTTCGTTCAGCTTCCTTGCATTCTTTACCGACTCATTTGATCTATGGAAGCGCCTGTTCCACTTTGATCTCGGTTTCTGGGAGTGGGCAACCATCATCGTGATTGGTCTCGCTACCTATTTCTTTGCCGGCTTCATGCGGGAGCAGGTGTGTATTGGCTTTTGCCCCTATGCACGTATTCAGGGGGCGATGATCGACGAAACCACCATCCTGCCTACCTACGACAAGGACCGCGGCGAGCCGCGCGCGCAGATGAAGGAGCGCAATGCCTATGTGCGCAAGGTGATGCAGAAGTACATTGAGCAGGGACTGGACAAGAAGGAAGCGCGCAAGAAGGCGGAAGAAGAAGCCGATCAGCACTTTGGCGACTGTATCGACTGTCGTCTCTGCGTAGATGTCTGTCCGACCGGGGTAGATATTCGACTGGGC
The DNA here is from genome assembly GCF_900141795.1 of Sulfurivirga caldicuralii. GTDB lineage: Bacteria > Pseudomonadota > Gammaproteobacteria > Thiomicrospirales > Thiomicrospiraceae > Sulfurivirga > Sulfurivirga caldicuralii. The sequence continues at coordinate 90,144 of NZ_FSRE01000001.1, forward strand.
CAGCAGTTTGGCTGCATTACCTGTGGGCTGTGTATTGATGCCTGCGACAGCATCATGGACAAAATCAAGAAGCCGCGTGGGTTGATACGCTATGCCTCACTGGATGACTTCCTTGGCAAGGAACCACCACCGATCTGGAAGCGTCCGCGCGTGATTGTCTATACCACGGTCATGCTTATTGCCGCTGGCCTGCTGGTGTGGAAGTTGACGCATCTGTCACCCATCGATGTGAAGGCGCTGCATGACCGTGCGCCGTTGTTTGTACAGCTGAGCGATGGCTCCATTCAGAACAAGTACACGATCAAGATCGTCAACAAGACCAACAAGCCCATGGCGGCGAAGGTCGAAGTGAAAGGCCCCGAGGGGCTGGTGGCGCTGGTGGATCCGGTCATTCCTGTACAGCCTGGTACGGTTGCCAGCGCGGTATTGCGGGTTCGCATTCCGAAAAACGCCTTGAAGGGCAAGGAAACGCCGATTGATATCATCGTGCGCGATGCCAACAACCCGGATATCAAGGCGGTGTATCACAGTGTCTTCCTCTATCCGCTCTATCGATGAAGCGACGATTAAGGCACTATAATGATGAGGGCGCCGACGAGGCGCCCTTTTTCGTTGAGCTGCACTGGATGAGGTACACATGACAACTGAGAAAAAACGCGACTGGAGTCGGCCACTGCGCAATCCCTTCGTGATTGGATGGCTGGTGATGCTGGTTCTGGTCCTGTCGGTTAATCTATTCATGGTAAACATGGCCATTGTCACCAACCCGGGGCTGGTGAAGACCGATCTGGACCATGCCGAGCAGAGTGTGGCCCAGATCATTCGCATGGACCGCAAGCTGGAAAGCCTGGGCTGGCACCTGGAGCTGAACATTCCGTTGCTGACGCAGAATGAACGTGTACCTGTTGAGGCGCGGATCGCGACGCGTGATGGCCACACCATTGTGGGTGACAAGGCTACGCTTTTTTACTATCGGCCCGCAGACAAGCGCTTTGATGGTCAGGTTGAGATGATTCGCAACAAGGATGGCGTGTTTACAGGCTCACTCAAGCTGCCGCTGAAGGGCAAGTGGGATGTGGTGCTGGAAATCCACAAAGGGGAAGACACCTACCAGCTGGGTCGCTCCCTCTGGGTGCAGGAAAAGGGCGCGTCCAAGACGGCCGCAGAGACCGGGAAGTAAATGGCCCAATTGAACTGCTACCATTGCGGCCAGGCGATACCCCAAGGCGAGCTTGTTCTGAAGCCCATCGAAGGCACGGAGCGCGCGTTCTGCTGCCATGGCTGTGCCAGTGTATGCGAGGTGATTCACGAAGCCGGGCTGGAAAGCTTTTATCAGCGCACCCCGGAAGGTGAGTTGCTGTCGCCACCCCCGCCGCCGCCGAAGAATCTGGACTTTATCGACCATGATGAAGTGCAGGCGCAGTTCACCGAAGCCAGGGGGGATCGGCGCGAGATTACCCTGATGTCGGAGGCCATTCATTGCGCAGCCTGTGTCTGGCTGATTGAGCACCGACTGGCGCAGGTGGACGGCATTCTCTACGTCCATGTGAACTTCACCAACAAGCAGATCAAGGTGCGCTGGGACAACAGCCGTATCAAGTTGTCGGAAATTATCAGGATTCTGCACAGCATCGGCTATGACGCCACCCCCTACGATCCGAGCGCATCCGAAGCCGCCTACCGCAAGGCCAATCGCGAACTGCTGTACCGCATGGGGTTTGCCGGCTTTGCCATGATGAACATCATGTGGTTCTCCGTGGCGCTCTACAGCGGCGCCGATGAAAACATCGAGTGGCGCAACTACTTCAATGTCCTGCAGTTTGTGATTGCGACGGCCGTGCTCCTCTATGCCGCGCAGCCCTTCTTCAAGGGTGCCTGGACGGCTCTGAAGGGCAGGGCACTGGGCATGGATGTCTCCATCAGCCTGGGCATACTCACCACCTATGCCTACTCAACCTGGGTGACCTTCAACTTCGACCGCATCGTCGGCCATGTCTATTTCGACACCATGACCGACTTTATCTTCTTTCTGCTGATCGGGCGCTATGTGGAGGCCATTTCCAAGAACAAGGCGGTAGATGCCACACGGCGGCTGATGGCGTTGCAGCCCAAGGTGGCGCGCAAAAAGGTACCCGATGGCGAGGAAGTGGTGGCGGTACGTCTGCTCAAGCCAGGCGATGAGGTGATCGTGCGCCCCGGCGATCATATCCCCGTGGATGGCGAGGTGGTGGATGGCATTGGCTACGTGAACGAGTCCATGCTCAGTGGCGAATCTCAGGAGGTGTACAAGGAGCCCGGCGACAAGGTGGCCGCTGGTACCGTAAGTGTGGACGCCTCGCTGGTGGTGCGTGTGGAAAGAATTCTGCAGGATACCACGCTGGGACGCATTATCCAGATGGTGGAAAAAGCGCAGGGCTCCAAGGCGCCGATTCAATGCACCGCAGACAGGATCATGCCCTGGTTCGTCTCTGCGGTAATCACCTTGGCGGTGGCTTCGGCGGTGTACTGGTTTTTCAATGCCGATATTGAAACCGCCATCATGGCGGGCACCGCCGTGCTCATCATTACCTGTCCGTGTGCACTGGGATTGGCCACGCCCATGGCGATCGCCGTGGCCAGTGGCGTCAGTGCGCGCAACGGCATACTGGTAAAGAATGGGGCGGTGCTGGAAATCCTCAACGATGTGGATCATTTCGTGTTTGACAAGACCGGCACCTTGACAGTAGGTGCCATGCGCGTTGTGAACGTCTGGACCCGTTATGGCGATGAGTCGGATCTGCTCAAAACCATTGCCGCCATCGAGTTCCAGTCCCAGCACAGTATCGGTCAGGCCATCTATCATTCCGTGCGGGCGCGGTATCCCGCCTTCCTGCCGGCCGACTATCCGGTGAGAAACTTCACCACCCATGCCGGCAACGGGGTGGAGGCGGATGTGGGCACCCATCACTATCTGATCGGGCATGCGGACTGGTTGCGGGCTGAGGGCGTCGAGATTCCGGAAGACTGGCTGGCCCACGAAGCGGCCCATCAGCGCACCGGTGGCACCACCATCTGGGTGGCGCGGGATGGCGAGGTGGTGGCGTTGCTGACCCTTGCCGATGAGCTGCGCCCGGATGCGAAGGAAACCATTGCCCGGCTCAAGGCGCGGGGCAAGAAGGTGACGCTGCTTTCCGGCGACCGCAAGGCGGTGGCCGAAGAGGTGGCGCGTCAGCTGGGCGGCATGGAAGTGATTGCAGAAGTGCTACCTGAAGACAAGCATGAAGTGATTGCGCGCCTGCAGCGACAGGATGCGAAGGTGGCCATGGTGGGCGACGGTATCAACGATGCCCCGGCGCTGGCACGGGCCCATGTGGGCTTTGCGCTGGGATCGGGCACCGACATCTCCATGGACAGTGCCGATATCGTGCTCATGAACAATGAACTGCTGGCAGTGGACACGGCGGTGGCCCTGTCCGAGCGAACGCTGAAGACCATCCGCCAGAATATCGCCAGCTCCATTCTCTACAATGTCATCATGGTGCCGCTGGCCATGAGCGCCACACTGACGCCGCTGATAGCTGCCATTACCATGCCTATCAGCTCGCTGATCGTGATTGGCAATGCTGCACGCATTCGCAGCTTCTTTTCCCACAAGGCCGTTGCACGCAGGAGGGCCCGGCAGTGGACGTAATCTATGGACTGATTCCCTTTGTACTGGTTTTCGGCTTTATTGCCGTGGTGGTGTTTATCTGGATGGCCAAGAAAGGGCAATTCGACGATCTGGATCGGGCCGCCAATCAGATTTTTCTGGACGATGATGACTTTGAACCGGGGCAGGGCGGCCGTCGTGATCAGCAGCGTATCGCAGATGACGCGTCAGACAAGGGCCGGGATGGCCACGGCATGGAGGAGGAGAAGTCCTAGGATGCGCTCAAAGTGGTCGTCGTTCCCACTGTGGAATGGTGCCCTCGTGCCATTGGGCAGGATAAAAGGTTTCTGGCCCAGCAGAGCTTAAGCATCTGCTTCCTTGCCAAAATGATGCGCCCTTATTCTCGGAGTTCTGATGGCTCAAATCCTGAATCATTAAGGGCATATAGTCTTTTCAGCGAATACAGGCGGGATGCCTGCGCATACTCAAGGTGATGCAAGGGTCTGCACTGGGAGAGGTGAGTGGCCTCCACGATTTCAGGGCATTTGGCACAAGCGCGGGGCGCCACCCCGGGCCATCGTGCTATTGCACGGCCGTTATATCGTCAAATCACGCTCTGTGTGCCTAGCCTCGAATGAAATTAGCCCATTCGAACACTTCCTTGCCCTCCGGATCCATAATGATTTCCAGCCCCTTTTGCGGGTAAATCCAGCGTTCGGTCTTGTCAGCCGGGTTCTTGCGGATGTGTGTGGGCTGTCCGAAGCGCTTCAGAATGGCTTCCTTTGGCAGGTCCTTGCTTGCGGGCAGGGTAATGGATTCGATGGGGGCATCCAGCAGGGTGCGTGCCTGAAACTCGCTCAGCAGCACCTCCTTGTCGCCGCTGGGGGTGGCACGCACGCCCGGTGCTTCCTTGAGCAGGGCCTGCATGCGCTGCGGGTCCACCTTGAGGCGCAGGATCAAAGGGGATTTGATGCTCACAATATACACCGCCGGGAAATAGGCTTCCACGCTGGTGGGTTGCAGATCCGGATCGGTAAACTCCTTGATTTCCACATCCTTACCGTACAGCGCCATGGCGTCCCGCAGGGTGCTTTGTCCGATCACGAGCCCCAGGGCGTGGACGCGTCCCTGCTCGTCGCGGAAACTGTTCCACGGCAGTGCGCTTTTATCCGGCTGCTGGGTCGGTTCCGGCAGGAGCAGCCAGGCACCCAGCGTGGCAAAAATGGCAAACAGCAGCACTTGCAGAAAGACAGGCAGGTTTTTCAGTTTGTTCAGCATGAGAGCATCGTCCTGAGCTGGAGTGGACGGCCGCCCCGATGGGGGCCGGCTGCATTGAACACGAAGCTGGAAACAGGGTTCAGTGATGTCGCTGACGAACCTCGTCCGGGACCGATTCTTCTTCTGCGTGGCCCAGCGCTTCGTTATCACCGTCCTTGCGCGGGAAGCGCTTCTCCACCTTGTCATCCAGAATGCCCTGTCCGGCCTCAAACACGGAGATGCCAGTCTGCAAGAAGGTGAACAGCACTGTCACGAAAACGATAAAGGCGGAGAAGTACATGAAGATCACCTGCACCAGGTTGGTGGAACCGCCGTCGCTGGAGAAATTGTTCATTCTCATCCCGCCCGGGAACAGCCAGTCGATAAGCAGGTAGATGGACATCAGCGCAATGGCGGCGATGTAGGCACCGATTAGAATCTTGCCGCGGCGGCAGGCGACCAGCCAGTTGGCGGCGACAAACCAGGTATCGGTCTCGCGCTTCACCTTCACGCGCGTGCAGATAAAGAGAATGACCAGGGTGGAAACCGTCGGAATCAATAAAAACGCAGCCATGTTGCCATGGGCGATTTCCAGAATGGTGTAGGCGGCGAACAGGTGTGTTACCAGAAGATTGAAGTTGAAGATGTGGTGCGGCACCTTGGCACGATGTGCTTCTTCGGGGGTGATCTTGTATTGCATGCTCGCTCTCCAGCTCAGAATTGTGCTAATTTTTGAATTCTACCACTTTTGGGTGTCGTCAAGGCTGACGAGAGGCTTGCAGCACGTAGCCTACGGGTAAACGGGAGGTGCCAAGGGGTAATCGTGATGCCCTAGTAGAGACTGGCCGGTTATTGCAGGAGGGAGACAGCGCTTGAGCGCGGTGTTTTAGTCCGCGCCCCGTAAGCGGCTGATAAAGGCTTCTCGGTCCACAGGCTTGCCATACAGATAGCCCTGCAGAATGTCCACGCCACAGGCGCGCAGGAAGTCCGCCTGCTCGGCGTGTTCCACCCCTTCGGCGATGAGGCGCTTGTCCAGTGCCTGCGCCATGGCGCAGATGCCGCGGATCAGCTGCTGCATGGCCGGCTTGTCCAGTTCGCGCACGAAACTCTGATCAATCTTGAGCGTGTCCACCGGCAGCTGATTGAGCCAGGCCAGGGATGAGTAGCCGGTGCCGAAGTCGTCCAGCGCCAGTCCGCAGCCCAGCTGCTTGAGCGCATTCATGGTCTGCTGCGCCAGTTCCAGATGGGTCATCGCCTGGGACTCGATGATTTCGAACTCCAGCAGCTCGGGGGGGAGCGGATGACGCTTGAGGGTGGCTGCGATCTCGTTCAGCAGGGTTTCGTAGAGAAACTGCCGTGGGGACAGGTTGATACCGAAGTGCAGCGGCTTGCCGGCGGTGTGCAGGGTTTCGGCATCGTGCACCACCTGCTGCAGGGCAAAGGCGCTGATCTGCTGGATCAGCCCGGTGGCCTCAGCGATGGGCACGAATTCACTGGGAGCAATGATGCCCAGGCGCGGATGGTGCCAGCGTATGAGCGCTTCGGCACCGTAGAGCGCACCGCTTGCAGCGTCCACCTGCGGCTGGTACCACACTTCGATTTCGTCCCGCGCCAGCGCGTAGCGCAGGTGGTTTTCCAATAGCAGTTCGCGCGAGAGGTCGGCATTGAATTCGCTGGTGTAAAAGAGGTACTGATTGCCGCCCAGTCCACGTGCCTGACGAAAGGCAAGGGTGGCATTGTTGACCAGCTGATCGACCGTTTGCGCACAGCTGGGCCAGGCGGCAACACCCATGCTGTAGCTCAGGTGCGTGCGGCGCCCCTCCACCTGCAGCGGTTGCGACAGGTCGTGGAAAAAGCGTTGTGCAATGGCTTTCAGGCGGGTTTCATCCTCGTAGCCTCTTACCAGCACGGCAAAGTGGTCGCCGCCCATGCGGGCGACGCGGTCTCCATGGCGGGTGACGCCCTGCAGCCGTTCACCCAGCGCCTTCAGAACGGCATCACCAAAGGTGAGGCCGCGACTGTCGTTGAGGAACGTCATGCGGTCAATGCCAAAGTAGAGCAGGGCGCACTCGGGCTGGCCAGGCTGCAGGTGTTCCTCCAGTTCGCGCAGGAAGAAACGGCGGTTGTGCAGTCCGGTGAGCAGGTCGAAGTCCAGCAGGTGGGCATCGACGCAGTCCAGTGCCCAGTTGATGGTTTCGCGGCGCGCCAGTACCCATTCCGGACGCAGGGCGGTGAAGTATTCCCGTCCCTGTTTGGAATCAAACGCCTGAATGAGCGGATAGGGGCAGTGCGGGGTGAAAAAATCTTCGTCGGTGCGATCGGGGCTGAGCAGAAGCAGGCGCGGGTCCATGGGCTGTCCGTGGCTGGATTAAGATTCTCAGTTTAGCCGTCGGACGGGTCCACCTGCAACCAGAAGGTGACCGGGCCGTCGTTGCACAGGCTCACCTGCATGTGGGCGCCGAAGCGGCCGGTGGCAATTTTCGGCCAGCGAGTGCGCACCTGTTGGGCAAAGCGTTCAAACAGCTCGGCGGCTACCTTGGGCGGGGCGGCTGGGGTAAAGTTGGGCCGCAGCCCCTTGCGGGTGTCCGCAGCCAGGGTGAACTGCGGTACCAGCAGAATTTCTCCATCAATTTGCTGCACATTCAGGTTCATGCGGTCCTGCTCGTCAGCAAACAGACGGTAGTGCAACAGTCTGTGCGCCATCTTTTCCAGCGTGGAGCTGTCGTCGCCGCGCTGAAAGCCTACCAGCACCACCATGCCATAGCCGATTTCGCCCACGGTTTCACCGGCGACGTCCACCTTGCCATGACAGGCACGCTGAATCAGGCAGATCATGGTTTTAAGCCCTCCATGCAAAGGGGGTCCCCGACTTTTTCACGGGCCGAATTTTGACGACCTGAAAAAAGTCGGGGACCCCCGTGGTTTAAGGCAGAAAAAGGCGTTTACCGCGCTTCAGTCGTTCTTTTTGCGGCCGTGACGCTTGCGTTCGCTTTCCGTGAGGTATTTCTTGCGGATGCGAATGTTTTCCGGCGTTACTTCCACCAGCTCGTCCTCATCGATAAACTCCAGCGCCTGTTCGAGGGTAAAGCGAATCGGCGGGGTAAGCAGGATGTTTTCGTCGGAGCCGGCGGCGCGCACGTTGGTGAGCTGCTTGGCCTTGAGCGGGTTCACCGTCAGGTCGTTGGCGCGGCTGTGAATGCCGATCACCTGCCCCTCATAGACTTCATCCCCCGGGCCGATGAACAAGCGGCCGCGCTCCTGCAGGTTGAACAGCGCGTAGCCCAGCGCCTTGCCGGTGCCGTTGGAAATGAGCACGCCATTGGTGCGCGCACCGATGCGGCCCGACAGTTTCGGCCCCCAGTGGCTGAAGCTGGAGAAGATCAGCCCTTCGCCCTGGGTGGCAGTGAGAAACTCGGTGCGGAAGCCGATCAGCCCGCGCGACGGGATGGTGAAATCGATGCGCACGCGGCCGTGGCCGTCGGGCACCATGTTGGTCATCTCCGCCTTGCGTTCGCCCAGCTTCTCCATGATGGTGCCTTGCGCGCTTTCGGGGATGTCCACCGTCAGCGTTTCATAGGGTTCCTTCATTTCGCCATCCACTTCCTTGAAGATGACCTCGGGACGGGAAACGGCCAGCTCGTAGCCTTCGCGGCGCATGGTTTCGATCAGTACCGACAGGTGCAGCTCGCCGCGGCCGGAAACCTGGAACTTGTCCGGGTCGTCCTGCTGTTCCACTTGCAGCGCCACATTGGTGAGCAGCTCCTTGTCGAGGCGCTCCTTGATCTGGCGCGAGGTGAGATATTTGCCTTCCTTGCCGGCAAACGGTGAGGTATTGACCTGGAAGGTCATGGTGACGGTGGGCTCTTCCACGCTCACGGCTGGCAGGGCCTCCACCAGCTCCGGGTCACACAGCGTGTCGGAAATGTACAGCGGATCCACGCCGGTGAAAGCGATGATGTCGCCCGCCTGCGCTTCGTCCACATTGATGCGGTCGAGGCCGTGATAGCCGAGCACTTCCAGCACGCGGCCGCTGCGGGTATTGCCCTCGCGGTCAATGATGGTGACCGGGGTATTGGGCTTGATACGGCCGCGCTTGACGCGGCCGGTACCGATGACGCCCTTGTAGGTGTCGTAGTCGAGGCTGATGCACTGCAGCTGGAAGGGCGCGTCGGGATCCACGTCGGGCGCCGGCACCTTGTCGATGATGGTCTTGAACAGGTGGGTCATGTCCTGCTCGTCAGAATCCGGTTCGGGGCGGGCAAAGCCGTTGAGGCCGGAGGCATAGACCACTTCGAAGTCCAGCTGTTCGTCGGAGGCGCCGAGGCGGTCGAACAGGTCGAAGGTCTGATCCAGCACCCAGTCAGGGCGCGCACCGGGGCGGTCGATCTTGTTGATGACCACGATGGGCTTGAGGCCACGCTCCAGCGCCTTCTGGGTCACAAAGCGCGTCTGTGGCATGGGGCCTTCCACGGCGTCCACAAGCAGCAGCACGGAGTCCACCATGGAGAGGATGCGCTCCACCTCACCACCAAAGTCCGCATGCCCCGGGGTATCCACAATGTTGATACGGTAGCCGTCGTAGTCGATGGCGGTGTTTTTCGACAGAATGGTGATGCCGCGTTCCTTTTCCAGATCGTTGGAGTCCATGACGCGTTCGCCATGGTCCTTGCGGGCGTTAAGGGTGCCCGACTGGCGCAGCAGCTGGTCTACGAGGGTGGTCTTGCCATGGTCAACGTGGGCGATGATGGCGATATTGCGAATCTTCTCAGGGGTCATGCGGGTCCTTTGTGGTCTTGCAAACGAAAAAACCCGCAGCGCGGGCTGCGGGCATTATACACAGGAGCGTGCAGGTTAGTGGTTGAAATATCGGCGAAATTCAGTCCCGACGGCAGCTTAGACGCGCGTCCTGCAGCACCCCATAGGCAAAGGTGCCGAGCACGATACCCAGCAAGACGAACAGGGCGGGCAACTTGCCTTCGCCCAGCATGGCCGGCACGGTACCGGGGCAGGAGGCGGTCATGGCCCAACCGATGCCAAACAGAAAGGCGCCCAGCACCAGCGTGTCGTTCCACGGCTTGCGCGGGAACTGGATCGGGTCTCCCGAGAGACTGAGCATGTGGCGGCTCTGCATCCACCAGATGCCTGCCATGCCAATCAGCACGGCCACGCCAATGACCTCCATCAACTGGAAATCCTGAAACAGGAACATCTTGGCGTGATAGTCGTAGGTGGTCGCGCCGGCACGGCTCATCAGAAAGCCGAACAGGGCGCCCAGCAGCCAGCCGAGAATATTTTTTGTGCGCGTTGTCATCGTTTTGCCCCTTAGACGTAAAACAGCAGCCAGGTCATGCCCATGGCGCTGGCGAAAAACACCATGCCGGCCACGAGGCTGGGTGGGTTGAGCATGGCACCACCGACCAGTGCATGGCCTGTGGTGCAGGCGCCTGCGAGGCGGGCGCCAAAGCCCAGCAGCATGCCGCCAAAGGTGAGCCACAGGGCCTTTCCGGTAAAGGTTTGGGGCAGTACGGCGTCGTACATGCCCATGGTGAAGGAAACGTGCCACGGCTCACTGGAGGCCTGTGCGCTGATAAGCCCGCCCACGGGAATGCCCAGCAGAAACCACAGCCGCGGGTTGTTGAGTTCCTTGTATTCGCCACTGCGGAAATAGTTGAGGCGGCAGATGTAGCCACAGAAGTTGCCATACCCGGTGGAGCAGCCGGCCGGGCGCCCCATGATCCAGAAGTGGAGGATTACGAACAGGCCGATGCCGATGCCGCCGACCCAGCCGGGCCAGATGTCGATTGCCATAATGTGCCTCGCCTTTCAGGAACTGAATGGTTGCGCGGCAAGATGGAAAGCGGTATGAAGGGTTGGATCAGCGCACATTCATTAGCATGCGCGAGAAAAAGTGTCTCTCTTGCCGTCTGAGTGTATTGTCGATAAACAACACTGCGGCTTCAAGATAAAGATATTTAATAAGGCATAAGGACGATTTATGCGCAGGCTGCGATCAGGCGGCTGTCATGGCCTTCTGGAGCTTTTTGATGGCGGCCTTTTCGATCTGCCGGATGCGCTCCATGGAGACGCCATATTTTTCCGACAGCTCCTTGAGGCCGGTTTTCTTCTCGCTGAGCCAGCGCTGCTCAAGGATGTCGCGGCTGCGATCGTCCAGCGTCTTGAGGGCTTCGCGCATCCTTTCGGTATTGATGCGCTGCTCCTCTTCCTCGGCAAGCTGCGTTTCGGGGTCAGGCTCGTGGCTGGCCAAGACCAGCTGCGGGCGCTCATTTTCGTCGTCATCGCTGCTGACATCCACGGAAATGTCCTGCCCGTAGAGACGGCTGTCCATTTCCAGTACATCTTCCTTGGTGACGCCCAGCTCCTCCGCCACCCGCTCGGCTTCCTTGTCGCCGAACCACTCCAGCGCTTTCTTGGTGCCGCGCAGCTTGAAGAACAGCTTGCGCTGTGCCTTGGTGGTGGCGGTCTTGACGATGCGCCAGTTGCGGATGATGTATTCGTTGATTTCGGCGCGGATCCAATGCACGGCAAAGGTCATCAGGCGCACGTTCTGTTCCGGATTGAAGCGCTGCACCGCCTTCATCAGGCCGATATTGCCTTCCTGAATGAGGTCGGCCAGCGGCAGGCCGTAGCCGGCATAGCTGCGTGCGATGGGTACCACGTAACGCAGGGAGGAAAGTACCAGCTGGCGGGCGGCGTCCACATCCTTTTCGTAGTACCAGCGTTTGGCCAGTTCGCGCTCCTGCTCGGGGGTGAGCGCGGGGAACTGATTGATGACTTTCAGGTAGGTGTTCAGGTCCTTGCCGGGAACCAGCGCGCGTTCCAGTTTGGCCAGTTCGGCCTTATTTTGTGCCGGCAACTGGGGAGCGGGAGTTTGTTGATCAGCCTTGTGTTCAGCAGACAGGGCGATGGGCGCGTCGTCATACACCTCGGGCAGGGTGTCGTCCTTTCCCTGGGGCGCTTGCGCGATGGTTTGAGTGCTGTCTGACATGGTGTTCCTGCTGAGGATAGATGGCCGAGGTTTTCCAGTTTAACGAAAACAGATGACAAAACAAAGAAAGATTGAAAGGTTGGTGTGAAGAAGGAAGGGGCCCGCCGACTGGCAGACCCGACAGGAAAGGCTTATTGCTCGTCAAGCTGCAGCTCGCCTACGGACACAAGCATTTCCACCCAGGCATCACGCAGTTCGGTGAGGATTTCCAGCGCGGCGTCCAGATAGAAGGTGTCCTTTTCGTACACAGCTTCCTGCACGCACTGATCTACATATTTATACAGCTCTTCCAGGTCATAGGCCAGCGGCGTGTCCTGGGTAAATTGCAGGCGGTCGCGCAGGGCGTCGACGATGGTGGTCAGCCGACCAAGGTGGAAACCTTTTTCCACCCAGGCACCGGACTGGTGGCAGACTTTTGCCAGGCCGGCCTTATCCACGGCCCCTTGCAGTAGCAGCATGACGGTGTGGCGAGGATTTTCCGCCAGATGATTTTCTACTTGTGGGTCGCGGGCATAAGGTTTCAGCAGCGGTTTTTCCTGTGTGTCTGCATTGGGGCATGTGGTTGCGTGTGTCATCGTGTCTCTCCCTTGTGTGTGCAAAATTTTTATTTTGTGTGTGCGTGTAAACAAGCAATGTGTATGCCAATTTTTTAGCCAATGGGTGACGATGTCGGCATGTTTTATGCATGGGGTGTATATGCATAAGTGTCTGTTGCCAAAAAGATGACAGACAACACAAGGGAGCAAACATGTTATGAGCGCATCCACATTCACCAAGTTTGGTCAGCGAGCCAAGAATCGATTAAAAGAGCAGGTGCCAACCCCCTCAACCTTATGGCGTTATAAAGTGCGCGCTTGGCTCAAGCAGTGGCCGGAACGTCTGTTGCGAAAAACCTCGTTGGCCAAACTAGTCGAAGCTCAGGTGCAGGCGCGGACGCAAGCCCTGTTCCGTCAGGCCAATTACGATACCTTGACGCATCTTCCCAACCGAAACTACTTCACCGCAACGCTGGAAGATACACTGACCCGTGCAGAAAACGAGGATGCCGCATTTGCCCTGCTTTTTCTTGATCTGGACGGCTTTAAACCTGTCAATGACACCTATGGCCATGCAGCGGGGGATGAGCTGCTGCGCCTTGTAGCCGCGCGCCTCGTGGCCAGTGTGCGAGAAGATGACTTTGTGGCTCGGCTTGGCGGGGACGAGTTTGTCATTCTGCTGCGGGACCTGGTGGATGAGGACATTATTCAGACCATTTCCAAGCGCCTGATTCATGAGGTGAGCCGTCCCTACTGGGTGGATGGCCGTGCCGTTCAGGTCTCTACTAGTGTGGGAATCGCGGAATTCCCAAGCGATGGAAAAACGGCCGCTCAGGTAATGGAACGGGCGGACCAGGCCCTGTATGCAGCGAAACATCGCGGGCGCAAGCAGTTCTGTTTTTATCGTGATGTGGCGTCCGATGCTAAAGTGGCACCGGATCATCTGCAGACCCATTTTGAAGTGGATGTGGAACATCAGAAGTTTATTCCCTGTTTCCGCCGGGTCGAGCCCCTATCCGCGGCGGAGGATACGTTCATGCGCATGAATGTACGCTGGCAGGATGCGCCCATTGAGAATGACTGGTATGAAGGCTGGCAGCCGCTTCTCGCCCGCAGTCAGTGGAGTACGTCCATGGGGCTGTGGATGGTGGAAACTGCGGCCTGGTATCTGGCCCAGTGGCGGTCTCCCTCGACGGGGTGTAGTGTTCCGTTGGATACTGCCCTGCTACTGCAGGAGAGTGTGGCCGACCTGCTCGCACAGCGGGTTGAAAGTTATGGCGCCAAGCCAGAGCAGCTCATTCTTTCAGTCGATATAGATGCCGTAAATAGACTGGATCTGAAGGCTGTTGAAGTGCTTGACGCTTTGAAAAAGAAAGGATTCAAGCTGCGTCTGCAGGGGTTCGGCAGCCGCACCATCGAGCCGGCTTTGTTTGCGCACCTGCAGATCGACTACCTGGCCATTAACTGGGTGGATGCACTGCGTTTTGCAGGTCAGTTGGAAAAGCGTCTGCGCTGGTTGGAAGGGCTGGTCGCCTGGGGCCACGCATTGGGTGCCAGGGTGCTGGTGGATGACCTTGATGATGTGGAAGCGCTGCAGGCAATGCAGGCGATCGGGGTTGATGCGGTGGAAGGGGCGGTTATTGAATGCTACCACCCCGGTGAAGAGAGTCAGGCTGCGTAAGACTGAAAAGCGGTGCTATAGAGGCGCAGCTGTTTAGTCGGTCTGAAGCATCTTGATAATTAATTGCGCCGACTGCTCGGCAGCGGTGTCAAGAAACTGCTCGAAGGTCACCGCATTTTCCTTGCCGGCGATATCAGACAGAGCGCGGATGATGACAAAGGGCGTATCAAAACGGTAGCACGCCTGTGCGATGGCGGCCGCTTCCATTTCCGCCGCAAGCATGGCCGGGAAGCGCGCACGCACTCGCGCCACGTCCTCGGGGTCGTGCATAAAGCGGTCACCGCTGGCGATAAGGCCGGTCTTGTGCTTCAGGCCCGTGGCTGTTGCCGCTTCCCGTGCCCGCCGCACCCATTCGTGGTCGGCGAGAAAGCAGGGCGGCAGCCCAGGCACCTGGCCGGCTTCGTAGCCGAACGGGGTGACATCCACATCGTGGTGGCAAATTTTCTCGCCGATGATAAGGTCGCCCACGTCCAGTTCCGGGTCAAAGCCGCCGGCGGATCCGGTGTTGATGACGGCTTCGGGCGCATAATCATCCAGCAGTAGGGTAGTGCCAATGGCGGCATTGACCTTGCCGATGTCGGATTTCAATAACACCACGTCGTGACCGGCCAGCGTGCCGCGATAGAAATCAAAGCCGGCCTTTTGCGTTTTTACTGCGTCCTGCAGGTGGTCCCGGAGCAGGGCGATTTCCTGCTCCATCGCACCGATAATACCCAGTTTCATATTACTGCCTATACCGGATTGCCCAGCGTGCGTAGCTGCGCTTCGCTCAGCGCCAGGTCTTCATTTTTCATGACGCCGATGCCGCGCTCCAGCACAGTGCGTGCAATGTCCTTGGCTTCGTCCAGCGAGTGCATGCGGTAGCTGCCGCACTGGTATTCGTTCAGCTCGGGGATGTCTTCCAGACGTTCCACCTTGAGCACGTCTTCCATGCTGGCTTTCCAGGCCTCGGCCACGCGCTGCTCATCGGGTGAGCCGATCAGGCTCATGTAGAAGCCGGTGCGGCATCCCATGGGGGAAATGTCGATGATTTCCACATCGGGGCCATTAAGGTGTTCGCGCATGAAGCCGGCGAAAAGGTGCTCCAGCGTGTGGATGCCACGTTCGCCCATCATTTCCTTGTTGGGCTTGCAGAAGCGCAGGTCGAACACGGTAATGGTGTCGCCGCAGGGGGTTTTCATGGTCTTGGCCACGCGCACGGCAGGCGCGGGCATGCGGGTGTGGTCAACAAGAAAGCTGTCAAGCAGAGGCATGGTGTTTTCCTTCAGTATGAGGTGTCAAATCGATTCCATTTATTATGCCGGATCATGGCGGCCAGTTCGCGCGGATAGGCGTCGCCCCGTTGGGAATAATGGTTGAGGGCGGGTGCCAGCGTCTGCCCCGTGAGGGGCTTTTCAGCCTCACGCAACTGTGCGCGCAGCTGGCGCAGGTTTTTGAATGCGCCCCCAGTATTGATGAGGTGAAGGTAATAGCGCACGGCTTCATAGGCATTGTCAAAGCGCTTGACAGCATAGTAACCCTTGCCCTTCTGCGGATGGGCCGGCGGAATGCCGCAGCCGGGTTTAAAGCACCAGATGCCGAAATAGTTGTTGCCCTCGCGGGCGAAGCGGGAGGTGCCCCATGCGGATTCGTTGGCGGCCTGGGCCAGCGCAAGAGAAACGGGCACTGTATCCACCCGGCGCAACAACAAAAGCTGCCAGTCCCCATTGTTTTTGGGGTCAAACGCCTTCACACCATAGTCTTCGGCGAGTCGCTTCAGCCATGTGAGGGAATCATCATCCAGACGCTCGCGCTGTGCATACAGCTGCAATAACCGCTGTCGCTGGGCGCTGACTTCGGCATTGGCGTGCTCGATCAAGGGTTTCATGAACTGCACGAAAGCCTGTTTGCGCGCCTTGCCTTGCAGTGTACGGAAATCCGGCGGAGTCAACTGCAGCGGCGGTTCCTTGTGTCTGGCCACCTGGTCGGTCGGTTTTTCAATGCCCAGCCACCGCCGCAGCAGGTGCGGTCGTTCCACGGGCGGCTTTTTTACGCTCTCTTGCGGCGGCGCGGCTGGTTGAGTGGCGCCATGTGTCAGCCCGAGTGTCAGCAGACACACCAGCAGCAGGGAGCCAATAGTGCGCAGCGGGCGACTCATAGAGAGGTATCCTCAACGGCCTTGTCCAATCGCCAGCCGTTTTCAGTCTTGATAAAGCGATACACCTTGGTGCTTTCCACCCTGTCGCCCGCCTTGACGTTGGGCATGGCCAGTTTCATGGCAGTGAGCGTCAGACCGCTCTGCATTTTCTGCAGCGGTGGCAGTGTGGGGTCGTTTTTTACCGCTTCGATCATGTCATCGATGGACTGGGTCGCTTCCAGCGTCAGCTTGAGCTTGGCCAGATAGGTGTTGTCGTCCGGCTGATAGGCGTTGAGCTTTTTCAGAGCGACCACCTTGAATAGCCCCTGGGTTTCCTGCTGGATGCGAGCATCAATTTTCTGCTGCATTAGCTGTTCGGAGGGTGTGGCATTGAAACAGCCGCCCAGAAGCAGGGCCAGCGGCAGCCATACGATTGCAATCAGTTTATTTTTCATCGGCAGTGCTCTTTTGCACATGCTCAGGCGGTTTGGATTTCAGCAGTGCAGCCAGCACCCATGCCTTTTTCTCGGGGTCAAACTCTACCAGCGCCACCAAATGGGTATCGATCTTGTGCCCCGGCACGGCCTGCAGGCTCATCAGACCTTCGATGCGCTTGCGCCGTTCGATGTCCTTGTCAGCCTGTTTCAGTTGGCTGGCCATATCGCCCTGCACCACGGCCTCCAGATCGACATCGTAAATCTGGTGAAAGGTGTCATTGAGCGAGTGCGCCAGCGGCTTGACCTCGATGCGCGAGAGTTCCAGAAGTCCGCCGTAGGCCTTGTTGAAGCGTTCAGTAATCTGCTGCTTGAGCCATTGTTCGTCGGGCTTATCCGGGGGCGGTGGCACCTGGCTACAGGCGCTGAGCAGGGCCAGAAGCCCTGCAAGGAGAAAGACGATGGGTTGACGCATGGCAACACTTCTTGTGAATGGGAAAACCCGTATTATAGGCGCATGCTTTGTAAAGACGCGAAAGGATGCTGTGTGCTGGCGCTTGGCGCCGTTATGGTCAGCGCGCTGGTGGTGGATCTGAGCGTGGGGCCCCTGTCCTGGTCCCGCCTGTGGCATGGGCTGTGGCAGGGGGACCCACTCGCTTGGCAAGTTGTAGGAACACTGCGCTTGCCGCGGGTGCTGCTCGCTGCCGGTGTAGGGGGGCTGCTGGCCTGGGCGGGTGCCGTGATGCAGAGCCTGTTCCGCAACCCGCTGGCCGATCCGGGGCTGATTGGCGTCTCCGCCAGTGCCGGGCTGGGTGCGGTATTGCTCATCGCCCTGACGGCGGCCAGCGTGTCCATGCAGATGTTGGCGGCCTTCGTCATGGCCGGTGGTGTGCTCTGGGGCCTGTATCGTCTCGGCACGCGCCACGGCGTCACCGATCTGGCGTGGCTGCTGCTGGCCGGCATCGCCATCAATGCCATGGCATCGTCAGGTATTGGATTGAGTCTTTATCTGTCCAGCGATGAGGCCTTGCGACGGGTGACGTGGTGGCTGCTGGGCAGCTTTTCTGCTGCCAGCTGGCTGATGGTGGGGCTGGTTTTTACAGGGCTTTTCGTCTGTGTGGCGGCAACGCCGTGGCTGACACGAGCACTGGACGCCTGGTGGCTGGGCGAGTCGAGCGCGTGGCAGGTGGGTGTGGCGGTGCAGCGAATCAAGCTGCTGTCGCTTGCGCTGGTGGCGCTGGCTGCGGCGCTGGCGGTCGCCACCAGCGGCATGATTGGCTTTGTGGGGCTGGTGGGGCCGCACGTGGCGCGCCTGCTGCTGGGGCCAGGGCACCGCTGGCTGCTGCCGGGCGCTGTTCTGGCCGGCATGAGCCTCACGTTACTGGCCGACGCGGCGGCGCACGCGCTGCTGGCGCCGGGCGAGCTACCGGTCGGGTTGATGTTATCCGCGCTGGGCGGTCCTTTTTTCTTTGCCCTGCTAATGAGGTTGCGCCGTGTTTGAAGTGCGCGAGGTTGTCTGGCCGCGGCGGCTTGGCCATGCCGATTTTTGCCTGCGCCCTGGTGAGTTGATGGCACTGGTCGGCCCCAACGGGGCGGGCAAGAGCTCCCTGCTTGCGCTAATGAGTGGCCAGTATGAGGCCGGTTCCGGGGAAATCCGCTTGAATGGGCAGCCCTTGAATCGCCTTGAACCTGTGGCGCAGGCGCAGCAGCGGGCGTGGTTGCCGCAGCGGGTGACGGTGCCTGTCTCCATGCCGGCGGCCATACTGCTAACGCTCGGCCTGCCCTGGCAACCGGCCGGTGCCGTGGTGGAAGAGGTGGTGGCATTGCTGGAGCTGGAGCCCCTGCTGCAGCGGGATGTGCTGACGCTCTCCGGCGGTGAGCAGCAGCGCTGCCAGCTGGCGCGGGTGATGATTCAGGTGGCCAGCAGTCCATTCCAGGGGCCGCGCTTTTTATTGCTGGATGAAAGTCTGCAGGCGCTGGACATTCGCCATCAGATGCGCGCCCTGCAGGGGCTGAGGCGGTGGTGTCGTGCCGGTTGGCTAGGCGTGCTGTGGGTGTCCCACGATCTGGGACTCGCATACGAGGCGGCGGATCGTTGGCTGCTGCTGCAGCAGGGACGGCAGCAGGGCGTGGCGCCGCCTGCGACGCTGGCACAGGCGATTGATTTGAGTGAGGTATTCGGCTGGCCGTTGCAACAGGCTGAATGTGGCGGGCGGCAACGGCTCTGGCCGCAATGGGAGACGAGGCATGATTGAGATAGAAATTCCGGGCACTGGGGCATTAACCATCGAGCATGTATTGTGCGATTACAACGGCACCTTGGCCGTCAATGGCGACTTGATCGAGGATATTGCGCTGCGTCTGCAGACGCTTGCGGCGCAGGTGGCCGTGCACGTGGTTACGGCCGACACCTATGGCAGTGTGGAAAGGGCGCTGGCTGGTCTGCCCGTGCAGGTGCATGTGTTGCCGTCAGACCATCCGCAGGACCGTGGCAAGCTGGATCTGCTGCATGAACTGAATCCGTTGCATACGGCAGCGCTGGGAAACGGGCGTAACGACCGCCTGATGCTGCGGGCTGCGGTGCTGGGTATTGGGGTGATCGATGCGGAGGGGGCCTGCTTTGAAACCCTGGAAGCAGCAGACATGGTGGTACGCAGTGCGAGCGAAGCGCTGGATCTGCTGATCCACCCGAAACGGCTGGTAGCGGGGTTGCGGATTTAGGTTGAAATGGTGCGGGAGGAGAGACTCGAACTCTCACGCCTTTCGGCACCAGAACCTAAATCTGGCGTGTCTACCAATTCCACCACTCCCGCGGGCAGACAAAAAAGCCGGTTGTGAAAACCGGCTTCTAAAGATGGTGGCCAGGGGCAGAATCGAACTGCCGACACAGGGATTTTCAATCCCTTGCTCTACCAACTGAGCTACCTGGCCGAAAAGATTGGCGCATTTTAGCCAACGCCCTGGGGGCTGTCAACGCCTTTTCAGCCTTCCAGCGCAGCGAGGATTTCCTGCTCCACCTTGTCGATGGTCTGGGTGCCGTCCACATGGATGTATTTCAGTGCAGGATTTTGTTCGGCTTCGCGGCGGTAGTAGTCCACCAGCGGCGCGGTCTGCTCGTGATAAACCGCCAAGCGCTTGCGGATGGTTTCTGGCTTGTCGTCGTCCCGCTGGATGAGCGGCTCGCCGGTGATGTCGTCCACGCCGTCCTGCCTGGGCGGGTTGTACACGATGTGGTAGGTACGCCCGGAGGCCGGGTGCACGCGGCGGCCGGAGAGGCGTTCCACGATCACGTCGTCCGGCACGTCGATTTCGATAACGGCGTCGATGGGCACGCCGGCCGCCTTCAGCGCATCGGCCTGGGCGACGGTGCGCGGGAAACCGTCCAACAGAAAGCCGTTCTTGCAGTCGGGCTGGGTAATGCGCTCCTTGACTAGCCCCACGATGACGTCGTCCGGCACCAGCTGGCCAGCGTCCATGTACTCCTTGGCCTTTTTGCCCAGTTCGGTGCCTTCTGCGATGGCGGCGCGCAGCATGTCGCCGGTGGAGATCTGCGGGATATTGAAGTGCTTGCTCAGAAACTGGGCCTGTGTACCCTTGCCGGCGCCGGGGGCGCCCAACAGAATGATGCGCATGGTGATGCTCCTTTAGCTGATAACTGGCCTATTTTATCAGCTGCGTGATCAGCTGCCTTCCTCGTTCACCGGTTCGGTGTCATCATCGGGGTGTTCGGGCGTGGCGCGGCCGTTTGCTGCAGGCGGGGTGAGGGTCTGCAGCAGGGTTTCCAGCTGGCGCATCAGTTCGGGCTGCTCGGGCAGGTCCGGATGCTGCTGATACCAGCCGTACAGGGCGCGCACCGCCTGCTGGGCCAGTTGGTGAGCACCTTCAGCGTCGATTAGGTAGTGCACGCCATCCATGAACTGGCTGATGCACGGGCAGTCGGGTGCTTCCCAGGGGGGCAGGAGGGGGGCGTGTTCACACAGGGCAAAGAGGTGGTCCTTCTGCAGCGTCAGTCCATCGACCCACTGGGTCAGTGCGGCACTGGCGGCCGGGTTGTGATGAGCCTCAAGGGTATGGGCGGTATCGCGCATCATCGCGAGCAGGTTGCTGAGCAGCAGACGGGCCTGGGCACAGGTGGCATCACTCATGGCTGAAAGTCCTCCTCGAGCTGTTGCAGCGGCACAGGCTCTGCAGTGTCGGGCGTCCACACCGGCAGGTCGGCCTGATAGTAAATGCCAGTGGTGAGGTGGTGATGATTGAGCAGATTGTGCATGGCGGTGCACAGGTCATCGGTCGGGGGTGCATCCAGCGGCTCGGCTTCGTGGCGCCAGTTGAGCTCCTCGGGTCGAAAGGTGACGCATGGGCTGAGCACTTCGATGAAGCTGAAGCCGCGGTGCTGGATGCCGGCGGTGATCAGTTTGCTCAGCTCGGCTGGATTGCCGGCAAAGCCTCGCGCTACGAAGCTGGCGCCGGCGGACAGTGCCATTGCCGCGGGCTTGAAGGGGCGAAGATGGGTGCCCTGTGGCGCCAGCTTGCTTTTCCAGTCGGGCTCGGTGGTGGGCGACGGTTGCCCCTTGGTCATGCCATAGACGGCGTTGTCCATCACGATCAGCGTCATGTCCAGATTGCGGCGGCAGGCGTGCAGAAAGTGATTGCCGCCGATGGCGTAGGCATCACCGTCGCCGGACACCACGATGACGTTCAGTTCCGGATGGGCCAGTTTGGCGCCCGTGGCCAGCGGCAGGGCGCGCCCGTGCAGACCGTGAAACCCATAGGTGTCCACATAGGCGGGCAGGCGCGAGGAGCAGCCGATGCCCGAAAAGATAGCGGTGCTGTTCTTATCCAGCTCGAGCCATGCCAGGGACTGCGTCAGCGCACGCAGCACCATGAAGTGCCCGCAGCCGGGGCACCATACCGGGTGAATGTCGGACTTGTAGTCGTTGGCGAAAGCGGTCATGGTGTCTCCTCCAGCGCGGCAAGCACCTCGCCGGCTTGGATGGGCAGCGGGCCGGGTTGTGCGAAGCTATGCAGCGGCGTATTCAGGTGCCCGCGCAGATAGTGATACAGCTGGGCGCTGTGGTTGTTTTCCAGCACCCACACCTGTCTGGCCTGCGCCAGTCGGGCATCGATTTGTTCAGCGGGCAGGGGCATCAGCAGGCGGGGGCCCAGCACCGCGGTGGGATGTCCCGCTGTGGTGCGCTCATCGGCGACGGCCACGGCGGTAGGCCACAGGCTGCCGATGGCGATCAGCACGGTGTCGGGGTCTTCGGGGCCTTCCCACGCCAGCGCCCGCGCGCCATAGTCAAATGTTTCCAGCTTGCGCTGACGCTTCTCCAGCTGGGCACGGTGGTCGGTCGCAAAGCTGGAGGGCACGCCGCACTCGGTATGTTCCAATCCGTCGGCCACGTAGCGGGCATCGTCCAGTGCGGGCAGCGGCATGGGCGAGACGCCGCTTTCCGTGGGCGCATAGCGGCAGGCCTTGCCGGCCGGGCGCAGGCGTTCAGCCTGCAGGCCGAGGTCGGGAACCGGCTCCACGATGGCGCTGGCCTGCGCCAGTGCCTGTTCCGATGCCACCATGGCCACGGTCTGCAGCCGGTCGGCCAGATAGGCCGCCCACTGGGCGGTGGGGGCAAGGTCGCTGAAGCCCAGTGGTGCGACCACGATATGCGGGCTGTCGCCGTGTGGGGCGAACAGCAGGGTCTCCAGATCCGACTGTTCCGACTTGGTAGGGATACCGGTGGAGGGGCCGCCGCGATTGACATTGATCAGTGTCACCGGCGTTTCGCTGGCGATGGCCAGTCCGATGCCTTCGGTCATGAGCGCCAGCCCGGGGCCGGAGGTGGCAGTGGCGGCCGGCGTGCCGGTAAAGCTGGCGCCGATGGCCATGTTGATGGCGGCAAGTTCGTCTTCCGCCTGAATGAGCACGCCGCTCTGTGTGGGCAGCCGGGGCGCGAGCCACTCCAGCAGATCGGTGGCCGGGGTAATGGGATAGGCGCTTACGAAGCGAACACCGCCGCGCAGCAGGCCCAGTCCGGTGAGCGGGTTGCCCGCCGCTACCCAACGGGGTGTAGTTTGTCTGTGCCAGTTGCGCAGGGGTGCTGACGGGGTTTCGATGAGGGCATGGCCGGCGGCCACCTGCTGCTGGCCAGCTTCGACCACGGCGTCCCCCTTGCGGCTCAGCAGCTTGTGCACCGCGTCCTGAACGGCATCCAGCGGCAGACCCAGTTCGGCGGCCAGTGCACCGGTGGCGACCATATTGATGCGCCCCTTGTCAAAGGTGCGGGCGGTGTCGTTGAGCGGCAGGGCACGCAGGCTGCATCTCTGCAGCAGCTCGGGCGGGTGGGCGTGGCTGTCGTGCCACACCACGGCGTTGTCGTGGAGTGGGACTTCGTCGGCAAAACGTTCGAAGCCCTTCCAGTCCAGCCCCAGCAGCAGATCAAAACGGTCCAGCACCCGCTCGATGGGTGCATCGCTCAGGTAGAGCATGACCGAGGACTCGCCGCCGCGAATCTGCGGGCCGAAGGACTTGAGCATCCAGCCGTAGTAGCCGGCGCGGGCAGCGGCATTGAGCAGGAGGGTGCCTGCGGTGACCACGCCTGCGCCGCCAGAGCCGGTAATGGCAAGGGCATAGGTGTTCACAGCACTTCCGCGAGCAGGGCGTCGATGGTGCGTTCGGCACTGCGGGCGTATCCGCCACCGAACAAATTGAAGTGATTGAGCAGGTGGTAGAGGTTGTAAAGCTCGCGCCGCACGCGATAGCCCTCATCCAGCGGGAAGACTTCGCGGTAGGCGGCGTAGAAATCCCTGCCGAAACCACCGAACAGTTCCGTCATGGCGATGTCGGCTTCGTGGTCGCCGTAATAGCTGGCCGGGTCGTAAATGACCGGTTCGCCATCCTCGGTAAAGGCGCTGTTGCCGCCCCACAGATCACCATGCAGCAGGCTGGGTTTGGGCGTATAGGTGCTGAAAAAAGCGGGCTGGGCCTCGATGAGTTTTTCGCCCTTTTCAAAAAGTCGGGGACCCCCGCCTGCGGCCTGGGCCAGCTTCAGCTGATGGCGCAGGCGTTTCTCGCCGTAGAAATGCACCCAGTCGGTGTCCCAGCCATTGGGCTGCAGCGTATGGCCGATGTAGTTGTCCTCGTCCCAGCCGAAGCAGCCGTTATCGCTCAGGTGATGGTGCATGAGAGCCAGTGCGCGGCCGCGGTCACGTTCGTTGCCCCGGGCGCCCAAGGGGAGATACTCCATGAGCAGAAAGGCCTTGCCGCCCCCTTCTCCAACCGCATAAGGTTTGGGGCAGCGGATGGTATGGGTGGCGTAAATCACCGCCAGGGCGTGAGCTTCGCTGCGAAACATGGGCAGGCTGGCGGGTCGGTTGGTCTTCAGGAAGTAGTCGCCCTCTTCGCAGTGCAGTCGCCAGGCTTCGTGGATGTCGCCGCCACCGACCGGGTGGGCAGAAATGAGGGTCAGCGCAGGGCCGCCTGCGGCCTCGATGGCCTGCACAAGTGCATTCCAGTCCATGGTTTTCTCCCCGGTTGCCTCTTGGGGATTGTAGCCGCAAATGGCAGGGCTGCGGTTACTGGAACAGTTCGTTGATGGTGTGTTCCATCTCCTGCTGGCTTTTCTCGGGCACTTTCGGTGCAAAGGCTTCGCGGAAGAGTTCCATTTTGGTACCCGCTGTGCCGGGTGGGACGGCCTGGCCGGTTTTGGGGTCGATGGGCACTTCCACCAGCCCGGTGGGTTTGGGGAACGGCTGCTCGGGCTGGTCTGCTAGCGCCACGCGCATGTAGTCGATCCAGATGGGCAGGGCGGCGCGGCTGCCGAATTCGCGGCGCCCCAGCGTGGCCGGTTCATCGTAGCCGACCCAGACCGTGGTGGCGACTTTGGGGTTGAAGCCGGAGAACCACGCATCCTTCTGGTCGTTGGTGGTGCCGGTCTTGCCGGCGATGTCGCTGCGGTTGAGCACGCGTGCCCGGCGGCCGGTGCCATGGCGGATCACGTCCTGCATGATGGTGGTCATGATATAGGCGTTTTGCGGTGAAATGACGCGCGGTGCCGCCAGCGGGTCGTCGGCGAGGCAGGGCGCTTCCGGCGAGCAGGCGGTCCTGGGCTGGGCTTCATAGTCAGGCTTGCCATTGAAGTTCTGCACCGTTTCAATGAACCACGGATCGATCAGATAGCCGCCGTTGGCAAAGGTGCTGTAGCCGCGCACTACCTGCCACGGGCTGAACTGAGGCGTACCGAGCGCCAGCGACAGGTCGGCGTGGCGCAGCAGTTCCTCCTTGGGGAAGCCGAAGCGGCTGATATAGTCGATGGCGTACCTGATGCCGATATCCTGCAGAATGCGGATCGATACCAGGTTGCGGCTGTGAGTAAGAGCGACGCGCAGGCGTGTCGGGCCGTAAAAGCGCCCGGAGTCGTTTTCGGGGCGCCATACGTCTTCCAGCGCCTTGTCGTGGAATACCACCGGTGCATCGTTGATGATGGTGGCGGCGGTATAGCCCTTGTCCAGAGCAGCCGAATACAGGAATGGTTTGATATTGGAACCGATCTGGCGCTTGCCCTGCACCGCGCGGTTGAACTTGCTGGCGAAGTAGTCAAAGCCGCCTACTAACGCCAGCACACGGCCGTCGTGGGTGTCGATGGATATCAGTGCTCCCTGCACCCTAGGGATCTGCGCCAGCAGCCATTGATCATCCCGTTGCTCCACGTAGATCAGGTCGCCCACCTTGACCACCTCAAAAGGCGAGGTGGGTGCAGGGCCCTTGTGATTTACATCGATAAACGCAGCGGCCCACTTGAGTGCCGGATCAAAGGGCAGTTCAATCTCTGTGTCGTCCACCAGACGGGCGCGCGCGATCTTTTTGGTGACCTCGGTAACCACAGCAGGTTTGAGATGGCCGGGTGCAGGCAAGGCCTCCAGTGCCTTTTGAACGGCTTCATCATCCACCATTTCTGCGGGGGCAAGATGACCGGCCGGGCCGCGATAGCCGTGGCGGCGTTCGTAGTCGAGCAGGCCGCGGCGCACAGCCTCATTGGCTGCCTGCTGCAGGCGGCTATCCACACTGGTAATAATGGTCAGCCCCATTTCCAACGCTTTTTGGCCGTAGCGTTCTTCCGCCCAGGCACGCGCCATTTCGGCCACATAGCCGGCTTCCACCTCAATGCGTGCGCCGGAGAGTTTGGCGTGCACCGGCTGTGCCATCGCCTCGCGCATTTTGGCTTCGCTGATAAAGCCCAGTTCGTGCATGCGTCGCAGCACATAGTCGCGGCGCAGCTTGGCACGCTCCGGATTGGTGATGGGGTTGTAGGCGGACGGCGCCTTGGGCAGGCCGGCCAGCATGGCGTATTCGTCCAGCGTCAGTTCGTGAATGTCCTTGCCATAATAGGTCTGTGCGGCCGCGGCCACACCATAACTGCGGTGGCCTAGGAAAATCTTGTTGAGATACAGCGCAAGGATTTCCGGCTTGGAAAGCTGGTGTTCGATCTTCAGAGAGAGCACGATTTCGTTAAGCTTGCGCAGAAAGGTCTTCTTGCGCGACAGGAAGAAGTTGCGCGCCACCTGCATGGTAATGGTGGAGCCACCCGATTTCTTGTGCCCGGTGGTGATCAGCTGATAGACGGCACGGGCCAGCCCTTTGGGGTCGATGCCGGGGTGGGAGAAGAAGTTTTCGTCTTCGGCGGCGATGATCGCCTGCGTCATGCGCTGCGGAATCTGGTCGTAGCTGAGCGGGATACGTTTCTGCGTACCAATCTCACTGATCAGTTTGCCGTCGTGGGTCAGGATGCGCAGCGGGACCTGATAGCGCACATCCTTGAGTTCCGATGCATCCGGCAGGGTGGGGTAGATGGTGACGGCGTACCAGCCCACCAGCGAGGCTGGAAGGAGAACGAACAGGACGAGCGCGGTCAGCCACAGCCAGCGCCGTTTCTTGCGCGCAGGCTTTTGGGTCGGTTTTTCAGAGGGGGCTGGTGGCGGTGTTTCGCCGGTGGCGTCGTCCAGCAGCGGTGATTTGGTCGGTTCGGTCACGGGCGCGCCTGCATGCAGAAAAACGGCACGATATTAACGGGTTGGTTGAGGGATGACAAGCCTGCAACGAAAAACGCCCGGCTGAACCGGGCGTTTTGGAACACGATGATACAAGTCGTGCTTAGCTCTTGCTATAGCGCTTGGTCTTGATGTCGGAATACATCAGGAACAGGTTGCCACCCACGATAATGGCAATGGCAGCGGCTACCGCGATCAGGCTGATGATCACTTCCAGTGACTCCGGCAGGATGTCGAAGTAGACACCCCAGATGATCAGGTAGGGAATAATAACGGTGATCAAAACGACCAGCAGGAAGTTGATGAGCTCTTTCATAACGCGCTCTCCAGTTGAGTTGCTCATGGCGCCCGGGGGCGCTCTATTTGGATTCTTGAGCAAAATGTTAACGATGGCGCGGGCGGTTTGCAAATAAAAACTGCCGCAAAAGTTGATACAGGTCAATTTATGGCACGTTTGCAAAGCCGCTGAACGGTCGCGACAGTGACGATTCCGGTTCAAGGCAAGGCCCACCGAACGCAGCATGGTCATTCCATGCGAGTGAGGTGCAACGCCGCATTGGGCCGGAATCGCCTTGTACCTTCGAGTTGCGGCGGGATGGCAGCACCCTTTGCGTCTTGCGTGCTGCTTTTGGCACCATAGAAGGTTGCGCCACGCGCCTTGGGTCTGCTGTCATTACGTCTGCAACGCGAGCGCATTCAGAGGTTTTGCGCAGGTGTCTTATGCCCTGATCCAGGTGCCTATTCGATATTCTGCACCTGTTCGCGCATCTGTTCGATCAGCACTTTCAGCTCCACCGCCGCCTCGGTCAGGCGCATGTCACTGGCCTTGGAGCCGAGGGTGTTGGCCTCGCGGTTCAGTTCCTGCATGAGGAAGTCCAGCCGGCGGCCGATGGGGCCTTCCTCCTGCAGCGCCTCGCGCACCAGCTTGATGTTGGTGCGCAGGCGGTCAAGCTCTTCGGCCACGTCCAGCTTCTGCGCCATCAGAGCCACCTCCTGCGCCAGGCGCTGTTCGTCCACGTCGGCCTGCAACTGCGCGATACGCTCTCGCAGGCGAGTTTCGTAGCTCTTGACCGCTTCGGGTACCACATCGGTCAAGGGCTCGATCAGTTTTTCCATGGCATTGAGGCGTTGCTCAATCAGGGCCTTCAGTGCGGCGCCTTCACGCTCCCGGGCAGCATTGAGCTGCTGCAGTGCCTGCTCGGCACAGGCGGTCAGATCTGCCAGCATCTGTTCACGGTTCAGCTGCGGCTCGGCAATCACGCCGGGCCACTTGAGGATTTCCACAGCGTTAAGGTGGCTGGCCGCAGGCAGGCGCAGGCGCACGTCGCGAATGACCTCGATCAGGCCGTTGAGCACATCGTCGTTGAGGCTGGGACGCTGCAGATGCGCATCCAGCGTGAGGGTGAGGGCGAACTCCACCTTGCCGCGGGCCAACTGGTGTTTGGCCCGCTCCCGCAGGGCCATTTCCAGCTCGCGCCAGCCTTCCGGCAGACGAAAATGCAGCTCCAGATAGCGGTGATTGACGGATTTGATCTCCCAGGTGGCCAGCCCCCAGTCGTAGCTGCACTGGGTGCGGGCAAAGGCGGTCATGCTTTTCATGGCGTGCGGGGTCCCTCGTTATAATTGCGTTCATTCTATATCGAACCGAGGTGAGACATGAGCGAGCAGTGGCAACGGCCTTCCGGGCGTGCGCCGGATGAAATGCGTCCGGTGCAGATTGAGCCGGGCTATACGAAGTATGCGGAAGGCTCCGTGCTGATTAGCGTGGGAGATACCCGCGTGCTGTGCAATGCCAGCGTGGAAGAGCGGGTACCGCCGTTTCTTCAGGGACAGGGTCAGGGTTGGATTACGGCGGAGTATGGCATGCTGCCCCGTTCCACCGGCACGCGCATGCGACGCGAAGCCAGTGCCGGCAAGCAGGGCGGGCGCACGGTGGAAATCCAGCGCCTGATTGGACGTGCTTTGCGGGCCGGCGTGGATCTGACCAGACTGGGTGAGCGTACCATCACCGTGGACTGCGATGTGCTGCAGGCCGATGGCGGCACGCGCACGGCGGCGATTACCGGCGGTTTTGTGGCACTGGCGCTGGCCATTCGCACCTTGCAGCGGGGGGGCAAGCTCTCAGACGCCCCTATCCTGCATCATGTGGCGGCCACCTCGGTGGGCGTTCTGGACGGGCACCCGATCCTCGATCTGGAATACTGCGAGGATTCCATTGCCGAAACCGACATGAATCTGGTCATGACCGACGACAGTCGCTTTATTGAAGTGCAGGGCACCGCGGAGGGCGCGCCCTTCAGTCGCGATGAACTGGATGCAATGCTTGCACTGGGCGCGCTGGGCATCGCCGAACTGATCGCGCTGCAGAAAGCGGTGCTGGAGGCGGCGGCATGAAAGTGGTCTTTGCCAGCGGTAATGCCGGCAAGGTGCGCGAAGTGGGGGAAATGCTGGCACCGTTCGACTGGACGGTGATTCCCCAGACGGATCTCTTTGACGATGAGGCGGACGAGACGGGGCTGACCTTTGTGGAAAACGCGCTGCTCAAGGCGCGCCATGCGTGCATGCGCACCGGCCTGCCCGCCATTGGCGATGACTCCGGGCTGGAAGTGGCCGCGCTGGGTGGGGCGCCCGGCATCTACTCCTCCCGCTTTGCCGGGCCGGAGGCCACCGACAGCAGTAATATCGACAAGCTGCTGGCGGAGCTGGCCGACGTACCTGCGGGCGAGCGACAGGCGAGCTTTTACTGCGCCATGGTGTTTCTGCGTCATGCCGAAGACCCCACGCCAGTGATTGCGCTGGGGCGCTGGAATGGCGAGATTCTCGAGGCGCCGCGCGGCGAAGGCGGTTTCGGCTATGATCCGGTGTTCTATGTGCCCGCCGAAGGGTGCAGTGCTGCCGAGCTGCCGCCCGAGCGCAAGCATCAGCTGAGCCACCGCGCCCAGGCGCTGCACAGTCTGGTGGAGCAGATTCGCACGCTGCAACAGCAGGGGCTGCTCAAGGTTTGAGCGCCCCGCTGATTCCCCCGCCGCTGACGCTCTATGTGCACTATCCGTGGTGCGTGCGCAAGTGCCCCTATTGCGACTTCAATTCCCATACCCAGCGCACCGTGGACGACGCGGCCTATTTTGCGGCGCTGCTGCGCCAGCTGGAGCAGACACTGCCGCTGATCTGGGGGCGGCACATTCATGCTCTCTTTTTCGGGGGCGGCACGCCCAGCCTCATGCCACCCGAGGCGCTGGCAGATTTTCTGTCCCAAGCGCGTGCGCTGCTGGGCTTTGGCGCCGAGGTGGAGGTGACGCTGGAGGCCAATCCGGGCACGGCCGAGGCGGAAAAGTTCGCGGCATTTCGCGTGGCGGGCGTCAATCGCCTGTCGGTGGGCGTGCAGAGTTTTGATGACCGGCAGCTGCAGACGCTGGGGCGGATTCACAGCGCTGCCGAGGCGCATGCAGCGCTGGACATGGTGCGCGCCGCCGGCTTTGACAATTTCAATATTGACCTGATGTTCGCCTTGCCCGGGCAGACGGTGGGCGATGCGCTGGCGGATCTCGAGGCCGCGTTGGCCCATGCGCCTACTCATCTGTCCCATTATCAGCTGACGCTCGAGCCCAATACGCCGTTCTACCGCCAGCCGCCGCCGGGGCTGCCGGACGATGATGTGGCCACTGAGATCCAGCAGGCGTGTGCCGCGCGGCTGCAGGCGGCGGGATTCGAGCATTATGAAGTTTCGGCGTGGGCGCAGCCGGGCAGAGCCTGTCGCCACAATCTCAACTACTGGCGCTATGGCGACTATATCGGTCTCGGGGCAGGGGCGCACGGCAAGCTGACGCTGGCGCAGCGCAACGAGATTCTGCGCACGCAGATGCCGGCCAGCCCCGGCGCCTATGTGGCCGAAATCGAGCGCGGTGGCATGGGGCGGCAGCACAGTGTGCCGCTGACGGAGCGTCCGTTTGAATACATGCTCAACCGCTTGCGGCTGTTTGAGCCGTTTGCTTTGGCCGAGTTTGAGGCGGTGACAGGCGTGTCGCGCGAGGTCGTTCTACCGACATTGAATGCCCTGCAGGAAAAGGGATTGCTGGTGCAGCAGAATGATGCTTGGACGCTCACCGAGCAGGGGCAGGCGTTTCTTAACGATGTAATCGAGGCCTTTCTTTAGCGAGGCTAAACGGCTGGCGGTCATGCCTGCGCAGGACGTTGCAAGCCGGTTTCGATGTGAAGCGTTGGTTCAGGTCCGGTTTTTAGCGCTTGCGGTAGATTAGGTCCCAGACGCCATGGCCAAGGCGCTGACCGCGCTGTTCAAACTTGGTGAGCGGGCGCCAGTCAGGGCGGGGATGATACTGGCCGGGGCCGGCCACGTTTTCCAGCGACGGCTCGGCATCACACACCTCAAGCATCTGCTCGGCGTAGTCTTCCCAGTCGGTGGCCAAGTGCAGTAGCCCGCCCGGCTGTAGGCGCGAAGCAAGCAGCTCCACAAAGGGGGGCTGGATCAGGCGACGCTTGTGGTGGCGCTTCTTGTGCCACGGGTCGGGAAAGAGCACCATGATGCCGGCGAGGCTTTCGGGGGGCAGCTGGTTGCGCACCACTTCCACCGCATCGTGATTGCTGACGCGCACATTGGTCAGGCCGCGCTTTTCCACCTCCATCAGCAGGGCACCCACGCCCGGCTTGTGTACTTCCACGCCGAGGAAGTTTTCCTGCGGGCGCTTTTCCGCCATCTGCGCGAGACTCTGGCCCATGCCGAAACCGATTTCCAGCCATACGGGGTGGTTGTTGCCGAATAGTTTGGCAAGATCGAGCGGTTCAGGCGAATAGGGTACGCCATAGCGGGGCCACAGTAGGTCGTAAGCCCGCTGCTGTCCCTTGGTCATGCGCCCCTGGCGCAGCACGAAGGATTTGATGCCGCGGCGAAAGATTTCGCCCGGCGTCTGCCCCTGTTCGCTCATGAGGCGGGCTTGTCGAAGAAGATGCCTTCGTCCGGTGACGAGGGGCTGGCGGTATAGATACGCTGCGGCATGCGTCCCGCCAGATAGGCTTCGCGCCCGGCCTGCACTGCCTTTTTCATGGCGGAGGCCATGAGTACCGGATCCTTTGCCGCAGCGATGGCGGTATTCATCAGCACGCCGTCACAACCCAGCTCCATGGCTACGGCCGCATCGGAGGCGGTGCCGACGCCGGCGTCCACCAGCACGGGGACGGTCAGGCGCTCCTTGATCATGCGGATGTTGTAGGGATTGACGATGCCCATGCCGGAGCCGATCAGGGAGCCCAGCGGCATGACTGCCACACAGCCCATGTCTTCGAACTCCTTGGCGATGATCGGGTCATCGGAGGTATAGACCATGATCTGGAAGCCGTCGTCAATGAGCGTGCGCGCTGCTTTGAGGGTTTCCAGCACATTGGGGTAGAGGGTTTCCACGTCGCCGAGGACTTCCAGCTTTACCAGACTGTGGCCGTCCAGCAGTTCGCGGGCCAGCTGGCAGGTGCGCACGGCCGACTCCGCGTCGAAGCAGCCGGCGGTGTTGGGCAGCAGGGTGTATTTTTCCGGCGGAATTACCTCCAGCAGGGAGGGCTCGTTGGGGTTCTGGCCGATGTTGGTGCGGCGGATGGCCACGGTGACGATTTCCGCGCCCGAGGCTTCGATGGCTGCCTTGGTTTCCGCCAGATCCTTGTATTTACCGGTGCCCACCAGCAAACGGGAGGAGTAGGTCTTGCCTGCCAGTTCAAAGGTATCGTTCATGTTGACTCTCTTGGATTGTGATCAGCCGCCGCCGACGGCGTGGATGATTTCGATGCGATCGCCCGGCTGCAGCTCGGTCTGTTCATACTGGCTGCGCGGCACGATGGTTTCGTTGCGCTCCATGGCGATGCGCTTGCCAGTCAGTTCCAGTTGCTGCACCAGCTCCGCGGCGGTGGCGCCATCTTTCAGTTCGTAGGGTTCGCCGTTGAGGATAATCTGCATGGGTTCGTGTCAGTGGGTGCATGAATCACTATAGTATAGCGGATTTAAGGGTTTGCAAAAGTGCAGCGCGGCGAATGAAAAAAAACGATTCTGAAAAAGTCGGGGACCCCCCTGTCAAGGACTTTGCGCAGCGCCTGCTGGCGTGGCACAGTGTGCACGGCCGCCACGATTTGCCGTGGCAGCACCCGCGTACGCCCTATCGGGTGTGGGTGGCGGAGGTGATGCTGCAGCAGACACAGGTGCAGACGGTGATCCCTTATTTTGCGCGTTTCATGGCGCGTTTCGCGGACGTGGAGGCACTGGCCGCGGCCGATGTGTCAGAGGTGCTGGCTTTGTGGAGCGGACTGGGCTATTACGCCCGCGGGCGCAATCTGCACAGGGCCGCACAGCAGATCGTGGCAGAAGGTGGTTTTCCCATGGACCGGCTCGGCTGGGAAGCGCTGTCGGGCATCGGGCGCTCCACCGCGGCAGCCATCGTGGCACAGGCCTATGGGCAGCGCGAAGCGATCCTGGATGGCAATGTAAAGCGGGTGCTGTGCAGGCTGTTCGGCGTGGAGGGCTGGGCGGGCGAGCGTGCGGTCAGTGAGCGACTGTGGATGCTGGCGGAGCAGCTGCTACCGGCAGAGTGTGAGCTGATGCCCGACTATACGCAGGCACAGATGGATCTGGGCGCGACCGTGTGTACGCGCTCGCGGCCACGGTGTGAGGTGTGTCCTTTCGAGAAAGACTGCGTGGCTGTGCAACAGAATAGAGTATCCGAGTTGCCCACACCGCGGCCTCGCAAGGCCTTACCCGTGCGGGAAGTGATGTGGCAGATCTGTGTCAATGACGATCGGGTGTGGCTGGTAGAGCGTGATCAGGGTGGATTGTGGGGCGGGCTACACGTCTTTGCGCAGGTGGAAACGCCTCGCGGTGTGCCCTTGCCGCCCTTTCGGCACACCTTCACGCACTTTCATCTGGATATTGCTCCGTATCTGTGGCACACTCATCTGCCAAATCCGACACCGGATACGGGCGCATGGTGGCCGTTGCAGGAAGCACTTGCGCTGCCGCTGCCCGCGCCGGTCAAAAAGCTGTTGATGGAGGTTCAGGATGAG
This sequence comes from Sulfurivirga caldicuralii, assembly GCF_900141795.1. Classification (GTDB taxonomy): domain Bacteria; phylum Pseudomonadota; class Gammaproteobacteria; order Thiomicrospirales; family Thiomicrospiraceae; genus Sulfurivirga; species Sulfurivirga caldicuralii. Next base: position 123,896 of record NZ_FSRE01000001.1, read on the forward strand.
TCGTAAGGTGCATTGCGTCAAGTTGAAACAGGAACTGGAAGGGCTGGATCACCCGCCGTTTCCAGGGCCTCTGGGTCAGAAGATTTATGAGCATGTCTCCAAGGAGGCGTGGAAACAGTGGCTGCAGCATCAGACTGTACTGATCAATGAATACCGCCTCTCCAGCCTAGACCCGAAAGCGCGCAAGTTTCTCATGGAAGAGATGGAAAAGTTTCTCTTCGGCGATGAAGATGTGCAGCTGCCGGATGAATTCAAACCGGTGGAATAACAAGGTGCCGGATTGGCGCACGACAATGGCGAGCGAGGCCGTGGTATGGCAGTGAAGGTTCATGACACATTTTATTTCGTTCGGCAGCCCATCTTTTCGCCCCAGCTGAAGGTGAAGGCCTATCAGCTGATCTTTCGCGCTAACCATCTGGACCTCTCTGAAGACGAGGGGAGCTTGGATGAAGATAATTTGCGCGCCTTCCTTGAGCTGGTAGCGGAGATGGACTGGGAAAAGGTTGCCAACCAGGCGCCACTTTTTATTGAACTGCCGCCCCGCCTCGTGCAGGATGCTGTGCTGGAAAAAATCCCCCTGTTGTCTTCTGGCGTCATTGTCGCAACCGACTGGCGCGCCATACATAAACCCTACTGGCAGGATATTGAGCAGCTTGTCACCATTTATCACTTTCTGCTGGGCGTAACCCAGTACGACTTCAGCAGCCCGCTGCCTTTTGATGAAAGCAAGATCCGCTATGTACGCGCAGATCTGCCTGCCGGTGGCCCCAACACGATCACGTCCATGTTCCCTGGGGTGCGTGATCGGGCGCACTGGATTGCTGGCAATGTCAAGACGCATGAGCAGTTTGTCTTCTGCCGCTATCACGGTTTCAAGTTTTTTACCGGTCCCTTTTACCTCAAGCCGAAACTGAAAGAGGAAAAGCCGCTACAGCCTTCGCAAGTGCGGGTTCTGCAGGTGTTGCGCAAGCTTGAGGATCCCAAACTGAATCTCAATGAGCTGACCTACCTGCTGCAGCAGGATGTGAGCATGAGTGAACAGGTGGTGCGCATGGCCAACCGTTTCCTGCACGAAGGCGAGGGCTACCTGTACTCCATTCTCGATGCGGTACGTCGCTTGGGTATGGAACGACTCAAACTGTGGGTGCAGACCTACCTGATGACCGATCTGAGCGATGACTTGCCGGAGCTGGCCCGCACCGCCTTGATTCGCGCGCAGTTCTGTGCGTGTATGGGTGAGATCGTGCAGGGCGACCGCGACATGTTTTATACCGCGGGGCTGTTTTCGCTGCTGGATGTCATTTTGGATCGGCCGTTGCATGAAATCGTGCGTGAGCTGAAACTGCAGAAGGCGCTGCAGTTGGCCCTGTTGGAGCACGCTGGCCATGCCGGTGCCGCCCTGCATATCATCGAGTCACTGGAGAAGGGTGAGGTCAATTTTGCACTCCCCCCGGGCGTCTCACCTGTTCAGGTGAGGACCTGTTATACCGAAGCGCTGCATTACGCTGACGAAATCATGCGGGCCAGCGAGTTATAAGGGGCGCTGGTAAATCACCCAACAAAAAAACCGCGCCCTGGCGCGGTTTTTTGTTGGGTGGAAGACAAGGTTCAATCCTGATGAAAGGCCGGGCTGTGGCGCACCACGGCCTCCACAAAGGCCTGAGCGTGTTCCACGGGCACATCCGGATGAATGCCGTGCCCCAGGTTCATGACATGGCCTGAACCCTGTCCGTAGCTGGTAAGAATCAGGCGCACTTCCTCTTCGATGCGTTCGGGGGCGGCATACAGCATGGAGGGATCCATATTGCCCTGCAGGGCCACCTTGTCACCCACGCGCTGGCGTGCCTCGCCAATATCGATGGTCCAGTCCAGTCCCAGGGCGTCGGCGCCGCTTTCTGCCATCACTTCCAGCCACTGGCCACCACCTTTGGTGAACAGAATGACGGGTACCTGGCGTCCTTCGTGTTCGCGAATCACACCCTCAACAATGCGTTCCATATAGGCGAGCGAGAACTCCTGAAAATCCCGCGGGGTCAGCACGCCGCCCCAGGTGTCGAAGATCTGCACCGCCTGCGCACCGGCGCGGATTTGCGCGTTAAGATACTCGGTGACCGCATCCGCAAGGATCTCCAGTAGCTTGTGGGCTGTGGCGGGGTCATCGTAGATCATTGCCTTGACCTTGCCGAAGGTCTTGGAGCTGCCGCCTTCCACCATATAGGTGGCCAGCGTCCACGGGCTGCCGGAAAAGCCGATCAGCGGCACCTCGCCATCGAGGGCCTTGCGAATGCTGCGCACCGCATCCATCACATAACCCAGATCCTGCTCCATGTCAGGCACACCCAGCCGGGCCACATCTGCCCCGCTGCGAACTGGGCGCTCGAAAACGGGGCCTTCACCGGCTTCAAAGCGCAGCCCCAGGCCCATGGCGTCCGGAATGGTGAGAATGTCGGAAAAGAGGATGGCAGCATCCAGTGGAAAGCGGTGCAGCGGCTGCAGGGTAACCTCGGTAGCCAGCTCGGTATTGCGGCACAGGTCCATGAAGGAGCCGGCCTGCTTGCGCACTTCGCGGTATTCCGGCAAGTAGCGGCCGGCCTGGCGCATCATCCAGACGGGAGTGCGATCGACGGGCTGCTTGAGCAGGGCGCGCAGAAAACGATCATTCTTCAGTTGGGTCATGGTGCATGATTCCAGCAGGTTAAAAAGCTATTTTACCAGCTGGCCTTCGCTATACACGGGATTGAGGCGGTCGATGCTCCAGGGGTGGCGCACGATCATGTACATGTGGCCTTTCACATAGTAGGGGCGGCCGCGCACTTCGATGGTCTGCCCCTTGAGCGCCTGCAGGTCGCGAGGTTTCCAGTAGCGTTTGAAATCCGCTTCAGGAATGCGGATGCCGGTGGTGTCCAGATTGACCGCTTCAAATCCGCGGATGGAGAGAGAGCGTTTTACCGGCCCCTTGATGATGCGGTAGCCGGTATCCTGTGCGGTAATCTTGCTGCTCGGCAGAATCGGGTAGTAGAGATCAGGATACTTTTTCGCCACGCCCCAGATGCCGATGCCCCGCTCGCGAGCCGACTTTTCGGCGCGATAGTAGCAGGTCTGATGCTTGAGATTGGGCGGGTTGGTGGCCGCCAGTGCAAGGCCGGCATTGATCAGGGCCTGCTGCACGGAGTGGATGCGCCCCTGCTTGTCGCGGTAATAAAGATGGCCGACTTCGCGCAGAAACCTGTCCGTCTTTACCTTGTCGTAGCCCACGCCAACCTTCATGTCGTGATTGGCGAACAGCTTGAGCAGAAACAGCTTGGCCTGCCGCGCCAGCGGTTCATCTTCGCGCTGATACCACTTGTTGGGGCGTGCGGGGTGCGGCGCCACCACGCCCTCGAGCACGATATTGATATTGTCGGCGGTAATCAGATCACCGCGCACCACATACTGTACCGTGCGCCACTTGAGGGCGGCAGGATCGGCGGGCAGGCAGTCATCTGCCGCCAGCAGGGGAGCAGGCAGTGCCAGAATGAGAAGGCGTGTCAGCAGTCGTTTCATGATGAAAACGTTAGCATGTTTCGTGCCGAAGAGGGTAGCTGTAATATGTAGATACGAAAAAGGCCGCATGTGCGGCCCTTTTCACTGAGTGCCAAGCAAGGCTTACTTGCGCATACCATACTTCTGACGGAACTTTTCCACGCGACCTTCGGTATCCACCAGGGTCTGCTTGCCGGTGTAGAAGGGGTGGGAAGCACTGGAAATTTCCACGCGAATCACGGGGACTTCCTTGCCGTCGATCTCGATGGTATCGCCAGAGGTCTTGGCTGTGGAGCGGGTCAGGAAGATATCGCCGGTGGCGATGTCCTGAAACGCGACTTCTCTGTACTCTGGGTGAATACCTGGTTTCATAGCTGTGTTCCTGCAATCGTTTATAAGGGGGTTTCCCGGAAACAGAGCATTATAGAAGCCCGTTTCCGTGCTTTCAACTACTAGGCGTGGTTTTTCATCGCCATGAAGAGCTCTTCGTTGGTCTTGGTGTGCTTCATCTGGTCGATGAGCGTCTGCAGTGCTTCGCTCTCTTCCATGTTGCTGAGGAAGCGGCGCAGCACCCAGGCAGCCTGCAGTTCGTCCGGCTTGAGCAGCAGTTCTTCCTTGCGCGTGCCCGATTTGGGAATGTTGATTGCTGGGAAGAGGCGCTTTTCAGCCAGATGACGGGACAGGTGCAGCTCCATGTTGCCGGTGCCCTTGAATTCCTCGAAGATCACTTCGTCCATCTTGGAGCCGGTGTCCACCAGTGCGGTGGCGAGGATGGTGAGGCTGCCGCCTTCCTCGATGTTGCGCGCCGCACCGAAGAAACGCTTGGGACGGTGCAGGGCGTTGGCGTCCACGCCACCGGTAAGGATCTTGCCTGAAGCAGGCACCACCGTGTTGTAGGCGCGCGCGAGGCGGGTAATGGAGTCGAGCAGGATAATGACATCCGTCTTGTGCTCCACCAGGCGCTTGGCCTTTTCGATGACCATTTCCGCCACCTGCACGTGACGGGTGGCGGGTTCGTCAAAGGTGGAGGCGACCACTTCACCGCGGACGGTGCGCTCCATCTCGGTCACTTCTTCCGGACGTTCGTCAATGAGCAGCACGATCAGGTGCGCATCCGGATAGTTGTGCTCGATGGAGTGGGCGATGTTCTGCAGAATCACCGTCTTGCCCGACTTGGGCGGAGCCACGATCAGGCCGCGCTGACCGAAGCCCACCGGTGCTGCCAGATCGATAATGCGCGGGGTGATGTCTTCGGTGGTGCCGTTGCCCAGCTCAAGCTTGATGCGGCGGGTGGGGTGCAGCGGCGTGAGGTTCTCGAAGGCGATCTTGCGGCGCGCCACTTCGGGGTCTTCAAAGTTGACCTTCTCCACCTTCAGCAGGGCGAAATACTTTTCGCCTTCCTTGGGCGGGCGGATCTTGCCCTGAATGGTATCGCCGGTGCGCAGGCCGAAGCGACGGATCTGGTTGGGGGAGACGTACAGATCGTCCGGCCCCGCCAGATAGGAACTGTCGGCGGAGCGCAGGAAACCGAAGCCGTCCGGCAGGATTTCCAGCACGCCTTCGCCGTAGATGTCTTCGCCGCGGGCCGCCTTGGCCTTGAGGATGGAAAAGATGATGTCCTGCTTGCGCAGGCGCGCCAGGTTTTCCAGGCCGAGTTCTTCAGCAATTTTCAGCAGTTCAGCGACGGACTTTTTCTTGAGGTCTGCCAGGTTCATACGGGTTGTTGTCCTTGAAATGTTCGGGTGTTGGATGTGTTAAAGAGTTTTTGTTCTGCCGGACGGCGAAGAGGGCAGGATGCGGCGCCGGCCGCATCCGAGGGGGCAGGCTTACAGGTTGCTGTTGAGGAATTCGCTCAACTGGGACTTGGACAGCGCGCCCACCTGGGTGGCGGTCACTTCACCGTTGTTGAACAGCATCAGTGTGGGGATGCCGCGTACGCCATACTTAGGCGGTGTGGCCGGGTTGTCGTCGATATTCAGCTTGGCAATCTTCAGCTTGCCGGCATATTCCTGGGCGATTTCGTCCAGAATGGGGGCGATCATCTTGCAGGGACCGCACCATTCGGCCCAGAAATCCACCAGTACGGGCTGGTCGGCCTGCAGCACTTCACTTTCAAAGGTTTCATCGCTCACGTTTACGATGTGTTCGCTCATGGGGAAAGTTCCTCCTGTTCATTTAATACAGCCTCCTCTGAATCGTCTGGATCAGACAGTGCAGTGCGCATCGGTCGGGATAGGGATTCAGAGCGGGGTATACTACCTACTCACGCAAGGTTTGCGGATCAGTCAAAGGTTGATGGGTCGTTTTTTTACCACGAAGCCCCCTTTGATTGCAAGAAAATTCCCTCCTTCGACGGCAAAATTCATAAAAACTTCACGGAAGCGGCATGGACGACGTCTCATTTCTACTCAACGATCTCAATGATGCACAACGCGAAGCGGTCACCCTGCCGGTGGATACCCATGCGCTGGTGTTGGCGGGCGCCGGCTCCGGCAAGACGCGCGTGCTGGTGCATCGTATCGGCTGGCTGGTGGAGGCGCTGGGCGTGTCGCCCTACAACATTCTGGCGGTCACCTTTACCAACAAGGCCGCTAGCGAAATGCGCGGGCGGGCGTTCGACCTCATCGGCGGCAAGGCGGAGGGGCTGACGCTGGGCACCTTTCACGGCATCGCCTATCGCCTGCTGCGCCAGCACTGGCAAGAGGCAGGCCTGCCGCAGAACTTTCAGGTGATCGACAGCGACGATCAGAAGCGCCTGCTCAAGCGCCTGCTGCGTGATCTGGAGCTGGACGAACAGCAGTGGCCGATGCGTCAGGTGCAGAGCTTTATCAACGGCAACAAGGAAGAAGGGCTGCGCGCCGCCCATATCGATCCGCAGCACAACCCCTTTGTGGAGACGTTGCTGCGTGTTTATCGCGCCTATGAGCAGCAGTGCCAGCAGAACGGACTGGTGGACTTTGCCGAGCTGCTGCTGCGCGCCCATGAACTGTGGCTGAAGAACCCGCGGCTGCTGGCGCACTATCAACAGCGCTTTCAGCATATTCTCGTGGACGAGTTTCAGGACACCAATGCGTTGCAGTACGCCTGGCTGCGCGTGCTGGCGGGCGGCACCGGGCGGCTGTTCGTGGTGGGGGATGACGACCAGTCCATCTATGGCTGGCGCGGCGCGCGCGTGGAGCATGTGCACCGTTTCAGCGACGACTTTGCCGATGTGCGCCTGATCCGGCTGGAGCAGAACTACCGCTCCACCGCCACCATCCTCAAGGCCGCCAATACCCTAATTGCCCACAACAGCGGAAGGATGGGCAAGAACCTGTGGACCGCCGGCGAACAGGGCGCGCCCATCCGCATTTACCGCGCCTTCAACGAACTGGAGGAGGCGGACTTTGTGGTGCGGCAGGTGGAGCGCTGGCTCGAGCGCGGCGGCAGCCGGGATGACGTGGCGGTGCTGTACCGCTCCAATGCCCAGTCTCGGGTGCTGGAACAGGCGCTGCTGCGCGCCGGCATTCCCTATCGTGTCTATGGCGGCCTGCGCTTTTACGAGCGGGCGGAAATCAAGGACGTGCTTGCCTACCTGCGCCTGCTGCTCAACCGCGACGACGATGCCAGTTTTGACCGCGTTATCAACAACCCGCCGCGGGGTATCGGCGCGCGTACGCTGGAAACACTGCGCGCTGAAGCGCTGGCGCAGGGCGTGTCCCTGTGGCAGGCGGCACAGCGATTGCTGGCGGCGGGGCGTCTTGCCGCCCGAGCGGCCGGCGCCGTACAGGGCTTTCTTGACCTGATTGACCAGCTGGCGGCGGACACCGCCGACATGCCGCTGGACCAGCAGGTGATGACCGTCATCAGTCGCTCCGGCCTGCAGACCCATTTGGAGAAGGATGAGCACAAAAGTGAGCAGGCGCAATCGAAACTGGAAAACCTGGATGAATTGATCAATGCGGCGGCGCAGTTCCGCCCCGGCGAGGACGCCGCTGACGAAACGCCTCTGCAGGCATTCCTCAATCAGGCGGCGTTCGAGGCAGGCGAGCATCAGGCGGCGCAGTGGGAAAGCTGCGTCCAGCTGATGACCCTGCACGCCGCCAAGGGGCTGGAGTTTCCCCTGGTGATCATGACCGGGCTGGAAGAGGGGTTGTTCCCCTCGCAGCAGTCCATAGACGATCCGGCGCGGCTGGAAGAGGAACGCCGTCTCGCTTACGTGGGCATTACCCGTGCCCGTGAAGAACTGGTGATGACCTGGTGCGAAAAGCGCCGCTGGCACGGACAGGAGCGCTTTCCCCTGCCGTCGCGCTTTCTGTCCGAATTGCCGCCCGATTGCGTGGAAGAAATCCGTCCAAAAGCCTCCGTACGCCCTGCAGGCGCGCTGGGGGGCGGCTTCGGCGCAGGCGGGTGCAAAAGCGGTTTGCAAAAAGTCGGGGCCCCCCCTTTCTCCATCGGCGACCGGGTGCTGCACGGCCGCTTTGGCGAGGGGATTGTCATCGGACTGGAGGGGGATGGGCCGCAGGCACGGGTGCAGGTGCATTTCGATGAGCACGGCAGCAAGTGGCTCATGCTCGCCGTGGCAAAGCTGGAGAAGCTGGGGTGATGTTTCGCGCCGAGGGCGTCTGCAATGCCGGCATGCGTGCGCCGGTGGATCTGGCGCTGGACTCAGGCGAGATCGTGCTGGTGCAGGGGCATTCCGGCAGCGGCAAGTCGCGCCTGCTGCGAGCGCTGGCGGATCTGGACCCGCACGAAGGCGACATCCTGCTGGATGATATGTCACAGCAGCGCTGGAAGCCCTGCGACTGGCGTGTTGCGGTGATGTACTTTCCGGCACAGCCGGCCTGGTGGCGCGAGACGGCGGCACAGCATTTTTCGTCTCCGCCGCCTAATGACTGGCTGGCGGCGCTGGCGCTCGCGCCCGAGCTGCTGAAAAAGCCCATTGCCATGCTTTCCAGCGGCGAACAGCAGCGGCTGGCGCTGCTGCGCGGGCTGGTGCGCCAGCCGCGCATCCTGCTGCTGGACGAGCCCACTGCCAATCTGGATGACGCCTCGGCACGGCGTGTCGAAACCCTATTGCAGGACTACCTGGCAGCGGCACCGGGGCGCGGTGCGGTATGGATCAGCCACAACTCGGCGCAGGCGGCCCGTCTGCATGCCAAGCGCGTTATTCAGTTGTCTGCTTAGTGGGCCAGGAGGGTTGCAGCCCTGCGTCATAAGCTGGAAGAGTGTCGATACCGTCAATCCCATAATAAACGTATCTGATGCCCCCCCTTCAAAAAATGATGGGACCAGGGGGCGTCATGTCCTAAAATGACATGGAGCGCCCAAATCTGAATAACGCTTTGCATGTCACGAATTTTTTTGCTGTGTGTGCTGGTTTTGCTCATCACGCCGGTTAACGCTGCCCCAGTCTCCAAGACTGAACCCGTTCCGCTCGAAGCGCGTGTGCGCGTTATCTCCGCGCCGGAGTTATGGCGCTGGCTGCAGTCGTCACAGCCGCCGCTGCTGATCAATGCCCTCAGCCGCATCGAGTTTGCCATTCAGCATATTCCGGGCAGCATCAATATCCCGGCCAGTAAAGTGGCGACCACGGAGCAGCTGCCGGCGCGCAAGGACGCGCCACTTGTGTTCTACTGTATGGGGCTCAAGTGCAATTACAGCCGCTTTGCGGTGGAGGCGGCTCTCAAGCGCGGCTATACGCAGGTGGTCTGGTTTCGCGGCGGCATTCCCGAATGGCGGCAGTTCGACTATCCGCTCTGGATCAATCCCGTTTATGCCAAAATCCGCGTGCGCAAGCTCAGCTGCGCCGAGGTGAACGCCCTGCTGGATAAGCCGCCTGCACAGCGCCCGTTTGTGCTGGATGTGCGTCCCGACTGGCTGACGCCGCCGCAGTGGTTTCTGCCGGACAGTGTGCAGATCCCGACCTATGCCCTTGACCGCCTGCTCGACCGTCTGCCAGCGGACCGCCCGATTCTGCTGACCGATGTGGCCATGCGCCAGTCGGTAGTGGGGGGCAAGTACCTCATTCACAAGGGGTTTGATGTGCTGGGTGTGGTGCGCGGTGGGCTGCAGGGTGCCCGGGGTCGTGGCTGCAAGCACCTGCAGCCCCGTCCCAGGCAGTTGCTCGGCGCTGCTCACGCCCCTGTGGAACAGGTGAAGCAGGAGGCGAAGCCATAATGGCCGGGCGTCTCTCCTTGTTGCGCTACTTCCGCCCGCTGGTGACCGTGGTGGTGCTGGGTGTGCTCGCGGCGGGTGCCTTTCAGCTGTGGATGGCGCAAAAGGTGGCCCAGCATGAATTCGAGCGGGTGCAGGCGGAAATTCAGGGCGATCTGCACCTGTGGGCCGTAAGCGAAGCGCAGAAGTTTGCGCTGGTGGCCAAGGCGGTGGGGCTGTTCAAGGCGCCCATTGCGGCGGCGGAAAAAGCCGGGCGCGCGTCCGCTCTGAGCGCACTGCTGTATCAGATCCGCAACCAGTTTCACCTCAAGGGGGTGGTTTTTGCAGGCGAGGATGAACAACTCTATACGCCAGAGAGTGCGCAGCCGCTTGCACACTTGCCGGCGGTGCTGGCCGGCCTGCCCGCGCAACGGGCGCTGTTTTATCTGATCAATGACGGCTTTGCCCAGCAGCCCTGGCAACAGATTTTTGAACGGCCGGGTCTGTATCAACTGATCCGTATTCCGGTGCATTACGACATCGGCGATGAGGCAGGTAATCTGTATCTGATACGCGAGCTGCTGCCCCATGGCGGGCATGCCACCTATCTGCAGGGATTGCTGCACAGTCAGCAGGTCACTTTCTATCTGCGCCCACCATCGGAGATACTGGCACGGCAGGGTGAGCCGCTGTGGAAGCAGGTGTTCGAAGATGGCACACTGCGTCTATGGCTGCCAACGCCCGCCTATGTGTTTGGTCATGGCGAGTCCGGCTTTGTGGTAGAGCGTTCAGTTGGGCTGCTGCAGCAGACCATGCACCTGGCGCTGATCGCCATTCTTGTCCCGCTGATTGTGTTCCTGTTGCTGATGTCGGGTCTGGGCAGGGTACTGTGGTTAAAGGTTGTGCATCCTCTGCAGCAGGCCGCCGAGACGGTAGAGGCGGTGCGCGCCGGATCGCGTCGCCAAGTGGCCCTGCTGCCGGGCGCTGCGGAAGAAGTGGCTACGGTGGTCGAGCAGACTAATGCATTGCTTGAGAACGTGCGGGCCAAGCAAAACGCCCTCAAATCTCTGAATGCCGAGCTGGAAAAGCGGGTAAGGGAACGTACCCTCGCATTGGAGCGCGCACACCGCGACCTGCGCAAGCGCGCACTGGAAGATCCGCTGACGCACCTGCCCAACCGCCTTGCGCTGGAAGAGCGCTGGCCGGATATCAGCACGCATCATGACGAAGCCGGCATTGCCATTGTGGATCTCGACTTTTTCCACGAGATTAACGAAACCTACGGGGGGGAGGTGGGCAACCGCGTGCTGGTGCATGTAGCGGAGACGCTGGACAGGCTGCGCCAGAAAGGCGCCACCATCTACCGACTGTCCGGCGATGAGTTCGCTATTGTGGCCACGGCTATGACGCCGCAACAGTTCGAGCACTGTCTGGAAAAATTCCTCGCCATCCTGCAGGATACATCACCGGAAATCCTCGGCATGACAGCACGTCTGTCCCTGAGTATCGGCTGGAGCTGGCTCGATCTGCGCGTGCCGATACCGCTCAGCGAGGCGCTCAAGCAGGCTGACCTGGCCAGGCGGGCTGCCAAGCATACGCTGGATCGCAAGGTGCAGCGCTACCAGACGGAGGTGCATGGCAACCAGTCCCCGCTGGATTACGCCGATGCGCAGGCAGTGACGCAGATGGTGCGCGATGGCACCGGTCTGGAGCTGGTGGCACAGCCGGTGGTGCGTACAACGGACGAGCGCGTGGACTATTGCGAGATTCTTGCGCGCATGGCCATTGAGGGACGCACCATTTCGCCGGGCGTTTTTTTGCCGCTGGTGGAGCGCCTGCACCTGCAGGCTACCTTTGACCAGCGCGTCATCGAGCAGATGACCGCGCACATTCAGGCGCACCCCTGCAACCGCGGCTTTTCCATCAACCTGAGTGCCGAGGCGTTGCAGCATCCCGATCTAAAAGACTGGCTGGCTGGGTTGGCGGCCTATACGGCAGATTACAAGATCGTGCTGGAGGTGACGGAAACGACGCTGGTGCAGGATCTGAACACGGCACAGGTCACGCTGGGCGAGCTGCGTGCCATGGGCTTCAAGGTGGCCATCGACGACTTTGGCAGCGGCTATTCGTCCATTTCTTATCTTGCGCACCTGAGTGCGGATATCATCAAGTTCGACCGCGCGCTGGTGCTGGCAGCCCATGATGATAAGCGCAGTGCCGCCCTGATTGTCGGACTGGCGCGTTCACTGGGCGAACTGGGCTACGATGTGGTGTTCGAGGGGATTGAGGATGCTGCCATGTGCCGCCAATTTTCCGACGTGGCCACGCATATTCAGGGCTTTGTCTATGCCCGTCCCATGCCGCTGGATGAGGCGGCGACATTTGAGCCTGCCCCCTGCTGCAATCAGGGGTGTGGTCAGGGGCCGGCGCCCATATAGCGGGCGCGCTTGCGCAGATCCAGCCGCGCGGTGTCCACCATCACGAAGCCATCCACACAGTGATTGAACGCAGGGTCGATATTGAAGCCGGCATATTCGCAGCCGCCGGGTGTGGCGATTTCCCCATACTGCTTGTAGAGGGTGGGCAGCTTGACCCCCAGCTGTGAAAGAGCGCGGTTGAGCTGCTTCAGTGCGCTGGCATAGTCACCACTGAAGGCTTCGCCCCATTGCAGCCGGATCGCCTCGGGCACTACAAAGGGCCGGGTGGGGCGCACCAGCGGCGCCTGCGGCGGAAACTGCAGGCTGTAGAACAGGGCGATCAGTGCCTTTGCTGTGGGCGGATAGGCGTCGCTCAGGCTCACCGGGCCGTGCATATAGCGGATTTCCGGGTGCGCCTTGAGGTAGGCGCCGATGCCGTACCACAGATAGTCGAGGCTGCGCCGGCCCCAGTAGCGCGGCTGCACAAAGCTGCGCCCCAGCTCGATGCTCTCGGGCAGGCGCGCCTGCAGTGCCGGTTCGAACTCAAACAGGGTGCGGCTGTAAAAGCCGCTTTCTCCGGCCTTTTCCAGCAATGTGGGGCCATGGCCAATGCGGTAGGCGCCGACGATCTCCCGCTCCTTTTCGTCCCACAGCACTAGGTGCTGATAGAGCGGATCGAATTTGTCCAGATCCAGCTGTTTGCCGGTGCCTTCTTCCACACTGCGGAAGGTGAGTTCGCGCAAGCGGCCGATTTCACGCATGACCGGGTTATCGTCCGCATAGTCCAGCAGCAGAATTTGCTTGCCGTCCGCGGTTTCGCCCAGTCTTTGCGCCTGCTGAATCGCGTCGTGCAGTTCGGTTCGGTCCACCGCTGGCGCAATGGCTTCCAGCGTAGGGAACAGTGCCTTCCTGCGCAGCTTTTTCGGCTTGCGTAGCAGGTAGGTGTAGCGGCGCATCTGCTGCGCCAGCTGCTTGCGCGGCAGCGTGCTTTCGCGCAGGGCACGGGCAGGAATGGGCAGGCTCACATGGAAGCGGATGGTCTGATGGGTCTTGTTGAACATCTCCTGCGCCAGCATGAGCGTACCCAGCGGCTTGTAGATGGCGGAGAGGCTGTAAAAGAGCGGGGAGTTGCGCGCATCCACATAGATGGGTTGCACCGGCGCGCCGGTTTTCTGCGCCAGCTTGATAAAGCCGCTTTTCCAGCGGCCGTCGCGCACGCCGTGGGGACGAATGCGCGAGACCTCCCCCGCGGGAAAGATGATGATCGCCTCTTCGCGCTGCAGGGCGGCCAGCATGGCCTTGTACTGCGACTTGTAACCGGCGCCGCGTTCACGCATGTTGTCCACCGGAATGAACAGGTCATCCAGCGGCTCGATCAGGCTGAGCAGCTCGTTGGCGACGATGCGCACGTCCGGGCGCACCATGCGCACCAGCTTCAGCAGCGCCAGCCCGTCCAGTGAGCCGATGGGGTGGTTGGCCACGATAATCAGGCGCCCCTGCGGCGGGATGGCGTTAAGCTGCTCGGGGCTGACCATGAAGTCAAAATCGAAATAGTCCAGCACCCGCTCCAGAAAGGCAAAGCCGCGCAGGTGGCGGTTTTCCATGATGAACTGGTTGATTTCATCCTCGTGCAGCAGGGCGCGCAGCACCTTTACCATCAGCTGGCCGGTGGTGCGGTCGATGTTGTCTCCCAGTCGGGTGCGCAGGTGGTGTTCGATATCGATCATGGCTGGCCTTAAAAACACTATAAACTGCAGCAGGGGGCCTTCCGGCGTGGTGTTGGCCTGTGCGCGCAGCGATTTGTGGAGGCGTTGTAGTTGCTGTTGGCGTCAGCAGCGGGGGAGTGTGGCAGCTGTTTGAGCGCAGTGAGTTCTGCCACGCCCGCTGCAAGCCTTACAGCAACTTGACGCCAAAACCATGAGCGCGCCGCACAGGCAATGCCTGCCAAACACGGGACACACGGGCAAAATTGTCCCAAGACCCCCTCGTGTGCCACTTATTATGACAAGGGTTTTTGAAGGTGTGATGACCAATGCATGACACACAGATGATACTGCTCACCTGGCAGGATCTTGCCTTTATGGCCACCTGGCTGCTGTTGGCCAGCACATTGCTGTGGCTCAATGGCTTCAGCGAAACGCGCACTTTACTGATCAACGCGGTGCGCATGGTGCTGCAGTTGTCGCTCATGGGCGTTTGGCTCGCCTGGGTGTTCACGCAGGGCACGCTGTTCTGGGTTAGTGTGGTGGCGGGGATCATGCTGCTGTTCGCAGGCTACGAGATTCACAAGCGGCAGAAGTATCCGCTCAAGCGCAGCGGCAGTGTGCTCATCGGCCTGCTGGCGCTTTCCATGACCGCGCTGGTGTTGATGGTGCTCACTCTGACGCTGGTGATCCAGCCCGAGCCTTGGCATGAGCCGCAGTATGCCATTCCGCTGCTGGGCATGGTGCTGGGCAACAGTATGACGGCGGTGGGGCTGGCGCTGGATCAGCTAACGCGGCTGGCAGTGTCGCAGCGGGCGGCCATCGAGGCGCAGCTGGCGCTGGGAGAACCGCCGCAGAAGGCGATGGCGTTTGTGCGCGAGCAGGCGCTGCATACGGCGCTGATTCCCATCGTCAACATGCTCGCCGCCGCCGGCGTGGTCTCGTTGCCGGGGATGATGACCGGTCAGATCCTTGCCGGCGCGGATCCCATGGAGGCAGTGAAGTATCAGATCATGATCATTCTGCTCATTGCCGTATCCACATCGCTGGGCTCGGTGGTGGCTATTCGGCTGGGGCAGCGGCGGCTGTTCGACGCCCGTGCCCGCCTGCGTCTTGACGTGTTGCACACCCCTTGAAAATTTTTTCATCGGCGCCATATAGCAGGTGTAATAAAACGATGGAACAAGGAGGTGGAGTATGAGCAGAATGATTCAACCGTGGAGCATTTTGAATCAACTCAACCGTGAGCTGGAACAGTTTGTCGGCCAGGTGGCCGAGCCGCAAGGTGAGTTGAAGCAGGCGCAGTGGGTACCGGCGGTGGATATTGAGGAAACGCCGGATGCCTATGTGATTCACGCCGATGTGCCGGGTGTACCGGCCAAGGACATTGAAATCAACGTGGAAAATGGCCTGCTGGAGATTTCCGGTGAGCGCAAGCTGGAGAAGGAAGTGGAAGAGCGTGGTGTGCGCCGCTTCGAGCGCGTGTTCGGCAAGTTCTACCGCAGCTTCCGCCTGCCCGAAACCGCCGATGTGGAGAACATCAAGGCGAAGACCGACCACGGCGTGCTCACCATTGTGGTGCCGAAGAAGTCCGTGGCCAAGCCGCGCAAGATCGCGGTGGAAGAGGGCGAAAGCTGATCCGGCTCAGACCCCCGTTGAAAGCCGGCGCACGCCGGCTTTTTGTTCTCGATAATTTGATGCAACGCGGCGCAGCCGCATAGTCAGGAGTGGCCAGACCTTATGGAATACAAGGATTACTACGACATACTCGGTGTCAGCCGTGATGCCAGCGAAGCCGAGATCAAGAAGGCGTTCCGCCGCCTGGCCGCCAAGCATCACCCCGACAAGGGCGGTGATGAGGCCAAGTTCAAGGAGATCAACGAGGCCTACGAAGTCCTGAGCGACCCGGAAAAGCGCAAGCTGTATGACCAGCTGGGCGCCAACTGGCAACAGGGCCAGCAGTTCGATCCCAGCCAGTTCGAAGAGATGTTCGGCGGTGGTTTCGGCGGTGGTTTCGGCGGATTTGGCGGCGGCCACGCTGGCGGCGGCGCGCACGATTTCAGCGAGTTTTTCGAAAACCTGTTCGGCGGCGGCTTCCGCCGCGGTGGATACGGTGCAGGCGGACAGGGCGGCTATCGCGCCCGCGGGCAGGATCAGATCGTCAAGATTCTGGTGCCGCTGGAGGATGCCGTCAATGGCGCGGAGCGTACCCTGACACTGCAGGTGCCGGAAGCCGACCAGTATGGGCGCGTGACCCACAAGACGCGCCAGATCAAGGTGAAGATTCCGGCAGGCATTCGCGAAGGCCAGCGTATTCGTCTGGCCGGTCAGGGCGGTCCCGGCATTGGCGGTGGTCCCAATGGTGACCTCTACCTTGAGGTTGAGCTGCAGAATCACCCCCTTTACAAGGTGAAGGGGGATGATGTCTATCTCGATCTGCCCATCACGCCGTGGGAGGCTGCACTCGGCGCCAGGGTGGAAGTGCCCACGCTGAAAGGCAAGGTGGCGCTGAAGATTCCACCGGGCAGTCAGTCCGGCAAGAAGCTGCGCATCAAGGGTCGTGGTCTCGGCAAGATCCCGGGTGACCAGTATGTGGTGTTGCAGATTCACACCCCGCCGGCCGACACCGACGAGAAAAAGGCGTTTTACGAAGAAATGGCGAAGAAAATGCCCTTCAATCCGCGGGCGCACTTCCCCAGCTGATAAAACCCCATACAGCCCGCTTTCGGCGGGCTTTTTTGTGCGTGCAAAAAATGCGGCTGTAAAAAAGTCGGGGACCCCCTTTGAGTGTTCCGTTTACACCATGAACGAGAGGCGCTTTCAATGAAGAAACCGATATTGCAGCGACGCCTAATGGACGAGAAGCTGGGCTTCTAGGAGCTGGTGGCCATGGGGGTGGGCGGCATGATTGGCGGCGGCATCTTTTCGGTGCTGGGGCTGTTCATCGCCGAGGCAGGCCATGCAGCGCCCTTGGGCTTTTATGTAGGTGTGGCGGCGCTGGAATACCTGTATAGCCAGCGCAGCCTGTTGAAACAGGCTGCCTGATCAGGTTGCATCGTGTTGTTGCCAGTTTTCGGCAAGCAGCTGGCGTACGGTGTCGTCGTCCGTCTGGTCAAAAACGTCATACCATTGGCCGACGGCGCGGAAGTCCAGCGGCTGCAGCGGCACAATGACGCTGTCGGCCTCCCGTTGCAGCATGCTGACCACTTCGGGCGGTGCTACCGGTGCAGCCACAATGATCTTCTTCGCGCCCAGTCGCCGTACCGCTTCGATGGCTGCACGCATGGTGGCGCCGGTGGCGATGCCGTCATCCACCAGAATGACGCGTTTGCCCTGCAGATCGGGGAAAGGGTGGCTGCTACGATAGGCCCTCAGGCGGCGCTGCAATTCCGCCCGTTCTTTCTCGATTACGCTGGCAACCGCGGTAGCGGGAATGCCCAGTCGGGCGATAAAGGGTTCATTCAGCAGTAGCACATCTTCTATGGCGATGGCGCCCATCGCTACTTCTTCATTGCCAGGAACACCCAGTTTGCGCACCAGCACAATGTCCATGGGCAGATTAAGCGCCCGCGCGATTTCCGCTGCGACCGGCACGCCGCCGCGAGGAAGGGCCAGTACAAGCGTATTCGCTGCACCGGCATAGGGCTGGAGTTGCTGGGCCAATATGGCGCCTGCGTGCTGTCGGTCCTTGAAACGCATCATGAGCTTCTCCTCGGTGCATTGATCGTGACGAGCAACAGGTCAAGGTGGTCTATTCAGAGCGGTTTTCTCCTCTGACTCAGGTGTTTTCATGCCTATTCTCATACTATCTTTTATGGGGTTGCAGGCGAATCATTTCAATCAATTACGCAGCGCGTTAGAATGCGCCAATAAAAAGTAAAAGGAGCTGTCATGAGTGATCGTATGAAACGTAGAGAACTGTTGGGCGCGGTGGCCGGCGCGGCTGCCGCCACGACACTGAGTGCCTGTGGCAAGAATGACGAAGCGCCCAAGGGCGTACAGCCGCCAGTGCAGTCCAGTGAGACGTTTCACTGGAAAATGGTCACGACCTGGCCGAAGAACTTTCCGGGGCTGGGCACTGGCGCCAACCGACTGGCGGAGCTGATTGAGCAGCTGTCGGGCGGTCGTATTACGGTGAAAGTCTTTGGCGCCGGTGAGCTGGTGGGAGCCTTTGAGGCATTTGATGCTGTCTCCCGTGGCACGGCGCAGATCGGACATGGCGGGGCCTATTACTGGAAGGGAAAGATTCCGGCAGCGCCGTTTTTCTCCGCGATTCCCTTTGGCTTTACCCCGGACGAGATCAACGCCTGGTTCTACAAGGCGGACGGGGTCAAGTTGTGGCACGAGGCCTACAAGCCGTTTGGCCTGATTCCCTTTCCTGCCGGAAACACCGGGCCGCAGATGGGTGGCTGGTTCAACAAGGAGATCAACAGCCTTGAAGACATCAAGGGGCTGAAGATGCGTATCCCCGGGTTCGGCGGAGAAGTGCTCAAGCGCGCCGGCGGTATTCCCGTGACCCTGCCGGGTGGCGAGCTCTTCCAGGCCATGCAGTCCGGTGCCATTGATGCCACCGAGTGGGTGGGACCCTACAACGATCTGGCGTTCGGCTTTTACAAGGTGGCCAAATACTATTACACACCGGGCTGGCACGAGCCGGGCAGCGCCATGGAGGCGATTGTTAATGCAGACGCCTTCGCCAGGCTGCCCAAGGATCTGCAGCTGATCGTGGAGAATGCCTGCAAGATCGTCAATCTGGAGATGCTTGCGGAATACACCGCCCGCAACCAGCAGGCGCTGCAGACGCTGGTGGAGAAACATGGCGTGCAGCTGCGCCGTTTCCCGGATGACGTGCTGAAGAAATTCCGCGAGTTGACGCTGGAGGTGATTGCTGATGTCACCAGTAGTGACCCCATGGCCGCCAAGGTCTGGGCGTCGCAGAAGGCATTCCTGGCGCGGGTGCGCAAGTGGACCAACCTGTCCGAGCTGAGCTTCCTGAAGGCGCGGGACGAAATGTAAGGTTGCGCCCCTCTTTCCATTCCGCAAGGCGGCCCGGAAATGCCGGAGCCGCCTTTTTTGTATCCCACAAGAGGAGGCATGGCCGTTCGGCCTTGTTCGAACCTTTTTCCGTCAGGTGCGGGTCATGACTGTTCAATCTATGGACTGGTCCTGTCTTACATTGTCCAGCCTTTGCTATGAGGGGGGCGCGTTTCAGGTTGCCCTGATATGAGTGCGGTTTATTGCCGCAAAATTATTTTGATTGTCTTTTTGTGCGCGCTGTTTTTAATATGGGGTTGCCTCATACAAATAACAGGAGGAAGGAGACCATGAAGAAAACACTTCTGGCGCTGTTTGTGGCCGGGTTCATGGGATTGAGTGCGCAGCAGGCCAGTGCCGGGTGCTGTGGCTTTGGCAATGACGGTCCGTGGGATGACAACGACTGGCCGGAATGGACGCCCATGTATTGGATGGAAGAGTTTGCGGACGAGTTCGATGACGATGATGACTATTATGGTCCGCCGCCGTGGGCGTATGCTGGTTATCCGCCCCCCCGGCTTATTACGGTGCGCCACCTGCCTATGGGCCACCGCCAGGGTACGGACCACCCCGGGGTTATGCGCCCCCGCCAGCACCGCAGGGCTACGCGCCGCCACCCCCTCCACCGGGTTATGCCCCCCCTCCGCCTCCCCCCGGCTTTGGTCCCGGGGCCATGCCCCCACCGCCACCGCCCGGTTACGCACCGCCTGCACGCTAACGCGTTGCATCAAAAAGCCCGCCACTCTGGCGGGCTTTTTGATTGCGAGGCAGTGAGTTGATCAGGCGCTGATCAGGTGCTCGAAGACCTGTTCATAGTCTTCATTGGTTTCCTTGAGCTCCACCCCTACGTGATAGGCCTGCTCCATGGTGTCGATGCAGTGACGCACAACCCCGGTAAAGAGGTAGTCATGGAAGCGATGATCTTGGTTGTCTTCCACTTCAAAGTGCACTTCCAGTTGAGCCCCTTCTGGAACCGGTTCCTGGCTGAACAGTCCCACACCCTTGAGAGACAGGTCGCTGGTTGTGCCGAAAACGGTGTGGTCGTTGGGCATTTTTATAATGATGGGACGGTTGACGGGTACGCGCGTATGCGCACGGCGTTCTTCTGGTGTCATGAGTCTTCCTCTTGATGCATTGTTCCTGTGCTTTTTTGCTTAAGGCCGCATGTCCGCGTCCTATGCTGCCATGTCCGGCACTATGATGGCTGCCATTGCGCCGTCGATTCTAACGGTCGGTCTGTGTGACGGCTGGGCAGGTCACTGCGCCGAATAAAAATGTCTGATCGGGATTAAAGCAAAAAACGGACGTGAGGTCGAGCAAAAGGTGGATAATGTGAACTATAGGTTCACAAAAAATGAGTAATTGGGGAAGGGCAATCAGAGGAGAAAGATTGGTGCGGATGGTGAGAGTCGAACTCACACGGGTTTTACCCCACAGAGACCTGAACCCTGCGCGTCTACCAGTTCCGCCACATCCGCACACTGGGTAGATGACGGCGTATTATAGAGATGATTGCGGACTTGTAAACCCCTTTTGTGATATTTTTCCGTGAACTGAACCGAGTGAGGATTTCATGACGATCAAGGCATTTGAAAACCATTTTCCACAGCTGGCACCGGGCGCCTGGGTTGCTGATGAGGCTCTGGTTGTGGGCCAGTGCGTACTGGGCGAGGATGCGAGTGTCTGGCCCATGGCCGTCTTGCGGGGCGATGTGAATTTCATCGAGATCGGTGCGCGCACCAATATTCAGGATGGGGTAGTGGTGCATGTGACCCATGAGAGCGAATGGGGCCCTGGGGCCCCTACCCGTGTTGGTGCCGATGTGACCGTGGGGCATAACGCCACCCTGCATGGCTGCACCATTGAGGATGAGGTGCTCATCGGGATGAATGCCGTCGTGCTTGATGGCGCTGTAGTGCCGCGGCATACCATCGTAGGAGCCCATGCCCTGGTGCCGCCGGGCAAGGTGTTGGAAAGCGGTTGGCTGTATGTGGGGGCGCCGGTCAAGAAGGCGCGTCCTCTTACAGAGGAGGAAAAGGCCTTTTTCAAGTATTCGGCCGCACACTATGTGGCACTGAAGGTGAGGCATGCCCGCGCAAGCTGAACAACGCCCCGGTACGCTGGACCGGCTGTTCTGGCGCATCTTTCTTGCCAAGCTGTGGCGGCTCCCCGTTGCGGTGGTTGTCGTATGGGCGGCAGCTGCTGTGCAGCGGTTCGACATCGCGCATGCGTCGATTCCGGTTTATGAGTGGATTTTCTGGATAGTTCCGACCGCTCTGGGGGTGCTTTTCGGGCTGTTATGGAGTGTGGTGTCGGCCCTGAAAACACGCCTGCGCTGGGAGGCGGAGCTGCTGGCCCATCTTGTTGGCGATGCCCATGACGTGTTGATTTTGCGCGAACGCGCACGCTTCTGGTATATCTCCCCGCAGATCAAGGCGTTGACGGGGTATGATGCCGAAGTGTTTCGGTTGACACCCGAGTTTTTCGAATCCCTGATCCACCCGGAAGATCTGGCCGCCTGGCAGCGTTATCAGAATGCCATCTGGCGTCAGGAAGCGCTTCCACTCACGCACAAGTACGAGTTTCGGCTGCGCACGCCGCACCGCGGGCTGGTCTGGGTGCGCCATCAGGTGAGCTGCTTTGCCTTTCATGGGTTGCGTATCTGTCGATGCGTACTGCACGATATTACCGAACAGGTGGAGCTCAAGCGGCTGTTTAACCGTTTGCAGCATGAGGACGTGTTGACGGGTCTGCCCAATCGTCAGGGGTTGATCAGGCAGTGCAGCCACCGCCTGACACCCGGTGCTGAAGTGACCTTCGTGGTGATCGACGTGGTGGACCTGCGCCGCATCAATCTGAATGAATCCGTGGCCGTGGGAGACCGTATTTTGATGACACTGGCCGAACGGCTGCAACACTGGGTGGAGGTACACAGCGAGGCTATTTGCACAGGACGGCTAGTGGGGGACAATTTCCTAGTTGTCCTGCTCGGCAACAGTGAGGCGATACAGGCGCTATTGCTGAGTGAGCGGGAGGGGCTGGAACAGCCCTATTATGCCGATGAGGTGGGGCGTTATGTGCCGTTTCGGTTGGGCTTTGGCTTTTACACCGTGCAGGTGGACAACCCCGATGACTGTAAAGCGCTGGAAGCCTATCTGCAGGCCGCCTACCTGAATGCCCATTAGCACCTTGGCGTCAGCACAAGCGAATCGTCCCAAGACGCGAGTTAAAAGGCTGTGTTGTTTGAATGCCAAGGGGAGAAAGGGGTGTGTGTCCTCTTTCCAGTGTTCCGGCATTTGTGACGCGGGCCAGTTGAACCCCCAAGGGTATTTCAGCGCTCGCCGCGGATAATCTTGCGAACAGCTTCCAGAACAGGCGCACTTTGGGGACGTACGCCGCGCCAGCTCGCAAAGGCTTCGGCAGCCTGGCACACCAGCATCCCCAGTCCGTCTCGCACCGTACAGTTCGGTTGAGTTTCGCTGGCCCAGCGCAGGAATACGGTCGGTTCTGCAGCGTACATCATGTCGTACACGAGGCTGTTGCCGCCAATGACCGCAGTCGGGATGGGGGGTAGCTTGCCCTCCAGACTGGCTGCCGTGCCATTGATAATGACATCAAACGGCGTGTCTGGAATGGCCTCGAAGGTACCGCCGCTCACCCGTGCATCGGCAAAGCGGCGCGCCAGGGCTTCGGCGCGCCCCGCGGTGCGGTTGGCAATGAAAATGCTGTTCGGATCAGCGGCCAGCAGGGGGTGCAGCACGCCCTGAACGGCACCGCCGGCGCCCAGAATCAGCACGCTTTTGCCGCGGAGTGAGACGCCAGCCAATTCTTCAATATCCTGCACGAGGCCAACCCCATCGGTGTTGTCGCCCAGAACGCCTTCGTCCGTGAAAGTGAGGGTGTTGACGGCCTGGGCGATGTCGGCCCGGTCGGTCAGTGTGTCGGCGAACTCAAACGCGTCCAGTTTGTAGGGGACGGTAACGTTAAGGCCCCTGTATCCCAGCGCCATCAGTTCCCGAACCGCTGCGGCGAAAGGTTTTTCGTCCGCGTCAATCAGAATCGCTTCGTATACCAGATCTTCGCCGGTCTGTTCGGCAAACAGTCGGTGAATGAGCGGGGACTTGGAATGGGCAATGGGATAACCCACTACGGCGTATTTGTCCGTCATGCACACCGCTCCTCACGCAGCCACTGGGCAGCCTGCTTGGCGTAGTAGGTAAGGATGCCATCGGCGCCGGCACGCTTGCAGCTGAGCAGGGTTTCCAGCGCCACTTTGCGTTCATCGATCCAGCCGTTGGCGGCTGCCGCCTTGAGCATGGCGTACTCTCCGCTGACGTGATAAACGAATGTAGGCGCCTTGAAGGTATCCTTGATGCGGCGCACGATGTCCAGATACGGCACGCCGGGCTTGACCATCACCATGTCGGCGCCTTCGTTCAGATCCAGCGCCACTTCATGCAGCGCTTCGTCGGAATTGGCCGGATCCATCTGATAGGTGGACTTGTCACCCTTGCCCAGGTTGGCGGCAGAACCGACTGCGTCGCGGAAGGGGCCATAGTAGGCGGAGGCGTATTTTGCTGAGTAGGCCATGATGCGCGTATGGATGAACCCTGCCGCTTCCAGTGCTTCACGAATCGCGCCCACGCGACCATCCATCATGTCGGAGGGCCCCACCACATCGGCTCCTGCTTCTGCGTGGGAAAGTGCCTGCTTGACCAGAACGCGGGTGGTTTCTTCATTTAGTACATAGCCGGTGTCATCGATGATGCCATCCTGCCCGTGGGTGGTAAAGGGATCCAGCGCCACATCGGTCATGACGCCCAGTTGGGGGAAATGCTGCTTGAGCGCGCGCACGGCCCGTTGCGCCAGGCCGTCAGGATTCCAGGCCTCTTCTGCCTGCAGGGACTTCTTCTCCTGCGGGACGACCGGGAAGAGGGCGATCATGGGAATGCCCAGGGCAAGCAGCGTTTCGGCCTCCTTCAGCAGCAGGTCGATGGAGAGGCGTTCAATGCCGGGCATCGATGGTACGGCTTCACGCTGGTTTTCGCCTTCCAGCACGAACATCGGATAGATCAGGTCGTCGACCGTAAGAAGTGTTTCCCGCATCAGGCGGCGCGAAAAGGCATCTCGGCGCATGCGGCGGGGACGGGTGAGGGGGAACTGTTGTCGGAGCATTCGGGCTGTCCTTTACAATGCGAGGTCAACGTTTTCAAATGATACGCACAAACGCTGGTCGGTGCCATTGGGAGGGCGACATGGATTACGAATATCTCTTTTTTGACCGCGGTCTCGCAGAGCGCTTTGCGCAGGGGTGTGAAAACGAGGGGGCTGCAACGGAGGTTGAAGTTCAGCAGGATGGTGTGGTGGTGCGCCTGACCGGTACGGTCAGCGATGCACTGGCCGAGATGGCCGAGGCGCTTTATGACGAACTGTTTTTTGGCGAGCAGGCCGAGATGGTGGAGGCAGAAGATGAAAGTGTGGCCATGACCGGCATGCAGATTCAGCTCAAGGACGGCAGTTATACCACTGTGCTGATTCCACCGGAGATCATGAATCGCCTGCTCAGTGTCTTTTCCGTGGACGAACTGAACCGCTTCATGCACGATGTGGCGCGCGCCATTGAGGACCCGAATGGTGGTGGAACGGTCTGTCAGGTGATGCGCCGCGAAGGGTATCTCGACTCATAGAAACCGGTTGCCACCCTCATAAAAAATTTATATCAGGATTTAATGGTTTTTTGAATTCATTGTCTTGCGCCGCTTTCCACTGCCACGTTAAGATTGCAAGACTCGCTTGTGCAACCTGTCCACTTGTGGTTGAGCGGGCAGGTCAACACAGCCGCTTGTGCTTTATACAGTGCAGGCACTGACTGTTGGTGTTACAGAGCAAGAATACCAATCAAGGAGCACTATCAATGACTGATAATCGCGTTGAAGAAAAGGTTGCAGTGCAATCCGAGGAGAGCCGCAGCCAGAGCCGCCGCGCTTTTCTGAAGGGTTCTGCGGCCGTCGCCGGTGGCGTGCTGTTTACCAAGGCAGCCTCCGCCGACTATGATCCCAAGAAGGCTGTGGCGCCTTACGCGGGCGAAAAGGAAATTACCGAGCCGCTGCAGGACGGCCCCTGGCGCAAGCGTCTGGGTTTCGGTGTGCGTCGTTACCCCTATGGCGTCCCCTCTCCCTACGAGAAGGACGTGCAGCGCCGCACGCTGGAGTGGCTGACGCCTGACTCCATGGCGTCCATCACCATGACACCCATTCAGAGCCTGCACGGTATCATTACCCCGAACGGCCTGCACTTCGAGCGTTTCCACGGCGGTGCCGCGGATATCGATCCCAAGACCCACCGTCTGGTGATTCATGGTCTGGTTGAGCGCCCGCTGATCTTCACCGTTGATGATCTGAAGCGCTTCCCCTCCATTTCCCGCATCCACTTCATCGAGTGTCCGGCCAACGGCGCGATGGAATGGAAGGGCGTGCAGCTGAACTCCGTGCAGTGGACGCACGGCATGATGTCCTGCGTGGAATACACCGGTGTTCGCCTGTCTGACCTGCTCAAGGAAGCTGGCATCAAGCTGGACAAGGCACGCTGGATTATTCCTGAAGGTGCGGACGCATCCGGCATGTCCCGCTCCATTCCGCTGGAAATTGCTATGGACGACTGTTTTGTGGCCTATGCGCAGAACGGTGAAGCACTGCGCCGCGAGCAGGGTTATCCCATCCGCCTGGTGGTGCCGGGCTGTGAAGCCAACATGTGGGTGAAATACCTGCGTCGCATCAAGGTTACAGACGTACCGCTGCAGCACCGTGAAGAAACTTCCAAGTACACCGAGCTGATGCCGGATGGTACGGCCCAGCGCTTCTCCTGGTACATGGAACCCAACTCCGTGATCACCTACCCGTCTCCTGACTACCGCATGCAGGGTCCGGGCAAGTACTATGTACGTGGTCTGGCATGGTCCGGTCGCGGCAAAGTCGCCCATGTGGATGTATCCTTCGATGGCGGCAAGAACTGGCACGAGGCGCACTTCACTTCGCCGGTACTGGACAAGGCATGGACCCGTTTCGAGATCGAATGGGATTGGGATGGCAGCGAGGCTTTCCTGATGAGCCGTGTTACCGACGAAACCGGTTACGTACAGCCGCCCATGCCGCAAATGCGTGCAGTGGAAGGTACCAACAACGTTTACCACCGTACTGCGATGGTAACGTGGCGCGTACATGCCTGGGATAGCAAAAACGGAGGCTTGATTGAAAATGTTCAGTACTAAGAAATCTCTGATCGCCGCAGCAGTTGTTGCCTCTATGGCAGCAGGCTCGGCCCTTGCCATGAGCAGCAACGACAAGGGTGGCGATACCGCCGCCGCTGCAGGCAAGATCGAAGGCAAGTGGGCCGCCAACTACCGCGAAATCATCAAGGAAAATGGCGGAAAGTATCTGGACCGTGAGGTGATGGAAAAGATCCTGGGTTCAGACGTAAATTCGCTGCGTGCCAAGCTGGATCCCAACAACCCATACTCCTTCGAGGTAGACGACAGCATCGATGGTGGCCCGCACGGCAACGCCCAGTGTAAGGTGCCCAAGGCGTTTGTTGAAGTCTGGGACAGCGCTGAAAAGAATGAAAAGGCGGATTACATCGCCAATAAGTTTGGCAAGCCTATCGCAGAGTCTGCGCTGAAGATCTGGGAGATCAACGTGGATGGTGACGGTAACGGCTGGCCGAACGTCTCTGAAGAAGAGGCCGTGACCGTCGAAAAGGGTGGCAACATCTACGTTCAGTTCTGCGGCATGTGTCACGGTGAGTTTGGTGAGGGCGCCAAGGGTTACCTGCCGCTGGCGGTGGACGAGGATCTGGTAACCTCGGACTTCCGCGATCCGGCGCCCATGAAAACCATCGGCAACTACTGGCCGTATGCGACCACCATTTTCGATTACAGCCGCCGTGCCATGCCATTCTGGTCACCCAACTCGCCTGCGATTGGCGACAAGGGTTACCTGGGTATTACGGCTTATCTGATTCAGGCCAACGGTATTCCGCTGGATGATGAAGACACCACGCTGGACGACAGCGACAAGGCAACGGCTCAGGTCATTATGGCGGCCAACAAATATATGAAGAACCAGGGCAACTTCTTCTGCGACCACCGTCCTGTGACGCACAACAAGCGTTGCATGAAGGATTGTCCGGATTATCTGGTTGGCGATGGTGCGGGTAACATCCACCATTACCGTCAGGCGCGTCGTCTGCCGGATGGCACACCTCAGTACAACGTAAATCAGCGTCTGCATGAGGCACCTCCGGGTGTCGGCCACGCAGGCTTCTAATTTGCATTGTGACTGCCTGAACCGTGTCAAGCCCGCCTTTTGGCGGGCTTTTTTGTGCCCGTCTGTCAGGTATTCACGGGAGCCGGTTCAGCTGGTGAACAATTGAATTTGGTTTGTTTGCAAGTGGGAATCTATGCCCTGATCGCACAAAAAAGCGCCATTAAGGCGCTTTTTTGCATGTTAGGGCTGAGAGGGGGGGTTATCGGGCGCTTTGCAGAATTTTGCTGGCCCAGGCAGTGGCGGCAAGATAGAAGGAGGAGATGTTCATGATATCCAGGTTTTCAAACCGCAGACTCATGAGATCCGTACTGCCCTGTTCCAGTGCCTTGGTAATGCGCAGTGCCTGTCCCATATCGCCCTCGTAGTCTGTCAGTGCCTTCTTGAGCGGGGCAGCCAGGGGCAGTTGATCCACCAGATCTCGCATGGGCAGATGGAAAAAGGCATTCAGGGTGGAAAACAGGCCGACGAGGAAAAAGGCGTCCTTTTCCCGTTCATGCCCGGGTGCATGCGCTGCCAGCATCTCCATGAACTTGCCGCGGGTGAGCGCTGTCTTGAGCAGTTCTTCCGGCACGCCTTCCGCCCGGCTGAGCAGCATGATGGTGACCCAGAACTTGAGGCGCTTGAGTCCCATCAGTTGCACTGCATCCTCGATGCTGGTCACTTCCCGGGGCAGGTCGTTGCTGGGGTGGTTGATCGCAGCCAGCAGCTGGTGCGTCAGGGCCACATCGGTTGAGATGATTTCCGCGAGGCGGTCAAAGTCGGTGTCGTCGCTGTTGAGTTCAGCAATCAGCTGCAGCAGGGCCGCTTCGTTGGGGCTGAGTTCCTGATCGGCACTGATCACCGGATTGACAAAGTAGTAACCCTGGAAGAGTTCGACGCCTTCAGCCTTCAGGCGTTGGAACTGGGCCTCGTCCTCCACGTGGGTAACAATGGGGGTGTGCGTGTCCTTCAGTTTGAGATAGGTCGCAATGGCGGCCTCTTCACCCAGCGTTTTCAGGTTCAGCTTCACGAAGCGGGCGATGCTCAGCAGTTTGTCTGTGGTGTCGTCCGCCTGATAGTCGTGCAGTGCAATCTGTAAACCATCATTGTGCAGGGCTTTCAGGTAGGCGAGTGCATCGCGGTTGCCCACAATGCCGCGGTCGATTTCAATGACCAGACGCGAGCGGTCTTGCAGTGGCGGCAGTACATCCGGCTTCAGCAGGACGTAGGGCACGCGATAAAAACAGTAATTGGGACCCGCCAGCGCATCCAGAGCCTCATTCTTCTGCAGATCCGCGAACAGTTCGCGGGCCTCATCTTCCCACGCTTGATCGGTCAATGTCTGTTTGCCAACGGTCTGCAGAGTGTAGCTATAGCTGTGCAGCTTCTGGTTGGCGTCGAGGACGGGTTGTTTGATGCAGAGAATGTGACGGTCCATGGTATCCACTCTATTTTGAAAAGTTTATTGACTGGATTATACGACCCGGCGTCTGATGATGCACCTTCAGCGGCGACCCTGCTGTAACCAGCGCAGTACATTGAACAGACTGCCTACCGATTGCGCCACATAGGTCAGGGCGCAGGCGCGCAGTACCTGTCGCATGATGCGCAGCTGTGCCGGTGTGAAGTGTCCGCTTTCCTGCAGCCAGGGCAGGGCCCGGTTGAAACTGGCATCCCATTCCACCTGCAGGGTCTGCAGGTGAATCAGCAGTGGTACGCCCTGTGCAATAAAGCCCGCGGTAAAGGCCAGCATGGGGGCAACGAAGCCATGGGTGAGGGGGATGAGCAATGGTGCCGCCAGCAGGGCGCCGGCGCTAAGTTTCTGCAGCCACTGAGCGCGCTGGATCAATTGAATGCGCTGCATGAACCCGGGGTGTTGTTCGGCATGCTGCTGGGCGTGGGCCACTTCGTGGGCGGCGACAGCGACGGCGGCAAGAGAGGGGGTGCTGTAAAAGGCTGGGCTCAGGCGGACCGTGCGTGTGGTGGGGTCATAGTGGTCGCTCTCGCCCCGTTCCAGCGAGACGGGGAGATTCTTCTGGCGGATCAACCATGCGGCAAACTCGGCACCACCGCCCGGCAGATTGGCGGGCGTGTTGTGGCGCCTGAGTGTCCAGCTGGCCCACCAACCAGGCAGCTGTGACAGCAGTGCCAGCAGCACGAGTCCAATGAGTGCATAAGCCATGGAGCGTATAATGCGTGCGGCCAGGCGAGATTACAAGGCGAGAACATGATTATCGAATTGGGTGTCTATCTGCTTACCGGTGCCGTGGTCGGTTTCATGGCGGGGCTGTTTGGCGTTGGCGGTGGGTTGATCGTCGTGCCCGTATTGACGAGCGTATTTGCATGGTATTTGGATACGCCACATATCGTGCATTTGGCCATCGGCACTTCACTGGCAACGATTCTGGTGACCTCACTGGCATCGGTGCGTGCCCATCATGGACATGGTGCCGTGCGCTGGGACCTGGTCAAGCAGTTGTCGGCGGGCATTTTTCTGGGCGGATTTCTGGGTGGCTGGGGTTCGCAGTTTGTGCCTTCGAAGGAGCTGGCCATTGTCTTCGCCGTGATGGAAATATTCATTGCCATCAATTTCATCCTCGCATTGCAGCCTAAGCCGCATCGTACCCTGCCCGGACCGGTGGGCAATTTCTTCGCCGGCGTGGTCATTGGTTTTCTGGCCTCGCTGGTGGGCATTGGCGGCGGCACACTGACGACCCCGTATCTGGTCTGGCACAACATCTCATTGCACGAGGCCATTGCCACATCGGCGGCCTGCAGTCTGCCGGTTGCTGCAGCCGGTACGCTGGGTTATCTGCTGGGTGGAATGCATGCCACGGACATTCCGCCCTTCGCGACCGGTTATATCTACTGGCCGGCCTTTCTCGGTATCGTGGCGGCGAGCAGTCTGACGGCGAAGTATGGCGCCCGGCTGGCGCACCGTCTCCCACCCAAGCCGCTCAAGCGCGCGCTTGGGGTGCTGCTGTTGCTGCTGGCAGGGAAGATGATCTTTTTTGCGCACGCATGAAACGACTTTTAAATCAATGGGATGTGCACTTTTCTCGCAACTTGTCCACAGGGTTTATGCAAAAGTTATCCACAACCCTTCTTTGTTTTTGAGGGTTATGCACAGCTATAATGGCCTCTGAACACAGACGTATCGTCATCAAATATTATCGGTCAACGCAAACTGCCCAGCCGTGGCCAACACGCCGGCTGCAGCAAGGGCATGACCGCCAGATCAGAGGGTCAAAACATTGAGCACCACATGGAATCAAAGCCTTTCGCTTCTTCAGGATCAGCTCAATGAAATGCAGTTCTTTACCTGGATCCGGCCTTTAGAGGTCAAGGAAGAAGGCAATACCCTGCGGCTGATCGCGCCCACCTCCCACATGCAGGACTGGATCAACCGCAAGCTGCTGCCGCAGATTCGCGCCGCAGTGGCGCAGGTGAAGCCGCAAAATCCGCCGGAAGTGGTTGTGGAGGTAGGCGGCGACTACAATCTGGCAGCAGAGCCCGCGCCGCAAAACGCCCGTCCTGCCGGTGGGGCGGCCGTGGTAGAGGTGGAGAAACCCAAGACCGCCGGCATTCGCCACAACCTCAATCCTGCCTTTACATTCGAGAATTTTGTGGAAGGCAAGGCCAACCAGCTCGCAGCCGCAGCCGCACGACAGGTGGCAGAAAACCCCGGCGGCAGCTACAACCCCTTCTTCATCTACGGCGGCGTTGGTCTGGGTAAGACCCACCTGATGCACGCCATCGGCAATGCCATGCTGAAAAACAACCCCGACGCGCGCGTGGTCTATCTGCACTCCGAGCGTTTCGTGGCGGACATGGTCAATGCCCTGCGTCACAACAAGATCGACCAGTTCAAGCGCTTCTACCGTTCACTGGATGCTTTGCTGATCGATGACATCCAGTTCTTTGCTAACAAGGAGCAGTCGCAGGAAGAGTTCTTTCACACCTTCAATACCCTACTGGAAGGCAACAAGCAGGTTATCCTCACCTCCGACCGCTTCCCGAAGGAGGTGGACGGCCTGGAAGATCGCCTCAAGTCCCGCTTTGGGTGGGGGCTGACCATTCAGGTGGAGCCGCCCGAGTTCGAAATGCGCGTGGCCATTCTGCTGCAGAAGGCCGCTGAAGCCGATGTGCGCCTGCCGGAGGAGGTGGCGTTTTTCATCGCCAAGCGACTGCGCGGCAATGTGCGCGATCTGGAAGGGGCCCTCAAGCGCGTGATCGCCTACGCCCAGTTCACACAGCAGCCCATTACGCTGGAGCTGGCCAAGGATGCGCTCAAGGACCTGTTGCGCATCCAGGAAAAGCGCATTACCCTTGAGAACATTCAGAAAACGGTGGCGGACTACTACAAGCTGCCCATTCGCGAGCTGCTCTCCAAGCGGCGCAGCCGCAACGTGGCCCGCCCCCGGCAAATGGCCATGGCACTGGCGAAGGAGCTCACCAGCCACAGCCTGCCCGAGATCGGTGACGCCTTTGGCGGTCGTGATCACACCACCGTACTGCATGCGGTGCGGCAGATGAAAAAACTGCGCAGTGAAGATGCGCGCCTGGAAGAAGACTTCAACAACCTGATCAAGATACTGACCAACTGAGGGGAGAGTGCATGAACCTGACCATCAGCCGGGACACGTTGCTCAAGGCGCTGCAAACCGTTGCAGGGGTGGTGGAGAAACGTCAGACCAAGGTGATTTTGGGCAATGTGCTGCTACAGCTGCAGGACCAGACACTGACGGTGACGGCCACCGATCTGGAAATCGAAGTACGCGCCCAGGTGCTGGTGGACAGTGCCGACCAGCCTCAGTTCGCTACCACGCTGCCGGCGGTCAAGCTGCTCAATATTGTGCGCGCGTTGCCGGAAGGTGTGGTGATTCAGCTCAGCTTTAACGAAAGCGGGCGCTGCACCCTCAGTGCGGGGCGCTCTCGCTTCAAGCTGTCCACCCTGCCCGCCGATGAATTCCCGCTGCTGGATCTGACTCAGGCGACAGTGACCCTCAGTGTGCCGCAGAACCGCCTGCGCCATATTCTCTCGCACACCCAATTCGCCATGGCGCAGCAGGACGTGCGCTACTATCTCAACGGGATGCTGTTCGATATCAATGACCATGCACTGCGCGTGGTGGCGACCGATGGACACCGCCTTTCCACCTGTGAAACCCAGCTGGATACCGACAACCTGCCCCATACGGAAGCCATTCTGCCGCGCAAGGGCGCGCTGGAGCTGATCAAGCTGGTTCACGACAGCGACGATCTGGTGCAGTTGGGTCTGGCCAGCAACATGATGACCGTGCAGATGGAAGGCGTCACCTTTACCTCCAAGCTGATCGAAGGGCGCTTCCCCGACTATCGCCGCGTGCTGCCCACTGCCAACGATCTGTTGCTCAAGGCGGACCGCAATCTGCTCAAGGCAATTCTGCAGCGCGCCACCATCCTCTCCAGCGATCGCTTCAAGTCGGTGCGACTGGCGCTCAAGCCGGGCCTGCTGACCGTCACAGCCCACAACAGCGAGCAGGACGAGGCCTACGAAGAACTGGTGGTGGAGTATGACGGCCCCGAGTTCGAGATTGCCTTCAATGTGCAGTATCTGCTGGATGTGCTCAATACCAGTCAGGACGACTTTGTCACCCTTGCCTTCAAGGATGCCACCTCGGCGCTGCTCATCGAGGAGCAGGGCGAACTGGCCCATTGCCAGCACGTCATCATGCCCATGCGGCTCTGATCCCCCGTTGACACGTGGCGCGTCTTGAACAGCTGGCGCTGACCAACTTTCGTTGTTTCGAGCATCTGAACTGGGCGCTTGCGCCCGGTTTCAATGCCGTGCTTGGCGCCAATGCTGCCGGGAAAACGGCCATCGTCGAAGCCCTGTGGTTGTTGGCCACGGGGCGCTCCTTCCGCACCGCACGCCTTAATCAGGTCATTCGTCATCAACAGAATCAGGCAGTGGTGTTTGCGCAGGTAGAGGGTCATCGCCTCGGCTGGTCGCGCACCTTGCAGGCAACCACCTTGCGCCTGGATGGCCAGAGCGTTGATACGCAAGCGCAGCTGAGCAAAAAACTGCCGCTGCAGCTGCTGACCCCGGAGTCCCATCGTCTGCTGGAGGAGGGACCGCGCCTGCGCCGGCAGTATCTGGACTGGGGCGGCTTCTATCACTTCAGCGATTTCATGGCCCACTGGCGTCCGTGGCGGCGCGCCCTCAAGCAGCGCAATCAAGCGTTGCGTCTGGGGCAGCCGTTGCAGGCCGTGCAGGTATGGGATGGCGTGCTGATTCAGCACGGCGCCGCGCTGGATGTATTGCGGCGGGCTTATCTGGAAGAAATACTGCCACCGCTGCAGCGCTTTGTTGGCGCGCTGCTGCCCGAAGTGACCGCATCCCTGAGCGTACACTACCGCAGCGGCTGGCGCCAGGGCCTGACACTGGCCGAAGCGTTGCAGGAAAGTGCGCCGCGGGACAGGGAGCAGCGCACCACCACCGTGGGTCCGCACCGCGCCGACGTGCGTTTTCGCTTCGACGGTGTGGATGCCGAGGTGGCCCTCTCACGGGGGCAGCAGAAACTGTTCGTCTGTGCCCTGTTGCTGGCGCAGGCTAAAGCCTTTCAGCAGCGTCACGGTCGTCCCGTGGTGATGCTCATTGATGACTTGCCCGCCGAACTGGATGCCGACCACCGTGCCCACCTGCTGGCGCTGCTTGCCGAGCAGGGCATTCAGCACGTCGTCACCGCCACCGACGCGGCGCTACTGCCGGGCGTGGAACAGGCGAACACCCTGCAATTGTGATAAAATCAGGGCACTTTCGCACACCCTCTGAGCGCGTCCGCGTTGCAGGCAGTATGGCGGCAAATGCAAGGCGCGAGCCGCAGGGCTTGGTGGGTCCAAATCCAAGGCGAGCAACGCCGCAGGTGCTGCCATCCTGCCGCAACCCGAAGGGACAGGGCGATGCTGGCCCAATGCCGTGTTGCGGCGCGCTTGCATGGAATAACCATGCTGCACTTACCGCGCCTTGCCTTGAACCAGAATCGCCACTGTCGCGGCCGTTCAGAGGATGCGCGGAGGTGCCGGCCACTTAAACCGATAGGAAAACAGCCCTCTATGGCACAGCACGATCCCGCACAGCAATCCAGTTACGATTCCTCCTCCATCAAGGTTCTCAAGGGGCTCGAAGCCGTCCGCAAGCGTCCCGGCATGTATATCGGCGATACCGATGACGGCACCGGCCTGCACCACATGGTCTTCGAGGTGGTGGACAACGCCATCGACGAAGCCCTTGCTGGCTACTGCGATACCATCAAGGTCACCTTGCACCTGGACGGCTCCGTGTCCGTGTCCGACAACGGCCGCGGCATCCCTACGGACATACATCCGGAGGAAGGGCGTTCGGCTGCCGAAGTGATCATGACCGTGCTGCACGCGGGCGGCAAGTTCGACGATAATTCCTACAAGGTCTCCGGCGGTCTGCACGGCGTGGGGGTGTCGGTGGTGAATGCCCTGTCCGAGCACCTGTGGCTGACCATCAAGCGCGACGGCAAGATCTGGCAGCAGGAATACCAGCTGGGCGAGCCGCTCTATCCCCTCAAGGTGGTGGGCGAGACGGACGAAACCGGCACCGAGGTGCGCTTTCTGCCCAGTCCCGACATCTTTGCCATTACCGAATTCGACTTTGATGTGCTGCGCACGCGCTTGCAGGAGCTGTCGTTCCTCAACTCCGGCGTGCACATTGAGCTGATCGACCTGCGCGTGGAGCCGCCACGGGAAGAGGTGTTCGAATACGAAGGCGGCCTCAAGGCGTTTGTGGAGCACATCAACCGCAACCGCACGCCGATTCATCCGCACATCTTTTCCTACATCGCCGAGAAGGACGGCATCACCGTCGAGATCGCCATGCAGTGGTCCGATGCCTATCAGGAGCACATCTACGCCTTTACCAACAACATTCCGCAGAAGGATGGTGGCACCCACATGGCCGGCTTCCGCGCCGCACTGACGCGCACCCTCAACAGCTACATGGAAAAGGAAGGGCTGGCGAAGAAGTACAAGATCAACATCTCCGGCGACGATGCCCGCGAGGGGCTGGCGGCCGTGGTGTCAGTGAAGGTACCCGATCCCAAGTTCTCTTCCCAGACCAAGGAGAAGCTGGTTTCCTCCGAAGTGAAATCGGTGGTGGAATCCACCATGAACGAAAAGCTGGCGGAATTCCTGCTGGAGTTCCCGCAGGACGCCAAGGCCATCGTTGGCAAGATCGTCGATGCCGCCCGCGCTCGCGAGGCCGCGCGCAAAGCACGCGAGATGACGCGCCGCAAGGGGGCATTGGACATAGCCGGGCTGCCCGGCAAGCTGGCCGACTGCCAGGAAAAGGATCCCGCCCTGTCCGAGCTGTATCTGGTGGAGGGCGACTCCGCCGGTGGTTCAGCCAAGCAGGGGCGCGACCGCCGCACCCAGGCGATCCTGCCGCTGAAGGGCAAGATTCTCAATGTGGAAAAGGCCCGTTTCGACAAGATGCTGCAGTCCGCCGAGGTGGGCACGCTCATTACTGCACTGGGGTGCGGCATTGGTGCCGAGGACTATGATCCGGACAAGCTGCGCTACCATCGCATCATCATCATGACCGATGCCGACGTGGACGGCTCGCACATCCGCACCCTGCTGCTCACCTTCTTTTACCGGCAGATGCCGGAGCTGGTGGAGCGCGGGCACATCTACATCGCCCAGCCGCCGCTGTACAAGGTGAAAAAGGGCAAGCAGGAAGCCTATCTCAAGGATGACGCCGAGCTGGACAGCTACCTGCTCAACCAGGCACTGGAAGGCGCGCAACTACTGCCGGGCAGCGGTGAGCCGCCCATCAGCGGCGTGGCGCTGGGGCGTCTGGCGGAAGCCTGGCTGGCCGCTCAGCGCGTCATAGATCGCCTGAGCCGCCGTTACCGCCGTGAACTGTTGCAGGCGCTGCTGGCGCTGTCACCCGTGACGCTTGAAATGCTGGATGATGAAACGGCGCTGAATGCCTGGGCCGAGCAGGGGCAGGCGCTGCTGAACGCTATGGCGGCGGACGGAAAGGTCCATTTTGCCGTGCGTGTCGAGCCGGCATTCGAAGGCGATCAGGCGTATCAACTGCGCTTGGAGGTGCGCGAGCACGGCACCCTGTCCAGCCAGACCTTGGGTGCGCCGTTCTTTGCCAGCAAGGAGTACCGTCAACTGGCGGAAACAGCACGGCTGCTGGAGGGTCTGCTGCAGGCCGACGCGACTGTTCAGCGTGACGAAAAGGCGCAGCCGGTGCGCGACTTTGGCGAAGCGCTCGACTGGCTGCTGGGTGAAGCCAAGCGCGGCATGACCATTCAGCGCTACAAGGGTCTGGGTGAAATGAATCCGGAACAGCTGTGGGAAACCACCATGAACCCGGAAACCCGCCGTCTGCTGCAGGTCACCATCAAGGATGCCATGCTGGCGGACGAAGTGTTCACCACGCTGATGGGGGATGCGGTGGAGCCGCGTCGTGCCTTTATCGAAGAAAATGCGCTGGCGGTGGAAAACCTGGACGTGTAAACGCGCCTGTCACGGGGCTGTCATCGAAAGGGGTGGCAAAACCGTGTAAAATAGTTGAAATCGCCAAAAAAACCATCAGACCAAGTGCCTGCCCCGTCTCGTCAGGTGCTGAAAAAATTGCTTTTGAAAAAAGTCGGGGACCCCCCTTGAGAACACGGGTTCGTTAGGGTGCCCCGCCGATTAACCAAGGAGACAGCCATGTCTGCAGTACATCCCATCGTGGCCGTGGTCGGTTCGTCCGGCGCCGGCACGTCATTCGTGAAAAAGGCCTTTGAAAACATCTTTGAGCGTGAAGGCCTGAATCCTGCCATCATCGAAGGTGACAGCTTCCACAAGTACGATCGCGCTACCATGCGCCAGAAAGTGGCCGAGAGCAAGGAAAAGGGCTGCCGTCCGCTGACCCACTTCTCCGAGCACGCCAACCTGTTCGACAAGCTGGAGGAGCTGTTCAAGACCTACCGTGAAACCGGCACCGGAAAGCGCCGCTACTACATTCACTCCGAGGAAGAGGCGGAATTCCACAACAAGCGCCTCGGCACCAACCTGAAGCCGGGCGAGTTCACGCCGTGGGAAGATTTGCCGGAAGGCACCGACCTGCTGTTCTACGAAGGTCTGCACGGCATGGTGCGCAAGGTGAAGTACCTGCACGAAGGGGAGAAGCCCTACAATGTCGCCCAGTATGTGGATCTGGGCGTGGGTGTGGCTCCGGCGGTGAACATCGAGTGGATGCAGAAGATCTACCGCGACACCAGCGAGCGTCCCTACACCGTGGAAGACGTGCACAAGATCATCCTGGAGCGCATGCCCGACTATGTGGACTACATCGTGCCCCAGTTCCACCGCACGCACATCAACTTCCACCGTGTGCCCCTGATCGATACCTCTGATCCGTTCTCCACTGAAGAGGGCACGCTGCCCAGCGTCCCCGCACCGGAAGACTCTCTGATGGTGACCCACGTGCGCATCAAGGATCAACTGAACCTGCCGGAAATCGCCGAGCAGATTCCGGGTGCCTGGATGCAGCGCGACGACACCCTGGTGTACAACAGCAAGTACTTTGTTGACGCCATGGATCTGATCCTGACCCCGCTGATCAAGCAGCTGATCGAGAAAAAGCGCAAGGCGCTGG
The DNA here is from genome assembly GCF_900141795.1 of Sulfurivirga caldicuralii. Lineage (GTDB taxonomy): Bacteria > Pseudomonadota > Gammaproteobacteria > Thiomicrospirales > Thiomicrospiraceae > Sulfurivirga > Sulfurivirga caldicuralii. Next base: position 161,679 of record NZ_FSRE01000001.1, read on the forward strand.
GGCAGTAATCCATCATGTTGCGTGCATGACCGCAAAACCCCGCTTCGGCGGGGTTTTGCGTTTCTGGAGGTGCAAGATGGTCTGGACCCATGCGGACATGCAGCAGTGGTGGCAGGATGATCTCCCCTGCGAAAGCGTTGTCCTGCTTGAAGTGGATTCCACCAGTGCCTGGTTGAAGCAACAGCGGCCGGAGAAAGCCACGCTGGTTGTAGCCTATTCCCAGACGGCCGGCTACGGCCAGCAGGGACGGAGCTGGGGAATGCGCCCCGGACGGGATCTGGTGTTTTCCCTGTGGCTGCCGGATGCAAGCGGGATTGAGGACTTTGCCACCCTGACACCCTGGCTGGCCTTTCAGTTGCGCGCTGCCCTGCAGCCGCTCAGCGAGGATGCGCTCACCTGCAAATGGCCTAACGATCTCTACAATCCGGCAGGTAAGGTCAGCGGCACGCTGGTGGAGCGTCAGGGCAGGGGGCTGATTGTGGGCACTGGGATCAACTGGCTGCGCACGCAACACCACCCCTACGCGCTCGCCAAGGAGCATCTGCCTGAGCACTGGCTTGCAGACTGGACGGCCTTCCTATTGCATAAACTGCCCACTTATCAGCGTGGTCAGTGGCTGAATGTTCAGCCGCAATGGGCAGCTGTGGACTGGTTTCGGCAGGACGAAGCGGTGGTGGATCAGTGCGGGCGGCGCTGGACCTATGTGGGGGTGGATGAGCTGGGGCGCATTTGTCTGCAGCAGCAGGGGGAACGGCATTGTTTTGCGACGGGAAAAATTTCCTTAAAACGCGTATAAGATAGTTTTTATTTGACCAGATATTGCGAATATTCCAACATTAAAAATCGTTGACCTTAATGTGTCTCAGAGAAGGGGTCCCCATGACCTTATTTGATGCCGAGTGGATACAACGGTTTGCCGACGCATGGAATGCCGACAGTGAACTCACGGGTGCACTGGAGAAAATCGGCTTCAATTCCGTGATTGGCTACGGTTTTACCGGGGGGAGGACGCGCCGCGGGGTGTCATCACCGTGGAAAAAGGTCGCGTGACGGCAGGGGGTGTCTATAACGGTGAAAGCGCCTGAGGTCCCGGGGAAGTCTGTTGTCTTCCAGCCCCGCCTTGACGGGGCTTTTTCTTACCCGCCGTAAAGCAGCTTCGGCAGCCAGGTGACTAGCTGTGGCCACAGCCACAGAATGGCCAGCATCAGCAGCTGCAGGCCGATAAAGGGTATCGCCCCAGCATAAATGTGCTCGGTTTTTACCTCCTTGGGGGCTACGCCGCGCAGGTAGAACAGGGCAAAGCCAAACGGCGGCGTGAGGAAGCTGGTCTGCAGCACCATGGCGATCATTACCCCCAGCCACACCGGATCCATGCCCATCATCAGCAGGATCGGCCCCACCACCGGCACCACCACATAGGTGATCTCGATAAAGTCGAGAAAGAAGCCGAGCACGAACAGCAGCAGCAGGACCACCACCAGCGCGGTGGTGGCACCGCCTGGCAGCTGATGCAGCCACTCGCGCACCACATCGTCGCCACCGAGGCCGCGGAACACCAGCGAAAAGAAGGCGGCACCGATAAAGATCATGAAGATCATGCTGGTGGTGGTCAGGGTATCGCGCATTACGGCCTGCAGGCGCTTCAAGGTCAGTTCACGCTTGACGATCCCCAGCACCAGCGCACCGAAGGCCCCCAGTGCGGCCGACTCCGTAGGCGTGGCAAAACCAGCCAGAATGGAGCCCAGCACCACCACGATCAGCAACAGCGGCGGCAGCATCGCGGTAAAGACGCGGCGAATCAGTAGCGGGGTAATCTCCACCTTGTGGCGCACCGGCAGGCGCTCGGGGCGGATAAAGCTCATCAGCACCACATAGGCCATGTAGAGCACCACCAGCAGCAGGCCGGGAATAAAGGCACCGGCAAACAGATCGCCTACCGATACCGGCTCCGGGGAGAAGAGTCCCTGAGCCAGCTGCGCCTGCTGATAGGCGTTGGAAATGACGTCGCCCAGCAGAATCAGCACGATGGAGGGCGGGATAATCTGCCCCAGGGTACCCGAGGCGGTAATCACCCCGCTGGCGAGCCGAGGGTCGTAGCCCTGTCGCAGCATGGCAGGGAGCGCCAGCACACCCATGGCCACCACCGTAGCACCGACGATACCGGTGCTGGCCGCCAGCAGCATGCCCACCAGAATCACCGCCAGCGCCAGTCCCCCGCGCACGTTATTCAAGAGCTCGCCCAGTGTGGAGAGCAGCTCATCGGCGATGCGCGTCTTCTCCAAAATCAGCCCCATGAGCACGAACAGCGGCACCGCCAGCAGGGTTTCGTTGTTCATGATGGCGAAAATGCGGTTGGGGATGCTCTGCAGAAACGCCATGTCGAATGCGCCCAGCGCAGTGGCCAGTAGCGCAAACAGCAGCGAGGCGCCGCCGAGGGTAAAGGCGACCGGGAAACCCAGCAGCAGGGCAAGGAAAATAACCACGAACAGCAACAGTGCCAGCCACGCCATTACACGGCCTCCTGTTCCAGATCTTCTTCGGGCGTGATTTCCGCCCACAGCGGTGCGGCCTTGTCCGGTGCCGTGAGCGTCAGCCACCATAGCCCCAGCCCGCTGAGCGCCTGCAGCAGCATCAACACCGGCATTATGAAGATCAGCGTTTTCAACAGCCACACGTAGGGCAGGCCGGAGTCTTCCGTCGAGCGTTCGTGAATGGCCCAGCTGGCCGCCACATAGTCCCAGCTGGCATAAAGAATAAAGCCCATCATCGGCAGCACGAACAGGACGATGCCGGCGATATTGATCCAGGCGCGGGTGCGCTCACTGGCGCGGGTATAAAAGATGTCCACACGCACGTGGGCATCGCGCAGCCACGTGTAGGCCGCCCCCAGCATGAAGGCGGTAGCGTGGATGTAAATAAGGCTTTCCTGCAGGGCGATGGAGCCGGTATTGAAGCCATAGCGCAGCACCACCACCAGTGTGGTCAGCAGTGCCAGCAGCAGTGTCAGCCACGCCACGGCGTGGCCCAGCCGTCGTTGCAGGCGGTTGTGCCAGCGGATAAGGGTTGTCAGCATGGGATCGGTCTCGTCCTGTTCATGGTGTACGCCTTGCGTGCATTGACTTTTTTCGAGCTTGCTATATTTTAGCCGCTATGACCTTACACCGTATTGCCGTGGCCGTGCCTGGCCCCTTTCCCTTTGCGCTGACCTATCTGAGCGATGTGCCCGTGCCGGCCGGGGTCCGGGTGGAAGTCCCGCTGCGGGGACGCAAGGTGGTCGGGGTGGTGCTCGATGTGCCTGCGGACGACACCCTGCCGGAATACAGGCTCAAGTCGATTGCTCGCATACTGGATGAAGCGCCGGTTCTGGATGAGACGCTATTGACGTTCGTACAGCGGCTGGCAGCCTATTACCATGCCCCGCTGGGCGAGGTGATGCAGCTGGCGCTGCCTGTGGCATTGCGGCAGGGCAAGCCCATGGCAGTGGCCGATGTGCCGCTGTGGCAGCTGACTGAGGCTGGGCGGCAGCAGGCCGTGGAAGATCTGCCGACGCGAGCAGTGCGGCAGCGTCGGCTGCTGGCCCATCTGCGAGCGGTGGGCAGTGCCGATGCCGAGGCGCTGAGGGGGGTCAGTGAGGACTGGCGTGGGACGCTGCGTCGCTTTGAAGAAAAGGGTTGGGTGGAGGTGCGCACGCGTCCCTGCCTGGCGCGAAAGGTTGAGCCGGACCCGCGCCATGACCTGAATGCGGCGCAAGAGGCGGTGGTGTCTGCCATTGACACAGACACGTTTGGCGTGCACCTGCTGCAGGGGGTGACCGGCAGCGGCAAGACCGCGGTCTATCTGGCCCTGCTGGAGCGGGTGCTGGCGGCGGGCAGACAGGCGCTGGTGCTGGTGCCGGAAATCGCCCTGACCCCGCAGATGGTGGACCGTTTCGAACAGTGGCTGGGCGAGCCGGTGGTGGCGCTGCATTCCGGTCTGAACGAAACGGAGCGCCACTGCGGCTGGTGGATGCTGGCCAGCGGCCAGGCACGTGTGGCGCTGGGCACCCGCTCGGCCCTGTTCAGTCGCTTCCGAAATCTGGGCTTGATTGTGGTGGACGAGGAGCATGATCCATCTTACAAGCAGCAGGAGGGGGTGCGCTATCACGCCCGCGACATGGCCATCTGGCGGGCGCAGCAGCTGGCTATTCCCGTGGTGCTCGGTTCGGCCACCCCTTCGCTGGAAAGCCTCCACCATGCGCAGACAGGGCGTTATCAGCACCTGAGCCTGCCCGAGCGCGTAGGCGGTGGCGCTCTGCCACAGGTCAAGCTGTTGGATATTCGCGGTGAACGCATCGATGCCGGCGTGTCGGCGCCGCTGCGCCATGCTATGGCGCGCCATCTGGCGGCAGGCAACCAGGTGCTGCTGTTTCTGAACCGGCGCGGCTTTGCGCCGGTGCTCATGTGCCACGACTGCGGCTGGCAGGCCGACTGTCCTGCCTGTGATTCCCATCTCACCTACCATGCGCGCCCCGAGCATCTGCACTGTCATCACTGCGATTATCAGCGCCCCGTGCCGCCCACCTGCCCGCAGTGCGGCAGCCGCAACTGGCTGCACGTGGGGCAGGGTACCGAACGGCTGGAGGCGGCCATGGCAGACGTGTTTCCGGCGGTGCCGGTGGTGCGCATCGACCGCGATACCACGCGGCGCAAGGGCGCACTGGAGGAACAGCTGGCCAGGGTGCACGCGGGCGAGCCGATGATTCTGCTGGGCACACAGATGCTGGCCAAGGGACACGATTTTGCCAATGTATCGCTGGTGGGGCTGCTGGAGATGGACCAGGGGCTGTTTTCCCCCGATTTTCATGCGCCGGAACGCATGGCGCAGCTGATTGTGCAGGTGGCCGGTCGTGCCGGGCGTCGCGCGCAGGCCAGTGAAATTCTGTTGCAGACCCATCAGCCGGATCATCCTCTGCTGCGCACCCTGGCAGAAGGCGGCTATGAGGCCTTTGCCGAGGCCGCGCTGCAGGAGCGCCAGCTGGCCGGGCTGCCGCCGTTCAGTCATCAGGCGCTGTTGCGCGTGCGCAGCCATCACAGCGAGGCGGCACAGGCCTTTCTGACTCAGGTCACCACGGCAATGGGGATATGGCCACAGGTGGCAGACGGTTCGGTGGCGCTATGGGGGCCTGTACCGTCGCCCATGCCGCGGCGACAGGGCTACTGGCGCTGGCAGCTTCTGCTGCAGAGCGAAAGTCGCAAGCCGCTGCATGCGGTGCTGCATCGGCTGGTGCACGGCTTGTGGCGACAGACCCCTTCGGCGGTGCAGTGGTCGCTGGATGTGGATCCGGTGGATCTGTACTGAACGTGGCAATGTTGACGCCTCTTTGTGCAGGCGTGCGTGTGCCAGCAAGCAGGCGGCAGTATCGCGTCAGCTGGCAGAATCCCCCTTGAAGGAGGGGGGTCCCCGACTTTTTTCAGGTCGAATTTTTTGAGGTCAGTCGGCAAGCCTCTCCAGGGCGGCAGTTTTAGGCCGTTTTGCAGGGTTTTCTGTCGCCTGGTCAACCCATGGGGCGCTCACCTTTTCAAGCAGGCGTCAGGGTATACGCTGTAGGGGGACTGGCGGGCTTTTGCGTGCGCTTAACAGCGGGCATGGGAAAGAATCAGACGGTCGCGTCCCTGTTGCTTGGCCTGATACAGCAGCATATCGGCCTGGTGGATCAATTCGTCCAGTGTGCAGTGAATCTGCAGTGGATCCATCCAGATGATGCCGCCACTGACGGTCAGGTGGGGAGGACTCTTTCGGCCGGAGACGATGGGCACATCTTTCATGCGTTGCTGAAACCGCTGCTTCATCGCCTGTACCGCGGCAAAGTCCGGCCCCAGGGTACAGGCAAGGAACTCTTCGCCGCCCAGGCGCCCGACAATATCGTTGGGACGGTCAAAAAAGGCTTTCAGAAAACGGGCGAAGTCGCGCAGTACGCGGTCGCCTTCGGCATGGCCGGCCTCGTCGTTGATCGCCTTGAAAAAGTCCAGATCCAGATACCAGATCGAAAAGGGACGGTCTGTGCGGCGTGCTTCGTGCAGCTGCTTTTCGCACAGTTGCAGCAGGGTGGTGTGGTTGAACAGCCCGGTCAGGCCATCCAGTTCCGAAAGCCGTTTGTAGTGCAGCTTGTCCGCCTGCAGTTGCTGCTGCAGTTCGACCTCGAGGGTGATCTCCACAATCAGCCCCTGAATCAGGGTTGGGCGCCCCTGTTCGTCCCGCTGCAAAACCATTGCCTGTGAGCGAAAGTAGCGGATTGTGCCCTCTGGCGCACGGAAGGGGAAAATGTTGTCGTAGCGTTCCGCCTTGCCCTGAAGCAGCGCCTCGTAATCGACGAATACTTTGTCGGCAACGGCCTGATCCACCTTTGCAACATACCTGTTGAAGTCACCTGCAATGGGGCAGGTTTCCGCGATGGAATGACGGTATCGGCTCGGATCCAGCCCGAACATGGTGTTCATGGCGTCGTTGCAGTAGAAATAATCCGGATCCAGGTCGTAGTGGATGCACCACCAGCCGATGTCATGAAAGTCCATCAACTGTCGGGAAAAGGCAACGAAGCTTTCCAGTGCAGCCTGAGTGTCGATGGGGCAGCAGGGGTCAAGGCAGGCGAGGCGGGTCATCGTTCTGCCTTCCGGTTTTGTGCCACCGCCCAGGCATAACGGCGTTTCTCGCCGTCGTTGTCCGGGAGCCAGCCTTCGCCGTGCACATCGATGCGCCACGGCAGCAGGTGCTGCACCAGTTCGCCGCTATGCACATAGAAGTCCGGATTGCGGGGGCCGTTGGGCTGTACCGGTGCCAGAAAGGTCTGATAGAACAGGCGGCCGTTGGGTTTTACCAGCGCCTTGATGGCGTCAAAGGCATGGCGGTCCAGATAGCGGCTTACCACCACCACGTCGTAGTGGGCTTCAGGCCAGGGAAAGTGCGCCAGATCTACCTGTTTGGCGTGGATGGGCAGCTTGTAGGTGCTTGCCCAGCGGTTGAGCAGGTCAACGGCGGCGGTGCTGATGTCCCAGGCATCCACCTGCAGCCCGCACCGGGCCAGGTAGCGGGCGTTGCCGCCGAGGCCGGCAGCCAGGTCCAGTGCGCGGCCTTTCAGGGGAAGCAGGCGGGTGTGGGCCTGCAGCACCCAAGCAGGTTCTGCGGGGGTGGACAGCGCCGCGTCGGCGTATTTTTCGTCCCACTTGGCCTGCGTTGCAGTCATGGCACCTCAGCTGCGCCAGAAGGCGCGGGTAAAGATCACCAGCAGCGTGAACAGCTCCAGCCGCCCCAGCAGCATGGCGAAGGTTAAGATCCATTTTACCGGATCCGGCATGGTGGCGAAATTGCTGCCCACTTCGCCCAGTCCCGGGCCGAGGTTGTTGAGCGTGGCGGCCGCGGCGGAAAAGGCCGTCACCGGATCGATGCCGAAGGCCATGATCGCGAGGCCGATGGCGGCAAAGATGAACACATACAGGGAGAAAAAGCCCCACACCGCGCTGATGACCTGCTCCGGCACTACGCGGCCGGCCAGCTTGAGCGGAATCAGCGCATTGGGATGGAGCAGGCGCACGATTTCGCGCAGACCCTGACGGAACAACAGCAAAAAGCGGATCACCTTCATGCCGCCACCGGTGGAGCCGGCCGAGCCACCGATAAAGCTCATGATCACCAGCAAAACCGGCACGAACGCCGGCCAGCTCAGATAGTCAGTGCTGGCAAAACCGGTGGTAGTGGCCAGCGAAATGGTCTGGAAGCTGGCATAGCGCAGCGCCTGCAGCGGGTCGGCATAGGTGCTGGTCAGCCACAGATACAGGGTGCTCACCACAATGCCGCTGGTAAGCAGCAGGGTGTAGGTGCGAAACTCCGGATCGAGCCAGTAGGGACGCGGCGAGAGGGTGCGCCAGGCGGTAAAGTGCAGCGCGAAGTTGATGCCGGCCAGATACATGAACACCATGGCGATCAACTCCACTGCCACACTGTTGAAATGGCCGATGCTGGCGTCGTGGGTGGAAAAACCGCCGATGGCCACGGTGGAGAAGCTGTGGCCAATGGCGTCGAACCAGCTCATGCCGGCCAGCTTGTAGGCGACCGCGCAGGCGAGGGTCAGCAGTAGATAGATATACCACAGGGTGCGCGCCGTCTCGCTGATGCGCGGAGCCAGCTTGTTGTCCTTCATGGGCCCCGGGGTTTCGGCGCGATAGAGCTGCATGCCGCCGATGCCGAGCATGGGCAGAATGGCCACCGCCAGTACGATAATCCCCATGCCGCCGAGCCACTGCAGCTGCTGGCGGTACCACAGGATGGCGTGGGGCAGCTCGTCCAGCCCGCTGATGACGGTGGCGCCGGTGGTGGTCAGGCCGGAAAAGGATTCAAAGATGGCGTCGGTCCAGCTCAGCTGCACGTGCTGGGCATAGTGGAAGGGGATAGCACCGACCATTCCCAGCACCGTCCAGAAGAGAATGACGATCAAAAAGCCGTCCTTGATCTTGAGGTCCCCCTTCTCATGACGCAGACTGTACCACAGCGACCCACCGACCGCAGCGGTCAGCAGCAGTGTGGCCGCAAAGGAGTGGAAGGCGCCATCACCATACAGGGCGGCAATGCCCAGCGGCGGCAGCAGACTGATACTGTAGGCGCTGAGCAGAATGCCGATGATCTTGAAAATCATGCCCAGGTGCATCAGAACCACCGCTTCCTTGGCTGTTCAGGCGCGAACAGGGTATACACCTTGTCCACTGTCCTGGGATCGGCCGCAAACAGAATAATGTGGTCTTCCGCTTCCAGCTCCAGATCCTTGCGGGCGAACAGGACTTCGCCGTTGCGCACGATCGCTCCCACGGTGACCTTTTCCGGCCAGGGGATGTCGATCAGGCGCTTGCCGATCACCTGCGAGCTATTCTCTGAACCGTGCAGCACCACTTCCATCGCTTCTGCCGCCCCCCGGCGCAGGGTTACGGCGCGCACCGTATCCCCTTCGCGCAGGTAATGCAGCAGCCGGTTGGTGGTGATCTGGTCGGCGGAAATGGCCACGTCGATCTGGTTGAGGTGCAGTAGATCAATGAAGGTGTTGTTGTTGATCAGGCTGATAACGCGCTTGACGCCCAGTTTCTTGGCCAGCAGGCTGGAGATGATATTGGCCTCGTCGTAGTTGGTAACGGCAATGAACAGGCCCACTTCGTCAATGTTTTCGTCCAGCAGCAGCTCCTTGTCGGTGATGTCACCCTGCACCACGATGGCGTGGTCCAGATGTTCGGCCAGATAGCGCGCACGGCTCAGATTCTGCTCGATCACCTTGACGATGTGATCCTTTTCCAGTGCCTGCGCCAGTGCAAGACCGATATTGCCGCCGCCGGCGATCATGATGTGTCGCGAGCGGGACACCTTGGTGCCGCGCAGGGCCTGGGCGATGGTCTCGATCTGTTCGGGCCGCGCCAGAAAGAACACTTCGTCGCCCACCTCAATGGTGGTGTCGCCGCTTGGAATCACGACTTCATCGCGACGGTAGATGGCGACGATGCGGGTTTCCACGCCAGGGGGCAGCGTCGCCTTGATTTCCTGCACGGTCTTGCCCACCAGCCTGCCATCGCGGTGGGCGCGATAGGCCACCAGTCGCACCTTGCCGTCGGCAAAGTCCACCACCTGCAGTGCGCCCGGGTACTGCACCAGTCGCAGAATGTGCTCGGTCACTAGGTTTTCCGGGCTGATAAGTACGTCCACCGGCATGGCATCCGGGTTGTTGCGGTAGTCGAACAGTTCCGGGCGATTCAGGTAGGCGGTGTTGCGGATACGGGCAATCTTGGTTTGTGTTTTGTGCAGCAGGTAGGCCAGCTGACAAGCGACCAGATTGGTTTCGTCGCTGCGGGTCACGGCGATAAGCATGTCGGCCATTTCCAGCCCGGCCTCTTCCAGAATGGCCGGGTCGGACGCATGTCCGGCGATGGTGCGAATATCCAAGTGATCCTGCAGTTTCTGCAGGTGGGTGGTATCCACATCCACCAGGGTGATGTCATTGTCGGGGTCCCGGGAGAGGAGGGTGGCCAGCGAGCTGCCGACCTGTCCGGCGCCCAGAATGATAATGTTCATGGTTCGGGTCTCATGGGTTCTTGGGGTCGATGTTCAGTTGCTTGAGCTTGCGATACAGATGGGTGCGCTCCACGCCGGCCCGCTGGGCGGTTTCGGAGACATTGCCACCGGTTTCCCGCAGCAGCTGGCGCAGGTAGTCCCGTTCGAAGGCATCGCGAGCCTCCTTCAGTGGCAGGCGGGTATCGATGCTGCTCTGCTGTGGCGCCGCTGCCGGTTTCTCCAACGCGGCGCGCACTTCGGTGTCGTCAATGGGGCCTTCGCCCTGCAAAAGCAGACGCTGTAGCAGGTTCTGCAGTTCGATCAGGTTGCCGGGCCAGGTGTGCTGGCGCAGGACATTCTGTGCGCCGATGGTGAACTCGCGCCACGGCAGGCCCTGCTCCCGGGCCAGTCGGTCGGTGAAATAGGCGATCAGGTCGGGCAGGTCATCCAGCCGCTGCCGCAGCGGCGGCATGACGATTTCCGTCAGCTGCAGGCGCTGTGCCAGTTGCGGCAGCATGCGCCCCGACTCGACGGCGACGTCCAGCGGCTGCTCGCTGAGGGCAAACAGGCGAACGTCCAGGTTGACCGGATTGTCGCCGCCGATGCGCTGAAACTGCCCGTTCTGGATAATGTCCAGCAGGGTGCTCTGCAGGGTACCGTCGAGGCGGTCGATGTCGTTGATGACCAGACTGCCGCGGCGGGCGTTTTCGATCTCGCCGATGCGTACATCCTGACCGGCTTCGCGGCCAAACCAGCGCTCAGGGTCGGCGTTCAACGCCTGGGCGTCCAGCACTAAAAGTGGTCGGTTGACCCGGGGCGACTGGGCATGCACGGCGCGGGCAAACTGGTGACGGCCGCTGCCGCGTTCGCCGCGCAACAGCACCGGCATGGTGTAGCGGGCGAGGCGTTCGGCATCGGCGCGCAGTTGCTGTAGGGCGCGGCTCTTGCCCACCAGTTGATTGTCCCAGTCCTGCTGGGCGCGGAACTGACGGCTGGCGCGGTGCAGGCGCAGGTGCTTCAGGGCGCGTTCGGTGGCTACCAGCAGCTTGTTGAGCGACAGCGGCTTTTCCAGAAAGTCCCACGCCCCGAGGCGGGTGGCTTCCACCGCGGTCTCGATGGTGCCGTGGCCAGAGATCATCACCACGTTGGAGTGTTCCAGCAGGCCCTCCTCCTTCATCTGCCGCAGCAGGGTAATGCCGTCGATGTCGGGCATCCAGATGTCGAGAAAGACCACGTCGGGCGCGCCCTTGCGCCAGGCATCGCGCGCCTGTACACCGTTGGCTGCCGTGGTGACCTCGTAGCCTTCATCTTCGAGGATATCCTGCATGAGACTGCGGATATCCTTCTCGTCATCCACGACCAGAATGTGCCCGCGCGGTAATGTCATGTATGCGTCTGACCCGGTAGTTGAATATGGAAACAGGTGCCGTTCGGCCCGCTGGCCAGCTCAATCGTACCATTATGCTCTTCGACGATTTTTTTGACAATAGCCAGCCCCAGCCCGGTGCCCTGGGGCTTGCCGGTGGCATAGGGCTGAAAGATCCAGCCGGCTGCATCGGGCGGCAGACCAGGCCCGCGATCGCACACGCTGATGACCACCTCTGCGTCGTCACAGCGGGTGGACAGGGTGACGGTGGCCGTGTCCTGATTTTCCTGCACTTCGATGGCATTTTTAATGAGATTGTGCAGCAGCTGGCGCAGGCGATTGGGGTCGGCATGCAGGTTATTGCAGTGGGGATCAGCATCCAGCGTCAGCGACAGGCCGGGGCGTTGATAGAGCTGGGCCATGCTGTCGAGCAGGGCATTGACGTCCACCGGCTGTTTCTCCGGTCGCGGTGCGCGGGCATAGTCGGTAAAGGCGTCCACCAGCGCCTGCATGGTCTGCACCTGCTCGACGATGGTCTGGGTCAGCTTCTCCAGCAGGCTACGTTCGCTTTCGGGCAGGTGGCGTGCAAGCTTGAACGCCAGCCGCTCGGCGGATAGCTGAATGGGGGTGAGTGGGTTCTTGATCTCGTGGGCCAGCCGGCGGGCCACTTCGTGCCACGCAGCATTGCGCTGCGCCTGAATCAGATCAGTGATGTCGTCGATGACGAGCACGTGCCCGCCTCTGGGTTGCTCCCCCAATGGCGCGCCGTGAATGAGCAGGATGCGGGTGTGCGGTCCGTCAGCATAGGTCATCTGAACCTGCCACGGGCCAGCGGCCTTGTCCAGCAGCGGTTCCAGATGGTGCCACAGCTCGGCAAAACCGGCATGCTGCAACTGGTCCAGGCGATGGCCCGGACGGGTGCCTACGAGGCGGTTCAATTGCACGCCGAGCAGCTCTTCCGCCTGGACGTTGTAGAGGCGCAGCCGCCCGGATGCATCCAGGGTGAGCACGCCGCTGGACAGGGTGCTGATGATGGTCTGCAGATAGCTTTTCTGTAGCTCGCTCTGCTGGTGACTGATGCGGGCCGTGCGCCGTGCTCGCTTGATCTGTTCCACCATGTTGTTGAAGGAGCGCAACAGTTCGCCCAGCTCGTTGTCAGGCATTTCGTCGCGCAGGGGCTTCAGCCTGCCGGCGGCGACCTGTCGGGTGCCCAGCGTGAGCGCGCGGATGGGACGGGTGAAGTTCTGCACCAGCTGGATACTGAACAGCAGCGCCGACAGCAGTGCCATCAGCACCACCAGACTGAGCAGTAGGGTCAGCGCGGTTTTCAGCGGTTCGCGCAGGAAGGCGCGCTGCAGGTACTCCTTGTAGGCGCGTTCCGTGGTTTCGGCCGGCTTCACCAGCTGATCGGGCACCGGTACGATGGCCTGCAGCAGGGCTTTGTCGCTGCTGCGTTCGACCGGCAGCACGATGCGGAAGAACTGTCCTGGTGCCGGCTTTTCGCGCGCCTCCAGCGCTGCATAGGGCTGGCCATTGCGTACCTGGCGGAACAGGTTGTCCGGAATGGGTTGCGGCAGAATATTGACGTCGGTGCTGGCGCTGCTGAAGGCGATCAGCTGGCGGTCGGGGCTGTAGAGGCTGACCTCTTCGGCATCCAGCAGCGCGCGCAGCTTTTCCAGCGCAACGGCGGGTGAGGTGTCCAGATCATTCTGAAACAGGGTGCCGCCTTCCCGTGCCAGCTTGAGCAGATTGCGGCTGCGGCTGTCGAAGGTCAGTTGGACGACTTCGGTGGCATTTTTCAGCGCCGTTTCGGTCTTGACGTCAAACCAGGCATCGATCCCCTGCAGAATGAACTGCAGGGCAAAGAGGTAAATGATCAGAATGGGCACGCCCACCAGCGTGGTGATCATGCCGGCGAGGCGCAGGGTGATGCGGCTGCCGGGGCGGTGATTGCGGACGCTGCGCCACAGTTTGATGACGGTGCGCATCAGTAGCGTCAGCAGGACCACAAGGCCACCGATGGCGATCATCAGCAGCAGCATGTAGCTCTCGGCGAAGGTGGCCGCTTGCTGCAGGCTTTGGCTGAGCATTACCAGGGCTACCAGTGTCAGCACGGACACGGCGGTGATGGCGCCATACTGGCGCAGCAGGTTAAACAGGCTGCCGGCTATCTTTGCCATAGTTTTCGCGGGTCCACATTGGTTCGATACCAGCCGCTGTCCAGCTGCCAGTTGCGATCGCCCAGGCTTTTCAGCCACAGGGGGGCGGGCAGGCGATTCCGATTCAGGCGGAAGCGCGCTTCAATTGTATAGGCAATGCCCGGATGCAACTGGGTCATGGAGGCGACCGGGATGCCCGTGTAGGTGCCGAGCGTCTCCAGCGCTTCATCCAGCAGGTCATCGTGGCGCACGCGCCCACTGTCGATATTGAGCAGGCGCCACTGCCGTTTTTCCGGCAGATAGTCCAGCCGCAGGGAAAAGCGGGTTTCGCTGATGGTGCGCTGCAGTGGAATCAGTCCCGACAGGCGCGTGTGTTCCACCAGTCGCAGGCGGGTTTCGAAAAAGAGCGGAATGGCATGGGTGAGCGCATCGAGCATGGCTGTCGAGAGGCGTGGGCGCAGGCGTAGATCGGCCAGCACTGTTTCGTCCTCCACGTAGTGATGCAGAAACAGCATGGTGACGCTGGGGGCGGCGTCATTGGCGCTCGAGGGCAGCGGTGTGAAGCCCAGCAGAACGGTTAGCAGCAGGGTCAGCCATTCAGGCCGTTTTTTGCAGCAACGCATAATAGAACCCGTCCATATCTGCATCGCCCGGAAAGATCTGGCAGCCCGGGTTCCCGTGGCACGGCAGGTGGCTGATCGGCATCGCCTGTGCGTCGGGGGTGTCTGCCAGAAAGGCTTCCATCTGCAGGCGGTTTTCTGCCGCCAGCACCGAGCAGGTGCTGTAGAGCATCCAGCCGCCCGGCTTCAGCAGCGGCCACAGGGCGTGCAGGATGTTCGCCTGGGTGGCGGTCAGCTGCGCGATATCTGCCGGGGTACGGTGCCATTTGATGTCAGGGTGACGGCGGATGATGCCGGTGGCGGAGCAGGGGGCGTCCAGCAGAATCCTGTCGAAGGGTTTGCCGTCCCACCAGTCGTCGGGTTTGGCGGCGTTCCCTTGGCGCACCTGTGCGTGCAGGTCGAGCCTTTGCAGGTTTTCCTGCAGCCGGGGAATGCGCTGCGGATCCTTTTCCAGTGCCAGCACATAGGCTTTGTCACGCGTCAGTTCCAGCAGGTGGGTTGTCTTGCCGCCAGGGGCGGCACAGGCATCGAGAATGCGCTCGCCCGGTTTGGGATCGAGCAGAAAGCCCGCCTGCTGCGCAGCCACGTCCTGCACGCTGAAGGCGCCTTCGGCATAGCCGGGCAGGCGGGTGACGTCGCAGGGCGTTTCCAGAATGACCGCCTGGGGCGACAGGGCGTGAGGCAGAGGTTTCTGTGCGGCCACCTCGGGCAGGGCCATCCAGCTGTTGCGGTCAGTTTTCAGTGGGTTGATGCGCAGGCTGAGCGGCGGGTTCTGGTTGTTGGCCTCGAGAATGGTTTCCCACGCTTCGGGCCAGTCGGCTTTGAGACGTTCGATCAGCCAGTCAGGGTGGCTGTAGCGGGCCCGTTCGCAGCAGGCCAGCCATTGGGCACGGGTGTCGGGGGATGTGCGGGCAAAATTGCGCAGCACGCCGTTGATGAGGCCGCGGGCCCAGGCCTTCTTTTTTGGCAGCAGGCGCACGCTTTCGTTTACGGCAGCGTGGGCCGGAATGGCGTCCATGCAGTGCAGTTGATAGAGGCCCATGAGCAGCAGCAGCTCGATGTCGCGATCCTTGTTTTTCAGTGGCTTGTGCAGCAGCGGTCGCAGCAGCGCGCGCAGGCTTTCCAGCCAGCGCAGTACGCCATAGAGCAGGTTCTGCAACAGCGCGCGTTCGGCCGGTGGACACTGCTGCAACAGGGGTGGGAGCACCGCACTGAGTGAGCGACCGTCGATAATGACGGCCTGCAGGCCTTCCCACGCGAGGCGTCGGGCGTCGCTCATGCCTCACCCAGTCGTGTGCCCAGCAGGGCGTGCCCGTTGGCAAAATCGGCCGCCGCCATGGGGCGCTTGCCTGCCGGTTGCAGGCCGTGCACCCGCAACGTGCCCTCGCCGGTGGCAATATCGATGCCGTCACGGTGCACCGCCGTGACAGTGCCGGGCGCCGCTGCGCTTTGCTCGGGCAGGGCGGTGGCGGTGAGCAGCTTGAGTGGTTTCCCCTGCCAGCTGGTATACGCCGTAGGCCACGGATTGAAGGCGTGGATCTTGCGCTTGATGACGGCGGCGGGCTGCTGCCAGTCGATGGCGCCCTCTTCCTTGCGCAGCTTGGCAGCGTAGGTGGCTTCGCTGTCGTTCTGTGGCTCTGGCACCAGGCTGTCCAGCTGGTCCAGCGTTTCCACAATAGCCTCTGCACCCAGCTGGCTGAGGCGATCGTGCAGGGTCTGGGCGGTATCTTCTTCCAGAATGGGGGTGCGCTTTTTCAGCAGCATGGGGCCGGTGTCGAGGCCGGCATCCATCTGCATGATGGTCACGCCGGTCTCTGCATCGCCTGCTTCGATGGCGCGCTGAATGGGTGCGGCTCCACGCCAACGGGGCAGCAGGGAGGCGTGAATGTTGAGGCAGCCGTGTGTGGGGATGTCGAGCACGGCCTGTGGCAGAATGAGGCCGTAGGCAACCACCACCATCACGTCCGGCCGCAGTGCGGCCAGCTGCGCCAGGGCATCGGCGTTGCGCAGCGTTTGCGGCTGAAAAACGGGCAGATTATGCTCAAGGGCCTTGGCTTTCACCGGGCTGGGGCGCAGTTTCATGCCCCGCCCCGCGGGGCGATCCGGTTGGGTATAGACGCCGACGATCTCATGCCCGGCTTTCAACAGCGCCTGCAGCGGCGGCACGGAAAAGTCGGGGGTGCCGGCAAAGACAATGCGCAGCGGTTTGCTCATGCGTCGCCCCGCTGCTTCAGCTCCTTGCGGTATTTCTGCATCAGGCGGTTGCGCTTCAGTGCCGAGAGGTGATCGATAAACAGCACGCCGTTGAGGTGGTCGATCTCGTGCTGCAGGCATACCGCCAGCAGGTCTTCCGCCTCGATCTCCACGGGCTTGCCGTCGCGGTCCAGTCCGCGCACCTTCACCTTGCTGGGGCGGCGCACCTTGGCATAGACGCCAGGCAGGGAGAGGCAGCCCTCTTCGTAGTCGATGACGCCGGCGCTGTCCACGATCTCCGGGTTCACCAAAGCGATGGGCTGAGACTTGTCTTCGCTCACATCGGCCACCAGCACGCGAATGTCTTCCCCCACCTGCGGGGCCGCAAGACCGATACCCGGTGCTTCGTACATGGTGTAGAGCATGTCGTCGATCAGGGTGGCGATGCGGTCGGACATCTCCACCGGCTTGCACTCGGTGCGTAGAATTTCATCAGGATAGAGTCGAATCGGCAACGCGGCCATGCTATCTTTTCCTTGACTGGTTTGATTGCCCCATTATATCGAAGGCGCTGGGAGGCGGTGTGACGGTAGCGGAACTGACATTCTGGCAACAGGTGCTCTACGCGGATCTGCCCCTGCAGAAGGTGCAGGCCCTTCTGGAGCAGGCAGGCGACTTCGAGCAGGCGCTCACGCTGGATCAGGCTGCGCTGGTGCAGTGTGGGCTGAGCGAAAATCAGGCGCGGCGTTTTTGCGAGCTTCAGCCCACAGACGGGCTTGAGGCTTGGCTGGACAAGCCGGGGCATGTGCTGCTGCGTTGGCAGGACGACGCTTATCCGTCCCAGCTGAAGGTGTTGGACGATGCGCCACCGCTGCTGTTTGCCATGGGTAATGTGGGGCTGCTGCAGGCGCCGCAGTTGGCCGTTGTGGGCGGGCGACATGCCACCCGCGAAGGCTTGCGCACGGCGGAAGAATTCTCCAGGGTGCTCTCTGAGGCCGGGCTGACCATTACCAGCGGGCTGGCACACGGGATCGATGCAGCGGCACACCGGGGGGCGCTTCAGGGCATTGGCAGCACCGTTGCCGTGCTGGGGACCGGTATCGATCGCATCTACCCGGCCGCCAACAAGCCGCTGGCGCATGAGATCGCTGCCAGGGGGCTGATTGTGTCCGAGTTTCCCCAGGGAACGCGGCCGCTGGCGCGCAACTTCCCGCGGCGCAATCGCATCGTCAGCGGCCTGAGCCTGGGCACGCTGGTGGTGGAGGCGGCAGAGCAGAGTGGTTCGCTGATTACCGCACGGCTGGCCATGCAGCAGGGGCGCGAAGTCTTTGCCATTCCCGGCTCCATTCACAATCCCATGGCGAAGGGCTGTCATCGTCTCATCAAGCAGGGCGCGACGCTGGTGGAGTCGCCGCAGGAGGTGCTGGAAGGGCTCAGCAATGTATTGCAGGCCGAGTTGATGCTGGAAACCTCAGCGCCAGGTGCGCCGCAGGCATTGCCGACGGATGCCGAGCAGCGGCAGTTGCTTTCGCAGCTGGACTTTTCCCCCATCAGTCTGGATGAGCTGGCGGTGTTGACCAAGTGGCCGGTGAGTGCCTTGCAGAGCACGCTGCTGGGGCTGGAACTGGAGGGCTGGATTGAGGCGCTGCCAGGCAACCTGTATAAAAGAGTGCGTTGATCTCAAAATTTTCGGCTACCTTATTAAAAAGAAACAACAGCCATTTATAAAGGACACGCATGAAAAACCTGGTCATTGTGGAGTCGCCGGCGAAGGCGAAGACCATTGAAAAATACCTCGGCAAGGACTTTACCGTCCGCTCCAGCTACGGCCATATCCGTGATCTGCCCAAAAAGGGCATGGGTATCGATATCGAGCATGGTTTTGAGCCCCATTACGAGATCACACCGGACAAAAAAAAGGTGGTCAACGAGCTGAAGAAGCTGGCCATGGGGGCGGAAACCGTCTGGCTGGCAACGGATGAGGACCGCGAGGGGGAGGCCATTGCCTGGCATCTGGCCGAGGCGCTGGGGTTGGACAAGGCTTCCACCAAACGCATCGTTTTCCACGAAATCACCAAGCCGGCGATCACGCAGGCCATTGAGGCGCCGCGCACCATCGACATGAACCTGGTGGACGCGCAGCAGGCACGCCGCATTCTCGACCGTATCGTCGGTTTCGAGCTGTCGCCCATCCTATGGAAAAAGATCCGCACTGGACTGTCGGCGGGGCGCGTGCAGTCCGTTGCCGTACGTCTGATTGTGGAGCGCGAGCGGGAAATCGAGGCGTTTGAGCCGGAGGTGAGCTTCCGCATTCAGGGTGAGCTGGTGCTGCTGGATGACGCCGGCCAGCCTGTAGATACGGTAGCGGTGAAGCTGCCGAAGGCCTTTGCAACGGAAAGCGAGGCGCACGCCTTTCTCGAGGCGGCGGCCCGTAGCCAGATGAGGGTGGCGCGGGTGGAGGAGAAACCGGCGAAGCGCAGCCCGCGGCCGCCGTTTACCACCTCCACCCTGCAGCAGGAAGCCTCCCAGAAGCTGGGCTTTTCCGTGAAGCAGACCATGACGCTGGCGCAGCGGCTGTATGAGGCCGGCAAGATCACCTACATGCGAACCGACTCGGTCAATCTGTCCGATATCGCGCTGGCACAGGCGGCAGGGGTGATCGAGCGCGAGTTCGGCAAGGACTATGTGCAGGTGCGCAAGTACAAGAGCAAGAGCGCCAATGCGCAGGAGGCGCACGAGGCGATCCGCCCCACCGATCTGAGCGCGAAGGTGGTTTCGCAGGATCGCAACGAACAGCGCCTGTACGAGCTGATTCGCAAGCGCACGCTGGCGTCGCAGATGGCTGATGCCCGCCTGCAGCGCACCACAGTGGACATCGCCCTGAGCGAGCGGCCGGAAATGCTGCAGGCCAAGGGCGAAGTGGTGGTGTTCGACGGCTTCATGAAGGTGTATGGGGTGCCCGGCAGTGAAGAGGACAGCGGCCTGCTGCCGAAGATGCATGAAGGGCAGGCGTTGAAGCTGGGGACGCTGACGGCACGGCAGAGTTTCAGTCGTGGGCCGGCGCGCTACAGTGAGGCGGCACTGGTGCGCACACTGGAAGAGCTGGGCATTGGCCGCCCGTCCACCTATGCGCCCACCATCGACACCATTCAGCAGCGCGGTTACGTGGTCAAGGAAGATCGCGAAGGGGTGGAGCGCGCCTATCGGGTGCTGAGCGTGGACGAAAGCGGTGCGGTGGCGTCGGAAACGCGCACGGAAACCACCGGCGCCGAAAAGGCCAAGCTCTTCCCCACCGACATCGCCGGTATCGTCACCGATTTTCTCATGAAGCACTTTGCCGACATCATGGATTATCAGTTCACCGCCCATGTAGAGGAGGAGCTGGACGAGATTGCCGCTGGCGAGCTGGCGTGGCGCAAGATGCTCTCCGAGTTCTACGCCAAATTCCATCCGGAAGTGGAAGCGGCCGAGCACGTCTCCCGCGAGGAGGCGGGGCAGGTGCGCCAGCTGGGCACGGATCCCAAAACTGGCAAGCCGGTGATGGTCAAGATCGGCCGCTTCGGCCCCTATGTGCAGCTGGGCGATGGTGGCGAAGACGGCGAAGAAAAGCCGGTTTTCGCTAGTCTCTCTCCCGGTCAGAAAATGGATACGCTCACGCTCGAGGATGCGCTCGAGCTGTTCAAGCTGCCGCGGGAACTGGGTGAAATGCCCGAAGATTTCAGCGTCGAAGCGGCGGACGGGACGGTGTTCGCCGTGCACAAGGGCGCCAGGCTGATCGCCAAACGCGGCCCCTTCGGGCCCTATCTGGAGTTTGGGCCCAAGCAGTATGCGCCGCTCAAGGGCTATGACCCCCTGTCGATGACGCTGGAGGAGGCGGTGGATGTGGTCAAGGCGCATCTGGCCGCGCAGGCGGACAAGATCATCCGCAGCTTCCCGGGCACCAATGTGAAGATTCTCAAGGGGCGCTGGGGGCCGTATATCACCGATACGGAAACCAAAAAGAACGCCAAGATCGCCAAGACGGAAGATCCCATGGCGCTGACGTTGGAAGAGTGTCAGAAGCGCCTCGATGAGGCGCCGGCGGCGAAAAAACGCGGGCGTCGCGCGCCGGCACGCAAAAAGAAATCCTGACGGACATTTGGGCGGACTAAATCACAAGGGGGCGGGACATGCCGGAAAAAAAGCGCCTTGATCTTGGTCTGGCGATATTTGCCACGCTGGTGGCAACGCAGCTGCTGGTGTGGGCGTGGCGGCATCACTGGCCTGCCGTCAGCCTGGGGCATGTGCGCCATCTGTTCCCAGGGGGCCGACCTTGAAGCCGCGCAGGCTGTACGGATTCGCCCTGCTGGGGCTGCTGGCCTGGCTCGGCACGCTGCCGTGGATTGCAGAAATTCTCGCCTATGGGCTGAATCAGCCTGCCCCGAGTTGGGTCGATTTTGTCGTGGTTGGCGCGGTGGGCATGATGGCGCTATCGGTGCTGCTGTGGATCTGCGCCCTGTGCTCCGGCTGGCTGGGCAGGCGCATGCGCGTGTGGCTGCCAGGCGTGCTGCTGGGCACCGCGGTGTACGGCTGGCTGGCGGTCAACGTGGTGCTGCAGCCGCAGGCCGTGTTTACGGACTGGTCGATGCTGCCACGCATGCTGGTGTCCATCGCGCCGCTGGCGCTGGAAGGGTGGCTGCTGATCAGCCTGCCCCTGTACTGGAAATTGACCCGCCTGTAGGGGGGTCCCCGACTTTTTTAGAGTCCGATTTTTTTGCGGTTGCAAAAATGCGGGGGCAGTGTGGCGTATCAGCGCCTTTTTGAGAGACATTGAGGGTGCTGAAAGAAAAAGCCCGCCTGGGCGGGCTTGGCTCAGCCGAGCGATGGATCAGTTGATACGGTAGTAGTACCGCTGCGCTCTCAGGTATTCACCGGTGGTGGCATCACAGAAGTTCGCGTTGGTGGTATTTTGCGAAATCATGCTGCCGCTGGAGCACTTGCCGTCATCGATCTGCCGATCAAGGATGTTGAGCAGTTCAGGGTCGACATTGCCATTAACATACACCCACACACCGGTCTGGTTAGCAACGGTAGAGCTGAAAAGCGACATGGGTGCATTGGCGAGCTTGTCCTTGGGCTGGGGTTGCGCTTCCGCCGGGTCGCCGTTGAGGAAGTTGGCGGCACGCAGCATGCGGATCGCCTTACAGCTTTCATCATCGTCATTGTCACAGACGCCGCCATTAATAGTGCCATTGCCGTTGCCGCCGGTGATGTTCCAGTTGGCTGGAATGCCGCTATTCATGTCACCGGGCATGGCGCCATAGCGGTCGATAAAGCCAAAGTAGGCGGTCTGGTAGCTTTGCAGCAGCTGCGCTTCGCCTTTCACCTTGGCGCTCTTCATCAGCTCCTGACCCTTGAGCACGCCACCCAGCAGCAGGCCGATGATCACCAGCACGATGGCCACTTCCACCAGGGTGAAACCCTGTTCTTTTTTACGCATTGTCATGGTTGCGCTCCTTTGTTGTTAAACACTTACTTGTACTTGCCTTGCGGCAGGTTCGATTACATTATCAGCGCAAATTTGCAAAAGTGAGAGTAAAAAATTTTTACACCCCGCTCGGTAGCATACCCCATCCCCAGGGAAGGGGGGGACTCCTGAATTTTTTGCGGCGCGTTTTTCTGCGCCCGCTGTGCTCAGAGAGCCTGCGTCGGGGCGGCACGGAAATGGGCCTCCAGCGCCTCGCTCAGCAGCGGTTTGCTGAAATAGTAGCCCTGAAGCAGATCGACACCGATGGCTTCCAGTTCAGCAGCCTGCTCGGCGGTTTCCACGCCTTCGGCCACGGTAGTCATCTGCAGTGCATGGGCAAATTGCGTTATCTGTTCCACGATAAGCCGATCCTTGCGGGATTGCTGCATGCCCTGCACGAAACGCAGGTCGATCTTGATCTGATCCAGCGGCAGGCGGCTGATCTGTTCCAGATTGGCATAGCCGGTGCCGAAGTCATCCAGGGAGAGACTGCAGCCGAGCGCTTCCAGCCGGGCAATGGCGTGCTGAACGGAATCGGATTCTTCCATCAGCATGGTTTCGGTAATTTCGATGGTCACTTGAACGGGAGATACTCCCGTTTCTCCCAGCATGTTTTCCAGCCGCTCAATGGCTTTGGGACTGCGCAGGGTGGCGGCAGAGAGATTCAGGGCGAAGCTGCATCCTTCGGTCCAACCGTGCGCTTGCCACTGCTGCCAGGTTTGCAGGGCATGGGTGATGACCCATTCATCGATCTGATCGATGATGCCGATCTCTTCTGCCAGTGGGATAAAGCGCGCCGGTGAGATCCACTCGCCCTTATGTTGCCAGCGCAACAGCACTTCAAAGCTGCGCCATTCATGGCTGTTGCGGCTGACCTTGGGCTGCCAGGCCAGTTGAAAGGCGTTTTTGTGCAGCGCATCCTTCAGCGCACCAATCAGGTAGTCGCGCTGTTTGAGCTGTTGATGGAGTTTAGCATCAAACATCTTCCAGTCCCAATCACGCACCTTGTGCTTAATGCTGAGCATGGCAGCGTCGGCGTAGGTGATCAGGTCATTCCAGTTCTCGGCATGTTGGGGGTGGTGGGCAATGCCGATGCTGACACCGACGGTGAGTTCAATGTCATTGAGTCGGTAGGGCTTTTTGATACTGGCTGCGACGGCACGAGCGGTTTCTTCCACAGCCAAATCGCCGGGGAGGCAGATAAGGAATTCGTCCCCGCCGTAGCGCCCGGCGAAGGCCCCTTCGGGCAGGGCGGCTTTAATGCGATGGCCAACCAGGCGGAGAATGGCATCGCCAATGGGGTGGCCGAGTGTGTCGTTGATGGTCTTGAAATGGTCCAGATCCACGAACAGCAGCCAGAGCGATTGCTTGTTTTCCATGGCCTGTTGCAGCAGATCAAGGAAGGTGTGGCGGTTGTGCAGGTTGGTGAGCAGGTCCATTCTGCTCAGGCGTTCGATTTCCTGACGGGCCTGTTCTTCTTCGGAGATGTCGGTGAAGATGCCCAGATAGCCCATGATCCCACCCTTGTCGTCTCTGAGCACGGCGGCGATCAGGCGCTCTGGATAGATTTCCCCGTTGGCACGGCGATTGTAGATGATGGTTGAGACCTGTCCTTTTTCTAAGAGGGTTTTCCAGAAGTTTTCGTAAAACGGCTTGTCATGGCGGCCGGAAGCAAGGATGCGTGGGGTTTTGCCCCTGATCTGCTCGGCAGTGTGGCCGGTAATCTGTTCAAAGGCTGGATTGACCGTGACGATGTGAGTGTCCTCATCGAGGATCATGATGGCAACCGGGGCGCATTCAAATATCTGTGCATAGATGCGCAGCTCCCGTTGCTGTGCCTGCAGCTGGTGCAGCTGCT
Source organism: Sulfurivirga caldicuralii (assembly GCF_900141795.1). GTDB lineage: Bacteria > Pseudomonadota > Gammaproteobacteria > Thiomicrospirales > Thiomicrospiraceae > Sulfurivirga > Sulfurivirga caldicuralii. The sequence continues at coordinate 185,440 of NZ_FSRE01000001.1, forward strand.
GCTCGAGGTTGTCGATCAGGCGGGAGAGGGCACGGGAGAGCACACCCACTTCATCGTGGCGGTCAAAGGTGGGTAGCTTGACGTTGCGGTCACCTTCATTGATGCGCTCGGCTTCCCGCGTGAGCGCTTCAATGGGACGGAAGAAATATTCAACCAGGCCAAACATGGTGGCAGAGATAACAGTCAGGGCAATGAGAAAGGCCCACAGGGTCTTTTCGGCAAGGTCACGCGCCGGTGCAAATGCAACCTCAGTGGGTTCGCGGACGGCGATAATCCAGTCCAGGCCGGGGAGCTGGTTGGCGACTGCGTTGATGAAGGTGGTCAGATAGGGTTGATGGGTATCCGGCCAGGTGACAATGCCATGCCAGGCCTCCTTGTCACGCACTTGCTGAAAACCGGGTAGGCTGGCAAAAGTCATTGCTTTCGAGGGCAGATTTTCGGTGCCCATCAGCAGATGCCCGTCGGGGGTTAAAACCATCAGCTCATAGGCGTTGTTTAGATCGCGGATTTCTTCGAGTACCCGCTTGCGGGCAGCAAAGGCAAAATCCCAGCCGAGGTGCATGCACAGTACGCCCACCACTTCGCCCTTTTCGGTACGCAGGGGGGCGGAGATGTCCACCAGCCGCAGTGGCAGGTCGTCCCATTTGGGCTTGGGCATGATTTTCGCCAGCAGAAAGGCATCGTGTACATTACCGAAATGCAGACCCCTGATGCCTTTGATAAACCAGTCGCGATGGGCGACGTTCTTGCCTTCCAGCAGCCCCTCCGTGCCCACGAGGATATTGCCGGCAGTATCGGTAAAGCCGATCCAGGCAATGGTTTTGTCAACTGATTTGGCGCGTTCGAGAATCCTGCGCTTGCGCTGCGCAGGAACCGTTGTATCTGCAAGGAGCGACAGATTGCTGAGCAGCTCGACCTGCCGGGCATGAGTTTCCATGGTGGCCTGGAGCAGATCGGAGAGGCGCTCGGCCAGCTCAAGCTGGGTTTGTTCGATTTCCTGACGCAGCAGCGTTTCTGCATGACGGTGCTGATAGGCGTAGAAACCGCTTAGCACGACGGCCAGACTGACCAGCAGGGCTGCCAGCAGCTTGAAGCGGATGGAGTGCCAGTTTAAGGGGTGCATAATGCCAATTTTTGTAGGGTTGGAATTATGTTATCAGTTTGTCTATTTACTGTATAGCGTGGCCGGGTCAATGAGCGGGGCTGTGAGGATCTGCGCCGGCTCGGGATAGAGGCGGGTGTAGAAGCAGCTGCGGCGGCCGGTGTGGCAGGCGGGGCCGGTCTGATCCACCAGCAGCAGCAGGGTGTCGCCGTCGCAGTCGATGCGGATCTCTTTCAGAAGCTGAACCTGCCCGGATTCTTCGCCCTTGCGCCACAGCTTGCCGCGGGAGCGGGACCAGTAGCAGGCACGGCCTGTTTGCAGCGTTTCACGCAGGGCGGTTTCGTTCATCCACGCCAGCATGAGCACGTCTTTGCTGTCGTATTGCTGCGCAATGGCGGCCACCAGCCCGTTGTTGTCCCATTTGAGTTCGGCGATGAGGGTGTCTGTATCCAGCTCGGTGCCGGGCGAGAGGGTTTCGCGATCCTTGTAGCTCATGATTTCGCTTTCTGTTTGGCCTGGGCAAAGGCCATGGCCAGCAGGTTGTTGCTGACCGGCTCGGCCTTTTTCTTCTCTTTTTTCGGCTTGGGTGCCACATCGCTGGCGCGCCCCTTTTCCAGCATGGCCTTAAACAGGGTCATGGTGGCGCGGGCATCGTCCAGCGCATCGTGGGCATCACCGGGAAACGGCTCAGCGACGATTTTCTCGTAGGCGTCGGTAAGCTTGGGGGTCTTGAAGAACCAGTACATGCGCTCGGAGTGCCAGCGCATGGCGCCGATCAGGTCGCGGGCCAGCTCGGCCACGTCCAGCCAGGTGTTGTAGTCCAGCTCGAACGGCAGCTGTTTCTTGCTGGCGGTGTTTTCCAGATAGGCGAAATCGCTCTCCGTGCTGTAGGCGAGCACGATGTCGGCGTTCAGCAGGGCGTTGTGGATGGCGTCCCACGCTTGTGTTGCGTAGGGGGCATCGGCCACCATCTCGGTGGTGATGTTGTGCTTTTCGTTTTCCGGGATGTCGTAGCCCGGGTTGATGAGCTGGTTGAGCACCTCGTTGCCATCGGCGTCGCAGATGGAGACCTGAATGATGTCGGCTTCCGGTTTGGTGGAGACGTCGGTGGCTTCGATGTCGATGCAGACGATGTTCTTGCCTTTGAGTTCGTCGTTGAGCTGCTTGAGCTTGTAGAGCGCATCGATACGGCGCTGGCGGATCAGCTCCACCGCTTCGTTTTTGACAAATTCCTTGAGCAGCTTTTCCAGCGCCTGACGCAGACGGGGCAGGGAACGCTTCAGTGCCTCGCGCACGGCGTCATCCTCGCTGGCGCGCTCGATAAACTGATCGACCGAAACAACGGTGTCTTCCTCCAGCTGGATGGTGGCCAGCGTGGCGTCGAGCAGCTTTTTCAGGTCGAAGTCGTAGGCTTCCAGTGGTGGAATGAGTACCTGCCCCTTCAGCAGGGCGGTTTCCCCCTTGGCGGGTGAGGCCATGATTTCCACCCCGCGTAGGGTGAGACCGTCGGAGGCCGCCACGGCGACGAGGTAGTCCTTGAGGGGCTGATTGCGTTTATCCAGCAGAATGAGTTGTGCGTTTGACATGGTGTTGCGGCTTTTATGCAGTGGGAGGGGGTATTTTAACAGCCGCACGCACACAAGGGCGTGCGGCGTGCGCCGGGACCCATCATTCGGATTGAGCGGTGCTGCTCTGCTCTGCATCCTGGCATTTGGGCGGGTGATTGCATTCCACACGGTTGCGCCCGCCTTCCTTGGTGCGGTACAGGGCTTCATCTGCACAGGCGATCAGCGTGGTGTCGGGCGGCAGATCCGGGTCGGGAATGCAGGTGCACACGCCAATGCTGACGGTCAGGTGACCATTTGGCACCGTGACGTTTTTCTTGTCGAGCGCTTCCACCGCTTGACGGATACGTTCGGCCAGTGCGCAGGCGGCGTCGTGTGGCGTTTCCGGCAGCAGGACAGCCAGTTCCTCGCCGCCGTAGCGCGCCACCAGATCCGTCTGGCGCTTGACCTGCTGACGCAGGGTGGCAGCGACACTTCTGAGGATGTCGTCCCCGGCGAGATGACCGAGGGTGTCGTTCCAGCGCTTGAAGTGGTCGATGTCGATCATGATCAGGCTCAGCGGTGTCTGATTGCGCGCGCCCCGATACCACTCCCGCCGCAGGGCCTCGTCAAAGGCGCGGCGGTTGGCCAGCCCCGTGAGCCCGTCCGTCTTGGCCTGCAGGGCGAGTTGATCGCTTTTCTCCTGCAGCGCCCGCAGGGCTTCATTCAGCTGGAGCTGCTGGCGCCGAATCTGGCGCAGGCGCTGTTGCAGCATCAGGGTGAGCACGACGATGGTGAGGGTGATAAAGCCCCAGAAGGCCAGCACATGGACGGCGCTCTTGCGCTTGAAGTCGATCAGCCGCTGCCGGTCGACGACTGAGGCCACCTGCCATAGGGTGCCGGGAATGGGGGCGAACACCGCCTCTGCGGTCAGATCGGGCGACAGAAAGACTGGCTTGTGGGCGTTGAAAAGATTCAGGCGGTCGTGGTCGGCGGTCATCTCGATGAGCCAGCCCTGCGGCGAGCGGCGCACGATGTAGAGCGAATGCCCCGGTATCTGATGGTTTTTCAGCAGGGTGATGAACGGCGTGAGCGTGTAGCTGGCAAACAGATAATAGGGCTTGCCGCCGAGCTGCGCCGGGACCACCAGGTCATAGTGGTAGCGGATCGGGTTGGGGTGCACGCGGACGGGATGGCGGCCCGTTTCGATCAGCTTGCGGATGTCCGACACGCACACCTGATCGATGAAGCCTTCGAACAGATCGTCCTGCAGGATGAATCGACCCGTGCGCCCGTCCACGATGCTGAAGCCGAAAAGACCGGGCATGTAGCGCTGCAGGCGCTTACGCAGGTCGTGTTGCAGGGCGGTGTTTTCGGGGGCGCGCACCAGCTCGGTCAGCGCCTGGTGGTGGTCGCTGGCGAAGGCGCGCAGCACGGTGGCGTGGCGGCTTAGTGTGTAGTCGATGCTGGCGGCGGTGTTGCGTGCAAGAATCTGCGTCTGCTGGCGCTGCTGCGTCTGATAGAGGTGAATGTCCTGCTGATAGACCAGTGCGGCGATGGTGCTGGCGAGCACCATCAGCGTCACAGCCCCCAGGTGGAGGCTTCGATCGTTAAAAGTGAGGGATTTCATCAAATTAGTATAAGAAAAAAGCCGCCTCCGCGGCGACTTTTTGTCGGCTGGGCACGGCGTGTGCCGAAGGGTTGGATCCGTTGCGGCAAGCGCCTACCATCGCGACTACGCGCCCTGGCCGATCAGCCCCGTGCGGCGCGGAAGTTTTCTTCCACCTTGTCCCAGTTAACCACGTCCCACCAGGCCTGCAGGTAGTCGGGGCGGCGGTTCTGGTAGCGCAGATAGTAGGCGTGTTCCCACACATCCACACCCAGGATCGGCGTGCCTTTCACTTCGGCCACATCCATCAGCGGGTTGTCCTGGTTGGGGGTGGAGGTGATGGCCAGTTGGCCATTGTTATCCATCACCAGCCACGCCCAGCCGGAGCCGAAGCGCCCCAGGCCGGCCTGAATGAGCTGCTGCTTGAAGTTGTCGAAGCCTTCGAAGGTGTCGTTAATGGCGTCCTTCAGCTCACCCTTGGGTTCGCCGCCGCCGTCCGGGCCCATGATTTCCCAGAAGAAGGTGTGGTTCCAGTGGCCGCCACCATTGTTGCGCACGGCGGCGGGCACCTTGGAGGCCATGGCCAGCAGCTCTTCCAGTGACTTGTCTTCCAGCTCGGTGCCGGCAATGGCGTTGTTCAGGTTGGCAACATAGGCACCGTGGTGCTTGGTGTGATGGATTTCCATGGTACGCGCGTCGATGCTGCGCTCCAGTGCGTCGTAGTCGTAAGGCAGGTCAGGCAGTGTAAAGGCCATTGTTGATTCCTCCAGTGTTTTGGTTAATCAGTGCGCCACTATTTTACCGATTTCCGAGCATTACGGTCGGAAATCAGTCGGGTGCGCGGTCAAAGGAAAGATCGGGCAGGGTGATGTCGGCCACCTTTTCCTTTTCCGAAGGCGGCGTCTGAATGTAGTAGCCCTTGCTCTGAATGCTCTCCAGCACCTCGACAGGATTGGCGCGCGGCATGCGGCGCTCGGGCGTGAGCTCGAAGTCGATGACGTGCTGCGGCTCGCCGAAGAACACCAGCAGTTCATCCGGCAGGTCTTCAATGGCCGTTCCGGCAGGGATGTAGAGATAGAGTTCCTCGGTTTTGGGGCTTTTGTAGGCGGAAACCTGCATGAAGGCCGCTCCTTGAAATGAATGTGCGGCCTATTTTAGCGGCTGGAGCGCCTCTGTAACAGCTCAGCGCTTCCGATCCGGCGGCATTGGCGTGCCATTGCAGGGGGGGCGACAAGCAGGCTGGCTTGTTGCCGTTGGGGCGGCGGGTAAACTGCCACCCCGGTGGCTGCGCGCTACGGGCAGGCTTCAGGCAGCGACGTTAGCCGGACTGTTGGGCGTCCCGTTCCGCCTTGCGGCGGGCGATGGCGTCCCAGTCGATGTTGTTGCAGGCTTCGCACTCTTCCTTGAAGATGCCCACCTTAACCAGCAGTTTGTGAATCTGACAGCCGACGCAGAAGCCCAGCACGGTTTCTATCCACATGAAGCCGAGGCAGACCCACACCAGCGTCAGCGGAATCCAGTAGGGCATGTACTGCTCGGTGGTGGGCAGCAGCTTTTCGCCAGTCAGGTCGTTGACCCAGTGGGCGAAGACTTCCGGATTGAAGAATACTAGACACACGGCGATAAAGGTGGCGCCGAGCGTCCAGGCGAAGCGCTTGGGCACCAGCGGCTTCCATTCGGGCGGACGGCGTTTCGCCAGCAGGCTGGCGATGTAGATGGTGGGGGAGAGGCGCGAGGTGGTGACGGTCATGCCGGCGAGCATTTCAAACAGGGCGTAGAGCAGCAGCCAGGTCTGCAGTGAATAGTCGTAGGTGCGCTTGATGGCCTGCACCGCATAAATGATGTTGCCGTCCCAGTCGGTATCCATGGTATCCACGGCGGTATTGCCGTCCACGATCCAGTGGCTGCCGTAGATGGCATCCCACAGGGTGAAAGCCATGTAGATGGGGATAAACAGCAGAATGCCGGCGCGAATGCGCACGGCCACATCGTTGATATAGACGGGCTTTTCCTTCGGGTCGCGCAACCAGAGGTTGACGACCACGTCCCTGAGATCCTGGAAGAAAGTGCTGATGGCTTGCATTGTCGTATCCTCGCCTGAGTCTTTTCATTATGGTGATGGTTGATCTGCGATACAAATAAGTCGCGCTAATGGGGGGATAAGTTACCGCCCTGCGGCTTGACCTGTTCCGGAACAGTTCATAAGATGCACGGAATACCCTGTTTAAGGAGACGCTGAAATGCGCCTTGGAAACCGAATCGCCGTATTTGGCGGCAGTGGCTTTATCGGTCGCGAAGTGATGTATGAGCTGGCACACGCCGGTTATGAGCTGACCTGCTACGTGCGTCGCCCCGAGCGCTATCGTGATATTTCCCTTCTGCCCAATACCCGTGTGCGTGGCTGGACGCCGCTGGATGATTTGAGCACGCGGGAGGCCTTGGAAGGGCACACCATGCTGCTCAACCTGACCGTTGATCAGTCCGATACGCTGGAGGCCATTGCGCCCGAGGACTTCCCCGCGCTGGCGAAGCAGCTGCAGAAAAGTGCAGCCAAGGTGGGTATCCGCCGCATTTTGCATCTGTCCTATCTGGATGCCAATGCGCAGGCCGGTGGCGGCTGGGCCAAGCAGCTGGCGGAAATGGAGGCGGCCCTGCATGCGGTGCCGTCGGCGCAGACCACTACCTTCCGTACCAGTCTGGTGATCGGCGAGGGAGACGATAACAGCAGCCGCTACCGCGATCAGCTCAAGCGCATGGCGTTTGTGCCGGTGTATGGTGCCGAGTATCGCTTTCAGCCTCTGTGGGTGAAGGATCTGGCGCGTCTGATCAAAAATTGCGTGCGCAACAAGGCCAGTTTTGGCCAGCGCTGGACCGCGGTGGGTGACGATACCCTCACGCTGAAGGAGCTGGCGCAGGAGGTGGCCGAGATCATGGGTGTGGAAAGCCCGATTGTCTTTTCACCCTGCCCGCTCAATGCCCGGCTGCTGCTCAAGCTGGGGCCGCTGGCGCCGTCGTCGCTGCACCCGGCGCAGCTGATCACCCTGCATGGCGATCGCCTGGCGGACAATGCGGACTTTGAAACGCAGTTCGGCTTCAAGCCCACAGAAGTGGAGGTGGCGCTGAGCACCTATGTGACGCCCCACGATATCCGCCACCGCTACAATTTCTTCCGCAAGGAAGCGGGTCGGGATCTAAATGAACTGCCCAGGGAGCTTTTGTGAACGGGGCTTCAGGTTGTGTGAAGCGAACGGCGTGCACAGGCACGCCGTTTTTGTTTAGACGGATGCACCATGACTGAACCGAAAACCTATCTCGTAGGGGGTGCCGTGCGCGACGCCCTGCTGGGCCTGCCGGTCAGGGAGCGGGACTGGGTCGTGGTTGGCGCCACGCCAGAGTGGATGCTGGCGCAGGGCTTTCGACCTGTGGGCAAGGACTTTCCGGTGTTCCTGCATCCGCAAACGGGCGAGGAGTATGCGCTGGCGCGCACGGAACGCAAGCAGGGGCAGGGGTATCACGGCTTTGTCTTTCATGCAGCGCCCGAGGTCACGCTTGAAGAAGATCTTCGCCGTCGGGACCTCACTATCAATGCCATGGCGCAGGACCCGGAGACGGGGGAAATCATCGACCCTTATGGGGGGCGGCGGGATTTGGAACGGCGCATCCTGCGTCATGTGAGCGATGCGTTTGTGGAAGATCCGCTGCGTGTGCTGCGGGTGGCCCGTTTTGCCGCCAAGCTGGCGCGGTTCGGCTTCCGGTTGGCGCCGGAAACTCGGGCGTTGATGGAACGCATGGCCGCCAGCGGTGAATTGAATGCGCTGACCCCGGAGCGGGTGTGGAAAGAGATGGAAAAGGCGCTGCGCACGGACGCGCCGCAGGTGTTTTTCCGCGTGCTGCACGAGGTGGGGGCGCTCAAAGTCCTGCTGCCGGAAATCGCTGCCTTGGATGGTGTGCCGCAGCATCCCAAATGGCATCCCGAAGGAGATGTGCTGACACACACGCTGATGGTGGTGGAGGAGGCCGCGCGGCTGCGCAACGATGTGGCCTTGCGCTTTGCCGCGCTGGTGCACGATGTGGGCAAGGGGGTGACCCCACGGGAAAAATGGCCGCACCATCCCGGCCATGAGCAGGCCGGCGTCCCCTTGACCGAAGCCATCTGTGCACGCTATCGCCTGCCCAATGCCGTGCACGAACTGGCGGTGAAGGGGACACGCTGGCACGGCGATTTTCACCGTGGGCCGGAAGGCAAGTTGACGCCCGAGGCCATCGCCACCCTGTTTCAGCGGGTGGATCTCTATCGTAAGCCTGACATCTTTGCCCGTCTGCTGGATCTGGCGGAAGCGGATTATCGAGGGCGACTGGGTTTTGAGCAGACACCTTATCCCTATCGGGACTGGTGGGCCGGGCTGGTGGAGAGCGTGCGCGCGGTTTCGCCGCAGACTTTTGTGGCGCAGGGGCTGAAGGGCAAGGCCATTGGCGAGGCGGTGGCGCGCGCGCGCCTTGAGCGCATCCGCGACTGGGTGGGGCGTGCCACGCGCTCATAAAATATCATTATTCAATAATAGAAAAAAATTCTGTTGGTCAGCGTCGGCGCCCATGTGCATGATTGAACGACCAACGGTTCAGATCCATTCATTCAAACAGGGTGCACGATCCATGACAGAGCAAAACAACAATCTTGGTTGGCTTAACCTTACCAGCCTGGCCATGCCGGTAAAGGTGCTGTTTACCGGTTATCTGATGGCCATCGGTGTGGGCTTGATGATGGCGGGCCTGCAGATCATGTTGACCCATGGGATGGCGGACGGCAAGTTCGGTCTCTCCGTGGATGATATCGTTTACAGCTATTACGGCAATCGCTCCAACTCCAAGCTTGAAGCCAAGCTGAATGGCTCCATGAAGGACAAGGCGCCGCCGGCGGAGCGCCTGGAAATCATCAAGTGGGTGCACAATGGTGCCACTAAGGAAGAATGGGATGCGAAGATTCATGGCATTATGCAGAAGCACTGTGCCATGTGTCATGCACACACCCCCACGCTGCCGAATGTGGCCAAATACGATGAGGCCAAGAAACTGGCGGAAGTGGACCACGGCGCCTCCATTAGCCAGCTGACCCGGGTGTCGCATATTCACCTGTTCGGCATCAGCTTTATCTTCATGTTTGTCGGCTTTATCTTCAGCTTTGCCGTGGGCTTCAAGTGGTGGGTCAAGGTTGCGCTGATCTTTACGCCGTTTGCGTTCCTCGTGATTGACATCGCATCCTGGTGGCTGACCAAGCTGAACCCCGGCTTTGCCTGGTTCACTATCATCGGCGGTTTGGCCTATACAGCGGCCTCCACTGTGATGATTCTCACCAGCCTGTGGCAGATGTGGATCACCCCTTGGAAGAAGGGCAAGGTCAGCTGCAATGCCTGGTCTGGCGAGTGTGACAAGGCCTGAACTGTCACTACAGCAATCCTGTAACGCCCGGCTTGCCGGGCGTTTTTAATTTGCGAATGCGCGTGCCTGCGCGGTAGATCAGACAAGGGAAAGAGCATGGATGATGTATTGACAAGGCTTCACGACCCCTATCTGGGCGACAGCTTCGCTGCGCTGGGTGCCACGCTGGATGACGAGGGTAAGATGCTGAAATTAACCCTGCCCTATGCCGGAAAGGGCGTTGCATCGGCCCTGCAGGCGGCGATCAATGAAGCATGGGGTGAGCAGGCGCCCACCCTTGCGCTGGATGTTGATATAGCCACGGTCCCGCCAGCGGTGCCCAAACCGCCCATCGAAGGGGTGAAGAACATCATTCTGGTGACCTCGGCCAAGGGCGGTGTGGGCAAGTCCACGGTGGCGGCCAATCTGGCGCTGGCATTGGCGGCGGAGGGGGCGCGCGTGGGCGTGTTGGATGCTGATCTGTATGGCCCCAGTCAGGCGAAGATGTTTGGCGTGGAGGATCAGCGCCCCGAAGTGGCGGGTGATCGCATCAAGCCGGTGATCGGTCATGGGGTGCAGGTGGCCAGTATAGCCAATCATCTCAACCGCGAGGATGCGCCGCTGATCTGGCGCGGGGCGCAATTGCACAGCGCCCTGCAAACATTGCTGCGGCAGACCCAGTGGGACAATGTGGACTATCTGATTATCGATACGCCGCCGGGCACGGGTGACGTGCACCTGACCTTGACTCAGCAGATCCCCATTGCTGGTGCGGTGGTTGTTTCGACACCGCAGGAGATCGCGCTGCTGGATGCGAAAAAGGGGCTGAAGATGTTCAAGCAGCTGAGGGTGCCGGTATTGGGCGTGATTGAGAACATGAACATGTTCATCTGCCCCAAATGCGGCCACGAGGAGCATATTTTCGGTCACGATGGCGCGCAGTTGATGTCGTTGCAGTATCTGGTGAACTTCCTCGGTTCCCTGCCGCTGGATCGGCGCATTCAGGCGGAGACGGATGCGGGCAAGCCTACCGTGGTGGCCGAGCCGGACAGCCGCATTGCCGAGCTGTTCCGCGAGATGGCGCGCAAGGTGGGTGCGGCGGCGATTCTGGCCAGCCGCGAGCGCGAGGCGGTGGTGCCGCAGACCGAAGCGGATCTGCACGGCGGGCAGGTCAAAGAGATCAAGTGGAATCTGTAGGAGGGGGGTCCCCGACTTTTTTCGGGGATGATTTTTTCAGCTGCGCCAGCGACGTAGAAAATCCCGTCTGGAGACGGCTTTGGCGTCGTTTTCGGCGTTTTCCAGTGCCTTTTTCTCTTTTTCTTCCTGTTCGGCAAGAATGCGTGCGTAGGTTTCCTGACGGAAACGGATTACCCCGGCCCACGCCTCGAAGGCGGCGGCATTGTCGGCATATTGGGCCATGGATTGCACCAGTGGCTGCAGGTAGTAGTGGCCCAGCTGCGGATGATAGTTGAGAAACGCCTGCAGGCGCTGGCCGCCGAATTCGAGCTGCTGCTGCGGACCAATGACCACATAGGGTTCCTTTTCCCGCTTTTCTGCCGTCCAGTCCGGGTCAAGTGGCCATTTGGGTGCCTGCAGCGGGATGTAGAGCTGCGCCAGCATCCACGGTGTGAGAACAAAGCCGGTGAGCCAGTCGTCGATGCGCTTGAGGCCGCGCACCTCCACCTTTAGGTTGGGATTCAGCCCCCAGCCGCCCAGCAGGGGATCATTGAAAGACTCGGCCTGAATGCTTTTGAAAGCAGCAACGATTTTTTGCTGCGCGTCCTGCAGGCTGTCGGCCTTAACGAGTTGCCAGTCACTCATGCAAACAGCGCCTCCAGTCGCTTTGCCCAGTCGCGATACAGTTCCAGCTCGGCATGGATGCGCACTGCCTTGGCGAATTTAGGGATCCAGCCATGCAGGTGCTCCAGCAGTTCCACCAGCGTTTCTTCCTTGTCGGCGTGGTGGGTTAGAGCAAAGGCCAGGCACTCCAGTTCGCTGCCGAGGAAGTCGGCAGGCAACTCTGCGTCGGGAGTGAAGCCAAAGGCATCATAAAGGCGCTTAAGCGCCATGGCGCTTTCGCCGATCATCTGTCCTTCACGCCACACGGATTCAAATGGCACGCACTCGGTGTGCGGGCGACCACTGATAAACAGGCGCGTGTGTTCGGCCTGCCATTCTTCCAAGGGTGTCTCCCGCAGCTGTTCCAGCGCCGCATCACTCAGCCACGGCAATTGTGGCGCAATCTCTTCCAGCAGTGGCAGGGACTCTTCAGTGGGTTCGCCCAGCAATGAGGCGAGCAGGTGCAGCTCCTGCACGGTCTGGGTTCCATTCGAGGTGCTGTGTTCTTGATTTGTCATGATGTTATGAGCCGACTATTCCGGTTGGTGGTGCCATTGGGCTGTATAAGCATTCAGCTTGTGTTGCGCGTCACAGGTTCTGGCATTTTGTGATTGTATGTGCATTCAGTCTGTGTGCGCAGCGATTTGTGGAGGCGTATTAGTTGCTGTTAGCGTCAGCAGCGGAAAAGCGCAGCAGTTGTTTGAGCGAAGCGAGTTCTGCTGCGTCAGCTGCAAGCGTTACAGCAACTTGACGCCGAAACCATGAGCTCGCAGCACAGACTGAATGAATACATTAGGCGATGTTTGCCGGTGAAATGCCCCACATTTTGTGGGGCAGGTTGTCAGTGAGTGGCAAAGAACTGGGTATAGGGCAGTTCATAGACGCCGGCCAGCAGAATGAAGTGGCGCAGCAGGTAGCCGCCCAGCAGCACCAGCGTGGCAGAGGAGAGCACTACCGCAGCGGTTTCCGGAATCCACTTGCGCAGCGCCATCAGGTTGAGCACGAACGGTGCGATCAGACCGAGGCCGATAAAGCCATACACCCACCACGGATTGTTCCACAGGATCTCGTAGGAGACGCGTGCGTTTTCGTGGGCGTTGTAGGCCAGATAGAAGCCCAGCGCCATCACCACCAGCAGCTCGATGCCGATCATCCAGGTGTCCCACTTTTCGAAGCTGTGGCTCAGGGCGGTATTGCCGTCGCGGACGAATAGCTTTTGCAGAATGAGCATGAACGCCAGCGCGGTGGAGATGGCCGAGACGGTAAACAGCACCGGAATGCCGGTGTTGTGCCACAGATCCACCGCCGGGTAGCTCATCAGCAGCATGCCGGTATAAACGGCGGTGAATACCGACATGAAGATGGTCCCCCACGCCAGCGGCGCGGCGTACTTCTGCCCGAACCACTTGGCGAAGCGCCACAGACGGCACCAGCTGAGGAATCCGGGGGTTTCCATGTGGCCGATGGCATAAACCACGCCCCAGATCATGCCTAGCACGATCGACCAGGTGCCCCAGGCGATCCACGCATCCGGCTTGTAGAAGACGCCGATAAACACACGCCAGACGGCCAGATGATCCAGCAGGTGGTAGAAAAGCATGGCGGATCCCAGTGCCAGCATGGCGAAGCCGGCGAAGTTGCCCCACACCATGAGGCGGGTGTTGTCCTGGCCGAAGGCGCGGTAGCGATGGATCCAGGTAGCGATGGCCATGACCATCGCACCCATGCCGCCGAGGAACAGATAGACGGCGATGATCCAGTTCCATTGATCCTGTCCAAAGTAGTACATGTTTGGCATGGCGATTCTCCTTAAGCCTGATTCAGTGCAGCAAAGGGGCTGGCGGGGTCAAAGGGCCCAGCGGCTTCGGCATGCTGTTCGTCGCTGCGGGCAGGCACACCCTTGGGTCCCATGGGTTCAAGACCGCCTTCCTTGCCCATGCCGTCGAACTCATGGCGTTCGAAGTGAATGGTCTGATGCTTCACCGGGATGTAGTACACGTTGGGCTTGGTACCCAGGTGCGGCATCAGCGGCTGCGCCTGACCGGACTTGATCAGTTGGGTGACCGGATCGTTGGGATCGTCCAGATCGGCGAACATGCGGCTGTTGCCCACGCAGGTTTCCACACAGGCGGGCAGGCGCCCATCTTCCACGCGGTCGCGGCAGAAGTTGCACTTGTCCACCCCCGGGCGAGTTTTCTTCAGTGTTTCCTCGCCATACCACTCGCGCTTGGCGGTGTTGTCCTCGTAGTCGATGGCGTAGCGTTCGTCATAGGGGCACGCCAGCGTACACGCCTGGCAGCCCATGCAGATCTCGTCGTCCACATCCACGATGCCGTTGTCCAGCTTGTAGGTGGCGCCGGTGGGGCAGACGGTGACGCAGGGCGGGTTGTCGCAGTGATTGCACAGGCGCGGGAAGAAGATGCGCATGGTGTCGCCATCGCTGTCGCCGCGGGTGAGGTCGTGCACCTTGGTGCGCCACTTGTTGTCCCAGAAGGGGGTCTGGTTTTCGATCGCACAGGCGGCCATGCAGGCGTTGCAGCCGGTGCAGGTGTTCAGGTCGATGACCATTGCGTAATGTGCCATGATGCGCTCCTTATACCTTTTCCACGGTGACGGTGAACTCCTGCGAGCGGAAACCGCCCACCACCGGGTCGATCTTGTAGCCGATCACCTTGTTGATGGCGGAACCAAAGCCCGCGGCGCGGGTGAGCGCCTTGTTTTCGGTGCCGAAGGAGGAGTACATGAACAGTGTCTCCGGCTGCACGTTGCGGGTGACGTAGGCGTTGCCTTCCACCTGCAGGCTGTTGTCCTCGTTGTTGACGAGGCGGATACGGTCGCCGTTCTTGACCCCCAGCTTTGCCGCGCGGTCCGGATGGATCCAGATGCCGGTGTAGATGTCTTCCTTGAAGCTGTTGATGGCATACAGCACCGGGTTGTTGGCGTTGGTGGAGCCGTGGGATACCGTCGGTGACTTGCCGTAGGTGAAGAAGAACTCGTTGTCCTTCAGGCGGCGAGTGATCTGCTTGTTACCTTCCACGCCGGCCGGGAACCACTTGGCGAGCACATGGAAGTTGGGCGCGCGGGTGCGTCCGTTGACACGCATGCTTTCATACAGGGTGGAGAAGAACTCCAGCCGCCCGCTGCCGGTGGGCACAGGCATTTTTTCCGGCATGGCGCCTTCTTCAAGCAGTTCGTCCATGGTCTTGAAGTAGACCACGCCTTTTTCGCGCAACGCCTTTTCCAGTTCTTCCGGCGTCATGCCGTGTTTTTCGGCGGTCTTTTCAATGCTGAGCTTACGGTAGGCTTCGTGCCAGGGGGCATGACTGCCGGCCTTGACCATCTCTTCGTAGTATTGCCAAGCCTTGTTGGCGTCCAGGCCCACCAGCTTGTCCACGGTTTCGATAAAGCGCTTTACGCCCTCCTTGCCATTGAGGATTTCGCTCATTTTTACCAGGATGTCGGTGACTTCCATGGTGTCGTAGATGGGGTCGATGGCGCGGAAGCGGGTAGTGACGCCCAGATCCTGGTTTACACCATTGCCGTAGGTGGCCGGCTCGTCCCGCTCCAGATAGGTGGAGTTGGGCAGGATGACATCGGCGTAGGCGCAGGTGTCCGCGGGCAGGACGTCGATGGCGATGACCAGCTCCACGTTTTCGTGGGCGAGCAGATCTTTCCAGCGATTGTCGGAGAAGTAGTGGTGCACGGGGTTGGCGCCATTGATGAGGAACGCCTTGGCCATGTACTTGCGGCCGTTGTACTCCAGCTCGCCGCGTACCGCTTCGGGCAGACCCACGTCGGTCATCACCGGCAGGCTGACCCAGTCGTCGTTGCCCTTGGCACGCTGCATGGCGCCATAGGCAAAGCCGCGGTCGGGCATGCCGTGGGAGAAGGTATTCGGGTTGCCAAACACATCCACCACCATCTGGGCAAACGGCATGGCGCCGATTTCGGCCAGCGGGTGCTCGATCTCTTCGCCTTTGGCCTGTTTTTCGTACATTTTCATGACTTTTTCGCGCACTTCGGCGCCGTTCACCCAGCCGCCCTTGCGGTCGATACCCCCGATGAGCGCCTGCAGCTGTGCCTGCACGCGGCGCAGCATCTGAATGTTGTTGTAGCGTGCACCCATCCAGCCCGGGTCGATAATGGCCGGCTTGATATGGCTGAACTCCCATGCGATGCGCTCGATATCTTTGGCGGGAATGCCGGTGGATTTTGCCGCCCATTCCGGAGTGCAGAAGTCCACCTCTTCCAGTTGGGCTTCAAATACCGTCTTGGCCGGCTTGCCGTTGTGGGTCACGCCTTTGGGCAGGCGCAGCGCCGGATCAATGCGGTTGCCGTTGATGTCTTCGTCGTTGCGGTTGTGGAATGGTTTGACCGGACGCACTTCGGCGCGGATGGCGTCATACACCAGATAGTAGCCATCGGCATCCTTCACCAGTTGCCATTCGTTGTTGGCATCCTTTTCGATCAGGAAGGGCAGGTTGGTGTGCTTTTTACAGAACTCGGCGTCGTACCAGTCGTTGGCCATGATGGTGCGCATCATGGCGGTGGCGAAGTCTAGGTCGGTGCCGGGGCGGATGCGCACCCATTCGTCCGCCTTGGCGGCGGTTTCCGACAGGCGCGGATCCAGCACCACGATTTTTGCGCCACGCTGCTTGGCTTCGGCGGCGCGCACCACGCGCGGCGTAGAGACGGCACCCATGGAGCCGTTGTTGGCGATATACATGATGTATTTGGCGTTGTCGAAATCCGGCAGCACCTCATCGTGAATATTGAAGTTGCCGGTGACCGAGTCGGTACCCAGGTGACCGGTGGTCACGCAGTGCTGCATGGGGGAGGCGACGATATTGGGAATTTCGTTGCTGAGCACGAAAGAGACGGACCAGTTCATGTAGTACACGCAGTTGGTCCATCCGCCGACGACGGTCCATTCCCACGGCTTGATGCCTTTGGATTTTTTGGCGATATAGTCCCAGGCTTCGTCCCAGGTGGCCTTGCGGAATTTCCACTCGCCGCGCTTGCTGCCCTCGACGCGGATCAGGGGGGTCTTGATGCGGTCCGGGTCGTAGGTCTGGAATACGCCGGACTGCCCACGGGCGCAGGCGCGACCGCGGTTGAGGGTGGAATAGGGGTTGCCCTCCAGCTTGACGATGCGGCTGTGTTCACCATCTGTGAGCGTGCGCACTTCGATATTGCACAGGGACGAGCAGAAGTTGCAGATGGTGTGGTGAAACTCTTCTTTCAGCGTGCCGCGCTTCTTTTCCGGGAACATGAGGTCTTCCAGGCTGCTGGGCAGGTGCGCGCTGGCGGTGCCGGTCGCGGTGGCGGCGGCAGCGGCTGCAGTGCCCTTCAGAAAGGTGCGGCGGGTCAGTTTGGGAAAGCGCCAGGCCATAAAGTGCCTCCTGATCGTCGTATAATTGATAGAAATACATACTTCCAGCCGGGAAAAGGGATGTGAAGCAATGACTGGATAAAACAAACTTATGATTTCCCATTATATTGACCTACCAGTAATGTGGAATTAAAAATATTAATATTTGCTTATAAACTTGAGTGCAGTTTGCAGTTGAGTCCAGTTGGACTTGATGCTACCTGCGATTGCACCCTTGTCACGGAACCTGACCAATGCCTTATAGAGCCGACCATCTCGTCCGCCACGCCACCCTGCGTCAGCTGCAGGTATTTGTCGCCATCGCCCGCGAGGGCAGTTTTTCCAAGGCCGCCGAGCGGCTTCACCTGACCCAGCCCACTGTTTCCATGCAGGTGAAGAAACTGTCGGAAGCGGTGGGGGAGCCGCTGTTCGAGCAGATTGGCCGCAAGGTTTATCTCACCGAGGTGGGGCGCATCATGCTCGAGGCGGCGGAGTCCATCCTGGATCAGCTGGCGCTGGCGGAAGAAAGGGTGAATGAACTGCGCGGGGTCGCAGGTGGTACGGTGCGTCTGTCTGTAGTGTCCACGGCGCAGTATTTCGTGCCGGAGGTGATTCACGCCTTTCTGGAAGAGTATCCGGATGTGAATGTAGTCATGGAGGTGGGCAACCGTGAAACGCTGCTGGCGCGCATTCAGCAGAACGTGGATGACTTCTACATTCTTGGCCAGCCGCCGGAAGGTCTTCGCGTGGAAAGCCATCTGCTGGCCAACAACCCGCTGGCTGTGGTGGCGCACCGGGATAATCCGCTGGCGCAGACAAAAAAGCGAATCAGGCTGGAAGCACTGGCGGAAGCCCCCTTTCTGATGCGGGAGAAGGGGTCGGGTATTCGCAAGCAGGTGGAGCATGTTTTCCGTGAGCATGGCTTTGAGCCCAATGTGAAGATGGTGTTGGGGGGCAACGAGGCCATTCGTCTCGGCTTGCGGGAAAACCTAGGTGTTACCGTGGCCTCGCTGCCGACCCTGATCGACGAGATCGAGTCCGGCGAAATCGTGGTGCTGGATGTGCAGGGTTTTCCGGTCATGCGTCACTGGTATCTGGCGTGGCCGGAAGGCAAGGCCATTTCTTTGGCTAGCCGCCTGCTGATCGAACGCATGCAGCTGGCCGCCGCCGGTCTGGATGAACAGATCGGGCGTCTGCTGAAGCATAGTGGATAAAAAATGCTTTTCAGAAAAATATTAGATGATCATGAAATATATAGAGGATCGCCTTAAACACGCATAATTTATATTGATTTGTCATGGTCGGAGCCGCCCCATAGAATAGTTTTTGCACACTCGGGTGATGTCCCGAAGATCTGTAAAAACACTATGGGAGTTCCAACATGGATCAGTCCAATCGCTATGCCAATCTGGATCTGAAAGAAGAAGATCTCATTAACGGCGGTCGCCACATGCTGGTGGCCTACCGCATGAAGCCGGCACCCGGCTACGGCTTCCTGGAAGTGGCTGCGCACATCGCTGCCGAGTCTTCCACTGGTACCAACGTAGAGGTTTCCACTACCGACGACTTTACCCGTGGTGTGGATGCGCTGGTTTACGAAATCGACGAAACCGCGTTCGGTGATCAGGGTGGTCTGCTCAAGATCGCTTACCCGGTTGAGCTGTTCGACCACAACCTGATCGACGACAAGCACCCTGTGTCCCACATGTGGTCGCTGGTGCTGGGCAACAACCAGGGTATGGGCGACCACCTGGGTCTGCGCATGCTGGACTTCTACCTGCCGGAAGTGATGGTCAGAAACTTCGACGGTCCTGCCACCAACATTGAAGACATGTGGCGCGTACTGGGTCGTCCCACCAAGGATGGCGGTTACATCGCCGGTACCATCATCAAGCCGAAGCTGGGTCTGCGTCCCGAGCCGTTCGCAAAAGCCTGTTACGACTTCTGGCTGGGCGGTACCTTCATCAAGAACGACGAGCCGCAAGCCAACCAGACCTTCGCGCCCATGAAGAAGGTTATCCCTCTGGTTGCGGAAGCCATGGATCGTGCTCAGCAGGAGACTGGCGAGGCCAAGCTGTTCTCTGCCAACATCACTGCCGACTTCTTCGGCGAAATGATTGCTCGTGGCGAATACATCCTGAACGAATTCGCCAAGTACGGCAACGAAGACCATGTGGCCTTCCTGGTGGACGGTTTCGTAACCGGTCCAGCAGGTGTTGCGACAGCACGTCACTACTTCCCGAAAACCTTCCTGCACTTTCACCGGGCGGGTCACGGCGCGCTGACCTCCTACAAGAGCCCCATGGGCATGGATCCGCTGTGCTACATGAAGCTGGCTCGCCTGCAGGGTGCGTCCGGTATTCATACTGGCACCATGGGCTACGGCAAGATGGAAGGTCACTCAGACGAGCGCGTACTGGCCTACATGCTGGAGCGTGACGAGTGTCAGGGTCCGTACTTCTATCAGAAGTGGTACGGCATGAAGGCGACCACTCCGATCATCTCCGGCGGCATGAACGCACTGCGTCTGATCGGCTTCTTCGAGAACCTGGGTCACGCCAACGTGATCAACACCTGTGGTGGTGGCTCTTTCGGTCACATCGATGGTCCGGCCGCTGGCGGCAAGTCCCTCGATCAGGCCTACCAGTGCTGGAAGGAAGGCGCCGATCCGATCGAATTCGCGAAAGAACACAAGGAGTTCGCGCGCGCATTCGAATCCTTCCCGTGGGATGCCGACAAGCTGTTCCCGGGCTGGCGCGAAAAACTGGGCGTTCACAAGTAAGATTGGCCGCCTGAGAATCAAAGCCCTGGCCCCTGTGGCCGGGGTTTTTTACCCCTTTATACCTGACTTAAATACTCGGAAATATTTCCAGAACCCTATTTTGGAAATCTTTTCGATTCATTCGCATATGCAGGAGACACACCATGTCATTTGATATCAATCAGTACAAGATCGAATCCGAGCCGTTCTATCAGGCGCAGGGTAATGAAGTCGAGCGCTACCAGGCGGCCTATGCCGCTCGCCTGCCGGTAATGGTGAAAGGCCCCACCGGCTGCGGTAAATCACGTTTTGTGGAACACATGGCGTGGAAGCTGGGCAAGCCGCTGATCACCGTCTCCTGTAACGAAGACATTACCGCCGCCGACCTGGTGGGCCGTTTTCTTTTGGACGCCAGTGGCACCCGCTGGGTGGACGGTCCGCTGACGCTGGCGGCGCGTTACGGTGCCATTTGCTATCTGGACGAGATTGTGGAAGCCCGTCAGGACACCATGGTGGTGATCCATGCCCTGACCGACCATCGCCGCGAGCTGCCGCTGGACAAGAAGGGTGAAGTGGTCAAGGCGCACCCGGACTTTCAGCTGGTGATCTCATACAACCCGGGCTACCAGAGCGTGATGAAAGACCTGAAACAGTCCACCAAGCAGCGCTTTACCGCCATGGAGTTTGACTACCCCACGCCGGAGCTGGAAACCCAGGTGGTGGCAAAGGAAACCGGCATTGACGAACACACTGCCGCCAAGCTGGTGGAGGTGGCCAATGCGGCGCGCAAGCTCAAGGGTCACGGTCTGGACGAAGGCATTTCCACCCGTCTGGTGGTCTATGCCGGTATTCTGATCAAGCAGGGCATGCCCGCGGCTGAAGCGGCGGAAATGGCAATGGTGACACCCATTACCGACGACGCTGAGGTGCGCGAAAGCCTGCTGCATACGATTGAACTGGTATTGGGTGAAGCAGCCTGAGCGAGCGAATCATGACCGATTATCACGCGCAATTTACCTGCGGTTTTCAGTCGGCGAAGGATCTGTTTGCGGATGCCCTGAATGCCATGCAGGGGGTCTGTCCGGATACAGTCTGCATCGAAGCCTTTATCGATCGGGCCAATTTCCTCTGCAAGATCGGTCTGGGCGCCGAGCCGGTGCTGACCTTCATGGATGTGATGCCGGAGGTGGTGAAACGCTATGGCGCCGAGACCATCGAGCGGGTGGCGCGCTTTGCCTACGAAATGGGCCGCAGTCCCAATAAAAAGGCGGTGGTGCCGTTTCTGCAGTCGCTGCTGGCGCTGGCGCACCGGGTGGAAAGCCCCGATGGGCTCGAACGTTATCTGGAGATGTTGGCCGATTTCATCAAGCGCACCGAAATCGTGGTGCATGGCCATCAGTCCCTCTACCCCAGCAAGGGGCTGGTGCCGTTGCTGGAAAACATGCCGCTGCTGCTCAGGCAGTTGAGTCTGGAAGGGGTGCGCGCGTTTATGGACTATGGGGTGCGCGCCTACAACCACAACCCGGATCACCAGCAGGAATACTTTGAGCTGAAGACGCCGGACAGCCTGGCCATGCTGCGCCGTCAGCGCGAGGGCACGCTGTTTGTGGACGTGGAGCGGCAACTGGGCGTGCTGGCTGCCGGCCTGTGGGACTGCGAACTGCCGTTGCGCACCTTTACCGTGGATCCGGAGCTGCCCAGTTATCAGGCACCCTTTTTTGACCGGGATAATGAGGTCATTGGCATGCCCGATTTTGTGGCCCCTGCGCGCGGATTGAGCGGGCTGCAGATCTATCGGGCACAGATCGCCCACCTGATGGCCCACTTCAAATGGAGCCAGCCCATGATCGGCGACAACATGTCGCCGCCGGCGCGCTTCTTTACTGAGGTATTCGAAGACTGTCGCGTGGACCGGCTGGCCATGCAGCGTTTTCCCGGTCTGGAGCGCTATTTTCTGGCGCTGCATCCGGTGCCGCCGCTGGGCGCCTGCAACGAGGCGGAGCAATCCTGTCTGCGTTATCGTGCCGCCCGTCTCTCCCGAGCGCTGATGGATCCCGATTTCGACCCGGAAGACGAGATCATTGAGGTCTTTCGTGACCGCTTCAATGCGCTGATGGTCGAGAAGGGCGAGGCGCTGACGCTGGCAGACATGAAGGAACTGGGCACGGCCTATTATGTGAAGACGCGGGCGCAGACCGATGACAAGGGCGGTGACATGTTCTATGAGGACACCGAAGTCCTCTATCGGGATGACAACCGCTACCTGTGGATCTACATCGACGACAGTGGTGAGGAAGATATCTTCGATCACGCCCCGGATAACGAGGATGAAACGCCGCAGGGGCTGCCGCCGCGCTATTACGACGAGTGGGACTATTCCATGAACGACTATCGTCCGGAATGGGTCACCCTCTACGAGCGTCTGCACCCCCAGGAAAGTCCGGCCAAGATTGACAACATGCTGGCGCGCCACGAACTGCTGATCAAGCAGCTTAAGAAGATGGTGGAGGCCATCAAGCCGCAGGATAAGCGCCGCATTCGCTACCAGGAAGAAGGGGCCGAACTGGATCTGGATATCGCCATCCGCGCCATGATCGACATCAAGGCGGGGCTCAATCCCGATCCGCGCATTCTTTATGACACCGTGACCGACAATCGTTCCATGGCGGTGCTGCTGCTGGTGGATCTGTCCCAGTCGCTGAATAACACCCTGCCGGGCACCGGCCGCACGCTGCTGGAGCTGGCGGAAGAGGCGCTGGCGATTATGAGCTACACGGTGGAACTGCTGGGGGATCGCTTCGCCATCGCTGGCTTCCATTCTGACACCCGTCATCGCGTGCTTTACCACCACATCAAGGGTTTCACCGAGCATTGGGACGATACGGTCAAGGGCCGCCTTTCGGCCCTGGAAGCGGCCTTTTCCACCCGCATGGGCGCGGCGATTCGTCACGCCACACACTACCTGAGTCATCAGCCGGCGGAGAAAAAGCTGCTCTTGGTGCTCACCGACGGGGAGCCGGCGGACATCGATGTGAAGGACCCGGAATACCTGATCGAAGATGCGCACATGGCGGTGGCGGAAGCCCATCAGCAGGGCATCTTTAGTCATTGCGTCAATATAGATCCCAATGGGGACGACTACGTTAAGCGCATCTTTGGCGGGCATTACACCATCATCGATCATGTAGAGCGTCTGCCGGAGCGGTTGCCACAGGTGTTTCTGAATCTGACCAGGTAATGTCGTGCACCCACTGGGGTGCGCTCTTCCAATGCCATGTGAACGGGCGGGCAATTGCTGCGCAATGCGGTCGGCTTGCCTGCAGTGGAATGAGCGTGAGGGCACGGGTTGTCACGCCCTGTGCCGAACCGCCACTGCACCCGTCGCGCTTTTGCAGCGGATCTGCAGGAGGGGTATAGACACTAATCTTGGGATTCACCTCACTCTATAGACGATAATCTATTTTTTTCATAACAAAAAAATATTCTCGTCTATAGATGCGGGGTATATCATTGACGCCGACATCAGCATAGTTAGGAGAGGTGAACCATGTTGGCGCAATTGAACACCCTGATCGAGTGGCTGATTCCGGCAAGCCTGATAGCCGCTTCGATAGTAAACGACCAGAAAGTGCGCTGGGATGTGGCCATTGGCGTTGCCGCTGCTGGACTGGTCTTTTCCGTGCTGCTGCTCGTGGAACATGTGCTGGGGGTTCTCCCGGCCGGAACGGGCTGGCTGTTTCCGGCCACGGCCAGCTTTGTCATGCTGGTGCTGGTCATGTTCATCGGCCTGATCAATCTGTATTTTTCCCGTTCGTATATGGCGTCCACGCGCTTCGAGGAGCTGCGTTATGTGCGCTGGGTGCTGGTGGTGCTGGCATCGGTGGTGCTCGTGGTCATTTCGAATCACATGCTGCTGCTGATGGTGGGCTGGATCGGCATCAGTGTGTCGCTGAATCGGCTGCTGCTGTTCTACCCCAATCGTCCGCGGGCGGTGCTGGCGGCGCATAAGAAGTTTCTCTTTTCCCGGTTTGCCGAAGTGTTGCTTTTTGTGGGCTTTGTGCTGCTTCACGCCACCTATGACACCTGGCTCATCAGCGATGTGCTCGCATACTGGCAGATGACGGGCGAGACCCCGGCAGCGGTAGCGTGGGCGGTGGTGCTGATCGCGCTGGCCGGACTGATCAAGTGTGCGCAGATGCCGTTTCACGGCTGGCTCATTCAGGTGGTGGAGGCACCCACGCCCGTTTCTACGCTGCTGCATGCCGGCATTGTGAACCTGGGCGGTTATCTGATGATCGTGTTCGCCCCGCTGCTCATGGCGGTGGAGGCCGCCCAGTGGGTGCTGGTGGTTGTGGGCGGTCTGACTGCCGTGCTGGCGGGCCTGATCATGATGACCCGTGCATCGGTCAAGGTGCGTCTTGCCTGGTCCACGCTAGCGCAGATGGGCCTGCTGCTGGTGGAGTGCGGTCTGGGTCTGTTTGAGCTGGCCATGCTTCACCTGGTGGCGCACTCGCTTTACAAGGCGTATTCCTTCTTCAATTCCGGCTCGGAGGTCACGCAAAGCCTGACCCGCTGGATCGTCCCGAGCGTGCTACCCACCTGGCGTGACTGGCTGGTTGCGCTGGCGTTCTCGCTGATCGTCGTGCTGGTGATCAAGGAGGTCGTCGATCCAGAGGGGGTACTTGCGCCCTGGCTGCTGGCGGCGTCGTCTCTGGCCATATTCGTGGCTGAACGCCATGGTCGCCCTGTGGATGTGCCATTGTTGCAGCGTCTCGGCGTTGGTGTGGTCATTATCCTGGCCTATGTGGTGCAGAAGCACATTTTCGATCTGGTGTCGCCAGATGGGGCGCTCACCTTGGGCGCTGGCACGGACATGTTCGTAAGCCTGCTCGTGGTGCTTTATCTGGCGGGCTACTGGGTGATCCTCTACGGCAGCAATTCCACGCAGATCAGCCGGATTCGCCGCGCGCTGTATGCAGGCTTCTATCTGGATGAGTGGTCTACGCGGCTGAGCCTGCGTATCTACCCGGTAACGCTGCCGACCGAACACAATCCCAGGGGGCTTCGTCTCGGCAAGGAAGAGTTTGCCAACGAGTAAGTGTTTCAGTGACTATAGGGAGAGGGAATTATGACGCGCAATGATCTATTGAAGGAAACCGGTCTCGAGGCAGTGGACAAGGCGTGCGCGCTGATCGCGCCCACCTGGCCGCTGGACGAGTTGGTGGCGGTCAACCCGTGGTGGGAAATGCGTGACCTGCCGTTTACGGAAGTTTCCGCCCGCATTTCGGCGCTTCGCAGGGCGAGTTGTCTGCCAGACAGATTCTATTTCAAGCGGTTGTGGCAGGATGTCATTCGGGCGGAGCACCTTTCGCGGGCGTGCGAGGAAAAGGGGCGCGAGGACCGGGTGGAAGAGCTGGTGCGCTTTCTCACCGAGGATAACGAGCGCGCCCATTGGCACAATATCAGCGACCTGGTGGACAGCGGTCGGGATCTTGAGCGCCGTATGGCCTGGCGCATGGAAATCCACCATCAGATCAGCCAGTTCTGCGCCGACTTTTTCCGCGTCAAGGAGGTGTCGGGCAGTTATGACGAAGCCTACAGCGGGCTGTATGCCGAGTGGCTGGCGACGACCCGTCAGGACATGGGATTGGAGATTCTCATGGCCGAGGATGGCCTGACAGCGCAGTTCGATCGTCTTCCGCAAAGTGCCGATGCGCTCATTGCCGAGGCGATTGCCGCCTTTGGCGTAGAGGATTCCCGAGCGCTCGAAACCTATGCCCATGCGCTTCTGCTGGACATGAACGGCTGGGCCTCCTGGGTCGCCTATCTGCGCTGGCAGGATCGGTTGCACGAGCATGACAACGGGCTGATGCGTCAGTTCCTTGCCATTCGCATGGCATGGGAGCTGGTGCTGTGGCGCCATGTGCAGGAGACCAATGCCGATCTGTTTGCGGACATCAAGGTGCACTGGTTCCGCCAGCTCAACAGTATCGAAGCGCTGTACCGGGCTCACCAGCGCAGTCAGGCCAAGCTGTGGATCTGGCTGCGGGCCGCGGAGCTGGCCTATCAGGATCGAGCCATCGCCATCCTGCAGGCAGGCAGCACGCAAAAGTCTTCCGAGCGGCCCCTGCTGCAGGCGGCCTTCTGCATCGATGTGCGCTCAGAGGTGATTCGTCGCAATCTGGAGCAGCAGGACCCCCGCATACAAACGCTGGGCATGGGCGGGTTTTTCGGCATGCCGGTGGCCTACCAGCCCAGCAAGCTGAATCGGCTGCGTCCGCAGCTGCCCGTTCTCCTGCGCGAACAGATGGTGGTGCGTCCGCAGGTGCCCGAAGAGCGGCTGGATGGCGTATTGCTCAAAAAGGCCAGAAAGGCGCGCTGGATCGAATGGACTATCGCGCCACCAGCCATGTTTACCATGGTTGAGGCGGTCGGTGTGCAGTATCTGTACAAGATGATCCGCAACAGTTTCTTCCCGGAGAAGTGCGCCAATCCCATTGATCAGCTACCGGTCGAGGATGCGTTCGAGCTGTTGCATGTGGATGGGCGCCCCCTCGCGCTGGATGAAAAGGTGAGTCTGGCCAAGGGGGCGCTGGAAGTCATGGGGCTGAACGATGGCGTGTTCGCGCCGACGGTCATGATCGTGGGGCACGGCAGCAGCAGCTGCAACAATCCTCATGCCTCCTCGCTGGACTGCGGCGCCTGCGGCGGTCAGACCGGCGAGATCAACGCACGCCTGGTCGCGTGGCTGCTCAATCAGTCCGATGTGCGCGAGGGACTCGCTGCGGCGGGGATGCCGATTCCGCCGGATACCCGCTTTATCGGCGCACTCCACAATACGACCACGGATGAGTTCACCTTTTACGGGGATGTTCCCGATCAGGTGCGCGGCTGGTTCGAGGGCGCATCCGATCTGACCCGCAGGGCGCGGGCGCTGACGCTTGGTTATGAGCAGATTCAGTCGTCCCAGTCGTTGCGCGACACGTTCGTGCACCGCTCTCGAGACTGGTCGCAGGTGCGGCCCGAGTGGGGTCTGGCTGGCAATGCCGCCTTTATCGCGGCGCCCCGCTGGCGCACGCGGGGGCTGGATCTGCAGGGTCGTGCTTTCCTGCACGATTATGACCATGAGCAGGACCTCGAGCGCGCCGTGATCACCAATATCATGACGGCGCCCATGGTGGTGGCTAGCTGGATCAACCTTCAGTATTACGCCTCCACCTGCGACAACGATTTTTACGGCAGTGGCAACAAGGTGCTGCATAATGTGGTCGATGGGGATGTAGGCGTGTTTGAAGGAAACGGCGGTGACCTGCGCATCGGCCTGTCCATGCAGTCGCTGCATGACGGTCAGCGCTGGATCCACGAGCCCCTGCGGCTGAGTGTTTTCATTGATGCGCCGCAGGAGGCGATCGCCGCGGTGGTGGCCGAGCATGCGGATGTGCGCCATCTCATTGACAATGAGTGGATCTACTGCTTCCGCTGGGCACGAACCGGAGAAGTGGAGCGGTACTATCAGGGCAAGTGGCTGCCCTGGCAGCCGCTTGAGACGGCATCGGATGTTCAACAGATAGTCAATGCATGATGTTACATTTTTGTGATATAGATGTTTGGCTATATTAAGTATGCGACATTCCGATTTGTAATTGGATGGTCAAGTCTCTAATATTGACTACGAATCTTTAACTCCACAAACCAAGGAGAGCATAAATGGCAAGCAAAGCATTTGAAGCTGGCGTAAAGGATTACGCCCTGACATACTGGACGCCCGACTACACTCCGCTCGACACGGATCTTCTGGCGTGTTTCAAGGTGGTGCCTCAGGAGGGTGTATCCCGTGAAGAGGCGGCTGCAGCGGTTGCTGCCGAGTCTTCAACCGGTACCTGGACCACGGTGTGGACCGACCTGTTGACCGATCTCGAGTTCTACAAGGGGCGTGCCTATCGTATCGAAGATGTTCCCGGTGATAAGAACGCATTCTATGCATTCATCGCCTATCCGCTGGATCTGTTCGAAGAGGGTTCCGTCGTTAACGTGCTGACCTCTCTGGTTGGTAATGTGTTCGGCTTTAAGGCGATCCGCTCTCTGCGTCTGGAAGACATTCGCTTCCCGGTGGCTTATGTCAAAACCTGTGGCGGTCCGCCGAATGGTATCCAGGTTGAGCGCGACAAGCTGAACAAGTATGGCCGTCCGATGCTGGGCTGTACTATTAAGCCCAAGCTGGGCCTGTCTGCCAAGAACTACGGCCGTGTTGTGTATGAGTGTCTGCGCGGCGGCCTTGATCTGACCAAGGATGATGAAAATATCAACTCTCAGGTATTCCAGCGCTGGCAGCACCGCTTCGAGTTCGTGGCTGAGGCGGTTGACAAGGCAACCCGTGAAACCGGCGAGCAGAAGGGTCACTACCTGAATGTGACCGCCGGCACCGTGGACGAAATGATCAAGCGCGCCGAGTTCGCCAAGGAGCTGGGTCAGCCGATCATCATGCACGACTTCCTGACCGCCGGTTTCACCGCAAACACCACCCTGGCGGAATGGTGTCGCGACAATGGCATGCTGCTGCACATTCACCGTGCCATGCACGCCGTAATCGACCGCAACCCGCTGCACGGTATCCACTTCCGAGTGCTGGCCAAGTGTCTGCGCCTCTCCGGTGGTGACCACCTGCATACCGGTACCGTTGTCGGCAAGTTGGAAGGTGACCGCGCTGCGACACTTGGTTTCGTTGATCAGATTCGCGAAGCCTATGTTCCGGAAGATCGCTCACGCGGCGTGTTCTTCGATCAGGACTGGGCGTCCATGCCTGGCGTGATGCCGGTTGCGTCCGGCGGTATCCATGTCTGGCACATGCCGGCACTGGTCAGCATCTTCGGTGACGATTCCGTGCTGCAGTTCGGTGGCGGTACACACGGTCACCCATGGGGATCCGCTGCGGGTGCGGCGGCGAACCGCGTTGCACTCGAGGCCTGTGTCAAGGCCCGCAACGAAGGTCGCGATCTGGAGCGCGAAGGTGGGGATATCCTGCGCGAAGCGGCGCGCCACAGCAAGGAGCTGGCGGTTGCTCTCGAAACCTGGAAGGAAATCAAGTTCGAGTTCGATACCGTTGACAAACTGGATACCCAGTAATAGCCACTGAAAACCGTTAGGAGAAGCTAGCATGGAATTGCAAGATTACCGTACCGAATATACCTATGAGACATTCTCATTCCTGCCTGAGCTGAGCATGGATGAGGTGTATGACCAGATTGTCTACATCATCAACCAGGGTTGGGCGCCCGCCATCGAGCACGAGAAGCCCGAGAACACCATGACGCACTACTGGAACATGTGGAAGATGCCCCTGTTCGGCACCCGTGATCCGGATGAAGTGCTGCGTGAAATCGAGGCGTGCCGTGCGGCCTACCCCAATGATGTCATCCGTGTGATTGGATATGACAATTACATGCAGACGCTGGGCCACTGCTTCGTGGTTTATCGTCCGCGTGGCCGCTGATAACTGTCACGACAGTTGAATGAACGAGAGCCGCTACGGCGGCTCCCATCTAACGGAGAATACACATGGCAATGAATGGCAAACCCGCCTCTGGTCCTCGGGCCGCGATGGAATATCGCATGGCGCGGAGCAGAGAGAATCGTTCGTCAATTCAGTCCCCCCGTGCCCGGCAGGTTGCGCAGAAGCAGGCGGCACCCACGAGCCAGGGTGGCGGCGCGACAGTGGCGCAGCAGACGGTCGAGACGGTCAGACAGGAGCCTGTTGCGGCAGCACCAACCACGAACAGACCGGCTGTGAGACGCAATCGGGCACATGTTGTTGCTGCCCCAGCTGGTTCGCCAACCAGCGCCAACAGAGGGCGAGAGGTCGCAAGAATGAAAAGAATGGAACAGTTGAAGCGCGGTGCGAGCGCCGCCAGGCCGGCAGAGCATCCCCGCATGCGTGCCCGTAGCAAACCTGAGGCACAGGAAACTCTGAAGCCCAAGTGTGCAGACAACCCCGTGAGCCGCAGTGCAGACAAGAAGAAAGGGGTCAAGGTTGCTCCCAAGGTCATTCCGCCGGGCCGACAGCAGTCCATCGCCTACCGCAAGGCCCTGCAGAAGGGGCTGGCAGGTAAGCAGTCTCTGGCTGGCGTCAGCGCAGGCGCCCGTGTTCGCATGGCCGAGCCCGAAGCCTCCACGCGTGAGGTGGCCAAGAAAGTGCGCCAGGCACGCTGTGAAAAGGGCAAGACTTGCGAGCCCGTGCGGCCGCAGAGCCATCACGCCCTGCGCCTGCAGCAGAAAGGCCCTCAGAAGGTTGAGGTGTCACGCACGGCATCTGGACAGACCGTCACGGGCCGGATGCCTGGCCTCGATCCCGATGTTACTGGTGTGGAGGCCGGGGCTTGCCGTGTTGTGACCGGAACGGAGTACCTCGGCAGCGAGCAGGTGGCTCAGGTCTGTAATACACAGCCTGTGCCCGGCCCTGAAAAGGTCACCACCTCACGCACCTTCAAGGGCATGACCATCAGTGGCACGGCGCCGATTGATGTGCAGCGCGTGACCGGTGCAGAGGTTGGCGTATGCAGGAGCATTACCGGTACGGAGTATCTTCCTCTGGATACGCTGGAGCAGAGCTGCGCCACCGCGCCTCAGGCTGCGAAAATCACCACGGACGGCATGCGCAGCGGCACGAGCTCTCAGACCATCGCGCGTTCTTCCCGCACACCGCAGGCCCCCAGCGTGAAAAAATCGGTACAGAAAGTGGTTGAGTCGAAAACGGCTGCGGATGTGCCTGTAACCGGTGCCGATGTGAGTCGCGTGCAGCCGGTCACGGGCATTGAACCCGGCCTATGCAAGCGCGTAACCGGAACCGGTTACATGGGTGCCGAAGAGGTGCAGGCCTTCTGCGGCACGAAGCCTGAGCCCGGGAAGGCACCTGTCGAGGAAACGCACACCTTGCGCGAAAGGCGCGTCACGGGCGACCGTGCCGGAGAAGCCTTCGGTATTACGGGTGCCGAAGCGGGCGCATGCAAGGTAGTCACGGGTGATCAGTACATGGCGGCCGAGCAGTACAAGGCCTGTGGTGAACCGGTCGCGGAAGAGACCAAGCGCCGCCTTGAGGAAGGTGTCGCCAAGCCCATTACCGGGTATGCGCCGGGCATCACCGGTCTGACGGGTTCCGAAAAGGGTGCCTGCAAGAATGTGACCGGTACGCCCTATGAAGGCATTGACGAGTTCTCCGCAGCCTGTGCGGTACCGACAGCAGCGCAGCCGGGTCAGTCGGATTTCCCGATCTTGATGAACCAGGCGGCTGCAGCACCTGCTGCGGCACCAGCTCCCGCTATGGAACGCAGCGCCGCCAATGTCGAGACAGCCACAGCCCCTCGAAGCCGCAGGATTACCGGTGACGGGTGGGATGGCAACGACAGGGTGACCGGTACGACTGGCGCCTGGGCCGCCAGCCGCAACCCGTCGATCCGCGGTGGGCAGATGAGTGCACCGGCTTCCGCCATTAATTACAGACAGGAAGCCGAGGTGCCGCCCAGCCCGATTACCGGTGCGGCCGGCAACAGCGAGGAAGGGCCCAAGGTGACCCTTTCCGGCGGCGCACGGGCCTGAGTAAAGGGACTGGAGGTTTGCAATGAGCGTTATTTCCCGCAGAGTCGGCAAGCGAAGCAGAAGACCCCTGATCTGGCAGTCTGCCCGCAATGACTCTGCAGCCTTCGCAACCGTAGCCGAGACGCCTGCAGCAACGCCGTTGCGGCGGGACGTATCGGGCCGAGGCGTGAATGCTGGCGCTCAAAAGCCTTCGATTCGTCCTGGCGTGACGCATCCCTTGGCGGATGCGGCCCAGAATGCAAAACTGCACCAGTATGAATGTTCGGTCAAGGCGCGCTTCGACCTGCTGCGCGATGCGGCGAGACAGTTCGTGGAGCAGCATGACATCGAGCGGATGCGCACCGATGCCCTCAACGATGCCTATTTCCGCATCGCCCAGGTGAATCTGAGCGATCGGGCGTGGGACGGGCTGAAGTGCGCACCCCAGTCCCTGCGGGCGCAGCTGCTCTATGTGGAAAGCACTTTTGCCGAATACATTCGCACTGCTAACGATTTCTACATCAATGACCCGCTGCATGGTCGCAGCGAGGCGAGGGCCTTCCGGCAGCGCCTGCTTGATCTCGGCATTCACGGGATCGACATGGCGCCCTGTGCAGATGGACGCCTGGCCCATGTGGTCAGCTATGTGCTGCGCCTGCCATGGTCGGTTGTGCGTCGCAAGGCACATGCGGGCGCAATGTTCGATGTGAGTGAGAGTGTGCGCAACTGGGTGTTCACCGAATACACCCGCTTCGCATTCAACCAGCCGAACCCTGTGAATGCGGACAGCCGCTATCTCACCATTGCGGTGTACCACTACTCTAAGACGGACCCTGGTCACCTCGGGTGTGCGGCCCACGGCAGCGATGAGCACAAGGCGGCGCAGGCGGCACTGCAAAAGCTGCAGGACTACCGCACCGCTATCGAAAACCGTTTCGGCTGCGGCGCGGCGGTCCGCACCCTGCTGCTGGGGCTGAACACCGATGACGACACGCTGCGGGTGCATGTGCCGGACGAAACTGGCCAGCTGGATCTGGACCGCTATGTGGACACGGGTGCGCTCTACGCCGCCACACAGGGCATGAGTGCCGAGGCCGCTGCGGAGCGGATCGAGATTGAAATTGACAGTGCCTGCATCCGGGATCGTGCCGTACCGCCGGCCCCTGAAGTGCGCGCACTGCTGGCGATGCTGATTCGCAATAACTTTTCTCAGATCGCCTATGTGCAGGATTATGAAGGCGGACAGTACACGGATCTCGACCATGCCGAACGCTTTATCGGCATTGGCGATGTCCTCGAGGATGTGCAGCTGCGCAATCTCTGTTATTACAGCTACATGCATACGATAGAGGAAGGCGCGGACGACATAGATGTGGGCATCAAGATTTTCAAAAAGCTCAATGTAAAGCAGGGGCTGCCCATTCCTGTGATCATCCGGTGCACCTACGATGGCCGTGTGCCGGAATCAAGGGATCGGGCGATTGCCCGGGCCAACCGGCTAGAGAATGCGCTGATTGCCCGCTATAAGCCGCTTGTGGATGGGCTGATGCTGTTTACGTTGAAGACACTGCGCGATCATACGCAGTGCCACCCGCCGGAAGTGGTGGGCGCGGAACAGGAACATTTGGCTTGTTATTTCCGGAGTGCCAAGGAATGAAGATTTATCAGGTTGTCAAGGCGCTTGTATCAACCTCGCGGATTCCTGAAATGGATTACAAGCCTTTGCAAATTGTGCAGGACAAGCCCGGTGGTTCGCCCATGGTCGCGGTCGACCCCATCGGCTGTAAACCCGGTGACTGGGTCCTGTGTGTGGGCAGCTCCGCCGCCCGTGATGCAACCGGCATCAAGGGCTATCCGAGCGATTTGACGATTGTGGGCATCATCGACAACTGGCCTGAGCAGAAAGATGGAAATTCATCAAGTTAGGCAGTCGCTGGTGATGACGAGCCGGCTGGACGGCTTGGGTCATCTGCCTTTGAAGGTCCTGCAAAGCGTCAGTACCGGCGCCACACTTGTGGCCATGGACCCCATCGACACCCGAGAAGGAGACTGGGTGTTCACCATTGCCAACAGTGCGGCCCGCGACGCGGCCGGTGACAAGCGGCTACTGACGGATCTGACCATTGGTGGAATTATTGATAACTGGGACGAAGCCTGGTTGAACCTTATTAAAAACGATAAAGGAGAGTAAGCATGGCAAATGAATATGGTATTGCCTTGGGCATGATCGAAACACGCGGTCTGGTCCCTGCGATCGAAGCGGCGGATGCGATGACCAAGGCGGCGGAAGTGCGTCTGGTGAGCCGCGAGTTTGTAGGCGGCGGTTATGTAACCGTAATGGTTCGCGGTGAAACGGGCGCGGTGAACGCGGCGGTTCGTGCCGGCGCGGATGCCTGCGAGCGTGTGGGTGACGGTCTGGTGGCTGCGCACATCATTGCGCGTCCGCACCGTGAAGTTGAGCCATTCTTGGCCAACGGCGGCGCTGAAAAGTAATTTTTCATTCAATTAGATGGTAGCAAAGGAGAACAACATGGCTGAATATGGTATTGCCCTGGGCATGATTGAAACACGCGGTCTGGTCCCTGCGATCGAAGCGGCGGATGCGATGACCAAGGCGGCGGAAGTGCGTCTGGTGAGCCGCGAGTTTGTAGGCGGCGGTTATGTAACCGTAATGGTTCGCGGTGAAACGGGCGCGGTGAACGCGGCGGTTCGTGCCGGCGCGGATGCCTGCGAGCGTGTGGGTGACGGTCTGGTGGCTGCGCACATCATTGCGCGTCCGCACCGTGAAGTTGAGCCCTATCTGAATGGTGGTAAAGAAGAAGCCTGATTTTGCCAACTGTTCATGTTGAGGGTTAGTGCCTAACCCTCAACAATAGAGGTCAATATGAACAACGCATCAACACATCGATTCGGTAGCGTAATGTCGGCGCTGCGCGGCGCGCGGGCTCCACAACAGCAAGCCGTCGCACCGACGCAGACATTGGGTTATCTTGGGCGTGCATTGAGTCTGGAGTTTTCGGCAGGGCAGCAGTATCTGGCGCAGTCCGCGCTGGCCGAAGCCCGTGGAGAACTCGATTACGCAAAGGCGTTCGTCGATCTGGCAAACGAAGAGTTTCAGCATGCCAATCTGATTACCCGTCGGATGGTGGCCTACGGCGCATTGCCGGCAGGCAGCGTTCTGAAACCCGCCGATCCGGCCACGGATGTCATCAGTTCACTGCGCATCTGCGAGGTTCGCGAGCTGGAGCTGATTCAGCTATATGCCGAAGCCCTGCAGTTCAGTCAGAACACCGGCGTCGAGCAGGATGTGAAGCTCTTTTCCCAACTGCTGGAAGAGGAGCGGGCACAGTTGCTGCGCGTGCAGGAGTGGATCAATCAATATATGCAACTGTTGAATCAACAGTGGGCTCAGCTGGGAACATTCCGATGAACAAGCGCTGGAAGGAACGCTCGAACGGTAGGAGCCTCGAAACCCGCTATCTGTTTGAAAACTTTGAATGCCTGCGGGAATTTCTCGATTGCCTGGCGGATATCACCGAGGCGCTGGGGCGCCATCCCAATATCAGTTTCGACCGGTCCCATGTGTCGATCATTATCTATCCGAACAACGCTGACGGACTGGATGACCTGGATTACAGCATGGCTGACCAGCTGGATGAGGCCTACGATACCGTTTCTCGCGAATGCATCGCTGAGAAATGACCCGTTTTGTTAATGTCCCTGGAGGTACGGCATGGCGAGCAACACGAATGCGGAAAGCAAGAAATCAACTGCGACAGGCACCGGCACGGCCGAAGCCGGCAAGCCCGCTGTTAACGCAGCGGTAGGCGGCATCTCCAGCACGGACGAGGAAGTGTCTGCAGTGGCCCCCGCGCAGGGCAAGTGTGGCGCAGACGCGGCCGCAAAAAGTACAGCGACTGCAGCGCGCAAGCCTGCACCAAAGCGCAGCCCCTCTGCCCGGAAGTCGACCAGCGCAGCGAAGACTGCGGCTGCCAAGGCAAACCCGAAGCAAGCCGATGCCGCGAAGGCGCGCGTTCGCAAGGACGATGACGCCCCCGCCAGCCGCCCTGCTCCTTCCAGGCGCGTATGGCCCGACTGACCTTGAAGCCGTCCCCTGCCCGGTTTGGTTGTGAACTGCACTGATGATCATTCTCGCCACATCCAACCCGCACAAGATTGCGGAAATCGCCCTTGTGCTTGACGCATTCGGCATCGACTGGCGGCCGCAAAGCGACTTCTTTTCCGTAACGCCTCCGGAAGAGGGGGCGTCTTTTCTTGAAAATGCCCTGGCCAAGGCCCGCTACGCCAGCCGCATGACCGGACTGCCGGCGATTGCCGACGACTCCGGACTCGAGGTCTTTTCGCTTCAGCGCAAACCCGGCATTTTCTCCGCCCGTTACGCCTGTGATCGTAAGGATCCTCCGAGCGATGATGATAATGTGGCCAAGCTGCTGGATGTGATGAGGCCCATTACCGATTATCGTGACCGCCAGGCGCGCTATGTCACCAGCGTGGTCTATGTGCACGATTGTGCGGATGCCACTCCCATCGTCGAAATCGCCTATCTCTATGGCGAGATTCTCAAGGAACGCCGCACCGGCGGGGGCGTCGGCTACGATGATGTCATGTGGATTCCGCACCTGGCGAAAACCGTTTCGGAATTGTCCCCGCAACAGAAATTCGAACTCAGCCAGCGCGTACATGCGTTCCGGGCCGTGTTGAGCAACCTGGTCGAAGAACCAGATATAGTGCGTGCCCATGATTGAGCTGCGCACTTATGTCTTTATCGACGCACTGCAGCCGCAGCTCGCGTCCTACATGGCCACGGCCTCCATGGGCTTTCTGCCCGTGCCCGGCGACTCGTCCCTGTGGATCGAGGTGGCGCCGGGCATGGCGATCCATCGACTGGCGGATGTGGCCCTGAAGGCCTCCAATGTGCGCCTGGGACAGATGATCGTGGAGCGGGCCTATGGCTCCATGGTTATCCATCACCGCGAGCAGAGCGATGTGCTCGTGGCGGGAGACGCCATTCTCAACCATCTGCAACGGCATGAATACGACCGCGAGCAGTGTGCAGTCATGTGGCACGAGGTTATCCGCGGGGTCACCCCCGACCATGCCACCCTGATCAATCGTGACAACCGCAAGGGATCCATGATCCTGCCGGGTCAGAGCATGTTCATCATGGAGTGCCAGCCTGCGGGTTATATCATTCTCGCGGCCAACGAAGCTGAAAAGGCCGCCAATGTCACGCTGGTGGAGGCCCGTGCCGTTGGCGCCTATGGCCGTTTGCTCATGTCGGGCTCAGAGGCGGATGTGGATGAGGCCGCAAGAGCCGCAGCAGCCGCTTTGAAACGGCTCAAATGTCATTAAAATACGCCTAACTTCATCTGGCTGTGAGGAAATCCGACATGCGTTTCAAAAGCAGGGAATATCCGGGGTACGACAAGGACCCCATGCACGGCATGAGTCACGAGGCCAAGCTGATTCGTGACGCCTGGGCTTTTAGGCTGCTTTCCGAAGACGAAAAGTGCGAAGGCTGGCGCAGCGACCAGTTCGAGCAGCTGTGGAGTCAGGTGGATGCCATCTGGGAGAAGGCGGACTTTCGCATCGCCAATCTGCCGCCCGAGGTGCAGGACAAATACATGAAGCTGCAGATGGAGGCACTGCGCAAGGCCAAAGCGGCAGGCTGGGATCCAGACGGCATGCTGGAGCTGGACGACTGACCCCGCGAAGGTGGTCTGATTGCGGGCGCCGCAGCTATCCGTCGCGCCATGCTCCCTTCACTGATCATTGCGCTCTTTTTTCCGAATACGCCCTGCGCCGTCTGCGTGCATACGGCGGGCCGAAGCAGTGCTATATTATCTTTTCTGCAAAAAACCCAGGGCGCGCACCCCGTTTCCCTTCATTCGAAAAGAGGTCATTCATGTGTTTTGCGATCCTCCTGCTTTTGCTGCTGGCGCTCGCCTGGTTGCTCAGTGATTCCCTGCACGGTGTTGGACTGGCAGAGCTGAATAACGGCAGTCCGATGGTGGTGGCCACCGGCTGGGATGTGGTGTTGCATTTCTGGATGCTGCCGGCGATGGGCTTTTTTGCGGCGTTGCTGCTGGTGTTTTTGTATATGAAATTTTTCAGTAGGGGCGCATCATGTTGCGACGGACAGTAGCCGCAAGGGCTGTCTTCAACCCGTCTGCTATTATGCACACACACCTTTCGATGACCCCTTTGGTGCAGTGAAAATGGAAGCCTAGTCCGATTCGCCGGTTATCATCTGCCGGGCTGTGGGCAAGACCTATGGCAGCGGTCACAGCGCGGTGCACGCCTTGCGGGGCATTGATCTTGAAATCCACAAGGGCGAGGTGGTCATGATCGTCGGCCCGTCCGGCTGTGGCAAGACGACGCTGCTCTTCGTCATCGGCGGGCTGTTGTCACCTACAGCGGGCCAGATTACGGTCTTCGGACAGGATGTGGCTGCCATGGATGAGGGCGCACTGCAGACCTACCGCCAGCACACGGTCGGGTTCGTCTTTCAGGGCTTCAATCTGGTGCCGACGCTCACGGTGCTTAAGAATGTGATCGTGCCGCTGCTGGCCGGTCGCGGCGTGGGCCCGGCCATAGACCGCGGGCGCATGCTGCTGACCGAGGCGGAGCTGTCGGGCCGTGATGAAAGTTTTCCCGCTCAGCTCAGTGGTGGGGAAAAACATCGGGTCGCCATCGCGCGGGGCATGGCCAACGATCCGCCGCTGCTGTTGTGTGACGAGCCGACCGCGCGCTGGATGGTGCGACCGGGCACGCCGCCATGGTCTGGCTGAACACACTGGCGCAGGCACAGGGCAAGACGCTGGTGGTGGTCAGTCACGATGAGCGCATCTTCTCTTTTGCCGACCGGCTGGTGCACATGGAAGATGGACAGATCGTAAAAGTGGAGCGGGCAAAATGAAACGGACGATCGGGATGGGGCTGGCGTTCACGGCGTTTCTCATCACCTTTGCCCTCAGCTATCTGGCCGGCTTTATTTCCCGGGGCTATGCGCTGATTTCAGAAAATCCCGGGTGGCGGTCTGGGTCATGGATCCCGCCGTGCATAGCCCAGATAATGTGGTGGGCATGCCGGGCGCGGCGCTGGCGCTGGTGCAGGGCGTCAGCGGTGTGGCCGGTGCCGCGCCCCTGCTCCTTGATTCGACCACCGTGCGCTTTCCGACGGACGTTTCCTCGAGTTTCAGCTCATAGGCGTTGACGATCAGACGCTGACGGGCGCGCCATCCCTGCACGGGCGGGCGCCCTGGGGCTGTTGGCGCCCAATACCGTCCTGGTTGATCCCGGCGACACCCAGGGCAAGCTGCATGTGCCCTGTCTGGCGCAGGACGCGTGGCCCAGCAGTGGCCCGCATCTTCATGAGCCGCAATGTCCCATGCGCGCCGGCGTCTATCTGCGTATCCAGAATCACATGGCGCATGTGATCGGCGTCAGTCACACGCTGCCGCGTTATCCGCCGCGTCCGCTGCTCTATCTGCGTCTGAGCCTGATGAATCGCATTCTGCCCGATGCGCCGCCGCTGACCTTCGTGCTGGTACGTCCGCAGCCTGGCGTTTCGCCGGCCAAACTGGCACAACGCATCGAACGGGGAACCGGCTTCAAGGCGTTGACACGTGAAAAGTTCATCGTGTCATCCCTGTGGTGGGTTTTCGCTAATTCCGAGGATGTGGGCGACATGACTGCGATGCTCATGCTGGCACTGCTGGTGGGTTCGGGCGTGAGCGGCATTCTGCTGGGTCTTTTCGTACTGGAGCATCTGCACTACTACGCGTTGTTCAAGGCCCTGGGGGCGGGAGACCGTGCGCTGCGGAGCATGGTGCTGATCGCGTTGCTGGCCACCTGGCTGAGCCTGCGTCCGGTCTGGAAGTTAGTGCCGGCGGATGTGCTGCGCACTTTTTGACAGCGCTTCCGCCAAAAAAACGACGCGGAAAAATTCAGGAGTCCCTCCCCTTCGTGCTTTATACGCTGGGTGGCGCAAAGCGCCGGCGGGGATCCTGGCGGTAAAACAGCTTCAGCTGCTCATAGACGGCGGAGTAGGCGCGATACAGCGTCCAGGGGGCGGCAAAGAAATATTCCGTGGCGACGGCAAAGAACTCGCCGGCATTCGTGGCGGCATAGGCGTTGATGCGCGGGTGGCAGTGGGGGCGGCCTATACAGGCCTGCAGATCGTCAAACGCCGTCTTAAATGCGTCATACCACGCCTTGCCATCCATGTCCGCGTGCAGCGGCGGGTAGCCGTTGGCGGCGTCGTCCACCTGCAGGTCGATCTTGTGCGCCAGTTCGTGGATGATGACCTGATGGGCATGGTGTCCCGGTTTGTGGGGTCTGGCGCTCTGCCAGTCGATAATCACTGGCCACTGCAGGCTGGTGACGCCAGCAAGCGTTACATTGCGCTGCTCGGTGAGGGGGCCGACTGCAGGACCATGCACAGGCGCTGTCCAGGGGGTAGGCCGGACTATCAGTGTGTGCCAGTTGTCGTACCAGTCCAGATCGTCAGGCAGGTTGAGAATCGGCAGGCAGGCTTCCGTGGCGATGTAGGCGCGCATGAAGGGGTTCAGTTCAATGCCGGCGCCCAGCAGCTGTTTCTCCGCCAGCAGGCGACTGGCCAGCTCGCGCAAGCGCACCCGGCTGGATGCTTCAACGGTGCGAATCAGCGGCGTCGCTTCCACCTGTTTCCAGATGGGGTAGATAATGATGCCTTCCCGCAGTTCGCGCAGGGAGTGCCAGCGGTGCAGGCGGCGGGATAGGGCGCTGAACAGGTTCACGGGCGCACAACCTGTTTGACAGCCGTAATCATGGCACCTGTCAGCGTTGCAAGTTCATCATCTTCGATGTTAAAGGCCGGCATGGTGTAGAACAGCCTGCCAAACGGCCGCAGCCAGGCCCCCTCACGCACCGCCATGTCCTGCAGGCGGGGTGCCAGATCATCTCGCTCCAGTTCAATCACGCCAATGGCCCCCAGCACGCGCACATCAGCCACACCGGGATGATCACTCAGTGGCATCAGCTGTTCTTGCAGGTGCGCTTCGATATGCTGAATGCGATCCTGCCATGCTGATTTCAGCAACAGCTCGATGCTGGCGTTGGCGGCTGCACAGGCAGTAGGGTTGGCCATAAAGGTGGGGCCGTGCATGAGCGCGCGTGGCGGGTTGTTGCACAGGGTATAGGCCACTTCTTCGGTGGTGAGCGTCGCCGCCAAGGTCATCATGCCGCCGGTGAGCGCCTTGCCCACGGTCATGATGTCGGGACTGATACCCGCCCATTCGCAGGCGAACAGCTTGCCAGTGCGCCCGAAACCGGTGGCGATCTCGTCAAAGATGAGCAGCACGTTATAGTCGTCAGCGATGGCGCGCAGCTGGCGCACATAGGCGGGGCGATAAAAGCGCATGCCGCCGGCCCCCTGCACAATGGGTTCAAGAATAATGGCGGCGATTTCGTCATGATGGTGGTCTAGAAATGCTGCAAGGGCGGCAATGTCGTCGGCTGGCTCGTCCAGCTTCAGATCAAACCCCATGTGCGGTGCCGGTGCGAAATAGTGTTTGGGTAGGACACCGGCAAACAAGCTGTGCATGCCATTGTCCGGGTCGGTGACGCTCATGGCGCCGAAGGTGTCGCCGTGATAGCCGTTGCGGACCGTCAGGAATATATGTTTCTGGGGTTTGCGCCGCGCCATCCAGTACTGCAGAGCAATCTTCAGTGCCACTTCCACGGCAACCGAACCCGAATCGGCGAAAAACACCTTTTTCAGCGGGACGGGGCTGAGCGTGACCAGCTTCTCGGCCAGATCCACAGCCGGTTCATGGGTTAGCCCGCCAAACATGATGTGTGGCATGGTCTTCAACTGGCGTGCTACGGCCAGTACCAGTTCCGGGTGGTTGTAGCCGTGGATGGCCGCCCACCACGAGCTCATGCCGTCCACCAGGCGACGCCCGTCTTCAAGAATGATGTGGCGCCCCTCGGTGGCGGCGACAGGCAAGGGCGCATTGGGCGGGGGAATGCAGCTGTAGGGGTGCCAGATGTGCTCGCGATCGTATGCCAGATTGATCATAGATGCCTCCTTGCAAAGCTGATCATCATTATGGCGGAAAACCATACGGGAAAAATGTGCAACGGTGCTTGACATTGCCCTTTGGGTCGATACAATACGCTCAAAATTTCGGAGGGTTTCCCGAGCGGTCAAAGGGGGCAGACTGTAAATCTGCTGGCTCAGCCTTCGGTGGTTCGAATCCACCACCCTCCACCATATTCCGCGGGCGTCGTATAGTGGCTATTACCTCGGCCTTCCAAGCCGATGACGTGGGTTCGATTCCCATCGCCCGCT
Organism: Sulfurivirga caldicuralii; assembly: GCF_900141795.1. Lineage (GTDB taxonomy): Bacteria > Pseudomonadota > Gammaproteobacteria > Thiomicrospirales > Thiomicrospiraceae > Sulfurivirga > Sulfurivirga caldicuralii. The sequence continues at coordinate 227,005 of NZ_FSRE01000001.1, forward strand.
CCATTAAAAACAGGTTTTGCTCCCGTAGCTCAGTCGGTAGAGCGCATCCATGGTAAGGATGAGGTCACCAGTTCGATCCTGGTCGGGAGCTCCAGTTTGTTTCAAGCCGGCCTTTGTGCCGGTTATTCAAGTTTATAAACGGGGTTTTCTGACATGGCTAAGGAAAAGTTTGAGCGTACGAAACCACACGTAAACGTGGGCACCATTGGTCACGTTGACCACGGCAAGACCACTCTGACAGCGGCGCTGACCATTGTTCAGGGCAAGAAATTCGGTGGCGAGGCCAAGGCCTACGACCAGATCGACAACGCACCTGAAGAGCGTGCGCGTGGTATCACCATCTCCACTGCCCACGTGGAATACGAATCAGAAAACCGCCACTACGCACACGTAGACTGCCCCGGCCACGCCGACTATGTTAAGAACATGATCACCGGTGCAGCCCAGATGGACGGCGCCATCCTGGTTGTATCTGCCGCTGACGGCCCCATGCCTCAGACGCGCGAGCACATCCTGCTGTCCCGTCAGGTAGGCGTACCCTACATCGTCGTATACCTGAACAAGGCCGACATGGTTGACGACGAAGAGCTGCTCGAACTGGTCGAAATGGAAGTGCGTGAACTGCTCAACGAATACGACTTCCCCGGCGACGACGTACCCGTTATCACTGGTTCTGCCCTGAAAGCCATTGAAGGCGACACCTCCGAAATCGGCGAGCCTTCCATCGAGCGCCTGGTTAAAGCCATGGACGAATACATTCCCACCCCTGAGCGTGACACTGACAAGCCGTTCCTCATGCCTATCGAGGACGTCTTCTCCATCCAGGGTCGTGGTACTGTTGTAACCGGCCGTATCGAAACCGGTGTTGTAAAAGTGGGTGACGAAGTGGAAATCGTAGGTATTCGTCCGACCCAGAAAACCACCGTTACCGGTGTGGAAATGTTCCGCAAGCTGCTGGACGAAGGTGTAGCCGGCGACAACGTTGGTGTACTGCTGCGTGGTACCAAACGTGAAGAAGTTGAGCGTGGTCAGGTCCTGGCCCAGCCCGGCACCATCAACCCGCACACCAAGTTCGAAGCCGAAGTCTACGTACTGACCAAGGAAGAAGGTGGCCGTCACACCCCATTCTTCAACGGCTATCGTCCTCAGTTCTACTTCCGCACCACCGACGTAACCGGTGCCTGTCAGCTGCCTGAAGGTGTTGAAATGGTTATGCCGGGTGACAACGTACAAATGTCTGTAGAGCTGATCGCTCCGATCGCCATGGACGAAGGTCTGCGCTTTGCGATCCGCGAAGGTGGTCGCACCGTTGGTGCAGGCGTGGTGTCCAAGGTTATCGAGTGATTGCTACTTGAAAAAATGCAAGGGGGCTGGTATAGTCCCCTTTTTTCGTTTAGGGGTATAGCTCCAATTGGTAGAGCAGCGGATTCCAAATCCGCAGGTTGTAGGTTCGAATCCTACTGCCCCTGCCAGAATTCCTGACGACTTGCCTGTGATATCTGTCACGGCAAGTCGTTTTTATTGAAGGCGGCTATGAGTAAACGTTCAGCACATACCGAGGCGGAAGTTCAGCAGCGTTCGGCCGGGGATCGCATCAAGCTGATCGCAGGCGGCTTGATCGCTGTTTTGGCGGTTGTCGCCTACTATACGCAAGAGCAGCTACCGCTGCTCGAGCGCGTTGCCATTGTACTGGTGGGGCTGAGTGTCGGTGGATACCTGGTCTATCTGACCGAGACTGGGCAGCGTGCCAAGCGTTTTCTGTCAGAAATGCGCAAGGAACTGCGCCTCGTTGTCTGGCCCACCCGTAAGGAGACCTTGCAGACGACGCTGATGATTATTGCGGTTGTAATTGTCATGGGCTTTTTCCTGTGGCTGGTTGACATGTTCTTCCTGTGGGCGGTTGAGCTGCTGACAGGCCGTGGAGGCTGAAATGGCGAAAAGATGGTATGTCGTTCATGCCTATTCAGGTTATGAGAAGAAGGTTGCCGAGAAGCTGAAGGAGTATGCGGAGCGCGAAGGGCTCGCAGACCACTTTGGCCGCATTCTGGTGCCGTCCGAGGAAGTGATCGAGGTCAAGGATGGCAAAAAGCGCAAGTCCGAACGCAAGTTTTTCCCGGGCTATGTGCTGGTTGAAATGGACATGAGTGAGGACACTTGGCACCTGGTCAAACGTGTCCCGCAGGTGATGGGTTTTATCGGCGGAACATCCGATCGCCCTGCGCCGATAACTCAGAAGGAAGTGGATCGCATTCTCCAGCGCATGGCAGAAGTGGTGGATAAGCCGCGTCCGAAGGTCGTCTTTCAGCCTGGCGAAATGGTGCGTGTCATCGATGGTCCCTTTACCGATTTCGAAGCTGTTGTCGAAGATGTGGATTACGACAAGAGTAAGCTGCAGGTGTCCGTACTGATATTTGGACGTTCGACGCCTGTGGAGCTGGATTTCTCCCAAGTGGAGAAAGTGTAGGGCGCAAGCCCACTGGGGAGCCGAGGCACATGGCCAAGGCGATATTAACCCGTTAGGAGTTTATGAAAATGGCGAAGAAAGTCGAAGCCTATATCAAATTGCAGGTCCCGGCCGGGAATGCAAACCCGTCACCGCCGGTTGGTCCCGCTTTGGGTCAGCACGGCGTGAATATCATGGAGTTCTGTAAGGCGTTTAACGCGCAGACACAGAATCTAGAAAAGGGTCTGCCGATCCCGGTTGTTATCACCGTTTACAGCGACCGTTCCTTCACCTTCGTTACCAAGACGCCTCCGGCGTCCGTTCTGTTGAAGAAGGCTGCGGGCGTACAGAAGGGCAGCTCCGTGCCCAATCTGGATAAGGTGGGCAAGGTGACGCGTGCCCAGGTGCGTGAAATTGCAGAAACCAAAATGCCTGACCTGAACGCAAACGACATTGATGCAGCGATGCGCATCATTGAAGGTTCTGCGCGCAGCATGGGCATCGAAGTGGTGGAGGACTAAACCATGGCAAAGCTGACTAAGAAGCAAAGGCTGATCAAGGAAAAGCTGGATACCACCAAGGTTTACTCCGCCGAAGAAGCGCTGAATCTGGTGAAGGAATTTGCGACCGCGAAATTCGACGAGTCCGTTGACGCGGCGATTCGTCTGGGCGTTGATCCACGCAAATCCGATCAGGTCGTCCGGGGAGCAACCGTTCTGCCTCACGGTACCGGCAAGAACATCAAGGTTGCTGTATTCACCGGTGATGCCCAAGCTGAAGCTGCCAAGGCAGCGGGTGCCGACTACGTGGGCATGGAAGATCTTGCTGAAGAGATCAAGAAGGGCATGATGGACTTTGACGTCGTCATCGCAAGTCCGGATGCCATGCGCATCGTTGGTCAATTGGGCCAGATTCTGGGTCCGCGTGGCCTGATGCCCAACCCCAAGACCGGTACGGTAACCCCGAACGTGGCGGAAGCAGTTAAGAATGCCAAGGCCGGGCAGGTGCGCTACCGCGTTGACAAGGCGGGTATCGTGCATGCGCCCATCGGGAAGGCATCCTTCCCGGTCGAGCACCTGAAGGAAAACCTGGAAGCGCTGGTTTCCGACCTGATCAAGGCGAAGCCTGCGGCAGCCAAGGGTACATATATCAAGAAGGTTGCTGTCAGCAGCACCATGGGTCCCGGCCTGACCGTGGATCCGACAAGTTTGGACGTCTGATCATTCAGGCGTTGGGGGTTAACCCCACGGCCTTAGGCCGGCAATGCGATTGGGATTTCTCCAGCTATTGGTGAAGGCCCATCGCAGACCATAGGTGTACCGGAAGGCCGGTACTTAAATTCAATCGAGGCCTATGTAGATGGACGGAGGCTTTTGTCTCCCATTGGAGGTTATATGGCACTGAAACTCGAAGATAAGAAGCGCATCGTCGAAGAAGTGCATGCTCTCGCGAGCGATGCCTATTCTGTCGTTGCTGCAGAGTATCGCGGGTTGACAGTGGAGCAGATGACCAACCTCCGTCGCCAGGCACGTGAGAGCAAGGTGGTGATCCGCGTGATCAAGAACACCCTTGCACGTCGTGCGCTGGAAGGAACGCAGTTTGAAGATATCGGTTCCGAACTGGTAGGCCCGCTGGTCTACGCGTTTTCCATGGAAGACCCCGGTTCGGCAGCGCGCATCATCAAGGCGTTCCGCAAAGAGGTTAAGGCACTCGAACCGAAGGTTCTGTCCATCGGTTCTGGTGCCATGTCCGGCGATCAGCTGGATGCGGTTGCTTCACTGCCGACTTACGACGAAGCCATCAGTAAGCTGATGTACGTCATGAAGGCGCCGGTCGAGAAGCTGGCACGGACCCTCAACGAGGTCCCGGGCAAGCTGGTGCGCACCGTCGCGGCAATCAAAGACGCAAAAGAAGCGGCTTAATTTTTAAAGTTCACACAATAGTTAGGAGAAATCATCATGGCAGATCTGACCAAAGACGATATTCTGGAAGCCATTGCCAACATGTCCGTAATGGAAGTTGTTGAGCTGGTTGAAGCAATGGAAGAAAAATTCGGCGTTTCCGCTGCGGCTGCAGCGGTTGCTGTTGCTGCACCGGGTGCAGCAGGCGGCGAAGCCGGTGGCGCTGAAGAGAAGACCGAGTTTGACGTGGTGCTGAAGGCGCCGGGCGGCAACAAGGTTGCAGCCATCAAGGCGGTTCGCGCCATCACTGGTCTGGGCCTGAAGGAAGCGAAGGAAGCGGTTGAATCTGCTCCGACCGTTCTGAAGGAAGGCGTTTCCAAGGAAGAAGCCGAAGAAATCAAGAAGCAGCTTGAAGAAGCTGGTGCTGAAGCAGAAATCAAGTAATCTGCTTGAAAACGCTGCTTAAGCAGCGCGAAAGGCTGGTGACCTGTGTCGCCGGCCTTTTCGCGCTTCAATCACTGCATAAACCTTGGCGTCTGCTGGGCGCCAAGGCTTATGCAGTTTATGGCGAGTCTAATCGCCAACACAATGGGGAGGTGTGACACGCCCCACACGCGTGCACATTGTTCACTCATCCAGTAAGTCCTCGAGGTAAAAATGGCCTACTCTCTGACAGAAAAGAAACGTATTCGCAAGAACTTTGCCAAGCGCCCATCCGTACTGGATGTGCCTTACCTGCTGTCCCTGCAGAAGGACTCCTATGCTGAATTCCTGCAGAAGGATGTGCCACCCGAGCAACGCAAGGATGTGGGTCTGCATGCCGCGTTCAAGTCCATTTTCCCCATCAAGGGTGTCGCAGGCACGGCCGACCTGGAATACGTGAGCTATGACTTCGGTGAGCCCGAGTTCGATGTGCGCGAATGCAAGCTGCGCGGCGTGACCTATGATGCGCCACTGCGCGTCCTGATGCGTGTTGTTATCTACGACAAGGATTCCGGTCCTGTAGGCAAGCGCAAGGTCAAGGATATCAAGGAACAGACCGTTTACCTTGGTGATGTGCCTCTGATGACCGATACTGGCACCTTCGTTATCAACGGTACAGAGCGTGTCATTGTCACGCAGTTGCACCGTTCACCGGGCGTCATTTTTGATAGTGACAAGGGTAAGTCCCACAGCTCAGGCAAGGTGCTGTTCAATGCGCGCATCATCCCATACCGTGGATCGTGGCTCGACTTCGAGTTCGATCATAACGACATTCTTTATGCCCGTATCGACCGCCGCCGCAAGCTGCCGGTAACCGTGTTGTTGCGCGCAATGGGCTATACCAACGAAGAGATGCTCGCCATGTTCTTCGACATGAGCGAGATCAAGGTCGAGAAGGGTCAGTTCAAGCTCAAGGTTAACCCGGACCACCTGAAGGGGCAGACAGCCCCCTTCGACATCGTTGTTGATGGCAAAACCATTGTCGCCGCAGGTCGCAAGATTACCAGCCGTACCATTAAGCAGCTGAAGGATGCAGGTGTCGAGTGGCTGGATGTACCGGATGAGTATGTACTGGGCAAGGTGTTGGCGCAGGATCTGGTGGATGCGGAGACTGGAGAGCTTGTGGCGCGCGCCAACCAGGTAATGACGCCTGAGGTGCTGGAGGTGCTGAAAGCCAAGGATGGCTTTACCCTCAAGGTCCTCTATGTGGACGAGCTCGAGGCCGGCGACTATATCTCCAAGACGTTGGAGCAGGACACCACCACCACCCAGCTGGAAGCCCAGGTTGAAATCTACCGCATGATGCGCCCGGGCGAGCCACCGACCAAGGAAACCGCGGAGCAGCTATTCTACGATCTGTTCTTTTCGGAAGAGCGCTATGACCTGTCTGCGGTTGGTCGCATGAAGCTGAACCGCCGTCTCGGTCGTGATACCGATGAGGGTCCGCGCGTCCTGACCAATGAAGACATCATTGATGTGGTCAAGGAGCTGATCAATATCCGCAATGGCAAGAGCACCACGGATGACATCGATACCCTTGGCAATCGTCGTATTCGCGCCGTGGGTGAAATGGCGGAGAATGCCTTCCGCGTAGGCCTGGTGCGTGTTGAACGTGCCGTCAAGGAACGCCTCAATAACGCCGAAAGCGACGGTCTCATGCCGCAGGATCTGGTCAACGCCAAGCCGGTTGCTGCAGCAGTCAAGGAATTCTTTGGTTCCAGCCAGCTGTCCCAGTTCATGGATCAGGTCAACCCTCTGTCGGAGATTACCCACAAGCGTCGCGTTTCTGCATTGGGTCCGGGTGGCTTGACCCGTGAGCGCGCAGGCTTTGAGGTGCGCGACGTGCATCCCACCCACTATGGCCGCGTTTGTCCGATCGAAACCCCGGAAGGTCCGAATATCGGTCTGATCAATACGCTGGCGGTGTATGCGCGCACCAATGAATACGGCTTCCTGGAAACCCCGTGCCGCAAGGTGGTGGATGGTAAGGTTACCGACGAGGTGCACTACATTTCCGCGATCGACGAAGCCCAGTATGTGATCGCTCAGGCGAACGTCGAGCTGGACGAGGAAGGCCGCATCAAGGAAGACTTGGTGTCTGCACGACACCGGAACGAGTTCACACTGGCGTCCGCCAAGGATGTGGACTACATGGATATTGCGCCGCAGCAGATCGTGTCTGTGGCGGCGTCCCTGATTCCGTTCCTGGAGCATGATGACGCCAACCGCGCCCTGATGGGGTCCAACATGCAGCGTCAGGCCGTGCCGACCGTGCGCGCTGACAAGCCACTGGTGGGTACCGGCATGGAACGCAAGGTGGCGATCGACTCTGGTGTGACCGTGGTTGCCAAACGTGGTGGCGTGGTGCTACAGGCGGATGCGGAGCGCATCGTGGTACGTGTCAATGAAGATGAAATCCACGAAGGCGAGACCGGTGTGGACATTTACAACCTGGTCAAGTACCAGCGCTCCAACCAGAACACCTGCATGAACCAGCGCCCGATTGTGAAGGCCGGGGATGCAGTGGCCGCCGGTGATGTGCTCGCTGATGGCCCGTCCACCGACCTGGGCGAACTGGCGCTGGGTCAGAACATGCGCGTCGCATTTGTGCCATGGAATGGCTACAACTTTGAGGATTCCATCCTCATTTCCGAGCGCGTCGTACAGGAAGATCGCTACACGACCATTCATATTGAGGAACTGACCTGTCTGGCCCGTGATACCAAACTGGGTCCAGAGGAAATCACTGCGGATATTCCCAATGTGGGTGAGCATGCCCTGTCCAAGCTGGACGAATCAGGCATTATCTATGTGGGTGCTCAGGTGAAGCAGGGTGACATTCTCGTGGGCAAGGTAACACCCAAGGGCGAGCAGCAGCTGACACCTGAAGAGAAACTGCTGCGGGCCATCTTCGGCGAGAAAGCGTCCGACGTGAAGGACACCTCCCTGCGAGTGCCGAAAGGCGTGGAAGGCACGGTCATTGATGTACAGGTGTTCAGCCGCGAAGGCGTGAAACTGGATGCACGCGCCAAGGCGATCCGAGAAGAGCAGCTGGCTGAAATCCGCAAGGATATTCAGGTGCAATATCAGGTACTCGTAGATGACGTTTATGACCGTATCGAAAAGCTGGTACTCAACAAGCAGCTGAGTAATGGCAAGAAGGTCACCAAGAAGCTGCTCAGTGAAACACCGCGCGAGAAATGGTTCGAGCTGGATCTGGTCAATGAGGATTTGGTTCGTCAGCTGGAAAGCCTCCAGCAGCAGCTGAAGGACAAGCGTGAAGAGCTGGATGCCTACTATGAAGAGAAGCGCAAAAAGCTGAGTCAGGGGGACGAATTGCCACCGGGTGTTTCCAAGATGGTTAAGGTTTATGTGGCCATGAAGCGCCGCATCCAGCCAGGCGACAAGATGGCGGGTCGACATGGTAACAAGGGGGTGATCTCACGTATCGCCCCGGTAGAAGACATGCCGTTTGATGAGAACGGTCGCCCAGTCGACATCTGTCTGAACCCGCTTGGCGTACCCTCGCGCATGAACGTGGGGCAGATTCTGGAAACGCATCTGGGACTGGCTGCCAAGGGCTTGGGTGAAAAGATTAATGTCATGCTGGAGCAGCAGCGTGCCATTGTCGAGCTGCGCGAGTTCCTGAAGGAAATTTACAACAACACCGAAGGACAGCCGGCAGACATCGATGCGCTGTCCGATGAAGAGGTCATGGAGCTGGCCAAGAATCTGAAAGATGGCGTCCCCATGGCCTCGCCGGTATTCGATGGTGCGTCGGAAGCGCAGATCAAGAAGTTGCTGAAGCTGGCGGATCTGCCGGAAAGCGGTCAAATGACCCTGTACGACGGCCGCACCGGTCAGAAATTCGACCGCCCTGTGACGGTTGGTTACATGTACATGCTGAAGCTGAACCACCTGGTGGACGACAAGATGCATGCCCGTTCCACCGGCCCGTACAGCCTGGTCACCCAGCAGCCGCTGGGCGGCAAGGCGCAGTTCGGTGGTCAGCGCTTCGGTGAAATGGAAGTGTGGGCGCTGGAAGCCTATGGCGCCGCCTTCACGTTGCAGGAGATGCTGACCGTGAAGTCGGATGACCTCAACGGCCGCACGCGCATGTACAAGAATATCGTGGATGGCAACCAGTTCATGGAACCCGGTATGCCTGAATCCTTCAGCGTATTGCGTAAAGAAATCCGCGCGCTGGGCATTGATATCGAACTGGAGCAAGACAAATGAAAGAATTGATCGGATTCCTGAAAAGCCAGAAAAATACCACCGATTTCGATGCGATTCGGGTCAGCCTTGCCTCACCGGAGAAGATTCGCTCTTGGTCCTATGGTGAGGTGAAAAAGCCGGAGACCATCAACTACCGTACCTTCAAGCCCGAGCGTGACGGTCTGTTCTGTGCCAAGATCTTCGGCCCGATCCGTGATTACGAGTGCCTGTGCGGCAAGTACAAGCGCCTGAAGCATCGCGGCGTCATCTGTGAGAAGTGTGGCGTTGAAGTGACCCAGGCCAAGGTGCGTCGTGAGCGCATGGGGCATATCGAACTGGCGGCGCCGGTCGCCCATATCTGGTTCCTGAAGTCGCTCCCGTCTCGTATCGGCCTGATGCTGGACATGACGCTCAAGCAGATCGAAGCGGTCCTTTACTTCGAAGCTTTCATGGTGGTGGATCCAGGTCTGACCCCATTCGAACCCTGGCAGCTGCTGACGGAAGAAGAATATCTGGACGCGCTGGAAGAGTACGGTGATGAGTTTGAAGCCCTGATGGGTGCGGAAGCGATCAAGCGCCGCCTGGAAGCGATCGACCTGCACAAGGAGGCCGAACAGCTGAGGCAGGAGATGGCAGAGACCAACTCCAAGACCAAGCGCAGCAAGATCGCCAAGCGCCTGAAGCTGATCGAGGCCTTTATTCAATCCGGTAACCGTCCGGAGTGGATGGTTCTGGAAGTGTTGCCCGTATTGCCGCCCGATCTGCGCCCGCTGGTGCCGCTGGACGGTGGACGCTTTGCCACGTCCGATCTGAACGACCTGTATCGTCGCGTGATTAACCGCAACAACCGTCTCAAGCGACTGCTGGAGCTGATGGCGCCGGATATTATCGTGCGCAACGAAAAGCGCATGCTCCAGGAAGCGGTGGATTCCCTGCTGGATAATGGTCGCCGTGGTCGTGCCGTCACCGGCACCAACAAACGCCAGCTGAAGTCCCTGGCAGACATGATCAAGGGCAAGCAGGGTCGCTTCCGTCAGAACCTGCTCGGTAAGCGAGTCGACTACTCCGGTCGTTCCGTTATCGTGGTCGGTCCTACACTGAAACTGCACCAGTGTGGTCTGCCGAAGCAGATGGCCCTGGAGCTGTTCAAGCCGTTTATCTACAGCAAGCTGCTGAAGCGCGGTCTGGCTGGCACCATCAAGGCGGCCAAGAAGATGGTCGAGCAGGAAGTACCGGAAGTGTGGGATGCGCTGGACAGCGTGATTCGCGAGCATCCGGTGCTGCTCAACCGTGCGCCTACACTGCATCGTCTGGGCATTCAGGCATTCGAGCCCGTATTGATCGAAGGCAAGGCCATTCAGCTGCACCCGCTCGTCTGTACGGCCTTTAACGCCGACTTCGACGGTGACCAGATGGCCGTGCATGTGCCGCTTTCTCTGGAAGCGCAGCTGGAAGCCCGCACGCTGATGATGTCCACCAACAACCTGCTGTCTCCAGCAAACGGTGATCCCATCATCGTGCCGTCGCAGGACGTGGTGCTGGGGCTCTATTACATGAGTCGCGAGCGCATCAATGCGCCCGGTGAAGGCAAGGCGTTCAGCAGCTGGCAAGAAGTGCAGCGTGCCGTGGATGCCGGTGTGGTGACCCTGCATACCCGTATCAAGTTCCGTGTCAACGAAGTGATCAAGCACGAAGACGGCACGACTGAAGAGGTGTCACGCATCGTTGACACCACGGCTGGCCGTGCACTGTTGAAGCGCATTCTGCCTGAAGGGCTCAGCTTTGACCTGGTCAATACCAACCTGACCAAAAAGAATGTGTCCAAGCTGCTGAATGCGTGCTACCGCATCCTGGGTCCCAAGGAAACCGTAGTCTTCGCTGACCAGCTGATGTACACCGGTTTCCGTCAGTCCACGCTGGCGGGTATGTCCTTCGCCGTGGACGACATGGTGATCCCGGCCGCCAAGGCGGAAATCATCCGCAAGGCGGAAGAACAGGTCAAGGAGATCCAGCGTCAGTATGAACAGGGTCTGGTGACCGAAGGCGAGCGCTATAACAAGGTGATCGATATCTGGTCCCATGCCAACGAGCTGGTAACCAAGGCCATGATGGATGAAATTCAGTGGGAGACCGTCAAGGACAAGGATGGCAATGAGGTCAAGCAGCTCTCCTTCAACTCCATTTTCATGATGGCTGACTCCGGTGCCCGCGGTAGTGTGGCGCAGATGCGTCAGCTGGGCGGAATGCGTGGTCTGATGGCCAAGCCGGACGGCTCCATTATCGAAACGCCCATTACGGCCAACTTCCGTGAGGGCCTGAGCGTCCTGCAGTACTTTATCTCCACTCACGGTGCCCGCAAGGGTCTGGCTGATACGGCACTGAAGACGGCCAACTCCGGTTACCTGACCCGCCGTCTGGTGGACGTTTCGCAGGATGTGGTCGTTACTGAAGAGGATTGTGGCACCACGGAGAGCATTACCCTGCATGCGCTGATCGAAGGCGGTGATGTGGTCGAGGCGCTGAAGGACCGTGTGCTGGGTCGTGTGGCGGCCGAGTCGGTCAAGCTGGCAGACGGCACCGTGCTGATTGAAAAGGATCAGCTGATCGACGAAAAACTGGCCGATCTGATCGATACCCATGGTATTGATAGCATCAAGGTGCGCTCGCCCATTACGTGTGAAGCCAAGGTGGGTGTGTGCCGCAAGTGTTATGGTCGTGATCTCGCACGCGGTCATCTGGTCAACTTGGGTGAAGCAGTCGGCGTCATGGCCGCCCAGTCCATTGGTGAGCCGGGTACCCAGCTCACCATGCGTACTTTCCACATCGGTGGTACGGCATCCAAGGTGGCTGCCCAGAGCCATGTGGAAGTGAAGCGCAGTGGTATGGCCAAGTTCCAGGGCATGAAGACCGTTATCAACTCCCAAGGCAAGGAGGTTGTCACTTCCCGCTCGGGCGAGATCGTCATTGCCGATGAAGCAGGCCGCGACAAGGAACGCTACAAGGTGCCTTATGGTGCCATCCTTGAGGTCAAGGAGGGCGAGCTGGTTGAGTCTGGTAAGGTGCTGGCGCAATGGGATCCGCACACCCATCCGATCATTACTGAAGTGTCCGGTAAGGTTGCCTTTGGCAACTTTGAAGGGGCTGTTGAGGAACACATTGACGAGCTGACCGGTCTGACGACCCGCGTGGTCAAGCCGATCAAGGATCGCATGAACAAGGACGTGCGTCCCTATATCCAGATTCTGGACGAAAACGGCAAGGAGGTGTACTTCCCGGGCACGCAGTCACCGGCGATCTATTTCCTGCCCGAGAACGCCACCATCGTGGTGCAGGAAGGGCAGACCGTTGGCGAGGGTGACGTGCTGGCACGTATCCCGCAAGAAACCTCCAAGACACGCGACATTACCGGTGGTCTGCCGCGTGTGGCGGACCTGTTCGAGGCGCGTCAGCCCAAGGAACCGGCGGTTATGGCGGAAATTTCCGGCGTAGTCAGCTTCGGCAAGGAGACCAAGGGCAAGAACCGCATCGTGATTACCACGGACGAGGGTGAATCGGTCGAGATTCTTGTGCCCAAGTGGCGCACCATCAGCGTGTTCGAAGGCGAGCGTGTCGAGAAGGGTGACATCCTCGTGGATGGTGCACCGAATCCGCACGATATCCTGCGCCTGCTTGGCGTCGAAGCGCTCACTCAGTACATCGTCAACGAAGTGCAGGACGTTTACCGCCTGCAGGGCGTGAAGATCAATGACAAGCACATCGAAACGGTAGTTCGTCAGATGCTGCGCAAGGTGGAAATCACCGCACCTGGCGATTCAGACCTTATCCCGGGTGATCTGGTTGAGTACCACAAGGTGATGGAAATCAACCGCAAGCTGGAGGCGGAAGGCAAGGTGCCGGCATCCTATCAGCGCATGCTGCTGGGTATTACCAAGGCGGCACTGGCCACAGAGTCCTTCATTTCGGCTGCGTCCTTCCAGGAAACCACCCGTGTGCTTACCGAGGCTGCTGTCAGCGGCAAGCGGGACGAGCTGGTTGGCCTGAAGGAAAACGTCATCGTCGGCCGTCTGATTCCTGCCGGGACAGGCTTTACTTACCACAAGCTTCGTCGCGAGGCGGCACAGCGGGCCGAGGAGGAAATCAAGGCCTTCATGCAGCGCCAGTTTGCCGAAGCCGAGGACGAAGCGGTGGACGCGCTCACTGAAGATGAGGTCGTCACTGAAGCGGCGACCACGGAAGGCGAGGACAGTTGAGTAACCTAAAAACAAAGGTTTAGCTTGACAGGGTAGGGGCGGCTCCCTAAAATTGCCGGTCTTAACAGGTGCAGGTGCCCCTGTGTCGCCAGACGCATGCACCTGAGTATCCTCCCCGCTATGGGGCTAACAATGGAGAAGTGTTGAATGGCAACAATCAACCAGCTTGTGCGTAAACCTCGCAAGCAGAAGAAAGCAAAATCCAAGGTGCCCGCGCTGAAGGCCTGCCCTCAGCGTCGTGGCGTGTGTACCCGTGTATACACAACCACTCCCAAAAAGCCGAACTCGGCACTGCGTAAGGTTGCGCGTGTGCGCCTGACCAGTGGTTACGAAGTCACCAGTTATATCGGTGGTGAAGGTCACAACCTGCAGGAGCACAGCGTGATCCTGATTCGTGGTGGTCGTGTAAAAGACTTGCCAGGTGTGCGTTATCACACCATTCGTGGCGCCCTTGACTGTGCTGGCGTTGAGAAGCGTAGACAGGGCCGTTCGAAGTACGGTGCCAAGCGTCCCAAGGGTTAATCCCTGACCATACGCTGGCAATTAAGATTTAACTTAACCGGAAGAATATAGAATGGCACGTAGAAGAGAAATCCCCAAACGTCAGATTTTGCCCGATCCCAAATTCGGGGACGTCACACTGGCAAAGTTTGTAAACATCGTAATGAAAGATGGCAAGAAGTCCATCGCTGAAAAAATTGTGTATGGTGCACTGGAGACTGTTGCCGAGCGCAAGAAGCTCGGCGACCACGTCGCGATCCTGAAGCAGGCGCTGGAAAACGTTGGCCCCATGGTGGAAGTTAAATCCCGTCGTGTTGGTGGTGCCACTTATCAGGTGCCCGTGGAAGTGCGCCCGGATCGTCGTATGGCGCTGGCGATGCGCTGGATCGTCGATGCGGCTCGCAAGCGTGGTGAAAAAGGCATGATGCTGCGTTTGGCCGGCGAGATCGGTGATGCCCTTGAAAACCGCGGCGCCGCTGTGAAGAAGAAAGAAGACACGCACCGTATGGCAGAAGCCAACAAGGCTTTCTCTCATTTCCGCTGGTGATCCGCGTGCAAGCGCAAGCAGCTTGATTCTAGGTGGTGCCCCGCATGGGGCATTTCCTGTATATGAAAACTTAATAGTAAGAAGGTTAGTCTCGTGGCTAGAACAACTCCAATCGAACGCTATCGTAACGTGGGTATCATGGCCCACATCGATGCCGGCAAAACTACTACTACAGAACGTATTCTGTTCTATACCGGTGTGTCTCACAAGATCGGTGAGGTGCATGACGGTGCGGCCACCATGGACTGGATGGAGCAGGAGCAGGAGCGTGGTATTACCATCACATCTGCGGCGACCACCTGTTTCTGGTCTGGCATGGGTCAGCAGTTTCCCCAGCACCGCATTAATATCATCGATACCCCGGGGCACGTAGACTTCACCATCGAAGTAGAGCGTTCCCTGCGCGTTCTAGATGGTGCCTGTGCCGTGTTCTGTGCTGTAGGTGGTGTAGAGCCCCAGTCTGAAACCGTATGGCGTCAGGCCAACAAGTACGGCGTACCGCGTATCGCGTTCGTCAATAAGATGGACCGCGCCGGTGCCAACTTCCTTCGTGTGGTTGACCAGGTGAAAACCCGTCTGGGCGCCAACCCTGTACCGGTGCAGTTGCCGATTGGTGCTGAAGAGAACTTTGAGGGTGTTGTCGACCTCGTCAAGATGAAGGCCATCCTGTGGGATGAGGCCAGCATGGGCACCAAGTTCGAATACGGTGACATTCCGGCCGACATGCAGGACCTGTGCGAAGAATATCACGAGCAACTGGTTGAAGCTGCGGCAGAAGCCAATGAAGACTTGATGAACAAATACCTTGAAGGCGGTGAGCTGACCGAGGAAGAGATCAAGAAAGGTCTGCGCGAGCGCTGCATCAATAACGAAATCGTCCCCATGTTCTGTGGCTCTGCGTTCAAGAACAAGGGCGTGCAGGCATTGCTGGATGGCTTTATCGAATACCTGCCTTCTCCTGTGGATATTCCTCCGGTGGAAGGGATCAACCCGGATACTGAAGAGAAGGAAGTGCGTCACGCTGATGACAATGAGCCCTTCTCTGCGCTGGCGTTCAAGATTATGACGGACCCATTTGTAGGCACACTGACTTTCATGCGTGTTTATTCCGGTGTGGTCAATTCCGGTGATACCGTGTGGAACTCCGTCAAGAACAAGCGTGAGCGCATTGGCCGCCTGTTGCAGATGCACGCCAACCACCGCGATGAAATCAAGGAGGTTCGCGCCGGCGACATCGCATGTGGTGTAGGCCTGAAGGATGTCACTACGGGGGATACATTGTGTGACCCCGATCACAAGATCGTACTGGAGCGCATGGAATTCCCCGAGCCTGTTATCTCTGTCGCGGTGGAGCCAAAGACCAAGGCCGACCAGGAGAAAATGGGTATCGCGCTGCAGAAGCTTGCGCAGGAAGACCCATCCTTCCGTGTACGTACTGATGAAGAAACCGGGCAGACCATCATCTCCGGCATGGGCGAACTGCACCTGGACATCATCGTCGATCGCATGAGGCGGGAATTCAAGGTGGAAGCCAATGTGGGTGCGCCGCAGGTGTCCTACCGCGAAGCCATTCGTCAGCCTGCGGATGCCGAGGGTAAGTTCGTGCGCCAGTCCGGTGGTCGTGGTCAGTATGGTCACGTCAAGGTCAAGTTCGAGCCGCTGCCTGAAGGCTCTGGTTTCGAGTTCGAGAACGCCATCGTAGGTGGTGTGGTACCGAAGGACTACATCCCGGCTGTGGAAAAGGGTATTCGCGATCAGCTGGAAGCAGGTGTTCTGGCTGGCTACCCGGTTGTCGACGTGAAAGCGACGCTCTACGACGGTTCCTACCACGAGGTTGACTCTAATGAAACCGCCTTCCGTGTAGCGGCAGGCATGGCCGTTAAGGATGGCGTAACCAAGGGTAATCCTGTCATTCTCGAGCCCATCATGGCCGTAGAGGTTGTGACGCCTGAAGAGTACATGGGCGACGTGATCGGCGACCTTAACCGTCGTCGCGGCATGGTGCAGAGCATGGAAGATGCCCCGGTTGGCAAGTTGGTTAAAGCTGAAGTTCCATTGTCCGAAATGTTCGGTTATGCAACCCAGCTGCGTTCCCTGACACAGGGTCGCGCCAGCTACACCATGCAGTTCGAGAAGTATGCTGAGGCACCCTCGAACGTCCAGCAGGAAATTATCGAGAAGTCCAAGAAGGGCGCTTGATCCGATTTTGGTAAACAGCTATTGAGAGGTAATGAAAAATGGCTAAGGAAAAATTTGAACGCACGAAACCACACGTAAACGTGGGCACCATTGGTCACGTTGACCACGGCAAGACCACTCTGACAGCGGCGCTGACCATTGTTCAGGGCAAGAAATTCGGTGGCGAGGCCAAGGCCTACGACCAGATCGACAACGCACCTGAAGAGCGTGCGCGTGGTATCACAATCTCCACAGCCCACGTGGAATACGAATCAGAAAACCGCCACTACGCACACGTAGACTGCCCCGGCCACGCCGACTATGTTAAGAACATGATCACCGGTGCAGCCCAGATGGACGGCGCCATCCTGGTTGTATCTGCCGCTGACGGCCCCATGCCTCAGACGCGCGAGCACATCCTGCTGTCCCGTCAGGTAGGCGTACCCTACATCGTCGTATACCTGAACAAGGCCGACATGGTTGACGACGAAGAGCTGCTCGAACTGGTCGAAATGGAAGTGCGTGAACTGCTCAACGAATACGACTTCCCCGGCGACGACGTACCCGTTATCACTGGTTCTGCCCTGAAAGCCATTGAAGGCGACACCTCCGAAATCGGCGAGCCTTCCATCGAGCGCCTGGTTAAAGCCATGGACGAATACATTCCCACCCCTGAGCGTGACACTGACAAGCCGTTCCTCATGCCTATCGAGGACGTCTTCTCCATCCAGGGTCGTGGTACTGTTGTAACCGGCCGTATCGAAACCGGTGTTGTAAAAGTGGGTGACGAAGTGGAAATCGTAGGTATTCGTCCGACCCAGAAAACCACCGTTACCGGTGTGGAAATGTTCCGCAAGCTGCTGGACGAAGGTGTAGCCGGCGACAACGTTGGTGTACTGCTGCGTGGTACCAAACGTGAAGAAGTTGAGCGTGGTCAGGTCCTGGCCCAGCCCGGCACCATCAACCCGCACACCAAGTTCGAAGCCGAAGTCTACGTACTGACCAAGGAAGAAGGTGGCCGTCACACCCCATTCTTCAACGGCTATCGTCCTCAGTTCTACTTCCGCACCACCGACGTAACCGGTGCCTGTCAGCTGCCTGAAGGTGTTGAAATGGTTATGCCGGGTGACAACGTACAAATGTCTGTAGAGCTGATCGCTCCGATCGCCATGGACGAAGGTCTGCGCTTTGCGATCCGCGAAGGTGGTCGCACCGTTGGTGCAGGCGTGGTGTCCAAGGTTATCGAGTGATCCTGCTCGAAAAATCAATTAGTTGTTGAATTGGCGGACATCGTCCGCTATAATTCGCAATCCTGTAATAGCAGCGGCCTGGCCGCTGCTTTTGTTTTCACATAAAAAGAGTTGTGGTATGGCTGCACAAAACATTCGTATCCGTCTGAAAGCGTTTGATCATCGTTTGATTGATCAATCCGCCAAGGAAATTACGGAAACGGCCAAGAAAACCGGCGCGCAAGTGCGCGGTCCGATCCCCTTGCCGACCCGTAAAGAGCGCTACACTGTGCTGATCTCGCCGCACGTCAACAAGGATGCTCGTGACCAGTACGAAATTCGTACCCACAAGCGTCTGCTGGATATTGTCGATCCCACTGACAAGACCGTTGACGCGCTGATGAAGCTGGATCTGGCGGCAGGTGTAGATGTGAAGATTGAGCTGCACTGATTATTGAAGTGTGGCAGGTTGGCCATCAATCGTAATGGTCAGTCTAAATCATAATAACGAGGAAATATTATGACTATTGGAGTCGTCGGTAAAAAAATCGGCATGACTCGCGTCTTCAACGAGGACGGGGTATCCGTTCCCGTCACCGTGATCCAGGTTGAGCCCAACCGAATTACGCAGTTGAAGAAGAGCGAGACAGATGGCTATTCCGCTATCCAGGTTACGACCGGTAAGAAGCATGCAGGTCGTGTAACCAAGCCTGAGGCAGGTCACTATGCCAAGGCGGGCACCGAAGCAGGTGTTGGTCTTTGGGAATTCCGCGTAGAGACTGATGCAGAACTCGAAGGTCTGGAGCTGGGTGCTGAATTGACAGTAGAGCGCCTTGCAGATGTCAAGAAAGTGGACGTAACCGGCACTACCAAGGGCAAGGGCTTCCAAGGTGGTGTAAAGCGCCACAACTTCCGTACTCAGGACGCCAGTCACGGTAACTCACTCTCTCACCGTGCTCCCGGTTCCATCGGTCAGAACCAGACACCGGGCCGTGTGTTTAAGGGCAAGAAAATGGCCGGGCACATGGGTAACGAGCGTCAGACCACGCTGAATCTTGAAGTGGTCAAGGTTGACGTCGATAACGGACTGGTGCTGGTTAAGGGTGCCGTCCCGGGTGCCAATGGCGGCATGGTCATTGTGCGCAAGGCAGTGAAGGGTGAGTGATATGGATATCAAGGTAATCAATTCTTCCACTGGTGAAGCTGCTGCGACCGTGGCCGTTGACGACAAAGTGCTGGGTGCCGACTTCAATGAGCCGCTGGTCCATCAGGTTGTAACCGCCTACATGGCGAAAGCGCGTGCAGGTACAAAAGCACAGAAAAGCCGCTCCGAAGTGAGCGGTGGAGGTGCCAAGCCGTGGCGCCAGAAGGGAACGGGTCGTGCCCGCGCCGGTACCATTCGTAGCCCCATCTGGGTGGGTGGTGGCCGCGCGTTCCCCAATAAGCCGCGCAGCTATGAGCAAAAGGTTAACAAGAAAATGTATCGCGCAGCCATGCGCAGCATTCTTTCAGAACTGAACCGCTCCGGTCGTCTGGTCATCGTAGATGACTTCAAGGTTGACGCACCGAAAACAAAGCAGTTCGTTGCCAAGCTGAACCAGCTTGGAGTCAAGGATGGTCTGATTGTCACAGAAGGTTTTGACGAGTACCTGTACCTGGCTTCTCGCAACCTGTACCACGCGGACGCCTGTGATGTAAACAGTGTGGATCCGGTAAGCCTGATCGGTTACGAAACCATCGTAATGACACAGGGCGCCCTGAAGCAGCTTGAGGAGAAACTGGCATGAATAAGGAACGCATCTATCAAGTTCTGCTGGCGCCGCACATTTCCGAGAAGAGCGCGCTGCTGGCCGACAAGGCAGATCAGTACGTTTTCCGTGTCGCCCCTGATGCGACCAAGCCCGAGATCAAGGCGGCCGTTGAGTCCCTGTTCGATGTGAAGGTGCAGTCTGTTAATGTCATCAACATCAAGGGCAAGCAGAAGTTCTTTCGCGGACGTCCGGGCAAGCGTAACGGCATGCGCAAGGCCGTTGTACGTCTGGCACCAGGCCAGGAAATCGATGTTATCGGTGGTGAGTAAGGAGTAATACTATGGCTATTATCAAAAAAGCAAAGCCGACTTCCCCGGGCCGCCGCTTCGTGGTCAGTGTCGTCGAGCCTTCCCTGCATAAGGGTAAGCCTTACGCACCACTGCTGGTCAAGAAGTCCAAGACAGGCGGCCGCAACAACTACGGTCGCATTACCGTGCGTCATCGCGGTGGCGGTCACAAGCAGCACTATCGTCTGATTGACTTCAAGCGCAACAAGGATGGCGTGCCCGGCGTTGTTGAACGTCTGGAATATGACCCGAACCGCAGTGCGCATATCGCCCTGATCAAGTATGCGGACGGTGAGCGTCGCTACATCTTGGCTGCCAAGAACCTCAAGGCCGGTGACACCGTCGTGTCCGGCGATGAGGCGCCGATCAAGGTGGGCAATGCCCTGCCGTTGCGTAACATCCCCGTGGGTACGGTTATCCATGGTATCGAACTGCGTCCAGGCAAGGGTGCACAGCTAGCACGTTCCGCCGGCGCATCCGCTCAGCTGGTTGGCAAGGAAGGCAAATACGTTCTGGTGCGTCTGCGCTCAGGCGAGATGCGCAAGATCCTGGCCGAGTGCCGTGCCACCATTGGCGAGGTGGGCAACTCCGAGCATAATCTGCGCAAACTGGGCAAGGCAGGTGCCAAGCGCTGGCGTGGCATTCGCCCGACCGTTCGTGGTGTTGCCATGAACCCGGTTGACCACCCGCATGGTGGTGGTGAGGGTCGCACATCTGGCGGCCGTCATCCTGTAACCCCGTGGGGCGTGCCGACCAAAGGCAAGAAGACTCGCAAGAACAAGCGCACGGACAAGATGATCGTCCGTCGTCGCAATGCTAAGTAAGGAAGGACACTATGCCACGTTCAGTTAAAAAAGGACCATTTATAGATCATCACCTTCTGAAGAAGGTGATGCAGGCTCAAGAATCTGGCGAAAAGCGTCCGATCAAAACCTGGTCTCGCCGCTCCATGATCATTCCCGAGATGATCGGCCTGACCATCGCGGTTCACAATGGCCGGGAGCATGTTCCGGTATACATTTCCGAGAACATGGTCGGACACAAGCTGGGAGAGTTTGCCATGACGCGCACATTCCGCGGTCATGCAGCCGACAAGAAAGCCAAGAAGCGTTAAGGAGTAGATTGCCATGCAAGTGAGTGCTACACATCGTTTTGCGCGCATCTCTCCGCAGAAAGCACGTCTGGTTGCTGACCTGATTCGCGGAAAGAGCGCAGAAGAAGCTGTCAATATTCTGGCATTTAGTAACCAGAAGGCGGCCAAGCTGTTTTACAAGGTGCTGCAGAGTGCCATCTCGAACGCCGAAAACAATGAGGGCGCTGATATCGATGAGCTGAAAGTGACGTCTGTCTATGTCAACGAAGGCCCTCGCCTGAAGCGTCTGCGTGCACGTGCCAAGGGTCGTGC
This sequence comes from Sulfurivirga caldicuralii, assembly GCF_900141795.1. Lineage (GTDB taxonomy): Bacteria > Pseudomonadota > Gammaproteobacteria > Thiomicrospirales > Thiomicrospiraceae > Sulfurivirga > Sulfurivirga caldicuralii. Next base: position 248,258 of record NZ_FSRE01000001.1, read on the forward strand.
AAACCGTATCCTCAAGCGCACCAGTCATCTGACTGTTGTCGTTGGCGACAAGTAAGGAGTTTAGAGATGGGACAGAAAGTACATCCGGTAGGCATTCGCCTCGGCATTACCAAGGACTGGAATGCGCGCTGGTTTGCCGACAGCAAGAACTATGCGGACTTCCTCAACAGTGATGTCGAGGTGCGCAATTACGTAATGAAAAAACTGTCACACGCCAATGTGAGCAAGGTTCACATCGAGCGTGTGGCCAATGGTGTGCGCCTGACGATCTTTACCGCCCGTCCAGGTGTGGTAATCGGCAAGAAAGGCGAAGACATCGAAAAGCTGAAGGCTGAACTGACCGGCATGCTGGGCATGGCGGTCAATATCGATATCTACGAAATCAAGAAGCCCGAGCTGGATGCCAAGCTGGTGGCCGATAGCATCGCGCAACAGCTTGAGAAGCGCATCATGTTCCGTCGTGCCATGAAGCGTGCTGTTGGCAATGCCATGCGCCTTGGTGCCGAAGGTGTCAAGGTAATGGTATCCGGCCGTCTGAATGGTGCTGAAATTGCGCGTACCGAATGGTACCGCGAAGGTCGTGTGCCGCTGCACACTTTCCGTGCCGACATTGATTATGCGTTTAGCGAAGCTGACACCACCTACGGCAAGATCGGCGTAAAAGTCTGGATCTTCAAGGGTGAGCGCCTTGGCAAGTTGCCGCTTGATCTGCACAAGCAGGAAAGCGGTCGTCGTGATCAAAAAGGCAGAAAAGGCCGTAGATAAGAAGGAATCGCACCATGTTGATGCCAAAACGTACGAAATATAGAAAGGTCCAGAAAGGCCGCAACCGTGGCCTGGCGCAGGCGGGCAACAAGGTCAGCTTTGGTGAATACGGCCTGAAGGCGCTTGAGCGTGGCCGTATCACGTCTCGTCAGATCGAAGCTGCACGTCGTGCCATGACACGCCATGTTCGCCGCGGTGCCAAGATCTGGATCCGGATCTTTCCTGACAAGCCGATTACTCAGAAACCGCTTGAAGTGCGTATGGGTAAGGGTAAAGGTAGCGTGGAATATTGGGTTGCAGAAGTTCAGCCCGGCCGCGTAATGTTTGAGATGCAGGGTGTGGACGAAAGCGTTGCACGCCGTGCCTTCGAGCTGGCGGCAGCAAAACTGCCTATCAAGTCCCAGTTCGTAATCAGATCGGTGATGTGATATGGATACCAAGACACTGCGTGAAAAGTCCGTTGATGAGCTGAAGGGGGTTTTGAACGACCTGCTCAAGGAACAGTTCAATCTGCGCATGCAGCATGCCACCGGGCAGTTGCAGAATACGGCACAGTTGCGCAAGGTGCGCCGTGACGTCGCGCGGGTTAAAACCCTGATTCGTGAAAAAGTGAGTGCTTGATTATGAGTGAAAACAAACAGGCTCGTACCGCCAAGGGTGTGGTGGTCTCCAACGGCATGGACAAGTCCATTGTCGTGCGTGTGGACCGCTATGTTAAGCACCCCAAGTACAAGAAGTTCGTGCGCAAGTCGACTAAAATCATGGCGCACGACGAAAACAACGAATGTAATGTGGGCGATACCGTAACTGTGGTAGAATCACGCCCAATTTCAAAACACAAGAGCTGGAAGCTGGTTCGTATCGACGAACGCGCTGCGCGCTAATCGATAAAAAGCTGACTTTCGAGTGCCGCTTCTTTGGCTAAGCCTGATTCTCAGGAACTGGCCAAATTAGCGGTATTGGTGTATACTTTTATTTTTTTTCCGCGGTTGGAAAGTGGAGTGCCGCTATGATTCAAATGCAAACAGTTCTGGATGTCGCTGATAACAGTGGCGCCAAGAAAGTTCAGTGCATCAAGGTGCTGGGCGGCTCGAAGCGGCGTTACGCTTCGGTTGGCGATGTTATCAAGGTGTCCGTTAAAGAGGCTGCCCCTCGTGGGCGTGTCAAGAAGGGTGATGTATACAACGCTGTTGTAGTTCGTACTGCAAAGGGTGTTCGTCGCCCCGACGGCTCGCTGATCAAGTTTGACGGCAATGCGGCTGTCATCCTGAATCAGAAGCTTGAGCCCATTGGAACACGTATCTTTGGCCCTGTTACACGCGAGCTGCGCGACAAGTTCATGAAGATCGTCTCGCTTGCGCCAGAAGTTATTTAAAGGTGAAAGAGATGAACCGAATCAAGAAAGGCGATGAAGTAATCGTTATTGCCGGCAAGGATAAGGGCAAGCGCGGCACTGTGTCCAAGGTGTTGGCCAATGGCAAGGTGATTGTCGACGGCATTAACTTGGCGAAGAAGCACGTGAAGCCCAATCCTATGACGGGTGAGCAGGGCGGTATCGTTAACAAGGAGATGCCGATTCATGCATCCAATGTTGCACTGTACAACCCTGAAACCGGCAAGGGGGACCGAGTTGGCTTCCGCATGGAAGGTGACAAGAAGGTGCGTTTTTTCAAGTCAACCGGCAAAGCCGTTGATGCTTAAGGTTTGGTGACAGAAATGGCAAGACTGAAAGAGCAGTACAAGAAAGAGGTTTTGCCCAAACTGATGGAACAGTTTGGATACAAGACCCCAATGCAGGCGCCACGTCTGACCAAGATCACCCTGAACATGGGTGTGGGCGAAGCCCTGGGCGACAAGAAGGTTCTCGACAACGCAATGGCAGATATGGCAGCAATCGCCGGCCAGAAGCCTATCAAGACACTTGCACGCAAGTCTGTTGCGGGCTTCAAGCTGCGTGCAGGCTGGCCCATCGGCTGCAAGGTTACCCTGCGTGGTGAACGCATGTATGAGTTTCTTGATCGTCTGATCAATATCGCCCTGCCGCGCGTGCGTGACTTCCGTGGTGTCAGTGCCAAGTCCTTTGATGGTCGTGGCAACTACAACATGGGGATCAAGGAACAGATCATTTTCCCTGAAATTGAATTTGAGAAGGTAGACGCCATTCGCGGGATGGATATCAACATCACCACGACTGCGGATACCGATGAAGAAGCAAAAGCGCTGCTCGAAGCGTTCAACTTCCCGTTTAAAAAGTAAAGGTGTGCAGTAATGGCTAAGAAATCCATGGTCGCGCGTGAACTGAAGCGCATCAAGACTGTACAGAAGTACGCTGAGAAACGCGCCAAGCTGAAAGCAATTGCTAATGACTTGAGCCGCCCGTTTGAAGAGCGAATGGAAGCGCTGGAGAAGCTGAACAAGCTGCCTCGCAATGCTTCACCTGTACGGGTACAGCGTCGCTGTCGTATCACTGGTCGACCGCACGCGGTCTATAGAAAATTTGGTCTTTCTCGGAACATGATTCGCCAGCTGGGTATGCAGGGCGATATTCCTGGCCTGAAGAAAGCAAGTTGGTAAGGATAAATAACCATGAGTATGTCTGATCCTATCGCAGATATGTTGACACGCATTCGCAATGCGCAGATGGCTAACCACGAAACCGTGGTCGTGCCCAGCTCCAAGCTGAAAAGGGCGCTGCTGGATGTGCTGTCCGCAGAAGGTTATATCAACGGCTACGAAGTCAAGGATAACGGCGGCAAGCCCGAGCTTGTCATCAATCTGAAGTACTATCAGGGCAAGCCCGTTATCGCTGAAGTAAAGCGCGTAAGCCGTCCCGGACTGCGTGTCTACAAGAAAAAGGACGAGCTTCCCAAGGTCATGGGGGGCCTGGGTATCGCGATTGTGTCAACGTCTAAGGGTGTGATGACCGATCACCAGGCGCGCAAGGCGGGCCTCGGTGGTGAAGTCGTCTGCACCGTTGCATAAGGAGCGTCACAATGTCTCGTATTGCCAAGAATCCCGTGACGATCCCTTCTGGCGTCGAAATCAAGGTTGACGGCCAGCAAGTGACAGTTAAGGGTCCCAAGGGATCCATTAGTAAAACGTTTAATGATGCGGTTGAAATTAAGGTTGAAGACAGTCTGGTCGTATTCGCACCCCGTGAAGGCTACAGCAATGGTTGGGCGCAGGCTGGTACCGCACGCTCCATCGTCAACAACATGGTGACAGGTGTCACTCAGGGTTTCGAAAAGAAGCTGCAGCTCGTCGGTGTTGGTTATCGTGCACAGGCACAGGGCAACGTGCTGAACCTGACCCTCGGTTTCTCTCACCCGGTTGCGCACAAGTTGCCTGAAGGCATCACTGCAGAGACCCCGTCCCAGACAGAAATCGTCATCAAGGGTGTGGACAAGCAGAAGGTGGGCCAGGTGGCTGCAGAGATTCGCGCCTACCGTCCGCCTGAGCCTTACAAGGGCAAGGGTGTTCGCTATGCAGACGAATACATTCTGCGTAAAGAAGCTAAGAAGAAATAAGGTATAGGGCAATGGATAAGAAAAAAGCGCGTTTGCGTCGAGCTCGCAAAACCCGTGGCAAGATTGCGCGCCTGCGCATGCCTCGCCTGTCCGTTCACCGTACGCCGCGTCATATCTACGCACAGGTGATCGATGCTGATGGCAGCACGGTGATTGCAGCGTGTTCGACCGTTCAGTCAGACATCAAGAGCCAGCTGGAAAAAACCGGCAACAAGACTGCAGCCGAGCTGGTAGGCAAAACAATTGCAGAGAAGGCCAAGGCGGCCGGCGTAACCAAGGTTGCGTTCGATCGTTCCGGTTTTCAATATCACGGTCGCGTTCAGGCGCTGGCAGATGCCGCGCGTGAAAACGGTCTGGAATTCTAAGAAGGGTGAGCTATGTCTTCACGTGAAATGAAGGAAAACCAGGAAGAGCTGATTGAAAAGCTCGTCTCCGTGCGCCGCGTTGCCAAGGTGGTGAAGGGTGGTCGCGTATTTGGCTTCTCGGCCCTGTGTGTCGTCGGTGACGGCAAGGGTCGCGTAGGGTACGCCAATGCCAAGGCTGCGGAAGTGCCTGTAGCCATCAAGAAGGCAATGGAAAAGGCGCGTCGCAACATGCGCAAGGTGCGCCTGAACAATAACACTATTCAGTATCCCATCAACTTCAAACAGGGTGCGGCGCATATCATCATGCTGCCAGCTTCTGAAGGTACGGGAACCATCGCCGGCGGTGCGATGCGTGCAGTGCTGGAAGCTGCGGGCGTAAAGGACGTACTGGCGAAATGTGTTGGTACGACACGTCCCGTTAACGTTGTCCGTGCAACGGCCGATGCGCTGGCTTCCATGAGCAGTCCTGAAGAAGTGGCAGCGAAGCGTGGCAAGCGCGTCGAAGAAATCGTAGGTGAATAATCATGGCTGACAAGAAGATCAAAGTAACTCTGGTTAAGAGCCTGATTGGTCGTCTGCCCAAACACAAGGCGTGCGTGCACGGTCTGGGTCTGCGCAAGATCAATCAGACGCGCGAAGTACTCGACACGCCTGAAAACCGCGGCATGATCAATAAAGTGGCATATCTGCTGAAGGTAGAGGAAGCTTAAGATGCGTTTGAATACACTCAAGCCTGCAGAAGGCGCAAAGAAGGCCAAGAAGCGTGTCGGCCGTGGTCCAGGTTCCGGCCTGGGCAAAATGGGCGGACGTGGACACAAGGGCCAGAAATCCCGTTCAGGCGGATTCCACAAGGTTGGATTTGAAGGCGGCCAGATGCCGATCCAGCGTCGTTTGCCCAAGTTCGGCTTCACCTCACGCAAGTCCCTGCGCCATCAGGAAGTGCGTCTGCACGAGCTGAACAAGGTGGATGCCGATGTGATCGATCTGGCAGCCCTCAAGGCTGCTGACGTGGTCAATGAAAACGTTCTGACCGTCAAGATCGTTCTGTCTGGTGAAATCACCAAACCGGTCAAGGTTGTTGGTATTCCCTGCACCAAGGGTGCCAAGGCCGCGATTGAAGCAGCCGGTGGCAGCGTAGAAGCCTGATATGAATCCAGCGATCAACTCTGGCCAGGCACGAGCCATCAATGAGCTGATGAAGCGCATCTGGTTTGTGCTGGGTGCCATTATCGTTTTTCGTCTGGGTGCGCATATTCCGGTGCCGGGTATTGATCCCGATGCGCTGAAGGCCATGTTCGACCAGCAAAAAGGCACCATCCTGGACATGTTCAATATGTTCTCAGGGGGTGCCTTGAGTCGTTTTTCAGTCTTCGCGCTGGGGATCATGCCCTATATTTCTGCGTCCATCATCGTACAGTTGATGAGTCATGTTTCGCCGACCATGTCCCAGTGGCGCAAGGAAGGCGAGGTAGGCAAACGCAAGCTGACCAAGTACACCCGCATCGGTACGGTAGTGCTGGCCACCTTCCAGGCCCTCGGTATCGCCATTGCGCTGGAGTCCCAGAGCATCGGCGGCCATAGCGTGGTGATCGATCCTGGCTTTACATTCAAACTGATCGCCGTGACCACGTTGGTGGCAGGAACGGTCTTTTTGATGTGGCTGGGTGAGCAGATCACGGAACGTGGGTTGGGTAACGGCATTTCCATCATCATCTTCGCCGGTATTGTTGCCGGGTTGCCTGCTGCATTGGGTGGTACCTTTGAGCAGGTCCGCACAGGCAGCATGCATACGATTACGGTGTTCGTGCTGCTGGGTCTGATCATTGCTGTGACAGCCTTTGTGGTGTTCATGGAGCGTGCGCAGCGCCGTATCCCGATTCAGTATTCCCAGCAGATGCGCGGTCGCAAGATGTATGGTGGTCAGGAAGGCTTCCTGCCATTGAAGATCAACATGGCCGGGGTGATTCCGCCCATCTTTGCTTCGAGCATTATTCTGTTCCCCGCGACCATTGCAGGTTGGTTTGGTAGTGCAGAGGGCATGAGCTGGCTCAAGGATTTGGCGACCACGCTGTCGCCGGGTCAGCCGCTGTATGTCCTGCTCTATGCACTGGCTATTATTTTCTTCTGCTTTTTCTATACGGCGATCGTGTTTGATCCCCGTGAAACGGCAGATAATTTACGCAAGTCTGGCGCCTTTATTCCGGGTATTCGCCCAGGTGAGGCGACAGCGCGTTACATCAATAAGATCATGGAGCGGCTGACTCTGGCTGGCGCCCTCTACATCACCGCAGTGTGCCTGCTGCCGGAGTTCCTGATCTTGTATTGGAATGTTCCGTTCTATTTTGGCGGAACCTCGTTGCTCATCATAGTTGTGGTGGTCATGGACTTCATGACTCAGGTCCAGGCGCAGCTGATGAGCAGTCAATATGAGAGCATGATGAAAAAGGCAAAGCTTAAGCGATAGCCTCAATCGCTAAGCTGGTGATAGGCAAGGTACTTGTGTATAATTGCCTGTTTTTCCGAATATATTTTTAGGAGAGCGTCAAGATGGCCCGTATTGCCGGCGTTAACTTGCCCCTGAACAAGCATGTCGTGATCGGTCTGCAAGCCATTTATGGCATCGGTCCGACCACATCCAAGAAAATCTGCGAAGCGGTTAACCTCGATCCGACCAAGAAAGTGCGCGAGCTGAGCGAGTCCGAACTGGCAGCACTGCGAGAAGAAATCAGCAAGTACAAGATCGAAGGTGACCTGCGTCGCGAAATTTCCATGAATATCAAGCGCCTGATGGACATGGGCTGCTACCGTGGCATCCGCCATCGCCGCAGTCTGCCTGTCCGTGGCCAGCGCACCAAGACCAATGCGCGTACCCGCAAAGGTCCACGCAAGCCCATCAAGAAATAAGCGAGTGTGAGATTTAGATATGGCTAAAGGTAAGAAAAATTCACCCAAGAAGAAGATCAAGCAGGTCGTGACCGACGGGGTTGCGCACGTGCATGCTTCCTTCAACAACACCATCGTGACCATTACCGATCGCTCTGGCAACACACTGTGCTGGGCCACTGCGGGTGGCAGCGGTTTCCGTGGTTCCCGCAAAAGCACGCCGTTTGCAGCACAGGTTGCAGCAGAGCGTGCTGGCGAGATGGCCAAGGAATACGGCCTGAAGAACCTTGAAGTGAAGGTCAAGGGGCCAGGCCCGGGTCGAGAATCTGCGGTGCGTGGACTGCATGCTGCCGGCTTCAAGATTACCGCAATCGCTGATGTGACGCCCATTCCTCACAATGGCTGTCGTCCGCCCAAGAAACGTCGTGTATAAGGGATAGATCACCATGGCAAGATATATTGGACCCAAGTGTAAATTGATGCGTCGCGAAGGGACGGATCTGTTCCTGAAGAGCGGCGTGCGTAGCCTCGAATCCAAGTGCAAGATCGATCAGCCACCAGGCGTACACGGTGCGCGTCGTGCACGTGTGACCGAATATGGTCTGCAGCTGCGCGAGAAGCAGAAGGTGCGTCGCATGTACGGCGTGCTGGAAAAGCAATTCCGCCGCTATTACAAGGAAGCGGATCGCCGCAAGGGTTCTACTGGTGTAAACCTGCTGCAACTGCTGGAAACCCGTCTGGATAACGTTGTTTATCGCATGGGCTTTGCCTCTACCCGTGCAGAAGCCCGTCAGCTGGTATCCCACAAGGCCATCAGCGTGAATGGCAAGACGGTAAATATCCCCTCCTATCAGGTACAGCCCGGTGATGTAGTGGCCGTACGCGAGAAGGCGAAAAACCAGGCTCGTATCGCCATGGCGATGGATATCGCCCAGCAGCGCGGTCTGCCGAGCTGGGTTGAGGTTGATCCGAAGAAATTCGAAGGTGTCTTCAAGGCGGTACCTGATCGTTCTGATCTGTCTGCCGACATCCAGGAAAACCTCATCGTCGAGCTTTACTCCAAGTAATCCTGATACGGAGACCGTTACTCATGCAACAGTTTTTAGAACAAATGCTGACACCGCAGCTGGTGGACGTGAAGCGCTACAGCCCCACGCGCAGCCGTGTGGTGCTGGAGCCGATGGAGCGTGGCTACGGTCACACGCTTGGCAATGCGCTGCGTCGCATTCTGCTGTCCTCCATGCCGGGTGCAGCGATTACACAGGTGCAGATCGACGGCGTCCTGCACGAATACTCAGCACTCGAAGGTGTGCGTGAGGACGTGCTGGAAATCCTCCTGAACCTCAAGGATGTGGCAGTCAAGCTTGACAATCGCGACGAAGCCGAGCTGGTCCTCAGCAAGGAAGGTCCTGGCGTAGTGACTGCTGGTGACATTCAGCTGGATCATGACGTCGAGATCGCTAACCCTGAGCATGTGATTGCACACCTTTCCGACGGCGCAAAACTGGAAATGCGTCTGAAGGTGGAGAAGGGTGTTGGCTATCGTCCTGCCGAGCTGTCCAGCGATAACCAGATCGGTGTACTGCGCCTGGATGCGGGTTTTTCTCCCGTTGTCACTGTCAGCTACGATGTCGAATCTGCCCGTGTAGAGCAGCGCACAGACCTTGACAAGCTGATCATCGATATCGAAACCAACGGCACCATCGATCCTGAAGACGCCATCAAGCTGGCTGCTTCCATCCTGAGCCACCAGCTGAGCGCCTTCGTTGATATGAAGCTGCAGAAGAAGCCTGAAGAGCAACCGGTTGAGGAGCTGAACATCGATCCGATCTATCTGCAGCCTGTAGATGATCTGGAGCTGACCGTTCGTTCCGCCAACTGCCTCAAGGCCGAGCAGATCTACTACATCGGTGATCTGGTACAGCGTACTGAACAACAACTGCTCAAGACCCCCAACCTGGGCAAGAAGTCCCTGCAGGAAATCAAGGACGTGCTTGCACAGCGGGGTTTGAGCCTGGGAACCAAACTGGACAACTGGCCGCCGGCACAGCTGGCAAACGCCAAGAACGAGTCCGTGTAAACGAAAGGAATTGAACCATGCGTCATCGTAAGAGTGGTCGTAAATTCAATCGCAACAGTGCGCATCGCAAGGCCATGTTCCGCAACATGTCTGCGTCACTGTTCGAGCATGAAATTATCAAGACAACCCTGCCCAAGGCCAAGGAACTGCGTCGCCATGCCGAGCCGCTGATTACCCTGGCTAAGGAAGACACCGTTGCCAACCGTCGTCTGGCCTATGCGCGACTGGGCAACAACCACCGTGCACGCGCCATCGTGACCAAGCTGTTTGAAGAGCTGGGTCCCCGCTACAAGGAACGCAACGGTGGCTATCTGCGCATTCTGAAATGCGGCTTCCGCCCCGGCGACAATGCGCCCATGGCGTACGTTGAGCTGGTGGATCGCCCCGTAGGTGGTGAAGAGGAAGCAGTGGAAGAAGCGGCTGAATAATCGGTTGCTTTTGCCATCTCGAAAGGCCGGCTTTATGCCGGCCTTTTTCGTATCGGTCATGTATGTCCGTTCCACGCTACAATTTGTATCATGACGTCTGAAATTGCCTGGTTTGACAGCCATATTCATCTGCACGCCATTCCGCCTGACGCCCGTGAGGCCTGTATCGGTGCGGGTGCCTGTGCGTTTGCCACGGCGCCGGATGACTGGGATGCGGTGTTACAGTTGAAATACCCGCGTGTGGTACGGGGGCTGGGCCTGCATCCCTGGCGCGTCCATCTCTTTGAGGACAACTGGCAGTCCGTCATGGATCGATTGGAACAGCATCTGCGTGACGATCCAACTTTGATCGTTGGCGAGATTGGCCTGGATTTTGACCCGCGCACACCGGCAGACCCTGCCTTGCAGCGCGAAGTTTTTCAGGCGCAGCTGGAGCTGGCACTGACCTATGATCGGCCCTGCTCCATTCATATTCGTAAAGCATTCGATGTGCTCTACCAGCATCTCAAACCCTTCACCAGCCTGCGCGGCAGCCTGCATGGATTCGGTGGCGGGCTGGGCGAGGCCCGCCGTTTCGTCAAGCTGGGGTGGAAAATCGGGGCTAATGGCATTGTGTGCCGAGACAATGCGCGCCGCTATCACGACCTGATTCGTGGACTGGGATTGGATCATCTGCTGCTGGAAACCGATGGTCCCTATGTCGCCCTGCCTGGTGCTGATCAGTTTCATTGTGGTGACATTGCCCAGATCGGCGCCCGTGTGTCACAACTGCTCGATCTTCCCCTCGAATCCGTTGCGCAGGAAACCACCCGGGCAGCGCAGGACCTTTTTCTGTTGCGAGCATCCTGAATCTCGCCTTATCACCTTGATCCTGCATGGAGGACACCGTGAACGAACACCTCAATGACCCGCTATTTGAACGCAGCCGCCTCGTGTTTGAGGATGCCGCCATCTTGCGCCTGCTGGATGCCCGTGTGCTGGTTGCCGGCTGTGGTGGTGTAGGGGGCTTTGTGGTGGAGGCGCTGGCGCGCGCCGGCGTGGGGGAGCTGGTGCTGGTGGATCACGATGTGGTCAGCCCCAGCAACCTCAATCGCCAGATCGTAGCGCTGCACAGCACGCTGGATCAGCCGAAGGTGGACGTGCTCAAGCAGCGCGTTGAGGATATCAATCCGCTGTGTCGGGTGGATGCTCGCCAGACCTTTCTGGCACCGGATGACATGCCCGCGCTGGTGGGCGAAAAGTTTGATTTTGTCGTGGATGCCATCGACAGCCTCAACTGCAAGGTGAGGCTGGTGTATGAAGCATGGCACCAGCAGGTGCCGGTGGTGTCTAGCATGGGGGCGGGGCGGCGCGTGGATCCGCGCTTTATTCGCGTAGCAGACCTGATGGATACCCACGGCTGCGGGCTGGCACGGCAGATGCGCCAGCGCCTGCGCAAGCTGGGTGTGGGCCGCGGCATCGAGGTGGTCTTTTCCGAAGAGCTGCCCAAGGCGCCCGGCCCCATGGAGGCGATTGAAGGTGCGCGGGGGCGTGTGGTAAATGGCACGGCCAGCTATATGCCGGGACTGTTCGGGCTGACGTTGGCCGGTCGCGTGATCCAGCGGCTTACTGCTTCGGAATAGGGGGGTCCCCGACTTTTTTCAGGGCGCAATTTTCGGCCGGTGTTCTGTGCCGCTAAAACGCGGCCATATCCGGGGGGGGCGGGCTCAGAGCTGCCCTTCGGCACTGAGTTTATTGAGGCCAGCCTGCTTGACCAGCCAAGGCGCCATTTTAAGGATGCCTAGGTGCTCGAAGCGGTTGAGCAGGCGGCGGATGACAGGACGTGCCTGCTCGACGGTCATGCCGGGCTTGAGTTCGGGCTGATAGAGCAGGCGCAGCATCACATAGTCCAGCGGCGAGAGTAGATCCCGACGGCTGCTGTCGTTGGCGATGGAGGGATTTACCCAGTCGGCATCGTTGGGCAGGCCCATCACCTGGGTAAGCTCTTCCACCACACAGGCGGGATAGATGCCGCGTTTGAAGGCGTGGTCCACAGGGATGATGACGGTGGCGCTGATGATTTCACCATGGCGGTTGGTGCTGTAATTGCCCATGCAGTTTACGCCACGCACAAAATGCCGCGCCTTGTCAGGCGGCATCAGGTAGTGGCGCGCAATGGCGGCGGCAAAGTCGCGATCGCGGGTTAGCACGATGTGCAGGCTGGGCTGCCGCGTCACCGGCACCATAACGATGCCGGTAACGGATTCCAGCTGATCCAGATGACGCAGAATGGGTGTTTCCAGCAGGGGTGAGGCCTTCACGCCGCCTTCGTATTCAATCTTCCAGTGAACCGGTCGGGTCCATTTGTTGAGGCGCTTGATGCCGGCGGCATATTCGCGCTTGAAGGCGATCTCGATAAACGCTTTTTCGATATAAGCCTTGTCTTGCCACGGTGGGCGCTGCCCCGCCTGCAGCGGCAGCGCAAGCAGCAACAGCAGCAGCCCTGCCGCACGCATCATGCCCGCTTCTCCAGCAGGGGTTTGAGATAGCGCCCCGTGTGGGATGCGGGGTTGTCGGCGACCGCTTCCGGCGTGCCAGTGGCAATGATTTCCCCGCCTTTCGCACCGCCTTCCGGGCCCAGATCCACAATCCAGTCGGCGGTCTTGATCACGTCCAGATTGTGCTCGATGACCACGATGGTGTTGCCGTGGTTGCGCAGGGTGAACAGCACCTTGAGCAGCTGCTCAATGTCGTAGAAATGCAGGCCGGTGGTCGGCTCATCAAGAATGTAGAGGGTGGCGCCGGTATCCCGCTTGGACAGCTCCCGCGCCAGCTTAACCCGCTGTGCCTCCCCACCGGACAGCGTAGTGGCACTCTGCCCGAGGCGGATATAGCCCAGGCCTACATCCATCAGCGTCTGCAGTTTGCGGGCGATGTTGGGAATGCTGTCGAAAAAGGCGCGTGCGTCCTCAACGGTCATTTCCAGCACGTCGGCGATGGTCTTGCCCTTGTAGCGGATCTGCAGGGTTTCGCGGTTGTAGCGTGCCCCGTGGCACACGTCGCAGGGCACATACACATCAGGCAAAAAGTGCATTTCCACCTTGATCAGCCCTTCGCCCTGACACGCCTCGCAGCGCCCGCCCTTGACGTTGAAGCTGAAACGCCCCGCCGTATAGCCGCGCGCGCGGGCTTCGGGCACGGCAGCAAACAGCTCGCGGATCGGCGTGAACAGGCCTGTGTAGGTGGCCGGGTTGGAGCGGGGTGTTCGGCCGATGGGTGACTGGTCGATATTGACCACCTTGTCAAAGTGTTCCAGTCCTTCCACAGATTCATACGGTGCCGGGGTGAGCAGCGCGCCATTCAGCTTGCTGGCGGCCAGCTTGTAAAGCGTTTCGTTAACCAGGGTGGACTTGCCGGAACCGGACACGCCGGTAACGCAGGTGAACAGCCCCACGGGCAATTCCAGATCCACGTGCTTGAGGTTGTTGCCGCGGGCGCCCTTGAGGTGCAGCCAGCGTTCGCCCGGGGGCTGGCGTTTATCCGGCACGGGAATGCGGCGTGTGCCGGCCAGATACTGGCCGGTGAGGGAGTGGGGATCGGCAGCAATGTCTTCCGGGGTGCCCTGCGCCATGACACGCCCGCCGTGCACGCCGGCGCCGGGACCGATATCCACCACGTGGTCGGCGGCGCGAATGGCATCTTCGTCGTGCTCCACCACGATCACGGTATTGCCCAGATCGCGCAGGTGGGTAAGAGTGCGCAGCAGGCGGTCGTTGTCGCGCTGATGCAGGCCGATGGAGGGCTCGTCCAGCACGTACATGACCCCCACGAGACCGGCACCGATCTGACTGGCGAGGCGGATGCGCTGCGCTTCGCCACCGGAGAGGGTGTCGGCGGAGCGGTCCAGGGTGAGGTAATCCAGCCCTACATCCACCAGAAATTTCAACCGAGCACGGATCTCCTTGATGATCTTGTCGGCAATCTGCCCCTTGGCACCGGGCAATTCCAGCTGTTCGAAAAAGGCCAGCAGGTCGCCCACCGGCTGGGCGGTGAGCTCGGGCAGGCTGCGCTCCGCCACAAACACATTGCGGGCGGTGACGTTCAGGCGGGCACCGCCACAGTCGGGGCAGGGAATGACCACGCGGTACTTGCTCAGCTCCTCGCGCACGGTACTGGAGCTGGCGTCCTGATAGCGCCGCTCCATATTGGGAATGACCCCCTCAAAGCGGCGCACATCGGTGTAGCGACCATGGGGCAGCGGTAGTTTCTCATCACCGGAGCCCCACAGGATGATATCCCGCGCCCGCTGGGGCAGTTCGTTCCACGGCGTTTCCATGTCGAAGCCGTAGTGGTCCGCCACGGCTTTGAGGATGTCGTAGTAATACTTGTGGCGACGGTCCCAGCCGCGAATGGCACCGCCGGCCAGGCTCAGTTCCGGGTGTACGACCACCTTGTCGGGGTCGAAGCGTTCGCTGTGGCCGAGGCCGTCGCAGGTGGGGCAGGCGCCCTGCGGGTTGTTGAAGGAAAAGATGCGCGGCTCCAGTTCCTGCACCGCATAGCCGCAGTGCGGGCAGGCGTACTTGTCGGAAAAGAGCATCGGCGCAAAGGTGCCTTCGTCCATGGGCACGACCAGCGCGGCGCCATCGCCCAGACGCAGGGCGGTTTCAAAGGATTCGGCCAGCCGTTGCGCCAGATCGGGACGCACTTTGAAGCGGTCGATGACCACCTCAATGGTGTGCTTCCTGTTCTTGTCCAGCTGCGGTGTGGGCGTCAGGTCCACCACCTCGCCGTCGATGCGGGCGCGCAGATAGCCCTGCGCCGCCAGTTCCTGCAACAGCTGCACATGCTCGCCCTTGCGGCCGCGCACCACCGGTGCCAGCAGCATCGCCTTGGTGCCTTCCGGCAGTGCCAGCACGGCATCCACCATCTGGCTGATGGTCTGCGCCTCCAGATCGCAGCCGTGGGTGGGGCAGCGCGGCGTGCCGGCGCGGGCAAACAGCAGGCGCAGGTAGTCGTAGATTTCCGTGACCGTGCCGACCGTGGAGCGGGGGTTGTGGCTGGTGGACTTCTGTTCGATGGAGATCGCCGGCGACAGTCCCTCAATGTGGTCCACATCGGGCTTGTCCATGACGGACAGAAACTGGCGCGCATAGGCAGACAGGCTTTCTACATAACGGCGCTGACCCTCGGCATAGATGGTGTCGAATGCCAGCGACGACTTGCCGGAACCGGACAGGCCGGTGATGACGATCAGCTTGTCGCGCGGCAGCTCCAGATCGATGTTTTTCAGATTGTGGGTGCGTGCGCCACGGATGACGATCTTGTCCAGCATGGTCGGTCATGGCCTGATTGCAAAAGAAAACATTATACGCGTTCGCGTGTGCGCGCCGTTGCGGCAGGGGGGGGCCGACTTTTTTGCGCCACGAAAAATTGGTCGCGGGGAAAGGCGCGTAAAAATGGGGTTTACGGGCCTGTTTGGGCTGTTTGAGTGCGCGTCTGAAGCCCAGTGGCTAACGATTTAAGAGAAACCGCATGCGTAAGGCTGCATGGGATCAGGACGATTGGATGCTGTGAACTCAGCCGTCGGCTCGGTGCTGCCCGCCATCATGGCAGCGGGCAACACCTTTGGCAGGGTCTTAGTTGCGGGCACCCAGTGTTTTTGCGCGTTGCTGACGGGCGGCCAGTTCTTCTTCACTGGGGACGGCGCCCTCCGCTTCGGGCCAGCCGCGGGCATGCTGCTGTACCAGATCAGCCAAGGCGGCGATATGGTCGTCGCGGTCGTTGAGCGCGGGGATGTAGCCAAAGCGTTCGCCGCCGGCTTCCATGAAGTATTCTCGGTTTTCTTCGTCGATCTCCTCGATGGTTTCGAGGCAGTCGGCCGAGAAGCCGGGGCAGATGACCTGCACATGCTTGATACCTTGGGCGGGCAGGGCCTTGAGGGTTTCGTCGGTGTAGGGCTTGACCCACTCTTCCTTGCCGAAGCGGGACTGGAAGGTGGTCATCACCTGGTCGGGTGCCAGCCCCAGCTTTTCCGCCACCATGCGCGTGGTGGCGTGGCAGGTGCAGGGGTAGGGGTCGCCGTTGTCCCAGTAGCGTTTCGGAATGCCGTGGTAGGAGAAGATCAGCTTGTCCGGTGTGCCGTGCTCGGCCTGATAGTCGCGGATGCTGTTGGCAAGCGCATCAATATAGCCGGGATGATCATGGTAGTGATTGACGAAGCGCAGCTCCGGGACCCAGCGCCAGCGCTGCAACTCGGCGCTAACGGCATCAAACGTGGAGCCAGTGGTGGCGGCAGCGTACTGCGGGTAGAGGGGCAGAACCAGCAGGCGCTGCACATTCCTGGCCTTGAGTTCGCGCAGGGCACTGGCGATGGAGGGGTTGCCATAGCGCATGCCGAGTGCGAATTCGACGCGGCCCTGCAGCTGGCTGCTCAGTTGGGCCTTGAGCTTGTCCAGCTGGCGCTGGCTGATATTGAGCAGCGGTGCGCCGGGGCCTTCGCTGTCCCATACGCTGGCGTAGGCTTCAGCGGAGGAGTGTTTGCGTTTGGGGATGATGAGCAGGTTGAGGATCAGCTTCCACAGCCAGCGCGCCGGCGGCGGTTCGACCACGCGCGGATCTTCGAGAAATTCCTTCAGATAGGGCTTGAGCGCCTCGGGCGTGGGTGCATCCGGCGTGCCGAGATTGGTGATCAGGATACCCAGCGCGGGCGGCTCGGCGTGGTTGTAGTCGGTCTGTCCCAGATATTGCATGTGATTCGCTCGGATTTGAGTTTGCGCCATTTTAGCGCTTGTGGCCATGTTTGGGGTGCCCGGAAATGTCCACTTCACCAAGCCAGATGCTTTCGCCCCGCTTTACGATATGGGCGCGCTTGCCCAGCGCCTTGAGGATGGCGGCGCGGAAAATGTGCATCTTGTCGATTTCGCCGTGGATCAGGAAGATCTGCTCAAGGCGGTGAAAATGCTTCATCCAGTCCAGCAGTTCGCGTTGGTCGGCGTGGGCCGAAAAGCCGTTGATGCTGACGATCTCGGCCTTGACGCGGATGTCTTCGTTATAAATGCGCACCCACTGCGCGCCCTCCACCAGCTTGCGACCCAGCGTGCCCTGCGCCTGATAGCCCACGAAAATGACGCTATTGTCCCTGTTCCACAGGCGGTGCTTGAGGTGGTGCAGGATGCGGCCGCCGTTGCACATGCCGCTGCCGGCGATGATGATGGCGCCGCGCTCGATGGCGTTGATGGCGCGCGAGGCGCTCACGTCTTCAGTGAACATGAGGTTGGGCAGGTCGAAGGCAACGCCGTTGCGCATGTGCTCGGTGCAGTGGCGGCTGAGCAGGTCTGGATAGCGGTCATACACACGAGTCGCACGCGTGGCCATGGGGGAGTCCACAAAAATGGCGCAGGGCGGTAGGCGGTGCTGACGCTCCAGATCGCGAAGGATGCACAGCACCTCCTGCGTGCGTTCGATGGCGAAGGAAGGAATGATGACATTGCCGCCGCGTTTCAGCGTGCGTGTGATGGTATCGCGGAACTCCTCGATGGAGTCCTTGATGGGACGGTGGTTGCGGTCGCCATAGGTGGACTCGATAAACAGCGCATCGGCTTCATGCACATGGTCGGGCGGCGGCAGGACGGGGTCGTTGCGGTTGCCCAGATCCCCGGAGAAGACGAGGGTTTTTGCGTCGGGGCCGTTTCCCACATGCAGCGAGATGGTCGCGGAACCAAGGATATGGCTGGCATTGCGGAAGGTGGCGGTGAGGAATTCGGTAAGTCTGACTGGCTTGTTGTAGTCTGCAAACTGCACGCTGACGGTTTCAAACAGATGGCGTACGTCCCGCTGCGTGTAGAGGGGGTTGGGGACCAAATCTGCCTCGCCGCGGCGCTGCGCCTTGCGCAGCTGGGTGCGGTAGTCTTCCTCCATCAGTTTGGCGCTGTCCAGCAGCACGATTTCCATCAGCTCCCACGTGGCGCGGGTGGTGATGATGCGTCCGTCAAAGCCCTGTTTTACCAGCAGGGGGATCCGGCCGACGTGATCCAGATGGGCATGGGTGACCAGCAGCAGCTTGATCTGCGCGGGATCAAAGCCGAAAGGCTGGTAGTTCAGTTCCTCGTTGAGGCCCTGAAACATGCCGCAGTCCACCAGCAGCTTGAAGTGAGAGGTTATTTCAAGCAAATGGCAGGAGCCGGTGACCGTTTCAGCCGCCCCGTGGGATATGAGTCGCATCAATTTTCCTCCGCTTTTTTCTCATTTTAGAGCAGAGGCGGAATGAGTGAGGGGGGGGGGAGAAAATAGAGTCACAAAAATGGCGCGCCCTAGAGGATTCGAACCTCTGACCTTTGCCTCCGGAGGGCAACGCTCTATCCAGCTGAGCTAAGGGCGCGTTAGGGGATGTGAAGCGGCGCTATTTTAGCGGATCGCGCCGCGTTTTTCAGATTTCAGGCGGACTTGCGACGCGCGAGCCAGTCGAGCAGGGGGCCGAGTAGCGGCAGGCGGCGGAAGTAGTATTCACCGCTGTCCCAGTAGTCCATCTGCGCACGCACCTTGCCGTTTTCGTCGAATAGCAGCTTGCTGATGACATTGCGGTGCTGCGGCTGCCCGCTGGTATCGGTATAGAACAGGCGCCATTCCACATAGCCGGTGTCGCCGCGGCCTGCGTGGGTGTGTACGCGCAGAGCAGCATTGGGGTGGTCGGCGAAGAGCTTGGCAAACACGTCTTCCACGTCCGCCAGGCCGCGCACTTCGTTGAACGGGTCCTTGAAATAGACGTTGCGCGCCATCACGTCATGCAATCCCTTGCGGAACTGTTGCGCATTGAGGTTATTGAGGGTGTCCACGTAGCGTTCCAGCGCGGTATGCAGCTGATCCGGGGTGAGTTTGGGCTGTGCCACATCCTGCTTGATCTGGTTCTTGAGCGCTTCGATATCCAGTTCCAGGTCGTTGTCGTGTTCCATGGTTATTCCTTCACGGGTGTCGGATAGGTGGGGTTGCGGTGGGTTTCCAGATAGAAGGGCACCTGTATCTGCTGCCCATCGGGCGTGTCGATGAGCACGGTCAGCTGCCACTGCATGGTGTCGTTGGTGCAGAAGGCCAGCATGCTTGAGCCGGTCCACACGTCATTGTTCTCCTGTTTCAGGGTGACGCGGTTATACCCCATGTACATGTTGAGTCCGCTGATATCCAGCGCCACCTGTTTGGCGGGGATGTTCCTGAGGCGGACTTCCACCTGCAACGGCTTGGCCACGGGAATTGGGCGGGGCGTAATGGCAAGAGTCACCGCCTGATCGCCGTGGGTGGCGGTGCAGGCCTGCTGGTGCAGGTTGCACGACTTGTCCAGCGGCCAGACAGTGGCGTTGTCGTTGTGGCTGCAGCCGGCGAGCAGCACCAGCAGACTCAGCAGAAAAATTACGCGTTTCATGGCAGACAGCGTAGCGCTGTTTAGTCCATGAAACAAGCAGGGAAAATCGATTGTCATGCTTTCTCAAGCAACCATTGGCGCACGGCTTCGGCATCCCCCTGAAAGGCTACGGGTTGCGGCTTGTTGGCCAGCTGGTAGTCGTACATGGGGTCGTAATAGTCGGTGAGAAGAAATGACACCCAGCTGCGGTGGGTCTGCACATCGTTGTGCTGCAGCTGCGCCTGCCAGGCGGACTCAAACATCGCCAGCAACTGTTTATGGCGCACGCCGCCAAGACGGCGCTGAATGCGTTGCATGCTGTCGAGAATATCCACACGCCACTTTTCCAGCCCCTGCTGCGGATCAGCCTGTAGATAGCGGGCCTGCGCCTGAGTGACGTATTCGTCCAGCGTGATATCGACTCGCTTTTCCAGCGGCGTTTCCAGAATGATCAGCTCTGCGCCTTCATACAGGCCGGCGTGAGTCTGTTCCGGCAGATAGAGCCGCCCGATATTGCGGCCTTCGTCTTCAAAGACAATCCACGGCGGCGCAGTCTCCAGCAAATTGATCAGATCGTAGCCTAGTGCATTTTCAAAGCTGATCTGCGTGGGCTGTGGCTCGATATGGCGGCCAAAGGCGGAACCGCGGTGATGGGCCAGTTTTTCCAGATCCAGCGCATGGGGTAGCTGGCGCAGCAGCAGCGTCTTGCCGCTGCCGGTGCGGCCGGCGAGCACATGGCGCGGCATTTGCTGCAATTGTGCGGGCAGCTGTTCGGTCAGCAGCTCCAGCAGATAGCGGCGAAAGGCCTTGTAGCCGCCCTTCAGGCGGGGAATGACGAGGCCTTCGTATTCATACAGCCAGCGCTGGGCGATTTCGGAGCGCTGCCCGCCGCGAAAGCAGTAGAGCAGCGCATCCGGATGAGCGCGGTAAAAGTCAGCCCAGGCTCGGATGCGCGGTCGGCGGACTTCTTCGTTGACCAGCTTGTGGCCCAGTTTCACCGCGGCTGCGTTGCCGTGCAGCTTGTAGCAGGTGCCCACGGCGGCACGCTCTTTGTCGGTCATCAGCGGCAGATTGACGGCGCCAGGAAAGGCGCCCGCCTTGAATTCCACTGGTGCACGCGTGTCGATCAGCGGGCGCCGTTCGCGCACGATGGTGGCAAAATCGTCCCACAGGGGCAGGGATGTGCTCATTTCACCACCACACGGGGCTCGCGGGCCTTAAGGGTGCGTCCAATGGGCTGCAGATCGAGTCCCTGTTCGCGGGCGACTTTCAAAAAGTCGGGGACCCCCTGTTCGCGCACCGCCACCAGCAGGCCGCCGGACGTCTGGGGATCGCAGAGGATGTATTTCTGCTCATCAGTCAGCTCGCCCACCTTGTGGCCATAGCTGGCGAAATTGCGCTGGGTGCCGCCGGGGGTGCAGCCCTGTGCCAAGTAATCCTTCACATGGGGCAGAATGGGCACGGCGTCGTAATCGATCTCGGCGGCCACATCGCTGCCCTCACACAGCTCCAGCAGATGACCGAGCAGGCCGAAGCCGGTGACATCGGTCATGGCGGTGACGTCGGGCAGTTGCGCAAAGGCGGCGCCGGCGCAGTTGAGGGTGCACATCTGCTCAATGGCCATTTCCAGATGCTCGGGCGCGATCTTTTTCTGCTTCTGTGCGGTAGTGAGGATGCCGATACCCAGCGGCTTGGTAAGGAACAGCTGACAGCCGGGCTCCGCAGTGTCGTTGCGGCGCAGCTTGTCGGTTTCCACCAAGCCGGTGACCGCAAGGCCGAAAATGGGCTCCGGTGCGTCGATGGAGTGGCCGCCCGCCAGCGGAATGCCCGCATTGGCGCAGGCCTGCCGGCCGCCTTCGATGACCTTCTGGCCCACTTCGGCGGGCAGCTTGTCGATGGGCCAGCCGAAAATGGCGATGGCCATCAGCGGCGTGCCGCCCATGGCGTAGATGTCTGAAATGGCGTTGGTGGCGGCAATCTGCCCGAACTTGAATGGGTCATCCACGATGGGCATGAAAAAATCGGTGGTGGAAAGCACCGCGGTGCCGTTGCCCAGGTCGAAGGCGGCGGCGTCGTCCTTGGTGTGGTTGCCCACCAGCAAGGCGTCGGGCACGCTGTGGGCCACTTCGGTCTTGAGCATGTCTTCCAGCAGGGCGGGGGAAATCTTGCAGCCGCAGCCGGCACCGTGGGAGTATTCGGTCAGTTTGATGGCATCCAGAGCGTTCATGGCGGTTCCTTGTTTTTTTGTCTATGGCGTATGCATAAAGATGGCGAACGGCTTATGCGCGAGCATTCAAGCCGCCCCATCATGCTGTTTTCCTTCAAATTATACGGGCTGGCAGCGTGGGCAGAAGAAGCTGCTGCGCTGTCCCAGCGTCAGGATTTGAATGGGCGTGCCGCAGCGGGGGCAGGGCTTGCCCGCGTGGCCATACACATTAAGTTGCTGGGCGAAGTAGCCGGGCTTGCCGTCGGGCTGGGTAAAGTCCTGCAGCGTGGTGCCACCCTGTTCAATGGCGCGAGCGAGCACCTGCTTGATGGTGGCTGCCAGCGTGTCCGTTTGCGCGGGTGTCAGGGTATTGGCAGGTGTGGCCGGGTGAATGCCGGCCAGAAAGAGCGCTTCATTGGCGTAGATATTGCCCACGCCCACCACGACTTTGCTGTCCATGATCAGCACCTTGATGGCGCGGCGGCTTTTCTGGCAGGCGGCGTAAAGGTGATCCCCGTTGAAGGCTTCGCTTAGTGGCTCCGGCCCCAGTTGGGATAGAAGGGGATGGGTCAATGGGTCGGTATCGAAGTGCACCAGCCAGGCGCCAAAGCGGCGCGGATCGGTGTAGCGCAGCAGGTGGCTATTATCCAGCAGCAGATCGATGTGATCGTGCTTCTGCGCGGGTGTGTCCTGTGGCAGCACGCGCAGGCTGCCGGACATGCCCAGGTGAATGAGCAGGTGACCCTTGTCGTTGCTGAGGATCAGATACTTGCTGCGGCGCTGGATGGTGTTGATGGGCGCGCCGCACCAGCGTTGCAGGGCGTCTGAATCCACCGGCCAGCGCAGTCTGGGCTGACGCACCACCGCCTTTTGCGGGGTGGCATGGCCAAGGGCAGGGGCAATGCCGCGGCGGGTGGTTTCGACTTCGGGCAGTTCTGGCATGGTTTTTTCTTTGCAATTGTTGCAGTTACGGGGTTGAATGACAAAAAATGATTCATATTAGTGTAAACTGAATTGTTTTAGGATTTCCCCGTTCGGCCGTTGCCTTGAATGGAGGGGGAAGGAAATGAGAAGTCAGCCACGTTTTACCATCGAACGCAGTGAAAATGGATTCAGTATCTATCGCGACGGGCAGGCGATTGCCACCTATGCCCGCGCCGATCAGGCCATCGAGGCGGTGCGTCAGTTCCGCGAGCGGCCTGCGCAGGCTCAGCAGGCCAATGTGCCACCGATGATTGCACAGATGAAGGCCCGTCTGGCGCAGCGCGCCTGATCCGTCCGAGGCGTCGGATCCCGGGCGCCGCTTCTTTCCTGTATCCCACCTTTTCCTTACCTTTTCTCCCGATACAAAAAAGCCCGACGGGTTGGTCGGGCTTTAAGGGGGAAATCAAGTATCGGGTTGGATTACTTGATTTTCGCTTCCTTGAAGATCACATGCTTGCGCACGACGGGATCGTATTTCTTGATCTCGAACTTGCCAGGCATGTTCTTCTTGTTCTTGGTAGTGGTGTAGAAGTAGCCGGTGCCGGCGCTTGATACCAGTTTAATTTTGTCACGCATGATAGGGCTCCTTAGATCTTCTCACCACGGGCACGCATTTCGGCCAGCACCGCATCGATGCCTTTCTTGTCGATAATGCGCATGCCGGCGCTGGACACACGCAGCTTCACGAAACGGTTTTCGCTCTCTACCCAGAAACGGTGCGTATGCAGGTTGGGCAGGAAACGGCGACGCGTCTTGCGGTGAGAGTGAGACACATTGTTACCTGTGACAGGGCGTTTTCCTGTAACTTGGCACACTCTTGACATGGTCGTAATCCTCTAAAAATTTCTCATCGCGCGCCGCACAGACGGGGCAATCCGGGCACGCCAAAAACGGAAAAAGGAATTATGCACAGGAATCGGGCGTGTTGCAAGGCTTTGTATTAAAAAGAAAGCGAGATGCCTGCGTATTGGTTGCTTGAGACGACTCAGACGGTGTGCAGCGGTTGTGATCGGGCTGCCACTGCATGAGCGTATCTGCGTCCATGGGGCGGGCGAAATAATAGCCCTGAAAGCAGTGCACACCCAGTTGGCGCGCCAGCACCAGCTGGTCGGCGGTTTCGACGCCTTCGATCAGCAGATAGGTGCCCATGCTGGTGGCCAGGTGGGCGATAGCACCGATTATGGCGGTGCTGAAATTGTCCGGCGCCAGCGCATCGGTTGAGTGACTTGTCGATCTTGATAATATCCGGGCGCAATCTGTTGAGTTTGGAGAATTCGTTGTGACTGTTGCCAAAGTCGTCAATGGCCAGCTTGAAGCCGAGCTGGCGCAGGCGTTCGAGGTTGCGGACCTGCACCGGCGTGTTTTCAAAGGCGGATTCAACAAGCCAGCGCAGCAGGTGGATCAATCCCGAAGAACACCTGATTAGGCGTCTTCATCCTCAAACATTTCCGAGGTCGGTTGTTCAACCGGGCGCCATAACTGGTTGTTGCAGTGTTTGGGGCCGTGTCGGCTCTTGCGTTGTTGTGCCAGTCTGTGGGCCTGTTTGGGGCGGGAGCCTTTCAGTCCTGTGTTGCGTCTTAATTCCCGACTGATGGTGGATGGATGTTGAGTTCACAGGCGATCGTTCTGATCCCTTTTCCTGTTATCTTCAGCGCCCAGAACTGGTATCTTTCCTCTTGGATCAGTCGTTGGTAGTCGGCCATTGCGCACCTCTTTCGTGGTGGTTAGAAGGCGCACAGTCCATGCTATCCCGGCTGGCCCTTCTTGTCACCTCAAGGTGTTGCACTGGCTAGTTGAATCCGTGTTTACAAAAACAATGACAGGAGTTAAAAATGAAAAGGATAGCGATAGCGATAGCCTTCCTACTGCTGGCGGAACTATTATATGCGGGCCCATATGAGAATGGTCTCAAGGCTTACGAGAATGGAAATTTCAAAGAAGCGGTAAAGTGGTTTAAAGAAGCCGCTGAACAGGGGCATGCCGAGGCGCAATACAAGCTGGGGCTTATGTACGATAATGGCCAGGGAGTGAGGCAGGACAAGTCGAAAGCGAAAATGCTTTTTGGGCAGGCCTGCGACAATGGCTTCCAACGCGGATGCGACGGTTACAGAATCCTGAACAAATAAGGCGTGCAATAAGGCTTTGCATTCTTTGCCAGGCTGAAAGACTAAAAAATCAAAAAAATTGTATAGCATTTATTTCAAAAACAGCCTAACGCACTATCGTTTATTGGCGGAGCGGAGATGTTGCCAACCATTCAAGCGATAGCAACCACTCTCCAAGCTCCGCCCCGTTCTCTCATGCCCCTAACAGGAAATCACAAAAACTCTTCCAAGGTGCATTTGGACAATATCTGTTCAGTATGCGCAATTATCACTCTGCACTCATCTTTTTCAAGATAGTACGTTTTACCGCTATCGATTGCAGTTATTGGTTGAATTCGCTTGTCCTCGACAAGCATGACGAACATGTCCTGCGGGCGTTGGAGGAAATGACGCTGTACTGCGTGTTCAATCCTGCCTTGACCGGCAAAGAGGTGCACAATGCGCAAGGCGCTTATGAACCGCCGCCGGTCCGCTGAACCGCGCTGTCAATAAGCAGTGAGTTGTCGCCGCCCTTGGTCCTGGATGGGGGGCGGCGTGTTTGCATTCCGGCTGCGGCCGGAATGCCACCAGCAGGGGGGACTCCTGAATTTTTCGCGCCGGATTTTTGAACATGCCCCGGTCGGGGGGAGGTTCTAGCTGGGCTGTCGGGGCTTTTGAGGCGTTCTCTTGCCCTTGTTTTTCAGGTCGCGGTGGCGGGTCTTGCGTTTCTGTTTTCCTTTTCCTGTGTCGCTCTTTTTCTGCGCCTTTTTTTTCTGCTTGAGGCGGCGCTTGTGCTCGCGCAGGCGCTCCTCAAAACTGGCGCCCTTGAGTTCCAAGCGGGGCACGCTGCTCACTGGCAGGGACTGGCCGGTGCGGTATTCGATGCGGTGTAAGTGGGGCAGCTCTTCGAATCGGCACAGGCTGAGCGCCACGCCCACATTCTGGCCCCGGCCAGTGCGACCAATGCGATGGATATACTGATCGGCACGGCGGGGCATGTCGAAGTTGATCACATGGGTGATGTCGGGTACATCGATGCCGCGCCCGGCCAGATCGGTGGCCACCAGTACCTTGAGCTTGCCCTGGCGGAAGGCGCTGATGCGCTCCAATCGCTTGGGCGCGGGCAGTTCGCCGTGGAGCACGCCGACGCGCTCGCCCTGCTCACGTAGCCATTTTGTAAGCGCTTCGGCGCCTTCGCGGGTGTTGGTGAAAATCAATGCCCGTTGGCAGGCCGGGTCGCGCAGCAGGGCGAGCGTCAGCGCCTGCTTGTGGGCAGTGTCGTTGGCGTGGATGACGCTCTGCTGCACCTGCTCGCTGGTGTCGTCGGGGCGGTTGAGGTCGATGCGCACCGGTTCGTCCAGCACCGCCTCGGCAAAGGTTTCGATGCCTTCACCGGCCAGGGTGGCGGAAAAGAGCGCGGCCTGAAACGCCTGCGGCATGGTTTCCACTATGGTCATGACGTCGGGGCCCAGCCCCATGTCCAGCATGCGGTCGGCCTCGTCGATGACCAGATACTCTACCCCGGAGAGGTCGAGGGCATCCTGTTCCAGCAGGGTGAGCAGGCGTCCCGGCGTGCTGACCAGCATGGGGGCATGGCGCGGGTCGTAATCCTGCAGGGCGACACCGCCGATGAGCAGCTGCGCCTTGAAGGGGATGAAGCGGCCCAGCTGGTGCAGGGTCTGCTGAATCTGCAGCGCCAGCTCGCGGGTGGGAGCGAGAAAGAGCATGCGCGTATGATTGCGTGGCTTAGGGTCGTCCAGCAGCTTCTGCAGCGCCGGCAGGGCGAAGGCGGCGGTTTTGCCGGTGCCGGTGGCGGCGCCGGCGAGCACATCGCGCCCTTCCAGCAGCGGCGGAATGGCCGCAGCTTGAATCGGCGTGGGACGGTGGAAGTGCAGCGTCTCCAGCGCTTCTAGCAGCGGTTCGTCGAGGCCGAGGTCTGCAAAGGTCATGGTCATTCGCTCACAATCTCGTAGCAGGGGGTGTATTCGCCGCCGATTTTCATGCGGCCGGATTTGATGATGTGACGCAGCAGGCGGTCCAATGCCTTGAGAATGGCTGGGTCGCCCTTGATCTGATAGGGGCCCTTTTTACGGATTTCCTGCATCCACGGCGCCTTGACATTGCCTGCGACGATGCCGGAGAAAGCCTTGCGCAGCTCGGCGGCCAGCAGGTGGGTGGGCAGGTCGCGGCTGAGCTTGAGGGCGGCCATGTTTT
The DNA here is from genome assembly GCF_900141795.1 of Sulfurivirga caldicuralii. GTDB lineage: Bacteria > Pseudomonadota > Gammaproteobacteria > Thiomicrospirales > Thiomicrospiraceae > Sulfurivirga > Sulfurivirga caldicuralii. The sequence continues at coordinate 275,164 of NZ_FSRE01000001.1, forward strand.
CATGTGTGGGCTCGAAGGGGCGCTGCAGCTCCGGCTCGATGTGCAGGCGCCAGTTGAAATAGTAGGCATCGGAGCTGTTGCGCCGGTCCTGCCGCACCGTTTCCATGGCCAGGCGCATTTCCCGTGCCACCTCGATGGGGTTGTCGGGGATGTAGTTGAGGTGCGCGCGGCCGTGCAGGCCGAGGGTGGTGTCGAGGAAGCGGAACACTTCTTCGAACCAGTCTTCCGCGCTGGCCGGGCCGGTAAGGATGACCGGCAGGGCAATATGTCGGTTGTCCGGATGCTGCAGAATGCTGATGAGGTAGAGGATCTCTTCCAGCGTGCCCACACCGCCGGGGAAGATGATGATGCCGTGTCCCAGACGCAGGAAGGCCTCCAGCCGCTTTTCAATGTCAGGCAGGATGCACAGCTCGGTGACCACGGGATTGGGGGGCTCGGCGGCGATAATGCCCGGTTCTGTGAGGCCGATAAAACGCCCATCGCTGATGCGCTGCTTGTGGTGCCCCACGCCGGCGCCCTTCATGGGGCCCTTCATCACACCAGGGCCGCAGCCGGTGCATACATCCAGCCCGCGCAGCCCCAGTTCGTAACCGGTGTATTTGCTGTATTCATACTCCTCGCGGCTGATGGAGTGGCCCCCCCAGCATACGGTGATATTGGGCAGGCGGTTGGGGATGAGCATTCTTGCGTTGCGCAGAATGTGGAACACGGCGTTTGTGATGCCCTCTGAACTGGAGAGATCAAAGCGTTTGCTTAGCAGAATGTCGTTGCGGGTGTAGACCAGGTCCCGCAGCACGGCAAACAGGTGGTGCTTGATGCCGGCCATCAGGTCGCCGTCCACCAGCGCCGTCTGCGGCGGGTTGGTGAGGATGATCTGCACGCCGCGACCACGCACGGTGACTTCTATGTCAAAATCCCTGTGGGCGTCGAGCAGCTCGAGGGTTTCGTCGGTTTCAGCGCCGGTGGAGAGCACCGCCAGCGCGCACTGGCGCACCAGTTCGTGCAGGCCGTTGTCGCTGGTGGTGGAGAGCTGCTCGGCCTCCTGCAGAGAGAGAATCTCCAGGGTACCTTCGGGGCGAATAATCAGTTTATCGATGGAGTGGGTCATGGGTTCTACGGAGCGTCCTCAGGGGCCTTATGAAGAAGGGTTTTTGCTGAGCCTCATTATATTGGCGCTGCTGGCGCTGGTGTGGCTGTTTGCGCCTTTCTGGGAGGCGCTGTTTCTGGCGGCGATTCTGGCCACGGCCACCTATCGGGGTTATGAACGCCTGCTTGCGCGGCTGCAGCGGGCAGAAGTCGCCGCGCTGGTGATGACGTTGTTGATGCTGTTTGCGGTGGTGCTGCCGCTGGCTTATCTGTTGGTGAAAGTGAGCGTGCAGGCCGGTTCCTTCTATGGGCAGGCGCAGAGCTGGCTGGCAGGGGGGGAGCCGCGCACCCTGCTGTCGCAGTTGATGCAGTGGTTGCCGCTGGATGAAGAAACCCAGCAGATGCTGCTGGCGCAGCTGCGCGACAAGGCGGGCATGCTGCTGGGGTGGGTGCAGACGGCTGTCGTCGGCACGATCAAGGTGCTGCTGGGCAGTACGGCGCACTTTTTCACCTTTATTGCGCTGGCCATGTTTGCGCTGTTTTTCTTCTACCGTGACGGGCAGGCGATTGCACGGCACGTGATGGTTCTCTCGCCGCTGGAAAACAGCCTCGATCGGCTGATGATCGACCGCTTTACCTCGCTTTCCACTGTGCTGGCGCTGTCGGTGGTGGGCGTGGCGCTGCTGCAGGGGCTATCGTTTGCACTGCTGGCGTGGTTGCTGGGCCTGCCGGGGCTGTTTATCGGCGTGGGTGTGGCGGTGGCATCCTTTATTCCCGTGGTGGGTGCCGCGCTGGTGTGGCTGCCGCTTGCGGTATGGCTGGCCACGCAGGGGCAGCTGCTTTCGGCGGCGGTTATCGCCGTATGGGGTGCGGCGGGGGCCGGTTTCCTGATCGATAACATCGCGCGGCCGTGGCTGATTGTGCAGATCAGCCGCCACCTGCCGCAGACGCAGGCGCTGGCAGTTTCAAGCCATACCTTTCTGACCGTGCTGTCCACCCTGGCGGGACTGATTCACTTTGGTGTGCTGGGGCTGTTTTTCGGGCCGGTGATCGCTGCCATGGCGATCACGGTGTTCGAGGTGTATGAAGCCAAGCACGGCGAGCGGCTGGATCGGCATTAGTCCAGGTTGGATTCCACGCGGTTGCGACCGTTGCGCTTGGCCTGATAGAGCAGTTTGTCCAGCCGCTGGGTAAAGTCGCGCAGACTTTCGCCAGGCTTGTGCTGGGCGACACCGATACTGATGGTTACATCGGGCAGATCCGAGGCGCGCATCAGATTCTGCACGCGTTGGCGCAGCGTATCTGCAAATTTGTGCGCTTCATTCAGGTGCATGCCTGGACACAGGATCATAAATTCCTCGCCGCCCCAGCGCACAAAGACATCCGTATTGCGGATGGTGTCCATGACGATATCCGCGATTTTGCGCAGCACGGCATCCCCCACGGTATGGCCGTAGGTGTCGTTGATCGCCTTGAAGTGATCCAGGTCGAACAGCATGGCGCACAGGGGTGCATCGTCAGACGCCAGCGCGGCCAGATGGCCAAAACGCCGTTCCAGACCGCGGCGGTTGAAGGCGCCGGTCAGCATGTCGCGCTCGGCGATCTCTTCCACATCTTCAGCATGCTTTTTCAGTCGCCAGCTGCGATAGCCAAACCAGAGCAGCAGCAGCGATGCGAGCCCAACGCCAATGGCTATCCATTGCCGGCAAATCCATGTGCGTTCGGTCAGCACGGTGTAGCGGGCCTGGATATTGGCCAGCTCATGAGGCGGGAAGCGCACGATGGCTTCGTTCAGTTGGGTGAGCAGCAAAGGCTCGCTTTTGGCAACGGCTATGCGAATGGGGTAGTCCAGGTTGGTGACGCCATTGATGACCAGCGTGTTCAGACCGGCGGTGGCAATCATGTTTTTCGCGACCGGACCGATGGCCAGCGCCGCGTCGGCCTGCTCGGTGGCCACGGCGAGAAAGGCCTGCTGGGTATTGTCCGTTTCTAGAATGTTGATGTCGGGGTAGCGCTTGCGCAGCAGCTCGATCAGCGCAGAGCCCTTCTGGCGCGCGATGGTTTTGCCACGCAGGGATGCCAGCCCGTTTACATACGGCTTACCAGCGCGGGTGACGATCAGAAATGGATAGCGCAAGTAAGGGCGCGTGAACAGCATGGTCTTGGTCCGCTCGGGGGTCTTGACCGCTTCCACCAGCAGCTTGCATTCGCCTTCCGAAAAGCGTTGCAGAGATTCTTGCCATGTGGCGGTGGGTACGTGCACCAGCTTGTATTGTGGCAGGAACTGTGCAAAGAGTCTGCGTGCAAATTCCGGGGCAATGCCGTCGGGCTGACCGAGCGGGGTGGTGTAGTCGATGGGCGGCCAGTTGGGGTCGTTGCAGAATGGCAGGGTGAGTTCCCCCTTGTGCGTGGTCTTCCAGTTTTCATGCCAGATCGCCTTGTGCAGTGGTAACACCGAGTCGGCCATGCCAGCGGCCACAAAAGACTCTGCCACCTGTTCAAGCAATTTTTGGTTTAGGCTGCCGATGGGGTAGAGATCCGGGAGAATGTGGGCCTGGGTGAGCAGAGATTCATACTCCAGCGCGCGCCGGCTCTTGTGCTGCGTATTCCAGCGCAGCATGATCTGATCAATGACGTCGGCCGGGTTCTGCAGTGCATACTGCCACCCCCTGTTGGTGGCGTCGATGAACTTGCGCACGATATCCGGGTGACGCAGGGCAAATTCCCGTGAGGTGGCCACGTTGACGTCCAGGCCGTCGATGCCGAACAGCTCGGGGCGGAGCAGGTGGTACTGCGCATTCTTTTCGGCAAGCAACTGCGGCTCGTTGGTGGTAAAGGCGGTAATGGCGTCTGCCTTGCCTGCCAGTAAAGCCTGCGGCTGATCTTCCGGCTGCATATAACGGATGTCTGCATGGATATTGAACAGCCGCAGCAGGGCTTCGAGCGTGGTGTGATCCAGGGCGCCGTTTTTTGTCCCGGCGATGACGCGACCGTTCAGGTCCAGTGGCGAGCGGATGTCTGCTCGGGTGAGAAAGACCAGTGCCGGTCGCTTGAAGTAGTTGGCCACCAGTACGATGGATTCGTCGTGCAGGGCGTCGTAAATCAGGTCGGAGTTGCTGACGACGAACTGAACCTTGCCGTCAGCCAGCTCGGGCAAAAAGCTGTGATCGGGGTGATGGCATTCGCGCAGGTGAACCTTGAGACCGGCCTGTTGGTAATAGCCCTGAGTAATGGCGGCATAAAAGCCGGCATATTGGAACTGATGCTTCCAGTTGAGCTGAACGGTCAGTTCGACGGTTGGCTGTGCCCATGCGCTTCGAACCAGAATCAGCAGCAGTAGTGTCAGGAGCAGGCGAATCGGCAGCATCACGCTACCTCGTGTCAGGGCGTAAATCCATTATACAAGTATGGAAAGATGATTGAAAACTCTAAAAAGGCGGGCAAGCTGTTCAGTTTTATTGAAAAAGGAATGGGTCATTGCGCTGCAGGCTGAACCAGTCTCGGTCTGTCACGATCAGATGGTCGAGCAGACGGATGCCCAGCAGCTCCAGTGCCTTGGAGAGGCGCTGGGTGAGTTGGCGGTCGGCCTCGCTGGGCGCTATCATCCCAGAAGGGTGATTATGCGCGACGATGACCGCAGCAGCATTGTGGCGCAGAGCGTTGCGCGCCACTTCCCGCGGATGCACGGCGGTTTCGGTGAGGGTGCCCCGAAAGAGGATCTCGTCTTCGATGAGGCGGTGCTGGGCATCCAGATAGAGGGCGGCAAAGGCTTCGTGATCACGCCCGCCCAGCAGGTGCTGGCAGTAGGCGCCGGCAGTTTCGGCCGAGTCGAAGGCCTGACCGGTCTGCAAGCGGTTGCGCAGGGTGCGCCGTGCCATTTCCAGCGTGGCCTGCAGCTGCACATATTTGGCCTGCCCCAGCCCCTTTGCCTCACAGAAGGTGTCGAGATCGGCTTGCATCAGTGCCGCCAGACTGCCGAAGTGATCGAGCAGCTGTTGCGCCAGTTCCACCGCACTGATACCGGTGACGCCGGTGCGCAGAAAAATGGCCAGCAGTTCGGCATCGGTGAGCGCTTCGGCGCCGTATCGCAGCAGCTTTTCTCGTGGCCGTTCCGAGGCCGGCCAGTCCTTGATTGCCATAGAGAGGTCCCATGGATAATAGTTTTGTTTGTGTTGTCTGATAGCCTTGGGTGTTTTTCTGTTCAGTCTATGCTGCTCGCTCATGGTTTCGGCGTCAAGTTGCTGTAGGGCTTGCATCGGGCGCGGCAGAACTCGCTACGTTCAAACAGCTGCCGCGCTGTTCCGCTGCATGCGCCAACAGCACCTAAGACGCCTCAACAAATCGCTGCGCGCATAGACTGAGCGCTATTAACTGAGGCTATTATCCGTGAGCGAAGGGGTTAATGATGTTTTCATTGCAAATGAAAGTGCGCGACTACGAGTGTGACGTGCAGGGTGTGGTCAACAATGCGCGCTATCTGCACTATTTTGAACATGCCCGCCACGAGTGGCTGCATGAAATGGGGATTGATTTTGCCAGCCTGGCAAAGGACGGCCTGCATCTGATGCTGCGGCGCGTGGAGGTGGACTATCGCCAGCCGCTGCGCCCGGGTGAGGTGTTTACCGTGCACAGCCGCCTGCTGAGCGGCGGGCGCGCCAAGGTGATTTTCGAGCAGTGGATCGAGCGGGATGGGAGCTTGTGTGTCAGCAGTCGCAGTGAAGCGGTGGTGGTGCGCAACGGCCGCCCACAGGCGTTTGGAAAACATCCGGAACTGGCGCTGCTGGTTGGTGTTGCTGAATAAAAAAAGAGGCCTGAGCCTCTTTTTTAATGGTGCCGCTGGGCGTGGTGTTCAGGCTACTTCGGCGTTCAGCGGGCGTCCACATACGCGGATGCGCTGCAGGGTGCCGATGATGTCCTGCGGCAGATCCGCCGGCAGGTCCACCGTGCTGTAGCTGGGCTCGATAGCGAGGTTGCGGATCAGCTTGCCGGGCAGGCCGGTTTCGTTGGCGATGGCGCCGATGATGTTGCCGGGCTTGGCCCCGTCGCGACGGCCCACCTTCAGGCGGTAGCGCTGCATGCCGGCGCTGGGCGCGCCCAGTTCACGGCGCGGTGCACGTTCGCGGCGATTCCCACGATCAAAATCCCGGTCGCGACTGCGTGACTCGCGGCTTTCGCGCATGGGTTTCTCTTCCATGAAGAAGGGTGTGTCGCCCTGCAGCAGCATGGCCAGACCCGCCGCCAGCTCGGTGGCCGGAATGTTGTGTTCGGCCTCGATGGACTCGATGATCTGCTGATAGAAGGCAATATCCTTCTGCTGTGCCGCTTCGATCACCTTGTCCTTGAAGCGGTCGATGCGCCCGGCGTTGATGTCGTCCACACTGGGCAGCGTCATCTGGGCCACTTTTTGTTTGGTGGTGCGCTCAATCATGCTCAGCAGGCGCTTTTCCCGCGGGGCGACAAACAGAATCGCCTTGCCGCTGCGTCCCGCACGGCCGGTGCGGCCGATACGGTGGGTATAGGATTCCGGATCGGTGGGGATGTCATAGTTGATGACATGGGTAATGCGTTTCACGTCCAGGCCGCGGGCGACCACATCGGTGGCCACCAGAATGTCGAACTTGCCCTTGCGGAACTGATCCACGATGCGCTCGCGGTTGTTCTGGGGAATGTCGCCATTGAGTGGAGCAGCGGAAAAGCCGCGCGCTTCCAGCTTTTCAGCCAGTTCCACCGTCGCCACTTTGGTGCGCACGAACACGATCATGCCGTCGAAGTCTTCCGCTTCGAGGATGCGGGTGAGTGCGTCCAGCTTGTGCACACCGCTGACCGGCCAGTACACCTGCTCGATGTTGGTGTTGGTCGTGGTCTTCTGCTTGATGATCACCTCTTCGGGATTCTGCAGATAGGTTTTGGCGATTCGGTGCACTTCCTTGGGCATGGTGGCCGAGAACAGGGCAATCTGACGCTCGTCCGGTACACGGTCCAGAATCCATTTCACGTCGTCGATAAAGCCCATGCGCAGCATTTCGTCGGCTTCGTCCAGCACCACTTGGCGAATCTGGTCCAGCTTGAGCGTGCCGCGCTCGATGTGGTCCATGACGCGCCCCGGCGTGCCGATGACCACCTGCGCACCGCGCTTGAGGCCGCGCAGCTGGGTAGAAAAGCTGGCGCCGCCGTAAATGGGCAGCACGTGCAGACCGGGAATATGGCGGGCAAAGGTCTGCAGCGCTTCGCTCACCTGAATGGCCAGCTCGCGGGTCGGGGTCAGAATCAGCGCCTGGGGTGCCTTTAGATCCGTGTCGATGTTATTGAGGATGGGCAGGGCAAAGGCGGCGGTTTTGCCGGTACCGGTCTGTGCCATGCCCAGCATGTCGCGGCCTTCCAGCAGGGCAGGGATGGCCTGCGCCTGGATGGCTGACGGGGTTTCAAAGCCGATTTCTTCCAGCGTTTGATTGATTTTGGGCTTCAGGCCCAGGTCGGAAAATTTGATGTCCGTATTCATGGAATGGTTCCTTATTTCACGCAGGCAAGGACGATCAGTGCCAATGGGGCACATGGATGCGGTGATTGCGAGCGATTTAAAAAATGTGCTCGCCACGCTCAGGTCTTAACTGCAGGAAATAACGGATCTGATACGGAGTGTGTCAGGCGGGTATTTCAGTGTGCGGCAGGCACGTCATGTTGTGGCAGATATTATAGGGATAAATCTTGCTTATTCAAGCGATTTATATGATTTATCCTTTTGCGCGCGCCTGCTGCATGTCCTCTTCATCGTAGATGTCGTTGTTGGCGAGGATGATGCGGTCGGTTTCCTCTTCGCTCAGCGCGCTGTTTTCGCAGTCCGCTTCGCCGAGGATATCTTCACGGATGCGCAGGGTCAGCTTCGCCAGCTCGTCCATGATGTCTTCGGTTTCGCGGGCATCCAGTTGGTGGTTTTCCAGGTGATGACGGTACCGGCTGAGAAACTGGTTGTACTGCTGCAGCACTTCCGGACTGGCAACGATGGCCAGTTTGTGGCTCAGCATGCGCATGCGCAGGGCTTCCTTGGGATCGGTGTGGCCGCGCGTGACCACGTCCTGGATGTGATCCAGCAGGGAAAAATAGATATTGGTTTTCAGGTCGAGCAGCTTGGTGCGCTCTTCCTTTTTCAGCTCGATTTCGGTCTGCTTGTTGAGCAGCAGGGCCGTCAGGGTGATGGTCACCAGCGTGCCCAGCACGATCAGCACCCACTCCTGACTGAAGGGGAACTGGTCCACCACATGATAGGCGTAGCGCAGCACCAGATAGCCGATAACGAAAATCGCCAGCGTCAGCAGGGCCCAGAACAGGGTTTCGTTACGGCTTTTCATGGGGTTGGCGGATCCTGCGCGTTAAAATAGCTGCATTCTAACAAAAGGCGCGTTGACGGCTGTGAACATTATTCTTGGCGTCACCGGCGGCATTGCCGCCTATAAGAGCATTCTGCTGCTGCGGCAGCTGACCGATGCAGGCTATAGCGTGCAGGTGGTGATGACTGAGGCGGCGCAGCAGTTCGTGGCACCGCTCACATTCCAGGCCCTCAGCGGCCGCGCCGTGCGCAGCGAATTGTTTGATGCCGCGGCAGAAAACGCCATGGACCATATCGCGCTGGCGCGCTGGGCGGATGCCATTGTGGTGGTCCCCGCCAGTGCCGACTTCATCGCCCGTCTGCGCGCCGGCATGGCCAACGATTTGCTCACCACCCTGTGTCTGGCCACGGAGGCACCCATCCTGCTGGCGCCAGCCATGAATCGGGTCATGTGGGCCAATCCGGCCACGCAGGAGAATGTGCAGGTGCTGCAGCAGCGCGGCGTGCACATTATTGCGCCGGAAAGCGGCCCGCAGGCGTGCGGCGAGGTGGGCGAGGGGCGTATGTCCGAGCCTGCAGCCATTTTCAGCGCTTTGGAAGGCATTTTGCAGGTGCCAAAAAAAACGGCCGCTGAAAAAGTCGGGGACCCCCCTTTCTGGGTGGGCAAAAGGGTGTTGATGACGGCCGGCCCTACCTTCGAGGCGGTGGACCCGGTGCGATTTATCGGCAATCGCAGCTCTGGAAAAATGGGCTTTGCGCTGGCGGAGGCTCTGGCGCAGGCCGGTGCGCAGGTGACGCTGATTGCCGGCCCCGTCTCCCTGCCCACACCGCCCGGCGTCGAGCGCATTGATGCGGAAAGCGCCGAGCAGATGCTGGAGGCGGTGCTTGCTCGACTGTCTGATACCGACATGTTCATTTCCACCGCCGCCGTGGCCGACTGGCGCGTGGCCAAGCCAGCGGAGCAGAAACTGAAAAAGCAATCCGGTCAAGACAGCATGACCCTGGAGCTGGTGCGCAACCCCGATATTGTCGCCACCGTGGCGCAGCACCCCGAGCGGCCCCGCTGGGTGGTGGGCTTTGCCGCCGAAACGGATAATCTGCTTGAGCACGCGCGCGAAAAATTGCAGCAAAAGGGGCTGGATATGATCGTCGCCAATCAGGTGGGTGACGGTCGCGCGTTTGGGCAGGCAGACAATGAGGCATGGCTGCTGCATCGCGATGGCCGCGAAACGCACTTCCCGTTGCGGCGCAAGGAGGCGCTGGCTGAGGCCCTGATTCAAACCATGGAGAACTGGCTGAATGATTCCAAAGATTGAATACAAGATTCTTGATCCTCGCATTGGCGACACCATTCCCCTGCCCAGCTATGCCACGCCCGGTTCTGCAGGGCTGGACCTGCGTGCGTGCATCAAGCAGCCGCTGGTATTGCATCCGGGGCAGACCGAGCTGGTGGGCACCGGGCTTGCGATCCATCTGGCCGATCCCGGGCTGGTAGGCATTGTGGTGCCGCGCTCCGGTTTGGGCTACAAGCACGGCATTGTGCTGGGCAATCTGGTGGGCGTGATCGATTCCGATTATCAGGGCGAGATCAAGATTCCCCTGTGGAACCGCTCCGACAAGCCCTACACCATCGAGGTGGGCGAGCGCATTGCCCAGTACATGATCATGCCGGTGCTGCAGGCCGTGCTGGAGGAAGTGGACGACTTCTCCAGCGACAGCGCCCGCGGTGCAGGCGGTTTCGGTTCCACTGGTAGTCATTGAGGAAACGGACATGCAGATTGATCCGCATATTTTTCGCGCTTACGACATTCGTGGCGTGGTGGGCGAGGGGCTGACACCCGCAAGTGTTGAACTGATTGGGCGGGCACTGGCCAGCGCCGTGCGCGATGCCGGGGAGGACACGTTGATTGTGGGGCGCGACGGGCGCCTTTCTGGGCCGGAATTGACAGCCGCGCTCGTGAAGGGCGCGCGTAGCGCGGGTGTGAATGTGATCGACCTGGGTGCCGTGACCACCCCCATGGTTTATTGGGCAGCGGCCAATACGCCGGGCGTCTCCAGCTGTGCGGCCATTACCGGCTCCCACAACCCGCCCAATTACAACGGCATCAAGATGATGGTGGCGGGCGAGACCCTGTCCGGCGAGCAGATTCAGGCGTTGCGACAACGCATTGAGCAGGGCGCTTTCCATGAGGGCGCTGGCAATTATGTCCGGCAGGATATTGCGCAGACCTATATCGACGACATCGCCGCCAAAATAGACCTGGCGCGACCGCTCAAGGTGGTGGTGGATGCCGGTAACGGCATCGCCGGCGCCTATGCACCGCGCGCCCTGCGTGCCATTGGCTGCGAGGTGGATGAACTCTTCTGTGAGGTGGACGGCACCTTCCCCAATCACCACCCCGACCCCGCCAAGCCGAAAAACCTTCAGGACCTGATTGCGCGCGTGAAAGAAACGGGTGCAGATTTGGGGCTGGCATTCGATGGCGATGGCGACCGCTGCGGCGTGGTGGACGAGCAGGGCAATCTGCTCTATGCCGATCGGCAGATGATGCTCTATGCCTGCGATGTGCTCAGCCGACAGCCCGGTGCGACCATCATTTATGACGTCAAGTGCACCAGCCTGCTGGGCAAGGAGATCGAGCGCTGTGGCGGCAAGCCGCTGATGTGGCGCACCGGCCACTCCTTTATCAAGAAAAAGATGAAGGAAACGGGAGCGGCGCTGGCGGGCGAAATGTCCGGGCATATCTTTTTCAATGAGCGCTGGTATGGCTTTGACGACGGCATCTACACCGCCGCGCGCATGTGTGAAATTGTCGCCAAATACGACGGGCCAGCCAGCGAACTGTTTGCCCGCCTGCCCAATGCCTATAACACCCCGGAGCTGGAAATTCGCTTCAACGAGGGCGGCGAGCACTTCGCCTTTATGGACACGCTGAAGGCTATGGCGGACTTCCCGGACGGCAAGGTGTTTGACCTGGACGGCATCCGCGTGGACTTTGCCGACGGCTGGGGGCTGGTGCGCCCATCCAATACCACACCGGTGCTGGTGCTGCGCTTCGAGGGGGAGACGCCCGAGGCGCTGGAGCGCATCAAGACGCGCTTCCGCGACTGGATTCACAGGGTTGATCCGGACCTTGGGCTGCCGTTTTGAGCATGAGAGATATTCTCATCTATGAAAATGACCAGCAGCAGATTGAGGTGCTGTTGGAAGGGGAGACGGTGTGGCTGAACCGTCAGCAGATGGCCATGCTGTTCGGACGAGATGTGAAAACCATTGGTAAGCATATTGCCAACGTATTTCGGGAAGGTGAGTTGGACCGGGCGGCAACTGTCGCAAAATTTGCGACAGTTCAAAAAGAGGGTGGCCGTGAAGTAATCCGGCAGGTGGAATATTACAATCTGGACGTGATTATTTCCGTTGGCTATCGCGTCAAAAGCCTGCAAGGAACCCGTTTTCGCATCTGGGCCACGCAACGGCTAAAAGACTACCTGCTGAAAGGCTATGCTATAAACCAGCGGCGTTTAGCACAGAATACCTGTGAACTGGAGTACACTCTGGAACTGGTGCGCAAGGCCGCCGCTTCATCTGCACTGGGCTTGGACAGTGGCCGCGGGCAGAGGCGCGGCCTTTCTGTTTGTGGATTTCCTGCATCGCAATGACCGGCTCTGTATTGATGAAGGGGAGCCGGTCATCAATGATGCCGGTCTGGCAGCCTTGACCCTTTTAGTGGCGGAGTCAGATCCAAAAGACAAAGAACTTCTGATTCGATTGATCATGAACCTTTTGGCACGGGAAGAAAAGGATTAAGACCATGCGCATACAGGATATGAAAATGACCAAGGAACGGGCCGGGGAAATTGCTGCGGTCCTGTCGGAAGCGTTGCCCTACATTCAGCGCTTTGCCGGCAAGACCATTGTGGTGAAGTACGGCGGCAACGCCATGGTGGACGAGCAGCTTAAGCACAGCTTCGCCCGCGATATCGTGCTGATGAAGCTGGTGGGCATGAACCCCGTGGTAGTGCATGGCGGCGGGCCGCAAATCGGTCAACTGCTGGCCCGCATCGGCAAGGAATCCAAATTCATCGCCGGCATGCGCGTCACCGACGAAGAAACCATGGACGTAGTGGAGATGGTGCTTGGCGGGCTGGTCAACAAGCAGATCGTCAACCTGATCCACCGCAACGGCGGCAATGCCGTGGGGTTGACCGGCAAGGACGGTAATCTGATCACCGCGCGGCCACTGAAGATCAAGCGCATGAACCCCGATCTGGACGCGCCGGAAATCATCGACCTGGGCCACGTGGGTGAGGTGGAAAAGGTCAATACCCGTGTTCTCGACATGCTGGTGGAAGACGACTTTATTCCCGTCATCGCGCCCGTCGGCGTGGGCAAGGACGGCGCCAGCTACAACATCAACGCCGATTTGGTGGCGGGCAAGGTGGCTGAAGCCCTGCAGGCAGAAAAGCTCATGCTTTTGACCAATACGCCTGGGCTGCTCGACAAGGCGGGCAATCTGCTCACCGGTCTCGATGCCCACAGGGTGCAGCAGCTCATCGAAGACGGCACCATCTACGGCGGCATGCTGCCCAAGATCCAGTGCGCACTGGAGGCGGTAGAGGGCGGTGTGCATGCTGCGCACATTATCGATGGCCGTGTGCCTCATGCGGTGATGCTGGAGGTCTTTACCGATGCAGGCGTCGGCACGCTGATCACTGCGGACTGAGGAAAACGCCATGAGCTTGCCTACAACGATTCATCTGTTTCTGGTGGATGGTGACCCGGAAGGGATCAAGGTGATCAGCAAGGACAACTGGACGGGGCAGGCTGTGATGACACCGCGGGCAGCGCTTAAGCGTGCGTTGACTAGGCCGGAGTTGGACAAGGCCGGGGTTTATGTGTTGTTCAGCAAGGACGAGATTACTGGCCAGTTTGAACTTTATGTCGGTCAGGCCGATCAGATGAACAAGCGTTTGAAGCAGCATCTCGCCAAAGGGTTCTGGACGCAGCTTATCGCCTTTTCCAGCATGGACGACCGCCTCAACCGTGCAATCATCAGTCATCTGGAGGCACGTCTGATCGAGTTGGCTACACAGGCAAACCGCTGGAAACTGCATAACTTTCAGTTGCCGCAAACGCCAAATTTGTCCGAAATGGATCGGGCGGCCGCCGATGCGTTTCTTTCCGAAATGCTGATGATCTACCCTGTTCTTGGTGTGGACGCGTTTGAAAGCGGAGGCGCGAGTCATGATTCTGAATCAGTGTCATCATCTGACAAGGGATTACTGCTTTATCTAAGGGAGCGGGGTGCCAAGGCCAGGGCACGGTATGACGAACAGGGTGTTATGGTGCTAAAAGGCTCGCAATTACGTAAAGATATGACGGCGAGTGCACCGGAAGCTGTAAAGCGCATCCGCGAGGAGTTGATGGCGCGAGGCGTTATTGGCCAGCAGGATGGTAAGTTGCTGTTTCTTCAGGATTATCTGTTCAGTTCGCCATCCGGTGCCGCCAGTGTTCTGACGGGGGCAAGTATCAATGGCCGCACCGCATGGAAAGATGCGCATGGCGTGCCGCTAAAAGATTTAGAAAAACAGTGAGCGAGTACCTTCTCGAGCAGCTGCTGCTGTTTGCCATCTCGCTGGTGGCGAATTTCTTTTCCGCGCTGGCAGGTGGGGGCGCGGGCTTGTTGCAGTTGCCCGCGTTGCTGTTCCTCGGCCTGCCGTTCGCCGTCGCCTTGGCCACCCACAAGGTGGCCAGCGTGTTTCTGGGGCTGGGGGCAACGGCGCGACATCTGCAGTCTTCCCGTTACGACTGGCGCTTTGCCGCGTTTATTCTTGCCACCGGCGTGCCGGGCGTGCTCACCGGTGCGGCCATTATCCTCACCATTCCGGACCGCTGGTCGCAGCTGGCGCTGGGTATACTGACCACAGCCCTCGGCATTTATTCCATGGTGCAGCCCAATCTGGGCATGGAGGCACGTTCCGCCCATCGCGATCTGAAGGGCATGGTCATTGGCGGTGCCGCGCTGTGGCTGATCGGCGCGCTCAATGGGTCGCTGACCTCCGGCACGGGGTTGTTTGTCACCCTGTGGCTGGTGCGCTGGTTCGGGCTGGATTACAAGACGGCGGTGAGCTACACGCTGATTCTGGTGGGCATCGTCTGGAACGGCTCAGGTGCGCTGATGTTGGGCTGGCTGGGGCAGATCCGCTGGGACTGGCTGCCGGCACTGATTGCCGGCTCGCTGCTGGGGGGCTATCTGGGCGCGCACCTGTCGATTGTGAAGGGTAATCGGCTGGTCAAGCGCAGTTTTGAGGCCATGACATTGCTGGTGGGGCTGGCCCTGATTGGTCGGGCAATGGGGATGAGTGTATGAGGATCCGAGAACTCGCCAAGGCCGCTGGGGTCAATGTGGAAACAGTACGCTACTACCAGCGCCGTGGCCTGATTGATACGCCACCGAAGCCGTTGCACGGCTACCGGTGCTATGCCCCCGAAACGTTGCAGCGATTGCGCTTTATCCGTCAGGCGCAGCAGTTCGGCTTTACCCTGAAAGAGATCGAAGCACTGCTTGCCATCAGTGATGCCCCGTGCGGGGAAGTGCGTGCACAGATTGAGGCCAAGCTGGAAAAAGTGCGCGCTCGCATGGCGGCGCTGCAGCGACTGGAAGCGGCGCTGGTGCAGCAGCTGGATCACTGCCGTCAGCAGTCCAATCAGGCGCGCTGCCCGCTGATCGAGGCGCTTCTCCATACCGATGAATTTTCAGCAAATTAATGCTTGACTCCGTACCTTGGTACGGCCTCTAAACTGTGGGTGAACCTGATAGGAGGCCGAACCACAAATCCTGTCCCGTTGGGGCGACAAGGCGGGTGCTTTGGGTGTTCTAACCGCTGCCATGGGATGCAGCATGTGTTTCCCTGCCATCGCCAGTCTGGGTGCAGCGCTTGGGTTGGGCTTTCTCGGTCAGTGGGAAGGGCTGCTGATAAATACCCTGTTGCCAGCCTTTGCCTGGCTGGCCTTGATTGCCAATGCGCTGGGCTGGCTGGCACACCGTCAGTGAGGGCGTACCTTGTTGGGGATTTCCGGTCCGATTCTGCTGCAGCTCTCCCTCTATCCCTGGTTTTAGTATGGCTGGAGCACCTACGTGACGTAGGGGGCGCTCGTGTGGATGGTGCTGGTGGTCGTCTGGGATCTGCTCTGGCCGGCCAACCACCGTTGCGATGAACAGTGCGAAATCAAGGAGGGTTGATCATGTCCTGTTGTAAAGAAAATGCCTGCACTCAATCCAGCCAGCATGTGCTGATTATCGGTACGGGATCAGCTGCCTTCGCGGCGGCCATTGAGATTGTGGAAAACGGCGGGCGTGCTACGCTGATTGAGGCCGCCGAGCAGATTGGCGGCACCTGTGTGAATGTAGGCTGTGTGCCGTCCAAGATTCTGATTCGTCAGGCGCAGTTGAATCACTGGCGTCGGCACACGCCGTTTGACGGTCTGCCTGCGTGTGAAGCTGAAGGGGATCGCAGGGTGTTGATTGCTCAGCTCAAGGCACGCGTGGACGAACTGCGTCATGCCAAATACGAAAAAATGCTGGACACCTATCCCGGCATCAAGGTGGTGCATGGCCATGCCCGTTTTTTGACGGCCGATACATTGGTGGTGGAAAAGCCGGATGGTTCACGCCAGCAGTTGCGGGGCGATGGGGTGCTGATCGCTACGGGGTCACGTCCGCATATCCCGGAGGTCGAAGGGCTTGCGGCGACGCCTTACTGGACTTCGACCGAAGCACTGTTCAGCGAAGAAACGCCGCCGCGAATGATCGTGCTGGGGGCCGGCGTGGTGGCGTTGGAACTGGCGCAGGCCTATCAGCGTCTGGGTACGCAGGTGACGCTGCTGGCCCGTCGCGGACTGCTCACCAACCAGCCGGCCGAAGTGGGTGATACGTTGCGGCAGGCGCTGAAAGCGGAAGGCATGAACATCCTGACACGGACACAACCGCAACGGGTCGAGCATGCGGGTGGCATCTTTCAAGTGCAAACACCGGCAGGCGTGCTGCAGGCAGAACGGTTGCTGGTCGCCACGGGGCGGCAGCCCAATACGGATGTGCTGGCGCTGGAGCAGGTGGGCGTCCGGATCGATAGCCGCGGCCAGATTGTGGTGGACGAACAGTTGCGTACCAGCGTGCCGGGTGTCTGGGCGGCAGGCGACTGCACCCAGTTGCCCAAGTTTGTTTATGTGGCGGCGGCTTCCGGTCGCATTGCTGCCAGCGCCATGCGGGGCGGGTGTGAAACGCTCGACTTGAGCGTGCTGCCGCAGGTGGTGTTTACCGATCCGCAGGTGGCGACAGTGGGGCTGAGCGAAGACGAAGCGCAGGCGCAGGGGATCAAGGCCATATCACGGCGTTTGCCATTGGATCAGGTGCCGCGCGCATTGGCCAACTTTGAAACAACCGGTTTTGTACAGCTGGTGGCCGAAGCCGGGTCCATGAAACTGCTGGGGGCGCAGATTGTCGCGCCGGAGGCGGGCGAGATGATCGAAGCAGTGGCGATTGCGTTGCGCAAGGGGCTGCGCGTGCAGGATCTGGCCGGCGAGTTGATGGCTTATCTTACCTGGAACGAAGCGCTCAAGCTGTGCGCACAGACGTTCTTCAAGGATGTCAATAAGCTTTCGTGCTGCGCAGGGTGAGAGCGTTTTCGATAGGCAATAAAAAAGCCCCGCAAATGCGGGGCTTTTGCTATCGCGTTAAATAGGTCGCTTATTTGACGAATTCAATTTCCACGCGACGGTTCATCTGCAGGCACTCAGGTGTCATGTCGGTACACACCAGTTGCGTTTCACCAAACGCCTGCACTTCGATGCGGCTGGCATCGATGCCATTCTTGACCAGATAGTCTTTTACGGCCTCTGCACGGCGCTCAGACAGCTTCAGGTTGTACTGCGCAGAACCGCGCGGATCGGTATAGCCCTTGATGATGATCTTCTTGGCCGGATACTTCTTCATGTAGTTCACGATCAGATCCAGCTTGCCGAACGCATCATCGCTCAGCTCGGCGCTGTTGGTCTTGAACAGGCCACGGAAGACCGGAGGCGGCTCTTCCACGGCAGGGGCCGGCTTGGCAACAACCGAAGCAGGCTCGGGTTTCTTGACGATGACCGGCGCGGGCTTGGGTTCAGGCTTCTTCCAGCCTTCACATTCTGCGATGGCGGTTTCCTTGGTCCAGTGGATGGTGCGTACGCAGCCACCAAAGTTGTCACGCACGACGCGCTGCTTGTAGTCAACCCAGTAGGCACTGGTGCCGGAGCCGTCAATGTCGCCCTTGTATGGCGCTGCAGCGGCAGGCTTTTCAGTCGGTGCAGCAGCAGCCGGTGCTGCCGCTTCAGCCTTGGCGGCTGGTGCAGCTTTTTCAACGGCGGGGCATGCACCCGCATCCGGTGTCCAGTCGATGGAACGTACACATTCCCCCCAGCTGTCGCGCACATAGTTGCCATCGCTGTCTTTTACATAGGGCTCGCCGGCTGTGGCGAGGGTGGAAGCACTCAGCAGGGCTGCAGCGATCAGTGTTTTCTTCATGGGAATCTCCTTCTTGCGAAAACGGTTGGAATAGGATTGTATATTACCTTGGCAAAAATTGTTGAATAATCAATCAATTTTTATGACTGTTGTTGCTCATTTTTCAAGTGCACATCCATTTGCGGATAAGGAATGGAGATGCCATTTTCGTCAAAGGCCAGTTTCACCTTTTCGTTCATGTCCCAGTAAACCCCCCAGTAATCGCTGCTGTTGACCCATGCGCGAACTGTAAAGTTGATGCTGGAATCCCCCAGTTCGGCCAGGGCAACGACGGGTGCGGGCTCCTTGAGGACACGCTCGTCACTCTGCACCAGTTCTTCCAGCAGGCTTTTGGCCTTGCGCAGATCGTCTTCATAGCCAATGCCAAAGGTCATGTCCACACGGCGGGTGGGGCGGGCGGAGTAGTTGGTAATGGTGTTGCCGTATATTTTACCATTGGGCACGATGATTTCGCGGTTGTCGCCGGTGTGCATCTGGGTGCTGAACAGGCCTACCTGATCCACCACACCGGTGATGCCGGCGATCTCGACGAAATCGCCCTTGGTAAAGGGACGCAGCAGGATCAGCATGACGCCAGAGGCGAAGTTCTGCAGCGAGTCCTTGACGGCCAGGCCAACTGCCAGGCCGGCAGCACCCAGCAGTGCGATCAGGGAGGTGGTGTCCACGCCGAGCTGGTCAAGGGCTGCAATGACGACGACCAGCAGGAGTACGGCCTTGAGAACGGTGCCGCTAAAGTCAATCAGGATGGCATCGATCTGGGTCTTTCCCAGCGCGCGCTTGGTCAGCGAGACGATCTTGCCTGTCAGCCAGTAACCGATTACAAGAATCGCCGTGGCGATGGCCAGCTTGATCCCCCAGGGGATCAGGTAGGCATTGAGCAAGGTGTTAAACTCCATGAGCGGGCCTTCAGGTAAAAATAAAAACAAAACATTTACATGATGATCAGTATTTTATTCTTAAAAAGTTCTACACAACATGAAGGAATCGTGAAGGAAGTTTTCGAACTGATTGTATTCGGCGTATTTATACCGCTATGGCCTGGGGGCACTCTATACCCGTGCCAAGCAGGCTTTAACTGCGAGAGAGTGGCCGCTTGTCGCTTGAAGCTGAAAACGAATTGTGCAAGGCATAGCCACACGTGGCCAGATTGTTTTCACCTTCTAACAGGCCATGAAATGTTTCAGGAAGCTGCGTTGGCAATCAGTGCCTGAGCGGGACGCGGGTTGCTTACTGCGTAACCCTGCGCATAATCAAAGCCGAGCGCGCGAACCTGCTCCAGGGTCTGTTCGTCGCGGACAAATTCGGCGATGGTTTTCAGATTGAGCTGCTGGGCAATGAAGAGAATTGCCTTGACAATGGTTTTTTTGGTGGGATTTTCCAAGGCGGTAATGAGCGAGCCATCCACCTTGATAATATCCAGTGGCATTTCAAACAGGTAATTGAAATTCGAGTAGCCGCTGCCGAAATCATCCAAAGCAATTCGTACATTCAGCAATTTCAGCCGGTTAATAAAAAGGAGTGTGCGGCTGTAGTCGTTGATGGCTTCAGATTCGAGCAGCTCAATGGTGAGCCGCTGGCACAGATCAGGCCGATTCTGCAGATAGGCTAGAATCTGGTCGGCCGTTTTCGTATTCTCGATATCCCGTGTGGAGAGGTTGATAGAAAAGTGCCCCGGCACCTGCTCCATCAGCTGAAAGGTCTTGTGGATGATGCTGAGGGTCGCTTCGTGATAGATATCCAGTGATTTGAGCACAGGCAAAAACTCACTTGGCGAATGGATGATAGTGCCGTTTTCATCCACCACGCGCATCAAGGCCTCGTAGTGTTCCAGCTGACTGGTATGCAGATTAAGAATGGGCTGGAACCACGGCACGATGCGGTCTTCGGCCAGTGCCTGATAGAGCGCATCTTCCAGTTCCAGGTTCCGGGACGTTTTCTCCAGTGCTTCGGAGGGGAGCGTGTCTGCATTAATGAGAGTGGTAAGTTGTTGCTTGTTGAATTGCATGCCCAAGATCAATGCCCCCAGTGAGGACTTGACGAGCGTGCCATAACTACCCAGCAGAACAATGTTCTTTTGGCTGGTGGCCCTGATGTCCTGTTGAAGGTTCTTTAGCAAGGCAGCTGGGTCTTCATCTTGCCGTAAAGGGATAATGAATTCGTCTGAATACAGGCGGTAAAGGTGCTCACGCTTGAGGGTCTTGCGAAGGACGTGTGCCAGTTGCTGCAGCAGTTTGTCACCTGTATCAACGCCATACAGGGCGTTGATCTCTTTCATGTGACGCACATTGATAAGCAGCAGGGTGTGATACTGCGCCGTGAAAGTTTCCGTTTTCAGATCATCCAGCAGGCGGAGGCGGTTGTACAGGCCTGTGAGAGGGTCGATGAAGAAGCTGATGCGGCGTTCATTATTGAGCAATTGCCTGATCAGCCCCTGCAAAAAATAGCTGCGGCTGAACAGTTCCATGATCATAAGCAGGGCCCCGTAGTAATCCGCCTTTTGATAGGAGCGCATGAGCGAAAGGCCCAGTTGGTGGATCGCAATATCTTCCCGATAAATGTGTGCTGCCAGCTGTTCGCTGTCAGGATGCGTAAATGGGCGGTTTTCCTTGAGCCACTGCAGGACGGGACAGCGGTCAATGTGCTCGTTCATCCATTGCACCGGATCATCTGTGTCCAGTTCGGCAAACAGGGTTTGCCGCCAGTCCTCGTGGGCACTTAAAAGCCGCTGTTCATCCAGGTTGTAGAAGTTGTCGGCAGGGTGGTGAGCAAGATGGGTGGGGGTGAAGGAGATGCGTATAACAATTTTGATGAATCCCTTGGAGAATTTTTGTAAACGATCCTGCAGCGCGGTCTTTTGTTGCTCGTCAAGCAGAGGGGTAAGCTTGTGGAGGACCGCCAGCAGCTGGTAGATCGTCAGGTGGTGTTTGGCCGTTTCTTCCCCAAGGGGTTCAAGTTCTTCGGGGGTTGCCGTTTTGCTGCAGCACAGGGTGTAGAGCAGATTAGTGTAGAAGGCACGGTTGCTCTCATCAAGCCACTCCAGAAAATATTGACTTTCGATCAGCTTTCCCAGCAGGCTGTCGATTTGCGATAAGGTGGCCGTCATGCCGCGTGTCCTAATCCAGAAAATAGAGAAGTCATCTTAAGTCAGAACAATGAATGCGGTAAGAACGATTATAAAATAATACCTTTTAAAATTAAGGAAATTGCGGCTGTTTAGACCGCGTCCTTGGGGGTGGCGCGTATCACCTCCCGTGCCTTGGCCTGCTCAAGGTGCTGCCAGTCGCTGGGGATCAACACTTCGGCAATGGCGCAGGTGGCCAGATGGGCATTGTCTTCGTCGCCAGTGAGCCAGGCGAGCAGTTTTTCCAGGCCGGGGTTGTGCCCCAGCACGGCGACACGCTGTACGCTGTCTGGCACCTGCTTGATAGTGTGGATGAGGGTGTCCAGATCGGCGTTGTAGAGGGCATCGACGGTCTGGACTTCGGGTTGTTTGTCCCAGTGGCGGGTAAGACGGGAGAGGGTCTGCTGCGCCCGCTTGGCAGGCGAGACGAGAATCAGGTCGGGGATCAGGTCGCGCTCGGCGAGCCAGTGGCTCATCTTGCAGGCCTGTTTTTTGCCTTTCTCTGCAAGGGGGCGGTCGATGTCTTCGAGGGTATCGTCGGACCAGTCTGATTTGGCGTGGCGGATGATCAAGAGTTCACGTAAGCCGTCACTCATGCGGTTTTATACTCCGTATTGCTGTCGATAAGTCTGCATGGCAGCAAGCACGTCCTCGTAGCGGTGAGCGTGCTCGCTGAGAAAATCGATGATATCTGCCAGCGTAATGATGCTGACCACGGGGATGCCGAATTCGGCTTCCACCTCCTGAATGGCGGAGCGCTCGCCCTGCCCCTTTTCCATGCGGTCGAGGGCGACGACAACGCCGGCCGGTTCAGCGCCGTGGGCGCGGATCAGGTCGATGGATTCGCGGATAGCGGTGCCCGCAGTGATCACGTCATCGATGATGAGTACCTTGCCCTTGAGTTCGGTGCCTACGATCAGGCCGCCTTCGCCGTGATCCTTGGCTTCCTTGCGGTTATAGGCGAATGGCACGTCGATCTGGTGGAACTCGGACAGCGCCATGGCGGTGGTTGCCGCCAGCGGTATGCCCTTGTAGGCGGGGCCGAAAAGCACGTCGAAGCCGATCTGACTGTTGTGAATAGTGCTGGCGTAGGCGCGGGCCAGCTGGGCGATCTGCTCACCGGTATTGATCAGTCCGGCATTGAAGAAGTAGGGGCTCTTGCGTCCGGATTTGAGCGTAAATTCGCCCAGCTTGAGTACGCCGGCGTCGAGGAGAAACTGGATGAAATATTCGCGTGTCATGGGTTCCCATTTTGCATGAATTGCTTCAGTTGCGCAATTTCCTGCGGCCAGCGGTCCGGGTCGATGGTTTCCAGAATGAAGGGACGTTCGTCCCAGCGCGGATCCTGCATCAGCCTCTTGAAAGGTTCCCATCCCATTTCGCCTTCGCCCAGGCTGTGGTGGCGGTCCACGCGACTGCCCAGAGCCCCCTTGCTGTCGTTGACGTGAAAGGCGAGCACCTTGTCGGTGCCGATGGTATTGACGAGGGCGTCCATCACCCCATCATAGTCGTTTTTCAGGTCGTAGCCGGCGGCGTAGGCGTGGCAGGTGTCGATGCATACGCACACGCGATCCTTGTCGTCCACCTGATTGATGATCTCGGCCAGTTGCTCAAAGCGGTAGCCCACATTGGAGCCCTGCCCGGCGGTGTTTTCCAGCACGGCGATGACAAATTCGGTGGCCTCGTGGGCGCGGTTGATGGCGTGGGCGATGCGGGCGAGGCACGCGCTTTCGCTGATTTCGCGCAGGTGGCTGCCAGGGTGAAAATTGAGCATGTGGATGCCCAGCTGTTCGCAGCGTTGCAGCTCGTCGATAAAGGCGTCGAGGGATTTCTGCCACTTTTCATCGTCGGGATGGCCCAGATTGATCAGGTAGCTGTCGTGGGGCAGGATCTGGCGCGGGCCATAGCCATAGGCGGCGCAGCGGCGCTTGAACAGTTCAACCTGCTGTGGATCGAGGGGCTTGGCCCGCCACTGGCGCTGGTTTTTGGTGAACAAAGCAAAAGCGGTTGCGCCGATGGCATGGGCGCGCGCCGGCGCTTCGGCTACCCCGCCGGCTGCGGATACATGGGCTCCGATGTATTTCATGGCTGGCTCCTTTTGGCTGGATTTTAGCCCATTTCAAGACTCTGGCACGCCTTTTGCCCAAGGATGGATGTAATACGAAAACATGCCAAATTTTTGACAGGAGGGCGCTATGCCAATCGATCTATCCAAAGTGGACCCGCTGACCCCGAAAAAGGAACTGCTGGAGCAGGCCATGCGTCAGTCGCCCGGCGCGCTGTCCAAGCTGGGCAAGGGAAAAGGGGGCGAAGAAGCCCGTATTCCGGCGGACCTGAAGTGGCTGCAGGAAGACAAGACCGCGCTGCACGATCTGGTCAAGCAGCTGGACATGACCTTGGGCGAGGTGGCGCGGGAAATGCGTCAGGCACAGACGCTGATGGACAATGGCCGCAAGCAGCTTGATCGGGAACAGAAATTGCTCTATCGCCAGATCAAGACGCTCAACGGCCTGCTCAAAAAGCAGATCGAGGCGTTCGAGCTGGTCAACCGGCAGGTCAAGCGCATCCAACTGGGGGAAACACGTGTGCTGCCGCAGATCGGCATCGGGCTGATCGGCGGGCTGATTTCCGCCATTACCGTGGTGGTGAGCCTGCCGTGGATCGAGCTGCTGATTGCACAGCTCAAGTAATTGGGGTTGCTTGGCGCCTGTGAAGCGTGGCAATTTGCATGTGCAACGGGCAGAATGAATGTTTCCCCACAGGGAGAAGCCTCATGAGCCTGCATGCATTGAAAATTCTCGAACGCCGTCGCGAAACCGCGCCGGAAAGCGACAAGGCGGTCTTCTGCCTGCGTCTGGCGTGCACCGAACCCTATGAACCCGGCGACTGGCTGATGGTGCAGCCGGTCAATCCCCAGCGAACCGTGGGCGATGTGCTTGAGGCGCTGGGGCTGACCGGCGCCGAACGGGTCACGCTGCGCCGCCACGGCGAAGTGCCGGTGTTTGAGGCGTTGCGCGAGCATCTGGAAATCACCCAGCTGGATCCGGCCATGCTCAACCGCCTGCAGCGCAAGGAAGGCATTGGCGACTGGCCTGACCGGCAGGCCATGGTGGACTATGCCTGGCACCGCGATCTGCTCGACTTCCTTTGCGACTACCCTGATGCCCGGGCGCTCAGTCTGAAGCTGATCGATTACCTTTCGCCGCTGGCGCCGCGTTATTACTCCATCGCTTCGGCCTGCTGTGCCCACCCCGGCGAAGTGCACATTCTGTTCAAGCACGTGGTGCACATGGTGTGCGGGCGCGAGCACCCTGGCGCGGCTACAACACTTTTGCGCGAGTCACCGGTGGGCAGTTTTGTGCAGGGACGCATTCAGGCCAACAAGGGCTTCAAATTGCCGCAACAGGGCGAGGTGCCCATTGTGATGATCGGCGCGGGCGTGGGGCTGGCACCATTTATCGGTTTCATGCAGGCACGCCTGCGCGAAGGAGCAGTGGGAGAGAACTGGCTCTTTTTTGGTGAAACCCACGAAAAGAGCACCTTCCTTTGCCGCGAGCAGCTGACCGGCTGGGTAGCGCAGGGTGCACTGCAGCTGGCGACCGCCTTCTCACGCGATCAGGCGGAAAAGATCTACGTGCAGCACCGTGTGCTTGAGCACGCCGACGACGTGCGTCGGCTGTTTGCCGAAGGGGCGTATTTCTATCTGTGCGGCGACAAGCGCGGCATGGCGCCGGCGGTGCTGGATGCGCTGACCCAGTGCCTCGGAGAGGATAAAATGGCCCAGCTCAAGGCTGAAAACCGCCTGCAGACCGATATTTACTGAGTTTTCCCGTTTTTTTCAGCCCGCCAAAAACGGACTGTGAAAAAGTCGGGGACCCCCCTGCAAGGAGCAAACGTATCATGTGGCTGGATATTCTGTTTCGAACCCTGGGCGATCTGCGCGACCCGCGCATTCTGATGCGTCTGTTCGTGCCCTTTGTTGCTGGGGTGATCGTCGTCTCACTGCTCGGCTATGGCGTTTTTGGCTTTCTGCTCACCAGCGACTGGGTTCACCAGCTGCCCATCGTGCAGGATTTTGAGCAGTGGGTGGACAGCGCCGAGCAGAGCCTGCAGGCGATTCCGTTGATCGGGGCGCTGCTGGTGTGGCTGATCAGTGCACTGGCCGCGGTAACCGCCGGGCTGATGGGGCTTCTACTGGGCAGCTATCTGGTGCTGCTGTTCGCCATGATCATTACCGGTTTCATGACCGATACGCTGGTGAAGGTGGTGCGCGAGAAGCACTATCCGGGGCTGGTCTTTCGTGGCGATGCGTCGCTGACGTGGATGCTGGGGCGGGTGCTGTGGTACGGCCTGCTGCTGTTACTGCTGCTGATCGTCACCCTGCCGATTCTGCTCGTGCCGGTGCTGAACGTGGTGTGGTTCTGGTGGATCGGCTTTCTGTTTTTCCGCTATTCCATGATGCTGGATGCCGGCAGCATCATTCTGCCGAAGCAGCTACTGATGGAGGAGATGCCGGTGACCAACTGGACGCCGACGCTGATCATGATGGTCTTCTATCTGCTGGCGGCACTGCCGCTGCTGAGCCTGTTTGCCCCCATGCTGGCGGTGATTGCACTGGCGCACTACTTCTGTGAGCGGCTGACGGTCCATGAGGCGTCCGGGCGCGTTTAACCCTTCTTCTTGCTGTACTTGAGCACGGCCTGTGAGGCGCTCTTGAGCGCCGTATCGGGCAGCGAAAGTGCCACATTGCCGAGCGTATAGAGTTTCTTGATTTCCTGCGTGACGAAGGTTTCGCCGAGGCTGGCGGTGACCAGATAGTTAGCAATCATGATCAGCGCAACCAGCTTGCGTTCCTTGGGATGATTGGCCGTCTTGCCAATAAAGTCGGTGTCATGGTGCAGCAGAATGGTGTGACCGATTTCGGGCGCCATGCCCCACTTCTTGGCGGCGATCAGCCCGGCATAGCAGTGGGTGGTGCCCATCAGCTCGGCTTCTTCCCGATAGGCAGAAAAGGGCTTGGAAAGCTGTTTGAAAAACACCTCCTCGTATCCTTCCCGCTCGAGGCGCAGCAGGAAAATGGCGCCCACATTCTGCGTCAGCGCAGCCAGGTAGGCTTCCGATCGAGCGATGCCACCGGCGTAGGGCGAAAGCTCTGCTGCGGCCACGCCCGCCTTGGCGCAGAAGTTGAGAATCTCGCGTTCGTTTTTGTCGCGGGTAATGTAGTGGGAAAAGGCGCTGGCGAGAAAGATATTGTAGATCTCTTCCAGCCCGAGGATATTGACTGCAGCGGTCGCATCCTTGATCAGCTCATCTGCTTCGGTGAGGTTGCTGTTCACCAGCTTGAGAAAGTGGTTGAACATTTCCGGGTTGCGGCTGATCAGCTTGGCGATGGTAACCGTGTTGGGGTATTTGGCGTTCAGCTCTTCCTTGAGGCGGATCACCTCTTCCGGCAGGGAAGGCAGGTGAACACGCCGCAGGGCTTCTACGGCTTCGTTCAGCATCAGCTGCATGGTTTTACGTTCCTCCTAGTGTGATGCGCTTACCAGCGTGGCGCTCTTGCCCCATTTGATGACAGCCGCCGTGGCAGCGGTAATGGCGATATCGGGTGGCGTGATAACCTCCATGCCCGTATCACGATAGGCCTTGAGTTCACTGGTGATGAAGTGTTCACCGAGGGTAACACCCACCACATAGTTAGCCACCAGTATGAGGGCAATCAGTTTGCGCGCCTTGTCGTGGCCGACGGTTTTCGTGGTGAACTGGCGGTCATGGTGCAGCAGAATGGCCTTGTAGATGTCGGGATCGATATGCCATTTCTTTGCCACGAGCGTGCCTACAAAGGTGTGTGCAGTCCCATAGTGCTTCAGCTCCGCTTCATAGGCTGTCCAGGGCTTGCTGAGCTGGTCGTGGAAAAAGTGCATATAGGCCTGGTCCAGACGGGCCATGTAGATGGCGCCCACGTTCTGGGTTAGCCCTGCCAGATAGGCCTCCGAGCGGGTAATGCCCTCCACCCAGTAGCTGAGTTCCGCCGCAGCAATGCCGGCCATGGCCCCGTGCTGCAGGATTTCGCGCTCTTCATCGTTCTGGGCAATGCGTTCGCAGAAGACACTGGCAAGAAAGATATTGTAAAGCTCGTCCAGACCGAGCAGATTGACGGCCGAACGTGCATCGTGAATGGGCTCGTCAATGTGGGTAATGGAGGAGTTGATCAGGTCCAGAAAACTGTTGAGCAGTTCCGGGTGATGAGCAATGAGGTTGGCGATCGTGACAGTATTCGGGTAGCGCTTGTTGAGCTCTTCCTGAATCTGGATTACTTCCTGGGGCAGGGACGGTAACTTGACCTGTGTCAGCAGTTCATCCGCCTTTTTCAACGCTTGCTGCATGCCCGTACTGCTCTAAAAATTTTGATTGAGCAAGCATAGCTGCAAGCGCTGGTGCAATCAAGCCTGGGTGTTGATTTGCGTGCCGATATGGTCGGGCAGACCGGCACGGGGGGTGGCGTTGGGCAGCGAGGCGATCAGCTGCAGTATGCCGTTTTTTTGAAGATCCAGCGCCTTTTTAAATACGCTGATCTGCACGCTTTGCAGGGATTGCGCCTGTTGCTGATTCAACACGGCATTGACGGCGGCGTTGGGGGAAATGTCCATTGAAATTCTCCTTGGTATGCCGTGTGGATATCGGCCGGGGAGTCCGTAACTTGAGGGCATGGACTTCAAAAAAATGTGCTGTCGTGCTAACCTGTTGATAATCCAGTAAGGAATGTCGAGCGATGATGCTTCTGCCTCTGGCCCATTCGTCCCATGCTGCGGTCCTGCCGAGCGAGCCGGCTCGTCCGGTGAAAACGGTGGTGCGGCCGGATGACACGGCATCGCCCCGTTCAGGGGCACCGCAGTCGGCACATAAATCCTCCCTCTCGGTACGTCCCGCTGCAAATGCGTCTGCCGACAACACAGCGGCGCAGCAGGCGCAGGTCGAGGCGGTGGTGGCGCAGCTCAAGGCGCGGGATCGCGAAGTGCGCGCGCACGAAATGGCCCATTTGGCCGCCGCTGGCAGCTATGCCACCAGTGGCGCGCGCTATACCTATCAGACGGGGCCGGATGGACGCCGCTATGCCATTGGCGGTGAGGTGGGCATTGATGTGTCGCCAGAACCGGATCCGGAAAAGACCCTTGCCAAGATGCAGGTGGTGCAGCAGGCGGCGCTGGCGCCCGCCAACCCCTCCGCGCAGGATCTGCGTATTGCGGCAGCCGCTGCTCAGGCCATGGCGCAGGCTCAGATGGAGCTGGCGCGCATGCGTAGTGAGGGGTATGATGCTAATCCGGGACGTGAGGGGAGTGAGTCAGACAAACGCAGCGCGTCACCGGCTCAAGCGGGAGCGAAAGAGAGGAATGATTCGAATCGCTCACCGCTCGTTGAAGCGGGAGTGACGGCGCAGAAAGCCTGGGCACAGCGCCTGGCTATTCAGAATGTCTCTTGAGTTGAACGGGTAGGTTCAGGCCGGGCAGAATGTCTTCTGCATGGCATCCATCAGGTCGAGGATCTGCGGGCTCGCCACGCTGCAGAGAATCTTGCTCCCATCCCGGCGGGAAACCACAATGCCCTTTTCCCGCAGGATATCCAGGTGTTGGGATACGTTGCTCTGTGTTGTGCCTACCTTCTCGACGATCTCCATGACGGGCATTTCCCCTTCGCCGATGACACAGAGAATTTTCAGCCGCAAGGGGTGCGCCATGGCCTTGAGCGCACGGGCGGCCTGTTCGATATTGTCCTCACGCATGTCAAAAAACTGATGGTCCACCTGCTGCAGCATGAGCCTTGACCTTCTGGTTGATGTTGTTTTTTATAACATTATGTTCGAATATAGCGATATGCCAATTCTACCGGCGTGTCCCCGTTGTGTCATGCAAACTTATTTATAATGAACCAAGAAAAAACTTGTGCTCTTCCGCCAGGGGAGGGCAAATCACACGATAAAGGAGCTTTCATGACAGGCCAGTGGATGAAGAAAATCGGATGGCTGGTTTCCGGCGCAATGCTGGGCGGGACACTGGTTGTCGCCGCCACCGTCACCGCGAGCGACAAGGGCAAGTCTGCCAGCGGGCTGCCGCTGCAGGAACTGCGCACGTTCGTTGAGGTATTCAATGCCGTGGAACGCAGTTATGTGGAGCCGGTCAGCGACGACAAGCTGCTGGAATATGCCATCAAGGGCATGGTGTCCAATCTGGATCCCCATTCCGACTACCTGCCGCCGGAAAGCTTCAAGGAGATGCAGGAGCACACCACGGGCGAGTTTGGCGGCCTGGGCATGGAAGTCAGCATGGACAAGGACGGTTTCGTCAAGGTGGTGGCGCCCATCGACGACACGCCCGCTCAGAAGGCCGGTATTCGTGCTGGCGACCTGATCATCAAGATCGACGACAAGCCGGTGAAGGGCATGACCCTTACCGAAGCGGTCAAGCTGATGCGCGG
Organism: Sulfurivirga caldicuralii; assembly: GCF_900141795.1. Lineage (GTDB taxonomy): Bacteria > Pseudomonadota > Gammaproteobacteria > Thiomicrospirales > Thiomicrospiraceae > Sulfurivirga > Sulfurivirga caldicuralii. Next base: position 304,727 of record NZ_FSRE01000001.1, read on the forward strand.
TAAGCCTGGCACCGAAGTGACGCTGACCATCGTGCGCAAGGGTGAGGACAAGCCGCTGGTGATCAAGCTGAAGCGCGCCATCATCCAGGTGAAATCCGTCAAGAAGAAACTGCTGGGAGAGGGCTTTGGTTATGTGCGCATCAGCCAGTTCCAGGTGCGAACCGGTTCCGAAATGGTGGAAGCCATCGAGAAGCTGGAAGAGAAGAATGGTGCGCCGCTGAAAGGCCTGGTGCTGGATCTGCGCAATAACCCCGGTGGCGTGCTTACCGCAGCTGTGCAGGTGTCGGACGCCTTCCTGAACAAGGGATTGATCGTCTACACCAAGGGGCGTAACGAAGATGCGCAGATGAAATTCGAAGCGCGTCGCGGTGATGTGATGGATGGGCGCCCCGTCGTGGTGCTGGTGAACGAGGGCTCCGCCTCTGCGTCCGAAATCGTCTCCGGCGCGCTGCAGGATCACCACCGAGCTCTCGTGGCCGGTCGCAAGACCTTTGGCAAGGGCTCCGTGCAGACGCTGATGCCGCTGAGCAATGGTGCGGCCATCAAGCTGACTACCGCGCGTTACTACACGCCTTCCGGTCGTTCCATTCAGGCCGAAGGTATCGTCCCTGATGTGGTGATCCCGCGCTTGAAAGTGCAGAAGGTGGAAGAAAACGATCCACTTGAAATCCACGAAGCCGACCTTAAAGGGCATCTGGATCACAAGGACGACAAGCCCGTAAAGCAGAAGAAGGCTGATGCTGAACGCACGGAGGTCAAGAAGTTGCTCGACAAGGATTACGAGCTCTATGAAGCGCTCAATCTGCTCAAGGGCATGTCGCTGGTGCAGCTGCAGAAGGAGGAGTGATCATGGCAGACAGCAAACGGGTTCTGGTGCCGCTGGCGCAGGGATGTGAGGAGCTGGAAGCCGTCACCATCATGGATATTCTCGTGCGCGGCGGCATCGAAGTGGTCAGCGCTAGTCTGGATAACAATCGTGAGATTCACGCCAGCCGCGGTACGGTTCTGGTGGCCAAGACCACCCTGGATGCTGTCAAGGATGAAGACTTTGATCTGGTGGCCCTGCCGGGCGGTCTGCCAGGGGCGGACTATCTGATGCAGGATGCGCGCATTCTGGAGATTCTGCGCCGCATGCACGCGCAGGGCAAGTATGTGGCCGCCATCTGCGCCGCACCACAGGTGCTGCGCGAGGCGGGACTACTGGATGGCCACAAGGCCACCAGTTATCCGGGCGTGCTCGATCAGCATCCGGCCAAGGACATGCAGTATGTGGATGCTGCGGTGGTGGAGGATGATGGCATCGTGACCTCGAAAGGGCCGGGCACTGCCATGGATTTTGCACTTGCCCTAGTGGAAAAGCTGCGCGGCAAGGCCGTGCGCGATGACGTGGAAGCGGCCCTGCAGCGACCACCCTGCCACTGATGTGACAGGAACCTTTTCAACCGGCCCGCACATGCGGGCTTTTTATATCTGTTTCAAGGTGGTGACGCCCCCCTGCTGCGACCAATTTATTGCCCGTATGCATACGGCATGGCATTAGTTTGCGGGTTCGTTGAAGCCCCCCGGCCCGACAAGGGGCCTTGGTTGCTTGAGCAACGTGGGTGGGGATGGGCGTGAAAGACAGATTCCTCCGGGGAGGTCGGAAAGGATATGAAAAAGCCCGCGGAAGCGGGCTGTATCAGTGCTTGAGGCTTTTAACTTGGGGTTTGGAGGGCGGTGATTCAGACTGAAGCAACACACGCAGCAATGCAGCCAGTCGTTTTGCCTCATCCGCCTTGAGCGGGCGCTGAACCTTGCGTTCCCACTCGGCGACACGGGTATCCAGCGACGGCTTGCGTTGCCCCATGGCTTACTTGCCGTGCGGCGCGCCCTGCTGCTGTTGCTGCATGCGCTGGCGCATCTGCTCAATCATGGCCTGACGCTGCGCTTCGATCTGTGCCAGCTTCTTCTTCTGCTCCGGGGTCAGCACGGCACGGATTTCCTTGTCGGCCTTTTCCACCAGTGCCTTGATCTTGGCCTGATAGGTGTCACGGATCTTGTTGATTTTGGCTTCCTGCTCAGGCGTCAGATCAAGCGCCTGCGCCATGGGGCTGCGCGCCTGTTGCGGAGCTGCCTGAGCGGTAACGGAGGCGGTCATCAGACCGGCGGCGATCAGAATGGTCAATTTCTTCATGGATCCTCTGTCCTTTTGTTTAATGGAAGAATGTCTCGGCACTATAACGGATTGGCCCCTGGTGTGGCAAATGCCTTGTATGACCATTTTCTTTTCTGTTTAAACGAAAACCATGATCATCAAAATCGCTTTGTCTCTTTTTCTGTTGCTGGGTGCATGGTTGATGCCGGGGTCAAGTCCCAAATCTGCTGTAAATTCCCTTGCGCAGGTTTGACATTGCTCCGGGCTCAGTGATCGATACCGACCACCTTATCCGTCTTTCGCTCGCAAGCCTGTTGCGCTTCCCACCATTCGTTAAACTCGCTCATGTCCAGGTATCGCCTGTCCTGCCAATCCTCATGTATCTCGGCCAGCAGTGCCCCAATGAGCCGTTCGGCCGATGCCTCGTTGGGAAAGATGCGGATGACCCGTTCCCGTCTGCGCACTTTCCGAGACGACGAAGGCCACACCCTCAAGACCCCGTTGCCTGAGCCCGTTGAACAGGTCACGCCAGAAGCTTTCCGATTCGCTGTCGCCCATGCGGATGCCGAGCACCTCGCGATAGCCTTCGGCATTAATGCCCGAGACCAGCAGGGCCGCCTTGGTCACAACCCGCTGCTTTTCGCACCCCTTGATTCTTCGGCCTGTGCTTCAAGCACTTGATTGAGTACGCTCTCCACCAGTTCTCCCAGTCCCTGTCTGTCACCTGTGAGCAGATTGGACAACAGGGTGTCGTTTACCGTAATACTTGTACTCGGCCATCGTGTTTTCTCCTCTCGGTTGGTTAATGCTTTGCAACATCAATCCTACGGTGAGGAGGCCACGGTGGCCAATTCAATTTACAGCACTATAGGGACATAACCGCCACGAAGCGTGTTCTATTGTGACCAGTCGATAGGCTCAAGGCCCTGCTGCGTCAAATAGATATTGGTCTTGGAGAAGTGACGGCAGCCGAAAAAGCCGCGGTGGGCTGACAGGGGCGAGGGGTGCGGTGCCTTGAGAATGTGGTGGCGGCGCGGGTCGATAATGCGGCCCTTTTTCTGCGCATAGGCCCCCCAGAGCAGAAAGACCATGTTTTCCCGTTTCTGGCTGATGGCGTGTACCACGGCATCGGTGAAGGTCTCCCATCCCTTGCCCTGGTGGCTGTTGGGCTTGCCGGCTTCCACCGTCAGCACGGCATTGAGCAGCAGCACGCCCTGTTGCGCCCAACCCTGCAGGCAACCGTTGGCAAAGTGATCGATGCCGGTGTCGTCCTTCAACTCCTTAAAAATGTTCTGCAAGGACTTGGGCAGCGGTTTCACCTGTGGCAGCACGGAAAAGCACAGGCCGTGGGCGTGCCCGGGTGTGGGGTAGGGATCTTGTCCAAGAATCACCACTTTTACCTGATCAAAAGGCGTGGAGTTGAGGGCGTTGAACCAGAGCTTGGGCTCGGGCAGTATGACCTTGCCCGCCTGCATCTCACCTATCAGAAAGGTGCGCAGCTGCTGCATGTAAGGCTTGTGGAACTCGTCGCCCACCACCTTGAGCCAGCTGGGATGCAGCTTGATGGGGCGTTGTTGCGGGTGTTCGTTCACTTGCCACGCCAGGGGTACAAGTCTTGTCATTTACGGTGCCAGCCGTTCGATCTGCCAGTGCCCGCCCTTGCGTTGGTATACAAAGCGGTCGTGCAGGCGGTTGGGGCGACCCTGCCAGAACTCGAACCGTTCCGGTATCACGCGATAGCTCTGCCAGTCTCTGGGGCAGGGCACGTCATCGGGATAGGCCGCATCGGCAGCGGCGAGGCGGTTTTCCAGCGCTTCACGGCTCGCCACCGGCTGACTCTGGTCGGAAATCAGCGCGGAGAGCTGACTGTCGCGGGGGCGCTGGTGGAAGTAGGCACACACCGTTTCGCGCGGCAGGGTTTCCACGCGTCCTTCGATGCGTACCTGCCGGTCGAGCCGGTCCCAGTAAAACAGCAACGCGGCATGCGGGTTGAGCGCCAGCTCGCGGCCTTTGTCGCTCAGGCCATGGGTATAGAACACAAAGCCTTCCGGTCCGAACTGCTTGAGCAGCACGATGCGGGCATGGGGACGGCCCAGGGTGTCCGCCGTGGCAAGGGTCATGGCGGTGGGGTCGAGGATGCCGCTCAGCTCGGCTTCTTCCATCCACTCGCTGAACTGATAGATGGGGTCGGCATGCAGGTCTTCCCGCAGCAAGGCGGGGCCTTCGTAGTCGCGGCGCTGATCGTGCAGGTCTCGATTGGGCATGGTTGAATTCCACGGGATTTACCGGCATTCTAAAGCTGTGGTTCAATGGACACAAGCGACAACAGAGGAGGGTCTGGCATGCACAAGGTAACATTCAAGAGTGAACCGGTGGAGCTGTCCGGTTCCTTTCCGCGGGTGGGCGACCATGCGCCGGATTTCAGCCTGACGACACTGGATCTGGGGGATGTGACCCTGGCGGACTTCGCCGGCAAGCGCAAGCTGCTCAATATCGTGCCCAGTCTGGATACCAGCGTGTGCGCCAAATCCATACAGGTATTCGACGAGCGCGTGGGTAGTATCGACAATCTGGCCACGCTGGTCGTGTCGGCGGACCTGCCCTTTGCGCAGCAGCGCTTCGCCGAAACCCACGGCATTCGCAACATCACGTTCCTGTCGCTGATGCACGAGCGTCAGTTCGCGCGCGACTACGGCGTGTGCATCGCCAGCGGGCCGCTTCGCGGTCTGTGTACCCGGGCGGTGGTGGTGCTGGACGAAGACAATATTGTGCGCCATGCACAGCTGGTGCCCGAGATCGCGCAGGAGCCGGACTACGACGCCGCGCTTGCCGTGCTGTAGCGCCTCGCCACCCCAGTGATGGAGCCCTTCGTCGTGAAGGGCTTTTTATTGGTTTGTATTCTCAAGGATGCTTGAATGGAAGCCCATGCCTTTCTGCTGCAGCTGTTTCTGATTCTCGTCAGCGCGCGCATTTTCGCCGAGCTTTTCGCGCGTATGGGCATCCCGCCCGTGCTGGGCGAGGTGACTGCCGGACTCATGCTGGGCCCCAGTCTGCTGGGATGGGTCCATATGAACGACATGATTCGCCTGCTGGCCGAGATCGGCATCATTCTGCTGCTGTTTGAAATCGGCCTCGAGGTGGATGTGGAAAAGCTCAAGGCGCACACCTTCAACGCGGTGACCGTGGCGCTGACGGGTGTCGTGCTGCCGTTTGCGGGCGGTTTCGCGGTGAGCCGTTACGGGTTCGATCTGCCGCTACTGACATCGCTGTTTATCGGCGGCACCCTCACTGCCACCAGCATCGGCATCACGCTGCGGGTGCTGCGCGACCTGAAGCTGACCCACACCACGGCTGCCCAGGTGGTGGTGGGCGCCGCTGTGCTGGATGATATCGTGGGCGTGGTGCTGCTGGTGCTGCTGGCTGATTTCGCCCTCACCGGTCAGGTGAGCTGGTCGCACACCCTGCGCACGCTGGGCATGCTGGCGCTGTTTCTGGCGGTGGCGCCGCTGCTGGCGTCGGTCATGTCCCATTTTCTGCGCACCTATGAACTGCGCTACCGGGGGTTGCCCGGCTTCGTGCCCACCTTTATCATCGCGCTGGTACTGTTTTTCGCCTGGGTGGCGCATTTGTTCGGTGCACCGGAAATTCTGGGCGCCTTTGCCGCCGGCGTGGCGCTGTCGCGGCGCTTTATCGTGCCGTTTGCTGCGTTCATTCAGACCGACGAGCGCTTTACCGAAGCGGTCAATCAGCAGATGCAACCGTTGATCCACCTGTTCACCCCCATCTTTTTCGTCAGCGTGGGACTGGCGGTGGATCTGACCGTGGTGCACTGGAACAGCCCCGCTTTCTGGGCGCTGGGTGGCGTGCTGCTGCTGGTTGCGGTGGCCAGCAAGGTGGCAGCGGGCCTGATTCTGCCGCGCATGGAGGCGAGGGAACGCTGGCGCATTGGTGTCGCCATGGTGCCGCGCGGCGAAGTGGGGCTGATTTTCGCCGAACTGGGCCGCACGGCGAAGCTGTTCACCCAGGACATCTATGCGGTGATGATCTTTGTGGTTATCCTGAGCACCCTGCTACCGCCCCTGTGGCTGAAGCGCATGACCGGTTCCGAACAGGAATCGTCCACACCATCCTTGAGAGAACGCGATGAGTGAATATACCGCTGCAGAAATTGAAGTACTGACCGGTCTCGAGCCGGTGCGCAAGCGCCCCGGCATGTACACCGACACCACGCGCCCCAACCATCTGGCGCAGGAGGTGATCGACAACAGCGTGGACGAGGCGCTGGCCGGCTTTGCCGACGAGATCGAGGTAATCCATCATGCCGACGGCAGCCTGAGCGTGCGCGACAACGGCCGCGGCATGCCGGTGGACATTCACCCCGAAGAGGGCGTGCCCGGTGTGGAGGTGATCCTCACCAAGCTGCATGCGGGTGGCAAGTTTTCCAACAAGGCCTACAGCTTCAGTGGCGGGCTGCATGGCGTGGGCGTGTCGGTGGTCAATGCACTGAGCAGGCGGCTGGAGGTGGAGATCAGGCGCGATGGCGCCATCTGGCGCATCGCCTTTGAAAACGGCGAAGTGGCGGAGCCGCTGCACGAGGTGGGCAAGACCCAGCGCAAGCGCTCCACGGGCACCTGGGTGCGCTTCTGGCCCGACCCGCAGTTCTTCGATACACCCAAGTTCAATATCCAGCGCCTGAAACACTTGCTGCGCGCCAAGGCGGTGCTGTGTCCGGGCCTGCGGGTGCGCTTTATCGATGAGGTGAGCGGTGAGCAGGTGGAATGGTATTACGAGGACGGCCTGCGCGACTATCTGCTGGCGGCGCTGGGCGAGCGTCCCCACCTGCCGGAAAACGCCTTTACCGGCGAGGCCAGCGGCGACTCCGAAGCGGTGAGCTGGGCGCTGGCGTGGGTCAGCGAAGGCGAACCGCCGCTGCAGGAAAGCTATGTCAACTTGATTCCCACGCCCCAGGGCGGCACCCATGTGAATGCCTTGCGTCAGGGCTTGCTGGAAGCGGTGCGGGAATTTTGCGATGTGCACGCTCTGCTGCCGCGTGGGGTCAAGCTGGTGGGCGATGATGTGTTCGCGCAGGTGAGCTATGTGCTCTCCGCCAAGATGCTGGATCCGCAGTTTGCCGGGCAGACCAAGGAGCGCCTGTCGTCGCGGGAGTGCGTGCCGTTCATCTCCGGCGTAGTCAAGGACGCGCTGAGCCTGTGGCTGCACGCCAATGTGGAGGAGGGCACCGCCATCGCCGAACTGGCCATCGGCAATGCGCAGGCGCGCAATCGCAAGGCCAGGCAGGTGGCGCGCAAGAAGGTGACTTCGGGCCCCGCCCTGCCGGGCAAGCTGGCCGACTGCACTGAAACCGATCTGGCGCTGACCGAACTGTTTCTGGTGGAAGGGGATTCCGCCGGTGGCTCCGCCAAGCAGGCGCGCGACAAGACCACCCAGGCGATCATGCCCCTGCGCGGCAAGATTTTGAATGCGTGGGAAGTGCCGCCGGAGCAGGTGCTCGCCTCGCAGGAGATTCACGACATCGCCGTGGCCATCGGCGTGGACCCCGGCAGCGACGACCTGTCCGGGCTGCGCTACGGCAAGATCTGCATTCTCGCCGACGCCGACTCCGACGGCGCCCATATCGCCACCCTGCTGGTGGCGCTGTTCGTGCGCCACTTCCCGGCGCTGGTGGCCAACGGCCACATTTATGTGGCCATGCCGCCGCTGTACCGTATCGATGTAGGCAAGCAGGTGTTCTATGCGCTGGACGAGGCGGAAAAGCAGGGTATTCTCGATCGCATCGCGGCGGAGAAACTGCCCGGCAAGGTGCAGGTGACCCGCTTCAAGGGCCTGGGCGAGATGAACCCGAAGCAGCTGCGCGAAACCACCATGGCGCCGGAGACGCGCCGACTGGTACAGCTCACGCTGGAAGAAGGGCAGGCCGAGGCAGTGCTGGACATGCTGCTGGCGAAAAAGCGCGCCGCCGACCGCCGTGCCTGGCTGGAGCAGAAGGGGGATCTGGCGGAGGTGGTGCCGTAAATGCGCATCGGCGTCAACGGCGGCACCTTCGACCCCATTCATTTCGGCCATCTGCGCCCGGCGCTGGAGGTGCTGGAATCCCTCGCGCTGGACGAGATGCGCTTCATTCCCGCCTGTCAGCCCGTGCACCGCGGTACGCCGTCGGTGGCCGCCAGTCATCGGGTGCGCATGGTGGAGCTTGCCATAGCACCGCAGCCGCGCTTTGTGCTGGACCGGCGTGAAATCGACCGTGGCGGCCCCAGCTATATGGTGGAGACGCTGGAAAGTGTGAAACGTGATTTTCCCACCGCCGAGCTGGTGCTGATGATGGGCGCGGACGCCATCGCCGCCTTTACCCGCTGGCACCGCTGGCAGGACATCCTCAAACTGGCCAATATCGTCGTCACCCGGCGTCCTGGGGCGGAAAACCGTCTGCCGGACGCCCTTGCGCTGTACCGGCAAAACTGGCACTTTGAAAAAGTCGGGGACCCCCCTTTGCATTTCGATGCGCCGGCCGGCAAAATCGGCTTTCTGCCGGTGACGCAGCTGGACATCAGTGCCACGGCTATCCGCGCCCGTCTGGCCGCCGGGCGTTCCGTCCGCTATCTCACGCCCGAGACCGTGGTAGAGTATATCGACACCCATCAACTGTATCGCAAGGAGACCCATGCAGGCTGAACAGCTGAAAGATCTGGTGATTCATGCGCTGGAGGACGGCAAGGGCCGTGACCTGCAGACGCTCGACGTGCACGACCGCTGCGATTTTGCCGACTATATGGTGATCGCCACCGGCACCTCCACGACTCATGTTAAGGCGCTGGGCAATGCCGTCGTGAAGGACGCCAAGGCGGCGGGTGCACCGCCACTGGGCGTGGAAGCGCCGCAGGACCCCGAATGGGTGCTGGTGGATCTGGGCGATGTGGTGGTGCACATCATGACCGAGCGGGCGCGTGCCCACTACGCGCTGGAAAAGCTCTGGTCCGTGGCCCCCCCTGCGGGAAGAGACTGAATGAACATCCATCTGATCACCATTGGACAGAAAATGCCCGACTGGGTGGAAACCGGCTTTGCCGAGTATGCCAAGCGCCTGCCGGACTGCTGCGCGCTCAACCTCATCGAGCTGCCCATGCCGCAGCGCAGCAAGAACCAGTCGGTGGATCAGCTCAAGCGCAAGGAAGCGGCGCTGATCGAAAAGACGATCCCCAAGGGCGCGCTGGTTATCGCGTTGGATGAATACGGACAGGAAGTGTCCACCGTGGGGCTGTCGCGCAAGCTGGAGCAGTGGCTCGAAGGCGGGCAGGATGTGGCGCTGCTGGTGGGCGGCCCCGATGGGCTGGATGGCGCGCTCTTGCAGAAGGCGCGCTGGACCTGGTCGCTGTCAAAACTGACCTTTCCCCACCCGCTGGTGCGCATTATTGTTGCCGAGCAGCTCTATCGCGCCTGGAGCGTGCTCAACCACCATCCCTATCATCGCAGTTGACAGGCCGTTTTAGGCGGCTACGTAGCCCGGCGAGACGCAGGCCGATGCGCGACAGGCGTGCCTGCGCCTTCCAGAAGGGCCACGCTGCATTAGTGCACGGCCGCAGTGACTTGCGGCAGCGCTGAATGGAGGGCTGCTTAGGGCGTGGCATGGGCCTTTTCTCCTGCAGATGATTGCGACTGCATGGCTTTCCATACCGCTTCGGACGGATAGCCGTCGCTGCTCATGCCGTGCTTCTTCTGCCACTGGCGCAATGCGGCCCGGGACTTGCCGCCAAACATTCCATCCACCTTGCCCACCGGATAGCCGGCGTCCTTGAGGGTCTGCTGAATCCCTTTCAGACGTGCCCGCGGCATGGCCTTCACTTCTTTGGGCGGCTTCGCATGCAGTGGCGGCAGCCCGGCGATTCGGTCCGCCAGGCGACCCACGGCGACCGCATAGTAGTAGGAGCGGTTCCACTTCTTGATGACGTAGAAATTGGGATAGAGCAGGAAGGCAGGACCATGCTTGCCTTCCGGCACATACACGGCGGCCATGATGTCCGCCCTGGGCAAGGGGGCGCCGTCGCCCCGGCGCACACCGAGCCGGGCCCACTCCTTCAGGCTGCGACGCTGAATGCCGTTCGCCAGGGCGTAGTCGAAGTCTTTCGGCAGGCGCACCTCACGACCCCAAGTCTCTTTCGCGTGCCAGCCCAGATGGTTGAGGAAGTAGCCGGCTGAGAGGAAGGCATCGTGCATGTTGTGCCACAGATCCACCTTGCCGTCCCTATTGCCATCCTGCCCGTAGCGCAGCACATTTGAGGGCATGAACTGCACCTGACCCACCGCACCGGCCCATGAGCCGGTCATTTCGGCGGGCTTGAAGTCATATTTTTGCAGGATTTTCAGGGCTGCAATCAGTTCGCGGGTGAAGAACTTCTCGCGGCGGCCCTCGTAGGCGAGGGTGGCCAGCGCATCCAGTATGGGCGTGTTGCCGGTGAAGCTGCCGTAGTTGGTCTCCATGCCCCAGAAGGCGATGAGGAAACGGCCGGGGACGCCCGTCTTCCGCGTGACCTCGTCCAGCAGGGGGCGATATTTCTTGTAAAGTTCCTGTCCTTTTTTGATACGCGCCGGGGTGACTGTGCGCTGATAGTACTGCCAGAAAGTCAGCACGAATTCGGATTGGTTGCGATCCTTCTGCACGATTTGCGGGCGCAGCTTGACCTGCTTGAGAAAGCGCAGGGTTTTCGGCTTGATGCCGGCGGCGCGCGCCTTGGGCACGATCGTCTGTTCGATCCAGGCGTGGAACGCCTTTTCATCCAGCGGGCGTTCGGCGGCGTGGGCGTGCAGGGCCGGCAAAAGCATTACAATGGCGAGCCGGAATATCCATGTTTTCATTGAGGTAGATCGTCGTTTATGGTTGATGCCCGTTATTTTGCCACAGCCCCCGCCGGTGCTCTGGAATTGCTGCGCGATGAGCTGAAAAGTCTTGGTGCGACCAGCACCCGTCTGCACGGCGGTGGTGTGGCCTTCAGTGGCGCTCCGGCCGTGGGCTATGGTGCAGCGCTGTGGTCGCGTACGGCCAACCGTGTCTATCTGCAACTGGCCGCAGGCGAGGTGCACGACGGCGAGGATCTCTATGCGCTGGCGCGTTCGGTGGACTGGAGCGAGCATCTCGCGCCGGACACCCCCTTTGCGGTGAGCTTTACCGGCACCTCGTCCACCATCCGTCATACCCATTTCGGCGCGCTGAAAATCAAGGATGCGCTGGTGGACTGCTTTCGCGACCGCGGCCTGCCGCGCCCCAGCGTCAGCACCGACAGCCCCCATCTGGCCCTGCACGCGCATCTGCACAGGAATCAGGCGGTGCTTTATCTGGATCTGGTGGGGTTTGGCATGCATCAGCGCGGTTATCGGGCCGGGGCGCGCATTGCCGCCCCACTCAAGGAAAATGTGGCCGCAGCGGTGCTGCTGCGCGCAGGGTGGCCACGCGTTGCTGAAGCGGGCGGTGCGCTGCTGGACCCCATGTGTGGCAGCGCTACCTTTCTCATCGAAGGTGCGTGGCTGGCGGCGGATCGCGCACCACTGCTGGATCGTGCGGCGGACATGAGTCTGACGCTGTGGCGCCAGCACGATAAAGCCTTGTGGCAACGGCTGGTGGCGGATGCACGCACCCGGGCCGAGCAGGGGCTGGCGCAATTGGATCTGCCCATCGTGGGGCGCGATATCGACCCGCGCAGCCTCAAGGCGGCGAAACACTGCGTGGCGCAGGCCGGTCTGCGGGACAAGGTCTTGCTGCAGCAGGGCGATGTGCGCGACGCGCGCCCGTCTGCCCGGCAGGGGCTTGTGGTGTGCAACCCCCCCTATGGCGAGCGGCTGGCGGAAAAGGCGTCGGTGGGCGAGTTGTATCGGGCGCTGGGCGATACTCTCAGGCAGCACTTTGTCAGATGGCAGGCGGCGCTGTTTACCTGTAATGCAGATGCCGTGAAGCAGGTTGGCCTGCGGCCGTTGCGCAGTCATGCCTTTCGCAATGGTGCGCTGGAGTGCCAACTGTACCGTTATGCCATTGACCCCGAACATTTCCGCCACCCGCCGCTCGAGACCGGTCTGTGGCTGGCGCGGGCAGTGGCGGAACGCTATCCGCAACTGGCGCACAGTCCCGGCGCGCAGGCGTTTGCCAACCGGGTTCGCAAGAATCTGAAGCGGCTGCGCCGCTGGCTGAAGCAGGAAGGTGTGCAGGCGTTTCGCGTCTATGATGCCGACATGCCGGAGTATGCGCTGGCGGTGGATGTGTACGACACGCTGGATGACGGCCGCTGGGTGGTGGTGTACGAGTATGCGCCGCCCCGTTCGGTGGACGAGCGCAAGGTGCGCCAGCATCGCTTCGAGGCGCTGGCCGCACTGCCGGGCGTGCTGGATGTGCCGGCGGATAAGGTAGTGTACAAGGTGCGCCAGCGGCAAAAGGGCAGGCAGCAGTATGAAAAGCTGGCGGCCACGCGCGACTTTCACCAGGTGTTGGAAAACGGCGCGCGCCTGTGGGTCAATTTTGTCGATTATCTGGACACGGGCCTGTTTCTGGATCATCGCTGGGTGCGGCGCGAGGTGGCGAAGTTGAGCGCAGGCAAGCGGTTGCTGAATTTGTTCTGCTACACCGCCAGTGCCTCGGTGGAGGCGGCGGTGGCCGGCGCGCGGGAGACGCTGAGCGTGGACATGTCGCGCACCTATCTGGAGTGGGCGCGCATGAATCTGGATCTGAATGGGTTGGATGCGGATGCGCACCGCCTTGAGCGCGCCGACGTGCTGCGCTGGCTGCAAAGGCCGCCGCGTTCCGAGCAGGGCCGCTTCGATGTGGTGTTTCTCGATCCGCCCAGCTTTTCCACTTCCAAGCGCATGGAGGGAACACTGGACATTCAGCGGGATCATGTGCGCCTGATCGAGCAGGCGCGGGCCCTGCTCAAGCCCTCCGGCACGCTCATCTTTTCCACCAATCTGCGCGGGTTTAAGCTGGATGAGACCGCGCTGGTGCAGCATTGGCAAGTGCAGGAGATTACCCGCGAAACCCTGCCGCCGGATTTCGAGCGCAATGCACGCATTCACCGTGTGTGGCGTCTGCAACCGGAATAATTGTCCGGCGGTGCGAGGTTTTGTCCCTGCGGTTATCGGTGTTAAAGTAGAACAAAAAATGGCTACAAAACAGCTGCCACATGTTCGATATTCTTCACATTAAACACGCGCTGGGCTTTGGCGAAAGGGAAGCCGAGCTTCTGCGAGCCGTGTATCCGCAGTGGCGGGCGGCCTGGACCGAGCAGCGTGCTGCGATCATCGCCTGGGCGAGGGAAGAGGCTATCGATGGGCGGGTGCTGTCTCTCCTGGATGATTCGCTGTTTCCTTACCTGATTGCCTCGGGTGCCGAAATTGCCTTTGCTGAAATTTATCAGCGCATTGTCGAGCTGGAGCGCCGCGGCGTGCCCGAATATCAGGATCATCTGCTGCTCAGTCGCGTGCGCGAAGCGTTTATCGATTTCGCCGAGGCTCAGGATAATCGCCGGCTGGCGCAAATTCTCTGTCATCTGGTGGATCTGGTGCAGTCCATTCTCGCCATTACCTATCAGCTGGAAGCGCTTGTGGCGCGCTTTCAGGAACGGGCCGAGTACGAAGTGGCACGTATTCGCCGGCTGTATGCCCTGATTGACCGCCCGGCACCGGAGGTATTGCTGAACGCCTTTACCGATCATCAGGCGTGGAAGATCCGTGCCTTTCGCTATGCACTGGGGGAGAAGGAGACAGGCCAGTCGGAGCTGGACCCTGCCAAGTGCCGCCTGGGGCGCTGGTTGCAGCAGGGTGGGTGGTCGTTCATTCCGGAAAGCGAGCGGGAAGCATTTGATGCGGCCCATCGCCAGGTACATGACATTGCCGCTCAGATCGTCGAGTATGCCCGCACGGGAGACGTGGAGGGGCTGCTGACCCACCTGTGGGCCATGGAAGCCGCGTCGGAAGCGATCGGGCAGGAGCTGCTCAAGGTCATCGACAGCCACTTTGTTACGGCCGCTACGCTGGATCCCCTGACCGATCTGCCCAATCGGCGCAGCTTCGAGCTGGATGCGGTCAAGCTCCTGCGCCTCGGCAAGCGACATAATCTGTACGTGGCGGTGCACCTGCTGGATATCGACCTGTTCAAGCGCGTCAACGATACGCTGGGGCACGCGGTGGGAGACCAGGTGCTTAAGGGATTGGTGGAGATGTTGCAGCCATTGCTACGCAAGGAGGATCGTCTTTATCGCTGGGGTGGAGAGGAGTTCGTCCTGCTCACGCTGCACGAAGATGCCAGGGGGGCGGAGGCATTTGCGCAGCGCCTGTTGAGCCGGTATGATCCGAGCGAACTGCAGAAGCGCCTGGCTTTGCCGTGGCCCATTACCTTCAGTCTGGGCAGCCTGCTGATTCCGCCGGATTTTGCGGAACTGCCGCCGGAAGGGCGGCTTTTCGATGCGGTGGACCAGCTGCTCTACCGCGCCAAGGAGAACGGCCGCAATCAGGCGTGGTTTGGCATTGTGAACGAAAAGGGATACCTGCGTGAAGACACAGTCCATCGAGTTTGATCCGGCACTGATCGAAAAATACAACACCGCCGGCCCGCGCTACACCTCCTACCCGACGGCGGTGCAGTTCACGGAGGAATTCGGCCCCGCCGACTACCGTGCGGCGGCCGAGCGCTCCAATGCGGATGGTCGCGATCTGTCGCTCTATTTCCATATCCCCTTCTGCGATACGGTCTGTTTCTACTGCGCCTGCAACAAGGTGTGGACGCGCGAGCGCAGCAAGACCACGCCCTATATGCAGCGGCTGTTTCGCGAGATCGAGCTGCAGGGGGAACTGTTCGACCGAGAGCGCGTGGTGGCGCAGCTGCACTGGGGCGGCGGCACGCCCACCTTTATCAGCCACGATGAGATGCGCGCGCTGATGGACAAGACGCGCCAGCACTTCAATCTGCTGGAGGACGACAGCGGCGAGTATTCCATCGAGATCGACCCGCGCGAAGCCACGGCGGAGACGGTGGCGCTGCTGCGCCAGCTGGGGTTCAACCGCATGAGTCTGGGCGTGCAGGACTTCAATCCGCAGGTGCAGAAGGCGGTCAACCGCATTCAGAGTGAGGAAGAGACCTTCACCGTGCTGCACGCGGCGCGGGACAATGGCTTCAAGTCCATCAATGTGGATCTGATCTACGGCCTCCCGTATCAGACGCGGGACAGCTTTATGGAGACGCTGGAGAAGCTGCTTGATGTGGCACCGGAGCGCTTCAGCGTGTTCAACTACGCCCACCTGCCCGAGCTGTTCCCCACGCAGAAGCGCATGGATCCGGCCACTATGCCCACGCCGCAGCAAAAACTGGACATCCTCGCCGCCACCATTGAGCGGCTCACGCAGGCGGGCTATGTCTATATCGGCATGGATCACTTCGCCAAGCCGGACGACGAGCTGGCGGTAGCGCAGCGCGCCGGCACGCTGTATCGCAACTTTCAGGGCTATTCCACCCACGCCGAGTGCGATCTGGTGGCCATGGGCGCCACCTCCATTTCGCTGATCGACAACACCTATGCGCAGAACCTTAAGGCGCTGCCCGACTACTACGCCCGCATCGATGCGCACGAGCTGGCCATCTTCCGCGGCGTAATGCTTACCGAGGATGACGAGCTGCGCCGCGATGTGATCATGAAGCTGATGAGCAACTTCGTGCTGGATTTCCCGGCGCTGCAGGCGCAGTGGGGCATCGACTTTCACGAATACTTTGCCGACGAGCTGACGCGCCTGCAGGATATGGCGGCAGACGGTCTGCTCACCCTGCATGAACAGGGGTTGGAAGTGCTGCCGCGTGGGCGCCTGCTGATCCGCAATATCGCCATGGTGTTCGACGCTTATCTCAAGCAGCCGCGCAAGCCGGCGCGCTATTCCAGGGTGATCTGACGGGGGGTCCCCGACTTTTTTCGAATTCGATTTTTTGAGGAGCTGAACGGTCATGTCCACAGCTGTGAAAACCGCCGTTTTGCCCGTCGCAGGGCTGGGTACACGCTTTCTGCCCGCCACCAAGGCGATTCCCAAGGAGATGATCACCCTGGTGGACAAGCCGCTGATTCAGTATGTGGTGGAGGAGGCGGCCGCTGCCGGCATCGAGCGCATCGTGTTTGTCACCCACAGCAGCAAGCGCGCCATCGAGGATCACTTCGACAAGCACTACGAGCTGGAAGCAGAATTGGCGCGTCGCGGCAAGACCGCGCTGTTGGCGGTGGCGCGGCAGACGGCACCGGCCGGTATGCACTTTGCCGCGGTGCGCCAGCCTGAAGCGCTGGGGCTGGGGCATGCGGTGCTGTGCGCTGCACCCGTGGTGGGCAACGAGCCGTTTGTGGTCATGCTGCCGGATGTGCTGCTCTATCGTGAAAGCGGCAGCGATCTGGCCGACATGATCGCCCGCTTTGAGATGAGCGGCGCCAGTCAGATTCTGGTGGAACCGGTGCCGCCGGGCGAAGTGAACAAGTATGGCGTGGTGGATCTGGGCGGGGCGCCGCTGCGGGCAAGCGAGGCGGCGCCCATTCGCTCCCTGGTGGAAAAGCCGGCTCCCGAGCAGGCACCCTCAAATCTTGCCGTGGTGGGGCGCTATGTGCTTACACCGCGTGTGTTCGAGCTGCTGGCGCAGACAGAGCCCGGTGCGGGCGGCGAGATTCAGCTCACCGACGCGCTGGATGCGCTGCTGGCCCATGAAGCGGTGGAGGCGTTTCACATGGCCGGGCAGTCCTACGACTGCGGCGACAAGCTGGGCTATCTGCGCGCCACGCTGGCTTATGGGCTGCGTCATCCCGACCTTGGCGAGGGCTTCCGTGCACTGGTGGAGGCGGGCGTATCATGAACGTTGGCGCGGTGGGGACGCCGGCCTGGCAGGTGGTTGCTGCACACGCAGAGCGCTTGCGCGCCGTCCATCTGCGCCAGCTGCTGGCTGACGATCCCCAGCGTGCGCAGCGCTTTCGCCGCACGCTGGGGCCGCTGTTGTGGGACTTTTCCCGCCAGCGCATTGATCAGGCGGCACTGGATGCGCTGGTGGCGTTGGGTGAGGCGGCGCAGCTGCTGCACCATTTCGCGCCTCTTTTCTGCGGCGAGCCGGTCAATGTGAGCGAAAATCGTCCGGCGCTGCATACGGCGCTGCGCCAGCAGGATGATGCGCCTGTTTATGTAGAAGGGGAAGATGTCATTCCGGCCATTCGCCGCGAGCAGGCGAAAATGGCCGAGCTGGTGGCGCGTCTCCACGCAGGCCAGTGGCGCGGCTACAGCGGCTTCCCCATGACCGATGTGGTCAATCTGGGCGTAGGCGGGTCCGATCTGGGGCCACAGATGGCGGTGCAGGCGCTGGAGGAGTTTCGCCATCCGGACTGTAACCTGCGCCTGCACTTTGTCTCCAATCTGGACGGGCGTGAACTGCTGGCGCTGCTGAAGGATCGGCTCAACCCGGCCACCACCCTGTTTGTGGTGGCGTCCAAGACCTTTACCACCATCGATACCCTTACCAACGCCAATACAGCGCGGGAGTGGCTGTTGCGCCATGTGGACGGCCGCTTCGACGAAGCGGCCATTCTGCGCCAGCACTTTATCGGCATTTCCGCCAACCCGGCGGCCATGAGCGGCTGGGGCATTGCGCCGGAGCATCAGCTGCGCTTCTGGGAGTGGGTTGGCGGGCGCTATTCCCTGTGGTCGGCGATCGGTTTCAGCGTCGCCCTCTGGCTGGGCATGGATGGCTTCAATGAGCTGCTTGCCGGCGCGGCGGCGGTGGATGGTCATGTGCGCACGGCGGCGGTGGCGGAGAATCTGCCCGTTCTGATGGCGCTGCTGGAAGTGTGGAACCACAATTTCCTTGGTCTGCACGCCAGGGCGGTGCTGCCCTATGATGGCCGACTGGCATTGCTGCCGCGCTATCTGGAGCAGCTGGAGATGGAGTCGCTGGGCAAGTCGGTGACGCTGGACGGACAGCCCCTGCCGGTGCACAGTGGTCCGGTGGTGTGGGGCGATACCGGTCCCAATGCGCAGCACGCTTTCTATCAGCTGCTGCACCAAGGCACCGAGGCGGTGATGTGCGAGTTCATTGCTACCGTGCGGGGGCGCAGCGACGTGCCAGTGGAGGAGAAGACCCGCGCCCTGCATCATCAGCGCCTCAATCTGGCCAACTGCCTCGCGCAGATCGAGGCGCTGGCCAAGGGCGCCGACAGCAAGGATCCGCACCGCCGTTATCCCGGCAACCGCCCCGGCAACCTGCTTCTGTTCGATGCGCTCACCCCCCATACGTTGGGCATGCTTATCGCCCTCTATGAGCACAAGGTGTATGCTCAGGCGATGCTGCTGGGCATCAATCCCTTTGATCAGTGGGGGGTGGAGCTGGGCAAGCGTATCGCCCGGGAACTGCTCAATGTGCTGGAAAGCGCCGACAAGGTGCCGCAGGATGCGGTCACCGCCGCACTGGTTGAGCATATTCGCCAACGGGAGGCAGACGCATGAAACTGGTCATTCATGGCGAAACGCTGGCGGCGCTTACGGTAGCGGCAGCGCTGGCGGAAAGCGGCAACGACGTGTGGCTGCGTCCGCTGCGGCCGGTGGATGCGGCGCGACTGCAGAAGCAGGCAGCGGTGGAGCCCAATCTGGCACGCCTGCTGACCACGCAGCTGGACGGTGGACGTCTGCATGTCAGTGCGGATCTGAAGGCCGCCATCCTGTGGAGTGGGGTGCACTTTCTGCTCATGGCCGCGGATGAGCTGCAGGCGGCTCATCAGGTGGCGCAGGCGCTGGCGCAGAGCCCCCATGACCGCATCTATCTGATCAACCGCACCACCTTTCCCATTGGCAGCACCCGTCAGCTGGCGCAGCAGATTGTCCTAGCGGGCCGACCCTGTCACTGGGCCATGGAGCCGGACTTCATGACCCCCGGGCGCATGCTGCTGGACTTTACCCGTCCGCCGCGCATTCTCGTCGGCGGTGAAGATGCAGAGGTTATTGGCCTGCTGCGTAATCTCTATCGCCCCTTCAACCGCAACCGCGATGTGATGCAGGTGATGGCGCCCGAGGCGGCGGAGATGACCAAATTCGCCACCAACGCCATGCTGGCCACGCGGGTGAGCTTTATCAATGAAATGGCGCAGCTAGCTGAACATTTTGGTGTGGATGTGGAGCAGGTGCGCCAGGGCCTGGGATCGGACCCGCGCATTGGCTACGACTTTCTCTATCCGGGTGTTGGCTTTGGCGGGCCGCACTTTGCCCAGGATGTGGCCAATCTGGCCGAGACCATGCGCGTACGACAGGTGCCGGCTGGACTGCTGTCGGCAGTGCTGGCGATCAATGCCAGCCAGAAGGAGGTGCTGTTCCGCAAGGCATGGCAGCACTATGACATGCAGCTGGCCGGGCGCACCTTTACCCTGTGGGGGCTCAGCTACAAGCCGGGTACGGATAGTGTAATCAATGCCGCCTCGATCCCCCTGACTCGGGCGCTGCTGGCGCAGGGCGCACGGGTGCGGGTGCACGACCCGGCCGCAGTGGAGAACTACATGCAACACTTTGCCGTGGAGGCGGGGGAAGGGCAGGTCACCGCCTGCGAGGATCCTTACACGGCGTTGACCGACAGCAGCGGGCTGATGCTGCTCACCGAGTGGAAGCCCTACTGGAATCCGGACTTTGAACGCATGATGACAATTCTGCGCGAACCGGTCATCTTTGACGGGCGCAATATCTACGAACCCGCGCTGGTGGAGGATTTCGGGTTTACCTACTATGGGGTGGGACGTGGCAGACAGCCTGCCTGACCCCGTCCGTGCGCCGCTGCAGGCGCTGCTGGCGGGTGTGGAGGCGGTGCGCGGCGACCGCGCGGTGGAAGACGCCCTTTTGAGCCGCCACAGAGGGCTGTTACCTGAGAAAGCGGCCGTCATCGCCCTTGGCAAGGCTGCCGAGGCCATGGTGCGCGGCGCAGTGCGGGCCGCGGAAAAAATCGGTTTTGAAAAAGTCGGGGACCCCCCGTTTTCCAGCCTGTTTGTGGTCACCAGGCATGGGCATCTGTCTGCGGACTTTCCGGCTGCCATGGGGCAGCGCTTTTCCCAGGTGCAATGCCACGAAGGTGGGCATCCTCTGCCGGATGTGGACAGCCTCGCGGCAGGGGCGGCCCTGCTTGAATGGTGTGCTGCCCTGCCGCCACAGCAACCGGTGCTGGTGCTGCTCTCCGGCGGTGCCTCGGCCGTTGTGGAAGCACTGCATGATCCCGTGACGCTGACGCAGTGGCGGGCACTCAACGACTGGCTGCTCGGCAGCGGCTGGCCCATCGAGCAGATGAATCGCGTGCGGGCGCAGTTTTCCCGCATCAAGGGCGGCGGGCTGGCACGCGCACTGGGCCGGCGCCCGATAACAGCCCTTGTGATCAGCGACATTCCCAGCGACGATTTCATGCTGGTGGGCTCGGGCCCACTGTCTCCGCTGCCAGCGCCTGCACCGGAAACTTGGCAACAGTTGCCGCGCCCCTTTTGTGATATGCCCCTTATTGAAGCGCCGAAGCCATCAGCCATTCCGCTCTATTGCGTGGCCGATAATCGCCGTGCCCGTGAAGCGGCAGCTGCCGAAATGAACGGCGAAGCCGTTGTGCTGGATACGCCTTTGATCGGTGATGTGGAGCGTGTGGCGCAACGGCTGCTGGCTGTTCCACAGCCCGTAATCGCCGGCGGCGAGCCCACCGTGCGCCTGCCGGATCAGCCAGGGCGTGGCGGGCGGGCGCAGCATCTGGCCCTGCGCATGGCCCAGGCCATTGCGGGCACGGAGTCAGTCTTTATTGCCTTAGGCACGGACGGTAACGATGGGCCCACGCCTCATGCGGGTGCGTGGGTGGATGGCAAGACCTGGGCACGGGCTGAACAGGCGGGCCTGGATCCGGCCGGTGCGTTGGCGCAGGCGGACAGCGGGCGTGTACTGGCGGCGCTGGGGCAGACCATCGATACCGGTCCCACCGGAACCAATGTGATGGATCTATTCTACTTTTCGCCCGCTGCGAGATAGGGTTCCAGCAGAGCCATCACCCGTTCGAGTACGCCGGCCTGCTCGCGGTAGCAGGCGTGCGCTCGCTGGCCCCATTGCTGGCGCAGGGCAGGGTTGTCCGCCAGCTGCTGCAGCGTTGCGGCGAGCGTGGTGCTGTCGGCAACAAAGTGCACGCCCTGACAGGCCGTGAATGCATCGTACAGCGCCTGCAGATTCATCACATGCGGGCCGGACAGCACGGGCGTACCCAGCGCTGCCGGTTCGATGGGATTGTGGCCGCCAAAGGGCACCAGACTGCCGCCCACGAAGGCCGCATCCGCCATGGCATACCACAGCAGCAGTTCCCCCACCGTATCGCCGAGCAGCACTTGAGTGTGCGCCTGCAGCGGCTGCTCGCTGCTGCGTTTTTGCGCCATCCAGCCGTTCTTCTCCAGCAGGTCCCACACGCTTTCAAAGCGGTCGGCGTGGCGCGGTACCAGAATAAGCAGAGCATCGGGATGCTGTTGCAGCAGCTGACGGTGTGCAGCCAGGATCTGCTCTTCCTCGCCGGCATGGGTGGAGCCGGCCACCCATACAAAGCGATCCTGCAGGCCGTTGCGGTGGCGAAACGCCTGCGCCCGTTGCGACAGGTCTTCCGGGATGCTGAGGTCAAATTTCAGGTTACCCAGTGTGTACACGGCGGCGGGATCGGCACCGAGGGCGATGAGCCGCTCGGCATCCACGGGAAATTGCGCGGCAATTGCGCGGGCCGCGCGCAGGGTTTCCCCCACCAGCGGCTGCCCCCAGCGGCGGTAGCGCTCAAACGAACGCTGCTTGATGCGGGCATTGATGACTACCAGCGGAATGCCGCGCTGACGGCAGGCGTGGTAGAGGTTGGGCCACAGCTCGGTTTCCACAATCACCACCAGGCGCGGCTGGAGCTGATCGAGAAAGCGCGCCACCGCCCCGGGATAATCGTAGGGAATCAGCGTGTTGTGCACCGGCACCGGTGCAAAGCGGCGCACCTGCAGCGCCCCCTGCACCGAGCCGTTGGTGACAGTGAGAGGCAGCGCGGGGTGGCGCTGGTGCAGCGCCTTCAGCAACGGAAAGATGGAGCGGCTTTCGCCGACTGACACGGCATGCAGCCAGATGCCGCCCTTTTGCCAGTCGTCGGGCACATGTCCCCAGCGGCTGGCAAGGCAGCGGTCCAGATTCAGCCCCAGTGCACGTGCCTTGCGGCAGCGGCGCCAGCCCGCCAGGGCGAACAGGGGAGCGAGCAGACCAAGCCCCAGATTGTAGAGGGGGCGGGTCAGCATGGTCAGGCGAGGTCGTAGATCTGGATGACGCCCACCACCTGGTCCCTGTCGTCCTTGACCAGCAGCGAGGTGATCTTGTTCTGCGTCATCAGCGCTTCCGCTTCGGTCAGGCGCGCCTCGGGGGAGATGGTCTTCGGATTGGGTGTCATGATGTCGGCAGCGGTTTTCTGCATCAGCTGCGGATCGTTTTCCAGATGGCGGCGCAGGTCGCCGTCGGTAATGACGCCGCGACCATTATCCACGATGCACAGCCCCAGTCGCCCGGCACTCATGGTGTGAATCACCTCCTTCATAGGCGCATCGCCGGCCACGAAGGGCAGATTTTCGGTCTTCATTTCGTGCTTCACCTTGGTGAGCAGTTTGCGCCCGAGGCTGCCGCCTGGATGAAAGCGGGCGAAGTCCTGGGGCTGGAAGTTGCGCGCCTCCATGAGCGCGACGGCGAGGGCATCGCCCATGACAAGGGTGGCGGTGGTGGAGCTGGTGGGTGCCAGCTGGTGCGGGCACGCCTCCTGCGGCACGGCGATGTTCAGATGAAAATCGGCGTTCTTGCCCAGGGTGGAATCCGGATTGCCGGTCATGGCGATGATCACATTGCCGTTGTCCTTCAGAAAGGGCAGCAGGCGGATGACCTCTTCAGTTTCGCCGGAGTTGGAAATGGCAATAAAGACATCATCTGGCGCCACCATGCCCAGGTCGCCGTGAAAGGCTTCGCCCGGGTGCATGAAAAACGACGGCGTGCCGGTGCTAGCCAGGGTGGCCATGATTTTCTTGCCGATCAGGCCCGACTTGCCCATGCCGCAGATGACCACGCGGCCGCGGCTGTCCAAAATGGCCCGCACGGCGCCATCGAACTGACCGTCCAGCTGGTTGCAGAGGTTTGCGATCGCCTCGGCTTCAATACGGAAGACCCGCCTGGCAATATCCTGGTAGCTCATGTCAGAAGGCATAGTCCAGCTTGATTCCATAGTAGTTGGTGCCGGGGTTGGGCGTTTCAATGCCGCCGTTGGAAATGTGCAGGAAGCGGAAGCCCAGCTGCCAGTTGTCAATGCTGATGCCGGCACCCACCAGATCGCCGAACTGCAGCTGGGTGGATTTGTACTGGTCACCCACCAGGATGTCCGACAGGTATTTCAGGCCGATGCCGAATTCCGCATAGGGACGGTAGGTGCTGCGATGCTCGAACTGCAGCACCGGTGTGATACCGGTCATCCAGCCGCTGTTGTTGCGGCGTGAGGATTTGTTGGCCCACCAGCCGGTCAGGTCCACTTCCCACTGCCCGCGCAGCCGCCAGGTGGGCCGTTCGATCAGATTGTGTGAAAAGTCCCAGCCATAGAGCATCTGCGCCATGTCCGTCTGGCTGGCGCTGCCGCCGGCGAGGCCGAGGTGCTGGCGACCCCCTGCATGCAGGGCGGCCGCGGCCACGTCGTCCCCCAGCCACGCGGCTGCGGCCCAGCTGGCGATGGCACCGGCAATGGCGGTATTTTTCATCAGCGTATCCGTGTCGTTTTCGGCGCGAGCACCGATCGCGAACAGACACGCTGCACAAAAGGCAATCCATGGTCGCATGGTTGACAGTCCTGTCCTGATATTCAAAACCGTTATTTTAGTCGCAAGCGGTGGGAGACCGTTAAAATAGCGCCAATTGTTCAGGAAAAGCATTTATGGTGTCGCAATTCGCCCACGCCCGCCTGCTCGTGGTGGGCGATGTCATGCTGGATCTCTACTGGAAGGGTCGCGCCGGACGCATTTCGCCAGAAGCGCCGGTGCCGGTGGTCAACGTGGCCGACGAGGATGCGCGTGCCGGCGGTGCCGCCAACGTGGCCATGAATATCGCCGCGCTGGGGGCGCAGGTGACCCTGATGGGCGTCACCGGCGAGGATGAATATGGTGCACGCCTCGATCAGCTGCTGGACGATCATGGCGTTGAGCACAGCTGGGTCCGCGCCGACAGCGGCACCATCTGCAAGCTGCGCGTACTCAGCCACCAGCAGCAGTTGATTCGCCTCGACTTTGAACAGCCTGCGCCGCAGACCGCTGCAGAGGCGCTCGCCGATGCCGTGGCGACACAGGTGGGCGATTATGATGCGCTGGTGCTGTCCGATTACGCCAAGGGCGCTCTGGCAGCGGTGGAGAGAATGATTGCAGCCGCCCGCAAGGCCGGTGTGCCGGTATTGATCGATCCCAAGGGGGACAACTTCACCCGCTATCGCGGCGCCACGCTGATCAAGCCCAACCAGGGCGAATTCGAGCGCATCGTTGGTCCCTGTAGCAATGACGAAAGCTGTCTTGCGCAGCGTGGACAGCAGCTTGTGGATGAGCTGGATCTACAGGCGCTGCTGGTGACGCGCAGTGAACACGGCATGCTGCTGCTGGAGCGTGAACAGCAACCCTACGGGCTCAAGGCGCAGACGCAGGAAGTGTTTGACGTGACCGGTGCCGGCGATACCGTGATGGCGGTACTCGCCACCGCCTACGCCGCCGGCGAGTCACTCAAGCGCGCCGCCTGGCTGGCCAACGAAGCCGCCTCGCTGGTGGTGCGCAAGGTGGGCACCTCGGTGGTGACCGCCCCCGAGCTGCAACAGCATCTGGCGCGCAAGCAGGCCCATCTGGGCTATGTGGCCCCCAGTGAGGATCAGCTGGTGGAGCAGGTGCGCGCTGCCCAGGGGCGTGGCGAGCGCGTGGTGATGACCAATGGCTGCTTCGATCTCGTGCACGCCGGTCACGTGCGCTATCTGCAGGAAGCCGCACAGCTGGGCGATCGCCTCGTGGTGGCCGTCAACAGTGATGAGTCCGTGCGCCGCCTCAAGGGCGAAACCCGACCTATTGTGCCGCTGGAAGCGCGCATGGAGGTGCTGGCCGCGCTCAACTGCGTGGACTGGGTCATTCCTTTTGATGAAGACACGCCGGAGCGGCTCATCTGCGCCGTGCAGCCGGATGTGCTGGTCAAGGGCGGTGACTACCGGCCGGAGGAAATCGCCGGTGCCCGCTGTGTGCAGGAAAACGGCGGGGAAGTGAAGGTGCTCTCCTTCTGGGACGGCTTTTCCACCACCCATATCGTGGAGCGCATTCGTGAGCAGAACTGATCTTTTTCACGCCGCGCTGGCGCGTCATCAGGCCCTCATGGATCAACTGGTATCGTTGGAAGCCCCGCTGGCTGCCTGGATTGATGCGTCACGTGCAGCGTTGCAGGGAGGCGGCAAGCTGGTGTGGTTCGGCAATGGCGGCAGTGCCGCGGATGCACAGCACATGGCGGCCGAGCTGGTGGTGCGCTATGTGAAAAACCGTGCCCCCATGGCTTCCATTGCGCTGACTACCGATACGTCCATTCTCACTGCCCACAGCAACGATTTTGGCTTCGATACCCTGTTTGCCCGTCAGGTAGAGGCGCTGGTCAAACCGGAGGATGTGGTGATTGGTCTGTCCACATCGGGGGAAAGCGCCAATGTGATCAAGGGGCTGGAAGCTGCGAGAGCGCTGGGCGCAACCACTGTTGCCTTGACTGGAGAAGGCCCCAATACCCTCGCACAGCTGGCGGATATCGCCCTGCCGGTGCCCAGTCGGGAAACGGCGCGCGTGCAGGAAGCGCACAGCTTCCTCTCCCATGTGCTGTGCGATGCGCTGGAGGCCGATGCAAAGAAATGAAAAAGCCCGCACATAAGCGGGCTTGGTATTCTGGCGGTGAGGGGGGGATTCGAACCCCCGAGGGGCTATTAACCCCTACACACTTTCCAGGCGTGCACGTTCAACCACTCCGTCACCTCACCTGATGAAGGCGGAATTATACCCATCTTTGCGCAAATGTCTACGATCAGGCGCTTTGTTTCAACAGGCGGGCAAATGCATCAGCGGGCATGGGCTTCCCATAGAAATAACCCTGATGTTCCATGCAGCCCTGTCGCGTCAGAATTTCTTTCTGTTCCTGACCCTCGACGCCTTCTGCCACCACATCGAGACCAAGCGCTTCGGCCATCTGCACGATCTGATGACGTGCATCGAAATTGGGTTGAATCCGTGAGCTGATGGTAGAGTTCGTTTACGAATGCTTCCGGTTCTGTTAGCGATCCGGCTATCAGGAACTGGTTGCCACTTAACTGACCCAGGAAAAGCTCCGGGCGGCAAGTTTTAATATTGAGTGTAGTGGCAATCTTCCTGATGGCTTCATTGCCACACTGTTCACTATAAAGTTCGTTCAGGACAGCCAGATTGACCAGGCCAATACGGATGGCACAGATTTCGTCCTCCCTGTTCCATGCGGCGAGTTTTTTCAGTGTATAGGTCAGGTTCGGCAGACGGGTCAGTGGATGGAGCAGGCGGGTTTCTGCTGCACGTTTTTTCCAATGGCGCTCCTGGGTGATATCTTCTCCATAATAGCTGGCCTTGTAGTCCTTGCAAGGGATGCGGTGCCAGCGGAAGACCTTGTTTTCAGATGGAATTTCAGTTACGAAACTGTCCGGGCAGATTTCGGCCAGACGCTCAGGCGAGATGGTGTGTGTGCCCTGCTTGAAGGATACATCGAAGTCCTGAACGATGCTCTCGACGATGCAGCTGGGAATCCAGTTGCCGTCGTGGGTCAGGAGTAAAAGGGGAACGTGATTCAGGAAAATGTGCTGTTGTTCGTCGGGTAACATGCGACATCCTGCTTGTTTCGGAATGGATGAGCGACCTTAAACAAGCAGGATGCCAATTCAGTTTCTTTTGTAGCTTTTTACATCATCTCCAGATCTTCGATCACGGCATTGACACCGGCTGCGGCACACTTTTCGTCAACCATGCCGTCGGGTGCACCGCTGACGCCCACTGCGCCGTAGAGGCGGCCGCCGGCCTTGATCGGTACAGAGCCCGCCATGAAGGCAAGTCCTTCATCCAGAGTGGTCAGCGGGCTTTTCCAGCGCTTTTCCAGTTCGCTGCCCCTGGCGTTGAACATGACGGCGGTATAGGCCTTCTTGAAACTGATGGAATAGGACACCGGCGGTGCGGTGGTGTCGCGCAGCTGAATCTGCGCAATGCCATTGCGATCCACCACCGTGGCTGTCACGGGGATCCCTTCCTTGCGGCAGGCGTCCAGTGCACCCTGAGCAATCTTGACGACGACATCCGCCGACAGGCGCGGCACATTGACCACCAACGGCTCCTCATTGGCCCAGGTCGCCGTGGAACAGGCAAGCAGACCGATCAGTGCAAGTTTTTTCATTGTGATTCCCTCCAGTCTTTGCCACAATGTCAATTCGATCATGTGGTTTCAAATCTAAAGGAAAAGCTATGGAAGGTCAAGGTGTGATGGATTTCAGTTTATTCGCGGTTGGTTTTGCCGTCGCCGTCTTTATCGTGCTGCTGGCCAGCGTCAAGATCGTACCGCAGGCGCAGGTGTGGGTGATCGAGCGGCTGGGTCGCTACCATCGCACCCTGCACGGCGGGCTCAATTTCATCATCCCCTTTCTGGACCGGGTACGGACGGTGTTCAACACCCAGGAGCAGCTGATTGACATCCCGCCGCAGGATGTGATCACTAAGGACAACGTCAGCGTCACCATCAACGGGCTGGTGTTCATGCGCGTGGTGGACGCCAAGAAGGCTACGTACGAAATCCTCGACCTGAAGCTGGCCATCGCTCAGCTGGCGCAAACCACGCTGCGGGCCGAGATCGGCAAGCTGGAGCTGGACGAAACCCTTTCCTCACGCGACCGCCTCAACGCCGCGCTGCTGCAGGCGCTGGATGCGGCCTCGGAAAACTGGGGCGCGAAGGTGACGCGGGTGGAAATCTCCGACATCGAGGTGCCGGCCGAGATCAAGCATGCCATGGAGCTGCAGCTCAAGGCCGAGCGCCAGCGCCGAGCTACCGAAACCGAAGCGGAAGGGCAGAAAAACGCCACCATTGCCGAGGCGGAAGGCCTGCGCCAGAAAGCGTTTAAGGAAGCGGAAGCCATCGAACGCATGGCGGATGCCAAGCGATACGAGCAGGAACAGATTGCCGAAGGCGAGCGCAAGGCGATGGAACTGCTCAACTCCGCCATGTCCGATGACCGTCGTGCCGCCGAATTCCTGCTGGCGCAGGACCGCATCAAGGCATTTGAAAAATTGGCTGCTTCCGATTCCGCCAACAAGGTGGTGGTGCCCTATGAGGTAAACGAGGTGATCGGCAGCTTTACCATCCTGCAGGATCTGCTCAACAAACGCAGCGGCGGCCATGAGTGAGGCGGATACCCTGCAGCAGCTGCATGGTTATGTGCCGCTGTTTTCCATCTGGTGGATGCTGCTCATTGGGACCGCACTGATCGTGATTGAGGTGCTGGCCGGGCTGGGCTCGTTTGTGGTGCTGTGGTTCGGTATCGCCACCATCGTGGTGGGCTTTCTCGGCCTGTTCATGGACTTTCGCAGTGGCGAGTTTCAGCTGATTGCCGTGGCCATTTTCGGTACGGTGCTGCTGCTGGCGTTCCGCCGCCCGCTCATGCGCTGGATGGCCAGCCGCGAGGCACCACCGCCGGAGCGCTATGAGGCCGGTGGCATTGGCGAGCTGCAGCAGCACGACGGGCGCTGGAGTGTCTATTACCGTGGCACCTGGTGGCGGTTGCAGAACCGCCTGCCAGCCATGGACGACGGCATGCAGGTGCGGGTGGTGCATCTGCATGAAAGCGGCGCCATGATTGAGCCGCTCGATGAAGCGGCTGGTGAAGATCAGGCGCCGAAAGCGTAAATCGGCCAGTCGGGCATCTGCCCGGAAGCACGCCACGCCTGCAGCAGGGCGTGCACATCCCCTTCAAAACAGCCCGGCGCATCCGCCGCGAGACGGCAGGGAATCTTCCAGTCTTCCAGCAGCGGCAGGGTGGCGATGGTGGCGCTGGGCATGCCCGGCAGCCAGATGCGGCTGGGTGCCGCCTGAAAGGGCAGGGCATCCAGTTGCAACAACGCAATCAGCTGCGCCGAACCTTTCCATTCCTGTGCTGTCTTGAGCACACCGCCCAGCCCTGGCAGTCCAACACCCACCACAATGGCCTGATCAGGCGCTGCCAGGGCTTCGCCGTGTTTGGTCAGCAAGATACGTTCGGGCAGGTCCTCCGGCCCGACCAGCAGCATGTGTGATTCATTTGTCTGTCCGAGCCAGCCGATTTCGGCATCCGGGCTGGCGAGCCACTGGCCGGGCTTAAGCTCAAGCGGCTGGGAAAGTGTCGCACGCCAGGCAAAAAAGCCGGCCTGCACAGGGGGGTCCCCGACTTTTTGCAACTCGGCAAAAATGCCCGGTGCTGCGGGCATGGCTCAGGCGTCCTGTGAAGCGGGTTTGAACACGTTTTTGCCCAGAAACCAGGTGCCGACCACCCTGCCTGAAAACTCCCAGCCTTCGAAGGGCGTATTCTTGCCGGCACTGAGCAGCGCATCGGCCCGCAGTGTCCAGCGGGCGTCAGGGTCATACAGGAAAAAGCTGGCACGGCTGCCCGGCTGGAGGGAGCCGCCGTCGATGCCGAGCAACTGGGCCGGGTTGCGGCTGAGCGCCTTCAGCGCCTGCATGAGGGTCAGCTCGCCGCTTTCCACCAGTCGCAGCGTCAGCGACAGCAGGGTTTCGAGGCCGCTGATGCCGGGCTTGCTCTGCGGGAAGGGCAGCAGCTTGTCGTCCGCATACAGCGGCGTATGGTCGCTGATGATACAGTCGATGGTGCCGTCGGCCAGCCCCGCGCGTAGCGCGCGTTGGTCGTCCAGACTGCGCAGCGGCGGCAGCACCTTGAACAGCGGGTTGAAATCCATGAGGTCCATTTCGGACAGGTGCAGCTGGTGTGCGGCCACATCGCAGGTGACGGCCAGTCCGCGTGCCTTGGCGTCGCGCACCAGCTCCACTGAACGGGCGCAGGAAAGGGCGTTGAGATGTATTTTTGCGCCGGTTTCTTCGGCCAGCAAGAGCAGGGTGGCCACGGCGGTGGTTTCGGCGCTGGCGGGAATGGCAGGCAGGCCGAGGCGGTTGGCCACGGGGCCGTCGTGGGCGACGCCACTGTCGGCCAGATCCACGTCCAGCGGCTTAAGCATCAGGCGCACGTTGTGGCTGGCGGCGTATTCCATGGCGTTGCGCAGGGTGAGCGCGTTGCGGATGGGCCGGTTGGCCTGACTGGCGGCAATGCAGCCGGCGTTCTTGAGCGCGTGCAGCGGTGCCAGCCGTTCCCCCTCCAGTCCCTGCGTCAACGCCGCAATGGGCAGCACGAATGCCTGCCCGGCCTGACGGGCACGGCGGCGGATCAGCTCCGGCACGGCGGGGGTGTCGGCCACTGGCCAGGTGTCGGGTGGCACGCAGAAGGTGGTGACGCCACCGGCGGCAGCTGCCCGCGCTTCCGAGGCGACGGTGCCGCAGGCGTTGTCGCCGGGTTCGCCGGTGCGCACTTGCAGGTCCACCAGACCGGGCATGAGCCACAGGCCGCTGGCGTCAATGGCTTCGTCGGCCTTGAAGTCGTCAGGCACCTTGCCGAAGGCGACGATGCGGTTGCCTTCCACACACAGGCTGGCGGTGATGTCCTGTTCGGTGCTGGGGTCGAGCAGGCGGGCGTTGTCAATGCGCAGTTTCATGCTTCACGCTCCTGCTGTTGAAGTTGCGCGGCGTTGCTGAAGATGACCGCCATGATGGCCATACGCACGGCGATGCCGTTGGTGACCTGATCCAGTATCACCGAGCGGGGTCCGTCGGCCACGGCAGAGTCGATCTCCACGCCGCGGTTGATGGGGCCGGGGTGCATGACGATGGCGTCGGGCTTGGCGCGGGCCAGTCGCTTTTCGGTGAGGCCGTAGAGGCGGAAGAATTCCTTTTCGCTGGGCAGGCGCGCGCCGCTCATGCGTTCGTTCTGCAGACGCAGCATTATCACCACGTCCACATCCTCCAGCCCGCGGTCCATGTCGTGATAGACGTGCACACCGAGGGCTTCGGGGTGACTGGGCATGAGGGTGCGCGGGCCGATGACGCGGATTTCGCGGGCGCCGAGGATGGACAGTGCCTGAATCTGCGAGCGCGCCACGCGTGAGTGCAGGATGTCACCCACAATGGCCACCTTCAGATCGTAGATGTCGCCCTTGTGCTTGCGGATGGTGAACATGTCCAGCAGCGCCTGCGAGGGGTGAGCGTGGCGGCCGTCGCCGGCATTGAGCACGTGCACGTGGGGCGCCACGTGGCGGGCGAAGAAGTGCGCCGCGCCGCTATCGGCATGGCGGATGACGAACATGTCCGCGCCCATGGCCTGCAGGTTCCACAGGGTGTCGAGCAGACTTTCGCCCTTCTTGGTGGCGGAGGTGGCGATATTGAGGTTAACCACGTCGGCGGAGAGGCGTTTTTCCGCGATTTCAAAGGTGGTGCGGGTGCGCGTGCTCGGCTCGAAAAAGACGTTCATGATGGTCTTGCCGCGCAGCAGCGGCACCTTTTTCAGGTCGCCCGTTGCCGGGTCGAAGAAGGTTTCCGCCAGATCGAGAATTTCGGTGAGTTGGTGTTCCTTGAGCCCTTCCAGCGTCAGCAGGTGGCGCAGCTTTTTCTGGGCATTGAGCTGAATGTCCGGTTCAGTCAGGCGCATGGTCAGGCCACCTCCTCCTTGTCCTCGATCAGGTGCAGCTCCAGCGGGTCGGGGCCGAGCAGCTTCACCTTCTGGTCGCAGTTGAGTTGTGCGCCCACATACTGGGCACAGATGGGCAGTTCGCGGCAGCCTGGGCGCTCCAGCAGGGTGGTGAGCAGCACCTGCGCCGGGCGGCCGTAGTCGAAGATCTCGTTCAGCGCGGCGCGGATGGTGCGGCCGGTATAGAGCACGTCGTCCACCAGAATGATGTGCGCGTCTTCCACGTTCCAGGGGATATGGCTCGGGCGCACGGTGGGGTGCAGGCCCACGCGGGAGAAGTCGTCGCGGTAGAAGGCAATGTCCAGCTCGCCCAGCGGCGTCTCCAGGCCGAGGCGCTGGTGCAGTTGCTGGGCAATCCATAGCCCGCCGCTGCGAATGCCGATCATGTGCGGGTTTTTGCCCATGATGGGGTCCTCGCGCAGGTTGGCTTCGAGGGTATCCAGCAGGCTGTTGACGTCGAGATTGAGTTTCATGGGATGTCCAGTTGGTCAAAAAAGCGTTCCAGAATGATTTGCGCGGCCACGGCATCCAGCGGGGTGCTGGGGTCTTGCAGCGAGGCCAGGCGCTGTTCGGCCTCCACCGAGCTGAGCTGCTCCGCCACAAAATAGACGGGGCGGTTCATCCGGCCGCTCAGGCGCTGGCCGAATTTGCGCGCCTGCTGGGTGGTGAGCTGCACCGAGCCGTCATGCAGGCGGTAGGGCAACCCCACCACCAGCGCTCTCGGCTGCCATTCATCCACCAGTGCGGCGATGGCGTCCCAGTCCGGCACGCCGTCGTGGCTGGCGACGACACCGAGCGGTGAGGCGGTGCGCGTCAGCGTCTGCCCTGTGGCGGTGCCGATGCGTTTGCGTCCAAAGTCAAAGGCAAGATAGCGGCCTTCAGGCGGCGTCTGCGGAAGGTTGACGCCGTCCCATTCAGGCATGGCCTGCCTCGGTGCTGAGGAATTCCGGGCTCACGCCCAGCGTGCTCAGCGCCATTTCCCACTTGGCATCGTCGGGAATGTCGAACATCAGTGTGGCGCTGTAGGGCAGCGTCAGCCAGCTGTTCTCGCTCAGCTCCTGTTGCAGTTGGCCCGCCTCCCAGCCGGTGTAGCCCAGCGCCATGATGAACTGGTCGGGGAACTGCCCTTCGCCCATGGCGCGCAGCAGGTCCAGCGACACCGTCATGGCCACATTGTCAGGCATGAGAATGCTGCTTTTCCAGTTTCCCTGCGGGCGGTGAATGACAAAGCCGTGCTCCGGGTCCACTGGTCCGCCTTCGTACACGGGCGTATCCAGACGCGGATCGTCCTTGAGGATGGGGATCTCCAGCCCGTCGAGCATGTCGCGCACGCTGGGCTGGATGGGGCGATTGACCACCAGCCCCATGCTGCCTTCCGGCGTGTCTTCAATCACATAGATGAGCGCGCGCTCGAAATAGGTGCCGTCCAGCGACGGCATAGCGAGCAGGAAATGATGGGCGAGAGAGTCAGCGTGATTCATGCTGCGCATTATAGCGAAGTTACCCTATCCTCATCCGTTGTCAAAAGTGAGAGTGAAACCAATATCGCTGAGGTGCCTGGCTTCGGTTTCCAGGTCCAGCGCGGTGAGGGGGTGCTGGGCCAGCCAGTCATCATCGAACTGCAGGTGCAGGTGTTTCTTGTCCTTGAGGATAAGCAGCGGTTCGGGCAGGTCGGGTTCGCGGCCGCGGTGCAGGCGCACGGCGAGGCGCAGCAGAATGGTAAGGTTGCGCAGGCGCTTGTTGTGCGGTTCGATCAGGGCATCGAAGCGGCTCATGTCGATCTTGCCGCGGTGGTTGTACACCATGGCGGAAAGCATTTCCTTTTCCTGCTGGGAAAAGCCGGACAGCTCGGCGTTGGAGACCAGATAGGCGCTGTGGGCGCGGTATTTCTTCAGGCTGATGGCCTTGCCGGCCTCGTGGATTTCGGCGGCCCAGATGAGCAGCTTGCGGTAGTCGAAGTCGGGGCTGTGCAGTTTCCAGCTGTTGTGCACCTGCTTGAACAGGGCACGGGCGGTTTTGGCCACACGACTGGCCTGGGCGATATCCACCTGGGTCCAGCGCTGCAGGGCGCGGATACTGGTTTCGCGGCTGTCTTCGGCAATGAGGCGGCCGAGCAGGTCGTAAATGAGGCCCTCGCGCAGGGCGTGGTTGGAAACGCGCATGGCGTCGATGTCCAGCTCTTCGAACGCGGCGCTGAGCACGGCCAGCCCGCCCGCAATCACCGGGCGGCGCTCGTCTTTCAGGCCACTGATGTCCGCCTTGTCCACGTTGCCCGCCTTGATCAGAGCCGTGCGAATGTTGGCGAGCGCGTCGGGCGTGATGGCTTCGCCCCAGCCGTTGGCCTCGCAGATGACGCCAATGGACTTGATGGTGCCGGAAGCGCCGTAGGCGGCATCCCAGCCCAGTTGCCGGAGCTGGCGTGAGTAGGGGCGCAGGATCTGACGGCAGCGGGTGATGGCGTGCTCGAAGCGTTTTGCACTGACGGCGCCTTCAGGGAAAAAGGACTGGCTGATGGAGACGCAGCCCATTTCCGTACTGGTAAGGTGTTCGTGGCTGTAGCCGCGCCCGATGATGAATTCGGTGCTGCCGCCACCGATGTCGATGACGAGGCGCTGTTCGTCGGAGCGGGGCAGGCCGTGGGCCACGCCCAGATAGATGAGGCGGGCTTCTTCCTGCCCGGAGATGATGTGAATGTCGTGCCCCAGCGCCTTGCGCGCCTTTTTGAGAAAACGGGCGCTGTTTTTCATGTTGCGCAGGGTGTTGGTGCCCACACAGCGCACGTTTTCGGGGGGGATATTGGCGATGAGTTGGCCAAAGCGCGCCAGACAGTCAAGGGCACGCTCTTCGGCTTCCTTGCTCAGGCTGCCATCAGGCTGCAGCCCGGCGCGCATGCGCACCATCTCCTTGTGGCGATCCACCGGCTGCATCTGCCCGTGCTGTTCGCGGGCGATGATCAGATGGAAGCTGTTGGAGCCCAGATCAATGGCGGCATAAAGGTTCTGATTGGATTCGTTCATGTTTCGCTGGCCGTGTTGTATTTGTCAATGAGCGCCTGCTGCGCGCTGAAGGGCTGTTCGCCTTCTTCAGGATGCAGGCGCAGGTAGGTGCCGTCGGGCTGCAGCGCCCAGGCGCCCTGATTGTCCTGCAGATAAAGGGCGAGTCCTTCGGTATAGACCTTCTGGAAATGGTCCGGCTCGAGGATGGGGGTGGCGGTCTCCACGCGTCCTTTCAGGTTGCGCCGCATCCAGTCGGCGCTGGAAATGTAGAGTTCCGGCCGTTCGCCATGGTTTTCGAAGTAATAGACGCGGTGGTGTTCGAGGAAACGCCCGACAATGGAGCGCACGCGGATGTTTTCCGACAGGCCGGGCACGCCGGGGCGCAGGCAGCAGATGCCGCGCACGATCAGGTCGATCTCTACACCGGCCTGCGAGGCTTCGTAGAGGGCGTCGATCACCTGCTTGTCCTGCAGGCCGTTCATCTTGGCAAGGATGCGTGCGGGCTTGCCGGCGCGGGCGTTGTCAGCCTCGCGCTGAATGCGCTCGATGACGCCGCTGTGCAGAGTAAACGGCGCCTGCAGCAGGTATTGCAGATCCGGTGCGGCGCCCAGACTGGTAAGCTGCAGAAACACCTTGTTGACATCATGACAGATGCCTTCGTGGGCGGTGAGCAGGCCGAAGTCGGTATAGAAGCGGCTGGTGACATGGTGGTAGTTGCCGGTACCCAGATGGGCATATTGCGCCAGCCGGTCGTGTTCGCGGCGCACGATGTGAATCATCTTGGCGTGGGTCTTGTAGCCCACCACGCCATAGACCACGTGGGCGCCTGCTTCCTGCAGGCGGCGTGCCTGCTGAATATTGTTGTCCTCGTCGAAGCGGGCGCGCAGCTCCACCACCGCAGTGACCTCCTTGCCGGCGCGTGCGGCCCGCTCCAGCGCCGCGACGATGGGGGAATTTTCGCCGGTGCGGTAGAGGGTCATGCGGATGGCGAGCACATTGGGGTCGTCGGCCGCCTGATTGATGAAGTCCACCACCGGGGCAAAGGCTTCGTAGGGATGGTGCAGCAGGATGTCGCGCTGGCGGATCTGCTCGAAGATGTTCTTGGGTGCCTTGGCCTTGCTGCCGAACAGGAAGAAGCCTTTCTTGCCCGGCTTGCCTACGGTGGGCAGTGTGGGTTGAAACGGCGGGAACTTGAGGTCGGGGCGATCCACCATGTCGGGCACGGACATCAGCCGGTGCAGGTTGACCGGTCCGTGTACCTGATAGAGTTCGTCCTTGGTGAGGCGGAAACGGTCGAGCAGGTATTCCACCAGGTGCGGCGGGCAGTTGTCGGCCACTTCCAGGCGGATGGCCTCCCCGTACTGGCGCGTGGACAGTTCCCCGGCCAGCGCCTTCATCAGGTCGTCCACTTCCTCTTCGTCGATGAAGAGGTTGGTGTTGCGCGTGACGCGGAACTGGTAACAGCCGGTGACGGTCATGTTGGGAAAGAGCATGCCCACATTGGCGTGCAGGATCGAGGAAATGAAGACAAAATCATTGTCGCCGCCGCTGATTTCCTTGGGCATGCGGATCACGCGCGGCAGGGTGCGCGGCACTGGTACCACCGCCATGGGAATGCGGCGGCCGAAGGCGTCTTCCCCTTCCAGCGATACAATGAAGTGCAGGCTCTTGTTCTGCACGCGCGGGAAGGGGTGCGCCGGGTCCAGACCGATGGGGCTGAGAATGGGCAGCATGTTGTCGATGAAGTATTGTCGCACCCAGGCCCGTTCGGCCTCGGTCCAGTTGGGGCGGCGCAGAAAGCGGATGCCTTCCTGGGCCAGCTCGGGAATGAGAATATGGTTAAAGGTGTCATACTGGTCTTCTACCAGCTTGTGTGCCTCGGCATTGAGCATCTTTATCGCTTCGGCAGGCGTGAGGCCGTCGGGGACAGTGCGCACATTGCTGTCGCCGAGCATTTCGTAGAGCGAGGCCAGCCGCACTTCGAAGAATTCGTCCATGTTGGCAAACGAAATGCACAGGAACTTGAGTCGCTCCAGCAGTGGCACCTTTGGATCTTGCGCCATTTCCAGCACGCGGCGGTTGAAGTTGAGCAGGCTTAGCTCACGATTGATATAGCGATTTTCCGGTTGGGGGGCAGGTGTTGTCGTCATGGATTTGGGCGCAAGTGAGTTATTTAAAGTCATTTTACTCTTTGCTGAAACGTGCGGGGTAGCGAGATGAAGGGAAGCTGGCACGGCAGGGTGGAAGCGCCGATGCGTGCGGTGGATGCGCTGGCGCAACTGAGCGGTTTGTCCAGGGGTGCCGTCAAGCGCGCCATGAATGCCGGGGCGGCATGGACGAAGGAAAAGGGGCGACGGGTACGCCTGCGCAAGGCGACCCGGCTGTTGCCGGCCGGCACGCCCGTGTGGCTCTATTACGATGAGGCAGTACTATCGCAACCGATTCCCGAAGCGCAGTGTGTGCGGCGGGAAAAGGGCTGGAGCGTCTGGTTCAAGCCGGCCGGTCTTCTGACACAGGGCAATCAGTGGGGCGATGCGGCCAGCCTGCTGCGTCAGGCGGAAAGGGCGCTGGGACGCCCAGTGTGGCTGGTTCATCGTCTGGATCGGGAAACCGCCGGGCTGGTGCTGCTGGCGCACCACCGCCAGGCCGCTGGTGCCCTGTCAAGGCAGTTTCAACAGCGGCAGGTGGAGAAGGGCTATCGTGCGTGGGTCAAGGGCGAGGTTCGTGAAGGCGGTATGATTGCTTTAGCGCTGGATGGCAAGCCTGCGCGTACGCGATTTGAGGTGGTGCGCACCGTGGCAGCGCCCCTGCCGATGACGGAGGTGGACATCACGCTGGAAACAGGCCGGCTGCACCAGATTCGTCGCCATTTTGCTGAACTGGGGCATCCTGTGGTGGGCGACCCCCGCTACGGCGGTGCGGCACCGTTGCCGCTGCAGCTGCTGGCCTATCGCTTGCGCTTTCGGGATTTGAGCGATAAGGTCATTGAAGCGGGCTGGCCGCGCGCGCAGTGGGCTGAAGCCGGTTTTTACCAGCGTGAGGAGGGCGTTGCATGAAAGTGGAGTTTTACAGTGTGCGGCCTTACGAGCAGCAGCGGCTGGAAGCCTTGTTGCCGGAAGACTGGGTGGTGCACTTTAATGAAGCGCACTTGGGGCCGGATACGGTGGCACAGTGTCCGGCGGCGGATGCGGTCAGTCTGTTTGTAAGCGACTGGGCGGATGCGCAGGTACTGGAGAAGCTGGTCGAAAAGGGGGTGCGCATGCTCATGCTGCGCAGTGCCGGCTTCGATCATGTGGATCTGGCGGTGGCGCGCAGACTGGGTATGCGTGTGGGGCGGGTGCCGGCCTATTCGCCCCATGCGGTGGCGGATCATACGCTGGCATTGCTGTTGACGCTGGTGCGGCGCATTCATTTGGCGCAGGACAAGGTGCGGCGTGCCGATTTCTGCCTGCAGGGGCTGATGGGGTTTGATCTGAATGGCAAGCGCGCCGCTGTGATTGGATTGGGCAGGATTGGTCGATTGGTGGCGCAGCGGTTGCAGGCTTTTGGCTGTGAGGTGGTGGGGCATGACCCCTATGCGCAGGTGGTGGGCGTGCCCGATGTGTCGCTGGAAGAGGCCCTTGAGGTGTCTGATATCGTCTCGCTAAACTGCCCGCTGACGCCCGAAACCCGCCATCTGCTCAATGCGGAGCGGTTGCAAAAGATGAAACCGGGGGCCGTCGTGGTGAATACCGGTCGCGGGGCGCTGATTGATACAGCTGCGTTGCTGGATGCGCTCAGGTCGGACCATCTGGGCGGGGCGGCGCTGGATGTGTATGAATTCGAACGGGGCCTGTTTTTCGAGGACCATCGTGACGAAGGAATACGGGATCCAATGCTGGCGCAACTGATGGCACTACCCAATGTGGTGATTACGGGGCATCAGGCGTTTTTAACCCAGGAGGCGGTCGAGAATATCGCGCGCACGACCGTGGCCACACTGCAGGCGTGGGCACAGGATCCAGCGGTAGCGGGTGAGAACTTTTTGTGTTGATACAAAAACGCCCCGGCGAGCGGGGCGTTTAAGACGAAACGTGGCTGCGTTTACAGCGGGGTTACGTTTTCGGCCTGAGGGCCTTTTTGACCTTGGGTCACTTCCATGGTCACTTGCTGGCCTTCCAGCAGGGTGCGACGACCGCTGCCATTGATGGCGGAGAAGTGAACAAATACGTCAGGACCATTTTCCTGCTCGATGAAACCAT
This sequence comes from Sulfurivirga caldicuralii, assembly GCF_900141795.1. Classification (GTDB taxonomy): domain Bacteria; phylum Pseudomonadota; class Gammaproteobacteria; order Thiomicrospirales; family Thiomicrospiraceae; genus Sulfurivirga; species Sulfurivirga caldicuralii. Next base: position 343,970 of record NZ_FSRE01000001.1, read on the forward strand.
AACCTTTTTCGTCGTTGAACCATTTAACGGTTCCGTTTACTGCATTTGACATAACTGTGTAACTCTTACAAAGTAAAACAAAAACGTGCCGGCTGTCGCAAGCACTGAGGCCACCTTAACAGTGAACGCCTTTGCGGTCAAACACTTTCGTAATTATTTTTCCGTCGGCGGTAAAATGGGGCGCATTCATCACCACACTGGAAGGACATCCCATGAGCAATCTGCCCGCACATCTGAAATATGCCGAGACGCACGAATGGGCCTGGCTGGATGAGAACGGCGAGGTCGTCGTCGGCATTACCGACCATGCCCAGGAGGCGCTGGGGGACATCATGCACGTGGACCTGCCCGAGGTGGGCGACATTGTGCGCGCCGGCGATGCGGTGGCGGTGATCGAGTCGGTCAAGACCGCATCTGACATCCATGCGCCGGTAGATGGGGAGATTGTCGCCATCAACGAGGCGCTGGAAGACGAGCCGGAGCGGGTCAATGACGAGCCTTATGACGGCGGCTGGCTGTTTCGCATTCAACCGGCGGATGCCAGTCAGCTGGATGAATTGCTCAGCCCCGAGGCGTACGCCACGGCGACCACGGAATAGGGGGGTCCCCGACTTTTTTCGGGACCATTTTTCGCCGCCCTGGCGCAGCGGTTAAAATACGCGCCTTTCGCCAACCTATAGACCAGTTTGAGGCCCCATGAAGCAGAAAATCGCCGCAACGCTCGATCAGGCCCTGCAGCAGCTGAAAAGCGCAGGCCATGTTCCCGCCGAGATTGAACCGCAGATTCGCGTGGATCACACCCGTGACAAGGCGCATGGCGACTTTGCCACCAACCTTGCCATGATGCTGGCCAAGCCGTGCGGCATGGCGCCCCGGCAGGTGGCGGAACTGCTGGTGGATGCGCTGCCGGACACGGCGTGGCTGGTGAAGGTGGAGATCGCCGGACCGGGCTTTATCAACTTTTTTGTGGAGACCGCGAGCCAGTATGACGTAATCCGCGCGGTGCTGGCAGAGGGCGAGCGCTTTGGCCGCTCCGGCGCCGGCGGCGGTGAAAAGGTGCTGGTAGAGTTCGTATCCGCCAACCCCACCGGGCCGCTGCATGTGGGGCACGGACGCGGCGCGGCCTATGGGGCGTCGGTAAGTAATCTGCTTGAGGCGGCCGGCTACAGCGTGCATCGCGAGTACTATGTCAACGATGCCGGCCGGCAGATGGACATTCTCGCCACCTCCGTGTGGCTGCGGTATCTGGAGTTGCTGGGCGAGCAGGTCGATTTCCCCAGCAACGGCTATCAGGGCGACTATATCCGCGATACCGCGCGGCGGCTGAAGGACCGTTTCGGCGAGGCGTTGCACCGTCCGCTGGATGAAGTCTATAAAAATGTGCCGCCGGATGCGCCGGAAGGGGACAAGGAAGCGCACATCGATGCGCTGATCGCCAATGCCAAGGCGCTGCTGCAGGATCAGTACGCGGTGGTGCATCAGGCGGCGCTGGACGACATTCTCACTGACATCAAGGAAGACCTGGCCGAGTTTCGCGTGCATTTCGACACCTGGTTCTCTGAAAAGAGTCTATTCGACACCGGCCTGGTGGACGAGACCATTGCCCGTCTGCAGGCGGCTGGCAAGATTTACGAAAAGGATGGCGCGCTCTGGTTCCGTTCCACCGAATACGGCGATGAGAAGGATCGCGTCGTGGTGCGGGAAAACGGCATCAAGACCTATTTTGCCTCGGATATCGCCTACCATCTGAACAAGTTCGAGCGCGGCTTCGAGCGCCTGATCGATATCTGGGGGGCGGATCACCACGGCTATATTCCCCGGGTGCGCGCTGCGCTGAAGGCGCTGGATCTGAACGATGCCGCGCTGGAGGTGCTGCTGGTGCAGTTCGCCACCCTGTGGCGCGGCGGCGAAAAGGTGCCCATGTCCACCCGTTCCGGCCAGTTTGTCACCCTGCGCGAGCTGCGCGAAGAGGTGGGTGTGGACGCAGCGCGCTTTTTCTATGTGATGCGCAAGTCCGAGCAGCACATGGACTTTGATCTGGATCTGGCCAAGTCCCAGAGCAACGACAACCCGGTGTACTACATTCAATATGCCCACGCACGTATTGCGTCGGTGCTGCGCCAGGCGGAAGAAAAGGGCATGCCGTGGGACCGTAAGGCGGGTGAGGCATCGCTGAATCTGCTGGTGGATGAGCGTGAACAGGCGCTGGCGAGTGAGCTGGCGCGCTATCCGGAACTGATCGTGCGCGCCGCCCACGGGCGTGAACCGCATTTGCTGGCCTATTATCTGCGCGATCTGGCCGGTCAGCTGCACAGCTACTATAACGCCACCCCATTCCTGGTGGAGGAAGCACCACTGCGCAATGCCCGCCTGACACTGGTGGTGGCGGTCAAGCAGGTGATCTACAACGGTCTGGCGCTGCTGGGTGTATCGGCGCCGGAGCAGATGTGAGGTCATGAGCCGCTATCACGCCCGTCGTCAGCCCTATGTGAGACAGTCCCAGCAGCAGCGCATGACGCAGGCGCGTCAGCGCCGGCTGTGGATCGCTGGGGGGATTGGACTGTCGCTGGCGTTTGTAGCCGGTTATTTTGTTGCCAGCCATTTTCTCCACGGCCACAGCCGCGCCTCGCAGTCCAGCCCAACAGTCTTTCAGCAGGCTGCAGCGCAGAAGGAAGCCGGGCTAACGTCGCAATCAGCCGCTGCGGTGAAGCAGCCACAAGTGGAAGCACCTCAGCCGGAAAAGGCAGAGGGCATGTCGGAGTTCAGCTTTTACACCAGTCTGCCGCGGGAAAAGGTGCAGGTGGATGCAAAGCCGTTGCCGATCAGGCTCGAGCAGCCGGTGGTCATAGTGGCGGGAACGTTTCGGAGTCAGGAGCGTGCACAGAAGGAACTGGCGCGCCTGGCGCGTCAGGGCTTCAAGCTGCGCATTGTGCCCCGGCAGGTGAATGGTCGCACGCTCTATCAACTGCGCACGGCGCCCCTGGACAACAAGCTGGATGTCAATCTGCTGCGCAACCGCCTGGCGCAGGCGGGTGCACGGGTGCTGGTGGTGAAAACCCGATCAGCCGAGCCGAGTCAGTCGCACGAGTCGCATCAGCCGCAGCCTTGATCAAATTCGGTCTTGACCTGGTTGCGGCCGCATTTCTTGGCCAGATAGAGTGCCTTGTCGGCGCGTTCGATAAAGGCCTCGATGGTGTCCTCTGGTCCCTTGAATTCCCCGATGCCGAATGAAGCGGTGATGGTGCCCAGCGGTTTCTGGTCGGTCTTGCGCTTGAGGTGCGCCTCCTGCAACTTTTCTCGCAACGCCTGGGCGCGAGCTCTGACGTCCTCCAGCGAGCTGTCCCACAGCACAATGGCGAACTCTTCGCCGCCATAGCGGAAAGCAGCTTCGTTCTCCCCTTGGGTTTTGAGAATCAGTTTGGAGAAAAAGCGCAACACACTGTCACCGGTCAGGTGGCCAAAGGTGTCGTTGAATTTCTTGAAGTGATCGATGTCGGTCATGATCAGGTGCAGGCGCTCGGGCCTGTCTTCATAGTCAACCGTCAGCTGAGCGAGGGTTTCGTTGAAAGCGCGGCGGTTCTGCAGGCCGGTCAGCTCATCCTGCGTGCTCATGGCGCGCGCTTCGATCAGCTCCTTGCGCAGGCGCTGAATTTCCTGCGCGGAGGTGAGCAGGTTCTGCTCGAATTCAAGGCTGTCATGTTTAAGGGTTTGCGCGGTTTCCAGCACCGTCTGGGCAACGACCTTGAGTTCGTCCGGCTGCAGGTCTTCTTTGAGTTTGACGGTGCAGCTTTCCAGCTTCTGCGTCTGCTGATCGAGACGCTGCGCCAGCTGCTCGATCTTTTTGGCAATGGAGTTGATCAGGTGGCGAATGGCCCGATCCAGCTCGGCCATGGCGTCATCATTGTCCAGCAGATACTTGTTGAACAGTTCCTTGCCATAGCGGTCGCTGTAGCCAAAGCTGTCGGCGAGGATGGTCTCCATCTCTTCGCGTAATCTGGGTTCGTTGCCGCGAAAATAGGTGTACCAGACGGCAAAATTAAGCGGTGTGGGGTTGACGTGATGGGTCTTGAAGGCTTCCAGCACCTGTTCAAAAGCACGTTCGGCCTTGTCGTTGGGATCCTGTAGCAAGTCGTATTTGACGGTCATGTCGAGGGGTTCTCTCTCACGTGCATGGAAGTCAGCAACGATATACTATCACCAAACAAAACAGAGGCTAACCATTATGGCGATTCCAGAGGCTGGAAAGGTTATTACCGAGGCATTGCGGCAACTGCCGCCCGGCTTGGGTGAACTGCCTGCAGAAATGAAGCAGGCACTGCGCATTGCGCTGCAGAAGGCATTAAGCGAGCTGGACCTGGTTACCCGTGAGGAGTTCGAGGCCCAGCAGCAGGTGCTCTACAAGACGCGCATGAAGCTGGAAGCACTGGAAAAGCGCGTCGCTGCGCTGGAAGGCGCTGTCGAACTTGGCGAAGACGTGCTCGACTGATCCGTGTCGTTCGCGCAGATTCAGAGTTTTGCCCTCAGCGGGATCGAGGCGCTGCCGGTCACGGTGGAGGTGCACCTGGCCAACGGGTTGCCCGCATTCAATATCGTGGGCCTGCCGGAAGGCGCGGTGCGCGAAAGCCGCGAGCGGGTTCGCAGTGCGCTGCAGAATGCCGGCTTCGAGATGCCCGCCAGGCGCATCACCGTCAACCTGGCGCCGGCAAACCTGCCCAAGAGCGGCACCCGCTTCGATCTTCCCATCGCGCTGGGCATCCTGCAGGCCTCTGCACAACTTCCCGCAGCGCCGTTTGAAAAGACGGCCTGGATTGGTGAACTGGGTCTGAATGGCGAATTGCGCCCGGTGGACGGTGTCCTGCCCACCGCACTGTCCGCCAGCGAAGCCGTGCTGCAACTGGGGGTGCCGGCGGCCAATCTTGATGAGCTGGCGCTGCTGCCGGATGCAGCGGCGTTTGGTGCGCACCATCTGCTTGACATCGCAGCATGGGCGCGGGGGGAGGCGTCGTTGCTGAGCGTAGTGCCCGTTGCAGACGTGCCGATGTCGTCCAATCAACTGGACTGGGCTGATGTGAAGGGACAGCTGCAGGCCAAGCGTGCGTTGGAAGTGGCGGCCAGCGGTGGGCACAATGCCATGATGGTGGGGCCGCCCGGCTGCGGCAAAAGCATGCTGGCGGCGAGGCTGCCCACCATTCTGCCGCCCCTTTCGCTTGAGGAGGCGAAGCAGGTGGGGGCCATCTGGTCCGTGGCGGGCGCCCCGCGCACGCCCGGAGATTTCCTGGTGCGACCGTGGCAGATTGCGGAGCCTGGCATCTCCACCGCCGGTCTGATTGGCGGCGGAGTGCCGATCCGCCCCGGCGCCTTGTCGCGCGCGCACCATGGCGTACTGTTTCTCGATGAGGTGACCGAATTCCGTCGTGATGCGCTGGAAGCGCTGCGGGCACCGTTGGAAAGCGGCGAGGTCCATATCGCCCGTGCTCGCGAACAGGTGGCATTTCCGGCGCGTCCCCTGGTGACGGTGCTGGCGGCCAACCCTTCGCCCTCCGGCTACTTCCCCGGCGATGCACGCTGTCATGACACGCCGGACCAGATCAAGCGCTACTTTGCCAAGCTGTCGGGACCGCTACTGGATCGCATTGATATTCACATGACGCTGCAGCCGGTGGAGGCACAGGCGCTGCAGCAGACGCTGCCACAGGAAACATCGCTCCAGGTGCGCGAGCGCGTGGACGCCGCCTGGCAGCGTCAATTGCGCCGGCAGGGATGCCTCAATGGTCAGCTGCAGGGGCGCCAGCTGGAGGCAGTGGTGCAGCTGGACGAAGGGCAGCAGGCGCTGTTGCGCCGTGCCATTGAGGCGTTCAACCTGAGTGCGCGCAGCTACCACCGCATCCTGCGGCTGGCGCGCACGCTGGCTGACATGGCCGAGAGCGATCGGGTAGAAATCCCTCATCTGCAGGAAGCCATCGGCTTCCGCCGTGCATGGAGTTTCAGCTGATGGAATGGACGCAACTGGTCAGTGCGGCCCTGGTTGGCCTGTTGGGCGGCGTGCACTGTCTCGGCATGTGCGGCGGCGTGGTGGGCGCGCTGACATTCGGGCTGCCCACAACGGTGCAGCGTCAGTGGTGGCGCATGATGAGCTATCAGCTGGCCTACAATCTGGGGCGCATTACCAGCTATGCGCTGGCCGGCGCGCTGCTCGGCTTTCTGGGCAGTCAGCTGGTCTCGCTTGCCGCCTTTCTGCCCATGCAGCAGGCACTGCAGGTGGTGGCCGGTGTGTTCATGGTGGCGCTGGGGCTTTATCTGGCTGGGATCTGGACAGGCGTGGTGGCCATTGAGCAACTTGGCGGTCGCCTGTGGGCGCGACTGCAGCCATGGGCGCAGAAGCTGACACCCGTGCGCAGTCTGCCGCAGGCGTATGTGTATGGACTGGTGTGGGGCTGGTTGCCGTGCGGGCTGGTCTATTCCATGCTGATCTGGGCATTGGCCGCCGGCAGTGCGCTACAGGGTGCGGCGCTCATGCTGGCCTTCGGGCTTGGCACGCTGCCTAATCTGATGCTGATGGGCGTGTTCGCATTTTTCTTTACCCGGCTTGCACGTAATGTGTGGGTGCGTCGTACCGCCGGCGGGCTGGTGATGCTCTTTGGCTTCTATCAGCTTTATCTCGCCTGGCACGTGAGCGTTTAATCGCAGTGCCAGCTGCCCAGTGAGTGCACAAAAAGCCGCAGATTGCGCACGCTGGGGTGTTTTTTGTCCCAGCCATTGGGGAGATTTAGCTGGGCGCTCTGGCCCCGGTCCCAGTGCAGCTCCAGTACCACGGCACACTGACGCGGATCGAACACCTCCACGGGTTTATTGCACAACCATACCTTGCCGGGCAGGTAGCGCAGCCACAGCTGGAGCGCGTCGCCGTCCCGGTCGCGCAGGGTGATGGTCCGGGCCTCCCCGATTGCCAGCAGACTGAAGACAGTGCCTGCCTTGTGGTTGTTCATGCGCCTGAAAGACGATTAAGGCGATATTGAGCAAAATGCATTTGCGCGGCGGGGGCAATCTCCTTATAATTGTGCGCCTTACAAATCCTTTCCCCGACATCCCGTTAACGTCAGGTGCCGTTAAGGCTTTGATTGGATTTGAAAAACAGTTTCAGGACGTGAACATGAAAACATTTGTAGCAAAACCTGCGGAAGTGAAGCGCGACTGGTATATCGTCGACGCTGAGGGGAAAACGCTGGGTCGTCTGGCCGCTGAACTGGCTGCACGCCTGCGTGGCAAGCACAAGCCTGAATACACCCCGAACGTGGATACCGGTGATTACATCGTTGTCATCAATGCGGAAAAGGTTGCTGTAACCGGCAACAAGCGCAAGGACAAAAAGTATCACCGTCATACCGGTTATGTGGGCAACCTGAAGACTTTCACTTTCGAAGAGATGATTCAGCGTTCTCCGGAACGTGTGATTCAGTTGGCCGTGAAAGGCATGCTGCCTCGTGGTCCGCTGGGGCGCGCCATGCTGAAAAAACTGAAAGTTTACGCTGGCAGCGAACACCCCCATGCGGCTCAACAGCCCCAACCCCTGGAAATCAAGGCATAAGAGGTAGCGGATTATGGCAACTGAACAATACTACGGAACCGGCCGTCGCAAAAGCTCAGTGGCGCGCGTATTTCTGCGTCCTGGCACCGGCAAGATGACCGTAAACGGTCGTGATATCAAGGAATTCTTCGCCCGTGAAACCGACCTGATGGTGATCAATCAGCCGTTGGAAGCCACTCAGTCCGAAGGCAAGTTTGACGCTTATATCACCGTCAAGGGCGGCGGTACCACCGGTCAGGCCGGTGCGATCCGTCTCGGTATCGCCCGTGCGCTGGTGGAATACAGCGAAGAAAACCGTCCTGTGCTGCGTGCCCGCGGTCTACTGACCCGTGACGCCCGAGAGGTGGAACGCAAGAAGGTTGGCCTGCGCAAGGCACGTCGTCGTCCGCAGTTCTCCAAGCGTTAATCGTTTACGAACCACGGATCCGACGCAAGCCCGGCTTTATGCCGGGCTTTTTTGTGTGTGGCGAAAAAGCGTATTGAGCTGGTGTAGAGGGGGCGATAGGCTCATTCATGGCGGGTGCTTCTACCGACGTGTGGCATGCAGCCTTGAGCGGCCAGGCCGCATTGATCTGGGCTGCCTTCTGGCTGGGCATCGGCTTTGGGTTCAATCGTCTGTGGGCGCTGCAGCAGTGGCCGTCTCATCACATTTGGACGGTGGTGGCCGTGGGGTTGCTGCTGCTTATGCTGCTGGGGTGGTGGCGTCGCGACGCAGTTCAGCGTCGACAAGATTGAAGACCTGCTCCACGTTGATGGCGCGCATGCACACGGGGTCGGTGCAGGGCGTCTTGCGATGGTTGGCGGCGGAGACGCAGGGGGAACACGCCAGCCCCGCCCAGATAGGTGTGCTGTTGCCCAGCGAGCCATACAGAGCCGGGGTTTCCGGGCCGAACAGCACGAAGGTTTTCAGTGGTGTGATGGCAGAGAAATGGCCGGGGCCGGAGTCGTTGGTCACCATCAGGGTGCTGACGCTGTATAGCAGGGGCAGCTGGGTGAACTTGCAGCCGCCGGCGAAGTTGATGCAGCGTTCGTGGCCGACCGCCTTGCGCAACGCCTCGGCTTCATCCCGCTCTGCCGGTGCCCCGGTGATCAGCACCAGTGCATCGTCATGTTCCGCTAGAATCCGCCTGATCAGCTCGCGATAGTTTTCCGCTGGCCAGCGTCGCTGCGGCAGTAGCTCGGAAGCATTGGGGTTGATAAGCACGAGCCGGTGCGCGTTGGGATCGTATTGGGGGGCATGCTTCTGGATCAGGGCATGCATCTGCGCCTTTTCTTCCTCGCTGTAGTGCACCTGCTCGAGGCGGATGGCTTCGTCGGGGATAATGGCTTTGGTGTAGGGGACCTGTGGCGTCTTGGCCTCAAGCGCATACACCAGCGCCATGAAGTTCTTGCTGATGTGCATGTGCGGGTTGTAGAGCACCCTGTGGGTGAGCAGGTCACCGCGCCACAGCCCTTCGCCGTGAAAGTTGTGGAAGCCGACGCGGTTACGGGCCAGGCTCCAGCCGGTGAGCAGGGCCGAGGCACGGGAAAACAGCTCCAGATCCACCGTGGTGTCGATCCGTTTCTGTCGGCACCAGCGCATGAAACGCAGGGCATCCCATATCAGGGTGAACAGGCTGTCTTCCCGCAGGGTGAAGATGTTCTCCTGCGGGATGGTGTTGAGCAGATCCAGACTGGGCTTGTTCTTGGCAAAGATGACGAAATGCAGCTCGGCGTCGAAGGCGTCTCGTGCGTGGCGCATGGCAGGATCGGCCAGAATGGTGCTGCCCATTTCCGACAGCTCTACAAACAGGATGCGTTTGGGTGTCGGGCGCGCCTTCTTGCCGCGCAGGCGATCGATCAGTTTGATCAGCGGCGTGCTGAGTGCCGTAAGCGGAATGCCGAGGTGGTGATCCACCTTGCGCATCAGATCCACATTCATTGAACGTCTATCCCTGTGAAAGCCGATCCTAGAGCCAGCGGTGTCTGGACTGCAGATAGAACACCACGCCCGGCAGGGCGGCGAAAACCAGAATAATACCATACAGCAGCGACATGGCCAGTACCTTGGGCTCCGGCGTGCCGATCAGCATGAACAGGCCGATGAGCGTACTTTCGCGCACCCCCCAGCCGGCGAAGGTGATCGGCAGAATGGTCAGGAGGATGGCGATGGGTGTCAGCGCCAAATAGATGCCGATGGGCTCGTTGATGCCCACGGCGTGGCCGATGCCGAACAGGACCAGCATGCCGAGCAGATGGGTCAGCAGGGAGAGTCCCAGCTGGACAAGCAGGTCGCGCGGCTGGTGGTACACCCGCCAGAAGCGCTCGGACAGCTCGGCGAACAGGCGAGTAAAGCGCCAGCGGTACAGCGGGCTGTAGCGATGCAGCCACAGCAGCAGGACAAAACCGACGAGGGTCCCGAGAATAACCGCCAGAATGGTGTAGAGAATGATGGTCGGATACAGGTCATGGGGTGCCCACAGGATGGCGAACAGATTGAGCAGCAGCAGGCCAACCAGTCCGACGATGCGGTCAATAAAAATGGCGTAAAAGGCTTCCTTCAGTGGGGCACCGTGGGCGTGCACCTCGGCGACGCGGTAGGCGTCCCCGCCGATGCTGGTGGGCAGCAGCTGATTGAACAGGGTGCCCTTGAAGTAGCTGCGCAGATAGAAACCTAAATCGTGTTCAAAGCCCAGCTTGCGCATGATCAGCGTCCAGCGCCAGGCTGCCACCGTCTGGCTAAGCAGCTGCACGCCCAGTGCCGCGGCGAGCAGAAGCGGATTGGCCTGCTTCATGGTCTTGAGGGCAGCGCCCATGTCCACCTCGTGAAACAGAAACGCGAGGATGAGCAGGGAGAGGAGGATTTTGACAAGGTTCTTCAAGGGGCCTCCACGGGCGTTTTACTGGCTTCGCCGGGGATTTCGCGCACCAGGCGCGGCACCAGATAGCCCGGCAGACGACGGCGCAGATAGTCTATCAGACCCCGTGCCGTGGCATCATCCACGGCGAAGTGGGCAGCGCCGGCAACCGGATCCAGCTGATGCAGGTAGTAGGGCAGCACGCCCTGCTGAAACAGTGCATGGCTGAGCTGTTCCAGCGTGGTGCCCGTGTCATTGACGCCCCTGAGGAGCACGCTCTGGTTCAACAAGGTCACGCCCGTTTTGCGCAGGGTCTGAAATACGGCTGCGGTCTGTTCGGAAAGTTCCTGCGGGTGGTTGCAGTGACTCACCAGCACGAGTTTGAGGCGGCTGCGGCGTGCCCACGTGAGCCAGTCGTGCTTTGGCATGCGGCTGGGGGCGGCAATCGGCGTGCGAGTGTGAATGCGCAGCGTGTGCACGTGGGGCAGCGCTTCCAGGGCCTGGCAGGTTTCCAGCAGTGCGGCTTCGGAAAGGGTGAGCGGATCGCCACCGCTGAGGATCACTTCGTGAATGTCCGCATGCGTGCGCAGGTAGTCCAGCGTCTGCTGCCAGGCAGCCTGGCCGATATTTTCCTCATAGGGAAAGTGGCGACGAAAGCAGAAGCGGCAATGCAGGTCGCACCGCGGTGTACGCATCACCAGCGCGCGGCCGTGGTACTTGTGCAGGACGCCCGGCGCGGGTCGGGCGGCGAGATCGCCAACCGGGTCGGCAGTAAAACCCTCAACGGGTTGGCGTTCGATCTTCAGCGGCAGCACCTGGCGCAGAATCGGGTCTTTGGGATTGCCGGGCTGGATGCGCGCGGCGAGATTGCTGTGCAGGCGGAAGGGGAACGGATTGTCCGCATCCACGCCGAGGGCATCGGCATCCAGCGCAAGGCGTTCAAGCAGGTCGTGCAGCGCAATCTGAGCCACTGGCGCAATCCCCGGGGTGCGATTAAAATAGGCGCTTATTTTACTTGAGCATCGAGGTCAGTATGGCAAGCTACAGCACCAGCGAATTCAAGAACGGCCTGAAGTTTCTTCTCGACGGTCAGCCGTGCGTGATCGTTAGCAATGAAATCGTTCAGCCCGGCAAGGGCCAGGCGTTCAACCGTGTGAAATACCGCAACCTGATCACCGGCCGCGTACTGGAAAAAACCTTCAAGTCCGGCGAAAAGGTGGAAGCCGCCGACGTTATGGATACTGAACTGCAGTACCTGTACAACGACGGCGAATACTGGCACTTCATGGATCCGGAAAGCTTCGAGCAGTATCAGGCCGGTGAAGCCGCTGTGGGCGACAACGCCAAGTGGCTGGTGGAGCAGGACATGTGCAGCGTCACCCTGTGGAATGGCGAGCCCATTGCCGTGACCCCGCCCAAGCAGGTGACGCTGGAAGTCACCGATACCGATCCCGGCCTCAAGGGCGACACCGCCGGCACCGGCGGCAAGCCGGCTACGCTTTCCACCGGTGCGGTGGTGCAGGTGCCGCTGTTCGTGCAGATTGGCGACAAGGTGATCGTCAACACCCAGACCGGCGAGTATGTCTCCCGCGCCAAGTGACTGGCGCCCGAGCGCATCGCTTGAGACTCTGAAAAAACGCGCGCAACTGCTTGAGGCGGTGCGCGCGTTTTTTTCTACCCGTGGTGTGCTGGAGGTGGAGACGCCGTTGCTGTCAGCAGCCGCGGCACCGGATGTGCATCTGGACAGCGTGCCTGCGCGGCTGCACCGCCCGGGCATCGGCGAGGAGACGCGCTGGCTGCCCACCTCGCCGGAATATCCGCTCAAGCGACTGTTGTGCGCCGGCTATGGCGATGTCTATGCGCTGGGCAAGGTGTTCCGCGACGGCGATGAGAGCCGCCGCCATCAGCCCGAGTTCACCCTGCTGGAGTGGTATCGCCTCGATTACGACCTGCCGCAGATCATGGCGGAAACGGCCGAGCTGCTGCAGCACCTGCTGCAGAGGGGGGTCCCCGACTTTTTTACATTCGATGAATTGTTTGCTCGATTTGCCGGCATCCAGGACCCGTTTTCGGCGCCTGCCGAGGCCTTTCGGGCTGTTTTGGCGGATCGCGGCATCGATATTGCTGGTGTGGCGCCCCATGAGCGTGGGCTGTGGCGGCAGCTGGTGCTCACCGAGGTGATCGAACCACAACTGGCCGCGCGCGAGCTGGTGTTTGTGTACGGCTATCCGGCGCAAGAAGCGGCACTGGCGGCACTGCATCCGCACGATCCGCACAGGGCATTGCGTTTTGAGGTGTACTGGCACGGCATGGAACTGGCCAATGGTTACGAGGAGCTGCGTGATGCCAAGATCTATAGACAGCGTTTCGAGCAGTGGAATGCCGCGCGTGCAGCTGCGGGCAAGCGGCCCATGCCGCTGGACACCCATCTGCTGGCGGCGCTGGAAGCAAGCGGTGGCCTGCCACCCGCCAGTGGCGTGGCGCTTGGTTTTGACCGGCTGGTGATGGCGGCCACCGGCGCGGCCTGCATCGATGCGGTCATTGCCTTTCCTGTACCACGGGCATAGGGGGTCCCCGACTTTTTTCAGGGCACAAAAAAGCCGCCTCGAAAACGGGCGGCTTTTTGCGCGGAAAAACGGCTGTTTTCAGCGGTATTGGCGCAGATACCACCATTCGAAGGCCATTTTCGCCCAGTGCATCAGGCGGCACGGCGGCAGCATGAGCGTCCCCTTGTCGGTGCGCTTGATAAGGATGCCGTGCGTGAGGGTGTCCACGATGCAGATCAGCTCGTGCTTGATGCGTGCGGTGGGCTCGCGACCGTTGAGCTCCGCGAGCAGGTTCAGGGCGGCCACTTCGGCCTGAATGTCGGCGGCGTGGGCCTGTTTGGCCTGCCACTCGGGTCCGGGATAGCTGCCGGCGTCACCGGCGACATATACCTTGTCGAAGCCGACTACCTTCGCCTTGTCGTCGGCTTGAATCAGGCCGCCTTCGGACTGGGGCAGGTCGGTGTTGGGCAGCCACGCGGGCCCGGTCATGCCGGGCATGAACAGGATCAGGTCGGCAGGGATTTCGCCCCCTTCGGTAATGACCTTGTTCTTTTCAAACCCCTTCATCTTGTGGCCCAGGTGGGTTTCGATGTCCTTTTTGCGCATCATCTCCAGCAGGCGCGCAGGCACGTCGGGGCCGAGGCGCTTGCCAGGTTCCCTGTTGGGGTTGAAGAACACCAGCTTGAACTTGTCACGGCGGCCCTGCTGGCGCAACAGCGTGTCGATGCCGAACAGGAATTCGAACATGGGCCCACCGCGCATGGCAGAGGGTTCCTTGGGATTGGCGCCAAAGCCGATGGCGATGGTGCCGCCGCTCATGCCGTCGAGGCGGCTGCGGATCTTCTCGGCCGCGGGGATGCCTTCACACGGCGTGATGGCATGCTCAATGCCCGGCAGCTTCTTGATGAAACGCCCGCCGGAGGCGATGATCAGCCCGTCGTTGTCCACCTTGTCGCCGCAGGCGAGCACCACGGTGCGGCCACCGTTTTCGATGCTGGCCACTTCGCCTTCCACGAAGTTCACGCGCTTGCGGCGGAAGAAGCTGTCCAGATCCACACGCAGGTCGTCCCCCTTTTTCAGCCCGGGCGGGATCCAGATCAGGCTCGGCAGGTAGATCATCCCCTTTCGCGGTGAAATCACGGTAATATTGACGTTCGCATCCTGCTTGCGCAGGGTGCGAACGGCAGTGAGTGCTGCAAAACCGGTACCCAGTACGGTGATATTCATGCGGCAACCTCTCATGTAAATCGATATCAATCCACCGATTATATAAGAAAACACTGAAATGATGGTGATGGAAAATCAGGCGGAACGACACAACCGCGTGATGGCACGGCGCAAGCGCTGGATGGACGAACAGATTGCCCGTGCGCAGGCGGACAAAGGTGTCCTGCTGGTGCTCACCGGTGATGGCAAGGGCAAGAGTTCCAGTGCCTTCGGCATGGCGGCGCGGGCGCTGGGGCACGGCATGCGTGTGGCCATTCTGCAGTTCATCAAGGCGCCGCTGGATACCGGGGAGGAGCGCTTTTTCAGTCAGTTTGGCAATGTGGCGTTTCACGCACTGGGTGAGGGTTTTACCTGGGAGACGCAGAATTTTGAACGCGACCGTGCCATTGCCGAAGCCGGCTGGGCGCTGGCGCGGGACTATCTGCGTGATCCGGCCACCGACATGGTGATTTTGGATGAATTGTGTGTGGCGCTGGCGTATCATTACCTTGACTGGAATAGCCTGCGCGGCGATGTACTCGCGCGGCCTGACCATCAGCATGCAATCATTACCGGTCGCGGCGCGCCGCAAGGGCTGATCGACGATGCGGATACGGTGACGGAGATGCGCGCCCTCAAACATGCGTTCGATGCCGGCATACGCGCCCAGAAGGGGATCGAATTGTGAATCAGCACTTGTTGCTGTTTCTGCTGGCCGTGGCGGTGATTGTGGTGATTGCCATGATCTGGCCCGGGCAGAAGGCCAGCGACGATGAAACATTGAATTCTCAGGACTGGCGGATACAGGATTTGAAAGAGGATGCGGGCGATGAAAGTAATGATGAAACCCCTCGCGGTTAGCGCTGGCCTGCTGGCACTGGCGATCGCACTGAGCGGGTGCGAAAAGATCAGCAACCAGGCCAAGAATATTCAGTCCGACTGGGTCGGGCTTAAGCGCGTGGTGGAGATCCGCGCCTGTATGACCGGCGAGCTGGTGAAGGTGTATGAGGGCGTGGTGCGCCTCAATCCCGAAGACCAGTATGGCGCGTCCTTGCTGATCGACGGCAAGAAGCTGCACACCAACATGTGTTACATCATTCGTGAAAAGGGCATTAAGGAACAGCCGTTGGTGGCAGGAGGTGACCGTTGATGCGCAACTTGATACTGCTGTCTGCACTGGCACTGCTGAGCGGCTGTTCCAGCTGGGCGAACAAGGCCAGTCACTGGACCAGTACGGCGGTGGCCAGGACCGGCGACCTGATCGCGCCCATCGAAGTGAAACAGCAACAGGATGATCTGCACTGGCTGATCCGGCAGCAGTTCAACGAGCCGCCGGTGCTGGAGAGCATGGCGTTCGATTTTCGCGCGCGCCAGCTGTGCCCGAAAGGGTATCTGAAGGATGAGGTATATGCCCAGCGCCAGGCCAGCTTTGGTGTCGATCCCGCTGAATGTGCCACGGCGGACTGCCGCTACACGCTGGTGTGGAAGATTCACTGTGATGAAGTGCCGCGCGACCCGTTCTCCATCTTTGGAAAATTCTGATTGCATGCAACGGAGGGGCGCATGACCAAGACAGTATTGCCTGACAGCACCATCGACCTGCGGTTCTCACTGAGCCTGATTGACGGCACGGTGGTGGATCAGACCGAAGTGGATGAACTGCTGCAGTTTACTCTGGGGGATGGCACTCTGTTTGAGGGGCTGGAAAAGTGGCTGCTGGGGCTGGAAGAGGGGGAAAGCCGTCAGTTCACCTTGTTTCCGGACGACGCCTTCGGCAACCCGGACCCCGACAATCTGGTGACCATCAAGCGCGAAGCGTTCCCAAATGATGTGGAGCTGGAGCGCGGACTGGTGATCGGCTTCAGCGGCCCGGCCGGCGAAGATGTGCCAGGCATGATCGTTGCCATCGAAGATGACGAGGTGACTGTGGATTTTAATCACCCCCTGGCCGGTCAGGTGCTCATCTTCGACGTCACCATCGAAAAGATCTATTGAATTCCCACCCTATTTCGGGCAGTGCTCCGGGCAGTAGCGCTGCCCGTGCTGCTGACAGGCGCTGGACTCGGGCACGTGCACGCCACAGGTGGCACAGGCCACCATGCGTTCCGATTTTTCTGCCGCAACTTCATCCTGTTGCGCGCGACGGCGCGCCATCTCCATGCGCTTGCTGATCATCATGATCACGCCGAACAGCAACAGAACCAGTAGAAAGAACAATAGCGCGCGCATTCAGGCCTCCCGTGCAGTAATCGGGCTAAAATAGCACAAAAGCACAATCAGGGACAGCAGACATGAACTTGCATGAATATCAGGCCAAGGGCCTGCTGCGCGACGCGGGCGTACCCGTGCCGCAGGGGGTGGTGATCGAAACCGTGGGCGAGCTGGAAGGGGCGCTGGATACCATCGGTCTGCCGTGCGTGCTCAAGGCACAGATTCACGCCGGCGCGCGCGGCAAGGCGGGTGGCGTCAAGCTGGTGAAGACTGCCGAAGAGGCGGAACAGGTGGCCACGCAGCTGTTGGGCAGTCAGCTGGCCACGCCGCAGACCGGAGGGCGTGCGCTGCCAGTCAATGCCCTGCTGGTGGAGCAGACGCTGCCCATTGCCGAGGAGCTGTATCTCAGCCTGCTGATCGACCGCGCCAGCAAGCGACACACGTTTGTGCTCTCATCGGCCGGAGGCATGGACATCGAAGCGGTGGCGGCGGAAACACCCGAGAAGATCATTACTCTCACCATCGATCCCGTTACCGGCGTGATGCCCTACCAGGCGCGCGAAGCCGGCTTTGCACTGGGTCTGACGGGTGACGCCTTCAAGCAGCTGGGCCAGCTTCTGCAGGCGCTCTATCGTCTCGCGCTGGACATGGATCTGGGTCTGGTGGAGATCAACCCGCTGGTGCGCACTGAAGACAACCGACTGGTGGCGCTGGACGCCAAGGTGAATGTGGACGACAACGCCCTGTATCGCCATGCGGATCTGCAGGCGATGCACGATCCCTCGCAGGAAGATCCGCGCGAGGCCCATGCGCGCAAGTTCAACCTCAACTACATTGCCTTGGATGGCAATATCGGCTGCATGGTCAATGGCGCGGGCCTGGCCATGGCCACCATGGACCTGATCAAGCTGCACGGCGGCGAACCGGCCAACTTCCTCGATGTGGGTGGCGGCGCCACCGCCGAGCGCGTGGCGGAAGCTTTCAAGCTGATTACCAGTTCCGACGAGGTGAAGGCCATTCTGGTCAATATCTTTGGCGGCATCGTGCGCTGCGATCTGATTGCCGAAGGCATCATTCAGGCGGTGAAGGAGGTCGGGCTCACCCTGCCGGTGGTGGTGCGTCTCGAAGGCACCAACGTGGAGCAGGGCCGCCGCATGTTGGCGGAGAGTGGTCTGAACCTGAGCGCAGTCAATGATCTGGAAGAAGCCGCGAAAACCGTCGTGGCGCTGGCGAAGGAGGCCGCCTGATGAGCATTCTGGTCAACAAGGATACCCGCGTCATTACCCAGGGCTTTACCGGCAAGCAGGGCACGTTTCATTCCGAGCAGGCCATCGCCTACGGCACCAATCTGGTGGGCGGCGTGACCCCAGGCAAGGGGGGGCAGACCCATCTGGATCGGCCGGTTTTCAACACGGTGCGTGAGGCGGTGGAGGCCACCGGCGCCAATGCCAGCATGATCTATGTGCCGCCGCCGTTTGCCGCCGACTCCATTCTGGAGGCCATCGATGCCGGCGTCGAGGTGATCACCTGCATTACCGAGGGCATTCCGGTAGCGGACATGCTCAAGGTGCACGCGGTACTGGATCAGTCCGACAGCGTGTTGATCGGGCCCAACTGCCCCGGTGTTATCACGCCAGGCGAGTGCAAGATGGGCATTATGCCCGGGCATATCCACAAACCGGGGTCCATCGGCATTGTCTCCCGTTCCGGGACGCTGACGTACGAAGCCGTCTGGCAGACTACCCAGGTAGGGCTGGGGCAGTCCACCTGTGTGGGTATCGGCGGTGACCCCATTCATGGCATGGATTTCGTCGACTGCTTGCGCCGCTTCGAGGCGGACCCGCAGACCAAAGGGATCATTATGGTGGGTGAGATCGGCGGCAGCGAGGAAGAGGCTGCGGCCGACTTCATCCGCGACCATGTGAGCAAGCCGGTGGTGGCCTATATTGCTGGCGTTACCGCCCCGCCGGGGCGGCGCATGGGGCATGCCGGCGCCATCGTCAGCGGCGGGCAGGGCACCGCCGAAGCCAAGATGGCGGCGCTGGAAGCCGCAGGCGTCACCGTCGTGCGTACGCCCACGGCCATGGGCGCCGCCATGGCCGAGCGTCTGGGGGCGGAGGCATGAGCAACGTTACGGTCGTCATGGCGCAGATCGATCCCGTGGTGGGCGATCTCGCCGGCAATACCGACAAGATGCTGGCTGCCGCTGAGGCGGCGCTTGCGCAGCTGCAGGCGGATGTAGTGGTCTTTCCCGAAATGGCGCTGACCGGCTATCCGCCAGAGGATATTCTGCTGCGTCCTGGCCTCTATCCACAGGTGCAGCAGCAGCTGGAGCGCCTGTGTGCAGCGCGCCTGCCGCTGGCCATGGTGGTGGGCTACCCCATGGAGGATGCGCTGGGCGAGCGCTTCAACATGGCGGCGTGGATCGAGCATGGCGAGTTTGCTGCCAGCTATATCAAGCAGCACCTGCCCAACTATGGCCCCTTTGACGAAAAGCGCTACTTTTCCCCCGGCAGCCAGCCTACGGTGGTGGACTACAAGGGCATCCGTTTCGGCCTGCTCATCTGCGAAGATGTGTGGAAACCCACGGCGGTGGAGAAGGTGGCTGCCGCAGGGGCTGAGGTGATTCTCAACCTGAATGCCTCGCCCTTCCATGCTGAAAAGCACGGTGACCGTCTGCGCGTGGCCAGCCGTCGTATCGATGAATTTGGCGTGCCAATTATCTATGTCAATCAGGTGGGCGGTCAGGACGAGCTGGTATTCGACGGCGGCAGCTTTGCCATGGACGCTGCTGGCCAGGTGCAGGTACAGGCACCGGAATTCAGGCCGGCGCTGGTGCCGGTGACGCTGCAGCACGGCCCCAACGGTGTGCAGATACTGGCTGGCCAGCTGTCGCCCCTGCTGGACGGCGAAGCGCGGCTGTATGAGGCACTTGTGCTGGGCACGCGCGACTTTATCGAAAAGAATGGTCTGCCCGGCGTGGTGCTGGGCCTCTCCGGCGGGATCGATTCGGCCCTGACGTTGGCCATCGCCGTGGATGCGCTGGGGGCGGAGCGTGTGGAGGCGGTGATGATGCCATTTCGCTATACCTCGCAGGAGAGCATTAATCTGGCCACCCGTCAGGCGGAGATGCTCGATGTCGCCTATGAAATCCTGCCCATCGAGGCGGGTTTTGAGGGCATGACACAGGTTCTGGCGCCGCGCCTGCCCGAAATAGAAGGTGTTACCGAGGAAAACCTGCAGGCGCGTCTGCGCGGCGTGACCCTGATGGCCATTTCCAATGCCAGTGGCAAGCTGGTGCTCTCCACCAGCAACAAGTCCGAGAGCGCGGTGGGCTACAGCACGCTGTATGGCGATATGGTGGGCGGCTTTGCACCGCTGAAGGATGTGCTCAAGACACAGGTCTATGCCTTGGCGCGCTATCGCAATGGCCTGTCGCCGGCGATCCCGGAGGGCGTCATCACCCGCCCGCCCAGTGCGGAGCTGCGTCCGGATCAGAAGGACGAGGACAGCCTGCCGCCTTATGAAATTCTCGATCGGATCATTCAGGGCTATGTGGTGGAGCAAAAGACGCCTGCAGAACTTATCGCCAAAAATATTGACGCGAAGATGGTCGAACGTGCAATTAATTTGATAAACTCCAATGAGTACAAGCGTCGGCAGGCACCGCCTGGGATTCGCGTCAGCCCGCGCAGCTTTGGCCGTGACCGCCGCTACCCCATTACCAGTCGTTATCGGGAGCCTATCTGATTCATGTCTGATACTTGCATCCAGCCGTTGAACATTGCGCGCACGCAGCTGAGTGTGGAGCAGGTGAACGACCTGCTGGAATGGCAGGAGGCGGTCTTGCAGGGCATGGCGGAAGGCGAGGCGCCACAGGTTCTGCTTGACCGTCTGTGTCAGGCCGCAGAAGCGCTGGTGCCCAATGCACTGGCCAGCATTATGCTGGTCAATCGTGACGATGGCTGCCTGTATGTGTGTGCGGCGCCGTCCGCGCCGGAGGACGCCGTCGAGGCACTGAGCGGTCTCAAGCCGGGGCCTGGTGGCGGCTCGTGCGGGAACGTCATCTGGAGTGGTCAGCACCAGATCGTCACCAGCACGCTGGAAGATCCGCGCTGGGCTGATCTGCGTGATATGGCGGTCCGTTTCAATCTGGGTGCCTGCTGGTCCTTCCCGGTCAAAAACCGTGAAGGCAAGGTGATCGGCACCTTTGCGCTGACCTCGTTTGAAAAGCGCGAACCGGATGATTTCCAGACCAATGTGCTGCAGGTCGGGGCCTATCTGGCCAGTGTCATTCTGGCCCTGGAAGCACAGCACAAACAGTTACAGGAACTGGTCGAGCGTCACCCCATTACCGGCTTGAGAAACCGTCAGCGGATGGAGCGGGATGCAGCAGAACTGTTTGCATCCGAGGCGCAATTTGCCTGTCTCTATATCGATCTGGATCATTTCAAGGAGGTCAATGACGCCTTCGGCCATGTCGTGGGCGATGCCGTGCTCAAACAGGTGGCTGCGCGTTTCAAACAGCTGACCGGCGTGCAGGAGGACAACCTCTATCATTTCGGGGGTGATACTTTTATTCACCTCTCTCAGATTTGCAGCACTGCGGACGATTCCATGGGCGCAATCAAGGGGCTTGCCACGGACTTTATCCAGGTACTCAAAACGCCCTTTACGGTGGAGGGTGCCGAGTTCAATCTCAGCGCGAGCGTGGGCATCAGCTGCAGCAGTGAAGCGCAGGGGAGCGTCATCGATCTGATCCGCATGGCGGATACGGCGCTGGCAAAAGCCAAGGAAAAGGGGCGCGGGCTGGTGCAGTTTTATGAGTCACACTGGCAGCAGGAAAAGGAAGAGAAGTTGCGCCTGGATGCCAAACTGCGCCAGGCGCTGGCCGGACACCGCCTTGATGTGCACTACCAGCCCATTGTGGACAGCAGCAATGGCCTGCCGGTTGCCTTCGAAGCGCTGGTGCGCTGGAACGACTCTGAAGAAGGCATGATTCCTCCCTTCAAGTTCATTCCCGTGGCGGAATCCAGTGGTCTGATCCGCGAGGTGGATCTGGAGGTGCTGCGCATGGTGGTGGAGGATATCCGGCAATGGCAACAGGCCTTCGGCGGGGATCTGCCGTTTACCGTGGCCATCAACCTCTCCGCCATTGAGCTGAGCGCCGACCACGTGGATCGCCTTACCGAGGTGATTCGCAGCTCAGGCGTGGCGCACCGGCTGGAGCTGGAAATTACCGAATCCCTCATGATGCAGGATACGGAAGAGTCGGTGAAGCTGATCCGCCAGATCAAGGCGGCAGGCATCGCCAAGCTGGCCATTGATGACTTCGGTACCGGCTACTCCTCCATGGGCTATCTCAAACGCTTCAAGGTGGACAAGCTCAAGATCGACCAGTCGCTGGTGCGCGACATCGACCACGATCCGTCTGATCGTGCCATTGCACGTGCGATTGTGGCGCTGGGCAAGGCGCTGGATCTGACCGTGGTGGCGGAGGGGGTGGAAACCGAAACCCATCAGGGATTGCTGTGCAAGGAAGGGGTGCCGCTGCTGCAGGGCTACCTGTTTGCCCGCCCCATGCCAGGTGAAGACGTGGTGGGGTGGGTGAAGGAGCGGCGGCGCAACGGCCCCATGCACGTCTGTCCGATCTAAAACGCGACCGACGCTGCCCGTTCTCGGGGCGCCGCTCGACTCAAGCGCCGTCTGTTTGCATTACCTTTCTCAGATTCAACGCATTGCTTTGCTCTTGCCAGAACTGTTGCAAGGCAGCACAGGTTGGCCGGGAATAGATGAGCAAGAAGCCGCCCGCGAGGCGGATGGCAGGATTTGAGTCAGTTGCTCCAGCGCAGGCTGCGATACCGCGGCTGCCTGTCCAGGGTGCGTGCCCTCTGCTGCTGGGCCGGGGTTTCCACCGGGGCCTTTTGCACCTGTTTTTCATAGTTGGCCACCAGCACCTGACGCACGTGGTCGGCCTGTACATCCATGCCCAGGCGGTCGTAATCTGTTGCCATTAGCGCCAGCGCATCCAGAATAATGGCCGCACGCGGGTAGCGGTTCAGCAGATCCCTGACCCGTTCGGCAGAGGCAAGATAGGCGCCCTTTTCAAAATAGAACCGGGCAATGTGGTATTCGTGGCGGGCGAGGCGGTTGTAGTAGATCACCACCTTGCGCCGGGCCACTTCGGCATACTGGCTGGTGGGGAACTTTTCCAGCAGGGCGCGGTAGTAGTCGTAGGTTTTCTGCAGGGTAACGGCAGAGCGGCGGGCCGGATCGGTAATCCACTTGTCGAACCAGCTGCTGGCCACGGACTCCTGCGCCCGTGCGCGCAGGTAGTAGGCATAGGCCAGGGCACGGTGTTTCGGATACAGGCGGATGAACTCGTCCAGAATGCGCACGGCCGATTCAGGCTCGTCCCACTTGTAATAGGCATAGGCCAGATAGAGATACGCCTGCTCGGCTTCCTTGCCGTAGGGATAGTAGGCCAGCAGCTTCTCGCCGTACTGAATCACCTGTTCCCACTGTTCGTCATCGTAGGCGTCCTTGAGATGCTGCCAGTAGTCGGTGACGGTCCATTCGGATTCATCCTTTTCCACCAGGTTGGAGAGGGTAGAGCAACCGCTGAAGCTGATGGCGGCCACAGCAAGGAAAAGCGTTAGAGCGAGTCGTTTCATTGGCATAGAATAAGGGTCAATTTGAGTGGAGCAATCATATCACATGGACCCGTCTGCGCATACGCCCGCCCCGCTTGAGGCAGCCATCCCCTTCGAGCTGGCCGGCAAACGGCTCGATGCCGTGCTGGCCCAGCTTTTCCCTGACTATTCCCGCGAGCATCTCAAGCAGTGGCTGAAGGACGGCCGCGTGCAGGTGAATGGTCAGGTGCCGAAAAAACCCAGCGAAAAGGTGCTGGGCGGCGAGGCAGTCACGCTGGTGCCCGAGCCGAAACAGGAAGTGTCTGCCGAGGCGCAGCTGGTACCGCTGGATGTGGTGCACGAGGATGCGCATGTGATCGTGCTTAACAAGCCGGCCGGACTGGTGGTCCATCCGGGCGCCGGCAACCCGGACAATACCGTCCTCAATGGCCTGCTGTACCGCTGGCCCGAGCTGGAGCAGGTGCCGCGTGCCGGCATCGTGCACCGGCTGGACAAGGAAACCACCGGTCTGATGGTGGTGGCGAAAACCCTGCAGGCGCAGAATCATCTGGTCAATCAGCTGCAGCAGCACGCCGTGGAGCGGGTATACGACGCCATCGTGCAGGGCGAGCTCATCAGCGGCGGCACGGTGGAGAAGAATATCGGTCGCCATCCCAAGGACCGCAAGCGCATGGCAGCGCTGGAAGTGGGGGGCAAGCCGGCCGTGAGCCATTACCGCGTGGTGGAGCGCTTCCGCGGCTTTACCCATGTCAAGGTCAAGCTGGAAACCGGCCGTACCCATCAGATCCGCGTGCACATGGCATCCATTGGCTATCCGCTGCTGGGCGATCCCGTCTATGGTGGGCGGCTGCGCATCCCCCGCGGCATGGCGCCGGAATTCATCGACGTGCTGCGCAGTTTCAAGCGGCAGGCCCTGCATGCCGGCGTGCTCAGCTTCACTCATCCGGCCACGGGTGAGCCGGTGCGTTTCAAGGCGCCGATGCCGGACGACATGGCTGCCATTATCGATGTGCTGCGCGACGATCTGGATCTGGCCCAGGCAGAAAGCAGCGGCGAATACGACGAGTGGGATTACGACGACGGCATCGAGGTGGCCTGGGTCGGCGACGACGGACAGGAGCTGTCGTGGGAGTAGTGCTGCCCGTCATCGAACCGGACTGGTCTGCGCCGCCCGGCGTACGCGCCTGCACCACCACCCGTGTAGGTGGAGTCAGCGCAGCGCCCTATGATCAGCTCAATCTTGCCACCCATGTGGGTGATGCGGCGGAATCGGTGCGCAGGAACCGCGACATCCTTAAAAATGCCCTGAATCTGCCGGAAATGCCCCGTTTTCTGGAACAGGTGCACAGCAATTGCGTGGTCAGATTTTCGCGCGCTGAAAAAGTCGGGGACCCCCCTGTTGCCGACGCTGCATGGACGGATGAAGCCGGAGTAGTGCTGGCGGTACTGACCGCTGACTGCCTGCCCATTGTGCTGGCCAACCGCTCGGGGACAGTGATTGCGGCCATTCATGCCGGCTGGCGCGGCCTGGACAATGGCGTGATTGCCAATACACTGGATCAGTTGCCAAAGGATGAAAACTGGCTGGCGTGGATCGGCCCCGGCCTGCGAATGGATGATTTTGAAGTGGGCGCACAGGTGCGCGCGCAGTTGCTGGCGCATGGCCGCGCGCTGCCCGGTCACTTTTTGCCGCATCCTCAGCCCCACAAGCTCTGGCTGGACGCCGTAGGCATTGCCCGATGGCAGCTGCAGCAGGCGGGCGTTTCCACCGTATTCGACTGTGGCCTGTCAACGTTGCACGATAAACGCTTCTTTTCCTACCGTCGCGTCACACCCACCGGGCGCATGGCAACGCTTGTATGGCGCACATAAAAAACCCCGCCGCAGCGGGGTGAACAAGGAGGATTAACCCTTGGATCAGCCGAGCCAGGTATCGTGGGTGATGCTCTTGTACCAGCCGCGAGCGTAGGTGGCCTCGGCCAGATACTGACTGGGTGCGGCACCCTTGGGCGTGACCCCGCCGGCCCCCTTGACCTTGTTCATCACCTTGCCATCGAACTGATAGACGGCGACCACGCTGATGCCGTAGTCGTTGGCCACCAGGCTGTAGCAGGTATTGGCCAGCTTGGGACGCGGCATGTCCCAGCCATTCAGATCCACGGCGATGGCCGCGGCGCAGATCTTGCCCTGGCTGTTGGCGGAATGGCCCGACTTGGGCATCTTTCCGGCGATGGATGAATCCCCAATGACGTATACGCCCTTGTGGATGGTGGATTCAAAAGTGTTCTGATGCACCGGGCACCAGCCGGACTCATTGGTGAGTCCGGCGTCGAAGGCCAGCTTGCCGGCTTTCTGGGCGGGGATTACATTGAGCACATCGGCCTTGAAGGTTTCACCTTCCGCGGTGGTGACCGTCTTGCTGGCCACATCCACAGACTTGATACGGCCGCCATCGGAAGCGCCGATCCATTCGATCATGTCGCCGTAAAGGTCCTGCCAGCCCTGCATGAACAGAGGCATCTTGGAGAACTTGTCTTTCGCATCGAGAATGATGATCTTGGATTTGGGCTTGTGCTTCTTGAAGTAGTCCGCCACCATGCTGACGCGCTCGTAGGGGCCCGGCGGGCAGCGGAACGGGTTGGGCGGTGGACAGATAATGTAGGTGCCACCGTTGGGCATGGCGCGCAGCTGATCATAGAGCAGCTTGGTCTGCGGCCCTGCCTGCCAGGCGTGCGGCACCTTGTCCACATCCTCCGGACCGTAGCCTTCGATGGTGTCCCAGCGAAAGTCGATGCCGGGCGAAACCACCAGGCGGTCATACTGCAAGGTTTCGCCGTTTTTGAGCTTGACGGTCTTGCCGGCCGGGTCGATGCCGCTGACCCACTCGTGCACCACATTGATGCCATGCTTGTCCTTGAGCGCCTGATAGCTGTGGGTGATGCTGTCGAAATCGGTAAGCCCTGCCAGATACCAGTTGCTGCCCGGGCAGGTGGTGTAGGTTTTCTTGGGTTCAATCAGGGTGACGCGAATATTGCTGTCATAGCGGCGCAGGTACTTGGCGCAGGTGGCGCCACCAAAGCCACCGCCGATGACCACCACATGCGGCTGGGCAGTCCCTTGAACCGACGTCATGGCGTGCGCGCTGGTCAACAGAGCACCGGCGGGCAGAGCAGCCGTAACGGAAGCGGTACGGATAAAGTTGCGACGGGTAAATTTAATACTCATGAGGCGTTCCTCTTACTTGATCTGGCTGAGATATTGGGCGATGGTTTCGATTTCAGCATCGGTATAGCCCTTGGCGTGCCGCTGCATGATGGTGGAAGGGCGCTTGCCGCTGCGAAAATCCTTCATGGTTTGCGCCAGATAGCCGGCATCCTTGCCCGCAATAGGGGGAATGGAACCGCCGGGAACGCCTTTGCCGTTGGGGCCGTGGCAGGCAAAGCAGGTGTCGCCCGTTGTGCGTGCAAACATGTTGATATCAGCCATGGCCGAAGCGGGAAGGAGCAATGCGAAGGCACTGCTGAGCCAGAGCGTTTTGTTAACAGGCTGTTTCATGAGACTCCTCACTATCTTTATGACTTTGAATGATCAGTTCAAGCAAACTGCTCGTTAACCCATTATTCATAGATGTAAGCCTATGAGTATTACTTTTTTTTATTGATGTTTGTTTTGAAAAAGTCTTTTTTATAAAATCATTTAATAATTTTCTGAACTAAATGCAGGTGTGCCACAATGCGTCCTAAGCAACGCAACGCTGGAGTAAATAATCTGTGAAACCTGAACTGCCTGAGCGCTTTCGTCATTTTGCCCCCTTGGAGCGTGCCGCTGATCGCGTGCTGACGCCGCTTGAAGAATTCATTCACTCCCAGACGGCCACCTCGCTGGCATTGCTGAGCATGACGCTGGTGGCACTGGTACTGGCCAACTCACCGCTGGCGGACAGCTATCACCATCTGTTCGAGCAACCACTGTCCATCGGCCTCGGTCCCTGGCAGGTGAGCATGAGTCTGCACCACTGGATCAACGATGGTCTGATGGCGTTTTTCTTCTTTCTGATCGGTCTGGAAATCAAGCGCGAGCTGCTGGTTGGCGAACTGGCCGATTTGCGGGCGGCGATGCTCCCTGTGCTGGCGGCGGTGGGCGGCATGGTGGTACCGGCGTTGATCTATGTTGCCATCAATGGCGGTGAGCCGACCATCAATGGTTGGGGCACTCCCATGGCCACGGATATTGCCTTTGCCATTTCGGTGCTGGTACTGCTGGGCAGCCGTGTCCCGTCCGGGCTGGTGACCTTTCTGATTGCGCTGGCCATTGTGGATGACCTGGGCGCCGTGGCGGTCATCGCCCTGTTCTACACCGACAGCCTTGCCATGGATGCGTTGGCCGGAGCGCTGGCCGTCTGGGTCCTGTTGTGGGTGTTCAACTACATGGGAATTTATAAGGTTCTGCCCTATGCGCTGGGCGGTGTACTCATGTGGGCATTGATGCTTGCATCGGGTGTGCACGCCACCGTGGCGGGTGTGCTGACGGCGCTGGCGATACCGGCCCATCCCAAGATTCGTCCCCAGTACTTTGCCGAACTGATCGAGCGTCTGCTGGAAAAATTTCGCAAGGCCCCGGATGATGACGACATTCATCTGAACGAAACCCAGAAGGGTGTGGTGATGGCAGTAGAGAAGGTGGCGCGGGATGTACAGCCGCCCTCCATGCGTCTGGAGCACAGCCTGCATCTGCCGGTGGCGCTGCTGGTGATTCCCCTGTTTGCACTGGCGAATGCCGGGGTGCATCTCAGTATGGAAGAGCTGCGCAATGCCTTTGCGCACCCCGTTTCGCTGGGCATAATCGCGGGGCTGGTGATTGGCAAGATGGTGGGCATCGCCGCCACGGCCTGGCTGGCAGTGAAGCTGGGGCTGGCAACGCTGCCGCAGGGCGCGCACGCCAGTCAGCTGATCGGGGTTGGCCTGCTGGGCGGGATTGGCTTTACCATGTCCATCTTTATCGCAGGGCTGGCCTGGCCCGGGGATCCGGCGCTGCTGCAGCAGGCCAAGATGGGAATTCTGCTGGCCTCGCTGATTGCCGGTTTCAGCGGTTATGCCTGGTTGCGCTGGGTGAGTCGCTGAGCGATATGCTCGATCAGATCGCCGGCGATGTCCAGCCCGAACTGGGCATCCAGTTCGCGAATGCAGGTGGGGCTGGTGACATTGATCTCGGTGATGTAGTCGCCGATGACATCCAGCCCCACAAACACCAGACCCTTTTCCTTGAGCGTTGGTCCCACCTGTGCCGCCAGCCAGCGCTCGCGCTCGCTGAGCGGCATGCCCACGCCTTCGCCGCCTGCGGCCAGATTGCCGCGGGTTTCCCCCTGCGCAGGGATACGCGCCAGTGCATAGGGCACCGGTTCGCCGTCGATCATGAGAATGCGCTTGTCGCCCTGTGCGATTTCGGGCAGAAAACGCTGCGCCATAATGGGCATCTGTCCCTGTTGCGTCAGCGTTTCGATGATCACGCTGGTGTTGGGGTCGCCGTGGCGTACGCGAAAAATGCCGGCGCCGCCCATGGCGTGCAGTGGCTTGAGAATGGTGTCCTGCTGCGCCGCGATAAAGGCTTTCAACAGGTCGGCCCGGGCGCTGACACGGGTGGGCGGCATGCACTGGGGAAACCAGGCGGTAAACAGCTTTTCATTGCAGTCGCGCACAGCCTGGGTGGCGTTGATAACCCATACACCCGCCTTTTCCGCCAGGCTCAGCAGGTGGGTGACGGTGAGATAGCGCTGATCGAAGGGCGGGTCCTGTCGCATCAGCACGGCATCGAAATCGGTAAGCGGGCGGTGGGTGAACGTGCCCAGCTGATAGTATTCTTCGCGGCGGTCAAACACTTCCACGGGAGCACAGTGCGCCATGGGCGTGGCCTGATCGAGCCACAGATCCGCTGGCGTGGTGTAGTGGACCCTATGATCGCGCGCCTGCGCCGCCAGCATCATGGCAAAGGTGGAGTCCTTCCACGGCTTGATGGACGCGATGGGATCCATCACCACCAGCAGCTTCATTCGGCCGCTCCGTTGCACTCCGGCTTGGTTTCGCAGATTTCCCGCGCAGCAGCCACCAGCGCCAGGCGCGCCACCACGCCGTAGGCATAGAAGCGGTTGGGCGCGGCATCCGGGTCGGCCTGATGGTTGGGCAGGGCACAGGGCTCGGCAAAGGAGATGGGCTCGAAGTGCATGCCGGGAGAGTTCAGGTTGTCGGTGGCACTCTTGCCGGTGTGAACGCGGTAGAAGCCGCCCACCACGCGGGCACCGATCATGTACACCACCGGTTCCGCCACGGCGCCGTCGATTTCCTCGAAGGTATAGACGCCCTCCTGAACCAGCATATGCTGCGCCACTAGACCTTCCTTGCCGGAACTCATCTTGTTGCGCTGCTTCTTGTTGAGGGCGAGCACTTCTTCCGGGTCCTGCACGCTCATGATGGCCATGCCGTAGGTGCCACGGTCCGATTTGACCACCGCAAAGGGCTGATCGGCTACCCCGTGGGCGGCATAGGTGCGCGCGGTCTCTTCCAGCACCTGATTGACGGCACCGGCGAGGCATTCCAGCCCTTGGCGCTTCTTGAAGTTCACTGGCCCACACTGCACGGACAGGGGGGTAATGGTCCAGGGATCGATATCGATCAGTTCGGAAAACTCCTGCGCCACCCGGGTGTAATGGGCAAAGTGATGGGTTTTGTAGCGGTCGACCCAGCCCATGTCCAGCGGCGGCATGAGCGTCTGATCGATGTTTTCAAGGATTTCGGGACGGCCGCTGGAGAGGTCATTGTTGAGCAGTACCGCGCAGGGAAAGAAGTTATCGACGCCGACGCGATCGCCCTTGCGCACCAGCGGCTCCAGCGTAACGGACTGCCCCGAGGGCAGGTCGATGGTGAGCGGCTCTTTCAGGTCAGGAATGAGCGAGCCGATGCGGGTTTCATAGCCCGCCGCACAGAGGATGTTCTGCAGGGCGCGCAGGTTTTCCAGATAGAACAGGTTGCGGGTATGGTTTTCCGGAATGATCAGAACCCCGTCCGTGACCGGGCAGGCCTGCGTCACCGCCGCCTGGGCCGCCTGCACCGCCAGCGGCATGAGTTCAGGTGCCAGATTGTTGAAGCCGGCAGGAAAGAGGTTGGTGTCCACGGGCGCCAGCTTGTAGCCGGCGTTGCGCAGGTCCACCGACGCATAGAAGGGGGCCGGCGTGGCGCGAAACTGCTGGCGGAACCAGGCTTCGATTTTGGCCTGATTGTCCAGCAAATGCTGTTCAAGCGCCAGCAGGGGGCCGGTGAGGGTTGTCTGTAGATGGGGAACGCTGTGTGTAGAGGGCATGATCGTCCCTTGAGTTGCAATTTGGCAATTTTACCATTGAGGAGGAATTGATAAGAAAAACCCGCCGGCAGGTCGGATGGATCAAGCTAAGCGCCCGCTCATGATGTGAATCAGCAGCTCGGAATTAACCACGAAGGTGGCAGCGAGCATGGCGAGATTGAGTGTGGCAAACAGCTTGTTTTCGCCCTGTCGCCACGCTTCGATGGTCAGCCCAATGGCGATGAGCAGGCCGAACCAGGTGATGTAGTAGATATGGCTCAGCAGCGAGACGGTCACCAGCCCCTGTGGTGTAGGATCAATGGTATTCAGCGCCACCGCGGTGACCGCGATGATGATCAGGGCCGCTGCGCCCATCAGAAAGGCGAGAAAATTGCGTGTTACGTTCATATGGGGTTCCTCCATAAAAAGATTGAATTGATGTGGCCAGCTCTTTTATGGTGATGGAGGAACCCTGTTCAAGTCAGAAGTCGCCCCAGCGGCTCTGCGCCGCCGCCAGCAGCGCACAACCGGCCGTTTCCGTGCGCAGGATGCGAGGGCCGAGACGCACGGCGGTGAGGCCCGCATCCCGTGCCTGAATGACTTCCTCGGGCGTCAGGCCGCCTTCGGGCCCGACGAGAATGTTCAGAGGTTCAGGTGGCTGCCGGATGGCAGAAAAGGGCTGCTCGGCGTAGGGATCGAGCACCAGTCCGGGGCGAAACTGGCGCAGCCATTCGCCGAGGGTGAGAGGCGGCAAAACCTGCGGCACCAGGTTGCGGCCGCTCTGCTCACAGGCGGAAATCACCACCTGCTGCCAGTGCTGCAGCTTCTTGCCCAGCTTGTCGCCCTTGAGCTTGACCTCAACGCGTTCGGTAAACAGCGGCTGAATGGTGGATACGCCCAGTTCGCTGGCTTTTTGCAGCGTCCAGTCCATGCGCTCGCCGCGGCTGATGCCCTGGGCGAGACAGGTGGTAAGCGGCGATTCGGTCTGTGGCGCTTCTGGCAGAGCAATGATGCGCACGGTGGCACTGCGTTTGCCAGTATCGATCAGCTTGGCATGGGCGACGCCTCCCTGCCCGTCGAACACTTCGAGGGTGTCGTCCCGTTTCAGACGCAGCACGCGGGTGAGGTAATGGGCTGCCTCGGGCGGCAGCGGCAGCTCGGCGTGCAGAACGTAGGCTTCGGGCAGGTAGAGGCGCGTTTTCATGCCGGGTGGTGGATGGTGAGATTGCGGGCGATGCTCAGGGTGGGCTCCACCTGGTTCATGGTGTAGAAGTGCAATCCGGGCGCGCCGGCGTCCAGCAGGCGCTGACACAGGGTGGTGACAAAGTCACGCCCGAAGGCAATCAGCCCTTCCATGTCACCGCGGTCAGAGAAGCTTTCCAGCCGGCAGCGCAGCCAGCGGGGCACTTCGGCACCGCACATGCTGGAGAAGCGGATCAGCTGATCGTAATTGGTAATGGGCATGATGCCGGGCACGATGGGCAGGTCGATACCAGCCTGCTCGCAGCTGTCGATAAAGTAGAGGTAGCTGTCCACATTGTAGAAGTACTGGGTGATGGCCTCGTCGGCGCCCTGATCCACCTTGTACTTGAACCACTTGATGCCTTCGTCGCAGTTTTTTGCCTGCGGGTGGGTTTCCGGATAGGCGGCCACTTCCAGGGTGAAGCGATCGCCGGTTTCCTCGCGGATAAAGCGCACCAGATCGGAGGCGTACTTGAATTCGCCCGGATCGAGCATGCCGGAGGGGAGATCGCCGCGCAGGGCGACGATGCGGTTGACACCCAGCTGGTCGTAGGTGTGCAGCAGTTGCAGCACGCTTTCGCGCGTCTGGCCGATGCAGGTAAGGTGCGGCGCGGCATCGTGCGGGGTCTGTGTCTGGATGTATTCCACCGTCTCCACCGTGCGTGCCTGCGTGGTGCCGCCGGCACCATAGGTGACGGAAATATATTGCGGCTTGAGCGCCCCCAGCGCGTCGATGGTGCCTTTCAGCTTTTCGAAGCCGGCATCGGTGCGCGGCGGGAAGAATTCCAGACTCAGCGGTTGCGGATATTTCTGTTGGGACTGCATGGTGTGCTCCCTTGTCAGGGGCGCCGGGGCGCCCGCAGTGTTTACAGGCCGGCGGCGGCGCGCAGGGCGTCGGCCTTGTCGGTCTTTTCCCAGCTAAACTCGGGCAGTTCACGCCCAAAGTGGCCATAGGCGGCCGTCTTGTGGTAGATGGGCCGCTTGAGATCCAGCATGGTGATCAGGCCCTTGGGACGCAGATCGAAATGCTCGCGTACCAGCTGCTCGATGGTTTCCAGCGGCACCTTTTCCGTGCCGAAGCAGTCGAGACTGATGGAGGTGGGCTTGGCAACGCCGATGGCGTAGGACACCTGAATTTCACACTTGTCCGCCAGCCCTGCGGCCACAATATTCTTGGCTACATAGCGCCCCGCATAGGCGGCGGAACGGTCCACCTTGGAGGGGTCCTTTCCGGAAAAGGCGCCACCGCCGTGGCGGGCCATGCCGCCATAGGTGTCCACGATGATCTTGCGGCCGGTAAGACCGGCATCGCCCACAGGCCCGCCGATGACGAAGCGGCCGGTGGGGTTGATGTGGTATTTGGTGCCCTTGTGCAGCCACTCGGCCGGAATCACCGGCTTGATGATCTCTTCCATCACTGCTTCGCGAATCACTTCATTGGAAATGTCCGGATCGTGTTGGGTGGAGACCACCACCGCATCCACGGCGACCGGCTTGCCGTCGCGGTAGCGCAGCGTGACCTGACTTTTGGCGTCGGGGCGCAGCCACGGCAGGTGCTTGGCCTTGCGCAGAAAGGCCTGCCGCTCCATGAGGCGGTGGGCATAGTAGATGGGCGCGGGCATCAGCTGCTCGGTTTCGTTGGTGGCGTAGCCAAACATCAGCCCCTGGTCGCCGGCGCCCTGCTCGTGTTCTTCGGACTCGTCCACACCCATGGCAATATCGGGTGACTGTTTGCCGATGGCGGACAGCACTGCACAGGTGTCGCCGTCAAAGCCGTAGTCGGCCTTGTCGTAGCCGATGTCCTTCACCACGCCGCGGATCAGCTCTTCCAGGTCCACCCAGGCTTCGGTGGTGATTTCGCCGCCCACCAGCACCATGCCAGTCTTGACGAAGGTTTCGCAGGCGACGCGGGCGTCCTTGTCCTGTTCGAGGATGGCGTCGAGAATGGCGTCGGAAATCTGGTCGGCAATCTTGTCGGGATGGCCTTCGGAAACGGATTCAGAGGTAAAGATGTACTCGCTCATTTCAATGTTCCTGTTATCGATGGAAAATGAGCGGCCTTGCAGGCGGGAGGGATGGCGATGGGCTGTCCTCTCGCTTTAGCCGCACTTGTTACGCGCCCGCAAGCTGAGACTCAAATCGGCGCGAATTTTTAATTATAGCGTAGTTGAGTGGCTTGGTTCAATACAGAAAACCAAACAGCCACAGCGGAATGCGCTGACGGAAGCCCCGTTCGATATCATCCTGCACCACAAAGCCATGCGGATGACCGGCAATCTGGTGAGTGTCCTTGCTGGCCCCGCCAATTTCAAACAGAAATTGGTCATCCACAAGAAAATCCCCCTGTTTGGCATGGGCCAGGGTGTGATCCTTGTCCAGCATCATGGCAAAAAAGCTTTCGCGGATCGTGCCGCGGTTGGGTTCCGTGCACAGGATCTGGGACAGATTGGGGTTGTGCAGGTAGAGCTTGTCCGGCTTGGCGATATAGCTGTTGCCGCCAACGCGTCCGCCAATACGCCGCAACAGGCTGGCCTGTTCCAGGTAATAGAGATAGCGTTTGAGGGTATTGCGGGAAATTTCGGCGCTGGCCGCCAGCTTTTCATAATTGATGGCATAAGGTTTGCCAGCGCAGAGTACCCGCAGCAGCTTCATCATGGCGTCCAGCTTGTCTGGCTCCACATCGTAAAGGATGGCGATGTCCTCTCGCAGCGTCTTGTTGACCACTTCGATCAGCCGCTGCAGATAGCTGACTTCTCCTTCCATGATGTAAGGGTAGGCGCCCTGTTGGAGATACTGACGAAACAGGGGCAGCGGGTGGGGTATGGCTTGCAGAATGTCGGCCACCAGCGTTTCGTGGGATTCCAGAATGGTTGCCAGATCCTGCGGCGGCAGGGTAATGGCCTGGGTCAATGCCAGATATTCGCGGAAGGACAACTCCGGAAGGGTGTAGAGCAGCGCGCGGCGGCTGACATCGGTGCGGGACTGGTAAAGATGCAGCGCAGAAGAGCCGGTAAAGATGACCTGCACGGAGAGAAAGTCGTAGATATTTTTCAGGTCACGGCTGAAATCCCGCACCTTGTGAATTTCATCAATCACCAGTGTGGCGATGCCTTCGCGCTGCGCCTGTTCAGCAAATTCGAACAGGCTGATCCCCTGCATAAGCGGGTGATCACAGCTGACATACAGCCTTTGCTTGACCGGTTGTGTGGCCAGATATTGCAGCGCCAAAGTGGTCTTGCCGGCGCCGCGGGCGCCGATAACGCCAATCAGTTGGGCGTCGAAATCGATCTTCTCATACAGGAAGCGTTTCCAATCGGGCACTGCCCGTTGCAGGCGGGCTTCGGAGTACTGAAACAGTTGAGTAATCACAAGATGGCTTTTTGATTAACCGGTTGATCAAATTGTACATAAAAATGATCAGTCTATTGATCAAAGCGGTGTCAAAAGTGGTTAATCGGTTGATCATTCTTCCGGCTCCGCCTTGCGCACCAGGATGGCGGCCAGCAGGATAAAGGCGGCGGAGGTGTAGAGCACGGCGTGCATGCCGCCCAACTGATAGAGCGCGCCGGAGAGCAGTGTGCCGGCCAGACGACCGCCCGCATTGGCCATGTAGTAGAAGCCCACGTCCTTGGAGACGCCGTCTTCCGTGGCCATGGCGACAATGAGATACGAGTGCACGGCTGAGTTGAGTGCAAACAAAATTCCGAACAGGGTCAGGCCGATCATGAGTACGGCGGTGGGGTTGAGGTCGAACAGCGCCGCCATGGCGAGCGGCACGGCCGCCAGCGCAAATGCCAGCAGGCTGGCCGTGTGTGCGCTGGGGCGCTCGCCCAACCGTTTGGTGAAAGTCGGTGCCATGCCCTGAATAAAGCCGTAGCCGATCACCCACAGGGCCATGAAGCCGCCGCTCTCCACGAAGCTCCAGCCCAGTACGCCTTCGAGATAAACGGGCAGGGCGACCACGAACCACACGTCGCGGGCAGCAAACAGGAACAGACGTGCCCCCGAGAGCCAGTTAAGCGCCGGCGACTTGGAGAAGAGTTCAGTGAATTTCGGTTTGCTTTTCGCCTTGCCGAGATCGGCTTTCAGAAACAAAAGCGAGCCGGTGAGGACCAGCACCAGCATGCCGGAGAGGATGTAGAGCGCCTCGCGGAAGCCGACCCATTGCAACAGGGCTGCGCCGACAAAAAAGCCCACTCCTTTCAGGGCGTTCTTGGAACCGGTCAGTGCCGCCACCCAGCGATACAGCTGGCCGGAGGCATCATCTGCCAGCAGCTTGACGCTGGACTTGGCGGACATCTTGTTGAGGTCCTTGGCGATGCCGGAAAGCATCTGCGCGAACATCACATAGGGCACGGTCAGCCAGGCATCCGGCACGGTGAGCATCATCAGCGCCACGATCTGCAGCGCCAGTCCCACGTTCATGGTGACATTGAGCCCCCAGCGAGCGCCGAGCCAGCCGCCGATCAGGTTGGTGAACACACCGGCCAGTTCGTAAAGCACGAACAGGGTGGCAATGGCAAAGGGCGAGTAGCCCAGCTGGTAGAAGTAGAACAGCACCAGCATGCGGATGGCGCCGTCGGTGATGGTAAAGGCCCAGTAGTTGCCGGTGATCAGGGCGTATTGGCGCAGATTGGCGTCCATGTGCTCTCCTGAAGGGGGTCCCCGACTTTTTTCAAATCACATTTTTTGCCCTTGCCGGCCGAAAGGCCGGTGGGGGTGTCTGGCACCGTTTTCAGGCGCTTGCGGCGCGATTGCCCAGTGCGGCGTACTGCGCCAGCTCCATCATGCGGGTGACGTAGCCGATTTCGTTATCGTACCAGGCGTACACCTTGACCTGGGTGTCGTTCATCACCAGCGTAGAGGGGGCGTCGATGATGGATGAGCGGGTGTCGCCCTTAAAGTCCACCGACACCAACGGACGGGTTTCATAGCCCAGAATGTCCTTCAGATAGGTTTGGCTGGCCTCTTCGAACAGGCCGTTCACTTCCTCCACGGTGGTGGGGCGTGCCATCTCCATGGTCAGGTCGGTGAGAGAGGCATTCATCAGCGGCACGCGCACCGCATGGCCGTTAAGGCGGCCGTTCAGCTCCGGAAAGATGGTTCCGATGGCCTTGGCGGAGCCGGTGGTGGTGGGGATAAGCGACTCGAAGCACGCCCGGGCGCGGCGCAGGTCCTTGTGGCCGTGGTCCACTACCTTCTGCGTGTTGGTGCGGTCGTGCAGGGTGGTGATGCTGCCGTGGCGGATGCCGATCTTTTCGTGCAGCACCTTGATCACCGGTGCAATGCAGTTGGTGGTGCAGGAGGCGGCAGTGATGATGGGATCGTGGCCCGGCTCGAAAGTGCTGTGGTTAATGCCCATGACGATATTCTTGATGCCCTCTTTCATGGGCGCGGCCACGATCACCTGTTTGATGCCCTGATCTAGGTAGGGCTGTAGTGCTTCTCGGGTACGGAACTTGCCGGTGGCCTCAATGACCACGTCCACATCCAGCGCACCCCAGTCGGTGTCGGCAATGGCCGGGATGCTGGAGTAGGTCATGACCTGATCGCCGACACGGATGGTGTCGCTTTCGGCAATGGCTTCGTGCTGCCAGCGGCCGTGCACGGAATCAAAGTTGACCAGGTGGGCCGAGCCCGTCGCATCGGTAGCGATTTCGTTGATATGGACAAACTCGATGCCGTCCCAGTCCCACGCCTGACGCAGCGCCAGACGACCCATGCGCCCAAAGCCGTTGATTGCAACACGAATGCTCACGTTTCCTCTCCCTGTATCCGTTTATGCGGATTCAGGATTTTAAGGTGCATGCAAACGGGTTCCATGACAGTTTTGTGAATTTCCTCGCAGCCGGCGAATGTCATCCATTTGTCATGTTCCATCACCAAAATGAGAGAGGTTGTGAGACAGGAGGAACCATGAATCAGCACGTTGCCAATGCCTGTGTGGGTCAGGGAGAAATATACGATTCGGACTTTGTAGAACAGGCGCGCAAAAAGATCACACTCGACCATGATTTTGCCCAGGACCTGTATGACATTTTCCAAGGTGATCGTCTGACCACGCTTTACCAGCCGATCGTGGATATCGGTCGTCGGGAAACGGTAGGTTGGGAGTCCCTGACGCGGGGGCCTGTGGACAGTTCGCTGCACCGTCCGTTGGATCTGTTCTTTGCTGCGGAAAAGGCGGATGTACTGTTTGAACTGGATGCACTGGCGCGTTTGCAGGCAATCGAGACCTTCAGCAGACAGCGCATAGATGATAAATGCAAGCTGTTTATCAATGTAATGGTCGGAGCACTGGCTTCCGATGACCACATCATGGGGCTAACCTCGCAGTGTCTTAGTTCCATGGGCCTTTCGCCGGATCGGGTGGTAATCGAGCTGAGTGAGCTACACCCGGTAGCGGATGACAGGAATCTGGTGAAGGCGGTCGAGCACTATCGCGCGCAAGGGTTCTCCGTGGCACTGGATGACGTGGGTGCAGGCTATAACGGCCTGCGCATCTGGGCGCAGGTTCAGCCGGATCTGGTGAAAATCGACCGCTACTTTGTGAGCGAGATCAACAGTATTCCGGAAAAGCGCCGCTTTATGGAAAGCATGATCAATTTGGCCCACAGCTTTGGGGCCAAGGTGGTGGTAGAAGGAGTGGAAACCGAGGACGAGCTGCGCATTATCGAGCAGATGGGCGCGGACCTGGTGCAGGGCTATCTGCTGGGGCGGCCGGCGCCGCGTCCGCGCTGCAAGCCGGAGTATGTGTGGCCGCAGGAGGCGTTGACCTCCTTTAGCAGCAGTCATACGGCCGGTGGACTGATAAGCAGCGATTATCTCACCCTGCCACCGAGCATGCGTGTGGACGAAGCCATGGAGGTTGTGCTCAAGCAGGCGGAGCAGGATTTTTATCCTGTGGTGAATGAGGCAGGCAAGGTGGAGGG
Organism: Sulfurivirga caldicuralii; assembly: GCF_900141795.1. Classification (GTDB taxonomy): domain Bacteria; phylum Pseudomonadota; class Gammaproteobacteria; order Thiomicrospirales; family Thiomicrospiraceae; genus Sulfurivirga; species Sulfurivirga caldicuralii. Next base: position 382,511 of record NZ_FSRE01000001.1, read on the forward strand.
CATGATCTGGCGCCGGGAGTTCATGCAGAAGCTGCTGCAGCGCTACGGTTATGAGCTCAATTATCGCAAGCCGATTACCGAGCTGATGGATGCGCAACCGGTGGTAGTGGATGAGGTCACACCCATCGAAACGCTCTCGCGCATGCTTACGGACGATGCCATGCGCGAACAACGCGATGCGTTTATTGTGACCCGAAAGGGATGCTATGCGGGGGTCGGCACCTTTGTGGAGCTGCTGCGGGTTATGACTGACCTGAAGGTCAAGAGCGCACAGTATGCCAATCCGCTCTCGGGGCTGCCGGGCAACGTGCCGATTCAGGCAGAAATCCAGCGCCGGCTGGAAAAGGGCGAAGCATTCAGCGTGTTGTACATCGACCTGGATCACTTCAAGCCCTTCAACGACTATTACAGCTATGAGGATGGAGATCGGGTCATTCGTTTTCTGGGGCATTTGCTCACTGACCTGAAAGGGCCAAAGGATTTTGTGGGCCACATTGGCGGGGATGATTTTGTGGTTATCCTGCCGGAGGGTGAGCTGAATGCGGTGCAGTGGACGCGTAAACTGATTGCGCGTTTTGCACCGGAGATTACCCGGTTTTACAAACCGGAAGACCAGGCGCGCGGCGGGATTGAAGCAGTGGATCGTGAGGGCGCATTGCGTTTCTTCCCGCTCATGTCGTTGTCGATTGGCATTATCGTCGTCGATGGCGGCGCAGTAACCCATCAGCAGATGCTGGCCTCCCTGATGACGCAGGCCAAAAAGCGCGCCAAGGCGGAATCAGGCAATGGCTATGCGTGCCTGCACGTGAATCGTGCGATGGCAGATCAGCAGCTGAAAGAACCGCTGTTTCAGGGGGAAGGCTATGCGGCCCGATCAACTGAGTCAAATCGTCAGGGCTGAGCGTTCCGCTATCGCCTGAACCTGGACGGTTCAGTGGGCCTGAGGGCCTGTTTCAGTCGCTGCTGCTGAGCAGGATGAACAGGGCTTATTCTTGTGTGATGCTACAAGACGTTGTGTTGAGTCGCTGGAAGTCGGCTATCAGATCGGGGTGGTTTTCAGCCAGCTGATCAATCCCTTGTAGAACGCTGTGCGCCCAGGACGGCAACTGTGGGCTGATGCTGTAATGCATCCAGGTGCCTTCGCGGCGCGCTTGTACGATGCCTGCCTTTCTCAGGGTGCTCAGATGGCGCGACACCGTGCTCTGACTGGCACCGAGAATGGCCACCAGGTCACATACGCAGCGCTCGCCCTGGCGCAATAGCGCAACAATGCGCAGGCGCAGTGGCTCGCCGAGTGCTTTGAAGAAGTCCGTTTCGTTTTGCAGGGTCATACAGTAAGCTATTTGCTTATATCCGGATATTTGCACGCAATGCTTTCAGTTCCATTATAAGGCAATGGAGGCAAGGGAGTTTCGGGCTTTGGGTGATTGGTTTGCATACGCACTGTTGGGGCTGGATCCGGCCTCCCATCTCGGGCAGGCGGTGCAGTTCTTTGTCTTTGTCATGGATACCGCCAAGATCTTTTTTCTGCTGGTGGCGATCATTTACGTCATGGGGATGCTGCGCGCCATGGTGTCGCCGGAGCGGGTGCTGTTCCACCTGCTGAAAAGTGCCCGCAAGCGCCTCACCGGGCCTATGTGGGGCAAAGCGAAATAGCTTTTGCTGATTGCTGCTTGATAACCCGCCGCTGGCGGGTTATTTTTTGTTCATTCGCAATAAGAGGAGAGCGGCATGGTCAGTCTGACGACACCCGTATGTGAATTCGACAAGCCGGCGGTGGATTTTGCCCTACCCGGCGTGGATGGCGAAATCTGGACACTGGAAAAGGCCCGCGGCGAAAACGGTCTGCTGGTGATGTTCATCTGCAACCACTGCCCCTATGTGAAGGCGATTCTGCCGCGGCTAATCCGCGACACGCGCGAGCTGCGCGACCAGTGGGGCATTAACAGCATTGCCATCATGTCCAATGACCCGAGTCTTTATGAAGAGGACTCGTTCGAAAACATGCAGCGCATTGCCCGGGAAATGGACTTTCCGTTCCCCTATGTTTATGACAAAACCCAGGAAGTGGCCAGGGCCTATGGCGCCGTGTGCACGCCGGATTTCTTCGGCTACAACAGAGATCTGAAGCTGCAGTACCGTGGGCGGCTGGATGCTTCCCGCAAGGAACCGGCCCCGGAAAACGCCCGTCGCGAGCTGTTTGAGGCCATGGTGCAGGTGGCCAAAACAGGCCGCGGCCCGGAAGAACAGATTCCGTCCATGGGTTGTTCCATCAAGTGGAAGGAGTAGTAGGGGGGGGTCCCCGACTTTTTGCGCGGCGAAAAATTTGCGCTGCGCAAAAACTTGATTTTATTGGGAAAAATGCCTAAAATCTGCCCCTTTCCCCGAAAAAGAGACGCTTTCATGAGTGATCAACCCCTTGTGGGCATTATCATGGGGTCCAAGTCCGACTGGCCCACCATGGAGCACGCCGCGCAGATGCTGGATGAGCTGGGTGTGCCATATGAGGTGCGCGTAGTGTCTGCGCATCGCACCCCGGATCTGATGTTTGAATACGCAGAGCAGGCGGAGCCGCGTGGTCTGAAAGTGATCATCGCCGGCGCCGGCGGTGCGGCGCATCTGCCGGGTATGGTGGCGGCGAAGACGCTGGTGCCGGTGCTGGGTGTGCCGGTGAAATCCCGCGCGTTGAACGGGCAGGATTCGCTGCTTTCCATCGTGCAGATGCCGGGGGGCGTGCCGGTAGGAACATTGGCTATCGGTGAGGCGGGTGCGAAAAACGCCGGCATTCTGGCTGCGCAGATTGTGGCCAACGAAAATGAGGCGGTACGCGAACGCCTGCGTGACTGGCGACAGGCGCAGACCGAGGCAGTGCTCAACTGTCCTGATCCACGGGTTGAAGCCTGACAGGATAACGACGCCGCCTTGCGGCGTTTTTTATTTGAGGAGATGCCATGACCCCCATTACCCACAATATCGGTATTCTCGGTGCCGGCCAGCTGGGGCGCATGCTGGCCATGGCGGGCTATCCGCTGGGGCAGAAGTTCGGGTTTTACGGCTTTTCGAAGGATGAGCCCTCGGCGCTGCTGGGACACATGTTCACCCACGAGGACGAAACCGACACGCTGGAGGCGCTGATCGACTGGGCCGAGATCGTCACCTATGAAAGTGAGAATACCGATCTGGCCGTGGTGCGTCGCATTGAAGCGGCCGGGGTACCGGTCTATCCGGGACCGGATTCACTCTACTATAGTCAGCACCGCGGCCGCGAGAAAAGCCTGTTTCGCGAACTGGACATTCCCACCGCATCGTTTGAAGTGGTGGACAGTCTGGAGGCATTGCAACGGGCGATCAAGGTGATCGGCACGCCCAGCATCCTCAAGACCACGACGGAAGGCTACGACGGCAAGGGGCAGTATCGTCTGCAATCTCCGGCCGATGCAGAAGCGGCGTGGCAGGCGATTGGTGAACGCGAGGCGATTCTGGAAGGGTTTGTAGCCTTTCGCCGCGAGCTGTCCATTATTGCCGTTCGGGGCAAGGATGGCGAGATGGTGTTCTACCCACTGGTGGAAAACCAGCATCACAAGGGCATTCTGCGGCTGACGCTGGCACCGGCCGAAGCGATCGATCCGGCCATTCAGCAGGCTGCACAGGATTACATGCGCCGGCTGATGACGCGGCTTGATCACGTGGGGGTGCTGACGCTGGAGTTGTTTGAAACCGATGTGGGCCTGGTGGCCAACGAGATGGCACCGCGGGTGCACAACTCTGGCCACTGGACCATCGAAGGCGCGCAGACGTCCCAGTTCGAAAACCATATCCGTGCCATCACCGGCCTGCCGCTGGGCAGCACGCAGCCGCTGACCAGCTGGTGCGCCATGGTCAATATCATCGGCGAGACCGGGCACATCAAGGATGCTCTGCGCCTGCCTGGCGTGCATGTGCACCTGTATGACAAGACAGAGCGGCCCGGGCGCAAGCTGGGGCATTTGAACGTGGTGGCGCACAGTGCCTGGGCGCGGGAACAGGCGCTGGCGGCGCTGGCGCCCTTTTTGCCAGCAGGCGGGTGATGAGGCGTTATACAGGTTGGTCCTGCACAATTTTTATGCGCTTCATTCATGTGATTTCACATGATGGGGGGGCGATTAAGGGGTAGGGGGCGGACTCAACAAGCCAGCGCAGCAGGTGGATCAATCCCGAAGAACACCTGCTTAGGCGTCTTCATCCCCAAACATTTCCGAGGTCGGTTGTTTAACCGGGCGCCATAACTGGCTGTTGCAGGGCCTGGGGCCGTGTCGGCTCTTGCGTTGTTGTGCCAGTCTGTGGGCCTGTTTTGGGCGGTAGCCTTTCAGTCCTGTGTTGCGTCTTAATTCCCGAGTGATGGTGGATGGATGTTGAGTTCACAGGCGATTATGCGCTCTGCATCCTCATCTTCTGCCTGATCCCATTGATCTTCGGCCCGGTATTGTCTATAGTTCGCGTTATTTCCCAGCGGATATAACGCTATGGTTCGAATTCTGCTTCTCATCGCTTTTGCCCTGTCCACGCTGGCAGCCATACCGGCACGGGCAGAGGTGCTCACTGTTGCGGTGTCATCCAATTTTGTCGCGCCCATGCAGCAGCTGGTGCGCCTGTGGCAGCAGCGATATCCCGACCAGCCCGTGCGCATTTCCAGTGCCTCCACCGGCAAGCTGTACGCCCAGATTCTGCATGGTGCGCCATTCGATCTTTTTTTCGCTGCCGATGCCGAAGGACCGCGCTCGCTCTATGCGCAGGGACGTGCGCAGAAGCCCGCCACCTATGCACTGGGCGAACTGGTGCTGTGGCAGCGCGCGGGTGTACAGTCGCCACTGGCGCGCCTGAAGGCGGGTGACTTCCGCCGTCTGGCGCTGGCCAATCCGAAAACGGCCCCCTACGGCCGTGCCGCGCAACAGGTGCTGCAGAAGTTGGGCCTGTGGCCGCGCGTGCAGTCAAAACTGGTGCGAGGGGAGAATGTGGGGCAGGCGTTTCAGTTTGTGCGCACCGGCAATGCCGAACTGGGCTTTGCCGCCCGCAGTCAGCTGATTCAGACCCACCTGGATGATGACGCCCACCGCTGGCTGGTGGATGCCGATCTGTACGACCCCATCGTGCAGCAGGCGGTGGTCATCAAGGGACGCCCCCATGAAGCGGCGGCGCAGCGCTTCCTCGACTTTGTGTTGCATGATTCCGCCGCCCGTGCCGCCATCGCCCATGCCGGCTATCGGCTGCCGCTGTGATGGCACTGGACTGGACACCCCTTTGGCTCACCTTCAAGGTGGCGGCACTGACCACGGTTATCCTGCTGATCGTGGGTACGCCGCTGGCGCTGTGGCTGGCGTTCAGCAGGAGCCGCTGGCGCTTTCTGTTTGAGGCATTGATCGCCCTGCCATTGGTGCTGCCGCCGACGGTGTTGGGTTTCTATCTGCTGATTGCCATGGCGCCGGACAGTCCTATCGGTCAGCTTTATGCCGCGCTGTTTCCCGACAGGACCCTACCGTTCAGCTTTGAGGGCGTGGTGGTGGCATCGGTGCTTTATTCCCTGCCCTTTGCGGTGCAGCCGCTGATGCACGCCTTTGAGCAGGTGGGGGAGAAGCCGCTGCAGGCTGCTGCAGTGTTGGGCGCGGGGCCGTGGACACGCTTCTGGAAGGTGCTGGTGCCGCTCAGTCGTCATGGCTTTCTGATAGCGGCCACACTGGCGTTTGCGCATACGGTGGGCGAGTTCGGTGTGGTGCTGATGGTGGGCGGCAATATCCCGGGCGTGACCCAGGTGGCCAGTATCGCCATCTACGACCATGTGGAAAACATGGAATACACGCAGGCGCACATGCTCTCGGCCGTACTGCTGATTTTCTCTTTCGCCGTGCTGGCGCTGGTGTATCGGCTCAACCGCAGCTGGGGGCGTCTGGATGGCTAAGTTGCGCTTCGAACTGACCCATCAGCGCGGCGAGTTTGTCCTCAATGCTGCTGCCACGCTACCGGAGGCGGGCGTGACCATGTTGTTTGGTCCATCCGGCAGCGGCAAGTCCACCCTGCTGATGGCGCTGGCGGGACTGTTGCACGGCGAAGGCGTGGTGGCGCATGGCGATCAGTGCTGGCAGGCGTCTGCTCGCCGCTGCTTCGTCCCGCCGCACAGGCGCCCGTTGAGCGTGGTGTTTCAGGACGGGCGTCTGTTCGAGCACATGAGCGTTGAAGAAAATCTGCGCTTTGCGTGGCAGCATGGTCATGGTGCCACGCCCATCGCTTGGGACGTCGTGGTGGACGGGCTGGGCATTGCACCCTGGCTCAAGCGGCGGCCGCAGCAGCTTTCCGGTGGTCAGCGTCAGCGGGTGGCACTGGCACGCGGGCTGCTTGTCCGACCGGCATGGCTGTTTCTTGACGAGCCGCTCAGCGCGTTGGATGCACCGGCGCGCTCGGAAATCCTTGCCCTGCTGGAGGGGCTGAAGGCTGACCTCGAATTGCCCATGCTGTGGGTCACCCATTCCATTGAAGAGGTGGAGCGGCTGGGAGATCAGGTGGTCTTTATGGACAGCGGCCAGCTGCAGCCGCCACAGTCGTTGCAGGCGGCGATCCGTCAGCCGGGCACGCCGCTGTTCCGTGAAGAGGCACCGGTGGCGCTGCTCACCGGCACGGTGTCGGTGCCGTGCGATGGGTACGGTCTGTCGCAGCTGCAGCTGGGGGAGAGCCGTCTGTTTGCCCACGCAGTCACTGCGCCAATCGGCACAAATGTTCGTCTTCGTGTGCCCGCGGCCAGTGTGACGCTGAGTCGCGCGCCCTTGGAGGAAACATCGGCGCTGAATCAGCTGCCGGCGCAGGTGATGTCACTGGGCGAGGTGCAGGGACACCAGCAGCTGGTGACGCTGGCACTGGCAGACGGGCAGACGTTGCTGGCGCAGGTGACACGCCGTTCGTTGCAAATGCTGGACCTGCAGCCGGGCGAGCAAATCTGGGCGGTGATCAAGGCGGTGAGCGTGTTGTAGAAGGGGGGTCCCCGACTTTTTACGGCGGCGTTTTTCCGCCCGACAAAAAAGCCCGCAGATGCGGGCTTTTTTGCGGCTGAAATGGCGTTTTTTACAGCTGTGGCAGGTATTCCGGCAGATGCTTGCGGATTTCTTCCGGTTTCTCGGTGGTAAGGTCCTTGGCCAGTTCAAATGACACTACCTTTTTCACATTCTTGTCCAGTGCATTGCGCAGGTGGCCGAGGAACTTGGGGGCGGCCACCAGAATCAGCTGTTCGTACTTGTGTTCGTGAAACGCCTTGTAAAGTTCCTGTGCTAGCTCCTTGGCGAAGCGGATGGCTTCTTCTTCCGTGGGCGTGACCTTGGGTTCGTAGCCGTGGGCACCCATGCCGGCATCATTGCTGTGCTTGCCGGGCAGGTCGGTGGTCAGTTCCTGATCGTGCAGGCGCGCCTGAATGTGCTGCAGGTCTTCCAGTTCCTGCAGGCCGGAGGTGGGGGTTTCTGCGGTAAACAGGCGAGCTCGGCTGCTGTCTGCGACGACAATCCAGGTCTTTTTCATGATGCGCTCCTTGTGGTGAAAATAAATTTCCCTTCATTAATAATGATAGGGACGGCTGAAGGCCCTTTAAAGGGTTCAGATAAGTCGTTCGTTTCCTTCCATCTCGGGTGGCAGCTTGCCGCTCAGCTTGATCTGCAGACGCACGTCGTTCGGCGAGTCGGCAAAGCGTAGTGCGTCTTCGTAACTGATCAGGCCTTCGTTGAAAAGGTCGAACAGGTGCTGGTCGAAGGTTTGCATGCCCACTTCGCGGCTTTCTTCCATGGTTTTTCTCAGTGAAGTCAATTCTCCTTTGAATATGAGGTCCGCAACTCGTGGGGTACGGATCAGGATTTCAACAGCGGCAACGCGTCCGCCACCGACTTTAGGTACCAGCCGTTGGGAGACGACTGCCTTCAGGTTGTATGAAAGATCCATGAGCAACTGGGGGCGACGCTCTTCAGGGAAGAAGTTGATAATGCGGTCAAGGGCCTGGTAGGCGTTGTTGGCGTGCAGTGTGGAGACACACAGATGGCCCGTTTCAGCAAAGGTGACCGCATGTTCCATATTTTCGCGATCGCGAATTTCCCCGATCATGATCACGTCCGGTGCCTGGCGCAAGGTGTTTTTCAGCGCCATTTCGTAGGAGAGGGTGTCCATACCCACTTCACGCTGGGTGACGATGGATTTTTTGTGACGATGCACGAATTCGATGGGGTCTTCGATGGTGATGATGTGCGAAGCGGTGGTGGTGTTGCGGTGATCGATGAGGCTCGCCAGTGAGGTGGATTTACCTGTGCCTGTACCGCCCACGAACAGGATGAGACCCTGTTTTTCCGTGATCAGTCTCTTGAGTACCGGCGGCAGGCCGAGGCTCTCAAAAGGAGGGATCTCTGTTTTGATGGTGCGCGCTACCAGGGCCGGCGTGCCACGCTGGATAAAGGCATTGAGACGAAAGCGGGCACGGCCGGGGATGGCATGGGCGAAGTTAAGCTCGAAGGTTTTGTCAAATTCTTCCTTTTGGTGCGGCAGCATGGCCGCGTAGGTGAGCCCTTTGGCTGTATCTGAGTCTACCTTGTCTTCCGAAATATAGTGAAGAACGCCGTCCTTGCGCATGGCTACGGGTGAGCCGGCTTCGATATACAGATCAGAGCCGCCCTGCTCCAGCAGAATCAGTAGCAGTTCATCCAGCAGCTTGGTGTAGTCAATTGAAGCGCTTTCTTCAGTCATAGGCGTTACGCAGAGAAAAGAGATGGATCGGTTGCTTTTTTACGCGCGTCTTCCGGTTTGACCAGTCCGCGTTTCACCAGTTGCAGTAACGCTTGATTAAGCGTCTGCATCCCTTCCTGACTATGCGTTTCGATAACAGAGGGAAGTTGTGCAATCTTGTCTTCCCTTATGAGATTACGCACCGCAGGAATGCCCACCATGATTTCAAATGCGGCGATACGTCCCTTGCCATCGGCACGCTTGACCAGCGTCTGTGCGATGACCCCCTGCAGAGACTCGGCCAGCATGGTGCGGATGAGCGCTTTTTCGTTGCCGGGAAAGGCGTCGATAATACGGTCTGCCGTTTTCGCAGCCGAGTTGGTGTGCAGGGTGGCTAACACCAGGTGTCCCGTTTCAGCAGCGGTAAGCGCAAGGCGAATCGTTTCCTGATCCCGCATTTCACCGATCAGGATGACATCCGGGTCTTCCCGAAGTGCACTGCGCAGGGCATTGTTATAGCTGAGGGTATCACGGTTAACTTCCCGCTGATTGATACTGCTGCGTTTGGGGCTGTAAATGAATTCAATCGGGTCTTCAATGGTTAGGATGTGGTAGGGATGCGACTGGTTGATGTGTTCAACCATGGCTGCGAGCGTAGTGGATTTACCAGAGCCGGTAGGGCCGGTAACTACAACCAGGCCACGAGGCTTGTTGGCCAGCTCTGTCAGAATGGGCGGTGCATTCAGTGCTTGCAGACTCATGACTTTTTCAGGGATGACCCGAAATACACCGGCGAGGCCTCGGTTCTGATAAAAAATATTGGCACGGAAGCGCGCTACTTTAGGCACTCCGAAGGAAAAGTCCAACTCGCGATGTTCCTCGAAGCTGCGGCGTTGCGCATCATTCATGATGTCGTAGAGGAGTGCACGGGCTTCCTCTTTTTGCAGAGGGGGGATATCTATCTTGAGGATGTCACCGTTCTTGCGGATCATGGGCGGTTCGCCTGCAGAAATGTGCAGATCGGACCCGCCTTCCTGTACGCAGAAGATGAGCAGATCGGTAATGTCCATCACGGGTTGAGCATCTCCTCTGTCAGCTTGAGCACCTCCGGCGTGACGGCGTGCGCTTTCTTGAAGGTGCGGTAGCGCTCGCGGCCCCGTTCGATCAGTTCGGGGGACTGATCGAGCAGCTCAAGGGTGAGCTTAAAGCCTTTGAAGTGTTCGGGCAACTGTGGATGCAGATTGATGAGGATATCCCCCTGCTGAGGACTCGCGTCGGCCCACAGTCGGATCGGCGTTTCGGGCGCTTCGCTGCCCAGGGCATGGGGAAGAAAGGCGTCGGCGCGATACTGCCACAGCTGGCGATCCAGCGTGTGCACGGCCTGTTCAGACGGCAGGCGCAGATCGCACTGACGTCCGGCTGCCCAAAGCGCTTCAAGCAGGCGGATGAGGTGCTGCAGGCGGAAGCGAGGTGCCTGTGTCTGCAACACATGGAAGACCACGCCACGCTGATTCGCGTCAGGCAGCCACGCCGGCATGATTTACTGACCGGCTTCCTGCAGCAGCCATTGCACCAGGGTGGGCACGGGGCGGCCTGTGGCCCCCTTCTTGTCGCCGCTCACCCACGCTGTGCCGGCGATGTCCAGATGCGCCCACGGACGGTCGTCCTCAATAAAGCGGGCAAGGAACTGGCCGGCGGTAATGGTGCCGGCAGGACGCCCGCCGATATTGGCCATGTCGGCGAAGTTGGACTTCAGCTGCTCGTCGTATTCTTCGCTCAGCGGCAGACGCCACAGCCGGTCGTAGGTCCAGTCGCCGGTCTGCTGCAGCGTGTCGGCCAGCGTATCGTCGTTGCTCATCAGTCCGCTGATGTGATGCCCGAGGGCGATGATGCAAGCGCCGGTCAGCGTGGCCAGATCCACCACCTTGGCAGGCTTGAAGGTACGCTGTGCGTAGGTGAGGGCATCGCACAGGATCAGGCGGCCTTCCGCATCGGTGTTGAGGATTTCGATGGTCTTGCCGGAGAGGCTACGGATAACGTCGCCGGGGCGCGCCGCCTTGCCGGAGGGCATGTTTTCGGTGGCGGGGATGACGCCCACCACGTTGATGGCGGGCTTGAGTTCACCCAGCGCCTTGAAGGTGCCGAGCACGGCGGCGGCGCCGCTCATGTCGTATTTCATCTCGTCCATGCCTGCGCCCGGCTTGAGGCTGATGCCGCCGGAATCGAAGGTGACGCCCTTGCCCACCAGCGCAATGGGTGCGGCATCGCCAGCCCCCCTGTAGCTCAGGGTAATGAGCTTGGGCGGGGCCTCGCTGCCGCGGGCGACCGCCAGCAGGGCCCCCATGCCGAGGCGCTCCATGTCTTCCCGTTCCAGCACATTGACCTCGAAACCGTACTCGTCGGCAAGGAGCCTGGCGGTGTCTGCCAGAAAGGCCGGGGTGCAAAAGTTGGGCGGCATGTTGGCCAGCTCCTGGGTCAGCGCCATGCCCAGCGCCGTGGCTTGCGCTGCCCTGACGGCTTGCTCGGCGTCTGCGCTGGCTTGTGCCGGATAGACGATGCAGTCCAGCTTCGGGTCGCGCTGCGGGCGGTCGCCGCGGCTTTCGTGTTCATAGTCATAGAAGCTGCGCTGCAGGTGCAGCGTGTTCTGATACAGCGCCCAGTTCGTATCCTGTCCTTCAGGGGCGACATTGACCAGTGCATTGAGCGCGCAGCGGGCGCCGCTGTGATCCAGCGCAGCGGTGGTGGCACGAATGCTGTCCTGATACTTTTTCGGGGTCAGCGCCGCACGCTTGCCCATGCCCACCAGCAGCAGGCGCTGACAGTCCAGGCCTTCCACATCCAGCAACAGACGGGTATTGCCCACCTTGGGTTCAAAATCGCCATCGGCGAGCAGACCGGTCAGCAGTTCGTCCAGACCGTAGCGTTCGGCGAGTGAATTGTCGTCTTCATCAAATACGGGCAGAACCAGCGTGTCGAAATAGTCGGCGTCGGCTTCGAAATGGAATCGGATGGCTTTCATGTGTGCACTCCCTGATGCAGCTTATAATTTTCCCCATTATAAACAGCGGACCTTTCCCATTGCGCATCCTTAATCGATATCTCGCCGGCGAGCTGTGGCAGACCTTTGCCGCGGTGCTAGTGGTGCTGTTGCTGATCACCTTTGGTACTCAGGTGAGCGAATTGCTGGCGCTGGCGGCGCAGGGACGCGTTGCGCCCGAGCTGGTGGGCAAGCTGTTGTTGCTGAAAATCCCGCCGGCGCTGGAAGTGGTGCTGCCCCTGGTGGTGCTGCTGGCCAGTCAGCTGACATTCGGACGGCTGTATCAGGATCAGGAAATGGTGGTGCTGGCCAGCTGTGGCGTCCCGCCAGCCTATTTTCGCGCGCAGGTGATCAAGTTTGCCGTGCCGCTGATGCTTGCAGCACTTGCGGTGAGCGCTTTTCTCACGCCCTGGGCGCAGCAGCAGTCGCGGCTGCTGTTGATGGCACAACAGCAGCAGTCCCCACTGGCGGCGTTTCAGCCCGGTCGCTTCAATGATCTGGGGGGGGAGGGCGTTTTTTATGCGGCGCGGCAGGATGCGGACGGCACGCTGCGTGAATTGTGGCTACAGGTACAGACGCCCGAGGGCAGTGTGCAGATGAGCGCGCCGCGCGGTCGGTTTGAGTGGGTCGAGGGTCGGCTGGCGCTGGTGCTGGAAGATGCGTGGTCGGTGCAGGGCTACCGTCCCGGCGAGACGGTGGTGACGGTGCGTCACATGGGGCGTTTCGAGGGTTTTGTGCCGCATCTGTCGGTGCAGGCACCGCCTAGCCGGCAGGAAAAGACCTTGGCGCAGCTCTGGCACAGCGATCAGCCAGGGGATAGGGCACTCCTGCATCAGCGTCTGATCGTGCCCTTCAGTATTCTGGTCATGGCGCTGCTGGGCTTGAAGCTGGCGAAAACCCGTCCCCGGGAAGGGCGCTTCGGGCGCTTTTTTGTGGCGCTGGTGGTATATGTGCTCTATGTGCAGCTGCTCACGGCGTTTCAGGACCGGGTGGCTCATGGGGAGGCCGTCTGGATACTGGGCATGTGGGCCGTGCCCTTGGGCTTTCTGGTATGGTTGTTGTGGCCTGAACGCGTGCGCTACCGCCGGGAGGTGGCCGCGTGAACCTGCGCGCCGTGTGGACACTGAATCGCATCGAACGCTATCTGGGGCGCACGGTGGTCGCCTATACGCTCGGCGTGCTCGCCGTGCTGCTGGTGGTGCTGGGCTTTGTGGAGCTGAGCATTCAGCTGGGCAAGCTCAACGACAGCTACACGCTGGAAAAGGGCGTGCTGTATACGCTGCTGAAGCTGCCTGTGTATGGCTATGAGGTGTTTCCGGTGGCATTGCTGATTGGCGCGCTCATGGGGCTGGGTGCGCTGGCAAACCGCAGCGAACTGATCGTGATCCGCGCGGCAGGCTGGCCGGTATGGCGCATTTTCGCCGGTGTGCTCAAGTCGGTGCTGCTGTTTGCCCTGGTGATGGTGGCGCTGGGGGAATGGGTTGCGCCACCCAGCGAGGCGCTGGCGAAAAAGCTGCGTGCGGAAGCGCTGCACAAGGACTATTCCATCGGCTCTGACAACGGCGTGTGGTTGCGCCAGCGTCTGGGCGGCAAGCCGGCCATGGTGCATGTGCGCACGGTGGTGAATGCGCAGCTGCTGGCCGGTGTGGAGCTTTTTGTCATGGAAAAGAACCGGTTGGCGCGCTATGTGGCCGCACCACGGGCACGCTGGGATGCTGAAAAGGGTGCCTGGCGGCTGGAGAGGGCAAAAAGTCGCCAGATTACGGCGCAAAACCGCCTTGTAGACGGCACGCTGCAACCTGCCTTTTCGGTGCGATCCGAAAAAGTCGGGGACCCCCTTGTCCCGCTGGTGCTCGAGCCGGAGACGCTGACAGTGCTGCAGGTGGATACGCGCTATATGGGCATTCGCGACTTGATGGGTTATATCGATTTTCTGCACGCCAATGGACTGGATGTGCGGCCCTATCAGCTGGCGCTGGCGCGCAAGCTGTCATTGCCGCTGACCCTGCTGGCCATGCTGGCGATCGTGTTCCCGCTGGTGTTCGGATCCATTCGGCAGGTGAGCATGGGGCAGCGCATTTTTGTGGGCGTGCTCATCGGGCTGGGCTTTCATTTCGCCAATCAGCTGTTGGGCAATCTGGCGCTGGCGTATGGCCTGCCCATCTGGCTGGGTGCTGTGGCGCCTTCATTGATCCTGCTTGCGCTGGCGATGTGGGGGTTTGCGCGTCTGGATCGGCCGTGGAAACAACGGAGAAAACTTGCGTGATGGCACTGTTAATTTTCATTGTGACGCTTGTTCTGGTGATCTGGCAGCCGCGCGGGCTGGGCATTGGCACCAGTGCCTCGCTGGGTGCTGCTGTGGCGCTGATGTCCGGTGTGGTGGACTGGCAGGATATTCCCATTGTCTGGGACATCGTGTGGGATGCCACCTTTACCTTTGTGGCGCTGATCATTATTTCGCTGCTGCTGGATGAGGCAGGCTTTTTCCGCTGGACAGCGATGCACGTGGCCCGCTGGGGACGTGGCAACGGCCACCGACTGTTTGTGCTGGTGGTGCTTCTGGGCGCACTGATCAGCGCGGTATTTGCCAATGATGGCGCGGCGCTGCTGCTCACACCGATCGTGCTGGCCATTCTGTTGCGGCTGGGCATCAGTCATGCCGGGGCGTTTGCATTTGTCATTGCCACCGGCTTTATTGCGGATACGGCAAGTCTTCCCCTGGTGATTTCCAACCTGGTAAACATTGTCAGTGCCAACTATTTCGGTGTGGGCTTTGACCGCTATGCGCAGGTTATGGTGCCGGTCAATCTGGTCTCGATTGCGGCTACACTACTGGTGCTATGGCTCTATTTCCGCCATGAAATTCCGGATTACGATATGACCAGTCTGGAAGACCCGGCGCGCAGTATTCATGATCCACTGGTGTTCAGGGCGGCGTTTCCATTGCTGGCGTTGCTGCTGGTGACGCTGTTCGTCACCGCTGCAATGGAGGTTCAGCTGCCCACCTCCCTGTTTGCCGGCACTACGGCACTGATTTTTCTGGCGTTGGCAGGGCGCTGGCACAGAGGTGGGCAGGGGGCGGTCATCCCGGTGCGCATGACCCTAAAGCTGGCGCCCTGGCAGATCGTGATTTTCAGTCTGGGCATGTATCTGGTTGTGTATGGGCTGCACAAGGCTGGACTGACATTGCTGTTGAGCGACTGGCTGACCCGGTTGGAAGCACACGGGCTGGTGGCAAGCAGCGTGGGCACGGGGGTACTCAGTGCGTTGCTGTCCGCCGTTATGAACAATATGCCCATGGTGCTGGTGGGCGTTTTGGCTATCGATCATGCGCAGGTATCGGAACTGACCCGCGAGCTGATGATGTATGCCAATGTTATCGGCTGTGATCTGGGGCCGAAATTCACGCCCATCGGCAGTCTGGCGACTCTGCTGTGGCTGCACGTGCTGGCGCGCAAGGGCGAGGTCATCAGCTGGGGACAGTACATGAAGGTGGGGCTGATCCTTACACCGCCGGTATTGCTGGCAACCCTGCTGGCGCTGGCATGGTGGCTGCCAGTTGTCAGTGCCTGATGGCAATGCCCTCGCTGCGTCAGGATGCCAGCGGGCATGAAAAAAGCCGTCCAGATGGGACGGCTTTTTTATGGCTGGCGTGAAACAAGGGGGTTATTGCTGGCCCTGTTCCCGTGCAATGGCGCGGTGACCGATGTCGGTGCGGTGATATTCGTCCGGCCAGTGGATTTTGGCCACCGCTTCATAGGCCTTGCGCTGCGCCTCGGAAACGGTGTCACCCAGTGCGGTGACACACAGCACGCGTCCGCCATTGGTGAGCACCTTGCCCTCGTCGGACAGTTTTGTGCCCGCGTGGAAGACCTTCACGTCAGGCAGCTGAGCCGCATCCTCCAGTCCCTCGATCACATCGCCCTTGCGGTAGCTGTCGGGATAGCCGCCGGCGGCCATGACTACACCCAGCGCCGCGCGCGGATCCCACCGGGTTTCGTGCTGGTCCAGCGTGCCGTCGAAAGCAGCTTCGATCAGTTCGATCAGGTCAGACTGCATGCGCATCATGATAGGCTGGGTTTCGGGGTCGCCGAAGCGGCAGTTGTACTCCAGCACCTTGGGCGTGCCATCCTCGGCAATCATCAGGCCGGCATACAGAAAGCCGGTGTAGGGCGCGCCTTCGGCTGCCATGCCGCGCAGGGTGGGCCAGATGACTTCGTTCATGATGCGTTCATGGATTTCAGGCGTCACAACCGGGGCGGGAGAGTAGGCGCCCATGCCGCCGGTGTTGGGACCGGTGTCGCCGTTGTCGCGCGCCTTGTGGTCCTGGCTGGTGGCCATGGCGATGACGTGCTCGCCATCGGCCATGACAATAAAGCTGGCCTCTTCACCGCTCAGAAATTCCTCAATGACCACGCGGGAGCCGGCGTCGCCGAACTTGTTGCCGGCGAGCATGTCTTCTACCGCGGCGATGGCTTCGTCTTGCGTCTGCGCCAGAATCACGCCCTTGCCGGCGGCCAGACCATCGGCCTTGACCACGATGGGTGCGCCCTTCTCGCGGATATAGGCGGTGGCATCAGCGATGTCGGTGAAGACGCCGTACGCAGCAGTGGGAATGTTGTATTTGGCAAGGAAGTCCTTGGTGAACGCCTTGGAGCCTTCCAGCTGCGCGGCCTTCTGCGTGGGGCCGAAGCACTTGAGCCCGGCGGCCTGAAAGGCATCCACCACGCCCAGCACCAGCGGGGCCTCGGGGCCGACGATAGTCAGGTCGATGGCATTGTCCCGTGCGAACTTCACCAGCCCGTCGATATCTGTTGCCTCAATGGCCACGTTTTCCATGTTGGGTTCCAGTGCGGTGCCGGCGTTGCCCGGCGCCACATAGACCGTATCCACTTTCGGGGATTGCGCCGTTTTCCACGCCAGCGCATGTTCGCGGCCGCCGCCGCCAATGACGAGTACTTTCATGCCCGTGTCTCCTTAATGTCTGAAGTGGCGCATGCCGGTCAGTACCATCGCCATGCCGTGTTCGTCTGCCGCGGCGATGACCTCATCGTCGCGGATGGAACCGCCGGGGTGGATTACCGCGGTAATGCCGGCCTCGGCAGCCGCATCGATGCCGTCGCGGAAGGGGAAGAAGGCGTCCGAGGCCATGACGGAACCGCGCACTTCCAGTCCCTCGTCCGCTGCCTTGATGCCGGCGATCCTGGCGGAATAGACACGGCTCATCTGCCCGGCGCCAATACCGATGGTCATGGTGTCCCTGGCATAGACGATGGCGTTGGACTTGACGAATTTCGCCACCTTCCAGGCAAACAGCAGGTCGCGCATTTCCTCCTCGGTGGGCACGCGTTTGCTCACCACCTTGAGCTGGTCGGACGTGACCATGCCCAGATCACGGTCCTGAACCAGCAGACCGCCGGTGACACGCTTGAAGTCCCACGCCGGCTGCGGCTGGTTAAGTTCCCCGCAGGCCAGCACGCGCACATTGGGCTTGGCTGCGGTAACCGCCAGCGCTTCGGGGGTAACCTCGGGCGCGATGATCACTTCCACAAACTGGCGGTCGATAATGGCCCTGGCGGTCTCCGCGTCCAGTGGGCGGTTAAAGGCAATAATGCCGCCAAAGGCAGAGGTGGGATCGGTCTTGAAGGCACGGTCGTAGGCCTTGGTAATGGTTTCATCCGTGGCCACGCCGCAGGGGTTGGCGTGCTTGACGATGACGCAGGCGGGTTCGTCGAAGCTTTTTACCAGCTCAAGCGCGGCATCGGTATCGGCAATGTTGTTGTAGGAAAGTGCCTTGCCCTGCAGCTGCTTGGCTGAGCTGATGCTGGCTTCCTTTTGTTCGCGTTCCACATAAAACGCAGCTTTCTGATGAGGGTTCTCGCCATAGCGCAGCGCCTGTTTCTTGACGAACTGGCTGTTGAAGGTGCGCGGGAACGGATCCTGCTCGGGATCTTCGTTGAACAGGCGGCCAAAGTAGTTGGCGATGGCGCCATCGTAGCGGGCGGTCTGCTCAAAGGTCTTGATGGCCAGGTCGAAGCGGGTGTCGAATGACAGGGCGCCGTTGTTGGCGCGCATTTCTTCCACCACGCGATCATAGTCGGCCGGATCGGTGACCACGGCCACATCCTTGTGATTCTTGGCAGCGGAGCGCAGCATGGTGGGGCCGCCGATGTCGATGTTTTCCACCGCTTCTTCCAGGGTGCAGTCGGGACGCGCTACGGTCGCTTCGAACGGATAGAGGTTCACCACGACCATGTCGATGGGCTTGATGCCGTGTTCGGCCATGACCCCATCATCGGTGCCGCGGCGCCCCAACAGGCCACCGTGGATCTTGGGGTGCAGCGTCTTGACGCGGCCATCCATCATTTCGGGAAAGCCGGTGTAGTCCGAAACCTCGGTAACGGGAATGCCCGCCTCCTTGAGCGCGCGGTAGGTGCCGCCGGTGGAGAGAAGTTCCACACCCATGTCGGTAAGGGCGCGGGCAAAATCGACAATGCCGGTCTTGTCGGAAACGCTGATGAGCGCGCGACGGATTGGTTTCATGGTCACTCCTGAATGTGGGTCAGTTGGTAATAGGTGATTTTCTTGAGCAGGGTGTTGCGGTTGATGCCGAGAATGCGTGCCGCGTGGGTGCGGTTGCCACCGGTGCGCTGCAGGACGACGCGCAGCAGGGGGGGCTCCACCTGCTCGAGCACGGTTTTGTACAGGCGGGTCATGTCCTCTTCGCCCATTGCCTCGAAATAGGCGCGCACGGCCTGTTCGACGGCGTCGCTGAGGGAAATGGGCTCACAAGGCGAAGGCATGGCTGTATGTCTGTTCGATCCAGTCAAGTTGGGCCTGAGCATGGCTCAGACGGACAAAGGTGTTGCGAAACGTTTCGCCATTGGGCAGGTGGCGGGCATACCAGCCCGCATGCTTGCGTGCCAGACGTACCCCTGTCGTTTCACCGTAATAGGCGTGCAGTTCGCGCACATGCCGGTGCAGGGTGGCGACACGCTCCTCAAGGCTGGGCGGGATCCACTCCTCTTCGGTGAGGGCAGCGCGTATTTCGCCAAAGATCCACGGGTTGCCAAAACTGGCGCGTCCGACCATGACCCCTGCTGCACCGGTGTATTTTAATACATGGCGGGCCTTGTCGCCGCTGTCGATGTCGCCATTGGCAAGCACCGGTATGGTTAGACGCTGGGCGATTTCGGCGAGGGTATCGTATTCTGCCTCACCCTGAAAGCGCTGGGATCGGGTGCGCCCGTGGATGGTGACCAGGGCAAGACCACTTTCCTGAGCAATCCAGGCCAGTTCGGGCGCATTGCGGTGGCCCTCGTCGGTGCCGGTGCGCATCTTGACGGTGACCGGGACCGGTACGGCCGCCACCACCGCCTCGAAAATGGCCGCCACACGTGCCGGGTCGCTCATTAAGGCAGAGCCAGCTGCCACATTGCACACCTTTTTGGCCGGGCAGCCCAGATTGAGATCGATGATATCCGCGCCCTGATCCACGTGCCAGCGTGCGGCATCCGCCAGCAGCTGTGGATCATGCCCCAGCAGTTGAACGGCGTGGGGAGCAGGCTCGGCAGAATCGGCCCGACGGGTGAGGGATTTTCTGTGGTTGCGCAGGTCGGGTTTGCTGTGGGTCATTTCTGCTACGGCATAGCCTGCACCCTGTTCGCGGCAGAGTGTGCGAAACACCCTGTCCGTCACGCCTGCCATGGGCGCCAGTGCAAGGTTGTTGGGCAGGCGCCATGACCCGATCTGCAGCGGTTTGAGCACGGCTCGCTCAGAGGCGATCCATGGCGTCCACCACCTTGCGCACGCCCTTGACGCGCGAAGCGGCGGCGATGGCTTTCTGGGCTTCCTGTTTGCTGACCAGGCCCATCAGATAAACCGTGCCGTCATAAACGGTATAGCGAATGGCCGCGCTGGTCAGTCCCTTGGTCTTGACCATTTCTGCCTTGACCTTGGCGGCGATCCAGCCATCTTCACGAGCGCGGTCCGGGGTGCGCGGGGCACCAACACGAACGCGGTTATAGACCTTACGCACATAGGGCACCTGGCGGGCCAGGCGGTTGAGCAGCTGCAGGTCGGCTTCGGTGGGGACAGCGCCGACCAGCAGCATCTTGTGGTTGTAGGTCATCACCTCAATGTTGTTGACGTCCAGCCCCGCCTGGCGCATGAGCTCGATCATGCGGGCCTGCGCCTTTTCATCTTCCGTAATGGTGTCCGCGTCGCGGCGCTCGGCACCGAAATAGTAGCCCAGCGCACCGGCACCGCCTGCAAGGATGAGTGGGGCAGCACATTGGCTGAGGCCCAGTGTCAGGGCCAGCGTTACCAGAATAAGGCGCAATTTTTTCACGGGGTGTCTCCTGTTCGGGTAATGGATCCATCGCTGCTGTATTGTAGCCATATCAGTCGACGCGTCAGGTCGCCGTGTTCATCAAATCCAAGACGTCCGGTCAGGCGCTGGGCGCACGTACCTTTGGGAAGGGGGTGAGTGCTCAGCCACAGGGCGTCGGCGCCATAGGCTTCCAGGCGGTTTGCATAGGGGTCCGGGTTCAGCAGCACGGGCATGCCCGGAAAGGGAATATGCTTGAGATCCCGCGTGGCAATGGCGGAGGTATGCAGGCTTTCGTGCATGAGCAGAGAGGTGCCCAGCACGGGTGTTTTCAGGCCATAGAAAGCGCGCAATGGATTGATGACTGCGGCAATTTTGGGGCGCGTGGCAATGACAAGGGCCTGCAGGTCCTGACGAGGTCGGGGCTGAAAGGCAAGTGGATGGTTAAGTGTGTACTGAAGATTGTTTTTGCGTGCTTTGCTCAGGTCGATATGCAGGAGATGATCGAATGTATAACGAATCTTGCGCGGATTAAGGTCGTAGTTGGCCGCAATGGCGGTATGGGAGGGGGTTTGCATCCAGGTGTCCATCAGCTCCTGGGTAATGCGTTGAGCCGAAGGTGTCTGTTCAGAGAAGATGCCGATGCGGCGCGCGCCGAGCGCATGCAGCCATGCTACCAGCATGTCGATTTCGTTGGAACGTGTATAGTGCAGACTGTAGCCATAGCCATTTATCCGATCGTTCAAAAGCCATGCGGGCAACATGCCTCGCTGGCTGATCCAGGCAATGTTTTCGGGGAGGAGAGGGCCGATCACGGCATCAGCAGGTGTGCTGAGAAGTGCGGCGTAGCCTTTTTGCAGACGCTCGCGGCTGCTGGTGTCATGAAAGGTGAGCTGGAGTTGGGGTATCCGCTGGCTGTAAAGCTGCTTGATCATGCCGGCGCGAATGCTTTGTGCCACCGGCGCATAACGTCCCTGAAGCGGCAGTAGTACGGCAACGTGTCTGGGAGCGGTCGGGGCTCTGGTCAGGGCGGGAAGCAGATGATGCCAGTAGATGGCGCGTGGATAAAGCCATTTCAAATCCTGAGCGCGTTGCTGAAGGCAGCAGGTTTTGGCATTCATGAAATCCACCAGATCAACCCACGCGCGGACCTGCAGATAGGGGCTTTCAGAAAGGTGCGCCCGACTCTCAGGCGGCAATTTTCTCAACTGTGACCAGATTGCCACTTCAATTGCAGCGCGATCCGCGTCGGAGCTCAATTGCCACAAGGCTTCCGACTGCAGAATGAAGCGCTCCCAATCCCCTCGCTGACGGGCCTGCTGAATGGCAGTTTGAAGGCTTTGCTGGGGGGGTGCAGCTTCAAGCGGGGGCGGTGAAGTCTGGGGCGCTGGCTTGCGAGGAGGTTGTGCACACTGGCTGAGGGTCAGCAGGAGCGGAAGAAGCCATAAGAAACGCATTACAATGTCGACCCTGTTGTTTTGCACATCATCAAGAAACCCCTGCATCGGCTGGTTAATATGCTTCAGTCGGTGCGCTGAAAAAACTGAAGGAAATTATAAATGTCCGCAGCTTCAGCCGGGACGCTTTATGTGGTCGCGACCCCTATTGGCAATCTCCAGGATATTACGCGGCGAGCGCTGGAGGTGCTGAAGCAGGTGGACTGGATCGCTGCAGAAGATACCCGGCATACACGCCAGCTGTTGGCACATTACGGAATCAGCCGTCCCTTGATCAGTTTGCATGAACATAACGAGGCGAGCCGTGCTGAACAGCTTCTGGTGCGGTTGCAGAATGGCGAATGTGGCGCATTGGTGAGTGATGCCGGCACACCCTTGATCAGCGACCCGGGGGCTACGCTGGTTCGACGCTTGCGTGATGCAGGCATTCATGTTCGTGCAGTACCAGGCCCCTCGGCCCTGATTGCCGCACTCAGCATTGCCGGGTTGCCGACGGATCGCTTCGCCTTTGAAGGCTTTCTTCCGCCCAAGGCCGGTGCACGCCAGCGCGTCCTCGAGTCGCTAAAGGGTATGGCGCATACGCTTGTTTTTTATGAGGCGCCCCATCGCCTGCTGGCCTCACTTGAAGCCATGCAGGCGGTATGGGGGGCGGACCATGCCGCTGTGGTGGTGCGTGAACTGACCAAGCGGTTCGAATCGGTACAGGGCGAGACGTTGGGCGAGGTCCTGGCATACTTTGCGGCCCACCCTGACGAGGTTCGGGGCGAGTGCGTCATTCTGTTGGGCCCGGATGAGCCTCGTTCGGCTTCACCGGCGTTGGACCCGGCGGTGGTGCTGGGCGACCTGTTGGAAAAGGGGATTTCAGCAAAGGTTGCTGCGCAGCTTGCCAGTCGCTGGCTGGGTCTGCGCCGCAACGCGGCCTACAAGCTGGCCCAGTCATTAAAAAAAGCGTGAGAGTTTGTAGGGTGCACCATTTGTTTTGCATGTGACCGGGTTTGTCTTTCCATCGAGGTAGTTGGGTTTTTGAGTATTGCCCGCAAGCGTAGGGCAGTCGCCGAGGAGCTTGCAGTAGGTACTGATGCAGTGGCGGCAGCCACGTTTGACACACGCAGGGGCGCTTGAAAAAACGGTTCGCGCCCTTATTTACAATAGGCGTATAATGCGCATGCAAAAGCGAGCCGGGCAACCGCCAGTGAAAACTGGAGGAAAGTCCGGGCACCACAGAGCAGGATGCCAGCTAACTGCTGGGCGCCGTGAGGCGATGGAAAGTGCCGCAGAGAGCAGACCGCCGATGGCCCCGCAAGGGGCACAGGCAAGGGTGAAAGGGTGCGGTAAGAGCGCACCGCGCAACGGGCAACCGTTGTGGCAGGGTAAACCCCATCCGGTGCAAGACCAAATAGACGCACACGCAGCTTCGGCTGCACGGCCTTGCTCGGGCCGGTGCGTGGGTAGGTCGCTGGAGCCTGGACGCGAGTTCAGGCCGAGATGAATGGTTGCCACTTCCATCTGGAGGGACAGAACCCGGCTTACAGGCTCGCTTTTGCAATTCTTTCCCCACTTCATCCCACCTGTTCAGCAAGCAGTGAATCTGCACTCTCTTCCCCATATATTGTGTCTTGCAGCCTCGCTTTATCTATATGAAGAGGGTTCTGTTTGTTTCTTTTCTTTTCTCTGTTTATTTTTTTTCTTTGGTTTGATTTTTAACCTGTTGTAATTAAAGCATATTTTTATCTGTGGTCGCATTTTGATTGTGGCCTCTCCTCCCTTGTGCTTTGTCCGCTAAGTGCTTGTCAATCAAAGGAAAAATATCCGCTTTTTACGGTTGACACGTCTTTTCATCATCAATATAGTGGGCACAAGTGGCAAAAAGTGGGGAGTGGTGGTGACGTAATGTTTTTTCGCGGATTGCATCAGGTCAATCTGGACCAGAAGGGACGCCTTGCGATCCCCAAGCGCATCCGTGACGCCATCGCCCAGAGCGGAAACACCACCCTGGTTGCCACCATTGATCTGCAAAGTCCCTGCCTGTTGCTGTATCCCTTTGAAGAATGGAAGCATATCGAACAGAAAATCATGGCGTTGCCCAATATCGATCCCACGGCGCGACGCTATCAGCGTCTGTTTGTCGGGTTTGCCCACGAGCTGGACATGGATGGTCAGGGGCGTGTGCTGGTGCCGTCGGTATTGAGAGAGCATGTGGATCTTGAGAAGCAGGCCGTGTTGCTGGGGCAGGGTAACAAGCTGGAGCTGTGGCCGCAGGCGCGCTGGGATGAAACCTGCCCGGCCATGCTTGAAGATGTGCAAAACGAGCCGGTGCCCGAAGTGCTCACCAATTTGAGTATTTGATATGACCGACGCCCACTATCCCGTCATGCTGGAGGAGTCGCTGGAGGCGCTGGCGATTCGAGCGGATGGGCGCTATGTGGACGGAACGTTTGGGCGCGGTGGGCACAGCAGGGCCATTCTGTCACGGCTGGGGCCGGAGGGCCGTCTGCTAGCCATCGATCAGGACCCGGAAGCTGTGGAAGCCGGACGTGCGGCCATTCAGGATGCGCGTTTTGAAATCGAGCACGGCAGTTTTGCGCAACTGGAACAGTTTGTTTCTGAACGGGGCTGGACGGGTGCGGTAAACGGCATTCTGCTGGACCTCGGCGTTTCGTCTCCGCAGCTGGATACGCCTGAGCGTGGCTTCAGCTTTATGCGCGAGGGACCGCTGGACATGCGCATGAACCCGACAACGGGGTTGAGTGCGCTGGAATGGCTCAAGCAGGTGGATGAAAAAAGCCTGGCGGATGTCATTCGTCGCTATGGCGAGGAACGCTTTGCAGGGCGAATCGCCCGTGCCATCAAGACGGCACTGGAAGAGGAGGCGCTTAAAACGACACTGGATCTGGCCAATGTCATCAGTGCAGCCGTGCCGCGTAGGGAAATGCATAAGCATCCGGCCACACGAACCTTTCAGGCGATTCGCATTGCCGTGAATGGGGAGCTGGATGCGCTGGAAGCGGTGCTTGAGCAGGCGGAACGGGTGCTTGCCCCGGGAGGCCGACTGGTGGTGATCAGTTTTCATTCGCTGGAAGACCGCATTGTCAAGCGCTTTATCCGTGAGCACAGCCGGGCGCGGGATCTCTTTCCGGATTCGCCCGTGCCGGTGGCCTACAGCGAGCCAACGCTACAGGCCATTGGCAAGGCGCATTTTCCCAGCGAGGCGGAGTGCGCCGAAAACATCCGCTCCCGCAGTGCGGTGATGCGGGTGGCAGAAAAGATTTAAGCGTACGTTCTGCCGCGTTGCTCTGGAGGGCGACTCGGCAGAAGGTACAGGTTTGGTCGGCCAGTGCAGTATGAACCCGCTGCACTGTCCGCTGGGTAGTCAGGGGTTCAATCAACAGGAGAGTCATCATGAAATTTGAGCTACACGAAGCAGACAGCGTGCGCGACCCTGGCATGCCGGTCATCAAGGTCGTCGGCCTTGGCGGGGGCGGCGGCAATGCCGTGGATTACATGGTGCGCAATCACGTGGAAGGCGTCGATTTTATCGTTGCCAATACGGATGCGCAGGCACTTAACAGCCTGCAGGCGCCAATCAAGATCCAGCTGGGCAAGAGCGGCCTGGGTGCCGGTGCGCGTCCCGACAAGGGGCGTGAAGCTGCGCGGGAAGCGCTGGATGAAATCCGTGAGCAGCTGCGCAATGCAGACATGGTGTTTATCACGGCTGGCATGGGCGGCGGGACCGGTACCGGAGCGGCCCCCGTTGTAGCGCAGATTGCCCGCGAAATGGGCATCCTGACCGTGGGCGTCGTCTCCAAGCCGTTCAAGTTCGAGCGTCGTGACAAGGTGGCCGAGCAGGGGATTGCCGAACTGCGCGATCAGGTTGACTCCCTGATCGTGGTGCCCAACGACAAGCTGATTCAGGTCTTGGGTGGTGACTTCCTGATGGTCAAGGCATTCGACTATGCAAATGAGGTGCTGCACGGTGCGGTGCAGGGCATTGCCGAGCTGATCACGCGCCCCGGACTGATCAACGTGGACTTTGAAGACGTGCGCACCGTCATGTCCCAGCAGGGTTATGCGCTGATGGGTGTCGGCGCCGCTACCGGCGAGAACCGCGCCCGTGCCGCAGCGGAAAAGGCCATTCGCAATCCGCTGCTGGAAGACGTGAACGTGAAGGGCGCACGCGGTGTGCTGGTCAATGTTACCGCCGGCATGGACTTTACCATGCAGGAATGGGAAGAAGTTGGCAAGCTGGTCGAGGAAGTGGCCGGCCCGGACAGCGAAGTGATCGTGGGCACTTCCATCGACCCGAATATGGAAAACGAACTGCGCGTCACTGTGGTGGCAACCGGTCTCGAATACATTGGCCAGCAGGCTGCCCCGCAGGCGCGTCGTACGCGTCCCCAGCCGCAACCCGATCGTGCCGAGCAGGCTGAGCCGGAAGCAGCCAGTAACAAGCCCGAGTATGACCTGAAACCCACTGGGGCGCCTGAGCCTGGCGTGGCGCGCATGAAACCGGCCGTCGCGGAACCGGAACCCGTGCGAAATGTGCAGCCTCAGCGTGCCGCGCGGGTGGCCAATGGTCCCAACGAAGGCTTTATCAGTCCGACGGATATTCTGGATATTCCCACCTTTTTGCGCCGTCAGGCTGACTGAGGCGGGATATGCCTGAACGATGATGACTCTTCTCGGGTCCGCGCGTCGCCTGCTGGGTGGCCGCGGACTTTTACTCATTCTGCTGGGCGCGATTCTGCTGGCAGAAGCCTGGGGCGTGGTGGTCGTACGTCAACAGGTACGGGAAGCATCGACCCACTATGCGCAATTGTTGCAGCAGCAGCGGGAGCAGCAGACTCGCTGGACGCAGTTGGTGCTGGAATATAGCCACCTGATTTCACCTCTTAGGGTG
Organism: Sulfurivirga caldicuralii; assembly: GCF_900141795.1. Taxonomy (GTDB): domain Bacteria; phylum Pseudomonadota; class Gammaproteobacteria; order Thiomicrospirales; family Thiomicrospiraceae; genus Sulfurivirga; species Sulfurivirga caldicuralii. Next base: position 408,949 of record NZ_FSRE01000001.1, read on the forward strand.
GAGCGTGCGGCACGGCAGCAATTGCGCATGGTGCATCAGTCACCGGTTCAAACCATTATTCTCCATGAAAATCGCTGATCTGCGCGCCGTACTGAAACGCGAGCATTGGGTGCTGGCCGGCCTGATTATCGCCATGCTGGTGCTGACCTGGCGTGCGTGGAGCGTACAGATCGAACAGGCCGCATTCCTCAAGGCGCAGGCACAGCTGCGCCATGTACGCATGATGGCGCTGCCTGCCAGTCGGGGCGTCATCTATGACCGCAATCAACAGGTGCTGGCGCTATCTACCCCGGTTGCGGATGTGTGGGTCGATCCCAAGCTGGCCTGTGCTCGTATTGAGGATTTAAAACCACTGGCCAAGCTGCTGGGGCAGAACTGGACCAGTCTGAAAAAACGCATCAGCGGTCGCTGCAGTCAGCGCTTCCTCTATCTGCGTCGACAGGTATTGCCCGCCCTTGCAGAGCGCATCAAGGCATTAAGCCTGCCCGGCGTGTATGTGAACGAAACCTACAAGCGCTACTACCCCGAAGCCGAAACGGCCGCTCACCTGATCGGCTTTACCAATATTGATGATCAGGGTCAGGCGGGACTGGAAAAGAGTTATGACAGCTGGCTGCGCGGCACACCAGGCAAGGTGCGGGTCATCAAGGATGTGCGCGGCCGCGTGGTGGATTTCTACGATACCCTGACACCAGTGAAGCCGGGACGGGACATGACCCTGGCGCTGGATCAGCGCATCCAGTATTTCACCTACCGGGCGCTCAAGCGCGCCATGGTGATTCATCAGGCGCGTGCCGCCGCAGCGATCGTTCTGGACGCGCGTACCGGCGAGATTCTCGCGCTGGCCAGCCAGCCCGGCTATAACCCCAACGACCGCAGTCAGCTGAGCCCGAAACGCACCCGTAACCATGCCGTCTCGGACCTGATGGAGCCTGGTTCAACGGTCAAGCCCTTCATCATGGCCAAGGCGCTGGATCTGGGACTTGTGCAGCCTGAAGAGGTGATCGATACGTCGCCGGGGCGGCTGGTGATCGATGGTGAAGTGGTGCGTGACGATCACAACAAGGGGCCGCTGACACCCACCGGCATTATTCAGCACTCCAGCAACGTGGGCATTTCCAAAATCGCCCTGCGAATGGACCCCAAAACCCAATGGCAGCTCTATCATCAGCTGGGCTTTGATCAGGACAGCGGTCTGTTTCTGCACGGTGAGGCGCTTGGTCAGCTGAAAACCCCCGATGTATGGAGCCGCGTGGATCAGGCGTGGACCGCATTCGGCTACGGTTTTCAGGTGACGCTGTTGCAGTTGGCGCGGGCCTACCTGACGCTGGCCAGTGATGGCATGACACGTCCGTTGCAGCTGTTTCGTCAGGACGGCGTCCTCCCGGAGGGTGAGCGTGTCTTTTCGGTGGATGCGGCCCGGTGTGTGCGTGCCATGATGGAGAAAGTGACTGCACGAGGCGGGACGGCGCCCAAGGCACATATTCCGGGCTACAGCGTGGCAGGCAAGACCGGCACGGCCCACAAGCTGGGCGGGGGACAGTACAGCCTGCAGAAGTACCGCAGTCTGTTTGCCGGCATCGTGCCGGCGGATGACCCTGAATTCGTCATGGTTGTCATGGTGGATGAGCCCAGTCGCGGCGTCTATTATGGAGGGGCTGTCGCTGCCCCGGTTTTTCAGGAAGTCATGCGTCAGGCGCTGCGGCTGCGCAATGTGCCGCCGGATCGGGAGGAGTAATGCGTACTCTGGCAGAGCTCGCTGCCTGGTGGGGCTTGGATACAGATGCGAGTGGATCGGTCTCACGGGTGGTAGCTGACAGTCGCGAGGTTCGCGCGGGTGATCTCTTTTTGGCCCTGCCGGGTGCGCACGTGCACGGCAGCCGCTTTGCCCAGCAGGCACTGCAGGCCGGTGCGGTCGCTGTGCTGAGTGACCGCCCGGTGCCGGGCCAGGATCGGGTGCTGGTTGTACCCGATCTGGCTGCGCGCCTGGCCGAATTCGTGCGCTGGTTCTACTCGGCGCCTGATGCCAGGCTCAAGGTGGTCGGCGTGACCGGAACCAATGGCAAGAGTTCCACCGTATGGTATGCGGCGCAGATGCTCACCGCCCTCGACCATCGTGTCGGCGTCATCGGTACCCTCGGCTATGGCCTCTGGCCACGGCTGCAGGCCGGTGCCAATACGACGCCGGATGTGGTGCGCCTGTATGGCCTGCTGCATGACTTCCTCGAAGCTGGTGTGGATACGGTGCTCATGGAAGTCTCTTCCCACGCCATTGCGATGGGCCGGATTGACGGCCTGCAGTTCGAGGGCGTGGCGCTCACGCAGATGACGCGCGATCACCTGGATTTTCATGGCACCCTTGAGGCGTATCATGCCACCAAGGCGCGGCTGTTTATCGACTGGCCCAGCTGTTGGCAGGTGCTCAATGTGGACGATGCGCAAGGGGCCGCGCTGGTGCAGAAGGTTGCGCACCCTGTTACCTATGGCCATCACGCGGCTGACTGGCGTTGCAATGCGTTAAGTGCCGGACAAACGGGCCTGAGCGGCCGTGTAGCGCATAAAAATAAGGTTTTTGCCTGCAAAACGTCCCTGTATGGCCGCTACAACGCCGAGAATATGCTGTGCGCCAGCGCGATTGTTGAAAAAGTCGGGGACCCCCCTGTTGGACGGTGGGAAACCCTGTGGCAAATGCTTGAACCAGTGGAGGGACGCATGGAAAGGATCGCCGACAAACCGAATGTATTTATCGACTACGCCCATACGCCGGATGCACTGGAGGCGGTATTGAACAGCCTGCGCGAACACTTTCCTGAGCGCACGCTCTGGGTCGTGTTTGGCGCGGGCGGAGGTCGCGATCAGGGCAAGCGCCCGTTGATGGGGGCGGTGGCTGATCGCCTGGCCGACCGCATCATTCTGACCAGCGACAATCCCCGCTGCGAGGATCCGGAGCAGATCATCCATGAGATTGCGGCGGGCATCAAGACACATTCATACAAGACGTTCCCCAATCGGGCGCGCGCCATTCAAACCGCCCTGCAGTGTGCTGGGCCGGACGATGTGGTGCTGATTGCCGGCAAGGGGCATGAAAGCTGGCAGGAATTCTGCGGCGAGCGTGTGCCCTTCAGCGACAAGGATGAGGCCCTCAAGTGGGTGAAGGGCTAAACCTCGATCTGCAGGCGGCCAGCCAGGCCTTTGGCGGCCGCTGGCTGAATGGCCCACCGCAGACGCTGATCCAGCGCGTGCAGACCGACAGCCGCCAGGTCCAGCCGGGCGATCTGTTTGTGGCGCTGAAGGGCGCGCGCTTTGATGCGCACGCCTTTTTGCCGCAAGTGATGGCGGCCGGGGCCGCGGCTGCGATGGTTTCAGCCGTGGATCCTGCGCTGCTGTTGCCGCAATGGGTGGTGAAGGATACACGGGCGGGGCTGGGATCCCTTGCCGCCTGGCACGCACAGCAGCTGAACACCCGTCGGGTGGCGGTCACCGGCAGCAATGGCAAAACCAGCGTCAAGGAGATGCTGGCGCAGGTATTAAGCCGCGTCGGAGACACGCTGGCGACACAGGGCAATCTCAATAACGACATTGGTGTGCCCCTGACGCTGCTGCGTCTGCGTGCGCACCACCGTTTTGCCGTCATCGAAACCGGTGCCAACCACGTGGGCGAGATCGCCCGGCTGGGGCAGTGGGTCAGGCCCGAAGGCGGCATTATTACGCAGGCGGCCCCCGCGCATGTGGGCGAGTTCGGCGGGCTGCACGCCATTGTGCGCGCCAAGGGCGAGCTGATCGATACGGTGCAGCCCGGTGGTTGGATCGTGCTCAATCGGGACAGTACCGGGTTTGCCTACTGGTACAGCCGTGCGCGTCAGCGGAGCCTTGCCATTTACACCTTTGGGCGCCATGCCGATGTGCAGGTGCGCATCGCGTCCGTGCAGCAGAGGCGTGGCGGACTGGAGGGCGTGTTGGATGTAAGCGGGGAACAATTGCCTTTTTCACTGCCACTGTGGGGCCTGCACCATGCGCACAATCTGGCGGCTGTCGTGGCTGCGGTGAGGGCCATGGGCCTTTCGGCTACGGCGGCCATTGAGGCATTAATGGGCTTTCGTGGCGCACCGGGCCGTATGCAACCCATCGCATTGCGCGGTGGCGGTGTGCTGATGGACGACAGCTATAATGCCAACCCGGCGTCGGTGCGCGCCGCAGTGGAAACACTGATCCGTACGGGTGCACCGGTGGCAGTGTGTCTTGGTGCACTGGCCGAGCTTGGCGAGGAGAGTGAGGTGATCCATGCCGAGCTGGGTCGCTGGCTGGCCGAACAGGGTGTGCAGGCACTATGGACATTCGGCCAGGGGGCTGCGCCTGCCGCAACTGCATTTGGTGCCCATGGCAGCCTGCATGAAGACCACGCGGCGGTGGGCGAGGCGGTGGCAGCCTGGCTGGCAGCGCATCCGCAAGGCATGGTGCTGGTGAAAGGATCGCGCAGTGCCGCCATGGAGCGGGTGATCGAATATCTGAGGAGCGAACATGCTGATCTATTTGACTGACTGGCTGGCGCAGTTCGAGCCGTCGTTTCGGGTGTTTCATTACATTACCCTGCGTGCCATTCTCGCCACCCTGACAGCGCTGGTGGTCTCCTTTCTGATCGGTCCGCTGGTAATTCGCTGGCTCACGCGGCTGAAAGTCGGGCAGGCAATCCGTGAGGACGGACCGCAGACCCATCTGGTCAAGGCAGGAACGCCTACGATGGGCGGGGTGATGATCCTGTTTGCAGTGGGGCTGTCGGTGCTGCTGTGGGGTGAGCTGTCCAATCCCTATCTTTTGATTGCACTGCTGACGACACTGGCGTTTGGGCTGATCGGCTTCTGGGATGATTACAAGAAGGTGGTGTACCGCGACCCCAACGGCATGAAGGCACGACACAAGTATCTGCTGCAGTCCATCGTGGGGTTGGCGGCAGTGGTTGCCCTCTATCAGGTGGGACCACAGCCGCAGATGTCGCAGCTGCTGATTCCCTTCATGAAGGATACCTGGATTCCGCTGGGTATCGGCGCGGTCGTGCTCGGCTATTTTGTCATCGTAGGGACCTCCAATGCGGTCAATCTGACCGATGGTCTGGATGGTCTGGCCATTCTTCCCGCCGCCATGGTGGCCGGGGCACTGGGGGTGTTTGCCTATGTAAGTGGCCACGCGGTCTTTTCCAAGTATCTGCACATTCCTTACATTCCGGGTGTGGGCGAGTTGACCATTTTCGCGGGCGCCATTGTGGGGGCGGGTCTGGGGTTTTTGTGGTTCAACGCCCACCCGGCGCAGGTGTTCATGGGCGATGTGGGCTCGCTGGCGCTGGGCGCTGCGCTGGGGGTGCTGGCCATTGCCACCCGTCAGGAGCTGGTGCTGTTCATCATGGGGGGGGTGTTCGTGGCGGAAACCATTTCAGTCATACTGCAGGTGGGGTCGTACAAGCTGCGGCGCAAGCGCATCTTTCTCATGGCCCCCATTCATCACCATTTTGAACAGAAGGGCTGGCACGAGTCGCAGGTCATCGTGCGTTTCTGGATCATCACCATCATTCTGGTGCTGATCGGTCTGGCCAGCCTGAAGATTCGCTAGCATGCAAGGGGATACCGCTGTCATCGGCCTGGGCCTGACCGGCCAATCCGTCCTGCGTCATCTGGCACCCACGGGACGGCTGGCCTGGGCGTTCGATACGCGACCAACACTGGATACCGCCCCTGCTGAGGCGCTGGTCCCCAATCTGCCCATTTATATGGGCAGTCTGCCGGAATCCGCCTGGACCGGCATCCAGCGTGTCGTTGTGTCGCCAGGGATTGCGGTATCGTCGCCGGTGCTGGCGCCAGCTCGTGTTCGCGGTATCGAGATCCTTGGCGATGTCGAGCTGTTTGCCCAGGCCACCGATACGCCGGTGATCGCCATAACCGGCTCCAACGGAAAGAGCACGGTCACCACGCTGGTGGCGCAGCTGCTGCAGGCCGCTGGGCTGCGAGCGCCGGCCGGTGGCAATCTGGGCACGCCCGCCTTGGATCTGCTGACGCAGCCGGCGGACGTGTACGTGTTGGAACTGTCCAGTTTTCAGCTGGAAACCACCTTTTCCCTGCGTCCAGCCGCTGCAGCCGTGCTCAACCTGAGCGAAGATCACATGGATCGCTATGCGGACCTTGAGGCTTACGCTGCCGCCAAGCGGCGCATTCTTGACGGCGCGGCACTGGCCGTTCTGCCGCCGGAGCTGGCGCACTGGGCCCGTGCAGATCAGTCGCTGCGCATCTTTGATCCTGCCCCGCCCGAAGACGAGGCAGCTTATGGGGTGCAAGACGGCTGGCTGTGTCGAGGCGGTCAGAAGCTGGTGCCGGTGTCAGCGCTTGCCCAGCCTACGGCACATATGCTACGCAATGCGCTGGCGGCGCTGGCGCTGGTGGAGCCGCTCAAGTTGACGCCGGCGCAGATGACTGCCGCAGTGTCCGCCTTTCAGGGCCTTCCGCACCGCACCGAGCACATTCCCACCCAGGACGGTATCCGCTGGATCAATGACTCCAAGGGCACCAATGTGGGCGCCACCCTTGCCGCACTGAACAGCTTTGCGCAACGGCAGCCCGTGATCCTGCTGCTGGGTGGCGTGGGCAAGGGACAGGACTTTTCACCGTTGGCTCAGGCGGTGCAGACCCAGGCGCGGTCGGTGATCGTGTACGGTCAGGATCGGGATGCCATTGCAGGCGCCCTGGCCGGCCACCCTGATCTGACGGTTGTGGATTCGTTTGAGGAGGCCATGGCGCTCGCACGCCAGCGAGCACAGGCAGGTGATACGGTGCTGTTTTCACCGGCGTGTGCCAGCTTCGATGAATTTCCCAACTATGTGGCCCGTGGCGAGGCGTTTAAACGAGTGGTGATGGGCCATGAGCAGTGAGCGGCGTTTCCCGGTAGATCCGTGGCTTGTGGGCGCGCTGGTGGTGCTGGCGGCTCTGGGCTTGACCATGGTGCTGTCGGCGTCCATGGCCATTGCCGAGCGGCGCTTCGATGATCCGTGGCATTATTTTGTGCGCCAGGCGCTGGCGATGGGGCTGGGAGTGGTGGTCATGGCACTGGTGCTGCGGGTTCCAACGGAATGGTGGATGCGCCACCGCGGCAAGCTGCTGATTGCAGCGCTGGTGCTGCTGGTACTGGTGCTGGGCATTGGTCGCGAGATCAATGGTGCAAAACGCTGGCTGCCGCTGGGCATCATGAACTTTCAGCCGGCGGAATTCGCCAAGCTGGCTACCGTCATTTTCATGGCCGGATATCTGGCCCGGCATCAGTCATCGGTGCGGGAAGACTTTGGCGCCATGATGCGTCTCGCCCTGCCATTCGGCGTAATGGCGCTGCTGCTGCTGGCCGAACCGGATTACGGCTCCACCTTTGTCATCATGGTCGTGATTGCGGCGCTGCTGGTGATCGCTGGTGCGCCGTGGCGCTACTTCATCATGCTGGTGCTGCCCATCGCCTCCATGCTGGCGGTGCTGGTGGTGATGTCGCCCTATCGCATGGCGCGAGTGACCACCTTTCTGGACCCGTGGGCGGATCCGTTTGGCAAGGGCTACCAGCTTGTGCAGGCGCTGATCGCACTGGGGAGTGGTGGCGTAGGCGGTGTCGGTCTGGGCGAGAGTGTGCAGAAGCTGCTTTATCTGCCTGATGCGCACACCGATTTTATCTTCTCCATCTATGGGGAGGAGTTCGGATTTATCGGCGTGCTGTTTCTGATCGCGCTGTACGGTTTTATCGGTTGGCGGTTGTTCCGGGTAGGGGCGCGTGCCATGGCTGTAGACCGGATCTTCCAGGCGCTGGTGGTGTATGGCGTGGCGGTGTGGTTCATGCTGCAGGCGCTGATAAACATGGGCGTTAACCTGGGACTGTTCCCCACCAAGGGGCTGACCTTGCCGCTGTTCAGCTACGGGGGCTCCAGCGTGGTCATTTTTGCCATGGCGCTGGCGCTGGCGTTGCGGGTTGACTATGAAAACCGCATGGAGGCCACCCATGCTTGAACGCATGACCATCATGGCAGGCGGAACCGGCGGGCACGTCTTTCCTGGCCTCGCCATTGCCGAGGTGTTTCGTGAGCGAGGTGTTCAGGTAGCCTGGATCGGCACCGAAGGGGGCATGGAAGCCGAGTGGGTGCGGCGCGCGGGCATTCCCTTTGACGCCATCGCCATTCGCGGCCTGCGTGGCAAGGGGTTGGCCGGCTGGCTCAAGGCCCCGTGGAACGTGGCGCGTGCCACCATGCAGGCGCGCCGCATTCTGCAGCAGCAGGGGGCGCAGGCGGTACTGAGTATGGGGGGCTTTGTGTGCGGCCCCGGCGGGCTGGCGGCAAAAACACTGGGGCTGCCGCTGTTCATCCATGAACAGAATGCCGTGCCTGGGCTGACGAATCGCCTGCTGGCACCCTTTGCACAGGCCGTGTTTGCCGCGTTCCCCCTGAAGCACCATTCACTGGGCCAGCGGGTGCAGGTGGTGGGTAATCCCGTGCGCCGCGAGATTGTGGCTGTGCCGCCGCTAACACCGCATGAACCCTGCCATCTGCTGGTCGTGGGCGGCAGCCGCGGCGCGCTGGCACTCAATGAGACAGTGCCTGCAGCTTTGGCGCTGTTGCCTGAAGGCAGCCGTCCCGAAGTATGGCACCAGACAGGCATGGCCACCTATGATGCGGCCGTTGCTGCCTATGCGCGCCACGGGATTCGCGCACGCATCGAGCCTTTCATTGATAATATGGCTCAAGCCTATGCCTGGGCCGATCTGGTGGTAAGCCGCAGCGGCGCGCTGACGGTCAGCGAGCTGATGGCGGCGGGGCGTCCCGCCATTATGGTGCCGTTTCCCCATGCGGTGGATGATCATCAGCGCGCCAATGCCGAAGTCATTGAAGCCATCGGCGCAGGCACCTGTATCGTGCAGCAGGCACTGACACCGGAGCGACTGGCTGCAGCGCTGCAGGACTGGTGTCAGTCTGACAGACTGATGAGTGCAGCTGAGGCGATGCGCGCCCATGCCCGCACCGATGCGGCGGAGAAAATCGTCGCCACGATAATGGAATACCATGCAAGATAGAATCAGACACATCCACTTTGTCGGCATCGGCGGGGTCGGTATGGCCGGCATCGCCGAGGTATGCCTTAACCTGGGGTATACCGTCAGCGGTTCGGACATTCAGGAATCGGCCAATACGACTCGGCTGGCGGCGCTGGGTGCCCGTATCTTTATCGGCCACAGCGAGCAGGCGGTGCAGGGCGCCGACGTGGTGGTGGTGTCGTCTGCCGTGCCGGAACAGAACCCGGAAATCATCCATGCACGCGCGCAGCGCATTCCAGTCATTCCCCGCGCCATGATGCTGGCGGAACTGATGCGCATGCGCTACGGCATCGCCATCGCCGGCACCCATGGCAAGACCACGACCACCAGTCTTACGGCAGCCATTCTCACCGAAGGCGGGCTGGATCCCACCTATGTCATTGGCGGGCGCCTCAATCAGACCGGCAGTCACGCGCGCTTGGGCGCCAGCGAGTATCTGGTGGCGGAAGCGGATGAATCGGACGCCTCTTTTCTGCATCTGCTACCGCACATGGCGGTGATTACCAATATCGAACCGGATCACATGGGCACCTATGGCGGTGATTTTGAGCAGCTGAAGGAAACCTTCGTTCAGTTTGTGCAGCGTCTGCCCTTTTACGGTCAGCTCATCGTGTGCAATGAGGACGAAACCATTCGCCAGCTGCTGCCCCGATTCGAGCGCCACACGCTGACCTATGGGCTGGATGATTCGGCGGATCTGTGGGCGGAGTCCATTGAGTTTGCCGGGCTGCGCAGCCACTTTGTGCTGCGCCGGGGCGATCTTGCGTTGCCGATTACCCTGAATATGCCCGGGGAGCACAATGTGCTCAATGCGCTGGCGGCTGCCGCGGTGGCACTGGAGCTGGGCGTGGCGCCCGACGCCATTGCCCGTGCGCTGGAGGCATTTCATGGTGTGGGCCGCCGCTTCAACGTCTATCCACAGCGGCGTGTGGGCTCACACTGCGTCACGCTGGTGGATGACTACGGTCATCATCCCACCGAAGTGGGCGCGACGCTGCAGGCAGCCGTTCAGGCATTCCCGGGGCAGCGCAGGGTGCTGGTGTTTCAGCTGCACCGCTACAGTCGCACAGCCGAACAGTTCGACCGCTTTGTGAGTGAGTTGCAGCAGGCGGACTGTGTGATTCTGCCGCCGGTGTATGCGGCGGGCGAGGCACCCGTGCCCGGTGCGGACCACCGCGCCATTGCTCAGGCCCTGCGTACGCAGGGGTATGCCAATGTATTTGTAAGCGAGTCGCTGGAAGAGGCGCGCGAACTGGCTGAGAAAGTGGTGGAAGACGGCGATATTCTTTTGGTTCTCGGTGCAGGCAATGTAGGCCAGCTTGCACGACAGTGGCAACAGGAGGTGTGTGCATGACGTTTGGACGGGTGGCAGTTCTGATGGGGGGCGTATCCGAGGAGCGTCCGATTTCCCTGCGCAGTGGCGAGGCGGTGACTGCGGCATTGCAGCGCCAGGGCATTGATGCGACCGCCTGCGATGTGCGCACGCTGGACGATCTTATTAAGGTGGCCGACAGCTATGACCTTGCCTTTATCGCCCTGCACGGACGTTGGGGGGAAGACGGTACGGTTCAGGGTATTCTCGATACGCTCGGCATGCCCTATACCGGCAGCGGCCTGGCCGCCTCGGCGCTGGCGATGGACAAGTTGCGCAGCAAGCTGGCCTGGCGCGGCGCCGGCTTGCCGACTCCGGCGTTTGATGTAATCACACCGCAGGCGCCGCTGGATCTGACTCAGTACATGCTGGGTTTTCCGGTAATGGTCAAGCCCGCGCGTGAGGGCTCCAGTATCGGCATCAGCCGGGCGGATACGCCGGAAATGCTGCATGAGGCGGTGGAGATCGCGCTGAAGTATGACGATGAGGTGCTGCTGGAACAGTGGATCGATGGCACGGAATACACCGCGGGGATTGTGGGTGAACGGGTGTTGCCGCTGATTCGGCTGGAGACGCCACGGCAATTCTATGATTACACCGCCAAGTATGAAGCGGGTGACACGCAGTATCACTGTCCCTGCGGCCTGAATGCCGTGCAGGAAGCGGAAATTGCAGAACTGTGTTTGGAAGCGTTTCATACGCTGGGCGCCCAGGACTGGGGCCGCGTGGACGTGATGGTGGATGGAGAAGGCAAGCCCTGGCTGATCGAGCTCAATACGGTGCCCGGCATGACCGATCACTCGCTGGTGCCCATGGCCGCGAAGGCGGCCGGCATGGATTTCGATACGCTGGTGCGCACCATTCTTGAGGTGAGCCTGACCCGGTGAAGCGGCTCACCCTGATCTGGACCCTGCTGGCGCTGCTGCTGTTCGCGGGGATCTACACCTATCTGGGTACGCAGCAGATCGAGCGGATTCGCATCGAGGTGCAGGGGGAACACCTGTCAGCCGAGGCGCTGCGCCCGCGCGTGGAAGCATGGCATGGGGCGCGTTTCTGGTCGCTGGACCTGCAACAGGTGCGCGAGGCCGTGATCGCTGATCCTTGGGTAGCCAAGGCGCAGGCATGGCGGGTGTGGCCGCACACCCTGGTGGTGCGTGCCACGGCCGAGGTGCCGGTGGCGCGCTGGGACAATGCCGCACTGGTGGATCGTCGTGGCCACGTTTTTTACCCCCCGGAGGGGACACAGGCTTTTGCCAATCTGCTGCGGCTGGACGGCCCGGATCCCAAGGCGGCGCCTGCACTTCTGGAACTGGCGGTGCGTCTTTCACGGCTGGCGCCGGAATGGGGATTGACACGGCTGGAGGCCGTCCCCGGCGGTTCGGTGCTGACGTACTGGTCAAAACAGCATCCGATTTGGCTGGAGCAGGCGCAGGCCGGTGTGCAACTACGGCGTCTGCAGCAGACATGGGACGCGGTGAAACCGGCGCTGCGCCAAGCCACGGATCATATTGATTTGCGCTATAGTAATGGCTTTGTAATCAAACTGCGGAACGAGCACGATGGCATTGAGAAAACAGAGTGATGACGTCCTTGTCGGACTGGACATCGGCACTTCAAAAGTGGCGGCGGTCATCGCGCGCACCAAGGCGGATGGTTCACTCGAGGTGACCGGCGTCGGCGTCACGCCATCCCGCGGTTTGAAGAAAGGTGTCGTCGTGGACATCGATGCCACCACCCACGATATTCAGCATGCGGTGGAAGAGGCCGAAAAGATGGCCGGGATCAGCGTTGACTCGGTGTTTGTGGGCATCGCTGGTGACCATATCAGGAGCACCAACTCCCACGGCATGGTGGCGGTGCGCGGCAACGAGGTCACCGAGGAGGATATCCAGCGTGTAGTGGAAGCGGCCAGCACCCGGCCGATTGCCAACACCGAGAAAGTGCTGCACGTGTTGCCGCAGAGCTTTACCATCGACGGACAGAGCGGCATTCGCCAGCCAGTGGGCATGTCGGGCGTGCGTCTGGAAGCGTGGGTGCATCTGATCACCGGCAGCGTCAGTGGCATTCAGAATCTGGTCAAGTGCGTGCAGCGCTGCGATCTGGATGTGGAAGACATTGTGCTGGAGCAGCTGGCTTCCAGCGAAGCGGTGCTGTCCGAAGACGAGCGCGAACTGGGCGTGTGCGTGGTGGACATTGGCGGTGGCACCACCGATATTGCCGTGTTTCATCAGGGCGCCATCCGCCATACGGCGGTGATTCCCGTCGCCGGCGATCAGGTCACCAGCGATATCGCCATCGCCTTCCGCACGCCAACGCCGGAAGCGGAGCGCATCAAGTGTCGCTTCGGTGCCTGTCTGCCCACACTGGTGTCTGCCAGCGAGGAGATCGAAGTGCCCAGCGTGGGTGATCGCCCGGCGCGCTGTCTGAGCCGTCGCACCCTGGCCGAAGTAATCGAGCCTCGGTATGAAGAACTGTTTCAGCTGATTCAGGACGAACTGCGCAACAGCGGCTTCCTGGATCTGACCGCAGCCGGGGTGGTGCTGACCGGTGGCGGCAGCCGCATTGAAGGTGCGGTGGAGTTGGCCGAAGAGGTCTTCCACATGCCGGTGCGGTTGGGTGTGCCCCACAACCTGGGCTCGCTCAGCGATCAGCTGGCGGCGCCCCAGTATGCCACCACCGTAGGACTGCTGGAATATGGCCGCAAGCACCGTCCGCGCAATGGTTCCACACGCCTTGACATCCACAAGGCCGGCAACCTGCTGGCCCGCCTGAAAAATTGGTTCAAGAGCAGTTTCTGACCGCAGACTGCAAATACCGGTGCTACAATACGTCTTTAGCCTGTATTGAGAATCCGATTTTCCTGTGAATCAGCGCACCATTGCCAACCCCATCACTGCGCGGGGCGTCGGCCTGCATACCGGCCACGAAGCGCACATGACGCTGCGCCCTGCACCTGCCGACACGGGCATCGTCTTCCGCCGTACCGACCTCGATCCTGTCGTGGAAATGCCTGTTTCGCCTGAACTGGTGGGTGAAACCACCCTGTGCACCACCATCGTGCGCGACGGTGCCAAGATCGCCACCATCGAGCATTTGATGTCGGCGCTGGCGGGTCTGGGCATCGATAACCTCTATATCGATATCGATGCGGATGAAGTGCCCATTATGGATGGCAGTGCATCTCACTTCATTTTCCTGCTGCAGTCGGCTGGACTGAAAACCCTTGATGCCCCCAAGAAGTTCGTACGGATCAAGCGCTCGGTGCGCGTGGAAAACGACAAGGGCGGCTGGGCCGAATTCCACCCCTACGACGGTTTTCGTCTGACCTTTTCCATTGATTTCGACCATCCAGCGTTCAAGCAGACCGCCGAACGCATGACGTTGGAGTTTTCCTCTACCGCCTACTTCAAGGAAGTCAGCCGGGCGCGCACCTTTGGTTTCGTCAAGGATATCGAGACCCTGCGGCAGCACAATCTGGCGCTGGGAGCGAGTCTGGATAACGCCATTGGGCTGGATGAGAACGGCGTGATGAACGAGGGCGGCCTGCGCAATCGCGACGAGTTTGTGCGTCACAAGATTCTCGATGCGGTGGGTGACCTCTACATGCTTGGCCATCCCGTGCTGGGCGAGTTCCGCGCGCACAAGTCCGGCCATGCGCTCAACAATCAGCTGTTGCGAGCATTGATGGCGCAGCCGGATGCCTACGAAGTGATTACCGCCACGGATTCGACCCCCATCTCATACGGCAGCAGCAAGATTGTCGTCTGAATCGGCGCCTTAAGCCGTTTCCCGCAGGAAAGCCCGGCTTGAAAAGGGGGTCCCCGACTTTTTGCGGGGCGCATTTTTTGGCCGCTGCAAACGCCACTGCACGCACGGCTTTTTAGCCCTGTTCCTTCCTTTCCCGTGCCTTGCGGGCACTGTCGGCCAGTCGCTGCAGTCGTTTTGCCAGTGCTTCGTCTTCAATCAGGCGGCTCAGGGTTTCCATCTCTTCGATAGCGCTGGCGGGCGGCAGGCTTGCCGTGCGTTTTTCCACGGGCTGGGGGCGGGGCAGGGGACTGATCTTTACCTTGCACTGTGTCAGTTTCAGATGGGGAAAGGTGCGAGCAAAGGTGTCGAGCAGCTGTGGTGCCGCGTAGCGCAGCCGTGTCGCCCATACCGCCTGTTCCACCTGCACGATGAGCGTTTCTCCATCGAGGGAGACGCCGATGACCTGCTCGGCCAGCTCATCTGGCAGGGCCGAGCGGGCGGTTTCCAGCAGGGCGCCATACAGGGCGGCCTGATCCAGCAGGCGCTGCAGGCCGGGCTGTTCCAGCAGGGGCTTCATGCCAAGGTCTCCACGGGTGATGTGGTATTATTTGCAGGTTTTTTCATTCCCGGAATTATAGCGGCAAGGATAGGGCCACCCCATGATTAAGAAACTGTTCCGCAAAGTCATCGGCACCCGCAACGACCGTCTGCTCAAGCGCTACGGCAAGGTGGTCGAGCAGATCAACGCCCTTGAGCCCAGGATGGAAGCACTCAGCGACGCTGAGCTGCAGGCAAAGACGCCGGAATTCCGTGAGCGTCTGCAAAAGGGTGAAACACTGGATGAGCTGTTGCCGGAAGCCTTTGCTGTCGCCCGCGAGGCGAGCAAGCGCGTGCTTGGCATGCGTCATTACGATGTCCAGCTGATCGGCGGGATGGCATTGCACGAAGGGAAGATTGCGGAAATGCGCACCGGTGAGGGCAAGACCCTTGTCGCCACGCTGGCGGCCTACCTCAACGCGCTTTCCGGCGAAGGGGTGCATGTGGTCACCGTCAACGACTATCTGGCGCGCCGCGATGCGGAATGGATGGGGCGCCTTTACGGTTGGCTCGGTCTGGAAACGGGTGTGATCGCCAGCGGGCAGAGCTTCGAGGAGAAACGTCAGGCTTACGCGGCCGACATCACCTACGGCACCAACAATGAATTCGGTTTCGACTACCTACGCGACAACATGGTGTTCTCGCCCGATGAGCGGGTCATGCGCGGACTCAACTACGCCATTGTGGATGAGGTGGATTCCATCCTCATTGACGAGGCGCGCACGCCGCTGATCATCTCCGGCCCCGCCGAGGATCGCGCCGAAGTGTATCTGAAGATCAACGAAATCGTCCCCCATCTGGAGCGGGGTGAAGAGGACGAGGAAAGCAAGACCTCGACCGGCGACTTCACCGTGGACGAAAAGGCCAAGAATGTTTACCTCACCGACCAGGGCCACGAAAAGGTGGAGAAGCTGCTGGTGGAAGCCGGGCTGCTGCGCGAGGGCGAGAGCCTCTATGACGCGAAGAACATTGCGCTGATGCACCATGTGAATGCTGCCCTGCGGGCGCATGTGCTGTTTGAGCGCAACAAGGATTACATCGTCGAGAACAACGAAATCGTCATTATCGACGAATTCACCGGGCGCAAGATGCAGGGGCGGCGCTGGTCCGAGGGGCTGCATCAGGCGGTGGAAGCCAAGGAAGGCGTACCCATTCAGGCCGAAAGCCAGACGCTGGCCTCCATTACTTTCCAGAACTTCTTCCGCCTGTACAAGAAGCTGTCCGGCATGACCGGCACCGCCGACACCGAGGCGGGCGAATTCCTGCAGACCTACGGATTGGAAGTGGTGCAGATTCCGCCCAACAAGCCGACCATCCGCAAGGATCATCCCGATCTTGTCTTCCTGGATATGCCCAGCAAGCTGGAAGCGGTGGTGCAGGAAGTCAAGGAGAGCCATGAAAAGGGCCAGCCGGTACTGGTGGGCACCGCCTCCATCGAAATGTCCGAAGTGGTCTCGACCCTGCTGAAGAAGGCGGGAATTGCGCACCATGTGCTCAATGCGAAGCACCACGAACAGGAAGCGAAGATCATCGCCAATGCCGGCCGGCCCGGCGCCGTGACCGTGGCCACCAACATGGCGGGTCGCGGTACCGACATCATGCTCGGCGGTAACCTGGAGCAGGAGCTGGCCGAGCTGGGTGAAGATGCCACGCCGGAGCAGATCGAACAGGTCAAGGCGGACTGGCAGAAACGCAACGAGCAAGCCAAGGCCGCCGGCGGCCTCAAGGTGATCGGTACCGAACGCCACGAATCCCGCCGCATCGACAACCAGCTGCGCGGCCGTTCCGGCCGTCAGGGCGATCCGGGCGAGAGCCGCTTCTATCTGTCGCTGGATGACGATCTGCTGCGCATGTTCATGTCCGACCGCATCAAGGCGATGATGGAAAAGATGGGCATGCGCCCAGGCGAACCCATCGAGCACCGCATGGTCACCAACGCCATCGAAAAGGCGCAGAAAAAGGTGGAGGCGCGCAACCAGGATATCCGCGCGCAGCTACTCAAGTTCGACGATGTGGCCAACGACCAGCGCAAGGTGGTTTATGCGCAGCGTAATGAACTGCTGGAAGCGGATGACATTTCCGACATCATTCGCGACATGCGCGCTGAAGTGGTGAACGAAACCATCGATGAGTTCATTCCGCCCGGCAGTCTGGACGAGCAGTGGGATCTGGACGGTCTGGAAACGGCGCTCAAAGAACGTTTTGCCGTCGAGCTGCCGGTACGCCAGTGGGTGGAGGAAGACAAGTCGTTGCACGAAAAGGCGCTGCGCGACAAGATCGTTCAAGCAGTGGAAGCCGCCTATCAGGACAAGGTTGCGCAGGTGGGCGAAGAGACCATGCGCGCCTTCGAAAAGGCGGTGCTGCTGCAGACCATGGACAGCCTGTGGCGCGAGCATCTGGCGGCCATGGACTACCTGCGCCAAGGCATCCACCTGCGCGGTTATGCGCAGAAGGATCCCTTCCAGGAGTACAAGCGTGAAGCCTTTGAAATGTTCAAGGGCTATCTGGAAAACGTCAAGCGCGACACCATTGATGTGCTCTCCAAGGTGACCGTGGCCACAGATGATGACGTGGCCGCCATGGAGGCGAAGCAGCAGGCGCAGCTGATGGATCTGGAGGTCAGCCACGATGAATTCTCGCTGATGGAACAGACGCCTGGGGAGTTGCCGCAGCCCGCGTTGAACGAGGTGGCTTCCGCGCAGACGCCCTATCGCCGCGAAACCCCCAAGGTGGGCCGCAACGATCCGTGTCCCTGCGGTTCCGGCAAGAAATACAAGCAGTGCTGTGGCAAGCTGCAGTAAGGAGTAACCATGGCTGTCGGACTGAGTGATCAATTGCCTCCTATTCACCCCGTGGCGGACTGCTGGCTGGGCTCGACGGCCGCCGGCATCAAGAAAAACGGTAACCCGGATCTGGTCATCATGCAGCTGGGTGAAAACGCGCGCACCGCTGCCGTGTTTACCCGCAATGCCTTTTGTGCTGCCCCCGTGACAGTGGCGAAAGCGCACCTGGCCGTTACCCAGCCGCGGGCGCTGGTGATCAACAGTGGCAACGCCAATGCCGGTACCGGCGAGCAGGGGCTGGCCGATGCCCGTACCACCTGCCGCTGGGTGGCGGAGGAGCTGGGCCTGGAGCCCGAGCAGGTCCTGCCGTTTTCCACCGGTGTCATTGGCGAAAATCTGCCCATGGGCAGGCTGCAACAGGGCATCCCGGCCGCGTGTGCTGCCCTCAATATCGAAGGCTGGCAGCAGGCGTGCCGCGGCATCATGACCACCGATACCGTGCCTAAGGTGGTCAGCGAGCGCATTATTCTGCCGTCCGGTGCCGAGATTGTCATTACTGGCATGACCAAGGGCTCCGGCATGATCCACCCCAATATGGCCACCATGCTCGCCTACGTAGCCACTGATGCACGCGTCAGCCAGCCGGTGCTGCAGCAGGTGCTGCAGCAGACCACCGAGCGCTCCTTCAACCGCATTACCGTGGACGGCGATACCTCCACCAACGATGCCTGCACGCTCAGCGCTACCGGTGTGGCGGACATGGCTGAAATCGACGCCCTGGACAGCGCCGATGGCGAAGTGTTTCTGCGCGCCATGGACGATGTGATGCGGCGTCTGGCACAGATGATCGTGCGCGACGGCGAGGGCGCCACCAAGTTCGTAACCGTGCAGGTGGACGAGGGCGCCACGGCAGACGACAGCCTTAAAGTGGCCTTTACCATCGCCCATTCACCACTGGTAAAGACGGCGCTGTTTGCCTCCGATCCCAACTGGGGCCGCATTCTGGCCGCGGTGGGGCGTGCCGGGGTGGAAAACCTCAATATTGATGCCGTGCGCATCTGGCTGGATGATGTCTGCATTGTGCGCGATGGGGGGCGTGCGCCCGACTACACCGAAGAAGCGGGCCAGCGGGTCATGAATCAGGATGAAATCACCATCCGCGTTGCACTGGGCATGGGCAGCGCACAGGAGACCGTGTGGACCACGGATCTCTCCTACGATTACGTCAAGATCAATGCCGAATACCGTACTTGAACGGCCTGAAGCTGCGCATGGGCTGCCATCTTTCTCGGCAGGCCCTTTCCATGCCGGTTAAGCGCACTTTTACCGTTTTGGACGAACCTGTCGAGGCCCGCATCCGTGGCTGAAAAAAACGCATTTGAAAAAGTCGGGGACCCCCCTGTCGAGGTGGCGGTTGGTGTGCTGCGCCAGGGCGATCAGGTGCTGCTGGAGCAGCGGTCTGTCGGCCAGCATCAGGGCGGCAAGTGGGCCTTTCCCGGTGGCAAGATCGAGTCGGGTGAGACGCCCGAGGTAGCCTTGCGCCGTGAATTTCATGAGGAAACCGGCCTGGATGTAAAAGACTGGAGCCCGTTGATTACCATCCCATGGGATTATGGCGATCGGCAGGTGCGTCTGCATGTGTTCGTGAGCTCGCAGTTTGCTGGCACGCCTCAGCAACGGGAAGGGCAGCGGCTGACATGGTGGCCTTTAAGTCAGCTTGATCAGCGGGACTTTCCCGCCGCCAATCGCGGCATTGTGCGTGCGCTGCGGCTGCCGCTGCGCTACGCCATTACCGGGCGCTGGCACACGCCCAACCAGCTGTATGATCAGGTCGCAGGGCTATTGTCCAAGGGGTTGCGTCTCATACAGTGGCGCGCGCCCGATCTGCCGCGGGGGGATTATCTGCAGCACGCCAAACAGCTGCAGCATCTTGTGGCGGGGCACGGCGGGCAGCTGATCCTCAACGGTGATCCTTCGCTGCTGATGCTGTTTCCTCAGGCGGCCGGCCTGCAGCTGCCCAGCCGCTATTTGCCGTATCTGACCACCCGGCCCGTGCCGCCCGAGCGGCTGCTGGGGATTTCCGTGCATAACGAAAACGAAATGGCTCAGGCGCTGAAGCTGGCGCCGGATTTCCTTGTCCTGTCTCCGGTTCAGGCTACCTCCAGTCATCCGGATCAGGCGCCGCTGGGGTGGGAGCGCTTTGCAGAGCTTGTTGCGCAAAGTCCGCTGCCGGTGTATGCGCTGGGCGGAGTCGGCGATGCCGAACTTGCGCAGGCCCGTGAAGCCGGCGCACAGGGCATTGCCGCTATTTCGTCGTGGTGGAATCGATAAGGCTGTTCGGGAGCGGCTTCCCTGTCTGAAGGGATTACGGCGCAGCGGTCTGCTGCAGGTTTTTCAGCAGGTTATCCACCTGTTGGCGCGTCGCTTTCCAGTCACTGTCGGTGCTAATGATGGCATCGGCAACGGCTTTGCGGGCATCACGCGTTGTTTGCGCCGCCAGAATGGCGTCGATCGTTTCCGTATCCAGTCCGCGTGCCTGTGCACGGGCGCGTTGCAATGCTTTCGGGCAGTCGATGACCCACACCTGATCCACGAAGGGTGGTCGGCCGCTTTCTACCAATAAGGGGATTTCCACGAACACAACCGGCGCATCGGTTGCGTCGATGCGGGTTTGCAGCCACGTGCGTATGGCCGGGTGCGTCATGGCCTCCAGTCGAGCACGTGCTTGCGGATCGCGGAAAACCCGTTCGCGCAGACGCGCACGGTCAAGGCTGCCGTCGGCGTGAAAGTAATCCGCACCAAACGATTCTCGCAGGGCAGCCCAGGCGGGCTCGCCCGGTGCGACCACTTCGCGAGCTGCCTCGTCGGCGGAAAAGACCGGATAGCCCTTTTCCTTCAGATATCGGGCCACGGTACTCTTGCCGCTGGCCAGACCACCGGTCAGGGCGATGACGGTGGGCATGGGACATCCACTTGAATGACAGGTTGCGGGACAGGGCGGCTGAAGAGGTAGCCCTGCATGCCGGTAATGGACAGTTGCTGGAGCTGTGCGCACTGGGTCGTTGTTTCGACGCCTTCCACAATGACGCGAAACTCTGCTTCCGAGAGCATGTGGCACAGTTGAACGAACAGCTCCCGCTCCCGTTCCACAGGGCTGTCGAGCATGCTGAGTAGGGCGCGATCCAGCTTGACCGTATTCAGCGGCAGCTGGGCCAGATAGCGGAATGAGGCGTAGCCACTGCCAAAGTCATCCAACGCGATGTGGAATCCATGCGCCTGCAGTTGGGTCAACAGATCGCGCACACCTTCCAGCCGCGTCATCAGTACGGATTCCAGTACTTCAATCGTGATTGGATGTTTCCCGACATGGGGATGCAAGGGGGCAAGCAGCGCAGCAAGGTTGTCTGCGGACAGCAGCGTCTGTTCGCACAGGTTGAGGCTGATGCCCTGGCCTGCAGGAATCTGGCCGCTGGCAAGCAGCTCTGCAGCCATGCGTATGACGTGGTGATCCAGCTGGCGGTGCAGGTGGTGACGATTGATCCATTCAAACAGTTCTGCCGGGTGAATCAGGTGTTCATCTGCCGATTTGGCGCGAACCAGCAGCTCGTGATAGAGGACATGGCCATCCCGGGCTGAGACGATTGGCTGGGCGTGCAGAACCAGCCCTTTGCCCGTGCGCACTGCGTGGTCGATGAAATTGCCCAGTGCATGATCCAGCAAGGGGGCGCGTACGCTTTCCAGCGCATCGAAATCCATCACGGCGTGTTGCTGCTTCTTGGCCGCCAGCAGTGCGGCATCGGCTCGCATCAGGCAGGCGCTGAAGGTGCAGCGCTTTTCATCTTTTTTTTCATGTTCTTGATTGCGGTCCGCGTCAACATAGACCAGTCCCGCGCGTGACTTGATGTGGCTGAGGTGGCCGGTCAGCGCCTCCAGCGTGAGGGCATGAATGCGCTTGATCAGGGTTTCGACGCGTTCAATGGCCATCCTTTTGGACAGATTGGGCATCACCAGCACGAACTCATCGCTACCCACCCGGTACACCTGAGCGTCAGGGATATCCCCGATGGCATCGCGTAGTATCTCTGCAATCGCATTCAGCAGGGCATCGCCGGTTTCCGAGCCGTAGGTGTCGTTGAAGGCGCGGAAATTGGCGATATCAATCAGAACGAAAGCGAAGGGAGGATGCAGTGCGTTCTGCTCAAACTGGCGAATCAATGCGTTGCGGTTTGGCAGGCCGGTAAGGGCATCCTCGAACGCGATGCGCTCTAGCTCGCCCACGAGCGCTTTGGCTTTGTTGCGCTGACGCAACCACAGGTGCTGCAGGCGGATGAGGAGATGAAGCAGCTGATTGAGCTCGCGAATTGGCAGTGATCGGGAAGGGAATGGCAGCGGGCGGTTGGCCTGATGAATGCGTTTCAGGGTGGTCAGAATGGTGTTGTAGCTTCGCCCCTGCAGCAGATACTGCATGACCCAGAGAAACGCGATCATGGTGAACAGCAGGACCAGCAGCCAGACAAAAGCGCTCTGGAAACGTTCGATCAGAATTTTCGCAATGAGATCGGGCTGGACATCCGCTTTCAGCAATGTGTGAATGCGTTCTGTAAGGAAACGGCCCACGCCGACAATCTGAATCTGGTCCGGTTTCAGGTGCTGGAAGGTGTTGTTGCGGCGCAGGGCGTCAAGAAAATCAAATGCGAATCCGGCATGGCCAAGCGTCTGCCCCGAGTCATCCTGGATGGTAGCGTAGCGGATCAGCGTGAGATGCTGGCCATCGCTCACCCACAGGATATCCATCGGTGGAAGCACGTCATCCAGGTACTTGAGCGGGTTGCCCACGCCTGCCAGACGATGACGGTCGGGTCCATAGAGTTCCACTTCCAACAGTGATTGGGGATAGCGTCGCGAGGTAGGCAGGGCCTGTTCGCGCCAGTAGAAATAGTAGCTGGGATCCTGAAACTGCGCGCGCAGCTCCTGCCAGGCGGTAAGCTTTTCGATCTGCTGGTTCAACAGCTGCAGGGTGTTTTCGACCGCTGCATTCAGCTCGCGCTGTGCAGCCTTACGCTCCTGTGCTTCCAGTTGTGCATAGAGTTGCACGGTCTGGCTGAGCACGTAGGCTGCATAGAGGGCGGTCATGACTCCAATAAACAGGGTGATGACGACGACCCAATCGCGAGTGCGCAGTGGGCGACGAAAGGAGTTAAGGCGCCGCATGCGTTTCAAGAATGTCACTCAAGGTATCCTGCAGGTCGAATTGGTGTTCGCTGGAAAAAAAGTGATTGGCCCCGTCGATGACCACCACGTGTGCACCGCTCTGCCGATATTGGTCGAGAATATTGCGTCCCGTGCGCTCATAGCGCTTGTCGGCACCGCCCATGACCACATAGGTGGGTATCCG
This sequence comes from Sulfurivirga caldicuralii, assembly GCF_900141795.1. Classification (GTDB taxonomy): domain Bacteria; phylum Pseudomonadota; class Gammaproteobacteria; order Thiomicrospirales; family Thiomicrospiraceae; genus Sulfurivirga; species Sulfurivirga caldicuralii. The sequence continues at coordinate 431,942 of NZ_FSRE01000001.1, forward strand.
GGCACTAATCTCTTTCAATGTCTGGAGGATAAAGGGGCGGGTCAGCTTCGTGTAGCTCAGATAGCTTTCCGGTGTCGCCAGATAATTGCCACGGCAGAAGACCCAGTGCCATTTCTGTGGCGTACTGTCCGCTTCTTCTATCATGCGTCGCGCCTTGTCCAGCTCCGCCTGCCGGGTGCCCAGCTCCGGTCCGTTGAGATAGAGCAGGCTGGTCAGGATCAGGCCGCTGACATCCTTGCGCGGTTTTTGCTTCAGGGCGTACAGAAACAGTTGGCTGGCGGCAGAATGTCCCACCAGAATTACGCTCGGATAGCCCTCCTGACGCAGCCAGTCGATCCAGTCGTGAATCTCTGCCGCTTCCATGTCGAGCGTATGGCGGTGCAGGCTGGTACACAGGACACTTTCATTGCGCCTGGGAATGGCATAGGTGAGATTGGGGGCGAGCACGCCGAAGCCCAGCTCCTGCGCGGTTTCCATCATCGCGCGCACCGTATGGAAACGGTTGGTGGTGAGCAGGCCATGTAGAATAAGCACGGCGGGGCGTTTTGTATCGCCCGGTGTATAGTCAGCCACAGCGACCAGTCCGTTTGAGGGCAGCTTGTATTGAACAACCTCAGCCCGGCTGGTGAAGGTCGTGCCGAGCAGAATAAACAGTAAAAGAAAGGAAGGCAGATATTTCCGCTGCATGCCGCTGGTCCAGATGGGTTCGTATGGCCATTTTACAGTGTCTTGTGTCATGTATGCACTTGCCTATCCGATGAAATGGCTGGGGATACTCAATGCGTGTGTGGACAGCTTGAATCGAACGAGAGAATGAACAATGTGTGGAATTTGCGGACAGATTCACTGGAACGGTGAAGCGGTGGATGCAGCCGTGCTGAAACCCATGCTGGCGGAACTTGAACGGCGCGGGCCCGACGATGAGGGCATCTGGCAGCACGATCAGGTGGCGCTCGGGCATCGCCGACTGGCTATTATCGATCTGTCGCCAGCCGGGCATCAGCCCATGGTAGATGAGGAGCTGGTGCTGGTTTTCAATGGTTGCATCTATAACTATCGCGAACTGCGCAGCGAGCTGGAAGCGCTGGGGCATATGTTCCGCTCCCACTCCGACACGGAGGTCATTATCAAGGCGTTTAGACAGTGGGGCATCGACTGTCTGCAGCGCTTCGATGGCATGTTTGCCTTTGCGCTGTGGGACGACCATCATCAGCAGCTGTGGCTGGCTCGGGATCGCTTTGGCATCAAGCCGCTCTATTACGCACCACTTGATAACGGGTTGCGCTTTGCTTCCAATGTCCAGGCGCTGCTGGCAGCGGGCGGCATCGATACGGATATTGACCCGGTCGGCCTGCATCACCAGCTGACGCTGCATGGGGTGGTGCCGGCGCCGCATACAATTTTGAAAGGGGTGCGCAAGCTGGCGCCGGCGCACTGGATGCTGATGCAGCCCAATGGCGAGCTGATTACGCGGCGCTGGTGGTGGCTGAAAGCTGAGCGTCCTGTCCAGGCACGCAGTGAGGACGAGTGGGTCGAGTACATTGGCGAGGGACTGCGGGATGCAGTGCGCAAGCGCATGCTGGCGGCCGATGTGCCGGTGGGCGTGCTGTTGTCCGGCGGTATCGATTCCAGTCTCATCGTAGCCATGCTGGCGGAGGCGGGTCAGCAGGATCTGCGCACCTTTACCATCGGCTTTGAGGATGCCCCGGAAGAGAAGGGCAGCGAGTTCGAGTTTTCCGATGCAGTAGCTGAATATTACGGCACACGGCATGAAAAGTATCTGATCCCCAATGCGGCGGCGCTGACCCGCCTGCCCGAGGCAGTGTGCGCCATGAGCGAGCCCATGTTTGGCCAGGACGCGGTGGGCTTTTATCTGCTATCTGAACAGGTCAGCAAGGCGGTCAAGGTGGTACAGACGGGGCAGGGCGCCGATGAAGTGTTTGGCGGGTACTTCTGGTATCCACGCATGCAGGCTGCCACGGGCGCCCCCATTGACCGTTTTGCCCCCCATTATTTCGATCGCGACCACGATGAGTGGCTGCAGGCGGTCAGCGAACGCTATCACACCGATGATGTGACCCGGGCACTGGTGGCGCAGGCGCTGGAAGAACCCGGTGCGGAGACATTCATGGATCAGGTATTGCGCTTCGATGTCACCACCCTGATTGTGGATGATCCGGTCAAGCGGGTGGACAACATGACCATGGCGTGGGGGCTGGAGGCGCGCGTGCCTTTTCTGGATCATCACCTGGTGGAGCGCGCGTTTGAGCTGCCCCCCGAGCTCAAGCTGAAAAGGGGCGGCAAGTACATTCTGAAGCGTCTCGCCGAAGGACGGCTTCCGGAAAAGGTGATCCATCGTCCCAAGGTGGCCTTTCCCATGCCGGCGCTGAAATACGTGCGCGGTGAGTTTTATGAATTCATGCGTCAGATTCTGACTTCGGAGCGGGCACGCCAGCGCGGCCTCTTCAATCCGGCCCATGTGGAGAAGCTGCTGGCTGAGCCGGAGGCTGACTGGTCCTATACGGCTATTCAGGGTAGCAAACTGTGGCAACTGGCATTGCTGGAGTTGTGGCTGCAGCAGGTTGTGGATGGTATTCGGTGGTAAAATCTTTTAAATTTACTGATACGGGCTACACAGGAGACAGCATATGGATACCCAGCAATTGGAAAAGGAAACACTGGAAAAGATCGATCAGATCGTCAAGAACAATCCGGTCGTTATTTTCATGAAAGGCACACCACAGATGCCGTCGTGCGGCTTTTCTGCCCGCGCGGCACAGGCGCTGATCGATACCGGTGAAAACTTCGGTTTCGTCAATGTCCTGGCGGATCCGGCCGTATTCGAGTTTCTGCCCAAGTATCAGGACTGGCCCACATTCCCGCAGATCTATATCGACGGCGAGCTGGTGGGCGGCTGCGACATCACCCTTGAACTGGCGGAAAGCGGCGAGCTGAAGAAGATGATGGCCGAAGCCAACGCCAAGCACGCGCAGCAGGACGCCTGAAATCGCTGTCCCTTTGGTTCAGGTGTGATGCGGCCCGACTACAGCGTTATCAACCCTGAGCGTATCGAGAAGGCGTTTGAAGCCTTCTACGACTACATGCGCACGTCCCACCATTTTCGCCAGTTCTTCACTTCTCAAGCGCAGATTGATAGCCTCGTCATCCGTTAGCGCGATGCGTTTATTCGCTCGCCGCAAATGGATGAGGCGGCTTTTCGAGCACACTATTGCGAATTGGGATTCATGCACGCCCAGATGAGTATTACCCTTGAAGACATGATGGCGGGCCTGCGCCTGATTCGTGGTCAGCTGCTCAGGTTCAGCGAGATTCCAGCGGCCATGCTGTATCAGCTCATCGAAGAGATCGAACGGGGTCTTGCCCAGGGGTATTTTAAGTTTGAGTTGGCAGAGAGTGCACAACGCCTTGGTCAGGTGGTGCGGAACACGGAACAGGGCGAGCTGCCGGATAAGGTGCCGCGAGAAATAATTCGTCCCTTGCAGTGGCTTCTGCCGCAGCTGGAGATTTGGGCAAGCTTCCGTCCAGTGAATGATGCGACGCAATTGCAGGATACGCAAGCGTGCTCCCTGACGCCATTACTGAAGGTAACGATAGAGGACGACGAGATTCTCGAGCGCTTTTTGCAGCAGCATGCTGAGCAGCACACCGCTGCGTTGAGCCTGGATTATTTTGTCCAGCAACAGGGCTGGACACTGGCCAACTCGTTGCTGGAGCGGGTGGTATTTCTATCGCTTTCTCTCCATGCGGGGTTGCTGGCCTATTTCCTGCAGCGTACGGTGAGTGATTTCCGCCATGATGCGCTGACGGGCTTGCTGTTGCGTCATGATCTGGAAAGTGCTTTCAGCCGGGCGCTGGCGCAGAGCCTTAAGGCGGGCAAGGGGCTGGCACTGATACTGCTGGATCTCGACCATTTCAAAGCCATCAACGACACCCATGGGCATGGTGGCGGCGATGCGGTGCTGCAACAGGTGGCAGCAAGAATTCGCGCGCAGTTGCGCGAAGGGGACGTGGCCATGCGTTATGGCGGCGAAGAGATGTTGTTACTGCTGCCAGGTGTAAGCTGCGACCAGGTTGCGGGCATCTGTGAACGCATTCGTAGCGCCATCGAACAAGCACTGGTACAGTGGGACGGTCGCACTATTCCCGTGACAACCAGTATAGGTTGTGTCTGCATCGAGTCGCTGGATGAGGAATTGAATAGCGAGCGCCTGATTCAGGCGGCCGATGAAAACCTCTATCGTGCCAAGGAGGGTGGCCGCAATCAGGTGGTCTGCTCCACCGTATCCGCCTGATAGAGTGGATGCGCATTGACAATCTTGCAGAACAGTTCTGCCGTCTTCTGCGTATCGTACAGGGCCCCGTGGGCCTGTTTCTGATCCCATTCGATACCTGCAGCCTGCACAGCCTTTGCCAGTACGGTCTGGCCGTACATCAGGCCGGATAACGTCACCGTGTCAAAGGTGCTGAACTTGTGGAAAGGGCTTTTGACCCCGGTGCGTTCGGCCGCAGCATTGATAAAGCCCAGATCGAAGTGGGCGTTGTGCCCGACCAGAATGGCGCGGGTACAGCCCGTGGCCCTGATTTCGCTGCGGATGGGTGCAAACAGCTTTTCAAGCGCTGCCCGTTCGGCGAGGGCACCGCGAAAGGGATGGTAGGGGTCTTCAATGCCGTTGAACTTCAAGGCGTCCTGACTGATCTCGCTGCCATCGAAGGGCAGGATATCGACCTCCAGGCTGTCAGCCACATAGAGTTCTCCCGTATCTGCGTCCATGCGCAGGATGCACGCCGCCGCCTGCAGCAGGGCGCTGCGATCGGCATCAAAACCGGCCGTTTCCACATCCACCACCACGGGCAGGAAGCTGCGGAAACGCTGTTTGATTTCGGTGATGGGGCGTTTCATTCGCACACCGCCTTGGCATACACGCGGGAACGGCGCTGCCAGTTGTAGAGGGCCTGGCGACTTTCCGGCAGGTCCTCGGGATTCACTTCGACAAAACCATGCTGGGTGAACCAGTGTTGGGTTTGTGTGGTGAGCAGATAGAGGCGCTGAAGGCCAAGACTGCAGGCACGCGCTTCGATGGCGTGCAGCAGGCTGACACCGATGCCCTGACCGCGATAGGCGGGATCCACCGCAAAGCACGCTACTTCCGCTGCGTGTTCATCGAGCGGATAGAGGGCGGCACAGCCAATAATGTGCCCGTCACGCACGACCACGAGGAAGTTGGCGATTTCCGCTTCCAGTTTTTCCCGTTCTCGACGTACCAGTATGCCGGCTTCTTCCAGTGGTTCGATCAGGGCGAGGATGCCGCCCACGTCGTCAATGGTGGCCTGGCGGATTTCGTGGTACTGATCGGCAAAGATCAGCGTGCCGACGCCATCACGGGTAAACAGTTCCTTGAGCAGTGCGCCGGGGGCAAACGCATCCAGTAGATGAATGCGGCGTACTGCACCACTGACTTCCGCCAGCTGCGGAAGCAGTTGATGCTTGCTCTGGTTCTTTTGCAGCTCACGCGCGTTCAATTGCTTGGGTAGCGTTGGTAGCTGATCTTGTGGCAGCAGCACAATGAGCTTGTCGGATCGCAAGGCGCTGGCGACGGCGCAGGCCTGCTCAAAGGCATTGAGATTGAACAGCTCGCCGGTAAAGGAGGGGGTAACCGCGGTCAGCATGGGGATCTGCCCACTGTTCAGGGCATGCCTGAGCATGTCCACCTGCACCTTGCGCACCCGGCCGGTATGCTGAAAGTCGGTGCCGTTCAGCACACCACGTGGTTGGGCGATCACCCAGTTTCCAAGGGTAATGACCGGCGGCAGTGTGCGCAGGTCGCTGACAGGGCAGCGACAGGAGGCAAGCGCCTGCAGCTGTGTTGCCACACGACCGCTTACCCCTGCCAGAATGGGCAGCGCTTCGGCAGGGGTGACCCGCTGCTGGCCGCAGAAATCGCATTGCAATCCCTTTTCCTGCAGTGCATGGGTAAACTGCTCGCGCAGCCCGACAGCCAGCACCAGCTTGAGCCCCATATTGTGTAGAAGTAGCAGATCAGCCAGCGTATCGCGCAGGGCCTTTTCATCGGCAACCAGTTCGCTGGCCAGGTAAACCACACAGGTTTTGTCGCGATGGCCAAGAATATATGGGGAGGCCTGGCGCAAGGCCGTGATGAAGGGATCGTTGTGCGTCATGCCGCTCGCTATAATGTAAACGTAAATCAAACGGATTATAGCGTAAGGAGTCTTTTATGCCTCAATATCGTTCACGCACGTCCACCCACGGCCGCAACATGGCGGGTGCCCGGGCGCTCTGGCGCGCCACCGGTGTCAAGGGTGAAGATTTCGGCAAGCCCATTATTGCCATTGCCAACTCGTTTACACAGTTCGTGCCAGGCCATGTTCATCTGAAGGATATGGGACAGCTGGTGGCGCGCGTGATCGAAGAGGCGGGTGGTATCGCCAAGGAATTCAATACCATCGCCGTGGACGATGGCATTGCCATGGGGCATGACGGCATGCTCTACTCGCTGCCTTCCCGCGACCTGATTGCAGACTCGGTGGAATACATGGTCAATGCCCACTGTGCCGATGCGCTGGTGTGTATTTCCAACTGCGACAAGATTACCCCAGGCATGCTGATGGCAGCAATGCGCCTTAACATCCCCACCATCTTTGTTTCCGGCGGTCCGATGGAGTCCGGCAAGACGGTGCTGGGCGGGCAGGAGATCAAGCTGGATCTGGTGGATGCCATGGTCATGGCGGCGGACGATCACTGCAGTGACGAGACGGTGGAGCAGGTGGAAGAGAGTGCCTGTCCGACCTGTGGTTCCTGTTCCGGCATGTTTACCGCCAACTCCATGAACTGTCTGGTGGAAGCGCTGGGTGTCGCGCTGCCGGGCAACGGCTCCATGCTGGCGACCCATGCCGACCGCAAGAAGCTGTTCGAGCAGGCCGGGCGTCAGATTGTGGAGATCACAAAGCGCTATTACGAACAGGATGATGATTCCGTGCTGCCACGCAGCATCGCTACTTTTGAGGCCTTTGAAAACGCCATGGCACTGGATGTGGCCATGGGCGGATCCACCAACACGGTCCTGCATCTGCTGGCCGTGGCCCATGAGGCGGAAGTGGACTTTACTATGGCGGATATTGACCGCATTTCTCGCAAGGTGCCGAATCTGGCCAAGATTGCACCCAACTCCAAGATCTACCACATGGAAGATGTGCATCGTGCCGGCGGCATCATGCGCATTCTTGGTGAGCTGGATCGCGGCGGTTTGATTCATCGCGAATGCCGTACGGTGCATGCGCCGACCATCGGGGAGGCGATCGACAAATGGGATATTCGCCGCAATCCGTCTGAAGACGTGATCGAGTTTTACAAGGCAGCGCCCTGTGGCGTCCGTACCACGCAGCCCTTCAGTTGCGATCGCCGCTGGGGCTCATTGGATGATGATCCCGTGAATGGCTGTATTCGCGATCTGGAACATGCCTATACCAAGGAAGGCGGCCTTGCGGTGCTCTATGGCAATATTGCCCTGGATGGCTGTATCGTCAAAACGGCCGGTGTGGATGAAGAAATCTTCAAGTTCACCGGCCGCGCACGGATCTACGAGAGTCAGGAAGACGCCGTCGAAGGTATTCTGGGGGGTGAAGTGCAGCCGGGTGAGGTGGTCATCATTCGCTACGAAGGGCCAAAGGGTGGCCCGGGCATGCAGGAAATGCTCTATCCCACCAGTTACCTCAAGTCGAAAGGGTTGGGCAAGGCATGCGCCCTGCTGACAGATGGACGCTTTTCCGGGGGAACTTCTGGCTTGTCCATCGGGCACGCTTCCCCTGAGGCGGCCGAAGGGGGCAATATCGGCCTGGTGGAAGATGGCGATATCATCGAAATCGATATCCCCAATCGATCCATTCACCTTAAGGTTTCTGATGAAGAACTGGCAGCACGCCGCCAGGCCATGGAAGCGAAAGGCAAGGCGGCCTGGAAGCCGGCCAAGCCGCGCCCGCGACGTGTATCGCCAGCCCTGCGTGCCTATGCTGCCATGACAACCAGTGCAGCCTATGGGGCTGTGCGCAACGTTGAGCAGATCGAACACTGCACCAAGCGGGAGGACTGAGCATGGATGCACACCGCCCGAATCGACATCGCGGTTGCTACTTTCTTTTTGTGGACAACCTGCGCCCGGATCAGCAACAGGCGTTGTTTGATCTGGCCGTTCAGTTGGCCGGTGCAGATGGGACTTTCTCCGCAGAAGAGAAACGCTACCTGAATGCCTACATGGCGCACTTCGGCATCGAAGCTGACTTCTCCCGTGCAGAGCAACGCAGTCTTGAAGAGCTGGCAGAAGCGTTCGATACACCGGAATCCCGTGTCATCGCGTTGCAGCAACTGATCCGCCTGGGATACAAGGACGGCCATTTCAGCGAAGAAGAGCGCGAGAGGGTGCTGGCACTGGCGCAGAAGCTGGGTCTGAATGACCCTGAGTTTATCCTGCGGGTGGAACGCTGGGTGCGGACCCTGTTTGACTGGTTCTGGGAAGGCGAGCAGATGATCGAGGAAGCGGCTCAGGCAAAACGGTGTTGATTGAGCTGCTCCAGCTGTCTATCGGCCCCATCGTTTGACGATTTACTGTCTGAATCTATAGGATGCAGAAACAAAAAAGCCCGGCTGCGCCGGGCTCTTTATTGGTGTAGATAAAGGCGTATTATTCGCGATAATCCGGTCCGTCAATGGGCAGTCCATTGGACAGGTAGGCCTCAAAGAACTCCAGATTGCGGAATGCCTCAGACTGGGCACCACCAACTGTTTTCGGGTCCCAGCGCATGTTTTTCATGCACCCGGTGTAACGCTTGTGTAGGGTACCAAGGTGGTTCCACTTGGCACGCCATACCGGGAAGTGGGTGGTATGACCCAGCGCGGAAGACAGAATGTTCGCGCGGGCACGGCGTCCAGCATTATAGGCATGACACTTGGCACAGGACAGGTTCAGCTGGCCATGGGGACGCGTGAACAGGTAGCGCCCTTCGTTATAAGCCTTGCGTGCGCCTTCAGAATCGATCTTGACGTTGATCTTCTGGCCGCGCGCGTTATACGCCAAGTAGGCGCTCAGACGTGCGATATCGCCAGTGCCCCACTTGAATGGCTTCAGGCCGGCATTCTGGCGACATTCGTTAATGGCGAGTTCGAGGGTGACAACCTCACCGCGCTTGTCGTCAAAATAGGGGTATTTGGGACGGATCTTGGATACGTCAGAGCCGAAGCACTTTTCGTATACGGCCTTGTCCTTTTCCCAAAGGGCCTCACCTGCATCGATGGCATCCAGGTAAGGCGGGAATTCGTTAACGGCTTCGTATTGAGCACGTTTGTCAGCATTGTAGATATAGGCGCCGAGACGATAGTCCTCAAAGGAAACCTTGGGCGCTTTTGCCATGATAAAGTCGACTAACTGCTTGCGATCCTTTTCAGGATCCACGTTGTCTGCATAGGCATTGGCCGCCATGGTCAGGGCGCCAGCAGACAGCGCTGTCAGGAGCAGTGTTTTTTTCATTGGATGAATCCTCCGTCCGAGAGCTTTGAACTTATATATTTGTGGGTGCCGGACATCCGGCACCCGAGGCCGAAATTACTTCAGCTTCAGTTTGGCTTCGCCAGTCGCGCCGGTGTTGTCGTGGGCCTTGATAACCACTTCATCACCCTTGTTGGCTTTAACTTTTACAGCCATGTAAGGGTTGGCAGAAACCGCACCGGACCACTCACCTTCGATAACCTTGGTGCCGTTCAGCAGTACTTCGACAACGTCGATGTACTTGGCAGGATAAGGCTTGCCAGTCTTTTTGTTCATGCGACGGCCAGATTCCATCGGGTGCTTCATCAGCGCCTTGATTTCGGCAACACCGCCACGTACTTTGCCACGAACGCGAATTTTGATAGACATAAGTCAGTTCCTTTTCTTGATACTTGAGTTCAACAACAATTCATCAGAGGTAAGCGATTAGCCGCCACAACCACCGATGGTTACTTTCACTTGCTGTTGAGTCTTATACACCTTGCCGCCCGCTTTAACAACAGCGATAACGTTCATGGTTTCACCCATCTTGATACGGGTGGAAACATAGCCCAGTGCAGGGCCGGAGAAGCTGTAGGCACAGGCCAGCGGGGTGGGGTTCTTGTCGGCCAGGATGGCGATGCTTTCAACGCCGTCCAGCTTGGTAGCGTCAACGGTTACGGGGGTTACAGCACCGTTTTCTGCGATTTCAGGTGCCTTCAGAACCACGTCTCCGGACTCTACAGTTTCGGTAGTGCCGTACAGTACCTTGATGGCGTCATCAACTTTCTTCGCTTCGAAAGCGGCCTTGTTCCACTCGGCCAGAACGGTAGAAGGTGTCAGCAGGCCAGCGTTTACTGCAACGGCAGCTGCACCAGTGGCCAGAGTGCCCTTCAGAAAAGATCTACGTTTCATAGGTTAGCTCCTATAGTTGTGGTTATTGCAAGATCCAAGTTTACAGCGTGTAGATGTATTCTACGATCTTGTTGATCTCGTCATCACTCAGGATGACGTGGCGTCCGAATGGAGGCATCATGCTGTATTTAATTTCCTGCTCCGGCTTGCCCCAGATCTTGTCGTGCAGTTTCTGCTTGTCCGGGTAGCGCAGCTTCATGGCGATCAATGCCGGGCCGATATTGCCAGGCAGGCTGCCGCCCTTGATCATGTGGCAGGCCAGGCAGTTGCCCTTGGAGCGCTTGAACGCAAGTTTCTTGCCTTCAGCAATGACCTTGGCATCGGCAGTGCCTGCAGCCGAACTGATTGCAGGGGCTGACAGCATGGTGGCAGCCACAGCGGTTGCGGCCAGAGCGTGGATCAGTTTGTTTTTCATTCTCTCCTCCTGAAAGAGTCTTGCGACAGAGCCTTATTTTTGTCAGCAATAAGACTTAAGCATGAGCAAGTCTTTTGCCCTTGGAGCATAAGGTTACTCAACCCCTCGGCAAGTGCAAGCCTTTTTAGGTGGCTTGTCATAGCAATATTTAATGAGCTGATTAAGAATTGCTTGGGTTGACCTATCAATCAATGAGTTGCATGATGCAGTCACGGAGCGTCCAGACTGTTTGCCACCCTTTTTCATAGGTTGGTCTGTTGGCCGGATGCATTGTTAGGCAGGCTTGCCTGAATGGATTTAAGCTCGCTGCGCCCTTCGGCGGAGAGGTTTTTCGGCTCAATTTGCTTGATAAGATAGCGGGCTTTGTCGGTATTTCCACACAACAGCGCGCTCTGTGCAAGCGCCAGCAGGCTGGCATCGTCTCGATGTTGGCTTTTGTGGAGACGTGCCCAGAGCTGGAAGGCCAGACTGCGCAGGGCCGACGGTGCAAGCCTGTCAACATGGCGCAGATGCCTTTCACTGTCCTTGTAGCGGCCCTGGTCAAAAGCAAGCTGTGCGGCAATCAGCCGTAATGCGGCATTGTTGGGAAAGTGGGTTTCCATTTTTCTCCGTATAACCTTCGCCGTATCCTGGGGGGTGTGTCGATTGGCCCATTTCATCAGAATCCCCATCACCAGCCAGTCGTGCTGTGCCCTTTTTTGCAGGGTTTCCCGACAGGCTTGGGATAAATCGGCGTCCTGCAGAGCGCGTGCGAGACAGCGGTCGGTGCGATGCATGTTAGGGATGAGCAGGGTTTTGAGTTCCTGCAGAGGGGGCAGTATAGGGTGAACGTTGTGAAGATTTGCACTGAAGCGGGTTGCGCGGTTTTCAGCCGCAGCGATTCGGTGCGGTGTGACAGGATGTGTGCGCAGCACTTCAGGCACCTGGCTGGGGTCATTGAGACTTCGTTGCTGCAGGGTCTGAAAAAAGTGAGCCATGGCAGTGGGATCAAAGCCACTTTCAGCCAGCAGTTGAATCCCCACGGCATCAGCTTCGGTTTCATGGTGACGACTGAACTTCAGTTGTTGCTCAAGATGGAAGGCATTGCCTGCATAAAAGGTGGCCATGCCGGCCTGCGGATCCAGTTGTCCCACCAGCAGGGCCGCGAGCATTGTGGCAAAGGCGGTCAGATTGTCCTTGTCGGCATTGGCAAAGCGCCTTAACAGATGGTGTTGGCTGACATGGCCGATTTCGTGGGCGATGACGGCAGCTACTTCATCTGTGGTGTTGGCTGCAAGCAGCAGTCCACGGTTGATGCCGATAATGCCGCCGGGGCCGGCAAAGGCATTGATGGCGTCACTGGCGATTGGCAGCACCTGGATGTGGGCCCGTAAAAGCGGGGCGTGCAGAGCTAGACGCTGCCCCAGGCGATCGAGCCACAGGATAACCAACGGATCTTCAATGACGCTTTTTCGGGTGTACAGGCTGCTTAGAAAGGCGTTGCGGAATGTTTCTTCGGTCTGTTGGTCAATGGCAGCCTGCTGGTTGCTTCCCAGTTCCGGTAGTTGAATGCTGGCACTCTGCGCTGGCGCCCAGCTCGACATGAGCCAGAAAAGGAGCGGGGCGCCAACCAGCTTGGAAACAAATATGTGCTTAGAACTCAAAGTGGGGTTTGGGTTCGCAGTGGATGAGTGGCGGAATTTCCGTTTCGAACAGGCTTTCGTATTCGAAGTTTTCCTCTTCTACGCGCGTAATGAGCCAGGTTTCCATTAGGGGAGATTCTCCGGTGGTGCAGATCAGCCTGCCCCCCAGATTGAGCTTGCGCAGATGCCCCTGAGGCACTTCGGCGCAGCTGCCGGTCAGAATAATGACGTCATATTGTTGTCCGTCGTTCCAGTCGCACGCTGCATCGCCCACTTCAAATTTGATGGAATCAAAGTCGCTTAATTTTGCCCGGGCCTGTTCTGCGAGGTCAGCAAAATATTCCACCGTGGTCACGTCTCGAGACAGCTTGGCCAACAATGCTGTCATGAAGCCGGAACCGGTGCCTACTTCGAGCACACGCTCGTTTTCATCGATGTCGACAGCCTGCAGCATACGCGCTTCCACCTTCGGGGGCAGCATGACCTGACCATGAGGCAGTGGTACTTCCAGGTCCATGTAGGCGAGATGCTGATGCTCGGGCGGGACAAACAGATGACGGGGGATGTCCATGAACAGCTGCAGCACCTTGGGGTCAAGCACATCCCAGGGGCGAATCTGCTGTTCGACCATATTGAAGCGTGCGGTATCGAAATTCATGGCAGCCCTTTGGTTGAATGCTAAATTCACACAATTATAGCAACCTTTGCGCGTCCTGAAGCAATACGTAGCTGGGGCGACTGTTATAATCGATCATGCGGGATACCCACGCATGCGCCTGTTCGAAGTCTCGGATGTTCGTCCTTCCCATGTTGCGGTTCAGGATTGAAGTCGACGCACGGGGAGAGGCAAATGGCGTATTCTTCAGGTATTCCTGGATCGCTCGGGGTGCTGGCGGTTGCAGCCGGCTGAGAGCATACCCGTTGAACCTGATGCCGATAATGCGGCCGCAGGAAAGCGAGATGCGCGGGCTACACGCACATCTTGCGCTCAAATGAACGAGAAAGGAGAACACCATGAGCGCACTGCTGGAAAAACTGGAACAACAGAAACAGGCCTATGTGGAGCCCTTTCCCAGCTCCCGCAAGATCTACGTGGACGGCAGCATGCCGGGTGTCCGTGTCGGCATGCGCGAGATCGAGCTCAGCGATACACCGTTGTCGGATGGCACCTTTGAACCCAACCCGCCGCTCACCGTCTATGACACCTCCGGGCCCTATACGGACCCCGAGGCAGAAATCGATTTCAATCGTGGCCTGAAGCCGTTGCGTGAAAGCTGGATCGAGGCAAGGGGCGATACGGAAAAACTGGCGGACTTCAGCTCCGAGTATCACCACGTGCGCCTGCAGGACAGGAAGCTGGAGAAGATTCGTTTTCCCAATCTGCGCACGCCACGCCGTGCCAGGGCGGGCAAGTGTGTCACCCAGTTGCACTATGCGCGTCAGGGCATCATTACCCCCGAGATGGAGTATATCGCCATTCGCGAGAACTGCCGCCTGCAGGAAATGAAGGAAATGGGTCACCTGGTGCAGCAGCATCCGGGACAGGCGCCCTTTGATATTCCGGAAGAGATTACTCCCGAGTTTGTGCGTCAGGAAGTGGCCGCAGGTCGGGCTGTCATTCCGGCCAATATCAACCATCCCGAAATCGAGCCGATGATTATTGGTCGTGCGTTCCGCACCAAGGTTAACGCCAATATCGGCAATTCGGCTACCACCTCATCCATCGAGGAAGAGGTGGAAAAGATGATTTGGGCCACCCGCTGGGGCGCGGACACCGTGATGGATCTGTCCACCGGCAAGAACATTCATGAAACCCGCGAGTGGATTATTCGCAATTCCCCGGTGCCGATCGGGACAGTCCCCATCTACCAGGCATTGGAAAAGGTTAACGGTATTGCCGAAAACCTGACCTGGGAAATTTTCCGCGACACGCTGATCGAGCAGGCTGAGCAGGGTGTGGATTACTTCACCATTCATGCAGGCGTGCTGCTGCGCTATATCCCGTTGACGGCCAACCGTCTGACCGGGATCGTGTCCCGTGGTGGCTCCATCATGGCCAAGTGGTGCCTGCATCACCACAAGGAGAACTTCCTCTATACCCACTTCGAGGAAATCTGCGAGATCATGAAGGCCTATGATGTGACCTTCTCACTGGGGGACGGTCTGCGCCCGGGCTCCATCTATGATGCCAATGACGAGGCACAGTTCGCCGAATTGCGCACGCTGGGCGAGCTCACCAAAATCGCCTGGAAGCATGATGTGCAGGTGATGATCGAAGGGCCGGGTCACGTGCCCATGCAGATGATCAAGGAAAACATGGATGAAGAGGTGGAAAAGTGTCATGAGGCGCCGTTCTACACCCTGGGGCCGTTGACCACGGATGTGGCACCAGGATATGACCATATTACTTCTGCCATCGGGGCAGCGCAGATCGGCTGGTATGGTACGGCCATGCTCTGCTATGTCACGCCCAAAGAGCATCTGGGTCTGCCCAACCGGGAGGATGTAAAGGAAGGCCTGATCGCCTACAAGATCGCTGCCCATGCGGCAGATCTGGCCAAGGGCTTCCCGGGCGCACAGATTCGTGACAATGCCATGTCCAAGGCGCGCTTCGAATTCCGCTGGTACGACCAGTTCAATATCGGCTTCGATCCGGACAGGGCGCGTGAGTATCACGATGAAACCCTGCCGCGGGAATCCGCCAAGGTGGCACACTTCTGCTCCATGTGTGGACCCAAATTCTGCTCCATGAAGATCACGCAGGATATTCGCGATTATGCGGCCGAGCAGGGCTTCAAGGACCTGGGTGTTGCCGTTGAGGTGGGTATGCAGCAGCAGGCTGAAACCTTCCGTGAGCAGGGCGGCGAAATCTATCTGAAGAAATAGACACGCAGGTGTGTTTATTGCCACAGGCCCGGGTGTCGAGCCCGGGCCTTTTGTTTTTTTGGGCTAAAATAGCGCGATTCATCAAGTTTGGAGAGGTTGGAGCCATGCCTGTCATTACTCTGCCTGACGGCAGCAAGCGCGAATACGATCATCCGGTTAGCGCACTGGATGTGGCAAAGGATATTGGTCCTGGGTTGGCCAAGGCCACTGTGGCGGCGCGAGTGGGTGGTGAGCTGAAAGACGCCACCGACCTGATCGACCATGATGCCACGCTGGAGATTGTGACGCTCAAGGATCCGGATGGTGTACACATCATGCGCCATTCCTGTGCCCACCTGCTGGGACACGCCATCAAGCAGCTTTACCCAGAGGTGAAGATGGCCATCGGGCCGGTGATCGAGAACGGTTTTTACTACGACGTTGATGCGCCGTTCAGTCTTACTCCCGACGATCTGCAGAAGATCGAGCAGCGCATGAAAGAGCTGGCGAAAACCGACTACCCGGTCATCAAGAAAATGACCCCGCGGGACGAGGCGATCCGCATTTTCAAGGAGCGGGGTGAAGACTACAAGCTGGAGCTCATCGAGGATATGCCCGACGAAAAAGAGTTCGGGCTGTACTATCACGAGGAATATGTGGACATGTGCCGCGGCCCGCATGTGCCGCGCATGGGTTTCTGCAAGCACTTCAAATTGACCTCTCTGGCAGGGGCCTACTGGCGCGGTGACAGCAACAACAAGATGCTGCAGCGCATTTACGGTGTGGCGTTCCCCACAAAAGAGGAGCTTAAAGCGCACCTGCAGATGCTGGAAGAGGCGGAGCGCCGCGACCACCGCAAGCTGGGCAAGCAACTGGACCTGTTCCATGTGGAAGACATTGCCCCAGGCATGGCGTTCTGGCACCCCAAGGGAACGGTGCTGTTCAATACGGTCGAGGACTACATGCGTCAGCAGCTGCGAGAGAACGGCTATGAAGAGATTCGTACGCCGCTGATCATGGACCGCAGTCTGTGGGAAAAGTCCGGCCACTGGGACAAGTTCAAGGACAACATGTTCACCACTCATACGGAAAACCGGGATTATGCGGTCAAGCCGATGAACTGTCCGGGCCATATTCAGGTATACAAGCGCAAGCTGCACTCGTACCGGGATCTGCCGGTGCGTTTGGCGGAATTCGGGCTGGTGCACCGCAACGAGCCCTCCGGCACATTGCACGGTCTGATGCGTGTGCGCAGCTTCACGCAGGACGACGCCCATATCTTTTGCACCGAGGATCAGATCAAGGATGAAGTGCAGGCCTGTATCGACCTGGTCTATCGCACCTATGCCGATTTTGGTTTTGAGAATATTGAGGTGAAGTTGTCCACGCGCCCCGAGCAGCGCGTTGGCTCAGATGAAGTCTGGGACAAGGCCGAGGCGGCGCTGGAGCAGTGCCTCAAGGATGCCAATCTGGAGTATGAACTGCAGCCGGGCGAAGGTGCCTTCTACGGCCCGAAAATCGAGTTCTCCTTGCGCGACTGTATCGGGCGCGTGTGGCAGTGCGGCACCATTCAGCTGGATTTTTCCATGCCGCAGGCCGACCGTCTGGATGCTACCTATATCGGTCCGGATAACGAGAAAAAGCACCCGGTCATGATTCACCGCGCCATTCTGGGCTCGCTGGAGCGCTTCGTCGGCATTCTGATAGAGCATTATGAAGGCAAGTTCCCCACATGGCTGGCACCGGTGCAGGCTGTGGTGGCAACGATTGCGCCTGCGCATGATGAATATGCACGCGAAGTCGCGAATCAACTCGTAAAACAAGGCTTTAGGGTTGAAACAGACTTGCGCAACGAGAAGATTGGCCTTAAAATTCGCGAACACACGTTGCAGCGTGTGCCCTACCTGCTGGTCGTGGGGGATCAGGAGGTGGAAAATGGAACTGTCAATGTTCGTGCTCGCGAGGGCAAGACGCTGGGTTCCATGCCGCTGCAGCAACTGGTGAGCATGCTCAATGAGGATGTCGCCAGGCTGGGACGGGTTGTTCCAGCCGAAGAAAACGCCTGAGCTTGCTTGAAAGCCCGCCTGTGCGGGTTTTTTGCTTGCTTGGGGTAACCTGTTGAATAACTGGAGGAATGTGCCATCGCTGTTAGAAGAGGACGTGGTCGCCAACCACAAAGGGAAGAAGTCCGCAAGGAAAGAATCAACGACGAGATTACCGCGCCCGAGGTGCGGCTGATCGATCAGGATGGCGAGCAGAAGGGGGTTGTCCCCACGTCTGAAGCCTTGAAAATGGCAGAAGAGGCAGGCCTTGACTTGGTGGAGATTGCGCCCCAGGCCGAGCCGCCGGTCTGCCGGATCATGGATTACGGCAAGTTCATTTACCAGAAGCAGAAAAAACAGCAGGAAGCCCGCAAGAAAGCCAAGCAGGTTCAGGTCAAGGAAGTCAAATTCCGCCCGGGAACTGAGGAAGGGGACTATCAGGTAAAACTTCGCAACCTGAAACGTTTCCTGGAAAAGGGCGATCGGGTCAAGGTCACCATCTGGTTCCGTGGCCGCGAGCTGGCTCACAAGGAGCTGGGTCTGAAAATGCTCGAACGCGTTCAGCAGGACGTGGAGGAGTTGGGCACAGTGGACCAAATGCCGAAGATGGAAGGTCGGCAGATGCACATGATGGTGGTCCCGAAAAAGTAGGAAAAGCGGCTTGACCGTGATTCTGGCGCCGCGAACGCGGTGACTGGAGCAGCTGTCCTCAGTGCTGCAACAGAAAAGGCGCTGCCAAGTTGGCAGCAAAGTACCAAAGTCACGCATGATGAATTCATGCGTTCAATGCGGAGTGTCGAAAGATGCCTAAGATCAAAACCAATCGAGGCGCTGCCAAGCGTTTCAAGAAGACTGCAAGCGGGCGTTTCAAGCGCAAGCAATCCCACCTGCGTCACATCTTGACCAAGAAGTCGTCCAAGCGTAAGCGTCATCTGCGCAAGATGACCCTGGTGCACAAGCACGACGAGGGTCTGGTCAAGAAAATGTTGCCATACGCATAAGGAGGGATTGAAATGGCTCGAGTTAAAAGAGGCGTGATCGCACGTCGTCGTCACAAGAAGGTTCTCAAGCAGGCCAAGGGCTATTATGGCGCGCGCCGCAAGGTGTTTCGTGTTGCCCGTCAGGCGGTTTTCAAGGCAGGCCAGTATGCCTATCGTGACCGTCGTCAGCGCAAGCGTCAGTTCCGTCGTCTGTGGATTGCGCGTATCAACGCTGAAGCACGTAATAACGGTTTGAACTACAGCCGCTTTATCAACGGCCTGGCCAAGGCTGGCATTGCGCTGGACCGCAAGGTTCTGGCCGATATGGCAGTCAACGACAAGCCAGCATTTGCTGCGATGGTGGCAAAAGCCAAGGAAGCACTGGCTGCAGCCTGAACAACCATTGTCGTTGAAATGAAAAAGGGGCCTTGCGCCCCTTTTTTATTGCCAAAATCCTTTTAAAATCAATCTGTTGCGTTCACTGAGCGTTTTGTTTTGTTATAATATTCAAATTCGATTTCGCGACGGCACGCTGTGCCTGCTTCAACAGACGAGGACACGTCCATGCAAGAACGATTGCAAGCGCTGGTGGAAGAAGCCCGCGAGGCGCTTGAAAAGGTAGAAGCGCTGGCGGATCTGGATACCCTGCGCGTTCGCTTTCTGGGCAAGAAAGGCGCCTTTACAGCGTTGATGAAGGGGCTTGGGCAAATGAGTCCCGAGGAGCGCCCGAAGGCCGGCCAGATCATCAATGAGGCCAAGCAGACGGTTCAGGCACTGCTCAATGAAAAGAGGGCCGCCTTGGAAGCTGCGCTGCTGGAGAAGAGGCTGGCAGCAGAAGCCGTTGACATCACCCTGCCGGGTCGGGATGTGGATATTGGCGGGGTGCATCCGGTCACCCGCACGCTTGAGCGGATCGAGCGCCTGTTCGCGCAGGCGGGTTTTACCGTGGCACAGGGGCCAGAAATTGAGGATGACTGGCACAACTTTGAAGCGCTGAATATTCCGGAAACCCATCCGGCGCGCGCCATGCACGACACCTTTTACATCAACGAAAAGGAAGTACTGCGCACGCATACTTCTGGGGTGCAGATCCGCGTCATGGAGCAGGGCGAGCCGCCCATTCGCATCATTGCACCAGGACGGGTTTACCGTTGTGATTCCGATCAGACGCACACGCCCATGTTCCACCAGGTAGAAGGGCTGGTGGTGGAAAAGAACGCCAATTTCGCCCAGTTGAAAACGCTGATCATCGACTTTCTGCGCCGCTTTTTCGAAGACGACAACCTGAAGGTGCGTTTTCGCCCTTCCTACTTTCCTTTCACCGAGCCGTCGGCCGAAGTGGACATCGCCACGGATCTGTTTGGAGACGGTCGCTGGATGGAGGTGCTTGGCTGCGGCATGGTGCACCCCAATGTTCTGCGCAATGTGGGCATAGATCCCGAGACTTATCAGGGGTTCGCATTTGGTCTGGGCGTGGAGCGCCTGACCATGCTGCGCTACGGCGTTAACGACCTGCGTCTCTTTTTCGAAAACGACCTGCGCTTCCTGCAGCAGTTCAAGTAAACGGATTCTGCCATGAAAGTATCAAAGCATTGGATCGAGGCGTGGACGCGCCCGCAGTGGTCTGCCGAAGAGATGAGCGAAGCGCTGAGCCTGGCCGGCCTGGAGGTGGACGAGGTTGCGTTGGCCGCTCCGCCGTTCAGTGGGGTGGTGGTCGGTCAGGTACTCTCCGTTGAGAAGCATCCGGATGCAGACAAGCTGAATGTCACCCAGGTGGATGTGGGTGAGGAGGCGCCACTGCAGATCGTGTGTGGTGCACGCAACGTGCGCCCCGGCATGAAGGCGCCCTGCGCCAAGGTTGGTGCGGTGTTGCCGGGTGGTTTCAAGATCAAGAAGGCCAAGCTGCGTGGTGTGCCCTCCTTCGGTATGCTCTGTTCTGCCAGTGAACTGGGACTGGCGGAACAAGCCGACGGTCTGATGGAGCTGCCGGCGGACGCCCCTATCGGGGAGGATTTGCGCGCCTATCTGGATCTGGACGATCCGGTGATCGATATCGATCTCACCCCCAACCGCGGTGATTGCCTCAGTCATGAAGGTATCGCCCGCGAAGTGTCTGCACTGGCAGAAACACCCTTTGAACAGCCTTATACGATCAAGCCGGTTGATGCCGCTTTTGAAAGCGCCATTGATGTCGTGGTGGAGGCGCCCGAAGCGTGCCCGCGCTATCTGGGTGTAGAGGTGCGGGGTTTCAAAAACGGCATGGAAACGCCCCTGTGGCTGCAGGAACGCCTGCGCCGCTGTGGAGTGCGCTCCATTTCGCTGGTGGTGGACATCACCAATTATGTGCTGCTGGAGCTGGGTCAGCCCATGCACGCCTTTGATGCGGATACGTTGCAGGGCAAAATCGTGGTGCGCATGGCCAAGGAAGGCGAGCAGCTGACCACGCTCGATGGCAAACAGCTGACGCTGAAGCCGAACACACTGGTGATCGCGGATGCATCCGGCCCCATTGCGCTGGCGGGTATCATGGGCGGTGAGGCGACTGCTGTCAGCGAGAAGACACAGCGCATTTTCTTTGAGGCGGCACACTTTACTCCCACGGCCATCGCCGGGCGTGCCCGCCAGTATGGCCTGCATACGGACTCTTCACACCGCTTTGAGCGCGGCGTGGACCCCGAGTTGCCGGAAAAGGCGCTTTGGCGTGCCGTGGACCTGCTGTTGGAGCTGGCCGGTGGTGAAGTAAGCCAGGTCGTGCGCAGAGAAAGCGCAGAACATCTGCCTGCACCGACTATGATTCGCCTCCATCAGGAAAAGATCGAGCGCGTAATCGGCATGGTTTTCCCTGCCGCGCTGGTGGAGTCCCTGCTCAAGCGTCTGCATTTCGAGGTCAAGGCAGTCGAGCCGGGTGTCTGGGATGTGACCGCCCCCAGCTGGCGTTTTGACATGGCCATTGAAGAAGATTTGATCGAAGAGTTGGCCCGCCTGTACGGTTATAACCGATTGCCCGAATCCGCCGTGCATGCCCCCATGCAACTGGGACAGCTGCCGGAAACGCAGCTGGATGAAGATCGCCTGCGTACTGCACTGGTGGAACGCGGCTATCACGAGGTGATCACCTACAGTTTTATCGACCGTGACAGCGCCGAGCGCTTCGCGCTTGAGCGGCAGCTGGTATCGCTGGCCAACCCCTTGTCTGAAGACCTGTCCACCATGCGGCCTTCGTTGCTGCCAGGGCTGCTCAAGGCGCTGGCCTATAACCAGAAGCGTCAGCAGCTGCGGGTGCGCGTGTTTGAGCTGGGGCGCGTGTTTGCGCGTGATGGCGAGGGCTATGCACAGCAGCACCGTATTGGCGGCGCCATTTACGGCAGCCGCAAGCCGTTGCACTGGGATACGCCGGTAGAGATCGTTGACTTTTTCGATATCAAGGGCGATGTGGAGGCCCTGTTGGCCGCAGCGGATCTGGATGTGGTTTTTGAGCCGACAAGTCATCCGGCGTTGCATCCGGGGCAAAGCGCACAGGTGGTGCATGACGGCACGGTGATTGGCTGGTTGGGTCAGCTGCATCCGCAACTCTACAAGGCAAACAAGATCGCCCAGCCGGTGTTTGTGTTCGAGCTGGCACTTGAACCTTTGCTGCAGGCGCGTTTGCCCCAGGCGCAGCCTGTGTCACGCTTCCCGGAAGTACTGCGAGATCTGGCGTTTGTGGTGAATGCGGATGTGCCAGTGGCTCGTCTGGATGCAGCAATTGCTACCCACGCGCCGGCCATTCTCAAACAGTGGCAGTGGTTTGACCTGTATGAAGGAGACAACCTGCCGGCCGGCAAGAAGAGTCTGGCGGTGAAGCTGCGCTTCAGCGACGTGGAACGCACGCTGGAAGATGCGGATGTGGAGGCGGCCGTCAACCAGATTATTGAAAGCGTGGCCCGGGAAACCGGCGCGCAACTGCGATAGAGGATCATGAGAGTGCACAATTCAGGGACCCTCACCAAGGCCGAACTGGCCGAAACCCTTTCGGAAACGTTTGGCTTCAACAAGCGCGAGGCCAAGCTGCTGGTGGATGCCTTTTTTGAAGAGATCCGTGCCACGCTGTCGTCGGGTGAGCAGGTTAAGTTGTCCGGCTTCGGAAATTTCGAACTGCGGGACAAAAACCCCCGCCCAGGTCGCAATCCCCGCACCGGGGAGCCGGTTCCTATCGAGGCGCGCCGCGTGGTAACATTCAAGCCAGGACAGAAGCTGCGCACCCACGTGGAGAACTATGGCAAGGATTGAAGTCGAGGGCGAAGTCCTCGAAATCCCCGACAAGAAATACTTCACCATCGGTGAAGTGAGTCGGCTGTGTGATCTGAAAACCCACGTGCTGCGCTACTGGGAAAGCGTGTTTCCGCAGCTCAAGCCGGTCAAGCGCAGTGGCCGCCGTTACTACCAGCACAAGGACATTCAGCTGGTCTTGGAAATCCGCCACATGCTGCACCGGCAGGGCTTTACCATTCAGGGCGCCAAGGCGCAGCTGGCGCGCCGTCATCGTGATTTTCGCAACGACGAGTCGGTGCCCGAAGTGCTGGCACGGCTGGCAGAAGTTCGAGCGCAGCTGGCCGACTTCGATGGCTGGCTGGATACCATCGCGCGGGATTGATGAGGGCAAGTGCACGACCGCTCTGTTTCAACCCAACCCTCTGCTTTTCCTTCCTGAGAGCGCCCATATCGACTTTCACCGTGAATTGCTCTATGCAAACAGTGCAGACGCTGACGTCCTGATTCATCAGCCGCTTTAAACGCAATGGGCTGCCCTGATGGTGCGGTTGCGCAGTTTTACTGATTTACTGAACCTGGATGCTTTTGCGGTATAATGCCCGTTCACACTATGGTGGCCTGTTCGTCCCCTCGCGACGCTAGGCCGGGAACCCCGCCAGGTCCGGAAGGAAGCAACGGTACCGGCTGACGCGGGCGCCGAGGTTCCGGCGGGCAGCGCCACCACCCCTTCACCTTCCGCTACAATGTCCCCATCAATGCAATACGGGATTTTTCCATGACTTCCACAGTGCTGGCGCGCAAATGGCGGCCCAAGCGTTTTTCCGAACTGGTGGGGCAGACCCACGTCGTTGAGGCCCTGACGCACGCGCTTTCGCAGCAGCGTCTGCACCATGCCTATCTGTTTGCCGGCACGCGGGGTGTGGGCAAGACCACCCTCGGGCGTATTTTTGCCAAGGCATTGAACTGTGAACAGGGTATTACCGCGGAACCCTGCGGGGAATGTGCGGCCTGTCGCGCCATTGATGAAGGGCGTTTCGTCGATCTGATCGAAATCGATGCGGCGTCGCGCACCAAGGTGGAGGACACGCGCGAGATTCTCGACAATGTGCAGTACGCCCCCAGTGAAGGGCGCTTCAAGATCTACCTCATTGATGAGGTGCACATGCTCTCCAACAGCAGCTTCAACGCGTTGCTGAAGACGCTGGAAGAGCCGCCGGAGCATGTGAAGTTCATTCTCGCCACCACCGATCCGCACAAGCTGCCGGTAACAGTCCTGTCGCGCTGCCTCAAGTTCAATCTGCTGCGCATTCAGCCGACAGAGATCGAGGCTCATCTGCGCCGCATCGTGGAAGCGGAAAGGGTGGAGGCCGAGGAGGGGGCCCTGCGGCTCATCGCCTATCACGCCGATGGCTCGGTGCGGGATGCATTGAGTCTATTGGATCAGGCCATTGCACAGGGCGGCGGACAGGTGAGCGAGACGATTGTTCGCACCATGCTGGGGCTGACCGACGAAAGCACGCTACGCGCATTGCTCGATGCCCTGGCAGAGGATTCGGCACAGGGGCTGGCTGAACAGTTCGATCAACTGGCACAGCGTGGCGTGGATCATGCCCAGGTGCTGGAAGCCTTGCTGCGCGCCCTGCACCAGATCGCACTGGTGCAGCAGCTGGGGCGTACGCCTGTGGACACCCCCGATACGTTGGGGCAGGATTATGCAGAGCGTATGACGCCGGAGCAGGTGCAGATGTTCTACGAAATCGGTCTGCTGGGGCAGAAAACACTCGGTGCGGCACCGGATGCCCGCACCGCTTTTGAAATGACGCTGCTGCGCATGCTGGCCTTCGAGCCACTGACACGCCCTGAGCAGGTGCAGGAACAGCCCAGGGGCGCCGAAAGACGTGTTGCGCAGCCAAGCGAAAAAAATGAAGCTGTAAAAAAGTCGGGGACCCCCCTCGAAACACAGCCTGCTGCGGTCCCTGATGCCGAAGCGGAAGGGTTGGATACGGCACCGCTAGTGCAGCACGATGCGCCCGGTGGAGAAGCCGCCCTGTCCGGTGCAGACAAGCAGAGCCAGTTTGCCAGCCTGAAAGCACGCCTGGCACAGGGCAGGGGAACGCCGCCGGGAAAGCCTGAGCCGCCTGTGGCGGCCGCTCCCAACTCGCCGTCCACCACCCAAGAGATTCCGGTTGCGCCTGTTAATGAACAGGCGGGGTTGTCCCAGCCGGACGCGGCTACTGTAGCATCTGAGGAGGCGGCGTCAGCTGCGGATCAGCCCGTACAAGTGGCATCTGCCGTCGCATCAGAGCAGGCAGGCGATGAATATCAGTGGCTGACCGCCGAGCAGTGGCGTGAAGTGGTGACGCCGCTTGGGCTGCAGGGGCTGGTGCGAGAGCTGGCATGGCAGTGCGTTGTCGCGCAAAGCGGCGAACAACTGCAGCTGGCGGTACGGTCGGATCAGGCGCACCTGCAGGCGCAGAAGGGGGAGGAACTGCTGCAGCGACTGCATGAGGTGGGAATGGTCGCCCAATTTACGAATCGTCCGCCCCCGGCCGACCTGCAAACCCTGGCCGAAGCGGATGCTGCGGCACGGGCTGAGAGGCAGGCTGCAGCTCGAGAGGCCTTTTTGCAGGATCCCAATGTGCAGCGCATTCAGCAGCTGTTTGACGCGCGAGTGATCGAATCGTCCATAGAACCCATAGAGTAAGGAGTGCCCATGTTTGGTGGAAAAAGCGGTATTGCGGGGCTGATGAAACAGGCCCAGGAAGTGCAGAAGAAAATGCAGGAAGCGCAGGACGCCATCGCCAGGATGGAAGTGACCGGCGAGGCAGGCGGCGGGCTGATCAAGGTCACCATGACCGGCAAGCATGAGCTGGTCAAGGTTGAGATCGACGACAGCCTCATGGACGACAAGGAGATGCTGGAAGACCTGATCGTGGCTGGCGTCAACAGCGCAGTGCGCAAGGTGGAAGAGGAAACCCAGCAGCGCATGGCGGAGGTGACTGGCGGCCTGAACCTGCCCGGCGGCATGAACTTTCCATTCTGAGCATGCAGACACCGCTTCTCGCCGAACTTATCGATGCCCTGCGTGTATTGCCGGGGGTGGGGCAGAAGACTGCGCAGCGCATGGCGTTTCATCTACTGCAGCATGATCGGCAGGATGGCCTGGTGCTGGCTGAAACCCTGCAGCGTGCCCTGCGTGGTATTCGCCACTGTACCCGCTGCCGCAATTTCGCCGAAGAGACATTGTGCCCCATCTGCGCCTCTTCCAAGCGGGATGCATCGCAGATCTGTGTGGTGGAAACGCCTGCGGATGTAGACGCCATCGAAAGTGCCGGCGTCTATCAGGGGCAGTATTTTGTGCTCATGGGGCATCTTTCGCCCATCGATGGCATTGGTCCCGATGAATTGGGGCTGGATGCGCTGGCAAAACGGCTGGCTGAAGGCGATGTTTCGGAACTGATTCTTGCGCTCAACCCTTCCGTGGAAGGCGAGGCGACTGCCTGGTATATCCAGAACATGGCGCGGGAACATGGTGTGAAGGTATCTCGTTTGGCGCAGGGTGTGCCATTCGGAGCAGAGTTGGAATATCTGGACCAGCAGACGCTGGCCCAGGCGTTTCAGGCGCGTCAGCAGGCGTGAGCGATCTTGGCAGCTTCTGCCTCCAAGGTAGAGGTAGAAGGGGTGTACTTGCTTTGCAATACGGGAAAGGCATATTCTTTCCCCGGTTGTGTTGCGTCTGTCTGTACCGAGGCAGCATTCTCTTCCTCTTCGCCCCTGTTGTCCTCCAGAGAAGACACCGGCTCGATAGTTGCTGTTGGCATTTTGATCAGCTGCTCTGCATACTGTTGCATTTTGTCGATCAGATAATCGATCGTATCGTTGGATACTTGTGCGCTTACCAGCTCCTGCAGCATATTGATCCATTTCTGATGGACTTGGCGCGTCTCTTCGATGTAGAGGCGTAACTGCTCTTTTTTGAGTGCAACGGTGTACAGGCGGTTGAGGCTATGGATGTCCTGCACAATGGTGTCGAGCACTTCCAGTAGCATGGCCTGCTCATACTGGTGGCGTGCATTGAGATCATTCAGGCAGGCTTTGAGCTTGAGGCCTTGGGTTGTTTGCATGTTCATGGTGTGTTCCCTCGTGTGTTGGCGACAAAGTCACTCAGGGATAAACATCAGCTGTGCCTGTTTTAAAAATCCCTTTTGTTTCATGAAGATATGAGTGTTGACAGGAATTTGACACGTCCAGACTTCTGGGAGACAGTCCCGTTGTCAGAAATGACGGAGGCGGAATGGGAAGCCCTGTGTGATGGCTGCGGGCTGTGCTGTCTGGTCAAGCTGGAAGACGAAGACACGGGTGAGGTGGATTACACGCGGGTTATCTGCTCTCTGTCGGATCCCGAAACGGCGCAGTGCAGTGATTATCCGAATCGGCATCGCAATGTGCCCGAGTGTGTACCGCTGACGCTGGAGCGGATCGGGCAGTTTCACTGGCTGCCGCCCACCTGTGCATACCGATTGCTTTACGAGGGCAAGCCGCTGCCGGACTGGCATCCGCTTATCAGTGGCGATCCGCTGTCACCGCAGAAAAGTGGCTATGGGGTAACCAACTATGCGCCCGTTCCGCTGCGTCGCGAGATTGATCTGGAAGATTTTATTATCCAGCTCAGGGATGCGACGAAATAGGGCTTTGCAGAGGGTGGCGCTTGCCCATTGCATGAAAACCCGCTGGGGATTCCAGTTTGAGCTGGCCTTACCGCTGTCGCGAGAGGCCTTAATGCTGATCGTCCATCAGTCGAGATGTAGCGGTGGGGCCTTGTAGCGATAGGGTTGATTCAATTTAGAGGTTTCCTGTTTCAGTTTTTCTACCGTCTCCTGCAGGGCTTCCTGCTGATCCCGCAGCTGATTGACCTGTTCGGTGAGGGTTTCGATCGCCTGTTTAAGCTCTTGCAGGTCTGTATTCTTGTCAGCAGAGGGGGCGCCTCCACTCAGAGTCTTTTGCTGTCGCAATTTCCACAGCGCTGAGCGAATAATGCGCAGCTGCTTGTCCTGCTCAAGCAGCAGCTTGCGCAGCTCGGCAAGATCCTTGCTGGCCGGTGCGGCCTGAGGCGCGGGGGTAATGTGGCTGCGTTGCTGCTGCTTCAAAAGGGCAGTCAGTTCCTGTTCTAGGGTGTCCAGTCGGGCAAGAATGGCGTGCGTATCCACTGCATTGCCGGGGGCATGCGCCGCCTCTACAGGTTTTGCCACGTGGCCCGTGTGGGGTGTGGTATGGGTCGCTGTTGGGCGCGCCGCCGCCTTGTGATGTGCTGCCGTTACGGGATGGTGTGCGGTTTCATGGGCCGACTGTGGTGCTCCAGACGGGTGATGATCGCCTGCGTCCGGCTGAGCAGGTCCATGAACATGCTCAGGCTGCATGACGTGAGTATCAGCAGCGGTACCGCCAATGATGGTTACCGGGGTCACATGCTGTTGCAGCCCGGCCGCACTTTCCTTGATCATGCGCTGCACTTCAGCCTGCATGGACTCGATCAGCGAGGCCAGCTCGTCCACCTTGATCCCGGTTTTTTGATTGAAGAGCGTAAATTGAGTCTGCATCAGATCGAGAATATCGGCCTTGGCGCTTTCTGCTTCGTACTTGATTTGATACATCATCCAGCCGGTAACGCCCATGGCAACGGCGCCGAATATCAGTGAAACCCCCATCATGATTGCCATGTGGCGACGAGCAGCTCTTACGTCCTCAATAGCGCTGCGGCTGGCATGTCGCCATGCACCCAGCGCTTCAGACATCTCGATGATGCTTTCCTTCTCTTCCTTGGCGAGGGTCAGGCTGCGTTCGGCAGCAATCTGCGCTTCTTCCGCCGCTTCCTGCGCCAGCTGGGTGGCTTCGAGCAAGGTTTCCAGCGGCGACGTTGCAGGTGCAGTGGCCTGTGCTTGATCGGGCGCGGGTGTCGCGGCGTCGCTATCCTCGAGGGACTCCAGTTCCTGCAGCAGATCGTCGGCGGTATCCTTCATCACGGTTTCCTTTATTTCAGGGCGGCCAGCCGGGCTTTGATGGCTTCATTGCGTTCCCGCAGTTTTTGATTGCGCGCTTCCAGTTCTGTCAGTTTGTGCATCAGGGTTTCAGGGTCCATGCCGTCCAGGGCAGTGGCTGAAGGCGTAATGCCGCGCTCACGCAGCACATTAAAGGCTTGCTCGGCAGCAGCCAGTGTGCGCTCGATGCTGGACTGGGTATGCTCGGTTTCATCCTGCAGGGTTTCTGTCGCGGTCAGCGCAGCAGTGGCGGTTTCCTGTTCCAGTTCGGCGACTTCGGCAGCGAGCTCGTCAGCTTCTTGCTTGAGTTCGGCCGCCGTTTCCAGCGTGTGCAGGGCCTGCTGAGGCAGTGCTTCTGCATCAATATCGGTTGCAGGTGCCGGTGTTTCATGGGTTTCAGCAGGTACTTCTGGTTCGGCGACTGTTTCCGTTACTTCGGGTGCTGTTTCTGTGCCTTCGTCGTCTGGAATCAGAGCGTCGAGCGTGTCATTTTCACTCAAATCGGCACTCTCCCAATCGGCACTGGCGCTCTCCTCTGTTTCAGGGGAGGCGGGGAGTGTGCTTTCCATACTTTCGGAAATATCTCCATCTTCCACTCCGCCATTCTCAGAAGAATCTGCCTCAGTCTTCTCATGCAAGGCTGCGTCTTCGGATACGTCCGTGTTGGTATGTGCTTGAACTTCGGTCAGAGCGGCTTCGGTGTCAACGCCTGTTTCTTCTAAATCAGCCTGTTCGGTAGTGACGGCTGTATCCGCAGCCGGACTGGTGACTTCAGTCAGCCATGTGTCATCAGAGACTTCAATGCTGGTTTCGGTGTCGGTCTCGGGTGTTTCCTCCTGTTCAAGGGCATCCAGCATGGCCAGCATTTCTTCGGTGGCCTGAGCGTCTTTCTGAGGGTCGATTGTGCTGTCGTTCATGGTGCATTCTCCCGCGCTGTCGAGTTTTTGTGCAGGAAATTAAGCACTTTCCATGCCAAAAAATTCATCTGGCGGGCTTGAAAATACCATCCAGTGGCCGCTGGCAGGATGCAGAAAACCCAGTTGCCAGGCGTGCAGCATCAGCCTTGGCGCTGCATCGGGTGTCGGGTGATAGAAAGGGTCGCCAAGGATGGGGTGGCCGAGCCATTGCATGTGCACGCGCAGCTGATGCGCTCGGCCGGTATGAGGTTCGAGTCGAACCAGCGTATGGCCATCCTCTCGCAGCTGCAGGCGTTCCCAGCGCGTGAGTGCCGCGCGTCCCTGCACGCTGTCAATGATCTGACGCGGCCGGTTGGGCCAGTCGCAGCGCAGCGGCTGGTCGATAACCCCTGCAGGTTCCTCGATATGGTCCTGGCAAACGGCCAGATAGGTTTTTCCCACCACGCGCTGCTGAAACTGGCGGCTCAGGTGGCTCTGGGCTGCCTTGGTGCGCGCGAAGACCATCAGGCCAGAAGTATCCATGTCCAGGCGGTGCACGACATAAATCGCATCGAATTGCGCCTGCAGGCGGCTGGTGAGGCTGTCGTGGTTTTCCGGCGCGCGGCCCGGCACGGAGAGCAAACCGGCGGGCTTTTCTGCAACCACGATATGGGCGTCCTGATAGTAAATGTGCACCATGGAGGCTAGTCGTTAAAATACTGCCCACACTTTAGCAGGGAGTTTCAGGATGTCCAAGTCGCCGTTTAGGGTTCTGTTTGTCTGCATGGGCAATATTTGCCGCTCGCCCACGGCCCATGCCGTGTTTCGCAAGAAGGTGGAGGAGGTGGGTATGGCTGATCGTATCGAGATCGATTCGGCCGGAACCCATGCCTATCACGTGGGCGAGCCGCCCGACAAGCGCTCGCAGCAGACGGCTGCGAAGCGGGGCATTCGCATGCATGACCTGCGCGCGCGCCAGGTGGACCTGGGCGATTTCTATCACTACGACCTGATTTTGGCCATGGATGAAGACAACCTGGCCAATCTGTTGGCGATGCAGCCCGATGACGCCACGGCGGAGGTGAAACTCTTTCTGCGCGACCATGCACCCGAGCATGGCCACGTGGTGCCGGACCCCTATTACGGTGGACCTGAAGGGTTTGAGCGCGTGTTCGACATGGTAGAGGTGGCCAGCGAGCGTCTGCTGGAGGACATTCGTCACCGCATTGGCGCCTGAAGTTTGAACGGTTGCGCTGGCATGAGAGACATGACATGCGACCGTATTGCTGCCGTGGGATCGTCAGGTGAAGCGTTTTGCGGTGAAGCAGGTTATAAAGAACCCCGGGGGGTTTCCGGAATGTTGCAGTAGGTGCCTTGCGCTTGGATGATCAAGGTCATGGGCTGATGGAAGAGGGGGTCCCCGACTTTTTTCAAGCCGATTTTTTGAAGGTCATTTTCTGTTCCTCCCCAATATGCAAAACGGGCCGTTTAGGCCCGTTTTGGGTATCCAGAGAGGGTTCAGGCGCGGTTTTCCACCAGCAGGAAGTGCAGCAACGCCTTTTGCGCGTGCAGACGGTTTTCCGCCTCGTCCCACACGACCGATTGGGGGCCGTCGATGACGTCGGCGGTGACCTCTTCGCCGCGATGGGCAGGCAGGCAGTGCATGAACAGGGCATCGGGCCTGGCCTGCGCCATTACTTCCGCGTTGACCTGGAACGGCATGAACTTTTTCATACGTGCCCGCTGTTCATCTTCCTGCCCCATGCTGGCCCAGACATCGGTGACCACCAGATCGGCATCACGTGCTGCGGCTTTTGCGTCGCGCAGCAGCTCCACGCGGTCGCCGGCTTCGGCCAGCAGCTCGGCCTTGGGCTCGAAGCCTTCCGGACAGGCGATGCGCAGCTTGAAGTCATATTGCATGGCGGCGTTAATGTAGCTGTTGCACATGTTGTTGCCGTCGCCGATCCAGGCCACGGTCTTGCCCTGCATGGGGCCGCGGTGTTCGTACCAGGTCTGCATGTCGGCGAGCAGCTGACAGGGATGGTAGTCGTCGGTAAGGGCGTTGATGACCGGTACCAGGCTGTGGGCAGCAAAGGTTTCCACGATCTCGTGGCTGAAGGTGCGGATTATGATGGCGTCGGCCATGCGGGACATGACGCGGGCACTGTCTTCGATGGGTTCGCCCCGACCCAGCTGTGTATCCCGCGGGGACAGAAACAGGGCATGACCACCCAGTTGTGTCATGGCGATCTCGAAGGAGAGGCGCGTGCGCGTGCTCGCCTTTTCGAAGATCATGGCCAGCGAGCGGCTTTTCAGCGGATCGTTGTGATCCCCCTGTTCCTTCCAGGTCTTTTTAAGGGCGATGCCCTGCTGCAGGATGTGTTGCAGCTCGTCCGGGGTACAGTCTTTAAGGGTTAAAAAGTGTCTGACAGGCATGTTATAGCGTCTCGATGAGTTCACAGGTGGCTTCCACAATCTGCTGTTGTTCGGAAGCATTGATGACAAATGGCGGCAGCAGGCGCACCACCGTGTCGCGAGTGACGTTGATAAGCAGCTGGTAGTCCTCCAGCGCGCGTTTTACCAGCTCGCCCGCAGGGCGGTCCAGTTCGATGCCGATCATCAGCCCCTTGACGCGAATGGCCCGCACATTGGGGTTGTCCGCCAGGCGGGCTTCAAACTGTTCACGCAAACGTTTGCCCATCTCGGCCACACGGGCCGGCCAGTCATCCCGTTGCATGATGTTCAGCACGGTGAGCCCGGCGCGGCAGGCGAGCGGGTTGCCGCCAAAGGTGGTGCCGTGGCTGCCAGGAACCAGTACATCGGCCGCTTCGCCCCGGGCCAGGCAGGCGCCAATAGGCACGCCATTGCCCAATGCCTTGGCCAGGGTCATGACGTCCGGCTGGATGTCGCTGTGCTGAAAGGCGAACAGCTTGCCGGTGCGGCCCATGCCGGTCTGGACTTCGTCCACCATCAGCAGCCAGTTGTTGCGGTCGCACAGGGCGCGCAGGCCCGGCAGGTAGGTATCGGCTGGAATATGCACGCCGCCTTCGCCCTGCACGGGCTCCACCAGCACCGCGACGATATTCGGATTATCGCTCAACGCTTCAACGGCGGCCAGGTCGTCATAGGGGACGGGGATAAAGCCTTCCACTAAGGGCTCAAAGCCTGCCTGCGCCTTTGGGTTGCCGGTGGCAGAGAGGGCAGCCAGGGTGCGGCCATGGAAGCTGTTGTTCATCACCACAATAGTGGGCGTTTCAATGCCGCGGCTGTGGCCCCAGCGTCGCGCCAGTTTGATGGCGGTCTCGTTGGCTTCCGCACCGGAGTTGCAGAAGAACACCTTGTCCATGCCGCTGGCGTCGCAGAGGCGCTCGCCCAGCTGCGTCTGCAGGGGGATTTCGTACAGGTTGGAGGTGTGCACCAGCGTATTGGCCTGGTCGCACAGGGCCTGGGCGATTTCCGGGTTGGCGTGGCCGAGACTGCACACAGCGATGCCGCTGATGGCGTCCAGATAGGCGCGGTTGCTTTCATCGTACAACCAGGCGCCGTCGCCTTTTACAAACGCGACTGGCAGGCGGGCGTAGGTGTTCATCAGGTGTTGCATTTCACACGGCTCCAGAAACAAAAAAGCAACCACGAGGGTTGCCGAGAGCAAAACATTCTAACAACTTATGGGTAAAAATCAATTCCTTGCGCATTGCGGCGCTGGCAGGCGAGGCGAGTGCTAAAATAAACCGGTTTGAATGCAGAGACATAAGGAAGAATAGCAAATGGCGCAGACAATGGCTGACCGGGACGGTCTGATCTGGTTTGACGGCGAAATGGTGCCGTGGCGTGAAGCGAAGGTACACGTTCTGACGCACACGCTGCACTATGGCATGGGCGTGTTTGAGGGGGTGCGCGCCTATGAAAGCGAGCTGGGCACGGCGATTTTCCGGCTGGAAGAGCATACCCAGCGATTGATTAACTCCGCCAAGATTATGCAGATGCCGCTGAATTACACGGCCGAAGAGCTGAATGAGGCCCAGCGTGCAGCGGTGCGCGAGAATGGCCTGCGCTCGGCCTATATTCGCCCGATGGTGTTTTACGGCTCCGAAGGCATGGGCCTGCGGGCCGACAATCTGAAGGCCCATGTGATCGTGGCGGCCTGGGAGTGGGGTGCCTACATGGGCGAGGAAAACCTCAAGCGCGGCATCAAGGTCGCCACTTCCAGCTTTACGCGCCATCACGTGAACATTACCATGACGCGCGCCAAGGCCAACGGTAACTACATCAACTCCATGCTGGCGCTGCAGGAAGCCATCAGTCATGGGGCGGACGAAGCGCTCCTGCTGGATCCGGAAGGCTATGTGGCCGAAGGCAGCGGTGAAAATTTCTTCATGATCAAGGACGGGGTCATCTACACGCCTGAACTGACCTCGTGTCTGGACGGCATTACGCGCAAGACGGTGATGCAGCTGGCGCGCGAGATGGGCTACGAAATCGTGGAAAAGCGCATTACCCGCGATGAGGTCTATATCGCTGACGAGGCCTTCTTTACCGGTACCGCGGCGGAAGTGACGCCGATCCGGGAGCTGGACGGCCGCGTGATCGGTGCCGGTTCTCGCGGCCCCATTACCGAAAAACTGCAGCAGCGCTACTTTGATGTGGTGCACGGGCGTGCACCCGAGCATCGTCGCTGGCTGACACCTGTCGAAGATTGAGGAGCCCATCCATGAGCAAAGCCCCTGTTGTCGAAGTGACCTACGATGATCTGCCGCTTTACTGTCCCAACCCCAAGTCGCCTATCAGTCAGGCGGGTTCGTTCGGCGGCCATCCCCGCGTGTTTCTGCCCATCGAAAAGACGGGCAAGGCCAAGTGCCCCTATTGCGGCACCGAGTATGTGCTGAAGGACTGGGATCCGCATCGCGCGACGCACTGAGTCATGACGGCCTGACAAGATACAGCCCCGCCTGCGCGGGGTTTTTTATGCCTGAGAAGAAAGGCGCTCGATGTCTTCGTTGGAAAGGTTCCAGCGGTCGTGCACCCACAGATACTGGGCTGGGTTATGACGGATTTCCTGTTCGTAGAGCCGGTGCAGGCGCTCCGTATCGGCGAGATCATCGCCACTTGGAAAATTGTCCACCGGCGGCAGGCAGGTGACGTGATAGTGGTCGTTGATGCGGCGGGTGAACACGGGCACCACGGCGGCGCCGGTCAATTGCGCCAGCTTTGAGGTGGCGGGGTTGCTGGGGGCAGGGCGGCCGAAGAAGGTGGCATCCACGCGCTGTTTTGGGTTGCGGTAGCGCTGATCCGGCAGGTAGAACAGCAGACCGCCTCTTTTCAGATGTTTCAACATGGTACGGCTGGCATCCTTGGAGATGGGGGTCACCCACGGCGCGCCATCGCGAAAGACGGTGCGTCCCTTTGTAATCAGGTATTCCATCAGCGGATCATCGTGAGGGCGATAGACCGGTGCGTAGGACAGCTCAAGCTGCAGAAACAAACCAGTCATGTCGATATGGGTAAAGTGGGGGACCAGCATGATGACGCCACGGCCTTCAGCCTGCAGTTTTTTGATAATGTCCAGATTGTGAAAGGTCACCAGTGCGCGCTCCTTGCGGTCGTCTTCGCGACGATAGCCGCCCCACCAGACAATCAGCAGTTCCATCATGCCAATACCCAGCGAGCGGAAATGAGCGCGCAGCAGTGCATGGTGTTTTTCGGCTGACCAGTCGGGGAAGGACAGCGCGATATTGGCGGCAGCCAGCTTGCGCCGCTGTGGTGCCAGCCAGTAAAGCAGATTGCCCAAGGGTGAGCCCAGCTTCAGCTTGACCTTATGGGGCAGCAGAGCGAGCAGGCGCAGCAACCCCATGGCCAGCCACAGCGGCCAGTATCTGGGGTGCAGGAAGTGGCGCTCAAACTTCGGCGTGTTCGGCTTGACGGTAGAGTTGCGCATAGCGTCCATTTTTCTCCAGTAGCTGAGCGTGGGTGCCCAGCTCCACCAGCCGACCCTGTTCCATCACGGCGATCTGATCGGCATTTTCAATGGTAGAAAGGCGGTGAGCGATGACGATGACCGTTCGGCCCTGGCGCAGGGTTTCCAGCGCGGCCTGTACC
This sequence comes from Sulfurivirga caldicuralii, assembly GCF_900141795.1. Classification (GTDB taxonomy): domain Bacteria; phylum Pseudomonadota; class Gammaproteobacteria; order Thiomicrospirales; family Thiomicrospiraceae; genus Sulfurivirga; species Sulfurivirga caldicuralii. The sequence goes on from NZ_FSRE01000001.1 coordinate 467,613, forward strand.
GCCTGCTCGCTTTCGTTGTCCAGCGCCGAGGTGGCTTCGTCCAGAATGAGGATGGGAGCGTCTTTCAGGAATGCCCGTGCCAGTGCAATACGCTGCCGTTGGCCACCGGAAAGCTGGCTGCCATTTTCACCAATGCGTGTATTGAGGCCTCGCGGCAGCTGCTGAATGAAATCCCACGCATGGGCGGCCTTGGCTGCCTTGATAATGGCGGCTTCATCCACATCACTGCGCCCATAGGCGATGTTGGCGGCCACGGTGTCGTCAAACAGCACCACCTGCTGGCTGACCAGTGCGATATGCTGGCGCCACCAGCCCAGCTCGATCTGCTGAATGTCGCTGCCGTCGCAGGTGATGATGCCGGATTGGGGGGCGTAGAAGCGTGCCAGCAGCTGCACCACGGTGGTCTTGCCGGAGCCGGAGGGGCCCACCAGCGCGGTGGTCTTTCCCTGCGGCATGTGCAGGGAAAAATGATCCAGCGCGGGGCGGTCGCTATTGGGGTAGGCAAAGGTGACGTCATCAAAGCGGATGTCGCCGCGAATGGGCGGCTTGAGCGTGCCAGGGTTGGGTTCATCGGGCATGTCCAGCAGGGCGAAAATGCTTTGCGCCGCGGCCATGCCCTGCTGCACGGTGCGATTAATATTGGTGAGGCGCCGAATTGGCTCGAAAATCATCGCCATGGCGGTGACATAGGCGATGAATTCGCCCGGGGTGAACTTGTCCTGCGCCGAGAGCAGGGAGGCCACATAGATGACACCGGCCAGGGCGATGGCGGCAATCACCTGCACCAGCGGCACATTGGCGGCGGCTACAGAGACCACTTTCATGGTGTGGCGGCGCAGCGTTTCCGCCACCTGCCAGAAACGCTTTTCTTCATAGGTTTCGCTGCCGTAGATCTTGATGTCGCGGTGGCCGTTGAGCGCTTCTTCCAGCTGGTGGGTGAGTTGGCCCATATTGTTCTGCATCTCGGTAGAGGCGTGGCGCATCAGGCGGCTGGCGCGGTCGATAATCCATGCCAGCACTGGTGCCAGCACTAGAATGAGCAGGGTCAGTTCCCAGGAGACGTAGAACAGATAAGCCAGCAGCGCCAGCACAATCAGGCTGTCGCGAATAATGACAATCCAGGCTTCCGACAGGGTGTTTCCCACCTGCGGCACGTCGTAGGTAATCTTGGAGAGCAGCTTGCCGGTGCCGAATTCGTCGTGCACGCGCTGCGGCAGGCGGTTGAGCTTGGCAAACAGGTCGGCGCGAATGTCTAGAATGGCGCGGTGGGCAATCCATTCTGAGGCCACCTTGCTGGCGTATTCGGCCAGACCCTTGATAACGAAGACGGCCACCAGTAGCAGGGGGATGGTGCGGATGGCGTCCGGATCCTTGGCGATGAGGCTGTCGTCCACCAGCGGCTTGAGCAGCGCCGGCATGAGCGGCTCCATGGCGGCGGCCACCACCAGCGCCAGCAGGGTGAGCAGCACCATTTTCCAATAGGGGCGGATATAGCGCAGCAGGCGGCGATAGAGTTGGAGTGTCTGGCGGTCCAGCATCATTCGCGCCTCAGCACCTTGTCGATGAGCAGCCGCCCCAGCTTGCCCGCATTGTAGTGAGCATTCAGCGCGTCACGGTCGTAGTGTCGGGTGAGCCATTCTTCAAAACTGGTGTCCGGGTGGTCTGCCTTGTAGGTTTCGTAGGCATCAAAAAAGGCATCCAGTTTGCCAGTGTCACCCCAGCGAAAGTGGCCAAAGCGCCAGTTGAGCTCCTTGCGGCGTGCGTCTTCGATGGGTTCGCCCAAAATGAAATGGCGGTAGAAGACGCTCATCAGCCCAGCACGGTCGGCACCAGACTTGCAGTGGATGAGGATGGGGTAGTCCACCGATTGCAACAGGTCGCGGGCGGCCAGCACCGCTTCCACCTGCGGAAACTCGCGGCTGGAAAAGCGGTGATGTACCAGCTGGATGCCATGGCGGTCACAGGCTTCCTTTTCCAGCAAATACTGCCCGGAACTGTCTGGACGGCGCAGGCTGATAATGGTCTTGATGCCGTAGCGTTCATGCAGCTTTTTTACAAATGCGGGGCTGGGCTGGTTGCTGCGCCAGGCATTTTCGGACAGGCGGTGGAAATTGCGGTAGAGCACGCGGATGTATTCGTGATCGATCAACCACGCTTCCAGGTGCGCCAGGGCGCGCCGCAGGGGGGACTGAAGTCTGTCAGGCATGGGCGTATTGTATGGCAAAAAGGGCGGCTTTCGACTATCCTTTGCAGGTTATGAAATCCCCTTACACTGGCTTGCGGCGCATTTTTACCGCGGTGCGCTATTCCTGGCAGGGACTGCGTGCCACCTATCGACATGAGGCGGCCTTTCGTCAGGAAGTGTGGCTGTTTGTGCTGGCCGTGCCCATGGCGTTGTGGGTGGGGCAGGATGGCTGGGACGTGCTGCTGTTGCTGGGTGTGTGGCTGCTGGTGATGGTTGTGGAGTTGCTGAACTCCGCCATTGAAACCGTGGTGGACCGCATTGATCCGGACTATCACAAGCTGGCCGGGCGCGCCAAGGATCAGGCATCGGCGGCGGTGATGCTGAGCCTGCTGCTGGCGGCCGGTGTATGGGGCTGGAAACTCTGGGAGAGACTGACATGATTATCGTGACCGGCGGCGCCGGCTTTATCGGCAGTAATATCGTCAAGGCGCTCAACGAGCAGGGGCGCCGGGATATCCTCGTGGTGGACGACCTGGAAAACGGCAAGAAGTTTGTCAATCTGGCCGATTGCGATATCGCCGACTATCTGGACAAGCGCGAGTTCCGCGAGCTGGTGAGCGACGACGAGGACCTGGGCGAGATCGAGGTGATCTTCCACGAGGGCGCCTGTTCCACTACCACCGAGTGGGACGGGCGCTACATGATGGACAACAATTACGAATACTCTAAGGATCTGCTGGAGTATGCCATGGGGCGGCGCATTCCCTTCATCTATGCCTCGTCCGCGTCCGTGTACGGGGATGGCAGCAACGGCTTCCGTGAAGCGCGGGAGTGCGAGTTTCCGCTCAATGTTTATGCCTACTCCAAGTTCCAGTTCGATCAGTATGTGCGCGAGGTCCTGCCCGAGGCGGACAGTCAGGTTGTCGGACTGCGCTACTTTAATGTCTACGGCCCGCGCGAGCAGCACAAGGGCAGCATGGCCTCGGTGCCGTTTCACCTGCATAACCAGCTCAAGCGCGGCGAAAATCCGAAGCTGTTCGGCGCTTACGATGGCTATGGCCCGGGCGAGCAGAAGCGGGACTTCATCTATGTAGGCGACGTGGTGGACGTGAACCTGTGGCTGTGGCAGCATCCCGAGGTCTCCGGCATCTTCAACTGCGGCACCGGGCAGGCGCAGAGCTTCCGCGAACTGGCGCAGGCGGTCATCGACTGGTATGGTCAGGGCGAGATCGAATACATTCCCTTCCCCGATCACCTCAAGGGGGCCTATCAGAGCTTTACCGAAGCGGACATGGCTGCCCTGCGGGCTGCGGGCTATGACAAGCCCTTCAAGACCGTGCAGGAGGGTGTTCCACTGTATCTGGACTGGCTGAGCACCGCGCCCCATGCGCGTTTTGCTGGTTAAGATGTCCTCCATGGGCGATGTGATTCACGCATTGCCCGCGCTCACCGATGCCCAGCGGGCAATTCCTGGTATCCGTTTCGACTGGATCGTGGAGTCGGCGTTTGCCGAAATTCCGCGCTGGCATGCAGCGGTGGAGAATGTGTTTCCCATTCAGTTGCGTCAGTGGCGGCGCCAATTTTGGCGGCCGTCCATCTGGCGCGCGCAGCGCGATTTTTTCGAAAAGGTGGCGCAAAAGGGCCCCTACGATCTGATTCTGGATGCGCAGGGGCTCTACAAAAGCCTGTATGTGGCCAAAAGGGCGCAAAAGGCGCTGGCGCGCCACGGCGCAAAAAATGCGACGCTAAAAAAGTCGGGGACCCCCCTTGTTGGCATGGATTTTCGCAGTGCGCGAGAGCCGCTGGCGGCATATGGCTATGATCAGGGCGTGAATGTGCCGACGAATCAGCACGCCATCGCACGGCTGCGCCAGCTGTTTGCTCAGGCACTCGGCTATGCACAGCCTGATTTGGGCAAAATCGATTATGGCGTGGACCTGCCGAAAGCGCCACTTCCGCTCGATGTGTCATCGCCCTATTGGGTCTTTTTGCACGGCACCACATGGGAGACCAAGCTGTGGCCGGAGGAGAACTGGCGCAAACTGATCGCTCGAGCCCTGTCCGCCGGACGGCAGGTGGTGCTGCCGTGGGGCAATGCCGAGGAGCAGGCGCGCAGCCACCGATTGGCCGAAGGATTTGCCCATGTGCATGTTCCAACCCAGCGGCTGGCAATCGGTGAGGTGGCGCAGCTTTTGAATCAGGCCGAGCAGGTGGTGGCGGTGGATACGGGGCTGGCGCATCTGGCCGCGGCGCTGGCGGTACCAACGCTGGTGCTGTATCGTGTCACCGACCCGGCGCGGGTGGGCGCGCTCGGCCCCAATGTCAGCCATCTCGTTTCGCCCATTGCGCACCGCTATATCAAGCGCTTCAGAAATCAGTATGAGGCGAACGATTCCCTGCAGGGCTTGGATGTAAATGCGGTGTGGGAGCAGCTGCCCCATGCTTAGAGGCTATGTGCATGCTGTGTGGGCGTTCTGGCGAACCCCTTTGCCAGGCAGCCAGAAACGCAAGGCGATCTACTGGCTGGCGCGACGTTACGACTGGGTGGCCGAACTGGATCGTCGCTTTGCTGCCCATGGCATGGAGCAGGTTCTGGACTGTTATGGCGAACTCTATTATTTATTCCGCCGCATGTATGCCTTTCTCCACAAGGATACTGTTCGAGACATTGAAGCGAGTAGTGGCAACTGCCTGCTCGACTGGGCTGAGTCTCATTTCGCGACGCTGGTGACCCACTATGATGTTGAAGGCGTTTGCGCCATGCACGCCGACCGCTTGGCGCTTTGGGAGAGTGAGCATCCTGCCGGTCATCGCCTCGGGCTTAAACTGCGTTTTGTACACCGCAACCGTCGTGAGGGTCTGATGACGCTGGTGTTGCGCATGGATGGCGAAGACCTGTATTACATCAATTTTGCCCTGCGCGATGGAACTGTCTGGATTGGCAGTGTGCAGGGGGCGAAAGGGCAGGTGGCGGCCATGCGTCGGTTTACCCAGCTTTCCAACGGCATTCCGCCCCAGCGGGCCGTCTATTTTGCGCTGACGGTGCTGGCCCAGCAGTGGGGTATGACGCAGGTAAGGGGCGTGAAGCATGCCGCTCAGGTCTTTCAGCGTGAGGAAAAGACGCGCTATAAACTGGAAAATTTCAATTACGATGATTTCTGGACACAGCTCTGCCCCGTGGGAGACGACGCACACTGGTGGCACCTGCCGCTGCCCTACGCACGCAAGCCGCTTAGCGAAGTGAATGCCAAAAAGCGGGGCAAGCTGAAAAAGCGCTATGCGTTTTTGGACTGGATCGAGGAGGGGATACGCAATGGTTCAGTCGCCTGAACAACGGTTTCCAGAAATGCTGCTGTTCGCTGCCAGCCGGGACCAGCGCCATTACTTTCAGCAGCTGGCACTGAGTGTCAAGCTGCCGATATCCGTTGCCTGGTACAAGGGTCTGTGGGCAGCACCGCTGGGCCCAGCGCCCGATCAGGCATGGCTGGCGCAGCAGGTGGATCTGTTGGTGCGTCGCAAGCGCAACACTGCCGCCGGACAAAAACGCTCGGAATGGTTTTGGCACTTATTCGCTACCTGGAACCGATGGCGAATCGCAATGCTCTACCGCATGTATATTGCCTGGTTGAAGCGGCAGCCCGCCCATTATGTGGGGGTGTGGAACGGCAAGAAGCTTCGGCAGGCGATTATGGTGGCGGCGGCCAGGGCGCTGGGGCGGCAGGTGCTCTTTTTTGAAACCGGTCCCTTGCCCGGTTATTCGGCGCTGGAGTGCTGGGGAGTGGATGCAGCCAGTGGCCTGTCGCGAGAGGGGGCTTTTTACCGCCGCTACAGTGGTTGCAGACTTCAAGCCCCGGTGAGCACGTCAGCAGATAATGCGGGTTTGCCGCAAGGGTATGTGTTCGTGCCCTTTCAGGTGGTCGAGGACAGCAATATCTACTTCCATTCCCCCCATCTGCGTAATATGCGCGAGCTGTTTGACTGGCTTGTTCAGGCTGTGGAGAAGCGGCCGAATTTGCACATCGTCATCAAGCTGCACCCCGGTTGTCCGGAGGACTATCGGGATCTATATGCCGCCCATCCTCGAATCCGCTTTGTGGAGGACATGGACACGCGTCAGCTGATTCACGCTGCCAGAGCGGTTGTCACGATCAATTCCACTGTGGGAATGGAGGCGCTGCAGGCAGGCAAGCCGCTGGTGGTGCTGGGGGATGCGATTTACCGCATCGAGGGGCTGGTGCAAACTGCTACGAGTGTCAATGAGCTGATTGAGGCACTGGACAGCATTGACAAGGGCTGGAAGCCTGATGAAGCAGTGCGTGAAGGCTATCTCTGCTACCTGCAGAACGTCTATGCGTTGCCGGGCGATGCCATGAAGGCCCCGGACACAGCGCACTTTCAGGCGGTGGAATCCCGTCTGCGGGCCATCATGGAACGTGGCTGTCGCGAGGCGCTTGAGCTGACATGAGCCTGCTCTATCTGCCTTCCACCCCTTGGAATCTCTATTTGAGCGTAGCGCACGCCGTACAGTCGGGGGAAAGTGGGCATCGGCTGCTTTTGCTTGATCAGTGTCAACCTTCGCCGTATCTTTCTGCTCTCGAGGCGACCTTGGGCGATGTGTTTGAGGCCGTTGATCAGCAGGTGCTGTCTGGTAAGGGGCTGGACAAGTGGCGCCAGCGCCAGCAGACCTTTGCGCAATTGGATCAGTGGTTGAAAAACATGCCGCATCTGGCAGGCATTGCCGTGGGCAGCGACCGTCGCGTTGAATTTCAGTATGCAATGGCCAAGGCAAGCGCCTTGCATTCCGTGGCGGGGCATTATCTGGATGATGGACTCTATTCCTACATGGGGCGTCCGTGGCGACCCGTTAAGGATCGGCTGGACGGCTGGTTGAAAAAGTCAGTATACGGTCGCTGGTGGCATACACCGCCAACGATCGGGGCGTCCGACTGGATTACGGATGTGTGGGCATGGATGCCGGATCGGCTTGTGCCGCCCTTGAAAAACAAGCGCGTGCATTCGATTTCACCCGCCTGGTTTCAGCAGGCACCGGTACAGGAATGGGTTGCCCAATTGCTGGAAATGTTTGGCGTGACCTCCGAGCAGTTGGACGTGGATCTGATCCTGCTGTTGACCCATCCCAACAATGCCCGCAGAATGCCCGGTTATGAGGCGCGTGTGCAGGCCCTGCTGGCGCGTGCACGAGAAGCGGGGATGCGTGTAGCCGCAAAGTATCATCCTCGCGTAGGCACGGCCGATCCGTTTGGTGTATGCAAGGCGGGAGCAAGGCTTTTGCCGGCGGGGATGGTATTTGAATTTGTTTTGCCGCGCCTGCCGGCACGGGCGCGTTTGATCGGTGATGTGAGCACGACCGTTCTGAGTGCACGCTGGCTGCGGCCTGACCTGACGGTATTTGCGCTGCTGGACGCCACACACCCCTTTCAGCAGCGTGTCGAGCCGATCCTGAGGGCGAGCGGTGCGCAGATTATTCATCCGGAACAGATCGACCTATGCATATCCTGACCTATTACTGGCGTCAGTTGAAGCCGCCCGAGAACCCTCGACTGGTGATGACCATTCTTTGCCGCAATGAGGTGGATGTTATTGAAGCCAATATACGCGTGCACGCTCTACTGGGTGTCGATGCGTTTGTGGTGATGGATAATGGCTCCACCGATGGGACGCGGGAAAAGCTGGGGGCACTGCAGGGAGAGTTTGACCTCACCATTATTGATCAGCCTTCACAAACCTATCAGCAGGCCAAATGGATGCTGCAGCTGGCTCATGTGGCGCGTCTAGAGAAAGGGGCCCACTGGGTTATCAGCAACGATGCGGATGAGTTCTGGATTCCGCAGCAGGGCGACAATCTCAAAATGCATTTGCGGTTGGATGATTCAGTTGTGACCGTGCCACGCAGCAATATGATCCTGACGAATGAGGCTCTGAAGGAAGGGTATCGCTTTTTCCATGCAAATCATCGTGTGCAATACCCTATCTGCTATGAGCGGGATGCACAGAAGCGTGACCCGAACATTTCCATGTTGCTGGTGCCAATCAGCCCCAAGGTGATCGTCAACCCCAACGGGCTGATCAAAATCAGCGGCGGTAACCACCGTGCCAAGCACTGGGACAATTGGCGTACAGCGCGCACAACAGAGGCCATTCGCGTCTATCATTATCCCATTCGCAGCTATGAACAGTTTGAGGCAAATATCCGTCATCGCCAGCAATTGCTGAAAAACACCAACGCACGCATGGGCGATCATTACCGCCGCTGGGTGGGTCTGTATGAGCAGGGACGGTTGCGGGAAGAGTTTGAGCGGATCGTGATTTCCGCCGCGCATTTGAATGTGCTGTCGCGTTATAAGGTGGTAGTTGAGGATACACTGCCCCGACAATGGTTTGAGAAGATAAGGGAATTGCAATGAAAATAAGCGTTTTCGGCACTGGGTACGTGGGTCTGGTAACGGGCGCCTGCCTGGCGGACGTGGGACACGATGTGGTCTGCATGGATGTGGACGAGGCCAAGATCGAAGGGCTCAAGCAAGGGAAGCTCCCTATCTACGAGCCCGGACTGGATGCTATTGTCGAGCGCAACACCAAGGAGGGTCGGCTGCATTTCACCACTTCGCCTGAAGAGGCCGTCGCCCATGGCAGCGTGCAGTTTATCGCCGTGGGCACACCACCCGACGAAGATGGCAGTGCCGATCTGCAATATGTGCTGGCTGTAGCTGAAAGCATCGCCCGCCACATGGACGACTACAAGGTGATCGTCAACAAGTCCACCGTGCCGGTGGGCACCGCAGACAAGGTGCGCGACAAAGTACGCAGCGTTCTGGCGGAACGCAATGCAGACATTCCCTTTGCGGTGGTCTCCAACCCCGAATTTCTCAAGGAAGGGGATGCCGTCAATGACTTCATGAAACCCGACCGCATCATAATCGGTACCGACGATGCCGAAGCAGAAAAGCTGATGCGCCGCCTTTATGCGCCCTTTAACCGTAATCACGAACGCACCATTTTTATGGATATACGGTCTGCTGAGCTGACCAAATACGCCGCCAATGCCATGCTGGCCACCAAAATCAGCTTCATGAACGAGCTGGCCAATCTGGCGGAACGCCTCGGTGCCGACATCGAGCAGGTGCGCCAGGGCATTGGCTCCGATCCGCGCATCGGCTATCACTTCATTTACCCAGGCTGCGGCTATGGCGGCAGCTGCTTTCCCAAGGACGTCAAGGCGCTGGCACGCACTGCAAGAGAAGTGGGTTATGTGCCCGAGCTGCTGGACGCCGTCGAGGCCGTCAACGAAACCCAGAAACAGCGCCTCTTCCACAAGATCGCCAACCATTTTGGCGGCGTGGACAATCTGCGCGGCAGAACCATAGCACTGTGGGGGCTGGCCTTCAAGCCCAATACTGATGACATGCGCGAAGCACCCAGCCGCACCCTGATGGAAGCGCTGTGGCAAGCGGGTGCGCGCGTGCAGGCGTACGACCCGGTGGCCATGGACGAATGTCGCCGCATCTATGGCGAGCGCGATGACCTGGTTCTGTGTGAAGACAAATACAGTGCACTCAACAATGCCGATGTGCTGGCCATCTGTACCGAATGGCGCACCTTCCGCGCGCCCGATTTTGAAGAGATGAAACAGCGTTTGAAAACGCCCGTCATTTTTGATGGTCGCAATATTTATGACCCGGAACAACTGCGTGAGGATGGTTGGAAGTACTATGCCATCGGGCGCGGGGAGACCGCCTGATGCGCACGGCTTTGGTGACCGGTGCAGCCGGTTTTATCGGGTTCCATCTCAGCAGGCGCTTGCTGGAAGAAGGCTGGCAGGTTGTTGGCATAGACAATCTGAACGATTACTACGATCCTGCTTTAAAGGAATCTCGCCTACGCGAACTGGAAAAACATCCTGCAGCTGAACACTTTCAGTTTGAGCGTCTGGACATTGCCGACCGCGCAGGCATAGAGCACCTCTTTGGTCAGCACACCTTTGATCGGGTCATACATCTGGCCGCGCAGGCAGGCGTTCGCTATTCACTGGAAAATCCGCATGCCTATGTGGACAGCAATCTGGTTGGCTTTGTCAACATTCTCGAGGTATGCCGTCATCACCGGATTGAGCATCTTCTGTATGCCTCCTCCAGCTCGGTGTATGGTCTGAACGAAAAGGTTCCCTTCTCCGAAGGTGACCGTACCGATGCACCCATTTCCCTGTACGCGGCAACCAAGAAATCCAATGAACTGATGGCCTTTACCTACAGCCATCTGTTCAATATCCCCATGACGGGTATGCGCTTCTTTACCGTTTATGGCCCCTGGGGCCGCCCCGACATGGCTTACTGGAGCTTTACCGAGAAAATTTTAAAGGGTGAGGAGATTCCTGTATTCAATCACGGCAACCTCAAACGGGACTTCACCTACATCGATGACATTATTGAGGGCATCTGGCGCCTGATCGATCATATCCCACAAGCAAAAGCAGGACCCAGCAGCAAGGCGAAAGCCCCGCATGATGTGTATAACCTCGGAAATAACCAGCCAGTCCCACTCAAGGACTTCATCGCTGCCATTGAGGAAGCGGTCGGCAAGAAAGCCAGGATAAAGTATCTGCCGATGCAGCCGGGGGATGTAGAGGTTACTTTTGCCAGCATAAATAAAATGAAAAATGCACTCGGGTGGGCCCCCAGCTTAGATATTAATAAAGGTGTCAGTTATTTTGTTAAGTGGTACGTTGCCGAACTTTTAGAGGAAAAAAAATAGCAGGATGCAATTGTCTGTCACTAAAATATTTGGTTATAAAAATCTGTTAAATTACTATTTAAGAATAATTTGGCTTTTAATATTGCTGTTTCCTGCGCTGTTGTTAGTGGAGAATTATTTTTCTAAAGGTTATGTTTATTTGGTTTTCGCAGCTCTATTTCCTCTCGGAATATACTCTTCATGGAAGGGTGACTGGGAACCTTCCCTTGCCATTAGGTCATATTTGGCAATTCTTTTTTTAATTGTTGTTTATGTTTACGTGTCAGGATTTATTGGACAAGAGGTGTGGGGTGGTAAAGATACGCGATTTGCAGTAACCAGTGAACTTATGGTGAAGTTCCTGCTTCCCTTTGTCCTGATCCCGGCTTTCTGTCGATTGCAAATCGGGCGATCGTTTATTTTGGTATCGATAATTTTTGCCGGCTTTTCCATTTTTGGCGCTTTGATCTATAATTTTGCAGTTCATGCTTCGCGATCCAATCTGTTTTTTGGGGCCCCAATAATATGGGGGGACTTGTCCCTTTTGATAGGTCTATTTGCCATGATTATGGCGCGGCATGAAAAAGAGTATGCTCATCGGGTATTGTTGTTTTTTGTTGCTGCGATAGGCTTGGTTGGCAGCTTGTATTCAGGGACGCGAGGCGGCTGGATAGTTTTGTTAACTCTTCCTTTTTTTTATGTCATTTTATTTAATGGTTATAGGGGTTCTTTAAAGAAAGTTACATTAATTGCTCTTTTTTTAGCAGTGATTTCTGTGGTGGCTTATTTTTCGATTCCTTGGGTTGGCTCTCGAGTTGATTATGCTTTTCAGGATATTCATAATATCTTGTCAGGAAACTTTTCCGATTCAATAGGGCAGAGAATTTTGATGTGGCTTGCCGCTTTCAAGGCTTTTATTGCCTCTCCTGTCACTGGAATTGGAATGGGTAATTTTTATGCTTTTAAGCAGGAACTGATAGCTCAAGGAGAACTTCCAAATTATCTTATAAAATATAAGCACGAGCACAGCATGTATATGACAATTATAGGATCTCTTGGCATTGTGGGAATCATATTGTTTGGTGTTTTTTTCCTCCACCTGTTCAAGGCTTTCAAGCACCTTCTGGGGTCTTCTGACACCTTTATTTGGGGGGAGATGGGACTTGTGTTGCTGTTGTCCTATCTGGATTTTGGATTATCTGAATCGTTTTTGTTTACACATATTGGTGCTGCCGCTTTCTTTTTTTGGGCGAGTTTGTTGCTTTATATGGGATATGTGGCACCGCACCGTTCTCAGTGTCACGCATGAGCGAGTTATTTTTTGATGCCTCAGTTTACTATGCGCTGGGAAGCCGCTTAGCTACAGACCTTGGTTCAGTTGAGCGTGAGTTTACTCTTACCCCCCGTGGGGCTGGCACATCCCTTGGCGGGCAGGCGATTGGTGAGGGGACAATCGTCGATTTTCGCCGCCAGAACCGCATTCTTGGTTATGACGAGGCTACTGGTCGGGTTCGGGTGGAGCCGGGCGTCATCCAGGATGACTTGAACGACTTTCTCAAACCGTACGGACGGCGATTTGCGCCGGACACATCCACCTCCAACCGCGCCACTATCGGCGGGATGATCGGCAACAATTCCTGTGGCATGTATTCCTGTCATTGGGGCACTACTCGTGAACATGTGCACCGCATCCGTGGGATGCTGGCCGATGGCAGCGAGGTGTTGTTCGAGCCGCTGAATGCCGAGCAGCTGGCAGCCAAGTGCGCTCAGAGGGATCTGGAAGGACAAATTTATCGCACTATTCTGGACATCCTTGAACAGCATGGTGAGGCGATATTAGAGGCTTATCCAGATTCCAGCCTGATTCGCCGCAATACCGGCTATGCGCTGGATGTGCTCTATCGCCACTACCAGCCATTCAACCCCAATGGCAAGCCGTTTTCGCTCGTGCCGTTGCTGTGCGGCAGCGAAGGTACATTGGCGCTGTTTCTCGAGGCTGAACTGGAAACGGTGCCCTTGCCCAAAAAACATGATCTGCTGTGCGCGCATTTTTCAGCCCTGGACGATGCCTTTGCCTGTCTGCCGGCATTAATGGAGTACTTCTCGCCAGCAGCGGTTGAAATGATCGACCGTCCTACTCTGCAGGCGGCGGCAAACAATCCCGAGCAGGCGGAAAACCGTTTTTGGCTTGAGGGGGACCCAGACGCAGTATTGGCCATTGAGCTTTTTGATGCGGACGAAGCCCAGCTTCAAGCCTTGCGGGACTGGCTGGTTGAGCAACGCGCTTATGCAGTGCCGCATCTTCAGGGCGAGGCGATTGCGGCGGTCTGGTCGCTGCGCAAGGCCGGGCTTGGGCTGCTGATGGGAGAGCGCACGCGCAAAAAGGCGGTGGCGGTGGTGGAGGACGCGGCCATTCCGCTGCAGAATTTGCGTGATTACTATCACGACATGCGTCGCTGGTTTGAAGCGCATGGCGTTGAGGCGGTCTATTACGGCCATGCATCGGTGGGCTTGATTCATATCCGCCCCAAACTGGATCTGAGTCAGCCGGAAGACAAGCGGCTGTTTGCCGAAGTGGCGGCCTATTCGGCGCAGCGGGTCAAGCATTACCGTGGTGCGCTTTCCGGTGAGCATGGTGATGGCCGCATTCGCGCGCCCTTTTTGCCCGAGTTTTTTGGCGAACGCGTCTATCGGCAGCTGGTGCTGCTCAAGCGCGCCTTTGATCCGGACAATCGCCTTAATCCCGGCGTCATTATCGGTGACCGTCCCATTACGGAAAACCTGCGCGCTGATCTGCAGCCTCGGGTCACCTTACGCACAGGCCTGGACTGGTCGGAAAACCTCTCCCTGTTCGATGCGGTCAATCAGTGCAATGGCGCGGCCGCCTGTCTGAAAAGCCCCGGACGGGGCGTGATGTGCCCCAGCTATCACGCCACCATGGACGAGCCCAAGGTCACGCGAGGGCGAGTGAATCTGCTGCGGGAGGCACTGATCGCAGCGGATCCCCGCAAGGCACTCTCCAAGTCGGAACTGCGACAGGCGCTGGAAACTTGCCTCGCCTGCAAGGCCTGCAAAAGCGAATGCCCGGCGAGCGTGGATATGGCGGCACTCAAGATGGAAGTGCTTTATCAGACCCGTGATCAGCGCAGGCTGAAGAACCTGATGCTGCGGAACATGGGCCTGATGCTGAAAGCGGCGCAGCGGTTTCCGGGGCTGTTTGAGCGACTGCAGCAACATCCTCTTTCCAAATCCCTGCTGGGGTTGCACAGGCAGGCCCGGCTTCCAAGTTCTCAGTACGGAGTGCGGCTTGCCTCCCACTCCAATCCACAGGCTGTGGTGCTGGTGGATCTCTATACTGCAACCTTTCGGCCTCAGGTTCTTCGTGCTCTGCAAACGGTAGTAGAGGCGCTTGCGCTGCCGGTGCGTTTTGAGGCCCTGGACACCCCCTTGCGCCTGTGGCTTTCCAATGGTCTGCTGGATGAAGCGCGTGTTGCCATGCAGCAACTGGCAAGCCGCTGGGGCAGGGAAGGTCTGCCGCTTGTTGGGCTGGAGCCCAGTGAAACGCTGATTTGGCGGGATGAGGCGAGGAAGCTGGGGATCAAGGATGTGCCAGAGGTGCAGTTGGTGGAGCAATGGCTGGCGCAGCAACTGGTGCACAACGCTCAGGTGCTGCAGCCCATTGCCAAAACGGCATGGGTGCATGTGCACTGCCACCAGAAGGCGGCCCGGCTGCATCAGCTGACGCCGGCGCTGCTTGAGCAGGTACCGGCGCTTGAGGTCAAGACATTGAAGACTGGCTGTTGCGGCATGGCGGGTGATTTTGGCTATCGTCATCCCGAGCTGTCGCGCAAGGTGGCGCAAAAGGACTTCCTCCCTCACCTTGAGCAGATGCACGCGGATGATTGGCTGGTGGCCAGCGGTTTCAGTTGTCAGCATCAGGCGCAGCTGCTGGCCGGTCGCACGGCACTTCACCCCGTCGAAGTGATCGCGCATGCCGTAAAATGAAGGCATGAAACCGCTCTATCTCGCTTCCACATCACCGCGCCGTCTGGAGCTGATGCAGCAGATCGGCCTCAATCCACAGGTACTCTCTGTTTCGGTGGACGAGTCCGCCCTGCCCAATGAGTCGCCACACAGCTTCGTGCGTCGGCTGGCCGTCGAGAAAGCGCAGGCGAGTTTTAACAGCGTTTCAAGCAATGCTGTCTGGGTGGTCGGTGGCGACACCATCGTGGTGGCAGATGGACAGGTGCTAGGCAAGCCGCGGGACAAGGCAGACTACATGCGCATGCTCAAGCTGCTTTCCGGAAAGGTGCACGACGTTCTGTCCGCTGTCGCGCTGGTGCACGATGGGGTGGTGCGTTCGGCGGTAAACAGCAGTCAGGTCTGGATGCGGTCGCTCAAAAACTCGGAACTGGAAGCCTACTGGGCCAGTGGTGAGCCTAAGGGCAAGGCGGGTGGATACGCCATTCAGGGACGTGCTGCCCGGTTTATCCAGCGTATCGACGGAAGTTATTCGGGCATTATGGGGCTGCCCCTTTTTGAGCTGGATCAGCTGCTGCAGAAGGCAGGGTTTTATGACTGACACCGTGCACAAGGAAACGCTGCTGGTCAATGTCACCCCCCGTGAAACCCGCGTGGCGTGGGTGGACAATGGCATGGCGCAGGAGGTGTGGGTTGAGCGTGCCAATCAGCGCGGACTGGTGGGCAATATCTACTGGGGGCGTGTGCAGCGCGTGCTGCCCGGCATGCAGGCGGCCTTCGTGGATATCGGCCTGGAGCGGGCTGCCTTTCTGCATGTTTCGGACGTATGCCGTCCGGATGCGCAGAAGGAGTGTGAAGACATCCAGAAGCTGCTCCGCCCGGGTCAATGGGTGATGGTGCAGGTAATCAAAAACCCCCTTGGCAGCAAGGGGGCACGTGTGACCATGCAGGTGAGCCTGCCCTCGCGTCTGCTGGTGTACATGCCCAATCAGTCCGTGCTGGGGATTTCTCAGAAAATCGAGGATGAGGAGGAGCGCGAACGGCTGCGCGAGCTGCTCAAGTCTATTCCCGAACTGGACGAAGGCGTGGGTGGCCTGATCGTGCGCACTGTGGCAGAAGGTGCCGAGCTGGTGGAGCTGCGCGCGGATCTGATCTACCTGCAGAAGTTGTGGGAAACCATCGCCGAAAAAGTGAAGGGGCTGACCAAGCCGGCTTGCATCTATGAGGACTTGCCGCTGTTTCTGCGCATCCTGCGCGATGCGCCCATTCATCAGGTGGAGCGCATTATCGTGGACTCTCGGGAGACGCTGCTGCGCATGCGCGATTTTGCCCATGCCTATGTGCCCGAGCTGGAAAACCTGATCGAGCCCTATCAGGGCGAGCGGCCCATTTTTGATCTGTATAACGTGGAAGACGCCATCAATCAGGCGCTCAACAAGCGCGTGCCGCTCAAATCCGGCGGCTATCTGATCATCGATCAGACCGAGGCGCTCACCACCATCGACGTGAACACCGGGGCGTTTGTCGGTCACCGCAATCTGGAAGAGACCATCTATCGCACCAATATGGAAGCCACTGGCGCCATCGCCCGCCAACTGCGACTACGCAATCTGGGTGGCATTATCATCATCGACTTTATCGATATGAAGGAACTGCAGCACCAGCAGCACGTGCTCGAGGCGCTGCAGAAGGCACTGGCGCGAGATCGGGTCAAGACGACCATCAGCGGTTTCTCGCCCCTTGGGCTGGTGGAGATGACGCGCAAGCGCACCCGTGAAAGTCTGGAACGCACCCTGTGTCACACCTGCCCGGTCTGTGAAGGGCGTGGCACGGTCAAGACGCCCGAAACAGTGGCCTATGAGATTTTTCGCGAGATTACCCGCATGGCGAGACAGTACGATGCCGATGAGTATCGCGTCATCGCCTCGGAACCGGTGGTGAGCCATATCATGGACGAGGAGTCCGATAGCGTGGCCGAGCTGGAATCCTTTATCGGCCGTAATATCAGTTTTCAGGCCGAGGCCACCTATCCGCCGGAAGCCTTTGATGTGGTCATGCTTTAAGTCATGGTGCGCCGCACGCTCTCACTGACCGCGACCTTTTTCCGCGCTCTGTTGTGGACAGCGGTGTTCTGGATCGTGCTGGTGCAGCTTTCCTGGCTGTGGCTCAACAAGGCGCCCGAATCTGTCCAGACCTGGCTCGACATCCTGTCGGGTAATCGCCTCAAGATCGAGCGTATTCAGGTCACGCCTTCACTGTTAATGCCGCAGGTGCGCCTGCAGGCTATTCACTGGAAAGGCGACGCCTTCACGTTGGATATTGACAGTGTTTCCTTTGACCTTTCGTGGTTTAAAACCCTCTCAGAAAGTGGTATTTGGGGCCAGAGCCTGTTGATAGAGCGCCCACGGCTCGTGGTGCCAGAAACGGCCTCGCAAAAAAGTCAGGGACCCCCCTCTCTGGAGGCCATCGAGGCATGGCTCAAGCCGCATCGCTATCAGCTGTGGCTTCCCTTCAGGCGTGCCTTGATCAAGGCGGGTCGTGTAGAACGGGGCGACTGGCGCATTGAAGTGCCTGAGCTTCTGCTGGAAAAACGGCTTGTTTACCGAGCGCATGGCGAAACCCGCATTTTTTACCGCGACCAGCCTCTGTGGGTGTTGTCACTGAACGGACTGCTGCGTGCAGACTGGCTGGGCAGGCTTCACAGCGGCTGGTTGCAGGCGCGTACGCGCAAGGCCGCTGCGCTGGCGAACCTGGCTCCGCTGTTTGAAACCCGTTGGAAAAACGGTGAGGTGGCGTTCGATTTCTATCTGACGCTGGAGCATGGTGCACCTTCGGCACTGCTGAAAGTCAACCTGGATGATCTCAAAATAATGGGGCGTAAGGGACGCATCAACAGTGTTGGTGCGACGCTATTCTGGCGGGACGGGCGGGATGAACAGCGCTTTTCCATCGAGCAGTGGCTGCTGAATGGTCGATCCCTTAAAAACCTTTCGCCCGCCTATGTGGTCTGGCGGGACCGTACCTTGAAGCTTTCCATCAAGGCACTTTCCCTGGAACCCTTCCGCCCAACGCTGGCGGCACTCTGGCCGCAATGGGACTGGAATCATACCCATGCCACCCTTTCCGAGCTGAAGGCGGCCTTTCGCCTGCGCCCTTTTCAGTTGGCTGAGTTGACAGGCCAATTGAAAAAGCTGCAGTGGCCTCAAGTGGGAAAGGTGCCCGGTGTTCGCCTGGCTGACGTGACCTTGTCGGGCAAGCATGGGCAATTGGATCTGACCTTTGGTCAGCCGCTGCAGATTGCATGGAATGTATGGAAGCAGCCTCGGCATGCGCTCCATTTCCCCCAAGGGCTGCACTGGCGTGGAACATTCGACGCAGGCAAGCTTCAACCGGCTCCCTTGCTGGTGGATGATGCGATGCGAGGCACGCTTCAGCTTGAGCTACGCAGGGGGGTAATGACAACGCTTGCGCGCGTGGAACCTGAGACAATGCAGCGGGTCAAGGGCTATCTGCCCTACGGTTTAATGGGTAAAGAACTGCAGGCTTGGCTGAGCGAAGCTCTGGCCTCGGGCAAGGTGGCGCCAGTTGAGCTTCGTGCCATGGGTCGCGTCGATACGCCGAGTACTTTTCTTGAAAAGGGGCACCTCAAGGCCAGTACACGTGTTGAAAATGTTTCCTTGCGTTTCAAGCCAGATTGGCCAGTGTTGACAGGGCTCGATGCCAGTGTGCAGTTCGAGCCATGGACCCTCAAGATCAAGGCGGACAAGGGAAACCTGCAGGGCATTCAGCTGGCCGAAGCTGATGTCTTGATTGGTCCACTGAATGCTGCCGATATTTCTCTGAAGCTGTTTGGGCGTGCACAAGGGCAGGCGAAAGACGTGCAGGCGCTTCTGCTGGAAAGCCCGCTGGCGCGAAAATTGGGCATTGAAACGCTGCTTGGCAAGAAAATTACGCTGGAGGCAGGGCGTGTTGGCGGACAGGTTGCCCTGTGGGTACCCCTGTATGGCCTTGAGCGCCGGGTGGAAAATGTGGATGTGCAGGTTTCTCTTAACAAGGTTGCGGTGGGCCTATGGGGACAAGACAGGGTTGAAAATCTGAATGGGACCTTGCATGTGACCCAGCAGAGTGCCGTGTCGGGCCGCATTAAGGGGCGTTTTCAGGGGGCGCCGTTTGCGTTGCAAGTGCGAACAGATGTGCAGAAGCCTGCTTTGGTGTTGAACGCCCAGGGCAGCGCCGATCTGGCCCGTTATATTGCAGACGTTCAGGGGCGCGGGCACGTGCAGATGGGACTGCGCATCCCCTTTGATCGAAGCGCACCCATGGAGTTTTCCGGCGTGTTGAAACCCGCAATAAAAAAACACAACCTTCTTGCCCCTCTGGATCAGGTGCTTGCTCAGACAGCCCATGTCAGCGGAACCGTTGCGGACCATCTTGCCCGCGTGAACGTGATTTGGGACAAGAAGCTCTGGTCGTCCGTGTCGCTCGACCTGGATGGTCGTTTGCAACAGGTGACCGTGATCCTGGGTGAAAAGCCCGCTGTCGCCAATGCGCTGTTGAAACGCGACGGGAAAGACATTCTGCTGCTACTGAATGCGGACCGCGTCGAGATCGTTCCGTGGATGGATTGGTGGGCGGCGCAGCGTGATCTCTTTCCCTCGCAGTCCAGTGATGCAAGGCTGCCTCTGCCAATGGTGCTGGCGGCCCGTGCAAAAGATATCCATTACCATACACAAAATTTCCGGCATGTCGTTTTGACGGCAGCCAGCCTTGACGAGAATCGCATTGGCCTGGATCTGGAGGCAGACAAGGTAAAAGGGTCTGGCATTTACCTGCCGGATCAAAATCAACTGGCGCTGAGTGTAACCAGACTTGTGTGGGATGCCACACCGCGCCCCGGAGTCTGTCATCCGCCTTCGCGACCCCAGAACCTGCGCCTGTTTTTCGTGGGCAACAACATCCGTTTCCAGACTTACGATTTTGATCAGGTGCGTTTTAATCTTTATGCCGATCCGGCGCAGGTACGTATGGAGGGCATCGAGCTATGGGCCCGTGGCAAGCATCTGTCTGGGCGCGGCCGCCTGTTGTGGGGGTATCGGGATAATGACAGCCAGTTGCATCTCGATCTCCAGGCCAAGCCGGTGGAAACCTTTCTCGATTGGGCCGGCTTCGATGATTCCGGTTTTACCGGCGAAAAGGCACGCGTGGAAGCACAGTTGAATTGGCCCGGCTCCCCGGACTGTTTCGACTTGAAAACAGTTACAGGTTCGGCGCGTGTACGATTCGATGCCGGGGTGATCAAGCAGGCTCAGTTGGGTCTGGCCAAGGTCATCGGCCTGTTGAGTGTGGATTCGCTGTTGCGAAACCTGAAGGTAACGCTGAACCAGTTGCAATACAACGGCCTTGTTTATGATTTCATCGATGCACGGCTGAAGCTCAAGCAAGGGGTTGCCGCCATCGAGAATTTCGAACTGGAAGCGCCAAGTGTTCATGCAAACCTCAAGGGGCAGGTGGACTATCTGCGCAGACGCTATAACCTCAAGGCCAAGGTGTCTCCAAAAGTGGCAGGGACGCTGACAACGCTGGCAACCATTGTCGGACTTGCCAATCCGCTTACTGCCATTTCCACCTATCTGCTGCTAAAGAATGTGCCGGGCCTGGAAAACGATCTTGTCAGCTATCGCTATGTCATTACAGGACCGTGGGACAATCCGAATATTGTCAATATGGAAACGGGCAAGCCGATCGATCTGGGCAAGGCCGGTGATACCGAAGAAGAGCGTCGAGACAGTGTTCAGGGGTTTCTGGATCGTCCTTGAGGATAGTCAGCGTTTCTTGACCGCAAGGTTGACTTCTTGATAAATGGAGTAGGTAAAGAAAAAGGCCGTAAAGCAAGCTTTACGGCCTTCAATTTGGCTCCCGATGCTGGACTCGAACCAGCGACCAACGGATTAACAGTCCGCTGCTCTACCAACTGAGCTAATCGGGAATGGTGTTCGTTTGTATGGCGCGTATTATAAGGGTCCCCGCCCTGTCGTCAACCCCTTTTGAACGGATTTTTGCAACAGAGCGGTGAGTTGGTTTACGGTCTTACTTTGCAGGAGGGAGATCCAGCGGGGTTTTCAGTTTCAGAATGTGCAGATGACCGTAGCCACACTTCACTTCGATGCTGTGCAGGCCGGCATCGTCCTCATCCACAACTACTTCCTGCGGGTTGCGAATGTTGTGCAGAACCTTGCCATTGTCGATTTCCACGGTAAGGACATCGTCATTGGGGTCATAACTGATTCCGGTGAGGGGAACCCACTCACCTTCCACCTGATCGCCGATATCCAGTCCGGCTACTTCGATTTCGGTCAGAAAGGTGGGCATTACACTGCTCAAATGGTCAAAGTAGTGCTGCCAATCATTCTTGTCAATCTTGCGCGTTGCCATCATTCACCTCCTTGAGGATTGGTTGTGTCCTTGTTATACATGAGGGCGTGCATGGGGAATTCAAGAGAGGGGATCGCTATCGGCAGCTGATTTGTTCGAGCAGGACCGTTTGAAGCTGGTGCTGCTGTTCTTCGCTCAAGGCTTTATCGGTACGTGTGCTAATAATAAACGTGTCTTCAGCTTTCTCGCCCACGGTAGCGATTTTGGCCTCGTGCAGGCGCACGTCGTTTTCCACCAACGTCTGGGCAACACATGCCAGCAGACCAGGCACATCCAGTGTGCTGAGGCGCAGCGCGGTCTGATGGTCGTTGAGCGTTTCAAACTCGATTTGCGTTGGCACATTGAAGCAGCGCAGCTTGCGATCGAGGCGGGGTGTAAAACGGCTCGGCTTATAGGGGGTGGACAGAGTGTCAAGCAGGGTGTCTCGAATTTTGGCGCGGTGACGGTCGTCCTGCAGTGGATGGCCATCGTTGTCCAGGACATAAAACAGCATCAGTAGCGAGTCGTCCTCCAGCGCATAGGTATGTGCATCCATGATCGACAACTGCGCCTTCTCCAGCTGTTCGGTGACCTGCATGAATAAAAAATCACGGTCCTGCGTGTAGATGACGATTTCAGTGGCGCCGCGTACCGGCGGTTCGGAAAGGTGGACAAAGGGTTTGTCTGCACGGGCAAGCAATTGCGTCAGCCGTGCGATATGGTCCGGCTGATAGCGTGCAAAAAAGTCCGTTTTGATCAGGTTTCGCCACAAGGCGGCATAATCGCTTGAAGCGTAGCCCATCTTTTTCAGGCGTGTCTTGGCATTTTCCTGGGCCTGCAGCGCTTTTGCGGCCTGGTTTCGCGGTGTTTCCAGGTGGGTATCAAGCGCGCGGGCCGTTTCGTTGTAGAGTTCAAGAAACAGCGCGTTTTTCCAGTCGTTCCACACGTCTGGGGAGGTGGACAGGACGTCGGCAAGGGTCAGCAGGTAGAGATAATCGAGCCGTTCCCGGGTTTCAACCTGCTGTGCAAAGCGTCGAATCACTTCCGGGTCGGTAATGTCCTGCTTTTGTGCCGTATCGGAAAAAATCAGGTGATTTCTGACCAGCCAGCTGATCAGCGCGGTATCTCGCTTGGGCAGATTGTGCGCTTTGCACCACTGTTGTGCAAACATTGCGCCGGTTTCACTGTGGGGTTCATCTCCTTTGGTGATGTCGTGAAACAGACCAGCAAGGTAGAGGCAGTAGGGGCGGCACAATTGTTGGGCAATTTGGTGAGCAGTTGGAAGCTCCCATTCATAGGCATTGACGAAAAAGCGCCGGATATGGCGTAGCACCAGCAGGGTATGTTCGTCCACCGGATAGGCGTGAAACATGTTGAACTGCATGCGCCCGGTGATTTTTTGAAACTGGGGAATGTATTTTTCCAGCACCCCGTATTTGTGCATGTATTTCAGTGCATGAAAGACACCGTGGGGCTGGTGCAGCAGGGCAGTGAACAGTGTCTTGTGGACTTCATCCTGATGAAAAGATTCATCCAGAAAGGGCAGCGCCTGCTGAATGAGGCGGATGGTGCGCGCACGCAGCCCCTTTAGTTCCGGATGATAGGTAAACAGCAGGAAGGCTTCGAGAATGGTGGCTGGATTCTGCTCGAAGGCCTCGTCCTGTTTGATATCCAGCAGGTCATCCACGACCTGAAAGCGTGCATTCAGTGACCGGGGCTGGTGGTTCGGAGAAAAAATGCGCTCCTTGAAATCCGTCAGCAGGATTTCGTTGAGGTTCATTACTGTGCGGGTTGAGCGATAGAACCCCTGCATGAGTCGTTCAATGCGCGCATTTTCCGTTTTCCCTTCGATATGTAGCTTTTCGGCGAGGAGCATCTGATTGTCAAAAAGCAGCCGGTCTTCGCGCCGGCCGCGGTAGCGGTGCAGGGCAAAACGCAAGCGGTGCAGGGTGCGCCCTGCTGCATCAAGGCGAGCAAACTCTTCAGGGGTGATGAGATGGTGCCTGATCAGCTCATACAGCGACTGGCTGTGCAGAATGCGCTTGGCAATCCAGTAGATGGTCTGAATGTCACGCAGCCCGCCTGGACACTCCTTGATGTTGGGCTCCAGCTGATAAAGCGTGCCTTCCACCTTTTTACGCCGTTGTTCCTGTTCCGCCACCTTGGCGTTGAAGAACGCATTGATGGGCCAGAAGTCAGGGCGGCTCCACAGGGAATCGATCGCCTGCATTGCGCTTGCCTCGCCGGTAATCAGACGCGCTTCCAGCAGGTTGGTGGCGATGGTCACGTCCTGCCTGCCCTCTTCGTAGCACTGCTCCGGTGTGCGCACGGCCGACCCCACATCCAGGCCCAGATCCCACAGGAACGTCAAAAAGGCAGAAAGCTGTTCCTGCTCTGTGGCAGCAGGCGTCTGTTTACACAGAATGAGCAGATCGATATCGGAGTAGGGGTGGAGTTCCTGGCGGCCGTAACCTCCTACGGCCAGCAGGCTACTGGTTGTTTCGGGCAGGAAGTGTTTCCACAGCTGCTGGAGCAGCCAGTCCAGCATGTCGCTGTGGTCGCGAATCAGCTGGCTCACGGGCGCACCTTCGTCGAAGAGGTGAAACTGCTTTTCACGCGCTTGCTTCAGGTAGGTGCGCGCCGCGGCGCGCAAGGTGTTTTCATCGCCAGAGTCAAGGGCGGTCATCAGCCCGGCGCGCGGTGTCATGGCGGCATTCATTCGTGCTGACCAGGGAGAAAGGGCCTTTCACTGGGTCTCAGGGTAAAGATTTCATAGCCATCCGGCGTGACCGCGAGAGAGTGTTCCCATTGCGCTGATAGCTTGCGGTCCTTGGTGATGACGGTCCATTTGTCGCCCAGCAGGCGTGTTTCCTTGCGCCCCTGATTGATCATTGGTTCAATGGTGAAAGTCATCCCGGGCACCAGTTCGATCTGCTTGAGTGCCGGATCGGCATAGTGCAGCACCTGTGGCTCTTCGTGAAACGCCTTGCCCAGGCCGTGGCCGCAGTACTCTTCCACCACGGAATAACCACAGGCGTGTGCATGGTCTTCGATGGCCTTGGCGACATCGTAGAGCGTATTGCCGGGTTTCACCTGTTCGATGCCCAGCCACAGACACTCGCGCGCCACGTCACACAGGCGCTTGGCGTAGGGCGGCACCTTGTCGCCCACGCAGTACATCATACTGGTGTCACCGTGATAGCCATCCTTGATGACGGTCACGTCGATGTTGAGGATGTCGCCATTCTTGAGGCGC
Organism: Sulfurivirga caldicuralii; assembly: GCF_900141795.1. Lineage (GTDB taxonomy): Bacteria > Pseudomonadota > Gammaproteobacteria > Thiomicrospirales > Thiomicrospiraceae > Sulfurivirga > Sulfurivirga caldicuralii. The sequence goes on from NZ_FSRE01000001.1 coordinate 492,194, forward strand.
TTGTCACCTGGGATGCCATGGCAGACCTGGTGATTGATGGAGGTGCAGATGGACTTGGGAAAGCCATGATAGTTGAGCGGGGCTGGGGTGGCGCCGTGATCCAGAATGTATTCGTGCGCGAGGGTATTGAGTTCTTCAGTGGTGACGCCCGGCTTGACGTGTGGCTCAAGCATGACCAGCACGTCTGCGGCCAGTTTGCCGGCAACGCGCATCTTTTCCAGTTCTTCTTCGGTTTTCAAGACGATGCTCATGATTTTCCCATCTTGCTGGTGGAATTAGCGGCGGCTTTGTGGTATAAATCCCGCCTTCTCGAAAGAGAGCATTTTAGCAAACGCAAACGACTCACATTCGCCGTCACATGAATGGGGTGCCCGACGCGTCGGGTTCATTCATGGGGCGAATGGCGGTTTAACCCACTTAAGGAGAAACACTCATGGCTAAAGTTACCATGCGTCAGCTGCTGGAAGCCGGCGTTCACTTCGGGCATCAGACCCGCTACTGGAACCCCCGCATGGCACCGTATATCTACGGCGTGCGCAACAAGATTCATATCATCAACCTTGAGAAAACCCTGCCCATGTTCAATGAGGCAATGGATTTTCTGAGCAAGGTTGCTGCCGACAAGGGCGAAGTGCTGTTTGTGGGCACCAAGCGTCAGGCGCAGGACATCGTTGAAGAAGAAGCGAAGCGCGCAGGCATGCCGTATGTCAATCACCGCTGGTTGGGTGGCATGCTGACCAACTATCAGACCATCAAGAAGTCCATCCAGCGCCTGAAGGAGCTGGAAACCATGGCGCAGGACGGCACGTTTGACAAGCTGACCAAGAAGGAAGCCCTGATGCTGACCCGCGAAATGGAGAAGCTGGAGCGTGCGCTGGGCGGTATCAAGAACATGAAGTCCGGTGGTCGTCCTGACGCGGTATTCGTGATCGATGTGGGCAATGAACACATCGCCGTAAAAGAAGCCCAGAAGCTGGGCATTCCTGTCGTCGGTGTGGTGGATACCAACAATGATCCCACAGGTATCGATTATGTAATCCCGGGCAACGACGATGCCATTCGCGCCATCAAGCTCTACCTGAGCACAGCGGCTGATGCGATTCTGGAAGGTAAGAACAGCATTACCACGCATGTGGAAGGTGACGAGTTCGTGGAAGCCGAAGAGGAAGTTGAAGAGAACGCTGCCAAGGCGGAGTAACAGCTCGGCGCGTTTATTCGGAATTTTGTGGGCCCCGCACGACGGGGTCCTTCTGTTTGAAAACTTGAGAGGTGATGAACAATGGCTGCGATTACAGCATCAATGGTGAAAGAGCTGCGCGAGCGTACCGGCGCAGGCATGATGGACTGCAAAAAGGCGCTGGCTGAAACTAATGGCGACATGGATGCCGCGGTAGATCTGCTGCGCAAGAAGGGCATGGCGAGCGCTGACAAGAAGGCTGACCGTGTTGCTGCAGAAGGCATTATTGCCGTGGCCGTTTCCGAGGATGGCAAGAAGGCGGCCATCGTTGAAGTCAACTGTGAAACCGACTTCGTTGCAAAAGGTGATGACTTCCAGAACTTTGCCAATGAAGTGGCCAAGGTGGTACTGGAAACCGGCATCGTTGACCCGGAAGCGCTGGCCAGCCAGAAGCTGCCTAACGGTCAGACCATCGACGAAACGCGTCGTGAGCTGATTGCCAAGATTGGTGAAAACATTCAGATTCGTCGCGCCGAGCTGCTGCAGACCGAAAACGGTCATATCGGTGTCTACCGTCATGGCGACCGCATCGGTGTGGTTGTGATGATGGAAGGCGGTGACGACACGCTGGTGCGTGATGTGGCCATGCATATTGCTGCAACCAAGCCGGCCGCCATTTCCGCTGAGGATGTGCCGGCAGAGGTTATTGCGCACGAGCGAGAAATCTTTGCCGCTCAGGCGCGCGAATCCGGCAAGCCTGAAAACATCATCGAGAAGATGATTGAAGGGCGCATCAACAAGTTCCTGAAGGAAGTGACGCTACTGGGTCAGCAGTTCGTCAAGAATCCGGATGTGACTGTTGAGCAGCTGCTGAAGGATGCCGATGCGGCAGTGAAGCAGTTTGCCCGCCTGGAAGTGGGTGAAGGCATCGAGAAGAAGGAAGAAAACTTTGCGGAAGAGGTGGCCAAGCAGGCGGCCGCTGCGCAAGGCAACTAATACCCGCTTTCAATGCTCTGAAAAAGCCGGCGCAAGCCGGCTTTTTTGTGCCTGCTCTCCATGGGGCGCACAAGGACGGCGTGGTATCATATGCCAAATTTTTCATGGAGGATGCCTATGGCGCTGGCATACCAACGCATTTTGCTGAAACTGAGCGGCGAGGCACTGCAGGGGCCGGAATCCTTCGGGCTGCACGCGCCCACGCTGGCCACTGTTGCCGAAGAGATTCGCAAGGTTCACCAACTGGGCGTGGAGATCGGCCTGGTGGTAGGCGGCGGCAATATTTTTCGCGGTGCGCAGATCGCCAATGCTCAGATCGATCGGGTGACCAAGGATCAGATGGGTATGATGGCGACCGTCATCAATGGTCTTGCGCTGCGAGATGTGCTCAAGGCCCATGGCCTGCGCGCCCGGCTGATGTCGGCCATTCCCATGCTGGAGGTGGCGCAGCCAGTGGATGCCATGCAGGCGCGCCGACTGCTGAGCGAGGGTGAGATCGTCATTTTTGCCGGCGGCACAGGCAACCCTTTCGTGACCACGGATACGGCGGCCACCCTGCGTGGTGTGGAGATCGCAGCCGATGCGGTATTGAAGGCCACCAAGGTGGACGGAATTTATGATGACGATCCGGCCAAAAATCCGCAGGCCAGGCGTTTTGACCGCCTGAGTCACGACGAGGTGATTGCACGCAATCTCAAGGTCATGGATCTGGCGGCCTTTGCCATGTGTCGGGAGCAGGGCATGCCGCTGGTGGTATTCGATATGTTCAAGCAGGATGCGCTCGCAGCGATTGTGCGTGGCGAGGCAGAAGGCACACTGGTCAATTCAGGAGACAAGGCATGATCAAGGAAATCATTCAGGACGCCGAAGCGCGTATGCAGAAAAGCATCGAGATGCTGGAAGACAATTTCTCCAAAATCCGCACCGGCCGTGCGCATCCCAGCATCCTCGATACCATCAAGGTGGAGTATTACGGCAGTGAGGTGCCGGTCAGTCAGGTAGCCAATATTACTGTGGAAGATGCGCGTACGCTGGTGGTGCAGCCCTGGGAGCAGCAGATGGTCGCGGTGGTGGAAAAGGCCATCATGACCTCTGATTTGGGTGTAAACCCCGTCACCGTGGGCAATGTCATGCGCATCCCCCTGCCGCCGCTGACCGAGGAGCGTCGCCGCGAACTGACCAAGGTGGCGCGGGCAGAAGCGGAAAATGCGCGGGTGGCGATTCGCAATATTCGCCGTGACGCCAACAACGACATCAAGGCGCTGCTGAAAGAGAAGGAGATCAGCGAAGACGAAGCTCGCCGTGCTGAAGAGCAGATCCAGAAGGTGACAGACAAATACATCGAACAGGTGGATGCACTGCTCAAGGAAAAGGAGCAGGCGTTGATGGAAGTTTGAGCTTCATGAGTAGCCAGCAGGCGCCTTTGCGTCACCTGGCCATCATTATGGATGGCAATGGGCGCTGGGCGCGCCGACGCATGATGCCCCGGGTGATGGGGCATCGCCAGGGTGCGCGCACGGTGCGTCGCATTGTGCGGGCCTGCGCCCAACAGGGCGTGGAGGTGCTGACGCTGTTTGCCTTCAGTACGGAAAACTGGCAGCGTCCCCAGGATGAGGTGGAAAGCCTCATGCAGCTGTTCATGGAGTCGCTGGAGCGGGAAACCAATCCGCTGCAGGAAAACAATATTCGCCTGCGTATCATGGGTGAGCGCAGCGGCTTCTCCCCCGACCTGCAGGCCGCGATCGAGCGCGCCGAGGCCGCAACGGCGAGTAACGATGGCATGATCCTTAATGTGGCGGCCAACTATGGGGGGCGGTGGGATATAGTTCAGGCGGTGCAGCACTGGTGTCAGGACCATGATGGGGATGTCTCGGCGCTGACCCCGGAAGCGCTCACCCCTTATCTGGCCACCGGTGAGCTGCCCGAGCCGGATCTGCTCATCCGTACCGGTGGCGAGCACCGCATCAGCAATTTCATGATCTGGCAGATGGCCTACACGGAGTTTTACTTTACTGATGTGCTGTGGCCGGATTTTGATGAAGCGGAACTGAGCGCGGCTTTTGAAGACTTCGCGCAACGGCAGCGGCGCTTTGGACGTGTGATCGAATCATGCTGAAAACGCGCATTGTTTCCGCCATCGTCATGATCGCTGTGCTGGCAGCTGTCCTTTTCTGGAGCAGTGCGCGCATCTGGCAATGGGCCACTGTCGCGCTGGTGCTGCTGGCAGCCTGGGAGTGGGCACGCCTTGCCGGTCTGGTTAAGCCATGGACCCAGTGGAGCTATGCGCTGGTCATTGCAGCCATGACGGCATGGGGCATGCATCAGGATGTCAGCGATGCACTGCCGCGCTGGCTGACGCTGCTGTGGCTGTTCGTCATTCCGTTCATTCTGTATCAGTACGCCCGTAGCGAAGGGCGTTGGCATTTCAAGTCGCCACTGCCCTTGCTGCTGCTGGGGTTTGTCGTGCTGTTTCCCTTTGCCTGGGCCCTGTTTCATGCGTTGCTGCGTTTCGGCCCGGAGGTGGTGCTGTGGTGGATGGTGCTGGTGTGGCTTGCTGACAGTGGCGCCTATTTTGCCGGCCGGGCGCTGGGGCGGCGCAAGCTGGCCCCTGCAATCAGCCCCGGCAAGACGTGGGAAGGTGTGATCGGTGGGGCGACTGCTGCCCTGCTGGGCGCGTGGCTGGGTGCCTGGTGGCTCGCGCAGAAAGGGGTCCCCGACTTTTTCAATGGCCCGTTTTTCTGGCTCGGCCTGATTGCGGCCTTTTCTGTGATTGGCGACCTGTTTGAGAGTGTCTTGAAGCGTTGGGCCGGCATGAAGGACAGCAGTCAGCTGATCCCGGGGCACGGTGGTGTGCTGGACCGCATCGACAGCCTGCTGTTTGCGCTGCCGTGGATGTGGGTGGTGGCCATGGAGTCCGTGGCATGAGTTTTCTGTACAGCCTGCTGGGCTTTGTGGTCATGCTGGGCGTGCTGGTGTTTGTACACGAGTGGGGGCACTATATCGTCGGACGCCTGTTCAATGTGAAAGTGCTACGCTTTTCCATCGGTTTCGGTCCGATTATCTGGCGACGACAGCGGGGTGAAACGGAGTGGGCCATCAGCGCATTGCCCCTGGGCGGCTATGTGAGGTTTCTGGATGAGCGTGAAGGGCCTGTTCCCGTTGAGGAGCAGTCACGTGCATTCAATCGCCAGCCACCGTGGAAACGCATGCTGATCGTGTTTGCAGGACCGTTCATCAACCTGCTGTTTGCCTGGCTGATATTCGCTCTGGTGTATGTGATTGGGTTCGACGTGGTGCGCCCCGTGGTCAAACAGCTCAATGATGCATCCTCGCAGTACTGGATTGTTGAGCAGGTGTCACAGCAGCCTGTATACAGCTGGGGCGACGTGCAGGTGAAATTGTTGGAAGCGCAGCAGGCGAACGCGCCAGAGGTTGATGTGTTGGCGAAAGGGTGGCCTCAGTCGCGAGAAGCCCTGTGGTCATGGTCGCTGCAGGGCTTTTCGCCGGATGTGGATATGGCCGTCTGGCTCAAGACACAGGGGTTTGAATTGTCGGCACCCCCTCTGGCGCCTGTGGTAGGGCAGGTGCAGCCGGGCACACCTGCACAAGCTGCGAGTTTGCGTGCAGGGGATGTAATCCTGCAGGTCAATGAGACGCCCGTCAGAGCATGGTCGGATCTGGTTAAGGTGGTGCAGACACATCCCGGGGAGATCCTGACCCTATTGGTGCAGCGTGATGGCCAGGCGCTTGTTATTCCTGTTCAGGTAGGCAAGCGTGACGTCGGGGGTGTGCAAAAAGGCTTTCTTGGTGTGGCCTCTGACCTTAAGAAGGGATTGCCGCCGGCTTTTCGAGCGCGTGTGCATCATGACCCTGTTGAAGCGCTTGTGCTTGGACTGGAACGTACTTGGACATTCATTCGCCTGACCGGGCACATGGTGCTGCAGATGGCGACGGGACAGGCCAGTCTGCAGAACCTGTCTGGACCGGTTAGCATCGCGCAGTTTTCCGGTGAGGCGCTGCAAAGCGGCTGGGTGAACTTTCTCATGCTGATGGGGTTGTTAAGCCTGAGTCTGGGGCTGCTGAACCTGCTCCCGATTCCGCTGCTGGATGGCGGCCATCTTCTTTTTGATGCGTATGAATTGCTAACCGGGCGACCGATAAGCGAAAATGCGCAGCTTGTGGGGCAAAAGATTGGCATGGCGCTGATTCTTTTGCTGACCTTTATTGCTTTAACCAATGATCTGGTGCGTTTGCTGCATGATTAGAAAATCGACATTTCTGGCTTTCCTGACTCTGATACTCATAAGCTGGCAGGCATGGGCGGGCTTTGCGCCTTTCAAGGCGGAAACCATCCGGATCGTTGGCAATGAGCGCATCGGCACCGAAACCATTCGCAGTTATCTGCCGGTGGAGCCTGGCCAAAGCATAACGGCCGAGCAGGCGCAAATCATTCTGCGCGCACTGTATGGCACCGGCTTTTTCAAAACCGCCGCGTTGTTCCGTGAGGGGAACACCCTGATCGTCAAGGTGGTGGAGCGTCCCACCATTGCGGATATCACCATTACGGGCAACAGCCTTATCAGCACCGAAGATCTGCAGAAAGCCCTGGAGACACTCGGCATCAAGAAGGGGCGTATCTATGATGTTCTGCAGCTGGATCGGGTGGCGCTGGATTTGAAACAACGCTATCAGAATCGCGGTTATTACGATGCCAAGATTGAGATCAAGACGGAAACCCTGCCGCGCAATCGCGTAAATATCGTGCTAGCGATCCACGAGGGCAAGCCGGCCACCATCGGGCGGATCACCTTTACAGGCAACCAGGCGTTCGACGACAAAATGCTGCTGCGTCTGCTCTCTATTGCGCCTGGGGAGCAGTATGCCCGTGATCAGCTGCTGGGCGATCTGGACAAGGTGCAGCAGTTCTACATGAACAAGGGCTATGCTGAGTTTCGCATCAATTCTTCCCAGGTGCGGCTGGCACCGGACCGCAAGAAGGTGTACGTTACTGTTAACCTGCACGAAGGGCCGGTGTATCACATCGGTGAGGTCAAGCTGGTCGGTGATCTCCAGCTCCCGCGCGAGGAGCTGGAGAAACTGATTCAGATCAAGACAGACCAGCGCTTCTCACGGCAGGCGATTGTGGATAGCGTTGAAGCATTGCGTGAGAAATATGGCGAGCATGCTTATGCCAATGCCCGTATTGCACCGATACCTGATCTGAAACCGCAACAACGCATTGCCAATATCACCTTCCAGGTGGCCGCCGGCAGCCGGGTGTATGTGCGTCGCATTATTATGGAAGGCAACACACGTACGCGCGATCATGTCATTCGTCGCGAGCTGCGTCAGCTTGAGTCAGCTCCTTTCTCGCAGAGTGCATTGAAGCTCTCTAAGCACCGGCTGGAAAAGCTGGGCTTTTTCAAGTCCGTACAGATTACGCCGCAGTCGGTGTCCAGGGATATGGTTGACCTGCATGTGAAAGTGGAAGAGCAGCCGACCGGCTCCTTTACGGCCGCGGTAGGCTACTCGCAGCTGGATGGTGCCAGTTTCTCCCTCGGCGTGACGGAACGAAACATTCTTGGCAGCGGTAATGCCGCTAATATCAAGGCCAGCCTCAGTTCATCCACCAAGAGTGTGGACCTGAGTTTGGTGAACCCCTATTTCACCCCCAATGGGGTCAGCCTCGGTGTTGGCCTGTTCTGGAACGAGATCGATGCCGATCAGCTGGATATCGCCAACTATACCGTGAACACCCTGGGCGGCAATATTTTCAGCAGTATCCCCTTGAGCGAAGAGTCCAGTTTTACCTATGGCTTCAAGATCAAGCGTGACAGCCTTGTTTGTGGCAGCACGTTCAATGAGTGCAACACCTACGTCGCTCAGCACGGTGACAGCTTCAATGTGCCGCTGGTGAACGTGGGCTGGAACTACAATTCCACCAATGCGTTTTACTTCCCCACGGACGGGTATCGTCTCAACCTCTCTGGCGAAGCGGTGGTCCCTGCAGGCACGTCCATCGGCTTTGTGAAGCTGTATGCATCGGCCAAGCGTTTTGTTCCGCTGACGAAAGCCTTTACTTTCAAGGCTGCCTTGAATACGGCGTATGGTACTGGCTATGGTGATGTGAACGACCTGCCCTTCTATGAGCGCTTCTTTGCCGGCGGTATTCGTTCCGTGCGCGGCTACGAGCCCAACAGCCTGGGTGAGCACTATGACTTCAATACCGATGGAACCGACGTGGCAAAAGGGGGTGACTTCAAGCTGACCGGCACGCTGGCGCTGATTTCACCGTTCCCCTTTATCGAGGATTCCAGCAACCTGCGGGTAAGTCTGTTCTATGATTTCGGCAATGTCTACAAGGACTTCAGCCACTTCAAGGCAGAAGAGCTGCGTGACTCGGTTGGTTTCATGATTAACTGGATCACACCGGTTGGACCATTGGCGCTTTCATTTGCCAACCCTATTCATTACAGTGATAATGACAAACTTCAACAATTCCAATTCAGCCTGGGGATGCCTTTCTGATATGCGCACACCATTTTTTGCTTTTTTATTTGCCATTTGCTTCATGACCGTTCCTGTTGCCTGGGCCGAGCCCCCGGCCAAGCTGGGTGTGGTCAATGTCAGCCTGCTGATCGAGCAGGCGCCTCAGGCCAAGGCTGCCAGCAAGAAACTGGAGCAGGAGTTCGCCCCCCAGCAGAAAGAGCTGGAAAAGCTGGCGAAAAAGCTGGATGGTCTGCAGAAGGATTACGCCAAGAACAAGCTGGCCATGAGTGCAACCCAGCGTACCGCCAAGGAGCGTGAAATTGCCTTGCTGACCCGTGAAATCCAGCGACGTCGCAGTGACATCCAGGAGCTGGTCAATCTGCGTCGCAATGAAGAGCTGAGCAAGTTGCAGGCGCTGATCAATCAGGCCATCCGGGAGATCGGCGAAAGCCAGAAGTATGACCTGATTCTCTACGACGGCATCGCTTTCAGCAGCAAGCGGATTGATATTACGCCGCAAGTTCTTCAGTATCTTCAGAAGCGCTACAAGCAACAGAAAGCTGCCTTTAACCGATAATAAAGGACGAATCCGTGCACCTTTCCGAGCTGTGCGCCTTCCTGAAAGAGCGCGATGTCAGGGTTGATGCCTGTCCGGAAGTGGACAGGGTTATTAGCCATGTCGCTCCTTTGGCGAGTGCTGATGCAGAGGCGGTCAGTTTTCTGGCCAATGACAAATACCTGACTCAACTTAAAGCCACGCGTGCCGGTGCAGTGCTGGTCAAATCGGTCCATGCAGAGGATGTGCCGAGCGGTACCGCGGCGATTGTGGTGGATGATCCGTACTACGCCTATGCGCTGGTCGCAGAGAAGCTGTCCCCGCCAGCGCCAGTGCAAGCAGGTATTCATCCCACAGCGCAGGTTGATCCCTCTGCGACACTGGGCGAGGCGGTCAGTATCGGGCCCTATGTGGTCGTTGGTCCCAACGCGCGCATTGGAGATCACGTGATCATTGAGGCGCACTGTGTTATTGACCAAGGGGTTGTCCTGCAGGAAGGTGTGCGGCTCGAACCCCATGTGGTCATCCATCACGACTGTGAAGTGGGCGCCAACACGCGCATCAAATCCGGTGCAGTGATCGGGGGCGATGGCTTTGGGTTTGCGCCGCACAAGGGGCGCTGGCAGCCGGTGCCGCAACTGGGTCGTGTTGTCATCGGCGCGCGCTGCTCCATTGGCAGTCAGGTAACCATTGACCGCGGCGCACTGGATGATACCGTCGTGGGGGACGATGTCATCATTGACAACCAGGTGCATCTCGCCCATAACGTCAAGGTGGGTGATGGCACGGCGATCGTGGCCCAGGTGGGCGTATCCGGCAGCACTGAAATCGGGCGTCACTGCATTCTCGCGGGGCAGGTGGGTACTGCAGGCCATCTGCGCATTACCGACGGCGTTCAGATCATGGCGCGCGGTGGGGTCACCACCGATGTTACCGAGCCGGGCAGTTATGCCGGCTTTCCGCTGCAGCCGCAAAAGGAGTGGCAGAAAACCATGGTCTATACCCGCAGTCTGCCCAAGCTCCATCAGGAACTGAAAGCGCTTAAAAAGCGTCTGGCTCAACTGGAATCTCAGCTGAATTCGTCCGAATGACGGGTTCGTAATACTTGATCAAGGACTGTTTAAATGAGCACCATGCTGATTACCGACATTTTCGACTATCTGCCGCACCGTTATCCTTTTCTGCTCGTGGACCGTGTGGTGGAGTGCGTCGAAGGAGACTACCTCAAGGCCTACAAGAACATCAGCTTTAACGAACCCCAGTTTACCGGTCATTTCCCCAAGCACCCCATCATGCCGGGCGTGATGATCATCGAGGCGATGGCACAATGCACCGGCATTCTGGCATTTCGCACCCAGGGCGTTAAGCCGGATGGCAGCTCCATGTATTATCTCGCGGCGGTGGACAACTGTCGTTTCCGTCAGCCGGCCATCCCAGGCGACCGCCTCGATTTCGAGGTCAAGACTGTCAGCAACAAGCGCGGCATCTGGAAGTTCGAGTGCAAGACCGAAGTGGACGGCAAGGTCATCGCCAGTGCCGATCTGCTCTGTGCCGAGCGCAAGGTGTGAGGGAACGGCATGGCGCTGATTCATCCCACAGCCCTGATTGACCCCAAGGCGCAGCTGGATGAGGGCGTGCGTGTCGGCCCCTACAGCATCATCAATGGTGATGTGCACATTGGCGCCGGCACCATCGTAGGGCCCCATGTGGTCATTCAGGGGCCGACGCGCATCGGCGAAGACAACCACTTCTATCAGTTCGGCTCCATTGGCGCCGCCCCCCAGGATAAGAAATACCATGGCGAGCCGACCCGGTTGGTGATCGGCAATGGCAACACCTTTCGCGAAAATGTGACGCTCAATCGCGGCACGGTGCAGGATCGTGGCGAAACCACCATTGGCGATGACAACTGGATCATGGCGGGCGTGCACATTGCCCACGACTGCGTTGTCGGCAACCACACCATTTTTGCCAACGCCTCGGCGCTGGCCGGTCACGTGGAAGTGCATGACTGGGCCATTCTCGGCGGCTATACGCTGGTACACCAGTTCTGCCGTATCGGCGCGCACAGTTTCTGCGGCATGGGCAGTGTCATCAATCAGGATGTGCCTGACTTTGTCGTCGTCTCCGGCAACCTGGCCGAGCCGCGCGGTATCAACACGGAAGGACTGAAGCGCCGCGGTTTCACACGTGAGCAGATGGCGATTATCAAGAAGGCCTACCGTATTCTCTATCGTACCGGCAATCGGCTGGAACAGGCCCTGGAAGAGATCGAGCTGATCAATGACGCTCAGGGAACGCTGGATTCCCTGATCGCCTTCCTTAAAAACTCCAGGCGGGGTATCGTGCGCTAGCCATGGCTGCACCGCTGCAGATTGCATTGGTTGCCGGCGAGCCGTCCGGCGATGCACTGGGCGCGGATCTGATTCAGGCCTTGAAACAGCACTATCCTCAGGCACAGTTTGTCGGCATTGGCGGGCCAGGCATGCAGGCTGCCGGTCTGCAAAGCTGGTATCCGATGGAAACCCTTTCCGTCATGGGGTTTTGGGACGTGCTCAAGCGCCTGCCTGAACTGCTTTCCCTGCGTGCTCAACTGAGCAAACGGCTCAAGCGCACGCCACCCCATCTGTTCATTGGCATCGACGCCCCCGATTTCAATTTTGCCGTGGAGCGGGCGCTCAAGGCGGCAGGTGTGCCCGCCATTCACTATGTGGGGCCGTCCGTATGGGCGTGGCGTGAGAAGCGGCTGGAGAAAATTCGCCACTGGGTTGATGGTGTACTGCTGCTGTTTCCCTTTGAGCCACCCCTTTACGAAAAATACTCTATCCCGGCGGCCTTTGTGGGGCATCCACTGGCTTGGAAAATCCCGTTGCAGCCGGATCGAGTCGCGGCCCGACGCACCCTGGGTGTTCCTGAGCAGATGTCGCTGACAGCCCTTTTGCCGGGGTCCCGCATGGGCGAGATCACCCGTATCTGGCCCGAGTATCTGCGCACCGTGCGGTTGCTGGTGGAACTGTATCCCGACATGCAATTTATCGTGCCAACCGTGCATGCGCGTGCCCATGCTTACCTATCCGAAACGCTTCACAACGAAAAGCTGCCGATTGAATTGGTGCGAGGACAGGCAAGCACTGTGTTGCAGGCCGCTGATCAGGCCCTGGTCTTTTCCGGCACGGCCACCCTGGAAGCAGCATTGTGCAAATGCCCCATGGTGATTACTGGCAAGGTGCACCCGGTGACCTATTGGCTGGCGAAAAGACTTGTCAAAACCCCCTGGGTGGGGCTGCCCAATGTACTGGCAGGGCGAGAAGTTGTGCCCGAGTTGCTGCAGGATGCGGCGCGGGCGGAACGACTTGCGCCGGAGCTGGGCAGGCTGGTGGTGGATGAGCTGCTGCGTAGGAAACAGCTGGATGCGTTTGCGCACATGCATCAGCAGTTGCGGCAGCCGGCCGGCGAGCGGGCCGTTGAGGCGATGCAGCAGTGGGGCGTGCTGCCATGAGGCAGTATCCGCAACAGGCTGATCTGTTTGCCAGTCTTCACTCCCAGGAAGATCATGCACTGCAGGCAGGCGTGGATGAAGTGGGGCGGGGCCCGCTGGTCGGCAATGTGGTCGCTGCAGCCGTGATCCTGCCCTCAGACTGTACGCTTCCTCTGAATGACTCCAAAAAGCTCAGTGCCGCCAAGCGCGAAGCGCTGGCGCAAGCCATCCGTTCGCAGGCGGTCGCCTGGAGCATTGGCGAGGCAAGCCCTGCGCAGATTGATGCACTCAATATTCTGCAGGCGACTCTGCTGGCCATGCGGCGCGCCGTCGCTGGTCTCAAGGTGACGCCCGGCCATATCTGGGTGGATGGCAATCGTTGCCCGGAACCCTTGCCTGCCCCCTGTACTGCTGTGGTCAAGGGGGACGGCAAGGTGGCCTGCATCAGTGCAGCCTCGATTCTGGCCAAGGTGTATCGGGATGAACAGATGGCGGCGTTGCACGCACGTTATCCTCAGTACGGCTTTGACCGCCACAAGGGGTATCCGACGCCGGCCCACTTAGAGGCTCTGAAGCAACATGGTGTCATTGAGGGGGTGTATCGAACCAGTTTTGCCCCGGTGCGGCGCCTGCTTGACGGACAATAAAAAAGCCCGCTCAACGAGCGGGCTTTTTGACACGGAAGCAATCAGAAATTACTTCTGGCGGGCCTTGAAGCGCGGGTTGGTTTTGCAGATCACATAGACCTTGCCGCGGCGGCGAACCACCTGACAGTCCTTGTGTCGCTTCTTGGCTGATTTCAGTGAAGAAAGAACTTTCATGACAATCCCCGTTGAACTGGTGGCTTCAAAAAACGGCATTATGCATACGGATAGCCAAAAAGTCAATGTACAACACCATATTGGCTAAACTATCGTCCCCATGAGTCGCCTGGAACAGCACGTCGATCGGTATTTTTCTTCAGCGTCCCCCCTTATGGAGGTGGTGGAGGGGTTTCAGCCGCGTCCGGGTCAGCAACAGATGGCCCAGGCGGTGGCCAAAGCCATCACGGCGCGGGGAACGCTCGTTGTGGAGGCAGGCACGGGGACGGGCAAGACCTTTGCCTATCTGGTGCCGGCCCTGCTCAGCGGCAAAAAGATCCTTATTTCCACCGCCACCAAGAATCTGCAGGAGCAGCTCACGGCACGGGATTTGCCCCGGCTGATGGCGCAGCTGGCGCCGCGCGGACAGGTCCTGCAGCTGAAAGGGCGTGAAAATTATGTCTGCCAGCAGCGCCTGTTGCTCGCCGAGCGCAATCCGGATCTGCCGCGGGCGCAGCTGCATGCCATCGCCCAGATCCGCACCTGGTTAAGCAGTGGTGGGGATGGGGATCGCGCCCATTGCGAGCACGTCCCGGAAGATGATCCGGCATGGCGGCATGTCTGTGCCCGCGCCGAGTTTTGTCAGGCGGCCAGGTGCGGTGATGACGAGGGAGATGGCTGCATTGTGCCGCGCCTGCGCCGCGAAGCCCAGAGCGCGCGGGTGGTGGTGGTGAATCATCATCTGCTGGCTGCGGACATGGCGTTGCGCGCGCAAGGCAAGGGGGCGCTGCTGCCCGAATTCGATGTGTATGTCATTGATGAAGCCCATCAGCTGCCGGAAACCATGCAGCAGTTTTTCGGTGAACAGTGCAGTTCGGCCCAATTCGTGCAGTTGCTCAAGGATGCGCGCCAGGCGGGTACTGAAGACGCACCAGACGACAATGTGCTGTCCGAGCAGCTGGACGCGCTTGAAGACGCGCTCCTGTCGTTTCAGAGCAGCCTGAGTCGGTTTGAGGGGCGCTGGGCCTTGAGGGAGCGACGCGCGGAGATAACCGCTCTCATGGAAGCCCTTGAAGCGCCGCTGGAGCAGCTGTGCGATCATCTGGAGGCCATCGCCCCCCGCAGTGTGCAGCTACAGGCCGCGGCGCAGAGCGCCCAGACGTTGCTGGACGCGCTCCGGCACTGGCGGGGCGCCGAGGATGGGCATGCGGTGGCCTGGGCCGAGGTGCAGAGCAACTGGTGGCGGTTATATCTGACGCCTCTGTCCATCAGTGGCGACTTTTCAAACATCAAGGCGCAGCTGGAAGGTGCGTGGATCTTTACCTCGGCGACCCTGGCCGATCATCACGGCTTTACGTCCTTTTGCCGCAAGCTGGGGTTGGGCGAAGTGGATACGCTGAAAGTGGACAGCCCATTTGACCACGCGACGCAGGGGCTGATCTACCACCCAGAGCAGTTGCCGGAGCCCAATCGCCCCGACTACACGCGCCAGTGCCTGCGGCGTGCCTGGCCTGTGCTGGAAGCGGCGCAGGGGCATGCCCTGTTGCTGTTCTCCAGTTTCCGCGCCCTGAACGAGGCAGCTGAGCTGTTGCGCCCCCACTGGAAAGGGACGGTTCTGGTGCAGGGCGAAGACAGCAAGGCGCAACTGCTCGAGCGATTCCGCGCTGCGCGGCGCCCGCTGCTGCTGGCGACGGCCAGTTTCTGGGAGGGGGTGGATATTCCGGGGGATGACTTGCGCGTGGTGCTGATCGACAAGATTCCCTTCGCCAGCCCGGACGATCCGGTGCTGCAGGCGCAGGATACGCGCCTGAAAGAGGAGGGCAAGAGCGGCTTTGCCCTGTTGCAGCTGCCTCGGGCGACGCTGGCGCTGAAGCAGGGGGTGGGGCGCCTGATTCGCACCGAAACCGACCATGGCGTGCTGATTCTCTGCGACCCGCGCCTCACTTCGCGAAGCTATGGCACCACCATTCTCAATCAGCTGCCCCGCTTTGCCTGGACGCAGGACGGGCGCGTCGCGGCTGCTTTTTTGAAGCAGAATTTTGCCTCAGAGGGTTGAAATGCATTTGTCTGCGCCTATGAAAGGGGGGCATTCAGTTTATTTTTCAATCCGTTCAAGAGGAGAATACCCATGAAACGACCCTACGCGCTGATTTTTCTGATGACATTTCTTGGTATTATCGCCGGTTGGGGTGCGGGCAGCTATCTGAGCAATGCCGACCTGAAGGCCACTCTGGCCACCATGCCGGCTGCCCCGGTCGTGATCGCATCAAAGTATGATCAGAAAGCGAAATCCCTGGCATTGACCTTCAGCAACCCGGGCGGTCAGCCCATTACCCTGCTGGGCAAGGCTGTGGCTTTCCAGCCCAAGAAAGGACAGGGTTATGAAATCGCCTATGTGGACTTTGATAAGCCCTTCGTAGTGCCCGCCTTTTCTGTGGCGACACTGGCGGTGCAGATGAAAGCCAATACACCGGATCTGGTGGACGGCGATGTAGTGGCCACCACCATTCGCTACGCCTATGCGCTGCTGCCGGATGTGTATGACATGACTCATGTGTTTACCCACGGTCAGCCGGCACAGGCCCCTGAAGCGCTGAAAAAACCTGCCGACAGCAAATAAGGAGGGGTGAATCATGATTACCCGTAAAGACTGGCTTGAACAGGTGCTCTACTGGGGCATGCTGTTCGCGTTGGCGGTATTCGTCACCCTGTTGCTGCTGGACCTGATCATTCGTCCGTGGCTGCCGGAAGAGGTGGCGTTCGTACTGGGTTTCGCCACCTTCTACCTGTTGGCCAACACCCTCTTTTTCGGCTATGGCAGCCTGAGTGCCTATCTGGACAAGCTGGCCAAGAGCGAATTGACAGAAGCCGACAGGCAGAAGGCGTATGAAAAGAGTGGTGCCAGCAAGCACGGTCTGATTGAGCAGCTGACCCACTATGGTATTGCGACCATCTGGCTGGATCGCTATTCACCCTATCGGTATGCCTATCTGGGGCTTTATCTCCTGCTGGCAGCCTCGGTGTTGACCCTGAATCTGAACCTGGTGAGCGGCCTGACCACCGGCTCCATTCTGGAGGGGCTGTTCTGGGGGGCTACCCTTGTCAGCGTGTTTGTGCTCGCTGCGGACAGCGTGGTACGCTGGCAGTATGCGCACACTGTGGCCGAACCGGTTTACCAGACCCTGGCACCGGCTTTGATGGCGGCGCAAGCACCGACGCCTGAAGCGCAGGAACAGGAATACGAGCTGGCCCACAACAAGGTCTGCCCGGATCCTGATGACAAGGAATGTCAGGCAGCGGTGCACGAGGCCGAAAAGACCGACAAGGCCTCCGACGCAGACAAGGAAGCAGGCAAAAAGGCCTGAAACGGACTTCAGACCCTGCGATGAACCCGGCCCCGTGCCGGGTTTTTCATTTATACTTGCAGACTTTGCGACATTTCACTGATCCCCGATGAACAATCTCCCCTACGAGCTGCAGCTGGGCATTCGCTATACCCGTGCCAAACGCCGTAACGGCTTTATTTCCTTCATGTCCTTTTCCTCCATGGCCGGCATCGCGCTGGGGGTGATGGCGCTGATCGTGGTGATGTCGGTCATGAATGGCTTTCAGGTGGAGCTGCGAGAGCGTATCCTCAGCATGACGGCACACATGCAGATCACCGGCTACGATCAGCGTCTGCGCAATTGGAAAAAGGTCTATGAGGCGGTGCAGGATGTGCCCCATGTGGTGGGGGCGGCGCCGCTTATCAAGGAGCAGAGCATGCTGGCGTTCGGTCGTAATGTGACCGGTGCCATGCTGTGGGGGGTGGATCCCGCCTATGAAAATCAGGTGGCAAAACTGGATGCAGCCATTGAGGATGGTTCGCTGAAGGAACTCAATGGTCATCGATATGGCATCTACCTGGGCAAGGATCTGGCGGAAAAGCTGGGCGTACGCAAGGGAGACAAGGTGACCGTCATCGCGCCCGAGGCCAGCGCCACGCTGCTGGGCGTGATGCCGCGCTTCAAGCGCTTTACTGTACTGGGTACCTTTTCCGTGGGCATGTACGAATACGATGTGGGTCTGGCGGTGGTGCATATCCGGGATGCGGCCAAGATATTCCGTTATGGTGATGCGGTCTCCAGTCTGGTGCTCAAGCTGGATGACCTGTTTGCCATTCAGCCGGTACGCGATGCCCTGGCGCAACGTCTGGACGACACCCTCTATGTGGTGGACTGGACGCAGCAGCACCGCAACTTTTTCAAGGCCGTGCAGATGGAAAAGCGCATGATGTTTCTGGTGCTGGCGCTGATCATCATGGTGGCCGCTTTCAATATTGTCTCCATGATGGTCATGGTGGTGACCGACAAGCAGAGTGACATCGCCGTATTGCGTACACTGGGGGCGACGCCGCTGAGTATTCAGTTCATGTTCATGGTGCAGGGACTGATTATTGGGACCGCCGGCACCCTGCTGGGCATTGTTTTGGGTGTGGCGCTGGCCCTCAACCTGGATGTGGTGGTGCCGTGGATCGAGCGGACCTTTGGCTTCCACTTCTTCCCGCCGGACGTCTATTACATCAGCGAAGTGCCTTCAAAACTGGCGTGGACCGACGTGGAAGGCGTGGCGCTGCTGGCGTTTGCGCTGACGCTGCTGGCGACGCTCTATCCCAGTTGGCGGGCCGCACGCATTCAACCGGCGGAGGCGTTGCGCTATGAATAACCGTGTGCTTGAAGGGCGCAATCTGGTCAAGACCTATCGCGATGGTCCAGCAGAGACGCCGGTGTTAAAAGGCGTTTCCCTGATCCTGCATCGCCGTGAGCGGGTGGCCATCGTGGGCAGTTCCGGCTCCGGCAAGAGCACACTGCTGCACCTGCTGGGAGGGCTGGATCGGCCCACAGACGGCGAGGTGCTGTTATTGGGACAGCCGTTTTCCAAGTTGGGGGAGGCCGCCCGCGGGCGGCTGCGCAACCGCCACATGGGCTTCGTATATCAGTTTCACCATCTGCTGCCTGAGCTGACGGCAGAAGAAAACGTGATGATGCCGTTGCTGATCCGCCGTGAATCCGAGGCGACGGCGCGCGACAAGGCCCTTGCGCTGCTGGATGCCGTAGGGCTGAGTCGTCGCACGGCGCACAAGCCGTCCGAGCTCTCCGGCGGTGAACGTCAGCGGGTGGCGCTGGCGCGGGCGTTGGTGACCGAGCCGGACTGCGTGCTGGCGGATGAGCCCACCGGCAATCTGGACAGCCGTTCAGCCGAGCAGGTGTTGAGTCTGATGGACGACCTTAATCAGCGCTTTGGCACCGCGCTGCTTGTCGTCACCCACGATGTCAACATTGCGGCGCGAATGGACCGCACGCTGACCCTGCGGGATGGCATGATCAGGGTGGAAGAATAGGGGGGTCCCCGACTTTTTGCGAGGCGGTTTTTTTCGCCGCTACAAAAAAGCCCGCAGAACAAGTGTCCAGCGGGCTTTTTTATGGCATGGAGCGGGGTTTACTGTTCCTGTTGTGCCTGACGGGGAGCAAAGGGGCTGGGGCCGTGCTTCATGCCCAGTTTTTCCAGAATCTTCACCAGCGGGCAGAAACCGGTCAGCGCAGAGATGATCAGATTCAGGCCGACAAAGGCGGTGAGCAGAATCCACCAGCTGTTGATCCACATGGCCAGCGCCAGGCTGATCAGAATCATGGAGCCGGCAAAAATCGGTACGAAACGTTCGATGGTCATGGCAGTCCTCTCAAAATTATTTATAGGGGGATTAACAAAAGCTTATTTTATCCATGCAGCACAGTGCACGGCAAGTTCAAGTTGTTGTTTTGACGAGATGGCTTATAATTGCGGCTTTTGATCGACGGGCCTGGGCCCGAAGCATCGTCAACCTACAGAGTAGAGCGTTTTATGCAAGTCACTGTCAACAAACCTGAATCAGGTCTCGAATACGAAATGGAAGTGGTGCTGCCTGCCGAGCAGATCAACGAGCAGGTCAACCAGCGTCTGGCGGAAATCCGCCGCACTGTGAAGATGGACGGCTTCCGTCCGGGCAAGGTGCCTCTGTCTATCGTCAAGAAGCGCTACGGGCCGCAGGTTCGCCAGGAAATTCTCGGCGATGTGGTTTACAAGGCGTTCTACGATGCCGCCGCACAGGAAGATCTGAAAGTGGCCGGCTACCCGCGCTTTGAAAAGCTGGAAGACGAAGGCGACACCATTCGCTTTACTGCCAAGTTTGATGTGCTGCCGGAAATCGAGCTGCCGGATCTGAGCAGTCTCGAAGTGGAAAAGGTAGAAGGTGAAATCACCGATGCCGACGTGGATGCCATGATCGACAAGCTGCGTGATCAGAAGAAGCGCTGGCGTCCGGCCAATGGCAACAAGAAGGCGGCCGAGGGCAATCAGGTGATCATCGACTTTGAAGGGTTTGTGGATGGTGAAGCCTTTGAAGGCGGCAAGGCGGAAAACGTGCCCCTCGTGCTGGGCAGCGGCCGCATGATCCCCGGCTTCGAGGAAGGCATCCTCGGCATGAAGAAGGGTGAAGAGAAGACCATTACCGTTAAGTTTCCCGAGGACTACCACGCCGAGTCCCTGGCCGGCAAGGATGCCGAGTTCAAGATCAAGGTGCACTCCGTTCAGGTAGAAGAGAAGCCTGAGGTGGATGAGGAATTTGTGAAAGAGTTCGGCGTGGAAAGCGGCGATGTGGAAGAGTTCCGCAAGGAAATCCGCGAAAACATGGCGCGCGAGCTCAAGCGCCTGGTCACCGCGCAGAACCGCAATGCCGTGCTGGCAGCGCTGGACAAGGCCGTGGAGATCAAGCTGCCCAAGTCGCTGGTGGATCAGGAGATCCAGACCATGATGCAGAACCAGCTGCGCGAGCTGCAGATGCAGGGCGTGGATCCCAGTCAGGTGCAGCTGAACGCGGAAGATTTCCGCGAGCGTGCCGAGCAACGCATCCGCCTGGGACTGGTCATTGGCCAGCTGATCAAGGATCTGGGTATCGAGGTGACACCGGAAGAGATCGAAGCCTACATCCGTGAGCAGGCCTCGGCCTACGAAGATCCGGAAGAGGTCGTGCAGTGGTACAAGCAGAATCCGGAGCACCTGCGCGAGATCGAAGCCATTCTGGTGGAAAACAAGGTGGCGGACGCAGTGCTCGACAAAGCCAAGACCACCGCGGTGAAAAAGACCTTCGAGGAGCTGACTGCTCAGGGGTGATCACCGTTCCCGTGACGGCTTTGCGTGAAAAGGCTTGTCATTTGACAAGCCTTTTTTTTGCGGTAGTCTATCCTTATAAACAGACAATAAAAGATAAAAGGAATACCCTGTATGCAAGACATTGAAAACACCCTGGTGCCCATCGTCATCGAACAGACCAGCCGCGGCGAGCGCTCGTTCGATATTTACTCACGCCTGCTGAAGGAGCGCGTGATCTTTCTGGTGGGCCCGGTGGAAGACCACATGGCAAACCTGATTGTGGCACAGATGTTGTTTCTTGAGTCCGAGAACCCGGAAAAGGATATCCATCTGTACATCAATTCGCCGGGTGGGAGCGTGACGGCGGGGATGGCCATTTACGACACCATGAACTTCATCAAGCCCGATGTCAGCACCATGTGCATCGGTCAGGCGGCCAGTATGGGCGCATTTCTGCTGGCGGGCGGTGCCAAGGGCAAGCGCTATGCGCTGCCCCACAGCCGTGTGATGATCCACCAGCCGCTGGGCGGTTTCCAGGGGCAGGCGAGCGATATCGAGATTCACGCCAAGGAAATCCTGAAAATTCGCCATACCTTGAACGAAGAGCTGGCGAAAAACACGGGTCAGCCGCTCGAGCGCATCGAGCAGGACACGGATCGAGACAACTTCATGGGCGCATGGGAAGCCCAGGAATACGGCCTGATTGATCAGGTTCTGACAAAACGAGAAGGTAACGATGAGTAAGCACGACGACAAGGATCTCTACTGCTCCTTTTGCGGCAAGCACCAGGACGAGGTGCGCAAGCTGATTGCGGGACCTGGCGTCTATATCTGTGACGAGTGCGTGAATCTGTGCAACGAGATTCTGCGCGAGGAATTTGAAGGTCGCGGCGAAGGCAGCTCAACCTTTCAGCTGGACAAGCTGCCGACGCCCCACGAAATCAAGCAGCACCTGGATGACTATGTCATCGGTCAGGACAAGGCCAAGAAGATTCTGGCCGTGGCGGTCTACAACCACTACAAGCGCCTGATGGCCGGTCAGCAGGATGATGATGTTGAGCTGAACAAGTCCAATATCCTCATGATTGGCCCGACCGGTTCGGGCAAGACGCTGCTGGCACAGACGCTGGCCAAGATGCTGGACGTGCCCTTTGCCATTGCCGACGCCACCTCGCTGACCGAAGCTGGCTATGTGGGCGAGGATGTGGAGAGCATCATCCTCAAGCTGCTGCAGCGCTGTGATAACGATCCGGAAAAGGCCGAGCGCGGCATTATCTATATCGATGAGATCGACAAGATTACGCGCAAGTCGGAAAACCCGTCCATAACCCGGGATGTTTCCGGCGAAGGCGTGCAGCAGGCACTGCTGAAGATCATCGAAGGCACCATTGCCAATGTACCGCCGCAGGGCGGGCGCAAGCACCCGAATCAGGAAATGATTCAGGTGGACACCTCCAAGATCCTGTTCATCGTGGGCGGCGCCTTCGAAGGCCTGGACAAGATCATCGAGCAGCGCGTTGCGCAGGGTTCGGGCATCGGTTTTGCCGCGGTGGTGAAGGCAAAGGACAAGGATCGCGATATCAGCGAGCTGTTCGAGCAGGTGGAGCCGGAGGATCTGGTCAAATATGGCCTGATCCCGGAATTCGTTGGTCGCCTGCCGGTGATTGCCACCCTGGAGGCGCTGGATGAAGAGGCGTTGGTACGCATCCTCACCGAGCCGAAAAATGCACTGGTGAAACAGTTCCAGAAGATGTTCGAACTGGAAGGCGTGCAGCTGCAGTTTACCGATGATGCTGTGCGCGCCATTGCGCAGGAAGCCATCAAGCGCAAGACCGGCGCCCGCGGTCTGCGCGCCATTCTCGAGCATCTGCTGCTGGATCTGATGTACGACCTGCCCAGCATGCCAGATGTAGAGAAGGTGGTGATCGACGAAGCTGTGGTCAAGGGAGACAAACAGCCGGTTCTGGTGTACAAGACCGAGAAGAAGGACGGCGGCAAGAAGCCAGCCAAGTCCAGCAGCAAGACGAACGAAAAACCTCAACAAGCCTCAGGAACCGAATAAGAGTATGAGCAAACACGATATCGAACAACTGGACATGAAACTGGGTGCGCTGGTGATGCCACTGCGAGATGTAGTGGTGTTTCCGGGCACCGTCATGCCCCTGTTTGTAGGGCGCGAGAAGTCCATCGAAGCGATCCAGGCAGCCATGCAGGGGGATCGGCAGATCTTCCTGGTTTCGCAGAAGAACCCGGAGCAGGACAGCCCACGCTACGAGGATGTGTATCACGTCGGTACGCTGGCGACCATTCTGCAGACACTCAAGCTGGCCGACGGCACCGTCAAGGTGCTGATCGAAGGCATGGAGCGCTTCGAGCTGCTCAACCTGCAAGAGGATGAGCATGTTTTTCGTGGCGATATACGCCGCCTCTACTCCAGCGTGGACGACGAGGCAGAGTTGCAGCAGCTGATGAAGCTGGCTAAGGAGCGTTTCGCCCATTACGCAAAGCTCAACAGCAAGCTCTCCAGCGACGTGCGCGGCTCCGTGGAGCGTGCCGAGGAGCCGGATGTGCTGGTGGATCTGGTGGCAGCCAATCTGGACCTGACTCTGGAAGCCAAGCAGCAGCTGCTGGAAACTTCCTCGCTCAACAAGCGCGTTGAAAAGCTGATCGCCCTGGTTGAAACCCAGATCGACCTGATCGAGGCGGAAAAGCGCATCGCCGAGCGGGTCAAGAAGCAGATGGACCGCAATCAGCGCGAGTACTACCTCAACGAAAAGATCAAGGCGATCCACAAGGAACTGGGGCGCAGCGACGGCGAAGAAGATGAATATGTCGATCTGAAAACCAAGATCGAAGCGGCCGGCATGCCCGACGAGGTCAAGGAAAAGGCGCTGTCGGAGCTGAATAAGCTGCGCATGATGCCGCCTCAGTCCGCCGAGGCAGCCGTGGTGCGCAACTACATCGAGTGGCTGCTGGATGTGCCGTGGAAGAAGCGCACTCGCGTTTCCAAGGATATCAAGCGTGCGGCAAAAATCCTCGATGCCCATCACTATGGGCTGGAAAAGGTCAAGGAGCGCATTCTCGAGTATCTCGCTGTGCAGAAACGGGTGCGCAAGCTCAATGGGCCGATCCTGTGCCTGGTGGGTCCGCCGGGCGTGGGCAAGACGTCGCTGGCGCGCTCCATTGCCGAAGCTACCAACCGCAAGTTCGTGCGCATGTCCCTGGGTGGCGTGCGCGACGAAGCCGAGATCCGCGGCCATCGTCGCACCTATCTGGGCGCGCTGCCGGGCCGCATCATTCAGAAAATGGTCAAGGCCGGCGTGAAAAACCCGCTGTTCCTGCTGGATGAAATCGACAAGATGAGCGCGGATTTCCGTGGCGATCCGGCGGCTGCGCTGCTGGAGGTGCTGGATCCCGAACAAAACAGTACCTTCAACGACCATTATCTGGAAGTGGATTACGATCTGTCCGAAGTGATGTTCGTGGCCACCTCCAACTCCATGGATATGCCGGAACCGTTGCTGGATCGTATGGAAATCATTCAGTTGTCAGGCTATACCGAGTTGGAGAAAAAGCATATCGCCATGCAGCATCTGTTGCCGCGTCAGCTGCGCAACCATGGCCTCAAGGCCGATGAACTGCAGATTACGGAAGCGGCGATCGAGGCGATTATCCGTGGCTATACCCGCGAAGCAGGTGTGCGCAGTCTGGAGCGCGAACTGGCCAAGATTGCGCGTAAGGTGGTCAAGGCACTGGAGGAGGGCGAGAAACAGGCGCCCGTGGTGGTGGAGCCTGAGCATCTGGAAGCCTATCTGGGCGTGGCGCGCTATCGTCATGGTGAAAAGATGCAGCAGAACCGCGTTGGCCTGGTCAATGGTCTGGCTTGGACCCGTGTGGGCGGCGATCTGCTGCACGTGGAAGCCACCTGCATGCCTGGCAAGGGACGCATCAAGCGGACCGGTCAGTTGGGCGATGTGATGCAAGAGTCGGTGGAAACGGCGGTGAGCGTGATCCGCAGCCGCACCGCGCAGCTGGGCCTGCAGCCGGACTTCTACGAAAAGGTGGACCTGCACCTGCACTTCCCGGAAGGTGCCATCAAGAAGGACGGTCCCAGCGCCGGCATCGCCATCGCTACGGCCATAGCATCCGTGCTCACCAATATTCCGGTGCGCAACGACGTGGCCATGACCGGTGAGATCACCCTGCGAGGCGAGGTGTTGCCCATCGGCGGTCTCAAGGAGAAGTTGCTGGCCGCCCTGCGCGCAGATATCCGCAAGGTGCTTATCCCGCATGATAATGTACGTGATCTGGCCGAGATCCCCGATGAGATCAAGGGTGAACTGGAGATCGTGCCGGTGCGCTGGGTGGACGAGGTATTCGAGCATGCATTGGAACGCCTGCCGAAACCAGTGGATAATGCCGAGGCGTTCAGTTGTCTAGTCACTGCTGAGCCCGCCGTATCGGCCAGTGAAAGTGCCCATTAAAAAACTTGATGGTGAAAAGGGCGCCAGAGCGCCCTTTTTTCTTGACACCTCACAGGGCATTGCTATAAATTCAAACTACCGTCAGAACTCTGGTGGCAGCGCGAGGCGGGCATCAGAGGATGGAAAGGTTCAAACAAACTCATGGAGAGCTATCACAATGAATAAAACGGAACTGGTAAGCGTGATCGCGGAGAAGGCTGGTCTGAGCAAGGCACAGGCTGCTGCAGCCCTGGATGCAGCCATGGAAGCCGTGACCGAAGCCCTGAAAAACGGCGAGCAGGTTTCTCTGATTGGTTTCGGTACCTTCAAGGTCGGTGAACGTGCAGCCCGTACCGGTCGTAACCCGCAAACCGGCAAGACCATTCAGATTCCTGCAGCGAAAGTACCCAAGTTCACGCCAGGCAAAGCCCTCAAGGACGCTGTCAACTGATCCGATTTCGTCGTACATCCGGATTTAAAAGCCGCTGCAAAGCGGCTTTTTATTTTGTGGGAGAGGCTCGCTGAGTCTGCGCGACTCCTGCGCACGCTTCCATGCAAAATCGCTTGACACCTGCATTCTGACCCTTATAATACGCGCTCATTGATTGCGGGTGCTTAGCTCAGCTGGGAGAGCATCGCCCTTACAAGGCGAGGGTCGCAGGTTCGATCCCTGCAGCACCCACCACTCAACCAAACCACTGCGGAGCGGTAGTTCAGCTGGTTAGAATACCGGCCTGTCACGCCGGGGGTCGCGGGTTCGAGTCCCGTCCGCTCCGCCATTACATTACGGGTGCTTAGCTCAGCTGGGAGAGCATCGCCCTTACAAGGCGAGGGTCGCAGGTTCGATCCCTGCAGCACCCACCACCTCGTTCGAGGCGACACTGCGGAGCGGTAGTTCAGCTGGTTAGAATACCGGCCTGTCACGCCGGGGGTCGCGGGTTCGAGTCCCGTCCGCTCCGCCATCTTCTTCTGCCTATGTCGTTTGATATCCAAGCCTTTCTCAAGACGTTGCCGGAACGACCGGGCGTTTACCGCATGCTCAATGCCGACGGGCAGATCATCTATGTGGGCAAGGCACGCAATCTGAAGCGCCGTGTCAGCAGTTATTTCCAGAAGCAGCACGACAGCCCCAAGACGGCTCGGCTCGTCAGCCAGATTGCCTCCATTGAAGTGACTCTGACCGAAACCGAGGCCGAAGCCCTGCTGCTGGAAAGCACGCTCATCAAGCGGCACAATCCCCGCTATAACGTGCTGTTTCGCGACGACAAGTCCTATCCCTACATTTATGTGAATACGAAAGACCGCTATCCCGGCCTTTATTTCCATCGTGGTGCCAAGCGCAAGAAGGGCGCCTACTTCGGGCCGTTTCCCGATGCCGGTGCTGTGTATCAGACTTTGCACGCCCTGCAGAAGATCTTTCCCGTGCGCCAATGCAGCGACAGTGTGTTTCGCCACCGCAGCCGCCCCTGTCTGCAATACCAGATTGGGCGCTGCTCCGGACCGTGTGTAGGTCTGGTGTCCGACGAAGAGTATGCGGAGGATGTACGCAATACGCTGCTGTTTCTCGAGGGCAAGAGTTTCGAAGTGATCGAATACCTCGGCGAGCAGATGCAGCAGGCAGCGTTGGCGCTTGAGTTCGAAAGAGCAGCGCAGCTGCGCGACCGCATTGCCGCCTTGCGTGCCATACAGAGCCAGTACCTGATCAATCAGCAGGCGGGCGAACTGGACGTGATCGGGCTTGCGGGTCAAGGAGATCAGTATGCCGTGGTGCTGATGCGCTATCAGGGGGGGACGCTGTGGGGGTCGCAGACTTTCTACCCCAAGGCGGCCGAAGCCAGCCCAAAAGAGGTTCTGGAAGCCTTTCTGGGACAATATTACGCGGAACGTACGCGTCCACGCACCATTCTGCTGCCATTTGACCTGGCCGAAAAAAGCTGGTTTGAAAAAGTCGGGGACCCCCCACATCCACGCTTGGGGGTAGCGCGCACGCGCACGGAAAAGGAGCTGATCAAGCTGGCGGAAACCAATGCCCAGGCTGCGTTGCGTCAGCATCTGACCCAGAAGGCCACGCAGGAGCAGAAACTTGCCGCTGTGCAGGCGGTACTTGCGCTGCCACGTCCGCCACAGGTGATGGAGTGCTTTGACATCAGTCACACCCAAGGGCAGGAAACCGTGGGCAGCTGTGTCTGTTTTCGTGACGGTGTGCCGGACAAGTCACGCTATCGGCGCTACAACGTGGAGGGGATTACCCCCGGGGATGACTATGCGGCCATGGAACAGGTGCTGCGCCGGCATTACGGCCGGCTCAGGGCGCAGCCGGAACAGCTGCCGGACCTGATTGTCATCGACGGGGGCAAGGGGCAGCTCAATCGCGCACTGGCGGTGCTGAAGGATCTTGATCTGGATCACCTGCCGCTGGTGAGTGTGGCCAAGGGAGAAGGGCGCAAGGTGGGGCTTGAGGTATTGCATACCCCCTATGAGGAAGCGGGCATTGATCTGCCGCCGGAAGAACCCGCGCTGCATCTGATCAATTTTCTGCGTGACGAGGCCCACCGCTTTGCCATTACCGGTCATCGCGGCCGCCGTCAGAAACGCCAGCTGGGCACGCGTCTGGAGGAAATCGAAGGGGTGGGACCCAAACTGCGTCAGCGTCTGCTCACCCACTTCGGCGGCCTCAGGCAACTGCAGGATGCCTCCGTGAGTGAACTGGCCAAGGTGAAAGGGGTCAGCCAGCGGCTGGCACAGCGCATTTACGACCATTTCCACGGCGAAATCGAGTAAGATTTTGAGGCACCTGCGCAAACCCTCTGAATGCGCTCGCGTTGCTGGCGCGAGGGCAGCAGATTCAAGGCGCACGGGGCAGCCTTTGGTGGCGCTAAAGGCAGGATGCTCAACGCAGAAGATGCTGCCATCCCGCCGCAACCCGAAGGGACAGGGCGATTCTGGCCTAAGACGGCGTTGCACATCACTCGCACGGAGTGACCATGCCACGTTCGTTGCGCCTTGCCTTGAACTGAAATCATCACTGTCGCGGCCGTTCAGAGGTTTTGCGCGGGTGCCTGAGTTTCCACAGAGGACGTCGCCATTATGGCCAACACCCTGCCCATGTGGATGACCTGGGGTCGCATCATTCTGATCCCGGTGTTCATTCTGCTTTACTACCTGCCCATCGAGTCCGCCCATTTCTGGGGGGCACTGGCGTTCATGATCGCCGCCATAACCGACTGGCTGGACGGGTTTCTGGCGCGGCGGCTGGGCAGCACTTCCAAGCTGGGTGCGTTTGTGGACCCGGTGGCGGACAAGCTGGCCGTGGGCGCTGCATTGGTCATGGTGGCGGCGGAATACCAGCAGCTGCTGGTGACCCTGTCGGCGATTGTGATCATCATGCGCGAGCTGGCCATTTCCGGCCTGCGCGAATGGATGGCCGAGCACAATATCCGTGAAGTAGTGGCAGTTTCCAGGCTGGGTAAGTGGAAAACGGCCATCCAGCTGGCGGCGCTCACCTGGCTGCTGTACGGCGATACGCTGTGGGGCATCAACTGGGGCGCGCTGGGCTTTCCGGCGCTGTACCTGGCCGCGCTGCTGACATTGATTACCTGGATCGAATACATGCGCTCGGCCTGGCCGCATCTGCGCAAGACTCTGCAGTAGGATTTGCCGCCTGGCCCCTTTATAATGGGCCGCGCTTTGCCCAGGTGGCGAAACTGGTAGACGCAAGGGACTTAAAATCCCTCGGACCTTGCGGTCCGTGCGGGTTCGATTCCCGCCCTGGGCACCAGACATGAAAAAGCCGCCTCATCTGCAGGCGGCTTTTTTGTTGGGCCGAAAATGCGCCTCGCACCTGCACATAACCGCTGCATGCGCTCGCGTTGCAGGTGCTGCTGTGTTGAGCAGATGCAAGTCGCGCCACGGGGCTGGGTTGGGCCAAATCCAAGGCAGGCAACACGGCAGATGTCGCCATCCGGCCACCCTCCGAAGGGGTAGGGCAGTTGTGGTCCAATGCTTCTCTGTTGCGCTCGTACATGGAAAGACCATGCTGCGCTCGCCACGCCTTGAACCAGAATCGCTATTGCCGCGCCCGTCAGGGGGGCGGTGCCACGATCAAGCGATCTTGGTGTTTTCGCGGCTGTTGGCCAGTTCCGCGATGGCCTGATTGACGCGCTTGAACAGGGTTTCAGCGTTGTCGGACTCGTCGCGCACTTCGGTGACGCCACCGCGCGTGGTCAGGCAGGTGCGGATGCCGTTGAACTCCAGCTGCTGGCTGCTGATTGCCTGCTGCGCCAGCTTGGCGACGCGGAAGGCGTCCACCGCCTTCATGCCTGGCAGCGCCGCCATGAACTGATCACAGCTTAGCCGCCCCAGAAAGCCCAGCCCCGGCTCTTCGATCACCTTTTTCAGCGCGTGGGTGGCGTGCAGAATGGCGCGGTCACCGGCTTCATGCCCAAAGGTATCCACCACATTGCGGAAACACTCCAGGTCGATCTTGATCAGCGAGAGGGGTTCGTTGTTGAGGCGCGTGCGCTTGAGCTCCTCGTCCAGCACGCCGAGGAAAAAGTCGCGGTTGAGCAGGCCGGTGAGCGGGTCGTACTTGGACAAGGCTTCCAGCTGCTCTTCCATGTGCTTGCGCCTGGTGATGTTGATGGCCAGCCACAGCACCGCAGGCTGTCCGTAGGCATCCGTGTCCACCGGATAGACGCGCGCTTCATACCACTGCGTGCCCTGCGGGCCATTCTGCTCGATCCCATCGATCTCGTCATTGGAGAGGGCGTATTCGATTTCCTGCAGGCGGCCGGTCTTGAGGGTGATCTGTACTACCTTGAGGAAGCGGTCTGCCATCTCCTTCGGCAGCACATCGTGGTACTTTCTGCCGACCAGTGAACGGCCGTCGGCGTAGAGGGCACGCTCGCGCCCACCGATCACGTCCAGATAGGTGCCATCCTCCCCCATGATGAAAATGGGGTCGGGGAAGGCATTGGCGATGGCATCGAGGTGGGACTGCGCTTTGGCGAGCTGCTCGGGCATGGTGTGACCTCCTTGAAAAGCGTTAGTCGCGTACAACCGGCTTGTACTTGATGCGGTGCGGGTTGGCGGCGTCTGCCCCCTTGCGCCGCTTCAGATCCTTTTCGTATTCGCTGTAGTTGCCCTCGAACCACACCACTTCGGAATCGCCTTCGTAGGCGAGGATATGCGTGGCGACCCGATCCAGGAACCAGCGGTCGTGGGAAATGACCATCGCCGTGCCGGCATAGTCCAGCAGCGCCTCTTCCAGTGCACGCAGGGTTTCCACGTCCAGGTCGTTGGTGGGTTCGTCCAGTAGCAGCACGTTGCCGCCGGAGCGCAGCATCTTGGCCAGGTGCACGCGGTTGCGTTCACCGCCGGAAAGCTGGCCGATGTACTTCTGCTGATCGGTGCCGCGGAAGTTGAAGCGTCCCACGTAGGCGCGCGAATTGATTTCGTGGTTGCCCACTTGAATGATGTCCTGGCCGTCGGAAATCTCTTCCCAGACGGTCTTGTTGGGATCGAGGGCGTCGCGGCTCTGATCCACATAGGAGAGCTTCACCGTTTCGCCAATGGAAATGGTGCCGCTGTCCGGCTGCTCCTGACCGATGATCATGCGGAACAGTGTGGACTTGCCGGCGCCGTTGGGGCCGATAATGCCCACGATCGCGCCCGGCGGCACAATGAATGACAGATCGTCGATGAGCAGGCGGTCGCCATAGCCCTTGGAAACATGGTCGAACTCGATGACCTTGTTGCCGAGGCGTTCTGCCACCGGGATAAACAGTTCGGTGGTTTCGTTGCGTTTCTGCGTACTCTGGTTGGCCAGCTCTTCAAAACGCTGGAGGCGGGCCTTGGACTTGGCCTGTCGGCCTTTCGGATTGGCGCGCACCCACTCCAGCTCCTGTTTCATCGCCTTGATGCGCGACTGCTCCTGCTTGGCCTCGTTTTCCAGACGCTTCTCCTTCTGTTCCAGCCAGCTGGAGTAGTTGCCCTTCCAAGGGATGCCTTCGCCGCGGTCCAGTTCCAGAATCCACTCAGCCACATTGTCGAGGAAGTAGCGGTCGTGGGTAATGGCGACCACGGTGCCGGGATAGTCGTGCAGATAGCGCTCCAGCCAGGCAACGGACTCGGCATCCAGGTGGTTGGTGGGTTCGTCCAGCAGCAGCATGTCGGGCTGGGACAGCAGCAGCTTGCACAGGGCGACGCGGCGCTTTTCCCCACCGGACAGGTTTTTTACGTCCGCATCCCACGGCGGCAGGCGCAGGGCGTCGGCGGCGATTTCCAGCTTGCGTTCCAGCTCCCAGCCACCGGCGGCATCGATCTTGTCCTGCAGTTCGGCCTGTTCGGCCAGCAGCTTGTCGAAATCGGCATCCGGGTCGGCAAAGGCGGCGGTCACTTCGTTGAAGCGCTCCAGCAGCGCCTTGAGTTCGCCCAGCCCTTCTTCCACATTGCCGCGCACATCCTTGCTTTCGTCCAGCTGCGGTTCCTGTGGTAGATAGCCAATCTTGATGCCGGGCTGCGGGCGCGCTTCACCTTCGTATTCGGTGTCCACGCCAGCCATGATGCGAAGCAGGGTGGATTTGCCGGCACCGTTGAGGCCGAGCACGCCGATTTTTGCGCCCGGGAAAAAGGAGAGGGAAATGTCCTTGAGGATAGTGCGGTTGGGCGGCACGATCTTGCTCACCCGGTTCATGGTGTAAATGTATTGAGCCATAGGAATTGAACGGTATGCATGTTGTTGTGTTGCGGCTCATTATAGCTGGTGTCAACGTGCTGGCGGGTCATGTGTCAAATTCATGCAATCGGGCCGCTGCGTTCATGGTGCCGGGTGAGGCAAGCTGTTAAAATACCGTCCTTTCCGTTTTGAGCACAGTATGGAGAGCCCACATGTTTGAAAAGTCCATGACCATCGCCGGCTATGACGATCTGATCGCCGACGCCATTGAAAAGGAAGCGCGTCGTCAGGAAGAGCACGTTGAACTGATTGCGTCGGAAAACTATACCAGCCCGCGGGTCATGGAAGCGCAGGGCTCCGTCTTTACCAACAAGTATGCCGAAGGCTACCCGGGCAAGCGCTACTACGGCGGCTGTGAATACGCCGACATCGTCGAACAGGCGGCCATCGACCGTGCCAAGGAACTGTTCGGTGCCGACTTTGCCAATGTGCAGCCCCATTCCGGTTCCCAGGCCAATGCGGCGGTGTATCTGGCGCTGCTCAACCCGGGCGACACCATTCTGGGCATGAGTCTGGCCCACGGCGGCCACCTGACCCACGGTGCCAAGGTGAACTTCTCCGGACAAGTGTTCAATTCCGTACAGTATGGCATCGATACCGAAACCGGCCGCATCGATTACGACGAGGTGCGCCGCCTGGCGCTGGAGCACAAGCCCAAGCTGATCGTGGGCGGCTTCTCCGCCTATTCACAGGTGGTGGACTGGCAGGCCTTCCGCGACATCGCTGACGAAGTGGGCGCTTACCTGATGGTGGACATGGCGCACGTAGCCGGTCTGGTGGCGGCGGGTGAATATCCGTCACCGGTGCAGATCGCCGATGTCACCACGACTACCACGCACAAGACCCTGCGCGGCCCGCGCGGCGGACTGATCCTCGCCAAGGCCAATCCTGAAATCGAGAAGAAGATCAACTCCAAGGTGTTTCCGGGCACCCAGGGCGGGCCGCTGGTGCACGTGATTGCCGGCAAGGCGGTGGCGTTCAAGGAGGCGATGGAGCCCGAGTTCAAGGAATGGGCCAAGCAGGTGAAAGCCAACGCCAAGGCCATGGCGAGCGTATTCGTGGAGCGTGGTTTTGATGTGGTTTCTGGTGGCACGGAAAACCACCTGTTTCTGGTCAGCTTCATCAATCAGGGTCTGACCGGCAAGCTGGTGGACGCGGCACTGGGCGCGGCCAATATCACCGTCAACAAGAATGCGGTGCCCAACGACCCCATGAGCCCATTTGTCACCAGTGGTATCCGTGTGGGCACGCCGGCCATCACCACCCGCGGTTTCAAGGAGGCCGAGTGTGCCGAGCTGGCCCACTGGATGTGCGACATCATCGACACCTGCGATCAGGAAGCGGAAACCTGGGATCACGCAGTGGAAGCAGATGTGAAGCAGAAGGTGCTCGACTTGTGCAGCCGCTTCCCCGTTTACAAGTAAGCGTTGCATAACCTGCTAAAATGAAACGCCCGCCGTTGTGCGGGCGTTTTTATTGAATACGGAACCGATTCATGCGTTGCCCCTTTTGTCATACCGACGATACCAAAGTGATCGACTCCCGCCTGGCGCAGGAGGGCACTCAGGTGCGCCGCCGCCGCGTGTGTCAGGCATGCGGAGAGCGTTTCACCACTTACGAAGTGGCTGAGCTGTCGCTGCCGCGGGTGATCAAGCGCGATGGCAACCGCGAGCGCTTCGACCCGGACAAGATCCGCCGCGGTCTGATCAAGGCGCTGGAAAAGCGCCCGGTGGATTCCGAAGCCATCGAGCGCATCGTGCACGACATCCAGCAAAAACTGATGAGCGAAGGCGCTCGCGAGGTGCCGGCCAGCCAGATCGGCGAGCTGGTCATGGATGCCTTGCGCGACCTGGACCAGGTGGCCTATGTGCGCTTTGCGTCCGTGTACCGCAGCTTTCAGGATGTGAACGCATTCCGGGAGGAGATTGAACGGTTGATGAAACTGACCGCAGCGGAAGGAGAAAAGCGCGAATGAGCGGTTTTAGCGCAGACGATTATCGCTACATGGCGCGTGCCATGCGCCTGGCCGAACGCGGGCTATACAGCACGCGCCCCAACCCCGCCGTGGGTGCGGTGGTGGTCAAGGACGGCCAGATCGTGGGCGAGGGTTACCATGTACGCGCCGGCGAACCTCACGCCGAGCGCATCGCTCTGCAGCAGGCAGGCGAGGCGGCGAAAGGCAGCACCGTCTATGTCACGCTGGAACCCTGCAGTCATCAGGGGCGCACACCGCCCTGTGCTCATGCGCTGATTCAGGCACAGGTGGCCCGCGTTGTGGTGGCCATGATCGACCCCAACCCCGAAGTCTCCGGTCAGGGCGTCATGCTGCTGCGCAGCTACGGTATCGAGGTGGAAATCGGCCTGATGACCGAAGCGGCCATGGCGCTGAACCGCGGTTTCATCAAGGCCATGACCGAAGGGCTCCCTTGCGTGCGCCTGAAGACGGCCACCGGACTGGATGGGGCCACGGCCACGGCCGGCGGCGAAAGCCAGTGGATCACCGACGAGGCCGCCCGTCAGCGCGGCCACCTGCTGCGGGCCCGCCACGGCGCCATCATGACCGGCATTGGTACGGTGCTTGCCGATGATCCCAGCCTGAACGTGCGTCTGCCCGAACACCTGCAGGAACGCTATCACCTGGACGAGGCGCTGTGTCATCCGATCCGGGTGGTGCTGGACAGCCAGCTGCGTTTTCCGCAGACGGCGAAGATGCTCAACCTGCCCGGCCAGACGCTGATCGCCACCACCGATGCTGCGCGCGCGAAGGAAAAGATCAACGCTGCCGTGCTGCACGCCATGGGCGTTGAATTTATTCTGGTGGACGAGGTGTCGCCCGGGCGTCTGGATCTACAGGCGATTCTGCGTCATCTGGCGCGGGAGTGGCAGGTGCGCGATCTGCTGGTGGAAGCCGGGCCGACGCTGTCGGGCGCCATGCTGGAAGAAGATCGGGTGGATGAACTTCACTGGTTCCGCGCCGCCAAGCTGCTGGGCGGGGATGCCCGTCCGGCCTGCGCACTGCCGCCCATCGACGCCATCGAGAAGGTGCGCCGCTGGACGCCGGTGGACTGCCGTCAGGTAGGCTCTGACCTCTACGAAATCTATCGCCATCCGGAGGTGCGTTGACATGTTTACCGGTATCATCGAAGCCGTCGGGCGGATTGAGCGCATTGAACCGCGCAATGGCGACTGGCGCCTGACCGTCTCCACCGGCAAGCTGGACATGAGCGACGTGGCTATCGGCGACAGCATCGCCACCTCCGGTGTCTGCCTTACGGCTATTGAACTGGGCAGCGATCACTATGTGGCGGACGTCTCTGCAGAAACCCTGGCGGTGACGACCTTCAGGGACAAGACAGTGGGCACGCCGGTCAATCTGGAAAAGGCACTGCGCTTGCAGGACCGCCTCGGCGGTCATCTGGTCAGTGGTCATGTGGACGGCATCGGTGTGGTGAAGGCGATTACGCCGGAAGCACGCTCATGGCGTTATCAGATCGAGGCGCCGGTGGCGCTGGCGCGCTACATTGCAGCCAAGGGATCGATCACGCTGGATGGCATCAGCCTCACCGTGAATCACGTGGACGGTACCCTGTTTGACGTGAATATCGTGCCGCATACGCGACAGGAGACCACCATGCAGTTTCTGCAGGTGGGCGATCGCGTGAACCTGGAGGTGGATCTGATCGCCCGCTATCTTGAACGGCTGCTCACCGGCCCCATGGAAGATGAACAGGGCGGCAGCGATGACCGCTTGAAAATTCTGCTGGCAGAACGAGGCTTTGTATGATCAGCCCTATTGAAGAGATTATCGAGGATTACCGTCAGGGCAAGATGGTGATCCTCATGGATGACGAGGACCGCGAAAACGAAGGCGACCTGATGGTGCCGGCGGATACGGTCACGCCGGAAGACATCAATTTCATGGCCAAGTATGGCCGTGGCCTGATCTGCCTGACGCTGACAGAAGAAAAGTGTCGCCAGCTGCATCTGCCGCTGATGGTACGCGACAATCGCGACCCCCACGGCACCAATTTCACCGTTTCCATCGAGGCGGCCAGGGGCGTGACCACCGGCATTTCCGCCCACGACCGTGCCGTGACCATCCGCACCGCCGTCAAGCCGGACGCCAAGCCGGATGATATCGTCACCCCCGGGCATGTGTTTCCGCTGATGGCACGGGCGGGGGGTGTGCTCACCCGCGCCGGGCATACCGAGGCGGGCTGCGATCTGGCGCGGCTGGCCGGACATCAGCCGGCGTCGGTGATCGTGGAGATCATGAACGAGGACGGCACCATGGCGCGGCGCGATGACCTGGAGCGCTTCGCCAAGGAACACGGCCTGAAGATGGGCACCATCGCCGACCTGATTCACTACCGTCTCAAGCATGAGAAGACCATTGAGCGGGTGGCCGAGTGCAACCTGCCCACCGAATATGGCGACTTCCGCCTGGTGGGCTACGAGGATATTGTGGAGCACAAGGCCCATTTTGCCCTGGTGAAGGGGCCGATCGATCCCGAAACACCAACGCTGGTGCGCGTACACATGCAGGATACGTTGTGCGACCTGTTTCACGCCACCCGTGAAGAGTGTGGCTGGCCGCTGCGCGAAGCCATGCGTCAGATCAGCGAGGCGGGCAGTGGCGTGATCGTGGTGCTGCGCAAAAAGGAATCGGATACCGCGCTGTTGGATAAAATTCAGCATTATGCGCTCAAGGATCGCGGCATTGAGCCGCCCGAAGCCGAGCCCAACGACGATCAGAAAACCTTTGGGCTGGGGGCGCAGATTCTCGCCGATCTGGGCCTGAAAAAACTGCGCATTATTGGCAGCTATACGCGCCTGAACGCCCTGAGCGGCTTCGGTCTGGAAATTGTGGACAACGTAGAAAAGGAACACGCCAATGAAAACCATTGAAGGCAACCTGCTCGCCAGTGGCCTCAAGTTCGGTCTGGTGGCCGGCCGCTTTAACCACTTTGTGGTGGATACGCTGGTGGAGGGGGCCATTGATACCATCGTGCGCCACGGCGGCGATGAAAACGCCATTGATCTGGTCAAGGTGCCTGGTGCATTCGAGATTCCACTGGTAGCGGAAAAGATGGCGGCTTCCGGCAAGTACGACGCCGTGATCGCGCTGGGTGCAGTCATCCGCGGCGGCACGCCCCACTTCGATTACGTGGCCGGCGAGTGTGCCAAGGGGCTGGGGCAGGTGATGCTCAAGCATGGTATCCCGGTGGCATTTGGCGTGCTCACGGTGGACTCCATCGAGCAGGCCATCGAGCGTTCTGGCACCAAGGCGGGCAACAAGGGTGAAGAGGCCGCGCTGTCTGCCATCGAAACCGTTAACGTGCTTAAGCAGTTATGAAGGTCAATCCCAATCTGTCCCACCGCACGCTGGCGCGCCAGCTGGCGATCCAGTCGCTCTATCAGCACGAGATCGCTGGCACGCCGTGGATCGAGCTGGAGCGCCAGGCCATGGAGCGGCCCGAGTTCGACAAGATCGACCAGAACCTCTATCGCAACGCGGTGCGCTATATTACCGCGCATCGTGATGAGCTGGATGCGTTCTACAAGCCGTATCTGGACCGGGCCTTTTCCCTCATCGATCCCATTGAGCGCAGCATTCTGCGCCTTGGCACCTGGGAGCTGACCCAGACGCCGGAAGTGCCGTATCGCACCGTTATCGACGAGGCGGTGGAGCTGGCCAAGGACTTCGGTGCCGAGGAAAGCTACAAGTACATTAACGCTGTGCTGGATAAAGTGGCCGAACAGGTGCGCCAGGCGGAAAAAGCGGCTTCCAATCACTGAAACCACTGCTTTTCGCCGCGCCGCACGGCTGCTGAAAAAATGGCTTTTCAAAAAGTCGGGGACCCCCCTCCTTGCATGAATTTGAGCTGATCGAGCGCTTTTTTGCGCCACTGGCTTGCCGCAATGTGTCGGTGCCGCTTGGTGATGATGCCGCGGTGATTGAATGCAGCGGCTCGATGGCGGTGTGCACCGATACCCTCGTGGCCGGGCGCCATTTTCTGCCCGATGCGCCGGCGGAGGCGGTGGCGTGGAAGGCGCTGGCGGTCAATGTGAGCGATCTGCTCGCCATGAACGCCACGCCGCGGCATTACACCCTTGCGTTGACCTTGCCCCAGGCTGATGACGCCTGGCTGGCAGGTTTTGTCCGTGGACTGGATGAGGCGCAGCACGCATTCGGCTGTTGCCTGCTGGGAGGGGATACCACGGGTGGACAGACCCTCACGGTCACCATTACTGCCTTGGGTGAATTGCGCGGTGTGCCTTGGCGGCGCGCAGGCGCTCAGCCGAGGGATGCGCTGATGCTCACGGGGCCGGTGGGGGCTGCTGCGCTGGGGTTGAAGCAGCTTCTGGGCGAGGTTTGCCTGAATGAAGAAATGGTGGCTGCGCAGCTCAAGCCCCGGTTGCCGCTGGATGCGTGGCAGGCACTGGCCGATTATCCGGTGCACGCCGCCATTGATATTTCCGATGGCCTGGTACAGGATGCCGGTCATATGGCTGCCGCATCAGGCGTAGGGTTGCGTCTCTACGTGGAAAAAATCCCCATGCAGAAGGGCGTGGCGGATTGGTGTGCCCGTCAGCATGACTGGTCGCTGCCGCTGGCTGGGGGTGAGGATTATCAGCTGCTGTTGAGTGTTGCAGCGCAGACAGCGGCTCGCATTGAGGCAGCTGGGCTGGCTGTGCCGATTGGTGAGGTTATTGAGGGCGAGGGCGTGAGCGTATTGCACCACGGGCAACCTGTTTCACTCGCCAATGGGGGCTTTCAGCACTTTTAATTAGAGGTACAGGACGAGGGAAAGCCGAGCGGTTGGGAAAGTGGCTCGCTTGAGCGGATCAACCTCTTATGCGGCCTTCAAGCCATGGGAACAGCGGCGCTCACCCTTCTCTTCCTGGGCGGAGGTGGGTCATGAGGTAAAAACGGGTTTCAGGAAATTGACGAGCTGATTGAGCTCAGGCGCCGCGGGCCCGGCGTGCGCGCACGCCTTCTGCCAGGGTTTCCAGTACGGTTTCGCTGTCGTCCCAGCCAATGCAGGCGTCGGTAATGCTGACACCGTATTCCAGCGGCTGTCCGGGTACCACATCCTGGCGGCCCGCTTTCAGATTGCTTTCCACCATGGCGCCCATGATATAGGGGGCGCTTTCGCCTTCCTTCAACTGTCGCGCGATGTCTTCCGCGACCACCAGCTGGCGTTCGTGCTGCTTGCTGCTGTTGGCGTGCGAGCAGTCGATCATAAGCTTGTCCTGCACGTTTGCAGCCTGCAGCTGGCGCACCGCTTCCATGACGTGTGCTTCATCGTAGTTGGGGCCGGAAGCGCCGCCGCGCAAAATGACATGGCAGTCTTCGTTGCCGGTGGTAGAGAAGATGGCTGAACGACCGTCCTTGGTGAGCGACAGGAAGATGTGCGGGCGCATGGCGGCGCGAATGGCATCCACCGCGATCTTGACGCTGCCGTCGGTGCCGTTCTTGAAGCCGACGGGACAGGAGAGGCCGGAGGCCAGCTCGCGATGACCCTGACTTTCGGTGGTGCGCGCACCGATGGCGCCCCAGCTGACCAGGTCGGCAATGTACTGTGGGGAAATCAGGTCGAGGAATTCGGTGGCGGCCGGCACGCCCAGCTTGTTGACATCCAGCAGCAGTTCGCGAGCCAGCCCCAGCCCCTTGTTGATCTTGAAGCTTTCGTCCAGGTCCGGGTCGTTGATCAGCCCCTTCCAGCCGACGGTGGTGCGTGGCTTTTCAAAATAGACGCGCATGACGATCAGCAGATCGTCCTTGAAGCGTTCGATCTGCTTTTTCAGTCGCTGTGCGTAGTCGCGAGCCGCATCCGGGTCGTGAATGGAGCAGGGTCCGATCACGACTAGCAGGCGGTCGTCTGCACCGAAAAGGATATTGTGAATCTGCTGGCGGGTTTCATAGACCGTGCGGGCCGCGGTTTCGTCCAGCGGAAAGCGCTCGTGCAGCGTTTTCGGTGGCACAACTTCGGTAATTTCTCGGATACGCAGATCGTCAGTGCGGTATTGCGTCATGGTTGCAGCAGATCCTCGATTCAGAAGGGTGAAAAACAAAGGCAGTATTATGCCATTTTTTGTCGGGTTCTGCTGTGGTCGCAGGGCTCGGGGCTGTGCTAAAATTCCGCTGTTTACCGTTATTTCAGAGAGGGTTTCTCGTCGTGCACTGCAAATACATCATCGAGGGCTATACCGAGGACGGCAGAAAGTTTCGTCCCAGCGACTGGATCGACCGCATTGCATCGATGATGGCCACGTACGAGCACCGCCGCCTGGTTTATTCCGATCTGCTGCACCCCGAGTTGTATGACGGTCAAAAGTGTCTGATTATTGACGACCGCCTCAAGGACGAGAATCCCGGCATGTACGACTACGTGATGAACTTCGTCAAGAGCAACAAGCTGCGCATGAGTCACGTGTGCGACATTGATCAGGACAAGCTGGGCAAGTAGGTCGGCAGACTATCGTGCACCTGGAAAGCAAAACGCCCCGCCACTGCGGGGCGTTTTGGTATGCAGACCCGGTTTTCAGCTGGCCGGTGTGGGCAGTAGGCCTTCCTGTGGCACGCGCGGGGCATCCGGGT
The DNA here is from genome assembly GCF_900141795.1 of Sulfurivirga caldicuralii. Taxonomy (GTDB): domain Bacteria; phylum Pseudomonadota; class Gammaproteobacteria; order Thiomicrospirales; family Thiomicrospiraceae; genus Sulfurivirga; species Sulfurivirga caldicuralii. The sequence continues at coordinate 532,661 of NZ_FSRE01000001.1, forward strand.
AAGGCGAGGGCTCGATAATATGGCTGTTCCACAGTGAGCCGAACACAAGCCCCAGCAGCATCGCCATGGCAAAGGTCCACAGCCAGCGCTTGCGCATTGTCTTTTCTTCTTCGGTGGCCTGTTCCGGGTCAAAGTCCTTGAAAAAGAGGATCAGGAAGCCGGTCAGGCCAAAAATGAATTCCAGATTGGCCAGGATGGGCAGCTGCAGGATGGCGGCAGCCAACCCCCAGACGAGCACAATGGCAGCGGTAATGAGCAGTTTATGCATGGGTTTCCTACCTGTCGAAAAGTGGGCTACAGTGGCACCTTCGCAAAGCCTCTGAACGGACGCGACAGGGACCATTGGTCCATGCGGCCCAGTATGACCGTTGTATCTTCCCTGACTACAGTATGCGTCTGGACCCCTGTTACCCTGTCCCTTCGGGTTGTGACGCAATGATGGCATCTTCTTCGTTGAACGCCTTGCCTTTGGCCCCACCAAAGCCTGTGGCGTTCGCCTTGAATCTGTCATCATTGCGCCGGCAACGCGAACGCATTCAGAGGTTTTGCGAAGGTGTCTATTTTAATGTACACACGACAGGAGCGCAGAGGATGTACAAGATTGCCTTTTTTGTCCCGGTAGGACATGAGGAAACGGTCAAGGAAGCGATGTTTGCAGCCGGTGCAGGGCGTATTGGTGACTATGATCGCTGCAGCTGGCAGGTGCTGGGCGTTGGCCAGTTTCGCCCGCTTGAAGGCGCCAGCCCCTTTATCGGCTCTGCAAATACGCTGGAACGGGTGGCCGAATATCGTGTGGAGATGGTCTGCGAGGCAGGCGTAATCGAGGCGGTGGTCGCAGCGATGAAAGCTGCGCATCCCTACGAAACGCCGGCTTACGAGGTCTATCGACTGGCGGATTTTTGAGGCGGACAGTTGTCTGGATTTATAAGCTGTTGTTTTTTAAGCTGGAAAAAAGTTCAAAAAAAGTTCACACATGGGTTGATATCAAGGTTTCATTATATTATTATTCAATCTCACTGTTTACAGTGACCTCCTCTTGAAGAGCTTTGTTTAAACCTTCGTTCGACCGAATGGAAAGGCAACCCGCAGCGCAGATGCACTGCGGGTTTTTTTCGCCCCCAGAATTGTCAGATAGGATCATCCACTGGCGGCGGCGGGTCGCGGCGCATCAGATAGTAAACGATACCCACCGCCAGGATGGCGAGGGTGATCAGGCCATAGGCCCATGCCCATGCATTGATGTTGCCGCCGCTTTCCACCGGCAGGATCACCAGTTGTCGCAGCAGAGTGATCAGCACCACCTCCACAAATACCAGCACGTCAAAGATGCCGGTCTTGAGCCAGCGTACCTCGGCGGAAATGAGCGATGAGAGAATCCACAGCACGAACAGGTTGCCAAGCGCTGTGAGGAACCCGCGGGTGAAATTGCCAGTCTGCAGCGTGTTCCACACCTGCAGGATGAACTGCACCACCACCAGCACGCTGGCTGCCAGAAGCGCCAGAGCGATGAAAATGTGCAGCAGCTTGTTGGACTGGGTTAGGAAGCGTTCAATGCGGGGTAACTGGTTCATGGCGGCACGCGTGAATTTTTGGCAGTTTGAAAAAGTCGGGGACCCCCCCTACAAATTTGAATGTGGGGGTGTGCAGGCCCTGCTTCAAGGGCGACGCGCCGCCCCAAGGAGTTCTTCGGCGTGGCGCAGGGTGGTGTCCGTGAGTGTCTGTCCGCCCAGCATGCGGGCCAGTTCCTGAACCCTTGTGGCCTCATCCAGTTGGGCGATGTGCGTTTCGGTTTCCGTCTCCGAGCTCTGTTTTTCGATGTGGAGATGATGGTCAGCACAGGCAGCCACCTGTGGCTGGTGGGTAATCGCCAGCACCTGCCGCTGCGTGCCCAGGCGTTGCATCAGGCGGCCCACCTGTTCTGCGACGCCGCCGCCAATGCCCACGTCCACTTCGTCAAATATAAGAGTGTCGATGCCGCGGCTGCTGGTCAGCACCAGCTCCAGCGCCAGGCTGATACGCGCCAGCTCACCGCCGGAGGCGACTTTTTTCAGGGGTTGCAGGGGCTGACCCGGGTTGGTGGTCACCATGAAGGCTACCTGATCCATGCCATGTTTTTGTGGTGTCGCGGTGGGAGTCACTTCCACGGCAAAGCGTGCCTTTTCCAGCCCGATGGTGGGCAGGATGGCTTCGATTTCCTGCGCCAGTTTTTCGCCTGCCTGGGCGCGTGCTTCAGATAACTGTTCCGCCGCGTTGCGGTAGGCCGTTTCGCCCTCGGCCACCTCCATTTCCAGCGTATCGAGGGTCGTATCCAGATTGCTGAGCTGATCATATTCCGCTTGTAGCGCCTGATGCTTCTCTTCCAGTGCCTCAGGATCCAGCAGGTAATGCTTGGCGAGGGCGTGGTATTGAGCCAGACGGGCCTCTACCTGCGCCAGCGCCTCGGGATCATGACTGATGCTGTCGGCTTCGTGGGTCAGATCCCGTGCCAGCTCCTGTGCGACGATCAGCTGTTCGTTGAGCTGCGCCACTGTGTTTTCAAGCTCGGGGTTGATGGAGGTCAGCGGTTCCAGTTCAGCCAGTGCCTGGGAGTAGGCGGATACCGCGCTGTCATTGCCGTCGAGCGCCTCGATGGCCTGGCGCAAACCCTGCTCATATTCCTGGGCATGGGCCAGGGTGTGATGCTGTTGCGACAGGGTTTCGTACTCATCGCGGCTTGGTGCTAACTCGGCAAACTGCTGCAGCTGCAGGGTCAGCGCCGCCAGCCGCTGTGCCTGTTCGTGCTGCTGGGATCGCAGCGTTTCCAGTTCATGCTGCAGGCGCTGCCAGCGTTGAAATGTTTCCGCGACCATTGCCAGCAGCTCGGGTGCATTGAGCCAGCCATCCAGCAGGCGGCGTTGCTGGGTGCTGTCGAGTAGCTGCTGGTGAGCATGCTGGCTGTGAATTTCCAGCAGCTGAGGCACGATTTCCTTCAGCTGCTGAGCGGTGACCCGGATGCCGTTTATCCACGCACGCGATCCCCCATCCGCCTGTACCACACGACGCACGTGGAGCGTGTGCGGACTCTCTTCATCCAGCAGGGCTTCTTCTTCAAGCAGGCGCTGCAGCGCGGGATGATCTGCGATAGTGAATTCGGCCTGAATATCGGCCCGTTTCTCGCCGTGTCGCACCATGCCGCTGTCGGCGCGGTTGCCGGCGATCAGCCCGAGCGCATCCAGCAGGATCGATTTGCCGGCGCCGGTTTCACCGGTCAGGGCGGTAAAGCCGGTTTCAAAGGAAATATCCACCTGCTTGATGACGGCCAGATTGCGGATGGTCAGCTGTGAAAGCATTCAGCTTCCCCACTTCAGCTTGGTGCGCAGGATATCGTAGTAGTTGTAGCCTCTGGGGTGGATCATGCGCAGGCGTTTTTCATAGGTCTGCACGTGGGTGATATGCTGCGCAAAGATCTCGAACGTCACCTGACCATCACAGGTGACCTTGGCCGAGCCGGTGCAGGTTTTTGAAGGCACTACCTTGACCACGCTGCTGCCCGGGACAACTACGGGCCGGTTACTCAGTGTATGTGGATTGATGGAAACCAGTGCCATGGCGTCGAGGCGCGGATCCATGATGGGGCCGCCGGCAGAGAGGGCGTAGGCTGTCGAACCGGTGGGCGAGGTGACGATCAGGCCGTCGGAGCGTTGCCGGTTCATGAAGTGATCGTCCACCCAGGTGTCGAATTCGATCATGCGCGGCGTGTCTTTCTTGTGCACCACCACGTCGTTAAAAGCGAGATGGTGGAACACCTCCTGGGTATTTTCATGCACGCTTACCTTGAGCATGCTGCGGTACTCTTCCTCATAGTCGCCCGCCAGAACGGCCTGCATGGACTGCTCCAGCGTATCCGGAGAAAAGTCCACCAGGAAGCCCAGACGGCCCAGGTTGATGCCCAGTACCGGGATGTCGTACTCCACCAGATCACGAGCAGCGTTGAGCAGGGTGCCGTCGCCGCCGACGATCACGCCCAGATCAATGTTCCTGACCAGCTCTTCCCGTGGCAGCTGCCGGGCAGGATAGCGTTCGATGGGAAAGTCGGGACAGCAGACCTGATCGAGATAGACAGTGCAGCCGGCCTGTGAGAAAAACTCGATCACGCGGCCGATGGTTTCCCACGCTTCCAGCGCGTTGAACTTGCCGATAATGCCGATGCGTTCAAATGCGTGTGCCATGGCGGTATTCCTTGACCGAGTCCGAACCCGACCCCATAATTAGCACTCGAATAATGAGAGTGCCAATGCCACTCGTTGAGGGGAGCGAACCATGTTGAAAGCGCGTGATGAGCTGTTGTTGAAAAAACTCATCGAATTATACCTGAAGGAAGGAAAACCGGTCGGGTCGCGCACGCTCTCCAAGCTGCCGGACGTGGGCGTGAGCCCGGCGACGGTGCGCAATGTGATGGCCGATCTGGAAGGGCTGGGGTTCATTCGTGCGCCGCATACCTCGGCCGGCCGTATTCCCACCAGCAAGGGGCTGCGGCTGTATGTGGACCGCTTTCTCATCTGTCAGCCCCTGTCTGCTGAGCTGACCCATCAGCTGGCATCCAAAATTGCTGAGTCGGGTGATGCACAGGCCGTCATGGATACGGCCTCCCGGCTGCTGTCCGAGCTGACCGGCATGGTCAGTGTCGTACTGATGCCGGATCGCCGCCAGGAGCGCCTCAGTCATGTGGAGTTTATTCGGATCTCCGACCGCAGGGTGCTGGTGGTGCTGGTGTTCAACGAGCAGGAAGCCGAGAACCGCTTTATCGAGCTGGATGCGGATATCAGCAGCGATCAGCTGCAGCGCATGGCGAGCTTCTTCAATACCGAACTGGTGGGGCTGACGCTGCACGAGGCACGGGAACGCCTGCTGCAGAAAATGAGTGGATTGCGCGCGCAGCTTAATGGCGGCATGCTGCGCATTGTACAGGGGGCCGAGGACGCACTGGAGGCCCACGAGCAGGGCGCTTCGCCGCTGAAGGTGAAGGGCGAGAAAAACCTGCTGCAGTACGACGAACTGGCGGACATTCAACAGCTCAAGCAGCTGTTCAACTCCTTTGAAGAACATCAGGCCATTCTGTCGCTGCTGGACAAGAGCATTGCCGCCAAGGGGTTGCAGGTGTTTATCGGGCGGGAAACCGGCTTGGAGTTGTATGAGCCTTGTTCTGTCATTACGCACCCGTTTGACATGGGTGATGAGCTGGTGGGTGTGCTGGGCGTGCTAGGCCCGCGGCGCATGCCCTACGAGCGCATCATTCCCATGGTGGATGTGACCGCAAAGATTGTGGATTCGGTCTTGAAAAAGCACGTACCCATCCCAATTGAATAAGAGATTTTTAACTGAATTTGAACAGGTGGAACCATGAGCGAAGAAAACAAAAACACCCAACAGAACCCTGAAGCGCCCAGCGCTGAAGAAGCGATTCAGGATCTTGAGCAGGCTGAAGCGCAGGTTGAGCAGGATCTGGAGAAGGCGTTGCAGGAAGCCAAGCAGCAGGCTGCGGATCATTGGGAGCAGCTGCTGCGCGTGAAGGCCGATATGGAAAACCTGCGTCGGCGCACGCGCATCGACGTGGAAAATGCGCACAAGTTCGCGCTGGAGAAATTCGTCAATGCGCTGTTGCCGGTGGTGGACAGTCTGGAAATGGGTATTCAGGCGGCCCATAACGAAAATGCCACAATTGACTCCTTGCGCGAAGGCATGGAAATGACCCTCAAGCTGTTGCTGGACACCATGGCGGAATTTGGCGTGGAACGCATCAACCCCGAGGGTGAGGCCTTTGACCCACAGAAGCACGAAGCCATGACCATGGTGCCGGTGGCAGACAAGGAACCGAACACGGTGATTGAAGTGGTGCAGAAGGGCTACAGTCTCAATGACCGGCTGGTGCGTCCGGCGCGTGTGGTCGTCAGCAAGGAAGCGGAATAAAGGCCCTTGGAAAGCTGCAAGGCGTCCCCATATAACAGGCAGAATTCAAGAATAGTAAAGGAGAGCGGAATATGAGCAAGATTATCGGTATTGACCTGGGTACCACCAACAGCTGTGTGGCTGTAATGGAAGGGGGTGAACCAAAAGTAATCCCCAACGCGGAAGGGTCCCGTACAACCCCGTCCATCGTGGCGTTTACCAAGGACGGTGAGATTCTGGTGGGTGAGCCCGCCAAGCGTCAGGCGGTGACGAACCCTGAAAACACCCTGTTTGCCATCAAGCGACTCATTGGTCGCAAGTGTGACGATGAGGTCGTGCAGAAAGACAAGGAGATGGTGCCCTACAAGATCGTCTGTGCGGACAACGGCGACGCATGGGTGGAAGTCAACGGCAAGAAAATGTCCCCGCAGGAAGTCTCTGCCCTGATTCTGAAGAAGATGAAGGAAACCGCAGAAGACTATCTGGGCCATGAAGTAAAGGAAGCCGTTATTACCGTACCAGCCTACTTTAACGACGCACAGCGTCAGGCGACCAAGGATGCAGGGCGCATCGCCGGTCTGGACGTGAAGCGTATCATCAACGAGCCGACTGCGGCTGCGCTGGCCTACGGTGTGGACAAGGACACCAAGGGTGACAAGAAGATTGCCGTATACGACCTCGGTGGTGGTACGTTCGATATCTCCATCATCGAAGTGGCCGATGTGGACGGTGAGAAGCAGATTGAAGTGCTGGCCACCAACGGTGACACCTTCCTGGGTGGTGAAGACTTCGACAAGCGCATCATCGACTATGTGGTCGAGGAGTTTAAGAAGGATCAGGGCGTCGACCTGCGCAATGACCCGCTGGCACTGCAGCGCCTGAAGGAAGCGGCGGAAAAGGCGAAGATCGAGCTGTCTTCGCGTGAGCAGACCGACATCAACCTGCCGTACATTACGGCAGATGCGACCGGTCCGAAGCACCTGAACGTGCGCATTACTCGCGCGAAGTTCGAGTCGCTGATCGAGGACTTGGTGGAAAAATCCATCGAGCCCTGCCGCATTGCCATGAAGGATGCAGGCCTGAGCAATAGCGACATTGATGACGTCATCCTGGTGGGTGGTTCAACCCGTGTGCCGCTGGTGCAGAAGAAGGTGGAAGAGTTTTTCGGCAAGGCACCGCGCAAGGATGTGAACCCGGATGAAGCCGTTGCCATCGGTGCCGCGATCCAGGGTGGCGTACTGTCCGGCGAAGTGAAGGACGTACTGCTTCTGGACGTGACCCCGCTGTCTCTGGGTATCGAAACCATGGGTGGCGTCATGACCAAGCTGATCGAGAAGAACACCACCATTCCGACACGCAAGTCGCAGATCTTCTCGACAGCGGAAGACAACCAGACTGCGGTGACGATTCACGTGCTGCAGGGCGAGCGTGAGCTGGCGAAGGACAACAAGTCCCTCGGCATGTTCAACCTGGAAGACATTCCGCCTGCACCCCGTGGTGTGCCGCAGATCGAGGTAACCTTCGACATCGATGCGAACGGTATCCTCAGCGTGTCCGCCAAGGACAAGCAGACAGGCAAGGAGCAGAAGATCACCATTCAGGCATCTTCCGGTCTGACAGAGGAAGAGATCGAGCGCATGATCAAGGAAGCGGAAGCCCACGCGGAAGAAGACCGCAAGGCCCGCGAACTGATCGAGGCGCGCAACCAGGCCGACGCGTTGGTACACGAAGCCAAGAAGCTGCTTAAGGAAGCGGTTGAGAAGATCAGCGAAGCGACCAGGTCGCTGGTTGAAAAGGCGATCGAGGCCGTGGAAGAAGCCGTCAAGGGCGATGAAAAAGCGGTCATCGAAAGCAAGACCAAGGAACTGGCCGAAGCGATGCAGAAAGCGGCGACCGAGCAGGCGCAGACCGGCGGTGGTCAGCAACAACAGGCGCAAGGCAGCCAGTCCGCGGCAAGCCGCGATGACGACGTGGTCGACGCCGAGTTTGAAGAAGTCGATGACGACAAGAAGTAATCCTCAAGCGTGAGGTATAATCGGGCGTTTCCTTCGGGAGCGCCCTTTTTTTGTATCCCCGTTTCTAAAAGTGAGTTTTTGATTCGAGCGGATTGTTGAGCGCTACTCAACAATCCGTTTGAGTGCCCAGTCCGGAGTATTCTGACCCATGGCGAGCAAACGCTGTTATTACGAAATTCTGCAGGTCTCCAGGACCGCCAGCGAAACCGAGATCAAGCGGGCCTACCGCAAGCTGGCGATGAAGTATCACCCTGACCGCAACCCGGGGGACAAGGAGGCGGAAGAGAAGTTCAAGGAAATTACCGAAGCCTACGAGGTCTTGTCTGATCCGCAGAAGCGTGCTGCTTATGATCAGTTTGGCCATGCGGGCGTTGAAGGCAGCGGCGGCGGGGGTGGCGGCTATGGCGCCGGTGGTTTCGGTGACATTTTCGACGACCTGTTCGGCGACATCTTTGGCGGCCGGCGTCAGCGCGGCCCCCGTGCCGGGCACGATCTTCAGTACGACATGGAGATTACCCTCGAGCAGGCCGCCTTTGGCGACACGGTGGAGATTCGCATTCCGGTGCGTCAGTCCTGCGAGGCCTGCGGCGGAACAGGTGCGGCTTCGCCCGATGCGGTGAAGACTTGCCCAACCTGTGGCGGAGCCGGGCAGGTGCGCATTCAACAGGGGTTCTTTGTGGTGTCGCAGACCTGTCCGGCGTGTCATGGCAGCGGTCAGATTATCGCCGAACCCTGTCCCCAGTGTCGTGGCGAAGGGCTGGTTGAAAAATACAAGACCCTGCGGATCAAGGTACCGGCCGGTGTGGACAACGGCGACCGCGTGCGACTGCGCGGTGAAGGCGAGCCGGGCGAGCCCGGAGCGCCTGCCGGGGATCTGTATGTGCGCTTTTTCATCAAGCCGCATCCTCTGTTCAAGCGGGACGGCAGCAATCTGCTGTGCGAGATCCCCATCAGCTTCCCCACGGCTGCACTGGGCGGAGAAGTGGAGATACCTACACTGGACGGCAAGACCACGTTGCTGAAAATTCCGGCAGGCACCCAGAGTGGCCAGGTGTTCAAGCTGGCGGGCAAGGGCATCAAGTCCGTGCATACGGGGCGGACGGGGGATCTGCTGTGTACCGTGCAGATTGAAACGCCGGTCAAGCTGACTGCTGAGCAGCGCAGCCTGCTGGAGCAGTTTGAAGCCACGCTGGCAGGGCGCCAGCATACCCATAGCCCGCAGGCGCACTCGTTCTGGGACAAGGTCAAGGCGTTTTTCAGCGGCGACGAGGGCAAGAAGAGTCAGGATCAATCACCTTGGGAGTCATGAGATGAGCGAGATGCGAGTAGCCATTGCCGGTGCCTCAGGGCGCATGGGGCGAAACCTGATCAAGGCCGTGCATGAGACGCCTGGCCTTATCGTTGCCGCCGCCACGGAGCGGCCCGGCGGCAGTTTTGTGGGAGCCGATGCAGGCGAGCTGGCCGGCATTGGCGCCATTGGTGTGCCCATTGTGGATGACTTGGGCAAGGTGGCAGATCAGTTTGATGTGGTCATAGACTTTACCCGCCCAGAGGCCACCTTGAAGCATATTGAAATCTGTCGAGCTCACGGCAAGAAGATGGTGATTGGCACCACCGGCTTTGATGAGGCGGGTCTAACCGCCATCCGTGAAGCCGCCGAGCAGATCGCCATCGTGTTTGCGCCCAACATGAGCGTGGGTGTCAATCTGGTGCTGAAACTGCTGCAGATGGCGGCATCCGTGCTGGATCCAGAGCAGTACGACATCGAAGTGATCGAGGCCCACCACCGTCACAAGGTGGACGCGCCATCCGGGACTGCATTGCGTATGGGTGAAGTGGTGGCCGAAACACTTGGCTGGGATTTGAAGGAGGTGGCGGTCTATGGCCGTGAAGGCATTACCGGCGAGCGCCCCCACAAGCAGATTGGGTTTGAAACCATTCGTGCCGGCGATATTGTGGGAGAGCACACCGTGATGTTCGCCACCGAGGGCGAGCGGGTGGAAATTACCCACAAGGCATCCAGTCGCATGACCTTTGCCAAGGGCGCGGCACGCGCCTGTGTATGGCTGCGCGCCCGTGACCGCGGCCTGTATGACATGCAGGACGTGTTGGGTCTGAAAGGGTAAACAAAACCCTGAAAAGCGGGCATAAATCCGTTAAAATTCGCCTAATTTGGTTTAAACACGGATTGGTGTGCATGACGAGCCCCGCAGCCTATTAGAACGGAGCCAGCCCACTTGGGGTTGTGCTCCGTTTTTTGTAGGTGGGTCTTGATCAGTACACGGTCAGCAGCGAAGGGTGACTATGGCACAGCAGCATACAGCAATTCTGGCGCTGGAAGACGGCACGGTTTTCTGGGGGCAGTCGATCGGTGCTGAAGGAGAGACCGTCGGCGAGGTGGTTTTCAATACATCCATGACGGGGTATCAGGAGATCCTTACCGACCCGTCCTATTTCCGTCAGATCGTAACGCTGACCTACCCGCACATTGGCAATGTGGGCGTCAATCACGAGGATGAAGAGTCCCCGCGTATCATGGCGCAAGGGCTGGTCATTCGCGATCTGCCGCCGCTGCACAGTAATTTCCGCGCGCAAAGCGATCTGCAGAGCTATCTGCGGCAGCAGAATGTGGTGGCCATCGCCGACATCGATACCCGCAAGCTGACCCGCATTCTGCGCGAGAAGGGTGCACAGAACGGCGTCATCCAGGCGGGCGACAATCTGGATCCCGATGGGGCCATTGCTCAGGCCAAGGCCTTTGCTGGCCTCAAGGGCATGGATCTGGCACAGGAAGTGACCACGCCGGAAACCTATGTGTGGACCGAAGGCACCTGGCGCTTGGGCGAGGGACACGTGGACCGCAGTGCCGAAGCAAAATATCACGTTGTCGCCTACGACTTCGGCGTGAAGCGCAACATCTTGCGCATGCTGGCGGATCGAGGCTGCAAGCTTACCGTGGTGCCGGCGAAGACCCCGGCAGAGGATGTTCTGGCCATGAACCCGGACGGCATCTTCCTTTCCAATGGTCCCGGTGATCCGGAGCCGTGTGACTACGCCATCGAAGCCATCCAGACCATTCTGAAGACCGATATTCCCGTGTTCGGCATCTGCCTCGGTCATCAGCTGCTGGCGCTGGCAGCGGGTGCGCGCACCGTGAAGATGAAGTTCGGCCATCATGGCGCCAACCATCCGGTGCAGGATCTGGACAGCGGGCGCGTTTACATCACCTCGCAGAACCACGGCTTTGCCGTGGACGAAGCGTCTCTGCCGGACAATGTTGACGTGACGCACAAGTCGCTGTTTGATGGCTCGCTGCAGGGCATTCGCCTCAAGGATCGCGCCGCCTTCAGCTTTCAGGGGCACCCGGAAGCGAGCCCCGGCCCGCACGATGTGGCCTACCTGTTCGACCAGTTTATTGCAGACATTGAAAACCGTGCAGCTCAGGGATAACAGAGTCCATGCCTAAAAGAACAGATATCGAAAGCATTCTCATCATCGGTGCCGGCCCCATTATCATCGGCCAGGCGTGTGAATTCGACTACTCGGGGGTCCAGGCGGTCAAGGCCCTCAAGGAGGAGGGGTACAGGGTCATTCTGGTCAACTCCAACCCGGCCACCATCATGACCGACCCGGATCTGGCGGATGCCACCTATATCGAGCCCATCGAGTGGCGTACCATTGAAAAGATCATCGAGAAGGAGCGTCCGGATGCGATCCTGCCCACCATGGGGGGGCAGACTGCGCTCAACACGGCGTTGGATCTGGCACGCCACGGTGTGCTGGAAAAGTACGGCGTGGAGCTGATCGGTGCCAATGAAGACGCCATCGACAAGGCGGAAAACCGCGACCGCTTCCGCGCTGCGATGCAGAAAATCGGCCTGGACATGCCCAAGTCTGCCGTGGCCCACTCCATGGAAGAGGCGTGGGCCATTCTGGACGAGGTGGGCTTTCCGGCCATTATCCGTCCATCGTTCACCCTGGGCGGTTCCGGCGGTGGCATTGCCTATAACCGGGATGAATTCGAGCAGATCTGCAAGTTCGGTCTGGACCTGTCGCCCACGAATGAGCTGCTGATCGAAGAGTCCATCATCGGCTGGAAAGAGTACGAGATGGAGGTGATTCGCGACAGGAACGACAACGCGATCATTGTCTGCTCCATCGAAAACCTCGATCCCATGGGCGTGCATACCGGTGATTCCATTACGGTCGCGCCGGCGCAGACCCTGACCGACAAGGAATACCAGATCATGCGTAACGCCTCGCTGGCCGTGCTGCGCGAAATCGGGGTGGAGACTGGCGGTTCCAATGTGCAGTTTGCGGTCAATCCGGAAACCGGGCGCATGATCATTATCGAAATGAACCCGCGCGTCTCGCGTTCCTCTGCACTGGCATCCAAGGCAACCGGCTTCCCCATCGCCAAGGTGGCGGCCAAGCTGGCAGTGGGCTATACGTTGGACGAGCTCAAGAACGACATTACCGGCGGGGCCACACCGGCCTCGTTCGAGCCCACCATCGACTATGTGGTCACCAAGATTCCGCGCTTTACCTTCGAGAAGTTCCCGCAGGCGGAGCCGCGCCTGTCCACACAGATGAAGTCCGTGGGCGAAGTCATGGCCATGGGGCGCAACTTCCAGGAGTCCCTGCAGAAGGCGATTCGGGGTCTGGAAACGGGCCGCACGGGCCTCAATGAAATGCTGGATCTGAATACGCTGGATGAAAAGGAGGTGCGCGACACCCTGCGTGCCGAGCTGCGTCATCCGGGACCGGATCGTCTCTGGTATGTGGCCGATGCCTTCCGCGCCGGCTGGACGCTGGAAGAAGTGCATGACGCCTGCGATATCGATCCATGGTTCCTGGCCCAGATTCAGGAGCTGGTGCGCATGGAAGATGAACTCAGGCAGTTGGGGCTGGACGGTTTGGATGCAGGCACCCTGCGCCGCTACAAGCAGAAGGGCTTTTCCGATGCGCGCATTGCTGAACTGCTGGGGGTGTCGGAAAAGAGCATCCGCAAGCTGCGTCACATGCTGGACATCCGTCCCGTGTACAAACGCGTGGATACCTGTGCGGCCGAGTTTGCCACCAAGACGGCCTACATGTATTCGTCCTATGACGAGGAGTGCGAGGCAGAACCCTCTGAGCGGAAAAAGATCATGGTGCTGGGCGGCGGGCCGAACCGGATCGGTCAGGGCATCGAGTTCGACTACTGCTGTGTGCATGCCGCCTTTGCCCTGAGCGAGGATGGCTATGAAACCATTATGGTCAACTGTAATCCTGAAACCGTTTCCACCGACTACGACACCTCCGACCGTCTCTATTTCGAGCCGCTGACACTGGAGGACGTGCTGGAAATCGTCGAGGTGGAGAAGCCGGACGGCGTCATCGTGCAGTACGGCGGCCAGACGCCGCTCAAACTGGCGCGGGATCTGGAAGCTGCGGGCGTGCCCATTATCGGCACCACGCCGGAATCCATCGACCTGGCGGAAGACCGCGAGCGCTTCCAGCAGCTGTTGCATCGGCTGGATCTGAAGCAGCCACCCAACCGTACCGCTCGCAGTGAGGAAGAGGCGCTGGCGCTGGCCAAGGAGATCGGTTATCCGCTGGTGGTGCGTCCCTCCTATGTGCTGGGCGGGCGCGCCATGGAAATCGTTTACACCGAGAAGGATCTCGAGCGCTACATGCGCGAGGCGGTCAAGGTATCCAACGATTCGCCTGTCCTGCTGGATCGCTTCCTGGATGATGCGGTGGAAGTGGATGTGGATGCCGTAAGCGATGGCGAACAGGTTGTCATTGGTGGCATCATGGAGCACATCGAACAGGCCGGCATTCACTCCGGTGACTCCGCCTGTTCCCTGCCGCCATACAGCATCCGTCCCGAGCTGCAGGATCGCATCCGCGAGCAGGTGGAGAAGATGGCAAAAGCACTCAATGTAGTGGGCCTGATGAATACCCAGTTCGCCATCAAGGAGGATGAAATTTTCGTGCTGGAAGTCAACCCGCGGGCGTCGCGCACGGTGCCGTTCGTCTCCAAAGCCATCGGCCATCCGCTGGCGAAGATCGCCGCCCGCTGCATGGTTGGTCAGACGCTGGCGCAACAGCAGTTTGAACGCGAGATCGTGCCCAGGCACTACTCGGTCAAGGAAGCGGTGTTCCCGTTCATCAAGTTCCTCGGCGTGGACCCCATTCTCGGCCCGGAGATGAAGTCCACCGGCGAGGTAATGGGCATCGGGGAAACCTTCCCGCAGGCGTATGCCAAGGCCGAGATGGCGGCCGGTACGGTACTGCCGCGCAGTGGCACGGCTTTCCTGTCCGTGCGCAAGGCGGACCGCGAAAAGGCGACCGAGCTGGCCCGCAGGCTGATCGAGCGCGGCTTCCGTCTGGTGGCCACGCGTGGCACCGCCGCGGCGCTGAAAGAGGCGGGGATCGAAGTGGACGTGGTCAACAAGGTCACCGAAGGGCGTCCCAATATTGTTGACCTGATCAAGAATGGCGAGATTGATCTGATCGTGAACACCTCAGATGGTTCGGTCAGCATCAAGGACTCGGCGGACATTCGCCGCGAAGCCCTGATGCACAAGGTGTGCTACACCACCACCATCGCCGGTGCTTTTGCCATGGTGGCTGCCATGGACTATCTGGATCCGCAGCCGGTGTATCGCCTGCAGGATTTGCAGTAAAATTCCATTAAATCCATTGATGTCCGCACGCCCCGCTTCTGCGGGGCGCGTGCGTTTTGGCTACATGAACAGGAGATTTGCATGAACCGACATCCCATGACCAAGGAAGGCGCCGACAAGCTCAAGGAAGAGCTGCGCCGCCTCAAGCAGGAAGAGCGTCCCCGTATTGCCGAAGCGATTGCCGAGGCGCGTGAGCACGGCGACTTGAAGGAAAACGCCGAGTATCATGCCGCCCGCGAACAGCAGGGCATGATCGAAGCGCGTATCCGTCAGATCGAAGGCATTCTCTCCAATGCGCAGATCATTGACGTCACTCAGCTGAATGCGAACGGCAAGGTGGTGTTCGGCGCCACCGTGCATCTGCTCAATCTGGATACGGACGAAGAAGTCGTGTACAAGATCGTGGGCGACGAGGAGGCCGATTTGGCCCACGGCAAGATCTCCGTCAGTTCGCCCATTGCCCGTGCCCTGATCGGCAAGGAAGAAGGGGACGAAGTGACGGTTGAAGCGCCGGGCGGCAATATCGACTACGAGATCGTCAAGGTTGAATACATCTGAGCTGCGGCGGCGCGTTGCCGCCCTGTCCTTGTGGTTCAGTGCGCTGGTTGCCCAGGCAGTTATTGGCTATGTGGTCGCGCCCGTGCTGTTTACGCAGTTGGACAAGAAGACGGCCGGCCA
Source organism: Sulfurivirga caldicuralii (assembly GCF_900141795.1). GTDB lineage: Bacteria > Pseudomonadota > Gammaproteobacteria > Thiomicrospirales > Thiomicrospiraceae > Sulfurivirga > Sulfurivirga caldicuralii. The sequence continues at coordinate 547,953 of NZ_FSRE01000001.1, forward strand.
CATTGCCGGGATTCTGCTTAATGGCGTCGAGATCAGTGCGGTGGTGCTGGTGGTCGCAGGTTTGCTGCTGTGGCGGCAGCGGGTAGTTGCCTGGCTGGCATTGGCCTTCGTTCTGTTGCAGGGGGTGCAGTTACTGTATCTCAACCCCGCCATGGCGGCCCTGAAGCATGCGGGTGCCGCTGAGTCCCAGCAATTCATGATGTTGCATGGCGTTTCTCACGCGCTCTATCTGGCAGGGATTCTGCTGCTGGCCGGGCTTGTCGCAATGAGCTGGCGGTCGCTTGCGGGCAGTGCAGCAAAAGCATAAATTCTGCTTATAAGTGTTTAATGATTTTTGAATATTCTATTGGTTGCAATCGCCATTCAAAAGGCGGACAATTAGGCAGACACGGTTTAGGCGCACATTCAACCCCAACGAATTGGAGAGCTACATGAAAAAGCTGACCCTTAAAGCCCTGTTTGCAGCGGCTTTCGCACTGGCTGCCGCCAATGCTCAGGCTGGTGCCTCAGTTTACGATCAGTGCCTGCAGGATGGCGAGAAGCTGATCGAAGCGGCCAAGAAAGAAGGTCGCAAGGCATATGAAAACGTCGAGCAGGCCACTACGCTGGAGCAGTGCAAGGCCGAGCTGACCAAGATGGAAGAAGCCGCGATGAAGCGTGCAGGCGTTGATCCCAAGGCCAACACCAAGAACCCCTACGTATACATGACCGGCGAAGAGCGCGTGAAGTGGTCCAAGCTGTGGGAGGCGGTTGATGCCAAGCAGGGTCGCGGTGTGCGCTATCTGCAGAACGCCTGGTACGGCGGTGATCCGGGCAAGCGTCTGGACGAAATGGAAAAGACTGGCAAGATTCCTGAGAACTGGCGTTAAGCACTCCAGGAAACATGCTTGATAAGCCGGGCCCTGCCCGGCTTTTTTGTTGAGGATTGCGATGCAAAATCTTTTTGAAGCCACCTACGATTGCCTGATGTGCTCGGATCTGGACGAGAAGGTCAGCCGTTTGTCTGCGCTGCAGCAGGCCTGGACCGAGGATCGGTTGCGCCTTGGGCCGTTGGACGAGGTGGTGCGTATCCCGGATCCGGGGCGGCCATCCAGACCCGAGCTGGTGCCACCACGCAAGCTCCCGAAACGTCGGCTGGGTTCGCGGGAAGGCCACGCTGCACTCATGCATGCCATTGCCCATATCGAGTTCAATGCCGTCAATCTGGCGCTGGATGCGGTCTATCGCTTTCAGGACATGCCGCGGGACTACTATTTCGAGTGGCTTGGTGTGGCCTGCGAAGAGGCCTACCACTTTCAGATTGTGCGCGAACATCTCAATCGCCTGGGCTACGAATATGGCGACTTTCCCGCTCACAATGGCCTGTGGGTCACCACCTACGAAACCGATCACGACCCGCTGGTACGCATGGCCATGGTGCCGCGTACGCTGGAAGCGCGCGGGCTGGACGTCACACCGGGCATGATGGCCAAGCTGCGTGCCATTGGCGATAAACGTGGGGTGGAGATCCTCAAGATTTTGCTGCGAGACGAGGTGGGCCACGTGGCGGTGGGCACCCGCTGGTTCCGCTACCTGTGCGAGCAGCGTGGTCTGCAACCGTTCCCAACCTTTCAGTCCATCGTGGAAACCTATTTCAATGGCAATCTGGCCGGGCCATTCAACTACGAAGCCCGCCGTGAAGCCGGCTTCAGCGAGGACGAAATCGAATGGCTGAAACGCATCGAGCAGGAGAGTCTGGCGCAGGCCTGAACCCGGTTGACCGAGCGCGTATCATTACGCGTCATGCGGCGGCGCTGGAACGGCACGGCTATCGACCGCAGGCGCTGTTCTGGCAGGAGCGGGGCGTTCAGATCGCGCGCTTTGGCGTCATCGCTGACGCGATGCTGTCAGCACCCGCCTCGCTACTGGATGTGGGCTGCGGCTTTGGGGATTTTTATGCCTGGCTGCACGAGCACGGCATGACACCGGATTTCACCGGGATAGATCTATCGCCGGACATGATCTTTGCCGCGCGCAGTCGTTTTCCGCAGGCGCAGTGGCTGGAAGGGGAGTTGCTCACCGTGGCCTTGCCGGAGGCGGGCTATGAGGTGGTGACGCTCTCGGGCGCGCTTAACGAGCCGATTGCTGATGCAGATGCCTATGCTCAGGCGGTCATTGCACGCATGTGGGCGCTAGCACGCCGGCAGGTGATCTTCAATATGCTCGACAACCGCAACGACGAAGTGGCCCGCTCACCCTTTCTGCACGGGCGGGTGCCGGAAACCGTTGAGCGCTGGTGTCGGCGCCACACTGCCAATGTGCGTGTGATTGAAGGGTATTTGCCTAATGATTTCACCGTGGTGATGGGGAAATAGCATGCTGCATCTCGGTATTGATCTGGGCGGCACCAAAACGGAACTGATTGCGCTGAATGCCCAGGGCAGAGAGCTGTATCGGGAGCGGCGTCCTACGCCACAGGGCGACTATGCTGCAACGGTGGCGAATATCGTTGCCATGGTGCGCGACGCCGAAGTCAGCCTCGGCGAGCAGGGGACGCTGGGGCTGGGCATTCCCGGCGCGCTGTCGCGCAGAACGGGGCGGGTAAAAAATGCCAATTCCACCTGGCTGATCGGTGAGGATCTGCAGGGTGATCTCGAACGCGATCTGGCGCGCCCAGTGCGCATTGAAAACGATGCCAACTGCTTTGCCCTGTCTGAAGCCACGGATGGAGGGGGTGCTGGTGCCGAGAGCGTATTCGGTGTGATTATCGGCACCGGCTGCGGCGGCGGGCTGGTGTATCGCGGGCAGATCATTACCGGCATCAATGCCATTGGCGGCGAGTGGGGACACAATCCACTGCCGTGGGCGGCACTTGAGGATGAACCCATGCCCTGCTACTGCGGTCAGCAGGGCTGCATCGAAACTTTTCTGTCGGGGCCAGGCATGGCACGGCATTTTGAGAGAACAAGCGGACAGGCGCTGACCGCGAAAGAGATTGCAGCGCGCGCTCGGCAGGGCGATGCGCCCGCGCAGGCGCATCTGGAGCGCTATGCGACCTGGCTGGCCAAGGGGCTGGCGTCGGTCATCAATGTATTTGATCCGGCGGTCATCGTGCTCGGTGGTGGCCTGTCGAATATCCCCATGCTGTATGCGCGTGTGCCACAATTGTGGGCACGCTGGGTGTTCAGCGACAGCGTGGAAACCCGCCTGGTGCCGCCACAATATGGCGACAGCAGCGGAGTGCGCGGCGCGGCCTGGCTGGGCGCCGCATCGGAAGGAGGGAAAGATTGATGGATTTGCAGAACAGGGTTCGGGAAAGCGATGCCGTGCTGGTACTGTTTGGCGGGGCGCATTGCAATGTCTGTCAGGTGATCAAGCCGAAGATTGCCGAGTTGCTGGAAAACGCGTTTCCCCGCGTGGAAATGGTCTATGTGGACTGCGAGGCGGAACGGGATCTGTGTGCACAGGAAGGCGTCTTCAGCCTGCCGGTGGTGCGTATCTACTTTGGCGGACAGCGTATCGGTGAATGGGTACGCACCTTCAGCCTGGGGCAGCTGCGCGAAGCCATGCAGCGTCCCTACGCGCTCTTTTTCGATGAATAAGGGCTGAAACAGCCCCAATGGAAGGGGGTCCCCGACTTTTTTCAACCGACAAATTTTCGGCCGCTGAAAAAGTCGGGGACCCCCCTGTGTTAGGCACCTCCGCAAACCGCTGAATGCGCTCGCGTTGCAGGCGCGATGGCAACAGAAATAGGGCGCGTGTCACAGGGTTTGGCGGGTTCAAATCCAATACGAGCAACGCAGTAAAGGCTGCCATCCCGCCAGCAACCCACAGGGGCAGGGCGATTTTGGCTCAATGCTGCGTTGCACCTCACTGGCATGGAATGATCATGCCACGTTCGCTGCGCCTTGGCTTGAACCAAAATTGCCACTGTCGCGACCGTTCAGAGGTTTTGCGGAGGTGCCTTGGCGTTTTTATGCCTCTGCCTGGAACGACGGTAGGGATCGTTCCGGCCCCCCGGTATCAATCCAGATGCTTGCGGGCAATCTCTCGCAGGGTGGGAACTTCCAGTCCGGCTTCGTCCGCGTGCAGCAGCGCACGGCGCAGCCGGGCAGGTGCGGAGCGACCCTTGCACTTGTGCGCGGGATCACCGTCAAAGGCGTCGAGCATGCCTGCCATCAGGGCAGGGCGATCCAGTTCGTGGCCCACCAGCCACGCCTGAATATCCATCACGTCGTGGGCGACCGCGTCCATCAGATCCGGATGCTCGTGGCGCAGTTCATCCACGGTAGCCCCATCGGGCAGTTCCAGACCGGCGATATTGGTGGTGAGAATGTAGAGGTTCTTGCGCACCAGTTCGTATTCCAGCGCGTCCATGTCATCCACTTCGTAGCTGGGAATGTCCAGCGAGGCAAGCGCATCGCGCACCAGCTGCGCGTGGGGGCCATAGACGGGTGATGGCAGTACCACCTTGCTGTCCATGCCCTTTTTCTTTTCGAACCACACGGAAATGACCGTGGGGTTGTCGATGGCGTGCGCCTGCCAGTCGCGTGGCAGCAGCTCATTCTGCAACAGAATGACGCGGTCTTTCCACGCTTCCGGCAGGGCTTCCAGGGTGGGGTGCAGATCGGTTTCGCCTACGGCGATCAGCACGGCTTCCGGCTGGGGAATCTGTTTCGATTCATCCAGCATGCTCATGTGGCGGGTGATGGGATAGACTGGGTGGCCGGTCTTGAGAAAACCGCGGGCAAACACGCTGCCCAGTTCACCGATACCGATCACGACGACGGGTGATTTCATGGTATTGCCTCCTTGTTCCTTGTGTCTTTTACGCACTGCGCGTTAGGGATTTATTGCATCAGCCACTGGAGGGTGCCGATAAGAATGGCCAGGCCCAGCGCCACCAGAACGACGATCAATACCTGGGCCCAGAACACCAGCAGCCCCTTGGCAAAGCCCACACCCTCGGCATGTTGCTCACAGCGAATCCAATTGCCATAGATGTAGCTGGACACGGTCATGAGAAACAGAAATGCCAGCAGATTGAAAAACGGGTCCACCTGCAGCATTTCCACCGTATAGCCGGCCACGAAAACGGCCGTGATGCCGACAACGAACTGCGTGATCAGGCCGGCGACGAATACCAGTAGCACAATCTTGAGCCCCTGTCCCCAGCCGAGAATACAGCCGGTGACCCAGCGCGCGGCCATTTTCAGCAACAAGGTCACCAGAAAAAGATAGAGCGTAATCGAAACAAGGGCGACCACCAGCATCGCCGCAGGGCCGGGTCCGTTCATAACAGGGTCTCCGTATCAGGAAAAGGTGTAGTGTTTGCGAATGGGTTCGTGAATCTCCCAGGTGCAGCGCATGCCTTTCGGGAAGGTGACCAGATCGCCCGCTTCAATCTCAACCGGTTCACCGTCTTCGGGGGTGACCGTCACGCGCCCGTCAAGGATATAGCAGGTTTCATCAGTGTCGTATTCCCAGGGGAAACTGGAAACTTCCTTTTCCCAGATGGGCCAGTTTTCCACGCCGAGGCGCTGCAGTTCCAGTGTGACCCGGTTCTTGATGATCTTGATTTGCATGGTCTTTTTCACCTTGTTGCCGTTATAGTGAACAGAGTGGCCCGCAAAGGGCGGCGATGTCTGTGGAGATTATATATGTTTGTGGTGTACAGCCCGGAAGGACAGAGCTACCTCGGCATGCAGAACACGCTGCCGCCGCTGCAGGTGCCGAAGGCGCAGTCGGTACCGCCGGTGGAAAAGCCGACGCTGGATCCGCTCCAGGTAGAGCAGGACCGTCGCTACGAACAGGTTCCTCTGAGCGTGGAACAGGCACGGCGCCAGTACGAGCAGGTGATCAAGGCCGCGCGGGAGCGGGGCGAAACCATTATTCAGGTGCGCGAAATCATGTCCCAGCCGGTGGTGCAGATTGCACCGGAGGCACCGCTGCAAACGGCATGGGAACGCATGCAGCAACATGGCATCGGTCATCTGGTGGTGGTGCAGGATGGCAAGGTGATCGGCCTGCTTTCTTCGCAGGATCTGCTGGGGCATGTGTGGCAGGAAGGTGAACAGACGCGGGTCAAGCGCGCTGCGGTGAAAGACCATATGTCGTCACCGGTGGTGACCTGCTGGCCGGAAACCCTGATACGCCGGGCGGCGCAGGTGATGACGGATTATGTGATTCATGCCCTGCCGGTGGTCACGCAGAATGGTGAACTGGTGGGTATTGTGACGGCATCGGACATGATTCGGCGGCTCGCCATGGAGCCGCCGCTGGAGCTTTATGTCTGACGGAAAGGCGGCTCAGCCCTGTTGCTGCTGTTCCTGTTGCGCTTTTTCCAGATCGGCACGTACCTGATCCATGTCCAGCGCCTTCAGCTGCTTGATGCCTTCTTCCAGCATCTCTTCCGGCATCATGCCCGGCTGTGCGTAAACCACGATCCCTTCACGCATGAACGCGACGGTAGGGATGGAGCGCACCTGAAACATCGCTGCCAGCTGCTGTTCTTCTTCCACGTTCACCTTGGCGAAGGCTACATCGGGATGCTTTTCGGACACCTTCTCGAAGATGGGGCCGAACATCTTGCACGGACCGCACCATTCCGCCCAGAAATCCAGCACGATCATGGGGTTTTCCTGCACGAACTTTTCGAACTCTTCAGTCTTGAGGTTGACTACAGCCATGGTTATTTCCTTTTTTGGGTTGAATATCACCGATAGAGGGTGTGCCACCCTCTGTCAGGCGGGCGGGGTCAAGCAGCTTTTTCAGCGTGGCCTCGTCCAGATTGGTCATTTCAAGCGCCACATCCAGCACCGGGCGACCCTGTGCATAGGCGCTTTTGGCGATTTGCGCGCCTTTTTCGTAGCCTACCACACGGTTGAGGGCGGTCACAAGAATCGGGTTGGCATCCAGCGCCTTTTTCAGATTGGCCTCATTCACCTCGAAGCCGTCGATCGCCTTGTCGGCCAGCACGCGCAGGGCATTTCCTGCCAGTTGCAGGCTGTCGAGCAGGTTGGCCGCGATCATGGGCAGCATCACATTCAGCTGAAAGTTGCCGGATTGCGCGCCGATGGTGATGGCGGTGTGGTTGCCGGTGATCTGCGCCGCCACCATGGCCACCGCTTCCGGAATAACGGGATTGACCTTGCCCGGCATGATGGAGCTGCCCGGCTGTAGCGCCGGCAGCTGAATTTCCGCCAGACCGGCCAGTGGTCCGGAGTTCATCCAGCGCAGATCGTTGGCGATTTTCATCATCACCGCCGAAAGCACGTTCAGCTGAGCGGAGAGCTCCAGCGCGCTGTCCTGCGCGCTGATGCCCACAAAGGCATTATCCATGCTTTCAAACGGGATACTGAGCGTCTGCGCCAGCCGTTGCGCCACCAGCGGGCCGAAGCGCGGGTCGGCATTGATGCCGGTGCCCACGGCGGTACCGCCCTGCGGCAGGCGCACGATGCGTTTTGCTGCATCCAGCAGGCGCTCGCGCACGTCCTCCAGCTGTACCTTCCAGGTATCCAGTTCCTGCGCCAATGTCACCGGCATCGCGTCCATCAGGTGGGTGCGCCCGGTCTTGACGACACCTTCTACCGCTTCGGCCTTGCGTGCCAGCGTGTCAATGGTGTGGTCGATAGCCGGCAGCAGGTGGCGATACAGCAGTGTCGCCGCCGCCACGTGAATGGCGGTGGGAATGGTGTCGTTGGAGCTCTGGCTCATGTTCACATGATCGTTGGGGTGCAGCGCCACGCCCAGCTCGCGCTCGGCCAGATGGCTGAGCACCTCGTTCATGTTCATGTTGGTGCTGGTGCCCGAGCCGGTCTGGAAGATATCGATGGGGAACTGGTCCAGATACTCGCCGGCGGCGATCCTTTCTGCCATGCGTGCAATGGCGTCGGCACGGGTAGCGTCCAGCAGGCCCAGCTCGGCATTGGCCTGGGCGCAGGCTTTTTTCACCTGCGCCAGCGCCTGAATGAACGGGGCGGGCAGGGGGCGGCCGCTGATAGGAAAGTTGTTGACGGCACGCTGAGTCTGCGCACCCCACAGGGCATCGGCAGGCACCTCTACAGGGCCCATGGAGTCGGTTTCGATGCGTGTTTTCATGACACGGCGTCCTCGTATTTGGTAACCGCATGCTATTTTAGCGCGCCCGTCGCGGTGCATTCCGCGCCTATGCTAAAATTTGCTATTCAATTTCGAGTTTGGAACCGCTATGGAACTGGGTGGACTCTATTCACGCATCAAGGATTATCGCGAGCGGGCCGAGGGCCTGAAGGACTATCTGCGTCTGGAAGAAAAGCGCGAGCGCCTCGAAGAGGTGAATCGCGAAATGGAAGACCCGGACGTGTGGAACGATCAGGAGCGCGCGCAGGCGCTGGGCCGCGAAAAGGCGCAGCTGGAAAAGGTGGTGGACGGCCTGCAGAACCTGCTCGACGGGCTGGAATCGGCCAAGGAGCTGCTGCAGATGGCGGAAGAGGCCGGTGACGAGGAGCTGGTAGCAGAAGTCACCGAGGAACTGGAGGCATACGGCAAGGTGCTGGAGCAGCTGGAATTCCAGCGCATGTTCTCCGGCGAGATGGACGCCAACAACTGCTACGTGGACATTCAGGCCGGTTCCGGCGGCACCGAGGCGCAGGACTGGGCCAATATGCTGCTGCGCATGTATCTGCGCTGGATCGAGAAAAAGGGCTTCGAGGCCGATCTCATCGAAGTCACGCCGGGTGAAGTGGCCGGTATCAAGTCTGCCACCATTCATGTCAAGGGCGATTTCGCCTACGGCTGGCTGAAGACCGAAACCGGTGTGCACCGTCTGGTGCGCAAGTCGCCGTTCGATTCCGGTAATCGCCGCCATACCTCGTTTGCCTCGGTGTTTGTCACCCCAGAGGTGGACGACAATATCGATATCGAAATCAATCCGGCCGATCTGCGCATCGACGTCTATCGCGCCTCCGGTGCCGGTGGTCAGCACGTCAACCGCACCGAATCGGCGGTGCGCATCACCCACCTGCCCACCGGCATTGTCGTCCAGTGCCAGAACGGCCGCTCGCAGCACCAGAACAAGGATGAGGCCATGCGCCAGCTGCGCGCCAAGCTGTGGGAACATGAGATGCAGAAGCGCAATGCCGAGAAGCAAAAGCTGGAAGAGAGCAAGGCCGACATCGGCTGGGGCAGTCAGATCCGTTCCTATGTGCTCGATTCCGGCCGTATCAAGGATCTGCGCACCGGTGTGGAAACCGGCAATACCCAGGCCGTACTGGACGGCGAGCTGGATCAGTTTGTAGAAGCCAGCCTAAAGGCCGGAATCGGCGAACAGGCGCCCATTTAACCTAATTCACGGACAGCACAAGACCATGACAGAGAAGACAAACGCGCCCGAGCAGCAGGACGAAAACCGCATTATTGCCGAGCGTCGCGCCAAACTGGCGGCGCTGCGCGAACAGGGTCAGGCCTATCCCAACACCTTCCGGCGCGAACATCTGGCGGCGGACATCCACGCTCATTACGACGACTGGGATAACGAGCGCTTCCAGCAGGAAGGGCCGGTGCGCGTCAAAATTGCCGGGCGCATGATGACACGTCGCATCATGGGCAAGGCCAGCTTCGCCACCCTGCAGGACATGAGCGGCCGCATTCAGATATACGTCACCCGCGATGATCTGCCGGAAGGGGTCTATAACCAGCAGTTCAAGAAGTGGGACTTGGGCGACATCATCGGCGTGGAAGGCTATCTGTTCAAAACCAAGACCGGGGAGTTGACCGTCCATGCCGAGCATGTGGAGCTGATCACCAAGGCGATCCGTCCGCTGCCGGACAAGTTCCACGGCCTGCAGGATCAGGAGCTGCGCTATCGCCGCCGCTATCTGGACCTGATCATGAACCCGGAAAGCCGTGAAACCTTTTTGATCCGCTCGCGCATCGTGCAGATGGTGCGCGAGTTCCTCACCCGCCACGGCTTCCTCGAGGTGGAAACCCCCATGATGCAGGTGATCCCGGGCGGGGCGAGCGCCAAGCCGTTTATCACCCATCACAATGCGCTGGACATGCCGCTCTATATGCGTATCGCGCCGGAGCTGTACCTCAAGCGTCTGTTGGTGGGCGGCTTTGAAAAGGTATTCGAGATCAATCGCAACTTCCGCAACGAAGGCCTCTCCACCCGCCACAACCCCGAGTTCACCATGGTGGAGTTCTACGAAGCCTACGCGGACTACCACAAGATGATGGACTACACCGAGGCGCTGTTCAAGGAGATCGCCGAAGCCGTCACCGGCGGGTTTGAGGTCACCTATCAGGGTGAAACCTACGATTTCGGCAAGCCCTTTGCGCGCATGACGCTGAAGGAGTCCATTATCATGCTCAATCCGGGCGTTACCGAAGCGCAACTGGATGACTTCGAGCAGGCAAAGGCGCTGGCGGAGAAGCTGGGCATTGACGTGCAACCGGGCTGGGGGCTGGGTAAGGTGCAGACGGAGATTTTCGAAAAGACCGTCGAGCACAATCTCAAGGATCCCACCTTCATCACCGAATATCCGGCGGAAGTCAGTCCGCTGGCGCGCCGCAACGATCAGAACCCGTTTGTCACCGACCGTTTCGAGCTGTTTGTGGGCGGACGCGAGATCGCCAACGGCTTCTCGGAGCTGAACGACGCCGAGGATCAGGCGGAGCGTTTCCGCAAGCAGGTGGAAGCGAAAGAGGCGGGCGACGAAGAGGCCATGTTCTACGACGAGGACTATATTATCGCGCTGGAGCATGGCATGCCCCCCGCCGCCGGCGAAGGCATCGGCATCGACCGCCTGGTGATGCTGTTTACCGACAGCCCCTCTATCCGCGACGTGATTCTCTTCCCACACATGCGGCCGCAGAAGGATTAAAGGGCGTCAGGGCTGTGAGCCGTGTGTGCGCTTTTACTTCCAGGGTTTTACGCCCGTAGAAGAGGTATTGCCAATAGACTGGTGTCAGGGGTCAAATCCCAAATCTGCTGTAAATTCCCTTGCGCAGGTTTGACATTGCTCCGGTCTCAGTGATCGATACCGACCACCTTATCCGTCTTGTGCTCGGAAGCCTGTTGCGCTTCCCACCATTCGTTAATTTGAGCCGTCGGCGGTATTTCTCCGCCAAGGCCATCACTGCCAGGGCGTCTTCCAGCCCTTCTTCCAGACAGGCCTCCGCCTTGGGGGCTGCATTTTCCATCTCCTCCATCAGGGGGCCTTTTGTCGTGCTTCCTGTGCCGTCTGCGCTCTGAAGATGCGCTTGAGCCCTTCTGTCATGGCCGTTTTGTTCTGTCACCTGTGCAAATTATGCAGGATATGGCGTGGGGAAGCAGTAAAGAAAATATACTCGGAAAATAAAAAAGCCGGCATAAAGCCGGCTTTTTTATGGGTTGGTTGCGGGAGCAGGATTTGAACCTGCGACCTTCGGGTTATGAGCCCGACGAGCTACCAGACTGCTCCATCCCGCGTCATTGGAACGAGGCGTATTATAGGGGCGCCGCGCTCAGGTTTCAACCCTGTTTCAGGCCTGCTGCAGGGATTTTTCAATCTCTACCACCTTCGCCCAGGTGCTGAGCAGGGCGTCCGGGTTCAGGCTGAGGGTGTCGATGCCATGACGCACGAGAAATTCGGCCACTTCGGGGTAGTCCGACGGCCCCTGTCCACAGATGCTGCTGTGGATGCCGTTGCGTTTACAGGCCGCCACTGTCAGTCGCATCATTTCCAGCACGCCTGGGTCGCGCTCGTCGTAGTCAAAGGCCACCTTGTCGGAGTCGCGATCGACGCCCAAGGTCAACTGGGTGAGGTCGTTGGATCCGATGGAAAAACCGTCAAAATGCTGCGCGAAGGCATCGGCCTGAATCACGTTGTTGGGGATTTCGCACATCATGTACACCTTGAGCCCGTTCTTGCCACGCTCAAGGCCGTTGGCTGCCAGGGTCTGCAGGGTGCGTTGCGCCTCATCCACACGTCGGCAGAAGGGGATCATGGGGATGATGTTGTCCATGCCGATGGTTTCCCGGGCCCGCTTGATGGCGGCGCACTCCAGCGCAAAGGCCTCCACATAGTCCGGATGGCTGTAGCGGGCCGCGCCGCGGAAGCCGAGCATGGGGTTATCCTCCTGCGGCTCGAAATGGCGACCACCGATCAGGCGGGCATACTCGTTGGACTTGAAGTCGGAGGTACGCACGACACAGGGTTTGGGCCACACCGCGGCAGCAATGGTGGCAATGCCCTCCGACAGGGTGGTGACGAAAAAGCGGCGGCCATCGCCGTCAAAAGGTCGGGTCAGTTCGGCAGTCTGCGCGCGCTCGCTTTCGTCCAGTTTGTCCGGCTCCAGCAGGGCACGAGGGTGGGCCTGAATGGCCGTGTTGATGATGAATTCCATGCGTGCCAGGCCGATTCCATCGGCTGGCAGTGCCGCATTGGAAAAGGCCTGGTCCGGATTGCCTAGATTGATCATCAGCTCGGTCTGGGGGCGGGGCAGATGGCTCAGGTCGATGCGTTCCACTTTCCAGTTCAGCTTGCCCGGATAGACATGGCCGATTTCTCCTTCGGCGCAGGAGACGGTGACCAGTTCACCCGTGGTCAGACATTCAGTGGCATTGCCAGTGCCGACGATGGCGGGCAGGCCCATTTCCCGCGCCACAATGGCGGCGTGGCAGGTGCGTCCGCCGCTGTTGGTGACGATGGCGCTCGCCCGGCGCATGACCGGTTCCCAGTCGGGCGTAGTGGTGTCTGACACCAGCACTTCACCGTCCTGAAAAGTGGGCAGTTCGCTGACATCGTTGATCACCCGCACGCGGCCGGCAGCGATTTTGGTGCCGACCGCCTGGCCGCTTACCAGTGGCTTGGGATGGTCCAGCAGAATATAGCGTTCCAGAACCGTGCCTTTCTGCTGCGAATGAACGGTTTCCGGGCGTGCCTGCACCATGTAGAGCTGGCCATCGATACCGTCCTTTGCCCATTCCATGTCCATGGGGTGATTGGCGTCCCCATGAATCTGCTGGTAGTGGCGCTCCACCTTGATGGCGTAGTCGGCCAGGATCATGACGTCATCATCGCTGATGGCGTAATGACTGCGCTCGTCATCCGAGGTGGGTACATTGCGGGTGTATTCCACCGCAATATTGTCGGTATTGAGTTCCTCGGAGAGGATCATCTTGATTTTCTTGCTGCCAAGACGGCGTTTGAGTACGGCACGGTAGCCCTTTTCGTAGGTGGGCTTGTGCACATAAAACACATCGGGGTCCACGGCACCCTGCACCACATTTTCGCCCAGCCCGTAGGCAGCATTGATAAACACCACATCGCGGAAACCGGTTTCCGTATCCAGCGAGAACATCACGCCGCTGGCGCCGATGTCGGAGCGCACCATTTTCATGATCACGGCGGAGTTATAGACCTTGAATTGGTCGAAGCCGTGGTCGATCTTGTAGTGGATGGATCGGTCGGTAAACAGGGATGCCATGCAGCGCAGGTAGGCGTCCAGCAGGGCCTGTTCCCCGCGAATGTTCAGGTAGGTGTCATTCTGGCCTGCAAAGGAGGCGTTGGGGGAGTCTTCTGCTGTGGCAGAAGAGCGCACCGCCAGGGAAACATCTTCGCCGTATTCGGCTTTCAGTGCCGCGTAGCCTGCGAGGATTTCTTTTTTCAGATCATCCGGAATGGTGAGCGAGCGGATCAGTTCGCGAGCCGCCTTGCCGCGGCGCTGCAGATCGGCCACGTCATCGGGATCAAGCCCATTGAGAATCTCATGCAGCTTGTCCCAAGCCTGATTAGCAGTCAGCAGGTACCTGTAGGCCTCGCTGGTGACGGCGAAGCCGTTGGGTACGCGCACGCCAAGGGGCGTGAGCGCCCGGTACATTTCACCCAGGTTGGCGTTCTTGCCGCCCACCAGCGGTACATCCTTGATGGAAATTTCCCTGAACCAGCGGATATAACGAGCATTCATAGGACTTCAATCCCTTTTTTGTGGCGGTAGTAGCGTAACACGGCCACCTTGACCGAATCGTTGAAAATAAACCAGCAGGCAGCATACAGCCAGATCGCACCGGCCCATGCCCAGCCAATGGGGGTCATCAGCCCAAAGCCATATACGGCAACAACGGTACCAATAATGGCGGTGGACATGATGGCCCAGAACAGAATACTGCAGGGCTGCGGGCGATGATGCAGCTCATCCTTGACCCGTTCGACGATTTCGCGCACCTGTTGTTCAATCAGCTCACGGTCTGCATCCGGTTCCAGCACGCGGGTCATGGGCGGGCAAGAATTTCCGACAGCGCGATGTATTCCTGCATGGACTGGCCGCGTAGTTCACGCACATCGAGAATCCTGTCGCCGATGTCCAGTTGCCGCGCAATGTATTTGGCCACGGCGAGATTGTCGCCTGTCACCATCTTGACTTCGACGCCCTTGGTCTTGGCTTGCCGGATGGCCTGTTTTGAATCGGGGCGCGGCGGATCGAACAGTGGGATAAGGCCGAGGAAGTGGTAATTGTCTTCGTGGGTTTCCTTCCAGGCGACACCCAGGGTGCGGAAACCCTTTTGCGCAAATGCTTGCCAGTGCAGCGTAGATAAAAAGTGCTTCCGGTGAGGTTTGTCTCAGCAGCCACGGCTCGGCCAGGCTCATGCGGTTCTGCGTAAGGGTGCCGGTCTTGTCGGAGCAGAGGATATCCATCCCCGCCAGTTCTTCAATGGCGGCCAGGGAAACGATAAAGGCGCCCGAAGGCGCCTTTATAACGGATAGAAGGTCCAGGTTTACTGGTTCAGCAGTTCAACGGCTTCCAGAATGTTCAACCCGGCTTCGTTGATGCTGTTCTTGCCAACATAGTGGGCTTCACGTGCCGCCGTATAGGCCTTGTTGAAAGCCTCTTCAGACAGGCCGGAACGCTTGATGGCCTCCTGAATGTTCTTGGGCTGCATGCGAATCTTGCGTTCCTTCACATACAGGGTGCCCACTTCGGAAATGGCCTTGATCACCCGATAGATGGTCGGATTGAGCGGGGCGCCAAAGCCGCTGGGCACACCACTGATGGCCATGTCCACCAGCTCACCAGCCGGGGTTTCCACGATGTTGCCGTCAGCGAGCACTTCTACCCAGCCAAGGGCTTCCAGCTGCTCGAGGGCCCACTTGACCTCTTCCTTGTGCAGCGGGTCGTCATAGAGCGCGAGCAGTTCATCAACCGTGGTGCCATTGGCGCCGATCTTCTTGAAGATTTCTGCTGCAAAGGCGGTCATCAGCGGCAGGCGCTCGATGTTGTCTGCCAGGTCTTCATAGAAGCGGCCGGACTTGGTGGGCCCGAAATCGCCCAGCAGTTTTTCGGCGCGTGCTGCCTGCACCCATTCGATATTGGGGGCGAGGAACAGCTCGTTGGCGTGCATGAGGGATTTCAGCGCCGTGGAGCTGATGCCGCGCGTATCCTGCTTCTGATCTTCCACCACCTGACGGCCGAAGTCGGTCAGGTCAAAGACGGCATGCCCGTTGTCGCTGACGCCTTCGCTGATGAGGTCAAAGGCTTCCAGCGCATAGAGCATTTCGCGCAGGTTGTAGTTTTCCTCGAACCAGCGCATCCTGTCCTTGGTTTCCATAAAGGCCTTCAGCACACGGCTCTTGCGCTTGGGCATGGTCTCCATGTAGCGACCATACTCTTCAGCGAACTTCTTGAACTTGGCGACCTGACGCTCCACCAGTTCGCGATGGATTTCTGCCATGTCCACTAGACGATTGGGGTCGTTGGCGTATTTTTCGTGCAGGTGGTCGATGGTGAGCAGCAGTTCCACTTCTTCTTCGCTCAGGGCAATGGTGTGCAGGTTCTGTTCCGTTTGATCCTTGTAGATGCGCCAGGCTTCCAGTGCGGCTTCACCGGCCGGCGTCAGCTCTTCACCGTTGAAGACCAGATTGAGTTCTTCCAGCGCCACCAGTGCTTCAGGGGCAATCTCCTCGCCGTCGGCCACACGGGCGACATTTTCCAGAATGGAGGCGCTGATGATGTCGCCGTCTTCACGGGTGACACCCATGCGCAGCACTTCTTTGACGGCCTGACCCAGTCCGGTAAAGGTCACCACTTCGCCGTTGGGTACGGAGTAGGCGATCAGGCGCATGGCTTCCAGCTGTTCCTTCATGTTGCCCTCTACCGGCAGGTTGACGGCTTCGGTGGGGCCTTCCGGCGCCTTGTTGATGTATTCCGCCAGTTCCTTGTTGATGGACAGCTCGGGCTCCAGCATGAAATAGACTTCCAGCACCGCCTGACCGGCTTCGTTCACGGCTTTTTTGACAACCTTGGTGTCCTCATCCTTGACTTCGCTGGCCAGTCCGCGTTCGTGCAGGGCGTCCCAGGCCGCATCCGATACCTTGCCTGCGGTCATGCCGGCATCCAGCATGGCGATGACCTCGGAGCCCAGCCAGCGATAGCCGTCCTTCCATTCGCTGACCGGTTTGGTCAGTCCCTTTTGAATGGCTTCGTCGAGTACATGGGCGAGCATGTTGCCGGCGTAGGTGAGGTGAACGGTTGCAGGTGTGGGCAGCGCCACAATACCTGCCATCTGTAGCTCCTGCAGTGCGTTGTCGTTCAGACCTTCAACGGATACGGGCTCTTCGCCGCTTTTCAGCAGGTGTAGCAGTTTTTCAGCGTGAGGTTTTTTGATCAGCATGGTGTGCTCCTTTTCTTGTTGTTTTGTTATCGTTAAATTTGTGGGGGCAGCTTACCGGTTTCCAAGAGCTGCAGGCCGAAAACTTTCGGGTCGGTATAATGCGCGCCATGAAAATGTTTAAGCGTCAGGACTTTGATTTTGAGCTGCCCGAATCGCTGATCGCGCAGCAGCCGACGGCGGAGCGTCCGGCCAGTCGCCTGCTGGTGCTGGGCCCCGATGGCGTGGAAGATCGTATCTTCCGGGATATCGAGGCCTATCTGCAGCCAGGGGATCTGCTGGTTTTCAACGATACGCGCGTAATGCCGGCACGGCTGTTTGGGCAGAAGGCGACTGGCGGCAAGGTGGAGATACTGATCGAGCGGGTCCTCAGTGAGCGTGAAGCGCTGGCTCATGTGCGCGCCAGCCGCAGCCCCAGGCCGGGCAGCGAGCTGCTGATAAAAGGGCAGGTGCCGGTCGCCGTTCTCGGTCGTGAAGCCGAGCTGTTTCGCCTGCAACTGGAAGACGGGGACTGGAAAGGCGTCATGGCGGCCCATGGCCATATCCCCCTGCCGCCCTATATCGCGCGCAGTGACGAGGCGTTTGACCATGAACGCTATCAGACAGTGTATGCCCGCAAGGAAGGTGCCGTCGCTGCCCCCACCGCTGGTCTGCATTTCGATGAGGCCCTGCTGAGCCGACTGAAGGAGAAGGGGGTCGAGCAGGGTTTCGTGACGTTGCACGTGGGGGCGGGCACTTTCAAGCCGGTGCAGGTGGATGATATTCGCGAGCATCGTATGCACAGCGAGTGGATCGAGGTCTCGCCGGAACTGGTGGCCCAGGTGGAGGCCACGCGTGCCCGGGGCGGTCGCGTGGTGGCGGTCGGTACCACCGCGGTGCGCTGTCTGGAAAGTGCCAGTGTTGAGGGACGCCTGCAGCCGATGCAGGGAGAAACGGACATTTTCATTACTCCCGGCTACCGCTTCCAGCAGGTGGATCTGCTGATTACCAATTTTCACCTGCCCGAATCCACGCTGATCATGCTGGTCAGTGCCTTTGCCGGTTATGAACGCACCATGAATGCCTATCGTCACGCGGTGGCAGAGAAGTACCGTTTTTTCAGTTATGGCGACGCCATGCTGGTTTATCCCAAAGAGGATCCTGATGAAATTTGAACTGCTGAAAACGGATGGCCCGGCCCGTCGCGGGCGGATCATATTTGATCGCGGTGTGGTGGAGACGCCGGCGTTCATGCCGGTGGGAACCTATGGCACGGTGAAGGCCATGACCCCGGAGGAACTCAAGGGGATCGGCGCGCAGATTATCCTTGGCAACACCTTTCATCTCGCCTTGCGCCCGGGCACCGAGATTATCCGTGCCCATGGCGATCTGCACGATTTCATGCACTGGGACGGCCCCATTCTGACCGATTCCGGCGGCTTTCAGGTGTTCAGCCTGGGCGAAATGCGCAAGATCCGCGAGGAAGGCGTGACCTTTCGCAGTCCCATCAATGGCGCGAAGATTTTCATGGGACCGGAAGAGTCCATGCAGATTCAGCGCGAGCTGGGCTCTGATATCGTCATGATCTTCGACGAATGCACGCCGTATCCTGCCGATCACGAAACGGCACGCCTGTCCATGGAGCTGTCGCTGCGCTGGGCGGAGCGCAGCAAGCGGGCGCACGCCGACAACCCTGCCGCGCTGTTCGGCATCGTTCAGGGGGGCATGTATGAGGATTTACGCAAGCGTTCTGCCGAGGCACTGCAGCAAATCGGCTTTGACGGTTATGCCATTGGCGGCCTGTCTGTGGGAGAACCCAAGGACGAGATGATGAAGGTGCTCGATTTCACCGCCCCCGAGTTGCCACAGGATCGGCCCCGTTATCTGATGGGCGTGGGCAAGCCGGAAGATCTGGTGGAATCCGTGCGGCGCGGCATGGACATGTTTGATTGTGTGATCCCCACCCGCAATGCCCGCAACGGCTTTCTTTTCACCTCCACCGGCGTCGTCAAGATTCGCAATGCCGTGTACAAGCACAGCACCCAGCCACTGGACCCGGACTGCGACTGCTATACCTGCCGCAACTATACGCGAGCCTACCTGCACCATCTGGATCGCTGCGGCGAAATTCTCGGTGCACGGCTCAATACCATCCACAATCTCCACTACTACCAGCATCTCATGCGGCAGATGCGCGAGGCGATCGAAGCCGGGACATTCGAGGCGTTTGTGGCGGATTTTTATGCGCGCCGCGGGCTGCCGGTGCCACCGCTGGCATAAGCGTGGCCTTTGTGCCACAATAGCGCCGATTTGTCATTTGAATTGAAGGAGTAAACCATGAGTCTGTTTATCAATGAAGCCTGGGCAGAAGGAGCAGCGGGTGCCGCGCAAGCACAGGGTGGCGGCTGGGAAGGCCTGATTCCGCTGCTGATCCTGTTTGTCATTTTCTATTTTCTGTTGATCCGTCCGCAGCAGAAAAAGGTCAAGGAACACAAGGCACTGGTGGAATCTCTCAAGAAAGGGGATGAAGTGGTGACCTACGGCGGCATTGTAGGTAAGATCCGTGATTTGGATGACAACTTTATCGATATGGAAATCGCTGACGGCATCGTGGTCAAGGTCGAGCGCCAGCAGGTTGCGCGCCTGTTGCCGAAGGGCACCCTGAAAGGCAAGGCAGCCGAATAAGTCGATCCGGGATACAGGAAAAGGGGCGCAGGCCCCTTTTTGCGTTTGTGCCAATACGTTAAGAGCTTCTCATGTTTCAAACCAATACCCAGACCATCGCCAATCGTTATCCGCTGTGGAAATATGTGCTGATCGCACTGGTCATTCTCGTCAGCACGCTATATGCGCTGCCCAACCTGTTTGGCGAGGATCCGGCGGTTCAGGTACAGCCGGCCAAGATGGTCAGTTTCGATCAGAAAGTGGTCAACGAGATCGAGCAGGCCCTGCAACAGGCAGGCCTGAAGCCCAGGAAGGTCGAGTTCGACGGCAAGCAGCTGTTGATCCGTTTCGACAATCCGGAAGATCAGCTCAAGGCCAAGTCGGTCATTAAAAAGCTGATCGATCGCAAGGCAGTGGTGGCGCTGAATCTGGCGCCATCCACGCCGGCATGGCTGGAGGCGATTGGTGCCAAGCCCATGTATCTGGGTCTGGATCTGCGCGGCGGGGTGCATTTCCTGCTGGATGTGGACATGGAAGCTGCGGTGGAAAAGGCCTATCGTCGTTTCGGTGAAGAGATCCGCACCCTTTTGCGCGAAAACAGGGTCCGCTACGGCATGATCAAGGGCGAAAAGGATCGTCTGGTAGTGGGCTTTCGCAACGCAGCGGATGCCGAAAAGGCCAAAGCACTGATCCTTGAGCAGTATGGCGAGGATCTGCAGCTGGATGAAAAGGCATCTGACTCGCTGCATCTCGTTTTCCGCCTGACGCCCAAGACGCTCAAGGCTACTAAAGATTATGCGCTGAAGCAGAACATCACCACGCTGCGCAATCGTATCAACGAACTGGGTGTGGCTGAGCCCATCGTGCAGCAGCAGGGTGATCGCCGCATCGTCGTGCAGCTGCCGGGTGTGCAGGATACGGCCCGCGCCAAGGAAATTCTGGGGGCGACCGCCACACTGGAATTCCGTCTGGTGGACGAGCGTCACGACCCTGAGCAGGCGGTGCGTACCGGGCGCGTCCCACCTGGCAGTCGTCTGTATCACTTCCGCGATGGCCGCCCCATTCTGCTGAAGGATCGCGTGATCGTTTCGGGTGAAAACGTGATCAACGCCCAGTCTGGTCTAGAACAGCAGACGGGGACACCAATGGTGTCGGTGACGCTGGATGCAGCGGGCGGACGCAAGATGCTGGCCACCACCAAGAAGAACGTGGGCAAGCGCATGGCGGTGGTCTATATCGAAAACAAGGTGGAGACGGTTGTCGGGCCGGATGGGCGCAAGATCAAGAAACGCAGCGTCAACAAGGATGTGATCAATGCGGCGGTGATTCGCGATCAGTTTGCCAACCGTTTCCAGATTACCGGCCTCGACAGCCCGCAGGAAGCGCAGAATCTGGCGCTGCTGCTGCGTGCTGGCGCGCTGGCCGCACCCATGGAGATCGTAGAAGAGCGTACCATTGGCCCCAGCCTTGGCGCGGACAACATCAAACAGGGCTTCATGTCCGTGGTGGTGGGCTTCCTGCTGGTGCTGGTGTTCATGGTGTGGCGCTACAAGGTCTTCGGCGTGATTGCCGATATCGCGCTGGCGCTGAACCTGATCATCATCGTGGCGGTGCTGTCGCTGCTGCAGGCTACCCTGACGCTGCCAGGCATCGCCGGTATCGTGCTGACTGTGGGGATGGCGGTGGATGCCAACGTGCTGATTTATGAGCGGATCAAGGAAGAACTGCGCAACGGGCAGTCGATTCAGACCGCCATTCATGCCGGCTACGAAAAGGCGTTCATGACCATCGCCGATGCCAACATCACTACGCTGCTGGCGGCGATCGTGCTGTTCAGCTTTGGCACCGGGCCAATCAAGGGCTTTGCGGTGACGCTGTCCATCGGTATCGTCACCTCCATGTTTACCGCCATTATGGTGACCCGCGCCATTGTGAACTGGCTCTACGGCGGCAAGCGCGTCGAAAAGCTCTCCATTTGAGGATTGACCATGTTTGACCTGGGCGACAAGAAAATTGATTTCATGAAGCTGCGCAAGTGGGCGCTGCTGTTTTCAGCCACCCTGATTGCACTCTCCATTCTTGGCATGGTGCTCAAGGGGTTCAATTTCGGCATCGATTTTACGGGCGGCACCGTCATCGAGGTGAGCTACAAAAAGCCGGTTGCCCTGAATGAGGTGCGCGATGTGCTGCGCCAGGGTGGTTTTGACAAGGCGGTCGTGCAGCACTTCGGTTCCGCCACCGATGTGCTCATCCGCATTCAGCCGCGCGAAGGCATGACCAGCGCACAGGTGAGCAATCAGGTGCTGGAGCTGCTGAAAAAACACCATCCCGATGTGGAGCTGCGCCGCGTGGAATATGTGGGTCCTCAGGTGGGGGATGAGCTGAGCGAAGACGGGGTGCTGGCAGTGCTCTATGCCCTGATCGGCATCCTGATCTATGTGGCGTTGCGTTTTGAGTTTCGTTTTGCGCTGGGCTCGATTGCGGCGCTGGTGCACGATGTCATCATCACGCTGGGGGTATTTGCGTGGACCCAGGCGCAGTTCGATCTGACGGTGCTGGCGGCAGTACTGGCGGTCATCGGTTACTCTCTCAACGACACCATCGTCGTATTCGACCGTATCCGCGAGAACTTCCGCATTCTGCGCGACAAGACGCCGGAGGAGGTGATGAACATCTCCATCAACCAGACGCTGTCGCGCACCATCATGACCTCACTGACCACCTTGCTGGTGGTGTTCGCGCTCTATTTCCTGGGCGGCGAGATCATTCACAACTTTGCCCTGGCGCTGATCGTGGGCATTGGTGTGGGAACCTACTCCTCCATCTATGTGGCCTCGGCCCTGGCGCTGATTCTGGGTGTGAGCAAGGAGGACCTGATGGCGCCGCCCAAGGATGAGGTGGACCGCGAGGCGCTGGAGAAAGAGATGCAGCAGGCCTTTCTGGAAGCAGAGGCGCAGCGCAACCGCTCCTGATTTTCCCGTTTGAGAGGGGGGGTCCCCGACTTTTTTAACGCGCGCATTTTTGCGCGCGCTTTGTTTGCAGGATATGCAGGCCAAAATGAGTAATCTGATCGAAGAAATCAATAAACGGCGCACATTCGCCATCATTTCCCACCCGGATGCGGGAAAAACCACCGTCACGGAAAAGCTGTTGCTGTACGGAGGTGCGATTCAGCTGGCGGGTGCGGTCAAGGGCCGCAAGGCGGATCGACACGCCACGTCCGACTGGATGCAGATGGAGCAGGAACGTGGCATTTCCGTCACTTCGTCGGTGATGCAGTTTCCCTACAAGAATGTGGTCATGAACCTGCTGGATACCCCGGGGCACGAGGACTTTTCCGAAGATACCTACCGTACCCTGACGGCGGTGGACTCGGCGCTGATGGTTATCGATGCCGCCAAGGGCGTGGAGGAACGCACCATCAAGCTGATGGAGGTTTGTCGTCTGCGGGATACACCGATTCTCAGTTTTATCAACAAGCTGGACCGGGAAGGGCGTGACCCCATCGATCTGCTGGATGAAATTGAGGAGATTCTCAAGATTCAGTGTGCGCCCATGACCTGGCCCATCGGCATGGGCAAGCGCTTCCGTGGCATTTATCACCTGTATAACGATCAGGTACGCATTTTCGAGCAGGTGGAGAACGAAACGGCTGCCCAAGGGGAGGTGATCGAAGGATTGGATAACCCGCGCCTGGATGAGTTGCTGGGCGATCAGGCAGAGGAGCTGCGCGAGGAGATCGAGCTGGTACGGGGTGCCAGCCATGCATTCGACCTTGAGGCGTTTCTTGAGGGGCGCCTGACTCCGGTCTTTTTTGGCTCTGCCATCAACAACTTTGGCCTGCAGGAACTGCTGGACGCCTTTGCCGTGTATGCCCCGCCGCCCCAGTGTCGCGAGGCGCGTGAGCGGACCGTGTGCCCGGACGAGCCGCAGCTGACCGGGTTTGTCTTCAAGATTCAGGCGAACATGGATCCCAAGCACCGTGATCGCATCGCCTTTATGCGCATCGTCTCCGGTCAGTATCGCAAGGGCATGACGCTGCGGCATGTGCGCATCGGCAAGGATATCAAGATCGCCAAGGCGCTGACCTTTCTGGCCAACGAGCGCGAGCAGGCGGAAACGGCCGTGGCGGGGGATATCATTGGTCTGCACAACCATGGCACCATCCAGATCGGTGATACCTTCACCGAAGGCGAAACGCTCAAGTTTACCGGCATTCCCAATTTCGCCCCCGAGCTGTTCCGGCGAGCTCGCCTGAAGGACCCCATGAAAATGAAGGCGCTGCATAAGGGTCTGCAGCAGCTCTCCGAAGAGGGGGCGACGCAGCTGTTTCGCCCGGTGATGAATAATGACCTCATTCTGGGTGCCGTGGGTGTGCTGCAGTTTGAAGTAGTGGCACAACGGCTCAAGGACGAGTACAAGGTGGCGTGTGACTTCGAGCCGGTTTCGGTCAATACGGCGCGTTGGGTCATCGGGCCGGAAAAGGAAATTGAGCGCTTCAAGGCCAGGGTGCAGGAGCATGTGGCCTACGATGCAGCGGATCAGCTGGTCTATCTTGCGCCCAGCCGTGTAAATCTGCAGTTGATGGAAGAGCGCTGGCCCGAACTGCAATTTGTCGCCACGCGGGAGCACTGATGGGAAAGAAACGAAACAAGCCCATGGAACGCGTCTGCGATGGCTGTACCGCCTGTTGCGATGGGTGGGTGCGTATCACCATTGACGGTCAGGAAGCCTGGCCGGGGCACCCTTGTCCCCACAGTACCGGCAGCGGATGTGCCATTTACGAGAACCGCCCCGACGATCCCTGTCGGCAGTTCTGGTGCGGCTGGATGTTGCCTAACAGTCCCTTGCCGGACTGGATAAAGCCTGATGAGGCGAAGGTCATGGTGCTGTTTGCCAAGCTGACTTGGCAGAGCCTGCCAGTGGATGTGGCCCTGCCGGTGGGTAAACGGATTCCGCCGCGTGCCCTCAACTGGCTGAAGGCCTTTGCCGAACGGGAAATGCGTCCGCTCATCTGGGCAGAGTGCATCGAGGAAAACGGGGAACTGCAGAAGGAACAGCTGCTGTATGCCTGGGGACCACCGGCTTTTCAACAGGCGGTGCAGCAGTGGCAGGCAGAAGGGCGCAAGCTCTGGTAGTTGGCGCGGATTTAACGGGCCCTTGAAAGGCCTTGTGAGCAGGTTGGCCGTTTTCAGGCCTTGCCGAGTACGCCGCCTTGCGGACTGCGGGCGGAAGATTTTCGTCCCAGCTTCTCGGCATAAGTGGGATCGGCTTGCCGTCCCGCCAATAGCGCCAGAAAGCCTTCGTTAATTTGCGCCAGGCGCGTCAGGGTGAGCCCGTTTTCCAGGTGCAGCGCCTGCGCCGCCTCGCTTACCTCGATAAACCGCTTCAGCGTTTGCAGGGTATCGTCGGAGCTGGCATGCACCTTCAGGTAGTGCTGCAGGGAAGTGCCATCGGGCAGGTGCGCCTGCAGGGATTGGGTCGAAGGGGAGATTTGGTCAATCAGGGCGCTTTTCTGTTCACTCAATGCCACGATGGCATCGGCATCCATGCGGGCCAGCGCGTCTTTTTCCTGCTTCAGGACAGACAAAAACTGCTCCAGCAAAGGGAGCAGTTCGTCGATGATTTTGAACAGGTGATCAGTTGTGTTGGCGTGTGCATGCGTCATGCCTTACAGCGTACTGAATAATGCTTCCGTTTGCAGCAGTTTTTTGGCGACCGCCTGAACGTCCACGTCATAGCTGCCTTCGGCAATGGCCTGCTTGAGCGCTTCGATCTTTTCGCGGTTGTCCACCTGCACATCACGTGCCTTTTCATTCAGCGCCTGAGCCTGACGGGAGGCGTCGGTTACGGAAACCTGTTCGGCACCGTTTGTCCCTGCCTGACCGCTGCGAGCCTCGGCGCCTTTGGCTTGTGGTTCGTCCGCCTTGCGTGCCGCATCATTCTGGCGAGTGTTCTGCAGAGCTGAATTGATATGTTTGATGTCCATCAGCGTTGTTCCTGTGTTCTGGTCGGTCGTTATCTTTGTTTTCGGCCGTTCTTAAATAAAGTTTAGCGGAAAATCATGTTTTTCGTGTTTTTTTGCCGTATTCACCGCTGTTATCGGCACTCTGTCGAGGAACTTTAGGGGACGAGCACCGTATTGGGTGCGATCACCATCCCCCGTACTTTCCGTCCTGAACGCAGGTTGCGCACTTCAACCACCTCGTTTTCCACCGCATCACGCAGGGCGATGCCCTTGGTGCGGATTTCGATCGTGCCAATGCGTGTCATGAGAATGACAGGCTTGTTACGAAACACCCAGTAAGGCGGCAGCAACATCTGTGCCGTAATGATTTGCCCCGCTGCAATGGCGCGGCGTGCCCGTTTACCGATGACTTGATCGGGTTGTGTTGCGCCCTGGCGTGGCACCTGGCTGGCATCTATCAGCCGTTGCGCCA
Source organism: Sulfurivirga caldicuralii (assembly GCF_900141795.1). Taxonomy (GTDB): domain Bacteria; phylum Pseudomonadota; class Gammaproteobacteria; order Thiomicrospirales; family Thiomicrospiraceae; genus Sulfurivirga; species Sulfurivirga caldicuralii. Next base: position 573,645 of record NZ_FSRE01000001.1, read on the forward strand.
CCATATCGGCCTTGATGGTCGCCATGCGGGGGATAAGCGTGGTGCTGACCATCACGGGACGCTGGCCGCTAATGCGGTAGCTGATGAATACTTTCCAGTGGGGTTCATTGCAGCGCACCAGCGCTGTGAAACGCCCCGTCAGTTTTCGTCGAGTGTTGTCCGGAAGCTGGATCGAGACGGGTGTTTTACAGGCGGGCAGACGGGTGCGTTTTCCGAGAGGCTGAATGGAAATTTTTGGATTGATCAGATCTTGGCCGATTTTTTGCTTGATCTGGTTGGCAAGCTGTTCATAGGCCGGTGACCAGTCCTGAAACGGCTCAGCTGCCCAGACAGCCGGGGTCAGCAAGGTGAGCAGCGTCAGCAGCAGGAGATTGTGTAGCGGTTGCATTGGTCGCAGGGCCGGTTAAGATGGATTTAAATTTATTCTATGGCAAGACGAGGTAGGCCATGTCGAGTAATTTTCTGAAAAGCGTGGATATGCGCACCTCGCTGGCGGGCATGAACCGCATGGAACTGCTCATGTTCCAGCTGGATGGTCCGCAGCTGTTTGGCATTAATGTGTTCAAGGTGCGCGAGGTCATTCAAACACCCAAGATCTCGCCGGTACCCAAGGCGGACGATCGCATTGTCGGTGTCGCGGATATCCGCGGACAGACCATGCCAATTATCGATCTGCCCAAGGCGCTGGGGTTGAAGCCGATCGATGACCTGGAAAACTCCCTCACGATTGTGACCGAATTCAACTCGGCTATTCAGGGCTTTCTGGTGCGCGCAGTGGATCGCATCGTGCATTTGCGTTGGGAGGACATCATGCCGCCGCCGGATACCTTGGCGCATGTCACCTATCTGACAGCTGTGACCCGCTTTGAGGGACGGATCATCGAAATCCTCGACGTTGAGAAGGTATTGGCTGAAGTGTCCGGCATGGAAGACGTGGTCACCGAAGAGACCATTGCCCTGGCCAGGGAGCGCATCGGCGAAGCGGCGCGCAATTACTTTGTGCTGGCGGCGGATGACTCGGCCGTGGCGCGTCAGCAGCTGCGCACCATCTTTGAGAGTCTCGGCCTCAACTACAAAATCGTGGACAACGGCCGCAAGGCGTATGACCTGTTGAAGAAATGGGCAAAGGATGCCGAAGACGGCATGGCGCCGCCGGTCGCCGAACGCGTTCTCATGCTGGTATCCGATATTGAAATGCCGGAAATGGATGGCTACACACTCACTCGCAAGGTGCGCGAGGACGAGCGTCTCAATGACCTGTTTATCGTTCTGAACAGTTCCCTCTCGGGTGGCTTCAATGAGAACCTTACCAGCAAGGTGGGCGCAAACCGCTTCCTCTCCAAGTGGCACTCTGATGAGCTGGCTCAGCTGGTGATGGAGCGCCTGGAAGAGATGGAAACGAAAAAGGCCCAGGCTGCCGGGTGATGATGGTGCGTGCTGTCCTGTTTCGCCCCGTGCTGTTTCTATTGTTGTGTGTGGCGCAGGCCGTCGCCGTGGCAGCCCCTGCGTGTGAGCAGGCCGATGATCAGGGCTGTGTGATTTCCCGGGGCATGGCGAGTTATCAGGGCAAGGACACCGCATGGGCTCGGCAGATGGCCTTGCGTCAGGCCCTGGAAAATGCAGCCTTGCACTGCAATGCCGAGGTGAGCAGCCTTCAGCAGGCAGAAAACTTTCAGCTGACCCACTCTCAGGTAAGCGTGCGCACTCGCGCCGTGGTCAGGGGCTTCAATATTCTTGAGGAGGATGCGGATCCCGAGACGCATCTTTATACGGTACGCGTCAAGGCGTGCCTTGCCCCAGCCAAATCCGCATGCTCCAATCCCATGGCGGCCGACTACATGCCGCGCGTGGTGATCGTGACGCCCGCCCTCATTGACCCTTATCAGGCGCGGGACCTGCGGGAGCTGTTGCCGGGCTGGGTAAGCGGGCTGGAAGCCGCTTTCCGTCAACAGGGATATCGGAATGTCACCACCGATGACATCGATGCAGGACTCTTTCCGGGAGCTCAGGTGAGACCGAATCTGGATCCGGCTGTGCTCGAGCGGCTGCAGGAAGATACCGGAGCACAGTTTGCCCTGCTGACGGTTTTTCGGGATCTTTCCACGCAGTATCAGCCGGACAATCCCTATATTCCGGATGCAGTGGAGCAGGTGGGGCACAAGATCGCGCGCAGTTATACCTATGATGAATCCCCCAATACACGCATCGTTTCGGTGGACTGGTACCTGGTGGATGTCAACCATGGCCGCATCGTCCGCCAGGGGCATATCGACTGCGTGGCAAAAGGGGCGGTGCGGGTAAGCCGCGATCTCGTGTTTGGCAGTGGTGCCTTTGCTGCCACGCCGACAGGGCGTGCACTGATGGACGCCTTGCAGGCGGAGCTTCGGCAGGCGCTTGATCCGTTGAAGTGTGCCGTGCTCGCGAGTCGCATCCTTGAAGTTCGCAACGAAAACGGCAAGAAGCAGGTCATCTTTTTCGCCACACCCGAAAGCGGATTGCGCAAAGGGGATCAGCTGACTGTTTACCATCGTCAGGGGGCAGAGGTGCGCATGGGTGGGCGCAATCTGGGTGCCGATGAGGTGCCGGCTGGCTTCGTGCGTGTGGTGCGGGTGCTGGATCGCTTTGCCATCGCCGAGGTGATCGCAGAAAAGGAGCCGCTGAGCGTGGGCGACTGGCTGCGCAGCTGGTAAGCCGAGCAGACATTCCATTTTTTCAAGGCGCGCTTCGGCGCGTTTTTTTGTGTCTAGAAGAAAAGGCTAAAGTTTTGCCGCCTGCTGCCGATAGCGGCAACTTTTTGCCGACTTTAGTAAAAAAACATCCTTTTCGCACGTTTTGGCATTGGCCTTGCTTAATCCCTTCACAGAAGAAGGGAGTGTTGGAAACATGGCACATTCACTGTTTGGCATTCATGAGCAGGCACTGCAGGTTCGTTCCGAGCGCGCCAAGCTGCTGGCACAGAATCTAGCCAATGCCGATACCCCAAACTACAAGGCACGGGATATAGATTGGCGGGGTGCGCTCACGCAGGCGCAGCAGGGGCTGAAGAGCGAGCCGCCGGTGCATCTGGCTCGTACGAACTCACGGCATATCGATGCCCAGGGCGAGCCGATGGATGGTGATTCATTTGTCAAATACCGTATGCCGACCCAGCCTTCGCTGGATGGCAATACGGTAGAGCCGCACATTGAAAAGGCGCAGTTCATGGAGAACGCCATCCAGTATCAGACTACGCTGGAATTTATCAACGGGCGCATCAAGGGCATCCGTAACGCCCTGCGCGGCGGTAACTGAGGGAGCATGAGCCATGAGCATGTTTGACATCCTCGACATTTCAGCCACGGGCATGCATGCCCAGACCGTGCGGCTGAATACCACCGCCTCCAATCTGGCCAATGCCGATTCGGTCAGTTCCAATGCCGAGGAAACCTATCGGGCGAAAAAACCGGTTTTTCAGACGATTCTGGAGTCCCAGGCCGAAACGGGCATTGATCCACGCGGGGGCGTGCGTATCAAGGAGATTGTGGAGTCGCAGGCACCGCTGAAAATGGAGTACAACCCCAACCACCCCATGGCAAACAAGGACGGCTATATCTTTCGACCCAACGTCAATGTGGTGGAAGAGATGGCCGACATGCTGTCTGCTTCGCGCTCCTATCAGACCAATATCGAAGTAATGAATACCTCCAAGCAGCTGATGCTGCGCACCATCCAGCTGGGCAAATAAGGAACTGAATCATGGAGATAAATACCGCTCCCACATTACCCACGACGCAGCCCTCACCCGATGAGCTGCTGTCTGCGCTCAATGCGCCATCGGACCCGTCGAAACTTAAAAATGGCATGCAGCAGCTGGGGCAGGAAGATTTCCTGCGCCTGTTGACCACGCAGTTGCAAAACCAGGACCCAACCGATCCGCTGGATCCCAAGGACATGATCACCGACCTGACCGGCTTCAACCAGCTGGAAGCGACGCTGAAGCTCAACAAGTCCATGGCCGAAGTGGTGCAGGGCTTTGCCAATCTGCAGACCATGCAGGCGGCCACGCTGATCGGCAAGCATGTGAAGGTTCAGGCAGAGTCGCTGGAGCATGTGGCAGGACAGCCGGAGCAGATCAAGCTGGATATTGCCACCCCTCTCAAGGATGCGAAGTTGGTTATCAGTGACGGCAGTGGCGTAGTGAAAGAGATGGATCTTGGCACGGTCAATGCAGGAGAGCAGGTGATTAACTGGGATGGCACGGACAGCCTTGGGCAGAATGTGCCGGCCGGGCCCTACAAGGTAATCGCCTACGGCGAAGATGAAAACGGTGAGATTCAGAGCATTGCCACTATTTTGCCCACTCGGGTGACCAGTGTGGCCATCCAGGATGGCGGCACCTTGAAGTTGACCTTGGCCACGGGCGAAGTGGTTGACATGAATAACGTGCGCGAGATTTCACAATAAATCACAATCAAACAAAGAGATATCACACAAGGGAGATGAGACGATGGGTGTGGCTTACGACTTGACAGCATTGAGCGGCATCAACGGTGCCTCGCAGGGCATGGCGGTGATTTCCAACAACCTGGCCAATGCGCAGACTTTTGCCTTCAAGAGTTCCCGGGCCGAGTTCGCCGACATTTTTTCCGGAGCACAGACCAACCCGGGACGGGGCGTGCGCGTCAATGCCATTACCCAGGACTTCAGCCAGGGGGCGGTGATGCAGACAGGCCGTGAACTGGATATGGCCATCGACGGGGAAGGATTCTTCATTTTGGAAGACCAGAGCGGCAAGTATCCCCAGCTGTACACCCGCAACGGCTCGTTCAAGGTGGACAAGGACGGCTACCTGACAACCCAGGACGGCAACAAGGTGCTGGGCTACCTGCGCAACGATGCCCTTTCCACCGAAACCAATCCCGTTTTCGATACCGCTCTGAATCCCATTGACCTGGATGAGTTGAACAAGACGCCGCGGGCGACCGATGAGATGCAGTTCGACATCAATCTGGATGGCGAGGCGACACCCAACCTTGTTAATGGCGCGGATCCCAATAATATTGCGGTAGGGGATTCGGTCGGTGACACGGACAATCTGAAAAAGCTGATTGCGCCCAAGGGCGACTCCATCAATCCAGGTACTCCAAACGGCAGCTACAACGGCTTTCCCGATTTTTCCACCAACAAGATCGTCTATGATTCGCTGGGCGGCGAGCACCGTCTGACCGCCAACTACTATAAGCGTGGCGTCGTCAGCTCGGCATCCGACCTGGACCTGGACGGCGATGCTAACAATGACAAGTATACCAGCTGGATCGTGCAGTATACGATGGAGGACAAGGATCCCGCCACCGGTGAATGGAAAACCTCCGGCTGGCGCTATGATCCCGCTTCAGCCGATCTGAACGGGGCGACCGCAGACTCGGGCCAGGTGTTTGAACTGATCTTCGACACCAATGGCAAACTGGTCAGGACCTACATGCCTGACTACACCAATGTCCAGGGCCCGACCGATTCAAACGCCAACGGCACGCCCGACGATCCGCTGCCCCATACATCCTGGGTCGATGTGACTGGCAACCCCGCCATGCAGTGGATCGTCGGCAAGTGGCAGGACACCGGCGGTGATGGGGTCTACACGCCCGGCACGGATACCTTCACGCCCTCCACCGGTGCCACCGACCCGCTGGGCAATCCCAAGGCGACAACCCTGGAAATCAAGCTGGATGTGAGCCCGATGACGATGTATTCCGGCACCTACAATGTGCGCGGCGTGACTCAGAACGGCTACAAGGTGGGTGATCTGGTCGGCCTGTCAACGGGCCGTGACGGTGTGATCGAGGCACGCTACTCCAATGGTCGCTCCGTGCCGGTGGCGAAACTGGCGCTGGCTAATTTCACCGACAAGAACGCGCTGGAAAAACTGGGCGGCCAGACCTACGCGGAAACCTACCAGTCCGGCCCGCCCAGCATGAGCTCGCCGTCGCAGAACGGCTTTGGTTCGCTGGTGTCCGGCGCCATCGAGTCCTCCAATGTGGATGTGGCCAATGAGCTGGTGAACCTGATTCAGACCCAGCGCATGTATCAGGCCAGTGCGCAGGTGATCTCCACCTCCAAGCAGCTTACGCAGACCATCCTCAACCTGTAATGCTTTAATCATTTAATTTTTCTGGTCGGTTGCCGGCAATTTTTGCCGGCTTTTTTATGGCAAAAATTTGCCATAACTTTTATCGGCCAACTTTCGTGAAACTTTAGCTAAAGTTGGCACGCTCTTCGCTATAACTTCATCGACACCAACGTCAGGCGTCAAGTCGCTGACACACAAGGGAACGATATAAAACCAAATGGTGTCCCGGGTGGTCCAGGCCACCCGGATTTATCTACACCAGAAAAAACGTTATACAAGGGACGTGACCATGGACAGAATGGTCTACATAGCCATGAGTGGCGCCAAGGAGGTAATGTTGGCCCAGGCCAACAACGCCAACAACCTGGCCAATGCCACCACCGATGGCTTTAAGAAGGACTTCAATCAGTTCCGCGCCATGCATGTGGAAGGGCCGGGCTGGGATGACCGCGCCTATGCGCTGGATGAGCGCCCGGCCACGGATTTCACACCGGGACCGGTCAAGGTCACCGGGCGCGACCTGGATGTGGTGGTGCCCAACGGGTTCCTCGCTATTCAGGCACCGGACGGCACCGAAGCTTACACCCGTACCGCCAGTATGAGCGTGCTGGAAAACGGTGATCTGGTGGATGCCCATGGCAACCCTATTCTGAATATCACCGGAGCGCCCATTTTTCTGCCACCCTACCGCAAGATCGACATCGGCCAGGATGGCACCATTTCCATCGTGCCTGCCGATGCTCCCAACAATAACCCCGTTGTAGTGGATCAGCTGCGCATGGTGTCTCCCAATGTAAAGGATCTGGAAAAGGGACTGGATGGCTATATCCGTTTGAAGCCCGGGGTGCTGCAGGGTGAGGAAGGGCTGGTGCGTGCAGATCTGCATCTGATCAAGGGCGCGCTGGAAGGCTCCAATGTCAATGTGGCCGAAGCGCTGACCACCATGCTGGCCCTGTCGCGCAAATACGAGATGCAGGTGAAGATGATGCAGACGGCCAAGCAGCATGCCGCCGAATCGGACAAGCTGCTGCGTCTGAGCTAAGGAGAGTGAGCCATGATTCGTGCAATGTATGTCGCCAAAACCGGCCTTGAGGCTCAGCAGACCCGTCTGGCCGCCATTTCCAACAACCTGGCCAATGCCAACACCTATGGCTACAAGGCCGGGCGTGCCGAATTCGAAGATCTGCTCTATCAGAACGTGCGTCAGCCGGGTGCGCAGAGTACCCAGGACGAGGCCAATACGCTGCCATCCGGCCTGCAGCTGGGCACCGGCGTGAAAACCGTCGGCGTGCAGAAGCTGCATACCCAGGGCAACCTGATCATGACGCAGCAGCAGCTGGATGTGGCCATCAATGGCAAGGGCTTCTTTCAGGTGCTGGACCAGAACGGGCAGATCATGTACACCCGTGACGGCTCGTTTCAGCTGAACCAGAATGGGGATATCGTCACCAGTTCCGGTTATCTGCTGGAGCCCAATATCAATGTGCCGCAAAACGCTACTGAGATCATGATTTCGCAGGATGGGCAGGTGTCGGTGCGTGTACCCGGTGATATCGCGCCCAATGTAATCGGCCAGATTCAGCTGGCCACCTTCATCAATCCGGCGGGTCTGGAAAGCATTGGTCAGAACTTCTACCGGGAAACCCAGGCTTCCGGGGCACCCACGGTAAACAACCCGGGGACTGAGGATGCGGGGAGTGTGATTCAGGGGGCGCTGGAGGCGTCCAACGTGAATACGGCCGAGGAGCTGATCAACATGATCGAAGCACAGCGTACCTACGAAATGAACTCCAAGACCATCGCCGCCGCCGACGGCATGCTCAAGTTCCTCAATAACACCGTCTGATGAGGGGTAAGCCATGAACGCACTGCGCATACTGCTTGCACTGACCGCCACCGCCGCACTGGTGGGGTGCTCCACCGCGCCGGAGCGGATGGAAAAATTCAGCTACGAGCCCTATTACCCGCCAGGTGCGGTCAAGAAGACCTCGCCTAAGAATGGATCGTTGTATCAACCTCACCAGGCGATGACCTTGTTCGATGACGCCAGCGCCCACAATGTAGGCGACATCATCACCATCAACCTGATCGAAAGCTTCAAGGCGAAGAAGAAGGATGAGGCGAAATACAACAGGAGCAACGATTACGATGGCGGCTCAGTCAAGCTGTTCGGTCGCACCGACAGTCAGATCCTGAAAGAAGCAACAGGCTTTTTCAATCCGCTCTCCATTTCGGGCTCCAAGACCGCCTTTAACGGCAAGAGTGATGTGAAACAGGACTCCAGCATTACCGGCAAGATCGCCGTAATGGTGACCGAAGTGCTGCCCAACGGCAATCTGGTGGTGCGGGGGGAAAAGTGGATTACGGTATCCGATGGGGAAGAGGTGGTGCGCTTTGCCGGCATCATCCGTCCACAAGACATCCAGCCCGACAACACCATCGACTCCACCAAGGTGGCGGATGTGCGTCTGATCTACAAGGATACCGGCTATGCGGGTGATGTAACCCGACCCAGCGCCGTCAACAAGTGGTTCACCAAATACTGGCCGCTTTGATGCACAACTTTGACTGATCGATCTAAAATTTGGGAAAAATCGTTTCCACACCGGTCTGCTTTTTCTGATCTCCTTTTTGGCAGGCCGGTTTTTTATGCCCGCAAACCGCCGCAACGCTTGTTTCGGCCGTTTCTCGTTTTTCTTTAGCTTTTTGGCACACCTTCTGCTTCCTTTCATGCGACAGAGACAAAAAGCCGACAGTCGCTAACACACAAGGAAGCATGACCATGACCAGAAAACTCATCCTCACTGCCCTGTTGCTGATCTCGGCCACTACGGCGTGGGCCGAGCGCATCAAGGATCTTGCCTTTGTTACCGGCGTCCGCCCCAATATGCTGGTGGGCTACGGTCTCGTGGTTGGTCTCAATGGCAGTGGTGACAAGACCCCCTTTGCCGAGCAGAGCCTGAAGTCTATGCTCAACAAGTTCGGTATCCATATTCCACCTGGATTGAAGACCAACTCAAAGAATATTGCAGCCGTAGCCGTTCACGCGGAGTTGCCCGCCTTTGCCAAGCCGGGGCAGAAGATCGATGTGACGGTTTCTTCCTTGGGCAATGCCAAGAGTCTGCGCGGCGGTACGCTGCTGATGACGCCGCTGAAGGGGATTGACGGCAATGTCTATGCCATCGCGCAGGGCAATCTGGTGGTCAGTGGTCTGGATGCCAGCGGCGCGGACGGCTCGCGCATCACTGTCAACGTGCCCAGTGTAGGCCGCATCCCGGACGGCGCGCTGGTGGAGCGTGCGGTACCGACCGGTTTCGAGCGGGGCAACACCATCACTCTTAACCTGCGCACGCCGGATTTCACCACCGCCACCCGTCTGATGAATGCCATCAACAAGCAGTTTGGCGAAGGTACCGCCCGCGCACTGGATGCGGACTCCGTCCAGGTGCAGGCACCGCGCATTCCATCACAGCGTGTTTCGTTCATTTCCATGCTGGAAAACATCGAAGTGGACCCGGACGATGGTCCGGCGAAAGTGATCGTCAACTCCCGTACCGGCACGGTTGTGATCAGCAAGAGTGTGCGCGTCATGCCCGCAGCGGTGACCCACGGAGGACTGACGGTGAAGATTTCGGAAAACAATGTGGTCTCGCAACCCAACCCGTTTGCCGGCGGCAATACGCAGGTGACCCCCAGTAGTGCTGTCAATGTGGAAGAAGCGGGTGACAAGCGCATGTTCAAGTTTGGTCCGGGCACCACGCTGGATCAGATCGTGCAGGCGGTTAACAAGGTGGGGGTAGCCCCCAGTGACCTGGTGGCGATTCTCGAAGCGCTCAAGCAGGCCGGTGCCCTGCAGGCCGAGCTGATGATCATCTGAGGAGGCAAGGCATGGACATGACCAACCTGACACCCGATGCCGCGGCCAGTTGGGAAACCTATACCAACCTCAAGGGTCTGAACGAACTGCGCAGTCTGTCGCATACGGATGAAAAGGCCGCACTGAAACAGGTGGCCAAACAGTTCGAGGCACTGTTTCTGGAAATGGTGCTCAAGCAGGCGCGCAAGGTGAACTTTGACGATGAGCACCTGATGACCTCCGAGCGGCAGGCATTTTTTGAGGATTGGCGTGACAAGCAGTTGGCGCAGGATATTGCGGCTAAAGGTTCAATGGGTTTGGCCGATCAACTGGTGGAGCAGCTCTCACCGAAGCACCCGGTGCTGTCGGTGGACGAATACGAAAAACTCAAACAAGAGAACAAGCTGCCATCCACCCTCGATCAGCTCAAGCTGCGCGGGTTCAACCGACCAGAAGGATAATGCATCATGGCTGACATGCTCACCATTGCCCTGAGTGCGAACAAGGCGTTTCAGCGCGCCCTGGATGTCACCAGCCATAACGTGGCCAATGTCAATACCGAGGGCTATAACCGCCAGCGGGCTGAAATAGTCAGCAATTCGCCGCAAATTTTCGGTGGTGCCTTTGGCGGGGGCGGCAGCCGCGTGGATACCATACAGCGCGTATATGCCGACTATGTGTGGCGGCAGCAACTGCAGGCCACCTCACTGGAGCAGCGCTATGACGGCGCGCTTAATAGTGCTAAGGAAGTGGAGGGCATCATCGCTGCCAATGACAATGGCGTGCAACAGTTCCTGCAACGCTTTTTCGATAGCTTGCAGAACCTCTCCAATGAGCCGCTATCCAGTGTAAACCGTCAGATGGTGCTGGACGAGGCGACCAATCTGGAGAGTCACATCCAGAACATCACGGCCTTCCTCACCGATAACCAGAGCCAGACCAATGCCCAGATCAGTGCACTGGTGGACGAGGTCAACCAGCAGCTGGATGTGATTCAGCGCGCCAATGAGGCGGTGTTCAAGGCGCAGAATAACGGCACTTTTCCGCCCAATGACCTGCTGGACAAGCGGGATCAGGCTGTGATGGAGCTGGGCAAGCTGCTGGATGTGCGCGTGTTCGAGCAGAAAAACGGTTACCTTGACGTGTATGTGGGCAATGGCAGCTTGCCGCTGCTCTCTGACAACACGCGTACCAGCTTCACGGCCGAGCGTAGCCCCTATACCAACGAAGACCGCACCGAACTTTACATGACCATCGGTGATCAGAAACGCATCGTCAGCGATCTGATCAGCGGCGGGCAGCTTGGGGGGGTGCTGGATTTCCGCAAGAACATGCTCGATCCGGCGCAGGAAGCCCTGGGACTGACACTAGCCGGCTTCACCGCCGCCATGAACAACCAGCACCGTCAGGGATGGGACTTGGGTGGCAACCCAGGTGGCGATCTGTTTGCGCCACTGGATACGACTGCGCTGGGCAACCGTGACAATGCGGGTGCCGAAGATGGCACTGGCATTCGCATTACCAACAACATTCCGGATTACACCACCCCCCCATTAAGCCTCACACCCGCACAGGTGGAGCAGGCACAGGCCGATATGGTGCCGCGCAGTTACAGGCTGGAGTGGGACGGTACCCAGTTCCAGGTGTTCGATGCCGCCTCTGGGCAGAACCTGGGCACCATCGCAGATGGTACCAAGACTCTGTTTGAAGGACTGGTATTCGACACCACAAGCACCACTGCCAAAACGGCCGGGGATACCTATATCGTGCATCCCTATCAGGACATGATGCAGCAGTTTGGCAAGGTGATCTCCGACCCTAACGACCTGGCGACCCGTGGCGAGGATCCCAATGTGCCGGGCACACCTGCGCCTGCGGGCGACAACACCAATATCGCCAATCTGGCCAACCTGGCCAACAAGGAAATTCTCTACAAGGATGCCAGCGGTCAGCCGGCCGAGACGATCCTGGGGGGCTATTCGCGCATGGCCTCACAGGTGGGGCTCTATACCCATGGCACGCAGATCAATCTGGACAGCCAGCAGCAGGTGCTCAAGCAGGTGACTGACCGTTTGCAGTCCATTTCCGGCGTTAATCTGGATGAAGAGGCGGCCAACCTGATGCGTTTCCAGCAGGCGTATCAGGCTTCGGCACAGATCATTCAGGTTTCCAACACGCTGTTCGACACCCTCATCGGCGTGATCCGCTAAAGGAGTTCAGGCATGGTTGCACGTATTTCCACCACCCAGTTCTATCACACCAGCCTCGATGCCATGGAAACCCACGCCAACAAACTGCTGCAGATTCAGGAGCAGCTGAGCAGCGGCAAGCGCGTCAACCGTCCCAGCGATGACCCGGTCGCGGTAAGCAAGCTGCACAAGCTTAACCACGCGCTCAATACCATCGATCAGTTCGTGGAAAATGGCCGCTACGCCAAGTCGCAGCTGGAGCTGGAAGATACCGTGCTCAACGACGCCACCAGCGTGCTGCAGCGGGCGCGCGAGCTCACCATTCAAATGATGAACGACACCTACAGTCCGGCCGATCGGCAGGCGACGGCACAGGAAATCGATCAGTTGATCAAACAGATGGTCAATCTGGCCAATACGAAAAACCCCGAAAAGGAACTGCTGTTTGCCGGCTTGTCAAGCAATGCAACCGCTGCCTTTGCGACCACGATTGTTGCTGACAGTGGCGGGCAAGTGGACACCTACTACGAATATGTAGGGGATGATGCTGGCGCCCGCTTTGTGCAGATCGGCTTTGATAACGATAACTATCTGGCGCCCAATGATCAGGGGGATCCGTCGCGGGTGCGCATCGGCGACCGTGGCGACAAGGTGTTCTCTGTTAATGGCACCACGGGGGGAACCATTACCATCGACCGTCCCAATGGGAATACCGCTACGGTGGACAACAATGTCATCAACGTGTTGGTCAACCTGCGCGACTGGCTGCAGTCGGGTCAGCAGCCGCCGCCGCAAATCGCCGATCAGCTCTATCAGGGCATAACCAATATCAGTCAGGTGCAGGCCGAGCTGGGTGGACGCATCAACCGTATCGACAGTCAGTACGACGCCCTGCAGAATTTCCAGCTGGCACTGAAAGACCACAAGAAGAATCTGGAAGAAGTGGATGTGGTCAAGGCCACGGCGGACTTTACCCAGACCCAGGTGGCGCTGCAGTTTGCGCAGCAGGCGTTCGCCAAGGTACAGCAGGTTTCGCTTTTCAACTATCTGCGCTGACAACTGGCATTGATTTTGCGATACTTGCGGCATGATGACGAAATCCCGACACATGCCCACGTTGCCCATGTATCTGTTGCTGGGCAGTATTGCCTGGAGCGCGCTGTCCGTTGTCGGGCTGGCGGCCTTTCTTGTCTGGCACCAGGATACTGACGGGCCGACTGCCGCCCAGAGCATGAACGTGTCTGCACTGGTGCGGGGTGTTGAGGACCTTTCGCCTGTTTCACTCCCCCTGAAAAGCGAAGAAAATACCGCTGCAAGCATCAAAATGCCGTCTGAGAGCCGTTTTTCTCAGAGCGTAGAACGGGCGCAAAAACCCGACTTGAAAAAAGTCGGGGACCCCCCTGTCAATCCGGCGCAAGTGGATGGCAAGATCGCCAGCGATGCACCACTGGACTACATGGTTTTCGGTGATGAAATCATCGTGCTGCTGGATACGGCGCGTCTTGACGAGCGCGCGCAGCAGCGGGTGCTGGTGCGGCTGATGTTGCTGCCGGAGCTGAAAAGTGTCGAGCAGTTGCTGGACACCAAGGGCATTGCGCTGCTTCGCCTGCCGAACTTTTACGGCCGTATTCTGTGGCAGGGCAAGCCGGTGCGCTATCCGCTGCAGGCGCAGCAGATGGCCAGGGCACTGCTTGCCAGGGCACGCCCCGTGCAGGAGCTGGGCCATACCTGGCGCGAAGTGCACATTCCGCTCAAGGAGGTGGCCTACCATGATCGCGCCGTGCGCTGGCACGACCTCATTGTGCGCGAAAGCCGCCGCAACCGTCTCGACGTGGCCCTGGTTTCTGCCATCGTGGAAACGGAAAGCGGCTACCGGCCCCACGTGAAAAGCCGCTCTGGCGCCGTGGGCCTGATGCAGGTGATGCCGAAACAGGCGGCACAGGATGTGATGAAGCAGCTGGGCAAGCGCCTTGATGAGCGTGCACTGCTCAACCCGGAAACCAATGTGGCCGCCGGCAGTGCCTATCTGGCGTTGCTGAAGCACCACTATCTGGCCGGGGTGAAAAATCCGCGCAGCCGCGAATACCTTATGGTGGCGTCCTACAACGGCGGCATCAATGCGGTGCTGAAGCAGTTCGGCAAGACCCGCGAGCAGGCCATCGCCCGCATCAACCGCCTCAAGCCGGAGCAGGTTTACCGCATTATTCGTTATCAATTCCCGCGGCGGGAAACGCGTCTCTATCTGGAAAAGGTGGTGCAGCGCAAGGCCCGCTATCAACAATGGTGGCAGCAGAATGTCTGATTTCTGGCAGGATCGTCCGGTACTGGTGACCGGTGCCGACGGTTTTATCGGTTCGCACCTGAGTGAACAGCTGGTTAAGCAGGGCGCCCGCGTCCGCGCACTGGCCCAGTACAACAGCTTCAACAGCTGGGGCTGGCTGGATGAATCACCGCTGCACGATCAGATGGAAGTGGTGGAGGGGGATATCCGCGATCCCCTGTGCTGCCGCACCATCAGTGAAGGGGTGGACACAGTCTTTCACCTGGCTGCGCTGATTGCGATTCCCTACTCCTACCGGGCGCCGCAGAGCTATGTGGATACCAATGTCTCCGGCACGCTTAACATGGTGCAGGCAGCGAAAGAAGCGGGCGTGCGCCGCTTTATGCACACGTCCACCTCCGAAGTGTATGGGACGGCCCAGTATGTACCCATCGACGAAAAGCACCCATTGCAGCCGCAGTCGCCCTACAGCGCCAGCAAGATCGGGGCGGATCAGATGGCCCTGTCCTATTGGCACGCCTTTGCGCTGCCGGTGACGGTCATGCGGCCATTCAATACCTATGGCCCGCGCCAGTCCGCCCGTGCCGTCATTCCCACCATCATCACACAGATTGCCGCAGGTGCCGAGCAGATCCAGCTGGGCGACGTAAGCCCCACGCGGGATTTCAATTACGTGGAAGACACCTGCCGCGGCATGCTGGCGCTGGCCGAATGTGATGCCTGTGTTGGCGAGGTGGTGAATATTGCCTCCAATTATGAGATTTCCGTGGGCGATACGCTTGAGCTCATCCGGGAACTGATGGGCTGGGACGGGCAGTTTGTGCAGGACCCGCAGCGCCTGCGCCCGCCAGGCTCGGAGGTGTTTCGCCTGTGGGGCGACAACCGCAAGATCCGCGAACTGACCGGCTGGCAGCCCCAGATCGACATCCGCGAAGGGCTGCGCCGCACCATCGAGTGGTTCACCAATCAGGACAACCTGCGCCGCTACAAGGCCGACCGCTACAATGTCTGACCTTTCGCCCCTGATCGAACTGCTGCGTGCGGGTTATGCTACGGATGAAACCGTGCCGCTGCATGCGCCCTGTCTGGATGAAACGGATGCCGAAGCTGTTGCCAATGCGGTACGCAGTGGCTTCGTCTCCTCCGTGGGGGCAGAGGTGGCAGCGTTTGAGCAGGCGGTAGCCGACTACACCGGTGCGGCCCATGCCGTGGCCGTAGTGAATGGCACCGCCGCGCTGATGCTGGCGCTCAAGGCAGCGGACGTACAGCCCGGCGATCTGGTCATTACCCAGAGCCTCACCTTTATCGCCACCGCAAACGCCATCGTGCACGCCGGCGCCGAGCCGGTGCTGCTGGATGTGGACAAGACCCTGGCGTTGTCGGCGGACGCCCTGGAAGCCTTTCTGCACGAGGAATGCAACGGCAATATCCATCGCGCAAGCGGGCGTCGCATTGGCGCCATCGTGCCCATGCACACCCTGGGCTTTATGGCCGACATGCCACGGATCATGGCACTTGCTGAACAGGCAGGCATTCCTGTCATTGAAGATGCGGCCGAAGCACTCGGAAGTCGGCAGCGTGGTCGCCATGCCGGCACGTTCGGGCGGGCAGGCGTGCTCAGTTTTAACGGCAACAAGATTCTCACCGCCGGCGGGGGCGGCATGGTGTTGAGCGACGATGTCGTACTGGCCGCGCGCGTGCGTCATCTCTCCACCACGGCCAAGCAGCCTCATCCCTGGCACTTTGTGCACGACGAGGTGGGCTACAACCTGCGTCTGCCCAATCTGAATGCCGCGCTGGGCCTATCGCAGCTGAAAAAGCTACCAGAAATGCTCGCATTCAAGCAGCGGCAAAAATCGGCCCTGCAAAAAGTCGGGGACCCCCCTTTGCTGACGGGAAAAACCCCGCATCAGCAACCTAATTACTGGCTGCTGGCGGTGCGAACGGCTGGTGCGAGAGCGCGTGACGCCCTTCTGCAGGCGGGGAGCGATCACAAAGTGCAGATGCGCCCCTTCTGGACGCCGCTGCATCAACAGCCGCCGTATCGGCAGGCATTGCGATATGGGGATATGACGCACACTCAGGCGCTGTTTGAAACAGTGGTTTGTGTGCCCTCTTCACCACGGTGTGCCTATGGCTAAGCGCTTGCTGCTGATCGGCAATGGTGGCCATGCGGCAAGCATTGTGGAGATGGTTTCTCATCTGCCGGCGTGGACCATTTGGGGTGCGGTAGAACGACCCGGTTTGCCATGCCGCCGTCATAAACCGGCGCGCATCGTGGGATTTGATCGGGATTTGCCCCGCCTGTTGCGTCAGGCAGATGGTGTGGTGATTGCGGCCGGGCAGATCAAAGGTGCGCAAGTGCGCCGCCGACTCTTTGCACAGTTGCAGCACCTGAATGCGCCGCTTGTCACGCTGATTGCCCACAATGCCAGCGTTTCCAGAACAGCCTGGCTGGGCAGAGGGACAGTGGTGATGCAGCAGGCGCTGGTAAACCGCTTTGCGCAGATCGGTATGAACGGTATCATCAATTCACAGGCGCTGGTGGAGCACGATGTGAGCATCGGCGATCATGTGCATGTGGCCACTGGCGCGCGCATCAATGGCGAAGCCTGCATTGGCAGTGGCTGCACCATCGGCTCGGGGGCGATTGTGCTGCAGGGGATTCACGTTTGTGATGAGGTGATTGTGGGGGCGGGCAGTGTGGTGACGCGAAATATTACCGAGCCGGGCGTTTATGTGGGTGCACCGGCGCGGAGGGTGTCATGAGCGTATTCATCATCGCCGAGGCGGGCGTCAATCACAATGGCGACATCACGCTGGCACATCGACTGATTGACGTGGCAGCGCAGTCAGGCGCGGATGCAGTCAAGTTCCAGACCTTCATTCCAGAAAAACTGGTAGCGTCTGCTACCCCGCAGGCGGCGTATCAGGCACGCAATACCGGCCAGCAGCAGAGCCAGCTGGAGATGCTGCGACAGCTTGCGCTGCCGCTGGAGGCCTTTGCTGAGCTCAAGGCACACTGCGACGAGGCGGGCATTGAGTTCATGTCCACCCCTTTTGAGGAGGACAGCCTTGAATACCTGCTTTCGATCGGAATGCGGCGTATCAAGGTCCCATCCGGCGAGTTGCTGTCCACGCCGTTTCTTCGTGCCATTGGTCAGGCGGGGCTACCTACAATTCTTTCCACCGGCATGGCCACACTGGAGGAGGTGCGTCATGCGGTCGAAACCCTGTTGCAGGCCGGCTTGCCCAAGGCGGATCTCACCATCCTGCACTGCACCAGCGCCTATCCGACACCGCCTGAGGCGGTCAATCTGCGCGCCATGCGCACACTGGCGGATACTTTCCATGTGCCGGTGGGTCTTTCGGACCATACCGAAGGTCTGAATGCTGCGGTAGCGGCAACCGCACTGGGCGCAAGTGTATTGGAAAAGCATTTCACATTGGATAAATCCTTGCCGGGGCCCGATCACCGCGCCAGCCTGACGCCCGGTGAACTGCGTGCGCTGGTGGATGCTGTGCGCGAAACGCAATGCATGCTCGGCAGCGGCGAAAAGATGGCCATGGAGGCAGAGGCGAATACACGCAGCGTGGCCCGGCGGCGCATAGTGGCTGCACGGCCGATCCGTGCAGGCGAGGCCTTTACGCCCGAGAAAGTGACGCTCAAGCGTGCGCCTTCCGGCTGGTTTGGCGACCGGTGGGATGATGTGATCGGGCAGGTGGCGCCACGGGATTACGCAACGGACGAGGGTATTGCGTGGTGATGCGCATTGCCGTTGTCACCACCACCCGTGCCGACTACGGCATTCTCAAGCCCTTGATCAAGGCGCTGGAAAAGGCTGACTGGGCACAGCTGCAACTGCTTGTCACCGGCAGTCATCTGCTCGAAAGTCAGGGCAGCACGCAGCACGAAATCGAGGCAGATGGCGTGCCTGTCGCCGTTAAAGTGCCCATTTTTTCCGAAAGCGATACCAGCGCGCTGCATGCGGCTCAGGCCTTTGGCCGTGCGGCCGAGCAGATCGCGCCGGTGCTCGATCGGCTCAAACCGGATGCGCTGGTGGTGCTGGGCGACCGCTTTGAAACCCTGGCCATTGCCGCGGCGGCGGCGCTGCTGCACATCCCCATTGTGCACCTGCACGGCGGGGAGCAGACGTTTGGTGCCCTGGACAACCGCTTTCGTCATGCCATCAGCCAGTTGGCCGACTGGCATCTGACCGCTACAGCACGGGCGCGGGAAACGCTGATTCGCATGGGGCTGCCGATGCAACGGGTTTTCCATGTGGGCGCCCTCGGGGTATGGAATGTGCTCAATCAGCCACGGCTGTCGCGGGAAGCATTGCAGGCGCAAAGCCCCATTGCGCTCAAGGCGCCGCTTTTTCTGATCACCTTTCATCCGGAAACGGATACCGGCCAGACGCCGCAGGCGCAGGTTGAAGCGCTGATCAAGGCGCTGGAGGCGTTCCCGCAAAGTTCGCAGATCATTACCTACGCCAATGTGGACGAGGGTGGTGAAGCCATCAATGCATTGTGGCAAGCCTATGCAGCGCGTCATCCGGATCGCGTGTGGCTGACGCCATCGCTGGGGCAGCAGCGCTATCACAGTCTGATGGCCATCGCCGATGCCGTAATCGGCAATTCATCCAGTGGGATTCTCGAGGCCCCCAGTTTTGGCGTGCGGACCGTCAATATCGGTGCCCGCCAGGCGGGCCGCGAGCGTGCCGCCACTGTGGTCGATGTACCGGCTGAAAGCGGCGTGATCATTGCTGCCATTGACAGGGTTTTGACGCAAGGGAAAGTGGATTCGGCTCAAAATCCATACGCCTGTGCCGATACATTAGGCAAGATATTGAAAATAATACGAGAAAAGGTGGCCCCATGAGCAGCAAGGACTGGAAAAAGGCCTGCATGGACGAGCAGACGCCGCTCAAGCGTGCAATTCGCATTATTGATAGCGCGGCCCTGCAGATCGGGCTGGTCACTGACGCGGCAGGTCGACTTAAAGGTGTCGTGACCGATGGCGATATCCGCCGTGCGCTGCTCAAGCCGGATACCACCTGGGACATGCCTATCAGAGCGGTGATGAACCCGAACCCTGCCGTGGTCAAGCCAGCCATTTCCCCGGCACAGGCGCGGGCACGCATGCAAAAGCGCTCCCTGCGCCATCTGCCCATCGTGGATGACAGCGGGACACTTGTCGGATTGCACACCTGGGATGAAACCGTTACCCAGCGCAAGGACAACTGGGTCGTGCTGATGGCCGGTGGCTTCGGCACCCGCCTGCGTCCGCTGACCGATGAGACCCCCAAGCCTCTGCTGCCGGTGGGCAACAAGCCGATTCTTGAACATATTCTGGAATCCTTTATCGAAGCGGGCTTCTATAAGTTCTTTATTTCCGTGCACTACAAGGCTGAGATGATCAAGCGCCACTTTGGTGATGGCTCAGAATGGGGCGTGCAGATCCAGTATCTGGAAGAGTCCGAGCCGCTGGGTACTGCAGGCTGCCTGAATCTGCTGCCCGAAAAGCCAGATAAGCCCCTCATTTTGATGAATGGCGATTTGCTCACCAAGGTGGACTTTGAGCGGTTGCTGGAATTCCACGAATCCGAACAGGCGTTTGCGACGCTGTGCGTGCGCGAATATACCCAGCAAGTGCCCTACGGCGTGATCGATGCCGATGGCAGCCGCCTGCAGCAGATCGTGGAAAAGCCGGTACAGCGCTATTTTGTTAATGCCGGCATCTACGTGATGAGTCCCGAATTTGTGCGTGCCTTGCCAAAAGGACGCAGTGATGTGCCGGATCATCTGCAGTCCGCTGCAGAGCTGCAGCGGAATGTGACCATTTTCCCCATTCACGAATACTGGCTCGACATCGGCCGCATGGATGACTTCCAGCGCGCTCAGGACGAGTACCTGCGCCAGTTTGCATGAAGATGGTCGGTTCCGAGGAGGTGTTGAGTCTGGTCCTGCCAATGGTGTGTCAGCGTTCATTTGAGGCGGATGCGGAGTATGTCGACTGTATCCAGCATGGGGTTTGCAGAGGCGTGTTCGAGCGTGCTGGCATGCAGCCACTGAATTTCCAGCGGAGCGAGATGATTGTCCCAAATTACTTTGAACCCTTCGAACAGCGAAATGTGCCTGTTTATTGTGTGGCGGACCCGGTTCCGGAAGGGGTGCTTTATCGGCAATTCAAGGCCGATGGTGATCAGGATCGCCCCAATCTACTGGAGCAGATATGAGTTATCAGGGTAAGACCTTTCTGGGCGTGATTCCGGCGCGGGGGGGCAGTAAGCGCCTGCCAGAAAAAAATATCCGTCCCCTGGCGGGGAAACCCCTTTTGGGGTGGACAGCAGAAGCCGCCTTGCAGTCCAAGTATCTGGATGATGTGCTGGTTTCGACGGATAGCGAAGCCATTGCCCAAGTGGCCAGAGATTTCGGCGTGGCAGTGCCGTTCATGCGGCCGACCCATCTGGCTACGGACGAAGCCTCCACATTCAGCGTACTCCGGCATGCCCTGTCGCAATGGGAGGCGTTGCATGGGCCGGTCGATTACGTTGTGGTGCTGCAGCCCACATCCCCTCTGAGAACAGCGCAACATATCGATGAAGCAATTGAACTGGCCGTTGAAAAGGCTGCCGGTGGGGTTGCCAGCGTGTGCCCGGTGGATCACCCACCGGAATGGATGAACACCCTGTCTGAAGATGGGCGGATGGATAACTTCCTGCGCCCGCAAGTGATTGGCAAGCGTTCTCAGGAGTTTCCGCAGCAGTATCGTCTCAATGGTGCAGTGGGAATATCCCGTGCCGAGAACATTCGGGAAGGGCGAGATTTCTGGCATACACCCAGGCTGTACGCCTACCGGATGGATCCCCTGCACAGCGTCGATATCGACTCGGAGCTGGATTTTCTGCTGGCGGAAACCATTCTCCGCCAGCGAGGTCATTCTTGATCAAGTCGGTTCAGCAATTCCTCGGCCTGTTGTCTGAGTCCTGCATCAGCGGTTTTTTCCAGCACATGTAGAGCACACTGTTGTGCGGCAATCATATCGCCACCCTTGAAAGCAGCCTCGCCCGCTTTGAGCCATACTGAATAGTCATCCATATGTTTGCTCAGATAATGGTCGTATAGCTGCACCGCACCAGCGAAATCACCTTGGGCAGCCAGCAAATCCGCATAGAGAATCAGGTAGCGTTCGTCATACTGAATCAGCATTTCCAGTGCCGGCATGGCCAGCTCTAGATTGCCTTGCCGAAGTGCAATCTGTGCAATGCGATTCAGTGCTTTGGGAAGGATGTCGGTTTCATTGACCTGTAGATAGGCCTGCAGTGCTTCGGCTTCCTTTCCACTGAGTTCAGCCAGATAACCACAGCCGAGGGCGTGAATTTGCTCAGCGCGCTGCGTGCCGCCATCCTTGAGTGCCGGTAGCAAAATCTCTATGCCATGCTTGTCCCGGGCTTCAAACAGTTCATTCAGGAGTTTGAGTTGATGTTCCAGTTTCTGAGCCTGGCTTTGCAGGCGGTTGACCAGTTTGCTTTCCAGGTCGTTATGAAGTTTGTCTTCGTGCAGACTCTGAAGTTTTTCCACCAGCTTGCGATCTTTATCATTCAGCTCTGCTGGTGAAAGAGCATGGAACTTGAGCCACCAGTAAATGCGCCCCTCCATGCCGTTTTCGATCCAGAAACGGGTGCATTTTTGCAATTTGGCCGGATCCAGAGCATCGATCTCGTTTTGAATATGTTTTATTGATCGTTCCAGTGCGTGCCGCAAATCGGTGGCGTTTTTATGGAAGGCTTCGAAATAATTGGTGAGAGACGTTTTGATCTCATCGTGGCTCTGTTCCTGCTCCTCATCCTGAGGACGCATGAATTCTTTGTAGCTGCCGACGGCATACTGGAATAGGAGCTCCAGTTCGTCCTTGTGTCTTGACTCCAGTTTCTTTTTGATCCGGACGATGCCTTGTGTCAGTCGGTCCAGTTGCTCATAGTCCTCGAACAATCTTGATGCTTTCTCCATGCCTTCCTTGGCAAGTTTCTGTACAGAGCGGATTTTCTTCAGTTCTGTCTGCACTTCCCCCAGCGCCTCCTGCAGATAGCGTTTACGTGTGGGGGGATCTTTTTGCAGATGACCTGCGATAGCAGTGCGTACCTTTTTAATAGTTTCCCTGCTGTTTAGTTGTACTTTCTCGAAACGGGCAAGTGGTACACCCTTGAGTCGGGCGGATTCGTGGCCTAGTTGATAGACATGCAGGTTTGGGCGTTCATGGCGGATTTCCTGAACAAAGCTTTCCATAGCCTGGGCGGCCTGATAAAAAGGTGTGTTTGTCAGTGCCTGTCGTCCGGAATAGGTTTCGATACGCAGATCTGACTCATGGGCATTTTTGGCCATCTTTGCTTCCAGACTGCCGGACTCATGGGTTTCACCCCGTGGACCAAAGCAGAAATCCACACCCAGAAGATAAATATTCTCTGCACCCATGTAAGTGACAAGCTGCAGCAGGGTGTTGGTCACCGTAGGGCCCACCGTGGGAAGGTTGCGAACCTCGGCTTCCGTATGCCAGGGGTAACGATATTCACTGAAGGCGTCCAGGTTGCGCCATTCGCCCAACAGGGCGCTATTGGTGTAATTGGTGTGCAGCAAACAGGTTTCTCCCTCAAACGGGGTTATCCATTTCGAATTGTCATAACTCACGTCATTGGGATCGACCGCTGCAAAAAAGTCCGGTGTGATGCCTTCCTCTTTAAGGCGTCTGCCTATTCTCGCTACTGCGGCGATGATCAGCTGGTCACGATTTTGCTTGATCCACTCTATGCCATTGTCCAGGGTAGGCCCACCTCCCAAGAGCAGGACACTGCGGCCCTGAAGTACATCCTTGAGGTCGGCAACCGGTTTTTCATTGAAAGGAACATTGAAGAGCTGTGCATCGATGAACCGACGGGTGCCGAGCAGGGATGCCTGGGAGAACTGAAAGATCTTGTAGGTTTCCAGCAGTTCTGGCCACATGGCAGCATAGTCCGGATTGACATTGTCAAGAATGGCAAGGCTGCGCACCACCATGTAGCGATTGTGGTCGATGTATTCGGGATATGCCTCGGCCAGCGCCTTCATGTCCAGCGTTTCGAAAGGCCGCACCTCAACGCATTTTGCCTTGGGAGACTCAATCTGCTCCAGCACATCTTCCCTTTCCAGAATGATGAACTTTTTACGCTCACCGCATTTTTGTTCCAGGTGCCTGGAAAGCAGTCCACTATCGCTGCCACAGATGAGATAAAGCATGTCCGGTTGGTCAAACGTATCACCAAAGGTGCGTTCAAAAATGACGTTGGCTGGCTGCTGTGCAAAGGCGGGCCCGTTGATCTCTGTCAGCCAGCGATCGCCAAATCGATTTTCCTGCCAGGGCATGTCTGTATCACTCCGGTTCATTTTTCAATGTGTGTACATAGCATGAGTCATGCCGGATTTTGTGTCAAAAAAATGTTAAAGATCATCGCGCCCGGCCGATACAGGAAGTGAGAATGGAGGCAGAGACCTCCCAATCAACTGCCAAGCAAGCCAAAAAGGAGATCAATCATGGCATTGGTAATCAACACCAACATGTCGTCAGAAAACGCTGTACGACTGCTGGATCAGACTTCCCG